>NZ_JACSCY010000004.1 GCF_014333615.1 Hymenobacter citatus | reverse complement strand
TTAGCAGGCTGAGGGCTGTCTTTCATGACGAAGGAAAGATAACACCCTATTCTGTCCAGATTTATCCGACCACCTCAGCAGCACCGGAAACTTGTTCAACGCCGTTTCCACTTCCTGCTCCTTTGCCTGCTCGCTTATTCCGTATAGCTTCAGCAGTTGCAGGAATCCTTCACTACTGATGCTTAGCGTCAGGCGCAGCAATTGCTTCAGCAATGCTTCTAGCTGATAAAGCGTCTCATAATTATTAGACAGACTACGCAGCGCCTCTACTGTGGCTAGCACCAACCGACCTTTGTAGGCGGCATCCTGCTGCTTGAGCGTCTGATAGGCAGACAGTTCCGGCAGCCTCAAATCCCAGTAATAGGATAAATTTAACTCTTGTACTTCCGTTAGGTACTGCTCAAGGAAAGGCTGCATTTCAACGGCTTCGGGGCGGGGGCTGCTCAACAGCTTCGTAAAGGATTTCTTTTCTTTGGTAACCATAGTAAATAGAGATGAAAGCATGGCAGGCGTTTCGGCCTTAGCAAAGCCAAGGCGCCGCAATAGAGTGGTCCAGAGGGGAATCATCTATCATCCGCCTACCAGCGGCGTCAGCTTAATGAAGCTAGCCGTAGCACCCGCGCCCAACCACACCTCCTCGTCGAGCGACTCTACCTGCCGATCATTCACGAGCACGAAGTAGCCGTTTTGCTGAAAACCTTCTAGCGCCTTGTACAGCTGTTCTTCGGCATCAATGGGTTTGGGCTGCCGCAGCCGAAACCCATTGAGCACTCG
Organism: Hymenobacter citatus; assembly: GCF_014333615.1. Taxonomy (GTDB): domain Bacteria; phylum Bacteroidota; class Bacteroidia; order Cytophagales; family Hymenobacteraceae; genus Hymenobacter; species Hymenobacter citatus. Next base: position 442,367 of record NZ_JACSCY010000004.1, on the reverse strand, counting down.
CTCCGACATGGTGGGTTGTACCAAGCCGCTAAACACCCCTACCTGTCGGGCATTGTAGGTGGTTACTTCCTGTTGCACGCGCCGCGAAATCAACTCGCGTACGGTGAGCATCTCCTGCTCTATCTCCAACTCCAGCCGGTTGAGGATGCTGCCCATGGCAGTTTCATCCTGAATAGTGAGTAGCGCCATGGCTTACTTTGCTAAAAATTTGAACAACTAATATTTTTAGCAATATAGAAAAAAGGCTACGAATCCCAACATACCGTTGCCCTATCTATCGTACAAGACTTTCAATTCTGCCTTTTTAGTCCGTATTTCCCTCATGCCCGTTCCGTCCGCCGAGTTTAAAAAGGCGCTTAAACGCCTCACCGATAAGGAAAAAGAAGCCCTACTGTTACGTGCGGCCCGCCGCGACGCCGAGCTGTACGACACGCTCAGCTTTGAGCTGCTACCCGACGTGACAGTGGAAACGGTGTATGAACAGGCCTCCGACCGGATTCATGAACTGTTTGCGGTAGGGGCTACCGGGCGGCTGCTCAACCGCAGCCTTACCAAAGCCCTTAGCAAAGCTACCAAGGAAGTGACCCGCGCCCGCCGCATCACCAAAGACAAGCGCCTGGAGGTAGACCTGAATCTGTACATGCTGCGGCATATTTTCGCTAACTACACAGGGCAGTTTGAAAGTCCGTTTGCGGGTTTTTATACCGCCACGGCCCGTTTGGCTGCCCGCACTACCACGCTGGTACAGGCCAACCTACACGAAGACTTGTGGCTGGAATACAAGGCCGACCTCGATTCTTTTTTGCAGCAGCTGCGTGCCCGCAGCAAAAGCCACAGTCTGCGGTTTGAGCTACCGCACGAGCTGGCACTGCCTGGGTAGGCGCCGGTGCTGGCACAGGCTTTGAGCCGCTCGATACATCCCTACCCTACCCGCTACCGTACTAGTTATTGCCGGGTTTCGTTAGTAGGCAACCCAGCTTCCGTTTACCCTTTGCGCAACCCTTTTCATGCCCCTTACCCGTTCTACGCTGTTTACCTGTCTGTTACTTGGCGGTTTGGCTACCGCCTGCTCTCCCGATCAGCAAAAGAAACCGGCAGCTACTTCGGCTTCTCAGACACCGCCTATCCCCGACTCGCTCACCATTCGGCAGGCTGCTCAAACGTACCGGGTGCAATACGCCGCTCCCGTACCACTCGACAGCGGCCGGTACGTGTACCAGCCTATTATGGCGGTGAAAACGGGCCGGCAGGAACGGCCGCTGATTGATATTAAGGGTGATGCGCCTACCTCCTATGCTAGCACCAACTACGACTCGGCCCGCGGCCCGGTCTTCAATCTGCTATTTTATCATCTGCCTACCGGCCGCACCCACCTACTGTTAGATAATGGCGGCTACCGTATCGAAAAGGTGATTACCACTTCCTACCCGCATCTTTTCTATCAGATGATTACGGCTGACCGCAATGGGGACGGTGAGCTGACCAGTGCCGACGGGCGCATTCTCTTTATCTCCAACCGCGCTGGCGAGCAACTGCACCAGCTCACACCCGATAGCACCCGCCTCGAAAGCTGGCAACTGATTCCGAACACGAAGATGCTGCTGGCCGAGCTGCGCTACGATTCCGACCGCAACGGCCAGTTCGACGACACCGACAAAACCTATTGGCTGCGCTACCCTCTCAACGCCCAGCAGCCTCCCACCACGCCCGTCTTCGTGCCCGACTCGCTGGCCCAGGTGGTGCGCCAGCAGATGCTGTACCGCCAGAGCCGCCTGCGCGGTAAATAACGTGCACAACGCACAAAAAAGCCCCGTTACCACAATGGTAACGGGGCTTTTTTGTGTATGCTTACGCGCTTACTATTTGGCAATTACGTTGAAGCTCAGCGTAAAGTCGTCGTAGATGGCTTTGTCGCCGATGCCTTCGAAGAACGACTTTGAGCCATATTTGATATCGTACTTGGTGCGGTCTACGGTGGCCGTGCCGCTGGCAGCAGCTACACCATTCTTCACGCCTACCTTGGCGGGGAAGGTGATGCTGTTGGTTTTGCCTTTGATGGTTAGGTCGCCGGTAATGTTGGCGTTGTTGGCATCAGCAGCAGCGCCTTTGATATAGGCTACTTTCGTGATTTTAAAGGTAGCAGTGGGGAACTTCGCGGTGCTGAAGAAGTCATCCGAGTTGATGTGCCCCATGAACTTGGTGTTGCTGTCGGCATCTTTGATGTCGGTGGTCTTCACCGTGGTCATGTCTACCGTCACGGTGCCGCCTACCAGCTGGTTGCCATTCACCATCAACTCACCACCCGTAAATTGGGCCGTACCGTTGTGGCCGTGTGTCACGGCTTTGCCTTCCCACCCCAGGGTGCTGAGCTGTGGCTGTACTTTGTAGGTCTTGGCGGCAGCTTTCTCCACACGGGTAGCGTTGGCGCCAGTGCCAGGAGCCGAAACAAACGCAGAAGTGCCAAGGAAAGTGGCGGCTACGAGAGCCGACAAAACGATTTTTTTCATGGTGAAAAAAGGAGTGTATGTGACTGAAAGCCGTCAGTCCCGGAGTTTATCGAGTAAATTACTGAGCTGTTCGGCTTCCGCCACGCTCAAGTTTTTCAAAGCAGTATTCTGTTCTTCCAGTGCGGGCTGCATGCTTTCCAGCAGCGCCAGCCCAGCGTCGGTGATGCGAATGTCGACGGCCCGGCGGTTGCTGGGGCATACCGTGCGCGTCACGAGTTGCTTGGCCTCTAGCTTGTCCACAATGCGCGAGGCGTTGCTAGTTTTATCCAGCATCCGCTCAATCAACAGGTTAACGGTGGCAGGCTTTGGGTGCTGGCCCCGCAAAATGCGCAGTACATTGTATTGGGGCCCAGTTACACCGTATTCGCGGAAGGCTGAAGCCTGCCGCAGCTCCAACCAGCCTGCCGTATACAATAGGTTGATCATCACCTTTTGATAAGGATCCTTAAAAACCGGTTGCTTAATGGCATCCTCTATTTTCATTGCTGACATAATTGATGCGGCTACTTAACGACACAAATGTATGTACATACATTTAATGTTGCAACATATTTAACTAAAAAATTTGTTCTTGCTTTACCCACTCTGCCTTGTGCTGATTGCGTAGAGGGAAAATCCTCCCCTATACCAGCCACTTATGCGTACTCTCTTCTCCCTTCTACTAACAGGCAGCTTGCTAACGGCGGTACTACCTGCCAGCGCCCAGCAAAAAACTGCAGTTCGCGTTCGGCCTATAGGTGCGGTCGATTACGGTACTGGAGCGCAGTTTCTGTTTCGCAATGGAGAGGTAGTGCTCCATCAAGATAACAATTACCAGCCGCTCACAAAAAATATTCGGCTGGCCAATGGCACGAAGATTAACTATAAAAGTGGCATTGTAGAGCTGCCCAGCGGCAAACTAACGACGCTGCACGAGGGCGACTATGTGAATAGCGCGGGCAGTATCGTGTTTGCAACGCCTAGCAGCGCCGCAGCAGCCCGCCACGATACCATTGGCACCAATGCAGCCCGCTTCGAGCAATATGTAGAGCGTGGCAAGGTGGTGCCCCTATCCGACTTGCAGGCCCAGCTGAGCCGGCAAAGTCAGCAGTTGAAGCTGATGGAGCAAAAAGTACGGCTGCTCAACCAAAAAATCGACCTACTCTCTCGCCAGTCTACCCCACCCGACACCCGCCAACTCGACCAACAACTCCGCGAACTGGACCAGCAGCTTCAGCAGTTGGCGAAGTAAAGAGTAGTGAAATGGTGAGTTTGTGAAATGGTGAGTGGTGAGTTTGTGAAATTGTGAATAGAAAATGCGTGTCATCCTGAGCATGTGGCGCATCAAGCCAGTGTCGAAGGACCTTCTCATGTGTGAACGGCAAGCGTATCAACGACTCGTTCAACTGGCAGAAGGTCCTTCGCAAGCTCAGGATGACAGCCGTTTTTTACTCACCATTTCACAAACTCACCACTCACCACTTCACAAACTCACCACTTCACCATTCCTAACTCTCCATCCTGCTCATGCACCAATCCAAAGGGCTCGTCGCGCAGAATCAAAAATCCATCTAGGTCGCATACATCAGCCAATGCACTCACTTGCAGAGCCGACCAAATGCCCAGCGACGTTTCGACCATGCAACCCAGCATGGTTTGCAGGCCGTGGGCGCGGGTTTGGGCAAATAGGCGCAGGCCGTTGTGGTAGCCGCCGGCCTTCATCAGCTTCATATTCACGCCATGAAACTGCCGGGCAATAGCCGCAAAATCGGCTGTATCGGTTACCGATTCGTCGGCGAACAAGGGATAGGGCGTACGGGGGCGCAGGTATTCGTAGTCGGTGGTGCAGGCGGCGGGTAGGGGCTGCTCCAGCAGGCGCACGCGCAAGCCGGGCAATTGCCCTATTTTCTCCAGAAAATGAAGCAGCGCGTCGGCATTGGTCCAGGACTCGTTGCCATCAATCAGCAGCAGGTGCCCCGGCGCGGCGCGCACTACCTCGCGCAGCAGCTCGTAGCCGCTCTCCTGATTCACTTTGATTTTCAGCAGCGGAAAGCGTCGCATGTCCTGCGCTTGCATAAAGCCGGCCACAGCGCCAGGCTCCATAATAGGCAGGGAAAACGCGGTGGGCGTGCGTGCTACCGGCGCGGGCACGCCCAACAATGCCGGCACGGTTTGCCCGAGCCGATCCGCCTCCCGGTGTAGGTAGGCCGACTCTAGCGCGAAGCGCAGGGCGTGGGCGGGGGGGTAGGCGGCCAGCAAGGCTTCCAGCTCTACCAGGCTGCCCACGTGGCTCAGGCCCGCCGCCAGCAGTTGCTCGAACTCTTGCACCAGCCGCTCCGGCGACTCTCCATAACGTACGTTTGGGGCTGCCTCTCCCTTACCCTGGTAACGCCCTTGCCCATCGGTGAGCTGGACCAGCAGGTTGGTTTTGCTATCCGATGCATTGCGGGCAATTTTCCAGGTATACCGCAGGGGCAGCAGTAGTGGCGTGAGGGTCCAGATCAGCATAGAAAAGAGGGAGAGAAGAATGTCGCCAGCCTAACAATCAGAATTTCACAAAGAACAGCAAGCCTTTTTAGAATGCTATACCCTATCTTTTTTAATAGCATTTAGCCATCATTTTACTTTATTTTTCCTAGCAATGTCATAATTTTAAACCTCTGATTTGAGTGTCCGTATATGGCTACAAGTGCAGTTGGAATATTACAATTATAAGATAATATAGTTGGATTCCGGGCCGCCATTCACTTTGCTTTTTCCTACTCAGAGGTATTACGCTTTCCGCCCTTTTCTCCTTCCCACCCACGCTATGAAAACTAATTTTTACGCATTTTTCAGCTGGTTACAGTCAATAAAGCGCACCAGTTTTTGTGTGCTGTTTTGTGTGGGGCTGGTGCTGCCTACCCTCGTTTTGGGCCAAAATACCCCACCTAATGCCTGTGAAGCGGGTTTGCTGGCCACGTATTACCGCGGCTATTTCTACGACGACATATCGTTTTTTACCCGTGCTAAACCAGGGATTGTTAACCGTCACGTAAGTGAGCTAAATTTCCCTTTTGGCCAGACCGACATATTCAATGTGGGCGATGTAGCCGTTTATAACTCTCCCGGTAATCCCGACGAGTTTAGCGGCACCTATACTGGCAAGTTGTACGCTCTCACGGGCGGCACCTACACCTTCTATCTCGGTTCCGACGACGCCGCTTCCGTGTGGTTTGATCAGGATGCGCAACCCACGGTTATCAATGCCGGCGACGCGCACGGCTACCGCGAAGCAACAGCTACCAAGAAACTCAGCGCTGGTTTTCATACCATGCGCGTATACTATGGTGAGCACGGCGGTAGTCAAGGGCTGGTACTGCGCTATGATGGCCCTGGCTTGGTGCAGCAAGTGGTGCCCAATGGTGTATTGTACGCCGATAAAAACGGCAACGCCCCTGCCGTACTTACCGATTTTGAGCTAAATAGTGTAGACCAGCAGGTGCAGCTAAGCTGGACTACCGCCACGGAGCACCATAGCCAGTCGTTTGTGGTAGAGCGTTCCTCCGATGGCGTTGCGTTTGAGGAGATTGGCAGCGTAGCAGGCGCGGGCACTTCTATGCAGCCCCACGCCTATGACCTAATTGATCAGCATGCTCCGCTGGGTACCACGTACTATCGGTTGCGTCAGCTTTGCGGCACGCAGGCTGTGTATTCTCCTATTAAAGCAGTGGAGGTAAAAGAGGTACCGTTGCAGGTGAGCATGTACCCTGTGCCCAACAACGGCACGTTCTATTTGCGGGTACAACCGGCTCTGCCCCAAACCGCCACGTTAGAGCTATGGGATGCCAGCGGCCTGCGCGCCTACAGTGCGCCCCTACCCATCACCGGCCAGCCCGACGTCCAGGTTTCGCCCAACGTGCCTATCGGCTTGTATACGCTACGCCTCCAGATGGCCAACAAAACCATTGTACGACGGATTGTGATTGGGTACTAGCCGAGTGCTGGGGGGCCACGCGCAAAGGAGTATATTTGCTGACTTTCCGTCGCCAAGTATTCTCCTTTTTTGCTGCTGATGAAGTTTTCTCCCCTGGTTCTGCTCACCCTCATTTTATTTCTAGTAGCCGGACTGCTCACAGCCGGGCAAGCCTACGGCTGGCTTACGCTGGCCCCGGCTGTGCCCCTGGTAGCCCGCTGGATGGCCCTAGTAGCACTAGGTATGCTGGCAGCCCGCCGCCGCTCGCTCACGTTCTGGATTGTGGTCAGCATGTTTGTGGGGGCCGAGTTTGGACACGATTTCCCGGCCGCTGCCGTGAACATGAAGGTGCTCAGCGACGCCTTTCTGCGCTTAGTAAAAACCATTATTGCCCCGCTGGTTTTTGCTACTCTGGTAGTGGGCATTGCTGGCCACGCCGACCTCAAGCAGGTGGGACGCATGGGCGTGAAGGCGCTGGTGTATTTTGAGGTGGTCACCACCTTCGCGCTGTTTATCGGGCTGGCAGCCATCAACCTCACGCGAGCCGGCGCGGGCATCAACCGCGGCGCCATTGCCGCCGATACCGAGCAGCTGGCCACCGTCAACCAAACTACCAGCGACATCATCCTGCATATTTTCCCCGAGAACATTGCGAAGTCGGTGGCTGAGGGTCAGGTGTTGCAGGTTGTTATCTTCGCTATCATTTTTGCCATTGGCTTGGCCATGGTGCACCCCAAGCACCGTCAGCCCATGCTCAGCTGGACGGAAAGCCTATCGGAGGTGATGTTCAAATTCACCAACGTGGTTATGTTTTTCGCGCCCTTTGGGGTAGGCGGCGCCCTGGCTTATACGGTAGGCAAGATGGGTTTCGGCCCCTTAGTGAATGCGTTTCAACTGCTGCTCACGCTGTATGGTGCCCTGGTAGCCTTTCTGCTGTTGGTGCTACTGCCCGTAGCGCTCATTGCGCGCCTACCCGTAAAGCGCATTGTGGCGGCCATTGCTGAGCCAGTAAGTATTGCCTTCGCCACTACCTCCTCCGAAGCCGCCCTACCCCGCGCCATGGAGGCCATGGAGAGCGTAGGCGTGCCGCGCCGCATTGTGGCCTTTGTGATGCCTACGGGCTATTCGTTCAACCTTGATGGCACCACGCTCTACTTGTCGTTGGCCGCCATTTTTGTGGCCCAGGCCGCGGGTATCGAGCTGTCGTTTGGGCAGCAGCTCGTGATGGTCTTCACCTTGATGCTCACCAGCAAAGGCGTGGCCGGCGTGCCCCGCGCCTCGCTCGTGATTCTACTGGCTACCGTTTCCTCGTTCAACCTACCTTCCTGGCCGGTGTTTATCATTCTGGGTATTGACGCGCTAATGGACATGGCCCGCACCGCCGTAAACGTGATGGGCAACTGCCTGGCCTCAGCCGTGGTAGCTCGGTGGGAAGGTGAGTTTATCGACAACTATGTGGCCCCGGAACCTGTCACGGAGTTGGCCGAAGCCGATAGCACGCTGGCCCACTCCGGTCACTAAGAATATTCTGCAATAGCCCAACGCTCCTTCGGTCAGGGAGAAATCCTGCTGACCGAAGGAGCGTTGGGCTTTGTTGTTGATAGGTAGTCGGATAGGCTCCATTCGTTCTTTCCTACACTGCAAAGCAAGAAAGGTCAATCCTACAGCACACTGAAAAAGTTATATTTTATTTTGCACTTATCAAATATTAACTTTTAAGTATTGAACAATATGACGGTTACGTAACGTCCTGGCATACAAGGTGTGTAGAGAGTTTCTATCTTCGATCTTTCGTCCACCTGACTATGCATTCAACTCTGGTTTCCCGCTCTCTGCATTTGATCCTGCCGCTCACGCTGCTGCTCATTGGTTGCCGTTCAGCCAGCCAGATTATGGCCAAAAGTGACGTGGACATCATCGAGAACCGGCTGCCTGCTCTGGAGCTAGCCGTAGACCCAGGCCCGCTGATGGCAACCGAAGGCGCCTACCCCGACGACCCCGAGAAGCTGTTCGACACGGAGATGAAGCGCAACGTACTGGAGCCGACTGACAGCACGGTATTTGGCTACGCCAAATTGCAAGTAACCAAGGCCGACGTCACGCGCAAAGGGAAAGGATTCCAGGCATTTCAGATGCTGACGCTGCTCACGCCCAGCCTGCTGGGCCTACCGCTGGAAAACTACTGCACCGATATTCAGGCCGAAGTGCAGATTATGGATGCCCAGGGCCACGTGCTGGGCACCTACACCGGCTCGGGCAAGTCGAATGTGCGGGTGGCTATGTACCACGGCTACTCCCAAAGCAAGGCGCCGCGCCTGGCCGATGTAGAAGCCCTGCGGCAAGCGCTCAGCCAGATTCGCCCGCAGCTGGCCGACGATGCTGATACGCTGCGCCAACAGCTGCTGCACACGGGCCCGGTAGAAACCATCGTGGGCGCGGCGTATTAAAGCTAATTGCCGTAGAAAGAATAGTTCAAGCGCCACCACGACAATCGTCGTGGTGGCGCTTGGCTTTGGTGGCTCCTCTATCCGCCGCCTCTTCACAAACCAGTCAGGAGGCGAAGCAATAATCTCTTCCCCCATAACGTACATAGGCTTCCGGCACCGGCTGCTTATCTTTGTCCTGTTATGCTACGCACTTCCTTCTCCTGGTTGCTTCTTCCTGTCCTTGCCTTTGTTGTGGCTGCATGCTGCGGTAGCGTCGCCTGCGACAATCGGGAAAAAAACGCGGATACGTTATTTTTTGAGTTCGCGCCCTCCGTAACGCGCGAGGCCATTGAGACTGTGTACATCGTCCGCACTTACACACCCGACCCCACTGATATTCCTAAACCTACTTCACTAACTCCTGTGCGCGATACAGCTCGCCTAATCAGCACCGCTGTTGACTCGTCGACTAACCGTAGGCTCGCTATTGGTAATAACTCTCCTTTTGTAGCAACGGCCAACCGTAAGCTTAATGCCTATACTTATGAGATTTACACGGTAAAGTCTTCAACTGATACCACTAAGGCATTGCGCTTTACCGTCAGCAACATTTTGTTGGAAGGTGGATTTAATGACGAGGATGGTTGCTGCACGTATTATAAAAACACGAAGAAGATTATAGATATCAATAACGGAACTCAGTCAGAAACAAATATCGACCTCAACAAAAGGTCCCGTGTCACATTAAAGCCCTAACCGCGGGTAGGCGAACTGCGCAGTTTTTACGTATATAGTACGGCCAGGTAGCCCATGGCCTGCCTCCGGACAACCTATATGCTGAAAGAACTCGTTTCCCCTATCGAAAGCACCATTTTTCCCTTTCGCACTACGCTCAGCTTAGAACCGCTGATTGCGTACTGGAAGAGCCGGGAAAACGACTCCAATGCCGGCTTAGCGCAGCTGGCACGCAGTATTGGCGAGCAGGTGGCGCAAGAGACCTGGGCACATGGCCCCATCACGGACCTCAACGCCGTGGAGTGCGGCTGCGACCTGATTGAAACGCTGATGATGGCCGTGTTTCCGCCGGCATCTTTCTCTACGGATATCAGTGGGGCAATTCCGCCTTTTCAGCGCCGCAGCTTCTACTATACGCCCTTGTTTGGAGAAGTACTGCTGAATGCCAACGACATCATCAAGCAGCCGCTCAACATCGATAGCCGCCACATGGAAATATACATGTCGCGCATGGCGTATCACCTCATCCTGAGCAAGATATACGATGTAGAGCTACCTAAAAACGATACGCTGGTATTTACGGTGCCTGATTACAGCATCGGCCTGTACCGGCACTACGGCGTCGATTTCAATTCTACCTTCTTAAATGTGAAGCTAGTAGGCGAGCGGCCGGAGCTAACTGAAGAGCAGATTGATTTGCTGCTGCATAACATGCACCGCCAGGATTTGTGGCGGGAGCTGCTACCCCCCGAACGCTTCGAGCTGGAAGGCTTCAACATCCTGCACTTAGTGGATGTGACGGACCAGGAAATCCTATCGGAGTTGAAGTATGACCTGCTGGAGCGCGACGTGCTACAGGCCTCCGACCGGCTGGAACAGATTCAGGAGAAGCTACGGGTGCTGTTTAAGCGGCCGTTTTTGCAGCTAGGCATTGCTGCCTACGATGAGAACAAGCAGGCTTTCGTGGATTTTGGTCGCAAAATCAACCATAGCTTCCTCACCAAACAGCTCAACAACCAGCAGGCTGGCACGGGCTTCCGACAAATCTATTCCCAGCTGTTGCAGGACCGCCAGCCCCTGATTCTGGAAAATGTGGAAACAGCTGACATCCCGGAAGATTTACGCCAGCAGATTCGCAGCATCGGCATCAAAAGCGCCATCCTGGCCCTCCTACCCTACGGCGACGACACGGTGGGCTTGCTGGAACTTGGCTCTCCCAACGTGGGTGATTTGGACGAGTTCAGCCTGGAAAAGGTGAACCAGTTTGTGCCGCTGTTTGCGGTGGCTGTGAAGCGCAACGCGGAGGATATGCAAAACCGCGTGCAGGCCATCGTGAAAGAGAAATTCACGGCACTGCACCCTACCATGGAATGGCGTTTCAACGATGCCGCCCTGAACCTGCTGGAGAAGATAGAAGCTGGCAACAAAAACGCTGAGATGGAAGACATTGTCTTCCAGGAAGTGTATCCCTTGCACGGCTCCAGCGACATTCGCGGTAGCAGCACGGCCCGCAACGAGGCTGTGCAGGGCGACCTGATCGAACATCTTTCGCTGGCCAACAAGGTGCTCAAGAAAGCCTCCGAGTTTCAGCAGCTACCCATTCTGGATGAACTAAAGTTCTATGTAGAGAAGAATCTGAAGCGGCTGCAACAGGGCATTATCTCGGGTGATGAGGTAAGTATTTTCGATTCGCTGAAGTCGGAGGTGGAGCCCCTGTTCGAGTACTTTGCACAGAACACGTTGGAGCTACGGCCTGTTATTGCCGACTACTGGAATAACATCGACCCTGTGCTGGGCATTCTCTACAAGCGCCGCAAAGCCTTCGAGCGGAGCGTCACGCTGCTCAATGATACCGTGAGCGACTACCTCGACGAGGAAGAACAGAAAGCCCAGCAGATGTTTCCGCACTACTTCCAGCGCTTCAAAACCGACGGCGTGGAGTACAATATCTACGTGGGCGCGTCGCTGGTCGAAAACAAGCCGTTTGATCTGGTCTTTCTGAAGAACCTGCGCTTGTGGCAGCTGCTGGTGATGGTGGAAATTACGCGCCGTACGGCTGCCCTCAAGGAGCGCCTACCCGTGCCGCTCGATACCACGCAGCTTATCCTCATTCATAGCCAGCCGCTGGCCATTCGGTTCCGGCAGGATGAGCGCCAGTTTGACGTGGACGGCGCCTACAACATCCGCTACGAAATCATCAAGAAGCGCATTGACAAGGCCACCGTGCTGGGTACCGGCGAACGACTCACGCAACCCGGCTACATTGCCCTGGTCTACGCCCAGCAGCGCGAAGCCGACGAATACCTAGAGTACCTCGACTACCTCCAGGACCGCGGCATGCTAGAGCCCGAAATTGAGGAACTGGAACTGGAAGAACTGCAAGGCGTAAAGGGCCTTCTGGCCTTGCGGGTACGGGTGAAGTTGGAGTAGGAAGGTAGGAGGTGTGTCATCCTGAGCGCAGCGAAGGACCTTCTCACGCGTGAACGAGTCATTGTGACGCCTGTCGTTCACGCGTGAGAAGGTCCTTCGCTGCGCTCAGGATGACACACCTCCTACCCCCACATCTTCCTACCCTTATTTCCGCTTAGGCTTGATAGTCGTACCAAACGCGCCTTTTTGCTCGAAGGACTTGATTACTTCATCCTCTACTGGCGTGCGCTGCACTACGGGGTTATTGGCCCAGAACTCAGGGTCGTACTTGGCCTGTCGGATGGTTTCGCGGTCTTTCTCATCCAGAGTGCCACGCTCGTAGGCAATGCCGGTAGGCTTGCGGCTGGTATCGTAGAAGAAAGTAAACGACGACACGTCGAGCTTGGTGATGGGCGTGCCGGGCCGCAGCACGTCGGCGGTCAGCTTCACCTTCATGTAGTCGAGCGGCGACACGGGGTCGGGCGTGTTCTGAAAGCTCAGGTCGAACGTCAGCAGCGTGTTTTTTAGCTTGTACGTCGGGTTTTGCGAGGCCGATGTGTAGTTGGGCGAAGTGATGGTGAAGCGCACTACCTTGTAGGTATCTGTATCAATCCAAACGGTACCGTTGGCCTGGTAGCCTTCCACCTCGGGACGGGTTTCGAAGCTGATTTCGGCCACGTTGGCATCACCCTTTTCCAGGATACCCTGTAGCTCCACGTAGTAGTTTTTCACCGCATTCGGGCTCAGCAGGGCCAGCGACACAGTGCTGTCGGCGTTGGGGTTGTAGAGGCCGTAGCCTTTGGTGTTGAAGGAGAAATTGGTGAAGTTGAGCAGAGCCTGCTTGGCAGCAAAGCGTCCTTGCGTCGTGGTAGTGCCCTCGATGCGGGCGTTGTTGGACTTCACATTCCAGATCATTTCCTGCAACTCGGTGGGCTCCGCACCAATGCGCGTTACCTGGCGATAATAGGCCTTGCCGTAGAATTTTGTGTCGTAGTTATCGGCCATGTGACGGTAGGCGCGGTCTACGAGCTGGAAGGCGTAGCTACCTACCTTCACTTCGGGCAGGGTAATCGTGGCCGAGCCCAACAGCACCTCAAAAGGTTTTTGCGTGCTGGTAACGACCAGCGTATCACGCAAGTGTCCAATCTCGGAAAAAATGACGCGCTGCGGCAGCGAAGGCAGATTCAGGAAAAACTGGCCTTCGGCATTGCTAGCCGTTCCCAACGACGTGCCCGGAATACCGATACTCACGAAGGGAATGGGCTCCTTGGTATCTTTATCGAGCACGGAGCCGCGCAGTTGGTATTGCGCCTGCGCAGTGCTGCTACCTAACAGCAACAGAAAGAAACCGGCCAGCGCAAGCAAGCGCGCCGTGGCAGCAGAAAAGTTTGTTGGAATAGCCAAAATAGAAAGGATTGGGTGAACGGCAGCTTGCTAGAACGTCAATACAGCGCGCAGCCGTACGCCGCACCCGCAAAATGCGGGCCGCACACTTGGGAAAATAGTGAAATTGTGAGTAGTGAGATGGTGAGGTTATCTGTCATTCTGAGCACAGCGGAGCGAAGTGAAGGACCTTCTCACGCTGGCACGACCGTCGTTCTGCAGGCATAAGGTCCTTCGCTTCACTCTGGATGACAGATAACCTCACCATCTCACTACTCACAATTTCACCCCTTGGCGCGCACGTGGCGGGCGGCTTGCACCATGTTACGGAGGGCGGCTTCGGTTTCGGGCCATTTGCGGGTTTTGAGGCCGCAGTCGGGGTTCACCCACAGGTTTTCGGCGGGTAGAAGCGTTTGGGCTTTTTCCAACAGCGCTACCATCTCGGCGGTGCTGGGCACGCGGGGCGAGTGAATATCGTACACGCCCGGCCCGATTTGGTTGGGGTACTGAAAATCGGCGAAGGCGGCCAGCAGCTCCATCTGCGAGCGGGAGGTTTCCATGGTAATCACGTCGGCGTCCAGCTCGGCAATAGCGGGGAGGATTTCGTTGAACTCCGAGTAACACATGTGGGTGTGAATCTGGGTTTCGTCGCGCACGCCGGAGGCAGCCACCCGGAACGCTCGCACGGCCCAAGCCAGGTAGGCGGGCCAGTCGGAATGGCGCAGCGGCAGCCCCTCCCGAATGGCTGGCTCATCGATTTGAATTAGTTGGATACCAGCCTTTTCTAAGGCCAGCACTTCTTCGCGAATGGCCAGCGCAATCTGCAACGCCGTGGTAGCCAGCGGCTGGTCGTCGCGCACGAAGGACCATTGCAGAATGGTCACCGGACCCGTCAGCATGCCTTTCACGTATTGTTGGGTCAGGGCCTGCGCGAAGGTGCTCCAGGCCACGGTCATGTCGGTGGGGCGGTGGATGTCGCCGTACAGAATGGGCGGCTTCACGCAGCGTGAGCCGTAGCTCTGCACCCAGCCGTTTTTGGTGAAAGCAAAACCGTCGAGCAGCTCACCGAAGTACTCTACCATGTCGTTGCGCTCAAACTCGCCGTGTACCAGCACATCCAGCCCTACCTCCTCCTGCCAGCGAATTACCTCAACGGTAGCATGTTGCAGGGCTTCGGTGTACTGCGCGGCGGTCAGCTCACCCTTCTTAAAGCGGGCGCGCAGCTGCCGGATGTCCTCTGTTTGTGGGAATGAACCGATGGTAGTCGTTGGGAACAGCGGCAATTGCAGCTGCGCCTGTTGCCGGGCCTGCCGCACCGCAAACGGACTCCGGCGGCGCGCATCGGCCTCCGTCACGGCGGCGGTGCGCTCCTTGATATGCGTGCGGTGAATACGCTCCGATTTACGGCGGCTGTCTAGCGCCTGCTGGTTCTGGTGCAGCAGGTCCAGGGCACCGTGGTCAGCAATCTGGCGCAGCTCCCCTACCTCGCGCAGCTTCTGCTTGGCAAAGGCCAACCAGTTTTTGATTTCCGGCGTCAGGGTGGCGTCGTTGGTTTCCAGGTCCAGGTCGCAGGGGCTGTGCAGCAGCGAGCAGCTAGGCGCCACCAGCACCCGCTCGGTGCCCAGCGCCGCCACGGCTTGTTCAATTAGCGCCAGCGACGCTTGGTAGTCGTTTTTCCAGACGTTGCGGCCATCCACCACGCCCAGCGACAAGCTCAGCCACTGCGGTACCAACCCTAGCACCGACGTTAGCTGCTCGGGCGCGCGCACCAAATCCAGGTGTAGGGCGCTGATGGGTAGGCTCACGGCCAGCGCGGCGTTGTCGCGCAGCCCCTCAAAATAAGTAGCTACCAGCAGTTTAATACCGGGGCAGCTGCGGGCCAGCTTGGCGTAGGCAAAGAGGTAGGCGTCTTTTTCGGCGGGCGTCAGGTCGAGAGCAAGGTAGGGCTCATCGAGTTGCACCCAAGTGGCGCCGTACTGGTGCAGCCGGGTCAGCACCTCCACGTACACGGGCAACAGGCGCTTCAATAAGTCAATCCGGTGGAAGCCTTCCTCTTTTTCCTTACCCAGCAAAAGGTAAGAAACCGGCCCCAGCAGCACGGGTTTGGGCGTATTTTCGAGCGTGTTGCGGGCGTGGATAAACTGCTCAAAAATGTGTTCGGAGAACAGCCGGAACTCCTGGTCTGCCGTGAACTCGGGCACGAGGTAGTGGTAGTTGGTGTCAAACCACTTGGTCATCTCCATGGCCGTGATGTCGAGGCCGTTGCGCTGGTAGCCGCGGGCCATAGCGAAGTACAGGTCCAGCGCCGTATTCTGCGGATTTTCGCTGAGCACGGGCGTGTAGCGCTTCGGGATGGCCCCTACCATCAGGCTAGTGTCCAGCACTTGGTCGTAGTAGCTGAAGTCGTTGCAGGGAATCAGGTCGAGGCCGGCTTCTTGCTGCAACTGCCAGTTGTGCTGGGCAATGCGGCGGGCAGTAGCCTGCAATTCGGGCAGCGCTAGTTGGCCCGACCAGTATTTCTCACTGGCTTTTTTCAGTTCGCGCTGGCTACCAATGCGCGGGTAGCCGAGGTTGTGCGTAAGCATGGTGCTTGGGTTGAAGGGAACAATAAATAGATTTATTGTTCTCGCAACGAGTACGTTACGCGCCCACCACAGCGTATGGTCTACCCTGCACCCTACCATCCGGCACGTATACGCACGCGCCAGCCCCCGCCCCACGGAGGCCCTAAAAAGACAGCAGTATGCAATTGACCAGACTACTGCTTCAGAGCGCGGAAGCATACGTCAAGGCGTAGAAAGGCAAGTCTCCTGGCTTGTACCATTACGATCATCCTTCTCATTCTGCCTGGCAGAACAATGGACCTGCTACGGATCGTAACTTGCTTGGGTACTTACAGTTGCGCGACAGCCCGTGATTCACACACGGTTCCTTATTAATCTCGGTATTACCCGAAAACCCCTCTACGGCAATTGATATTGCAAAGAACTACGGGCAATGATACGCGAAATTTCCGGCGCAACAACTCGGCGACTGGTTGGTTAAGGCTACTCATCACCGTTCAAGGTTCGTACAGTGTAGAGACGCATCCTTGCGTCTCGTCGTTGAGCGACACCTGTTCATTATTCAATAACAGTCAACGCAAACAACTTCAGCAACGACGAGACGCAAGGATGCGTCTCTACACCGCGCAGCGGCTACCACTCAACTCTTTTTATTCATCACCCCTTACTTATATGGAAAACCTCACCGGAAAAATTGCCCTCGTAACGGGCGCTGGTAAAGGAATCGGCCGCGCCGTAGCCGTGGCCCTGGCGCACGAAGGCGTGCACGTGGGCCTGCTGGCCCGCTCCGAAAACGACTTGCGCGAAGTAGCCGCCGAACTGGAAAAGCTGGGCGTAAAAACCGCTATTGCAACGGCTGATGTGGCCGACCGCGCCGCTGTGGAAGCTGCCGCGGCACAGGTGCAGCAGCAACTCGGCCCCATTGATATTCTTATCAACAACGCCGGCACGGCCGCATTCGGCAAATTTTTGGAGCAGGAGCCTGACGCTTGGGAAAATATTATTCGGGTGAACCTCATGGGCGTGTACTATGCCACCCGCGCCGTGCTTCCCGGCATGATTGAGCGCCAGGCCGGCGACATCATCAATATTTCCTCCACGGCCGGGCAGCGCGGAGCGGCGGGCACCAGCGCCTACTCGGCCTCCAAGTTTGCCGTGCTGGGCCTCACCGAGTCGCTGATGCAGGAGGTGCGCAAGCACAACATTCGCGTATCGGCCCTCACGCCCAGCACCGTGGCTACCCCGCTGGCGCAGGAGCTGAAGCTCACGGATGGCAACCCGGAGAAAGTGATGCAGCCGGAAGATTTGGCCGAATTTATCATTGCCCAGTTGAAGCTGAACCGCCGGGTGTTTGTGAAGGAAGCCGGTTTGTGGAGCACCAATCCGTAGCTTACGGGTAGGATTTGACAAGACCGTCCTTTCGACCAGCGGGAGGAATCGCGCGCCGCTAATAGATAGTAAATGTCATGCTGAGCTTGTCGAAGCATCTCTACCGCAACGGTAATCTTAATTGCCCGGAATTACTCATGGTAGAGATGCTTCGACTCCGCTTAGCATGACGTTCTTATTATCAGCATGCGCGATTTCTCCCGCTGGTCGAAAGGACGGTCTGCGCTTATAAAAGGGGATTCTGTGCAACTATTTCCTTCTCTATTCCTCTATTTTCGCAACTTACGTGTCTCAACTGTTGCGAAATATTTTGCCTACTTCTCGTTTTCCACTGCTTTTGCTGCTGCTGCTGACGCTGCTGCACACCCCCGACGCCACCGCTCAGCGGCGGCGCAAGCTAGCTAAAACCCCTACCCCAGCCGCCGCGCTGAACGCGCCGGTGCCGTTTGCGCCCCAGCTCAGCTCGCGCTGGGTTGACTCGGTGATGGCGACGCTGACGCCCGACCAGCGCGTGGCGCAGCTGTTTATGGTGGCCGCCTACTCCAACCGCAACCGCGTGTTTGAGGATTCGGTGTCGACACTCATTCAGCAGTATGGGATTGGGGGGTTGATCTTCTTCCAGGGTGGCCCCGTGCGGCAGGCCAAGCTGCTGAACCGCTACCAAAGCCAGAGCAAAGTGCCGCTGCTGGTGGCGCTGGATGGTGAGTGGGGCCTGGGCATGCGCCTGGATAGCACCATCCGGTTTCCTTACCAGATGAGCATGGGCGGCATCCGCAACAACCAGCTGCTCTACGACATGGGCCAGGAAATTGCCCGCGAGTTCAAACGCATTGGCATGCACGTGAACTTTGCGCCGGTGGTCGACGTGAACAACAACGCCGCCAACCCCGTGATTGGCTACCGCTCGTGGGGCGAAAATCGCGAGGACGTGACCGAGAAAAGCTACCAGTACATGCGCGGCATGCAGGACGCGGGCGTATTGGCCGTGGCTAAGCACTTCCCTGGCCACGGCGACACCGACACGGACTCGCACCTGGCCCTACCCCTCATTCGGGTAGACCAGCGCCGCATTGACACGCTGGAGCTGTTTCCGTTTAAGAGCCTGATTAAGCGCGGGTTGGGCGGCATGATGGTGGCCCACCTCAACATTCCGGCCCTCGACAGCACCGGCCTACCCTCTACCCTTAGCAAGCCCATCGTGACGGGCTTGTTGCAGCAGAAGCTGGGCTTTGATGGTATGATCTTCACCGACGCCATGAATATGAAGGGCGTTATCAGCAAGTATCCGCCCGGCGAGGCCGATGTGCGCGCACTGCTCGCCGGTAACGACATTCTGGAGTTTTCTAAAAACATTCCGCTGGCCCTGCGCATGGTGCGCGAGGCCATCAACCGCGGCGAGCTGACGCAGGCCGAGATTGACCGGCGCTGCCGCAAGGTGTTGGCCCTCAAGCAATGGGCAGGCCTCGACCACTACCGCCCCGTGGAGCTGAAAAACTTATACCAGGACCTGAACACGCCCCACGCCGAGTACCTCACGCGCCGCCTTTCGGAGCTGAGCGTAACGGTGCTGCGCAACCAGCAGCAAGCCCTACCCCTCCAGCGCCTCGATACGCTGCGGATAGCCACCCTCACCATCGGCACCACCGATACCACCTACTTCCAGAAAATGGTGGCCGACTACGCCACTGCCAAGCATTTCTGGCTGCCGGCCACCGCCAGCCTCGACGAATTGATGCGCATGCGCGAAACGCTGAAGCCTTACAATACTATCTTGGTAGGGGTGAACAACCTGGGCCGCCTGCCTGCCACCAGCTTCGGCGTGACGCCCGAAACCAACGTACTGCTGCGCGAGCTGTGCACCGGCAAACAGCGGGTGGTAGTCAGCGTATTTGGCAATGCCTACGCCGTAGACAAGCTACGTGACCTGAACCGCGCCACCGCCGTGCTACTGGCCTACCAGGAAAGCCAGAATGCCCAGGAAGTGGCTGCCGAAATCATCTTTGGCGGGGTAGGCGCCACCGGCCACCTGCCCGTGACGGTGAACCAGCAGTTTCCCTACGGCGCTGGCCTGACCACGCAAGGCGGGCAGCGCCTCGCCTACTCCTACCCCGAGGCAGTAGGCATGAACAACAACCTCGAAACCCGCATCGACTCGCTGATTACCAATGCTATTGCTGCTCAGGCATTTCCTGGCGCGGAGGTACTCATTGCCCGGCGTGGCACGGTGGTGTTGCGCAAAAGCTACGGCACCCACACCTATGCCACGGCAGGTCAGAAAGCGCGGCCCGTGACCAACACCGACCTGTACGACATGGCTTCCCTAACGAAGATTACGGCCGCCCTACCCTCGCTGATGAAGCTACAGGACGAGGGCAAGTTTTCGCCGGAGATGACCATGGGCCAGGTTTTCCCGGAGTTCAAAGGCACCAACAAAGAGAACATCAAGCTGCGCGACGTGCTCACACACCAGGCCCGCCTAAAGGCCTGGATTCCGTTCTGGAAGGAATACACGGCCCCCAAAGGCTTCTTCAATACGTTGCTGAACAAGCGGCCGGACGCCGTGACGGTATCAGACAAGAAGCCCAGCGAGATGAGCCGGCGCTACTTCCGGGCCGATTCGTCGGCGCGGTTTCCCATTCGGGCGGCGAATAACGTATGGGTGCGCAAGGATATGCCCGACCGGATTCACAAAGAAATTGGCGCGTCGCCGCTGAACGCGAAGCCGGGCTACGTGTACTCCGACCTGTCGTTTATCATGTATCCGGAGTTTGTGAAGCGCGTATCGGGCAAGCCGCTGGATGAGTTTGTGCGCCAGGAAATCTACCAGCCGCTGGGCGCTACCACGCTCACCTTCAACCCCACGCGCCGGTTCCCACTCAGCCGCATCGTGCCTACGGAGTACGACTCGCTATTCCGGCACCAGCAGCTGCACGGCACCGTGCACGATGAAGGCGCCTCCCTGCTCGGTGGCCTCTCGGGCCACGCCGGCCTGTTTGGCAATGCCAACGATTTGGCCAAGCTCATCCAAACCTACGCCTGGCACGGCCGCTATGGCGGGCAGCAGATCCTGAAAGCCACTACCCTGGACGAGTACACGCGCTGCCAGTTCTGCCCCGACAACCGCCGTGCCCTGGGCTTCGACCGCCCTACCCTCGACCCGACCATTAACTCCGCCAAAAGTGCCTCCCAGCAAAGCTACGGCCACACCGGCTACACGGGCACCTATTTTTGGGTAGAGCCCACCGAAGACCTGGTGTGCATTCTGCTCACCAACCGCGTGTTTCCTACCCGCAACAACAACAAGCTGGGCGAGCTGAGTGTACGCAGCAACTTCCTGCAAATTGCCATTGAAGCCGCCCGATCGGGAAAAACGGCGCGCTTACCCATCGAGTCTACGGTGCCGAAGGAGGAGTAGGCAAGCGCGACTACAACGCATTATGCCCGCCGGTTCAGCAGAGTTAGATGCTGTTCCGGCGGGCATTATCTTTAGACGTTAGCACTACCGCGCAGGCGCTGGCCGGTCGGAGGCCTGCTGAGGTTGCAGCCGTTTGACCAAGCGGCAGCAGGCGCTGGCCGGTCGGACGCCTACGGCGTCGGACCGGCCAGCGCCTGCGCGGTAGCGTTATAGGTATCCGTACTTGTTCAACGTATTCCTATGGCTCCACAATTCGGCAAATTACTGGTGATTCTTGGCTTGGGCCTGGCGCTGTTGGGGGCATTTGTATGGTGGGGCGGCGGCAGCTTGCTCAGTTGGTTTGGTCGTCTGCCCGGTGACATTCGGGTGGAGCGGCCCGGTTTTCGGCTGTACGTCCCACTCGCGTCGATGCTGCTGATCAGCCTGTTACTCAGTCTGGTTATGTGGATAGTCCGGCGCCTGAGTTAAGCGCAGATCATACCTTGATAATAATCCGACGCTGATACATCACCCACAGTACCCCATACCAAATCAGCACGCACACGACGGCCGCCACCAGGGAGGCGTTCAGCGGGCTGAGGTAGGGCACGAAGAAGCGCTGGTATAGCCATTGGTGCGCCGAGGTGGTGCCGCCCGTTCCATCGGCTACCTGCCACATGCCCAACCACCGCGCCACTACCCCCGACAAGAAAAACACGGTAATGGCATTGACGCCGTATACCACCGCAAAGCGCGACCACCAGCCCCGATAGCCCTGCACATCGCAGAGCCAGTAGAGGGCCGCCAGCGTAGCGCCGGCCAGCCCACCCACGTAGAGCACAAAGGAGCTGGTCCACAGGCTTTTGTTGATGGGAAACCAGCCGTTCCAGATGAGACCCAGCACTATGGCGGCGGCACTTATGACGAACAGCCAGGCTATGCGCTCGGCCACGGGCACTGCCTTGCGGCGCAGCCACTGCCCGGCAAGCAGGCCCAGCAGGCCGGTGCCCACGGCGGGTAGGGTACCCAGCAGGCCCTCGGGGTCCCAGGTTTTGCTCTGGCTCCAGAGGTGCGCTTCGCCCAGCACCGTGCGGTCGAGCCAGGCGCCGAGGTTGGTTTCGGGCTCCAAGTTGGCGGCGCCTACCCCCGGCACGGGCACCAGTTGCATCAGAATATTATACCCTACCAAAGCCGTCACCAATAGCCACACCTGCGTGCGCCAATCGGTTTTCACGAACACTATCCCGCATATCAAAAACACCAACGCAATGCGCTGCAACACGCCCAGCACGCGCACATGCGCGAAATCGAAGCGCGGCTCCAGGGCCATGAGTAGCCCCAGCCCGAATAAAATGGCCGCCCGCTTCAGCACGCGCAGGAGCAGCTGCGGGTGGCGGCTGGCGTCTTGCCGGGCGGTGCCGAGCGCGTAGGCAATGCTGACGCCCACGATGAACAGGAAGAACGGGAAAATGAGGTCGGTGGGCGTGCAGCCGTTCCAGTGCGCGTGCTCCAACGGGGCGTAGATATGGCCCCAGTCGCCGGGGTTATTTACCAGCAGCATGGCCGCTACCGTGAAGCCCCGGAATACATCCAGGGAAAGCAGGCGACCGGGTTGGGAGGCCTCGGCAAGAGGCAGGGCGCCAGTGGTAGCGGTGGCAGCCTGGGTAGTGGTTTGCATGGGCAGAAGCGTTTTGCTAAATGTAGATATTTCAGCAAGACCTACCAGCAAGCATTCTGACCATGCAACCGATAAAGGCAAGTTTACGCCCTATAGAGCCTCAAGATACCTCGACAAATACACCGACACGTTTGCGCTATTGTAAGTGAAAAATGTAGATTGAAAATCCGTTCTTCCTCACGGGTAAGGGCTTGCTTGTATTTTAAATAGCCCCCCCTTACCCTGATTTGCATACTGGCGGTAGTAGTATCATTATTCTTATTACTACCCCCTACACGTCCTCGCATCTGTACGGGCCTTCACCCATATAAATGCTTTCTTTCCCCCTTTCCCTTTCCAAATCCATGCACAAACTCCTACTATTTCTCCTTTTACTAGGCTTTGTGGTGCCCGGCGCCCACGCCCAAACGGGGGCAGCCCGCGCCGTCACGGGCGTCGTCACGGCCGCTTCCGACAACTCTCCCCTACCTGGCGTGACGGTGGTAGTGAAAAACACGACCAACGGCGCTACCACCAACGGCGACGGCCGCTTCACGCTGCAAGCTGCGCCAGGTACCGTATTGGTTTTCAGCTTCATCGGCTACACTAGCCAGGAGCGCACGGTAGAAGCCAGTGGCGAAATCAGCGTGAGTTTGCGCGAGTCGGCGCAGCAGTTGCAGGAGGCCGTGGTGACGGGCTACGGCATCAAAGAGGAACAAGCCAAAATCAACTACGCCGTGCAGGTAGTGAAATCCAAGGATATCATTGAGTCGCGGCAGCCGAACGTGGTGAATGCCCTGCAAGGCAAGGTGGCCGGCGTGCAGGTAACCAGCTCGGGCGGCGCGCCTGGCGAGGGGGCGTCCATCGTGATTCGGGGTGGGGCCTCGCTCGATTCGGACAACCAGCCGCTGTTCGTGATTGACGGCATCATCATGGACAACTCCTCCTTCGTGGAGTCGACGGCGCCGGGCGGGGGCTCGGCTTTCAACGGCATTCTGGGGCGCTCATCGGCCAGCACCAACCGCGCCGGCGACCTGAACCCGGAAAACATTGAGAGTATGACGGTGCTGAAAGGTCCGGCTGCCTCGGCCATTTACGGCCTGCGCGCTGCCAACGGCGCCGTGGTCATCACCACGAAGAAAGGCACCAAAGGCGTGACGACGCTCAACTACCGCACGCAGTTTTCGGTGGATGAGGTGAGCCGCTTACCCAAGCTCCAGGACCAGTACAAGCAAGGCTCGCAGGGCGTATTCGATACGGGTGTGCGGGGTTCCTGGGGGCCACGCTTCCAGCCCGATGAGGCCGTATACGACAACCTGGGCAACTTCTTCCAGACCGGCAAAAGCTGGCAGCACTACCTCACCATGTCGGGGGGTAGTGAGAAGGGCACCTTCTTCGTGTCGGCCTCCCGCCTCGACCAAACCGGCGTGGCGCCTACCAGCCAGTACGATAAGACCACGGCTCGCTTGTCGGGCACTTTTCAATTCACGCCGAAATTCAGCGGTTCGGGCTCGGTGGAGTACCTGAACTCGGGCAACCGTTCGCCCTTGCAGGGTGATGGTCTGTTTGGGGGCGCGGGCGGCTACCTGCGCAGCCTGCTGAACTGGCCCCGCAACGACGATGCCCGCAACTACCTGAACCCCGATGGCTCGGTGCGCCGCCTGCTGGGCGCTGCTCAGGCCTCAACCGATGCCGACAACCCTTACTTCCAGGTGTATCGCAACCCCCAGACCAGCCGCACCAACCGCATGCTGGGCAACGTGCAGCTGGCCTTCAAGGCGACCGACTGGCTGAATTTCAGCTACAACATTGGCAACGACTTCTACTTTCAGAAAGACCGCTCGGTGCGGGCCGTGGGTACCACCCAGCGCGACAACCAGAACGGCGGTATTTCGGAGTCTGACGTTTTCAACCAGCTCATTACCAGCAACCTGCTCGGCACGCTCACGCATAGCTTCAGCGACAACTTCAGCGGCTCGCTGGTGCTGGGCAACACGGTGGAATACCTGCACCGCGAAACCACCGATAATCTGGGCCTCATTTTCCAGAACCCTACCTTCACCAGCATCAACAACACCGTAAACCGCAACGTATTGATAACCACCCAGGACCGCCGCCTGATTGGCAACTTTGCCCGCCTAAGCCTGGATATTCTGCAACAGGTAACGCTGGAGGTAAACGGCCGCATTGACCAGTCGTCTACCCTACCCCGCCCCAGTGAGAACAAGAACTTTGGTAAGCTGTTCGGCTACGGCTCGGTGGCAGCAGGCTGGCAGTTTACGCGCCTGCTGGGCCTGGACCAAAACCGTTACCTAAACTTCGGTAAGATCAGGGCGGCGGTGGCCGATGTGGGCAAGGACACCCAGCCCTACCGCGTGTTTTCGCCGCTGGCGCAGGCTACCTACATTGGGGGCGGCTTCCGCAACGGCTTTTTTGGCTCTAACGCCAACCTAGTGCCCGAGCGTACCCGCGCTATCGAGGGCGGCGTGGACCTCCAATTCATCCAGAACCGGCTGGGCCTGAGCGTGACCTACTACAACCAGCTCACCCGCGACCAGATCATTGGGCCGCGCGTGAGCCAGGCCACAGGCTTTATTCTGCAATACATCAACGCGGGCAATGTGCGCAACCAGGGTTGGGAAGTGTCTTTGACCGGCACGCCGGTACGCGCCGCCAGCGGCTTCACTTGGGACGTGCTGGCCAACTACACCCGCAACCGCAACAAGGTAGAGTCCATCCCGAGCTTCCTCACCGAGGTATACCAATCGGACGTGAACCTGCTTGGTGCCCGTGGAGGCGCGTTCCTGGGTCGCCCGATTTCATCTATCAGCGCCACCGATTTTCAGCGTGCCCCCGATGGGAAAGTGCTGATTAACCCAACCACCGGCTACCCGCTCATCAACACCGGTACGTTCATCTACGCCGGCAACCGCGCCCCCGATTTCACGGTGCAGATCACCAACTCGTTCAGCTACAAAGGCCTGGGGCTGTCGTTTCTGACGGATTTCCGCAAGGGCGGCAAAGTATTCAACGGCAATGAGTTGTACCTGACTGGTACCGGCTTAGCCGAGCGCACCCAGGACCGCTACAAGCAAGTGGTATTTGATGGGGTAGTGGCTAACGCAGATGGCACCTACTCGGCCAATACGCGTCCCGTGGAGCTAACGCAGGCTTACTATCAAAACGTGCTGGGCGCTATCGGTACTCCCTTTATTGAGGACGGCTCTTGGGTGCGCCTGCGCTACGTGAACCTGACGTATGCCCTACCCGCTGCCTTGCTAGAACGCTCCAAGTTCATCAAAGGCATTGAGCTGAACGTGACTGGTCGCAACCTGCTGCTGCTCACCAAATACTCGGGCGTAGACCCCGAAACGGCTGCATCGGGCGCCGGCGTGCGCGGCGGCGGCTCCGGTGGCTTCGACTACGGCGCCGTGCCCGGCACCCGTGGCGTAGACATGGGCCTGCGGGTGAATTTTTAACCGTTACCCCACCCCAACCCCTCCCCTCCGGGAGAGGGGCTCTAGCTTTAACTTCAAGAAAAATTAAAAAGCTAGAACTAGAGCCCCTCTCCCGGAGGGGAGGGGTTGGAGTGGGGTCCACTTCAACATATGAACTCAATGAAACAACGATATTTCCTTTTCCTGGGCCTGTTGCTGGGTAGCGGCGCTTTCACGGCGTGCGAGAGC
This sequence comes from Hymenobacter citatus, assembly GCF_014333615.1. Taxonomy (GTDB): domain Bacteria; phylum Bacteroidota; class Bacteroidia; order Cytophagales; family Hymenobacteraceae; genus Hymenobacter; species Hymenobacter citatus. The sequence goes on along the minus strand of NZ_JACSCY010000004.1, from coordinate 416,283 downwards.
TACCTCGATGTGAACACCGACCCCAATAACCCGGTGACGACCACCCCGAACTTCCTGCTGCCCGGCATCATCTCGCAGGGCTTTCAAGCGCAGATGTTCACCTCGCTCACCACTACCTACCTCACGCAGTACACGGTGCGCAAAACGCCGGTAGGTAGTACCGACCAGTACTTTCTGTCGAACGCCAACAGCACCAACGTCTTCAACTACACCTACTACTACTCGGCCGGCAACGTGCCGACGATGACAGCCGCTGCCGAGGCTGAAGGCTCGCCCTACTACGTGGGCGCGGGCAAGATCATGACGGCTATGGTGCTGGCCCATGCCACCGATATGCTGGGCGACATTCCCTACACCGAGGCCTTTAAAGGGGCTGCCAACTACACGCCCGCCTACGACCCGCAGCAGCAAATCTACGCCACCATCAATACGCTGCTGGATGAGGGTATTGCCCTGATGGAACGGCCCGCCAGCGAGGAGTTCCGGCCGTTGTACGTGACCTCGCCCAGCGAAAGCGGCGACATTCTGTATAAGGGCGATGTGCAAAAGTGGATTCGCTTTGCCAACACCCTAAAGGCGCGGCAGCTCAACCACCTCACCAAAAAGAGCTCCTACAACCCACAACAGGTGCTCGCGCTACTAGACAAGGGCTTCACCAGCAACGCCGACGACGCGCAGATTCAATACATTCCGGCTGTGGCGCCGCAAACGAGCACCACCAACATCTTTGGGACCACGCGCAACAACTACTCCACGGCCACTTTCTCGGCCAACATCATTAAGTACCTGAACGGCAACGCGGGCGGGGCCGCCTACCCTGGCGTGGTAGACCCGCGCTATACCATTATGGCTACCTCCATCAGCCTGGGTACCGACCCCGGCGTGAGCGTGCCCTCCACCAGCTTTGTGGTGAATGGCTATTCCGATTTCTACTCCGGCTGGTACGCCCGCGACCTGGGCATTTTTCAGGTGATGACGTACGCGGAGGCCAAGTTTATAGAGGCCGAAGCGGCATTCCGGGCCGGCAACTTGTCGCGGGCTTTCACGGCCTACCGGGCCGGCATTCGAGCACACATGGAGAAGGTAGGATCCGGTGGCTTCAACGCCTTGCCGCCCGTTACGTTCCCGCTCATTTCCTCGGCTCAGATTGAAGAATACCTAAGCAGCGCCGCCGTGGCCCAGAGTGAGAGCCAACTCACGCTGAAGCGCATTATGGAGCAAAAGTACATTGCTATGTTCCTGAATCCGGAGTCATGGTCGGACCTGCGCCGCTTTGATTTTTCGGATACCATCTACCCCAACTTCCGCTTCCCGGTGAATGCCAACCCCGAGGTGGATAGCAAGTTTCCGCGGCGGATGCTACCTGGTGCCACCGAGGTACTCTACAACCCCGCCGCTGTGGCTAAGCTGTTTAGCGACGTAGGCGCTACCTCCAACGGCAACTACATCACCAAGCCGCTGTGGTGGGACCAGGCCAATTAGAAGGCCTGCTGTCATTCCTAGCGTAGTGAGAAATCTGAGTATGCACCCATAACGGTTAAGCCAGATTCCTCGCTACGCTCGGAAGGACATACAACGTTAACAAGCGAAGCAATACCTTTCTTCAAAACGCACTTCATCAGCATGTTATATTCTACCTTTTTCACTTTACGCCGCACGCTACCGGTGGTAGCATGCCTCGCGGTGGCTCTGTTAGCGAGCTGCGAGAAAGAACCGTACGACGAGCTATACACCGTCCAGCAGGATGCGGGCTACGGCTCCTTGCGTGGTTTGGTAACGACGGCTACCAAGTTTGCGCCCGGCGAAACCGTGCCGGTACTGGTAAGCTACAATCAGCAAGACAACCTCCGCGACATCACCGTGTTTCAGGTGATAAACCGCCAGGACTCGGCCGTGGTGGGCACCTACCCCGCCAGTGGTGCCCTGGATGCTACCACGCAGGCTTTCATACAGTCGGTGCCCTATACAGTACCTGCGGCGCTAGCCAACAAAACCCCTGTGCGGGTGGATGTAACGCTGAACTTCACCAATGGCTCCAGGCAGCTCCGGCGCTTTTCCTACACTGTGGCCTCAGCCCCTACCCTTAAGTTTGGCGCTACCCCTGCCACCTACCGCAACGGCCTGGCCGCCACCGCCCAGAGCCCCGGCGACCTAATTGGCTACGCTATTGTGATGAATGAAGGCGGCATCTCGACGGTGCCTGCTGCCGGCAGCACTGCTACCCTGTTCAAGAACATCGATAGCCTGGTGTATTATGCCCGCGTGGGCACGCAGGCACCCGTGCGTCAGGGAGTATTGCGCACACCAACGGCCGGCGTGGCTACCACGCGCACCGTAGATGTAACGGTTCCCTCCGGGGCACAGGGCCAGCCCGTCACGTTCCTGTTTTCAGCCTTTGCCCAAACCCAGCGCGTCGATCTGCCTTCGGCTACCCTCAACATTGTAGCTCCTACCGCGCTGGCTACCACTCAGCGCGGCGCGGTGAGCTTCGGCACCGGCGCTTCTCCCGACTCGCTGGCCTATAACCTGAAGTTGGCCCGCAACGAGCCCGCCGCCAGCGCCGCCGCCACGAAGGATCTGTTTGTGAGTGGCGCCGCCAATGGAAGCGTCACGCTCACGGCCGGTAATACCACCCGCTACTACAAGGTACCGGCTACGCAGGTAGCTGCCGGCTTCTACACCCAGGCCACTGCCAACGCCGTAGGTAATCTGCTGTTCCGCAATACCAATACCGCTGAGCTGGGCACCGCCACCGCCGGCGACGTGTACGCCGTACGCGTGCGCGGCACCGGCGAAGTAATGCTCCTACGCATTCTGGGCGTGAAAGCCGGTGCCACCGGCGCCACCTCGCGGGTGCGTTTTGAGTACCGAATGCTGTGAGATGGTGAGTGGTGAAGTGGTGAAATGGTGAGTTTGTGAAGTGGTGAGTAATAAAGAGGGGCTGTCATCCTGAGTGCAGCGAAGGACCTTTTACCAGTTGAACGAGTCGTTGTTACGCCTGTTGTTCACGCGTGATAAGGTCCTTCGCTGCACTCAGGATGACAGCCCCTCTTTATTACTCACCACTTCACAAACTCACCATTTCACTATTTCACCATTTCACCACTTCACCACCTCACCATTTCACCACTCACCCGCCGAACAACCGCCCGAAAAAGCCTTTGCGGCGCTTTTTTAGCTTGGTTTTTTTCTTGATGGTGCCAGCTTCGGTTTTGGTTTTCACCTTCACATCGGTGGCTGGCTGGGGAGTAGGTGGCACTGGGGTAGGCAGTGTCGGCACCGTTGGGCTGACTGGTTGGGGTGCTTGTGCTACCACAACTTCCCCTTTCCTGGTCACCACGTGCACAGGCGCGCTTTCGTTGTGGAGGCGGTCTACGGCCGTCACGTAGTAAGCGTATTCCAAACCGGCAAGGGCTGTGGTATCAATCAGGGTAGGCGCGTAGGCGGTGCGCGGCACCAGGGCTAAGATGTGGCGGGGGTCGTCGGGCGAGGGGGTTTCGCCTTCGGCGAAGCGGTAGACCACGAAGTAGCGGGCATCGTCGCCATCAGCGGCGGTGGGGCCGGGCTGCCAGGTGAGCGTCACGGCTGGGGGCGTGCGCACCAGCACCAACTGCTGGGCCGGGCGGGGCGGCACCGCATCCAGCCAGGGCATAGCCGGCACTAGCGCCGGGTAGCGAAACGCGTTTTGCTGCAACGAGTCGGTTACATGCAGCGGGTTGGCCAGCAACGACTTCGAGCTAAAGAACACACTCCCGCTCACCTCCGTGGGATAATTTCGGTTGAGGCGAATCTGACGCATCAGCTCGCGGGGGTTGCGCCAGGTGGTGTCGCCGCGGGTGTTTTCCAGCATCCGGTAGGGTGCCTGTCCAATGTAGAGGTGGCGCCCGAAGTGGTTGCGGCTCCACCACTCCACCAGCACCGGGTAGGGCGCCAGCCGGAAGTTGCTGCTCCAATACAGCTGCGGCACAATGTAGTCGATCCAGCCCTTTTGCAGCCACAAGCGCGTATCGGCGTAGAGGTTGGCGTAGGTAGGCTGGCCAGCGCGCGTATCGGAGCCCTCAGGGTGCGCCGAGCGGTTCATCCAGACCCCAAACGGCGAAATGCCAAACTTCACCCAGCGCTTGGTAGCGTGAATCTCGCGGTTCAGGCCCTCAATCAGCAGGTTCACGTTTTGTCGGCGCCAGTCGGCCAGCGTGAGGTGGTCGGGATTGAACTGCGCGAAAGCCGCCTCGTCGTGCAGCGTCTGACCAGCTTCGGGGTAGGGATAGAAGTAGTCGTCGAAGTGCACGCCGTCGATGTCGTAGCGACGCACCACGTCCAGAATCACTTCTGTGATGCGCTGCCGTACTTCCGGCAGGCCAGGGTTGAACAACAGCTTGCCGCCGTAGCGCAAAAACCACTCGGGGTGCTGGCGGTAGGCGTGGGTAGCAGCCAGGCGCCGCGTGAGCGTATCCTGCGAAGCACGGTAGGGATTGAACCACGCGTGAAACTCCATACCGCGCTTGTGCGCCTCGTCAATCAGAAACGGCAGCGGGTCGTAGCCGGGGTCTTTGCCCTGCTGCCCCATCAGCCACTTGCTCCAGGGCTCCAGGCCGCTTCGGTAAAAGGCATCGGCGGCGGGCCGCACCTGCACAAATACGGCGTTGATGCCCGTGCGCTGCTGTCGGTCCAGCATGCGGCGGTACTCGTTGCGCTGCTGGTCGGCGGTGAGGCCGGGGCGGCTGGGCCAGTCGATGTTGGCCACCGAGGCAATCCACACGCCCCGCAGCTCCCGCTTGGGCGGCGCGTCCTGGGCCTGCGCGGCCCCACTCAGCAGCAGCCACACTAGCATGATCATGCCCGCGCCCCATCGGCAGCGGGTAGTTACTACCTGCATCATTTGCACGCTTCTAAAATCGAATAAGCGCGCAAGTTACGAGTTGTGAGGTGGTCAGTAAAAAGCGTTTGTCATCCTGAACGCAGTGAAGGACCTTCTCACGCTAGAACGAGTCGTTGGTACGATGGTCGTTCAGCGTGAGAAGGTCCTTCACTGCGTTCAGGATGACAAACGCTTTTCTTACCTAACTAATGCACATTACTACTCCACCACAATACGCTGCTGATACTGCTGGGCACTGGCTTCCACGCGTAGCACGTACACGCCGCTAGCTAAGCCGGCTACGGGCACTTCTGTTTCGCGGCCGTGTAGCGTGCGCGTCAGGCAGGTGCGGCCCTGCATATCGTAGAGACGAATGGCTACGTCGGCGGTAGGCGTGTTGGTGAGCACCACGCGCACCAGCTCGTGGGTACGGGTAGGGTAGGCCGCGCACCAAGGCCCCGAGACAACGGCGGGGGTAGCCGTAGGTAGCGTCACGGCCGGGCTTTCCGCAGCCCCGATGCTACCCCGTATGCCCGCCGCGGGCGTTGCTAAACCAAAGTAGTCGCGCGGTCCTGCATCCTGCCGAAACTCGTCCCACAGGTTCAGCCCGGCCCCTACCAGTGCCGAGGTAGGCGCCAGCCGGTAGTCGTTGCTGGCGGTCGTAGCGGCGGCAGTTAGAGGAGTTGTCGTTGCATCGCTCTGGTTGGCAGTGCGCAGCTGCGGATTGATGCTGAGGCCGCAGGGCCGGTCGCCGAGTTGCTCTTGCGTAGTAGCCTGCCGCCAGGTGGGTAGTGAGGTGTAGGTAGCATTGTTCCAACGTAAGGCAAAAGCTCCCGCGCCACTCCAGTAGCAGTTGCCTTCCAGGCGCACACCGGTGGTGAGGGTGGCGTCTACCAGCGTCAGGCCGTCGGTGGTCTGCAACAGGTTGTTGCGCAGGGTGAGCCCGCTGGCTGCACTGCCCCCAAGCTGGACTGCTACGGGCGCCGAGTTGTTGGCGGGTTTCGTCACCAGCACGGTGTTGTTGTGCAGGCTGACGCGCTGCATTTGCGCTGCCGTGGCGGGTGCCAGCACTGCTAGAGCGCCCTGGTTGGCACGGCGGGCGTCGTTGTCGCTGATGTTGTAGCGCACCGTCAAGTTGGTGCTGGGCGCCGACAGCGTATCGGGCTGGGTGATGGCATAGCCGGGGCCTTCGTTGTCGTGCGCATAGTTGTATTGCACCACAGCAGTAGCGCAGCCACCTTCCAGGGCAAAGCCTCCACCGCGCACCGTGCCCGAGCGGTTGCTGTACGACTGGCACTGCTGCACCGTCAGGTTGGTGCAGCGCCAGGCCCCGATGCCGGCCGGGCCGGCAGCAGGGTAGGCGTTCAGGCGGCCGTTGTTGTAGGCCTCGCACTGCTCTACCACGGCGTCCGTTACGTGGGCTAGCAGCAGGCCGTAGCCGGTGCGAGTCTGCTTTAGATCGAGCCGGCCGGTGTTGTTATAGAGTAGACAATGTGCTACGTACCAGTTGCGGTGGGTAGCCGCGGCCGGGCCATACGAGCTGATGCCCGCTTCGCCATTGTCGTGCACGCGGCTGTTGGTGATGCGTACGCCAGCGTAGCCGCTGCCGGCCTGCTGGCTGCTGATGGTAACGCCCGCCTGCTGATAGCCGCTTACGTCGAGGCTGTCGAGTACCAGATGTGGGAGCTGTGTGGCCGCTGAATCCAGCACGAACACCACCCCAGCGCTTTTGTTATTCAACCGCCCCGAGCCGGCAAAATACAGCCGATGCAGCTCAATACCGCCTGCGTTGCGGGCCAGCAACCCCACAGTGCCGCCGCTGCTGATAGTAGCCCAGCCCCGGCCATATGAACCGAATACGATAGGGTGCGCAGCTGTGCCTTGGGTAGTACCATTCAGTTGCAAGCCGCCCACAAAGGTCTGTTCTCCCTCAAACAGCACTTGGTCGCCGGGTTGCAGCGTGGCGGCGTTTACCCGCGCAATGCTGCGCCAAGCAGTACCGGGGGTAGTACCATCCTGCGCATCATCGCCCGCAATGCGTACGTAATACGTGGTAGCAGCTGCTTGTTTGCTGGTCAGCAACAACAGAAATAAGAAAAATAGTAAACGTATTTGCATTCCTGAGGCGGTTAGACGTCAGAAATACTAGCCTAAAGAATGATGCCACACCGAAATAAATCTATTTCAACAGCGTCATCACAGTATTTACAATGGTATAACACTTTATATACACAATTTCAATTTACGTAGTTCTTTGCCCTTTATCTATAATAGCATACTCATGAAGTGCAATTCTAGCAGGCTTTACTATTCTATTTTTTTCTGGAATAATGCACTATAAAAAATAGCGCCTACCTACAACGGTTTTGTGGGCGGTAAGCAGAGACACAATATTTTATGTCTCCTCGCTGAATCTTCCAGACACCCTCATCAAACAGCCCACGTCAGCAAAAACGAGACATAAACCGTTGTATATCTACGATATACTTTGCACACAGCTCACGAAACCGTTACGATTATTCACCAGCCACTTTACTTGTTTTGCCTGCTGCCGCTGGCTCAGAACAGTGTAACTACGCGAGATTTTTCTCAATCTTGTATTGAAAGCAAGAACCAGCTTGCCGTTGCGTTGTGTTAGGCACAGCATTCCACCACGGCAACTGTGTAGTAGCCGCCTCTTTATCTCCTTATTTTTCTCTAATGCGCTTTTTCCCCCTCTCCTGCCAGGCTGGTCTGGTGGCGCTGCTGTTGCCTGTAGCTGCCGCTGCGCAAACTACCCCTGCTCCTGCTGCCGCCCAGCCCCAATGGCATCTGCTCGACCCGCAACAAAATAATGGCGTAATGGGCCTAAGCGCCGAGCGCACCTACCAGGAGCTTCTGAAAGGCCGCACGGCTACCCCCGTAACCGTGGCCGTAATTGACGGCGGCGTGGATACCGCCCACGTAGACCTACGTGGTGTGATGTGGCACAACCCCAAGGAAATTGCCGGCAATGGCAAAGACGACGACGGCAACGGCTACATCGATGATATATATGGCTGGAACTTCCTTGGGGGTCAGGATGGCCGCAACATTGATGTGGAAGCCTACGAGGACACCCGCATGCTGGCCCGCCTGGAGCCGCTCTACCAGGGCAAAACCCGCAACCAGGTGCCCGCCGCCAAGCGCGAGGAATTTGACCTCTACCAGCAGGTGAAAAAGTCCTACCAGACGCACTACAAGGAAGACCACGAGCACTATGACCAGGTGAAGGATGCGTATCCGCAGACCCAGGCCGTGACCGACCAGATGAAGCAAGCCCTGGGCGTGTCGCGTCTGGACACGGCTACCCTGCGCAACCCGCCCACCGATAATGCCGATCTGCGCAAGATCAGCCAGCTATTCTACCAGAATCTAAAAGCAGGTGGCTACGCCGATATGGAATCGGTGCTGGACGACATGAAGCACGCCTACGACCAGACCAAAAACCTGGTAGAGTACTCCTTGGACCTCAACTTCAACCCGCGTAGCATTGTGGGCGACGACCCCGACAACCTGAAACAACGCGTGTACGGCAATGCCGACGTAACCGGCCCCGACCCTACCCACGGCACGCACGTGGCGGGCATCATTGCCGGCGACCGAACCAATAACCTGGGCATCATGGGTGTGGCCGGCCTACCCGTGCGCATCATGGCAGTACGAGCCGTACCCAACGGCGACGAGCGCGACAAGGACGTGGCCAATGCCATCCGCTACGCCGTTGACAACGGTGCGCAGGTCATCAACATGAGCTTCGGCAAGTACTTCTCGCCCCACCGCGAGGCCGTGGAAGAAGCTATCCGCTACGCCGATACCAAGGGCGTGCTGCTGGTGCACTCCGCCGGCAACGAGTCCATCGACATCGACACCAAGAAGCAGTACCCCTCACCGGTGTTCCTGAACACCAAGACCATCCCGAACCTGATTACGGTAGGCGCCTCCTCCCGCACTAATAACCAGGAGCTGGTAGCCGATTTCTCCAACTACGGCAAGAAGAACGTGGACGTGTTTGCGCCCGGCGTGCAGATCAACTCCACCCTCCCCAACAACACCTACGGCAACGAAAGCGGCACCAGTATGGCCGGCCCCATGGTAGCCGGCATGGCGGCAGTCCTGAAATCGTATTTCCCCAAGCTCAGCCCCGAGGACCTGAAACGCATCATCCGCGAGTCGGCTACGCCCCTGCACACCAAGGTGCTCAAGCCCGGCGGCAAAACCACCATCGACTTTGCTGAATTGTCGAACACGGGCGGCTTGGTGAACTTGTACAAGGCCGTTCAGATGGCCCAGCAGGTGCAGTAAATCTTATTGTAACAAACAGCGCACACGGCGCGGCAGTTACCGGTTTCGGAACTGTCGCGCCGTTTCTTTTTATTCATCTATACTTTTGTCCATCAACCATTTACATGGTTTTGCCACAACCACTACTATAAGGTTGCCAAATGGTTACGAGCCTGTTTTGCTACCCGAATAATTCAATTATAATTTTTGAAGAGAATATATCTAAAAGTCAGATTACTCTCTATACTGGTGAGGTAAAATACTACCTATCATAATAGGCTTTTTCGCTCTAACCTATAGCACGAAGAACCTCTAAAGGCGTTTCTATCAGGATTAATCCTAGACTACCGTTTTGTCATATCGGCTTCTATATAGGATAGAACACATTCTTTATTATATAACTAAAATAAGTTTTTGTTAAATGTAAAATTTATTTAACACAATTTTTTCATCTATACGTTAAATTTGTGACAGAATTCTTCTATTCCACCTTCTCAAAATGAAACACTTATATCTAACCCGAAAAGTTCTTAGTGCTCTTTTCTTACTCGTGCTGGCGGTAGGGAGCGTGAAGGCTCAGTTTAGAACTGTTACAGTAAATGGCAATGTTGACCAAGCCAAGTATGGAGGAGGACAGAATACGACTCCAACCAATGTGCCCGGACGTCAGTTAGTATGGCATATGACTTGGGATGCTACGAATTTATATGTTGGTATTACTGATATAAATAATATTAGCGGTGATCAAGAAGCCACAGTTATTTACTTAGATAAGAATCCCCTACCCATTGTTAATGGAGGAGCTAATAAAGATGGCTCCATCCAAGCGTTTAATCAGGGTGAAGGATACGATGGTACAGGAGGCATATTACCTTTTCGGGCTGATGTAGTATTTTTTGTTAGAGGAGACTATCAGGAATTTCGTCTTTCCGACGGAAACGGCGGTTGGACTGGAACACAAGGCGGCTTTGCAACCACAAAATTTGTAGAAGGAGAAAATGCTACTCGTGAATTCTCTATTCCTTGGAGCAAAATTGGTGGGCTTCCTAAGTCCTTTAATTTTCTAGGATATACTACAGTACCTAAAAATAGAAATGCCTCAAATGGTAAAACTGGCTACATATATGGCCAAATCCCAACTAACACAGTATTAGGGTTAGAAGGACCTGGAATTATAGGTCGTGAAGCAAAATTTGTGCGGTATTACACTGTATCAACTACTGGTGACGACAACGTAAATAGTACTGCTTCTGGTTCTACAGGTCCCTTTAGCAGAAACAGTTACACGAATACAGAAGGTAACCGTAGCGACTTTGGATCTATCCAAGTATACGATTTCACAGTAAATAAAACTGAGTTTACTCCGGGTACAACCCCTCAATTAACCGTCACACGTGGAGATAACGTTAATGGAAACAGCGTGCCATGGAATATTCTTGGCTCTTTAACAGTCGGTACTAATAGTGTTGTTAGTGCGGGGCGTTCAAGTGATGACATTACAGTTGGTGGTAATTTTACTGTTAATGATGGTGGTACATTTTCACAGAATTCTGCTGGCTTGAGTGTGGGCGGCAATTTTAGCACGCCAGGCACTTTTAATGCCGGGTCTCAGACCCTTGTATTAAATGGGGATACTCCACAGGATATTGTTTCAGTAGCTAGCTTCAACTCTGTTAGCTTTACTGGTAGCGGTCAGAAGAATTTGACTGACAATCTGTCTATCAATGGAAATATTTCGCTAGGAGCTGGAGCAGTTTTAAATACTATTCGAACAGTTAATGGTAATACAACTAACTATACACTCAACCTGCAACCCGGCTCAAGACTGAATGAAGCAAATAGTGGAGGCGGCGGTTACGTATTAGGTTATGTACAAGCTCAGGGTAATCTATCAACGCCTAATACAGAAGTAATTTTCAATAACATCGGTATTAGAATCCGCCCTTCTGGCAACTCCTTCGAAACGTTGCCAGGTTCAACAACTGTACTACGTCGCACCGGTTTTGCACAGGCTGGTCCGAACAATAGCAAGAGCATTACTCGTCAGTATAAAGTGACTCCTGCTAACAATAAGGTACTGGCTTCAACACTGATATTTGGCTACCGAGATGCATATCCTAATCAACCAGCCGCTACCAATGGTGAACTAAATAGTATTCCTGAGAGCCAGTTACGCGTGTTCCGTTCAGAATTTGAAAACACCCCCCCATATGAGCGACTAGGCGGCTTAGTTGATGCATCCGCTAACACAGTAACTGTAACCGGTGAGTTTTCTCTAAACGGCTACTTCACCCTAGGTGATGGCAACGCTCCCCTACCCGTCGAGCTTGTGGCTTTCACTGGCCAACTAGAAGGCTCGGCCGTTCGTCTGAACTGGGCTACGGCTTCGGAGAAGAACAACAAGGGCTTCGAGGTGCAGCGTAGCGTGGGCGATGACCAGTGGTTCACGCTGGGTTTTGTGGCTGGCCATGGTAGTACCAGCCAGCGCAACGCTTACGCCTACCGCGATGCCAACGCCCCCGAAGGCAAAGCTTACTACCGCCTGCGTCAGATTGACAATGACGGCACCGAGAGCTTCTCGCCGGTGGTAACCATTGCGGTACCGGCCGGTAACTCGCCTGCCCTGGTGCTGAGCCCCGTGCCTACTCCCGATGTACTGAACATCAGTGGCCTGGGCAGCGGCGCCCACGTAGCCGAAGTGTACGACATGATGGGCAAGCGCGTGCTAACGCACTCCTTCAAGGATCAGACGACTTCGGTGTCGGTAGCCAACCTACCCAGCGGCTTGTATGTAGTACAGGTGCAGGGTAAGAAAAGCAAGTTCGTGAAGCAGTAGTCTTCGCAGATAGTTGCTTAAAGCCAAACCGGCGCGGGACTTACCTCCCGCGCCGGTTTTTTTGTGTTTGCATGGTTCCTTCAGAACGTCATGCTAAGCGAAGTCGAAGCATCTCGCGTGCTGATGTTGTGCAACTAACCCAACGATGCGAGCGAGATGCTTCGCTTCGCTCCGCATGACGGCCCGGAGCGAGCCTACCCAAGACGACCTATAGGAACACGCGAGATTTCTCTCACTGGTTGAAATGACGTTCTTTATCGAGTGTCTCTACCCTACGTCTCTTACCTTTACCCAATGGCTACTTCTCTCATCCTCTCCGATATCTACATTTATCCTGTTAAATCCTTGGGTGGCATTCGGCTCACGGAGGCAGCCGTGGGCTGGCGTGGTCTGCAATATGACCGGCGCTGGCTAATTGTGGATGCGCGCAACCAGTTCATGACTCAGCGGCAGATTGCCACCATGGCCCTGCTAGACGTAGCCCCCGCCTTCAACGGCTTTCTGCTCACGCACCGTCAGCGCCCCGAGCTACTACCGCTCTATATTCCGTTTGAGGCAGAGCGGGACAAAACGCTATTCGTGACTATTTGGGATGATATGGTGTTTGCTTGGCGCGGCACTCCCGCCGCCGACGAGTGGCTGACCGAAGCCCTGGGTCAGGAGTGCCGACTGGTGTATATGTCAGACATGGTTCGGCGTGAGGTAGAGCCCGACAAGCCCGAGCTGAACCCGCCCGGCACGCTTGTGAGCTTCGCCGATGGCTACCCCTACCTACTCATTGGGCAGGCCGCGCTGGACGACTTAAACGAGCGCCTCGCCGTGCCCGTTCCCATGAACCGCTTCCGGCCCAACTTGGTCTTCACAGGTGGCGAACCGTTTGCGGAGGACACCTGGACTGATTTCCGGGTAGGCGACGTGGCTTTCCGGGCCGTGCGGGCCTGCGGGCGCTGCGTGGTCACCACCATCGACCAGCAAACTGCCCAGAAAAACCCTGAGACGTTGAGCACGCTGGCCTCCTACCGCACGGTGGGCCGCAAGGTGATGTTCGGCCAGAACGTGACGGCCGGTAGTCAGGGCACCATCCGGATAGGCGACGCGCTGACGGTGCTGGGGTATAAGGAGAATAGCTAGAAGCAGAAGTTAGAACGAACTCCCCTCCTTTTTTAAGGAGGGGTAGGGGGTGGTAAACGTCGTTGAACGACACTAACCCAATTGTATCTGTTATCCTGAGTTGTCTGTCATCCTGAGCTTGCGAAGGATCTTCTCATGCAAGAACGGCAAGTGTACCAACGGCTCGTTCGCGTGTGAGAAGGTCCTTCGCAAGCTCAGGATGACAGCCATATTCTTTACTCACCATTCATTACCCTCACCCCTACCCTACCCAACTCCCGCCTACCCTGCCTCGTATGCCCAGCCATGAATCGTGCTGTACTACTGGAATTTCTGCGCGGCCTGGCCGCCAACAACAACAAGCCCTGGATGGATGACCACCGGGCCGAGTACCACCAGGCCCGCGCCGTGTTCAAGGAGCTGGTAGCGGAAGTGCTCCAAGGCGTGCAGCGTTTCGAACCAGCGCTGCAAACTCTCACAGCCGGCGAAACGATGTACCGTATCAACAAAAACGACCGGTTTCAGCAGGGCCAGGAGCCTTACAAGCGCCACATGGGCGCGGGCCTCAAGGCCGAGGGTAGGCACTCGCGCTGGGCGGGCTACTTCCTGACGCTGGAGCCCGGCAACTCCTGGCTGGGCGCCGGCAAGTGGCTGCCCGACACCGCCAGCCTGCAACGCATCCGCCAGGAAATCCATTACTCCCCCGATGCCTTTCACGCCCTGCGCCAGCACCCCGATTTTGTGCGCCACTTCCCCGACGGCCTGGAGGGCGACCGGCTCCAGCGCCCACCCAAAGGCTACGACAAACACGACCCTGATATCGAATGGCTCAAGATGAAAAGCTTTCTGGTAAGCCGCCCCATCTCCGACGCCGAGTTACTGCAACCTAATTTCGTGGAAAAAGCCGTTGAAAGCCTGCGCATAGCACAGCCGCTGGTGCAGTTTCTCAATCAGGCCATTGGGGAGGAATAATGGTGAGATGGTGAGATAGTGAAATGGTGAGTTTGTGAAGTGGTGAATAGGAAATAGCAAAGCGTCTGTCATCCTGAGCGGAGCGAAGGACCTTATCACCTCAGAACGGCAAGCGTAACAACGACTCGTTCAACTGGCATAAGGTCCTTCGCTCCGCTCAGGATGACAGACGCTTGTTGCATTCACAACTTCACAAACTCACAACTTCACCATTCTTTAAAACAGCCCAAACAACGTGCTATTAATCCGCTCGATGACGATGCCGAGGTCTTCGGGGTTGTGCACGTAGTCGAGGTTATTGACGTCGATGACCAGCAGTTTGCCGTTTTTGTAGCCGCTGATCCACTTTTCGTAGTGCTCGTTGAGGTTTTTGAGATATTCGATTTTGATGTTGTTCTCGTAGTCGCGGTTGCGCTTCTCGATTTGCTGGATGAGCTTGGGTAGGTCGGCCTTGAGGTAGAGCAGCAGGTCGGGCGCGTCTACCATACTGATCATCGACTCGAACAGGTTGCAGTAATTCTGGTAGTCGCGCTCCGTCATCAGGCGCGACTCGTGCAGGTTGGCCGCAAAGATGTGCGCGTCCTCGTAAATGGTGCGGTCCTGAATTACGCCTTTGCCGGCCCGTTGCAGCTCCTTGATGCGCTGCACCTGCCGGAAGCGGCTGTTCAAGAAATAAACCTGGAGATGAAAAGCCCAGCGCGGCATGTCGTCGTAGAAATCCTTGAGGTAGGGATTGTGGTCGACGTCTTCCAGAAACACTTCCCAATTGAAGTGGTGGGCCAGCTTGTTGGCCAGCGTGGTTTTGCCGGCCCCAATGTTGCCGACGATGGCGATGTGCATGAGCGTAAAAAGCAGGTAGCTGAAGAAACAGAGAACCACAAAAGTAGCGGAAAGCCGGCAACCGTGCCGCTGTCTTTTACCAGCATTTCACAGTGGGCGGCTGCTACTTATGCTGCCATAAAAACCGTATATTGTTCTACTACTCTGCCTGCTCTTTTTGCAGCCGACCAGGGGACCATGCCCTGCACTTTGCACGCTCCGTCCTCAGGATGTATCACACTCAACTAGTACGGCCTATTTTCTTTTCTACCCACCCTTTAGCTGGTCATGGCTATGGCTATTGCTTATCCTCTCTCCACCGACTGCTACCCCGTACACGACGTACTCGGCCAGCTTATTGCCACTGCCTATTATCACGCCCAAGACGAGTTGCTGTACGTGGTTTGGACAGGCCATATTACCAACGTGGAGGTGATACAAGTAGCCGAATCCTTTCTGCAGCTTCAGAACATCCGGCGTATTACTCGTCTCTACAACGACAAAACGGCTACCACCGGCGACTGGGCCGAGGCCATGCCCTGGCTGGAGTTTGAGTGGCTACCTAATGCCATCCTCAACGGCCTGTGTGCTATTGCCTACGTCTTGTCGCCGGATGTTTCCAACCAGCTCATCAGCCGTCGGTTTGCCGACCGGGTGCGCTTGCACTTGCCCATCCAGCTTTTCTACGATTACGACAAAGAAACAGCCCTGACGTGGCTCCGGACGCAATAAGTTCCGCGCCACATCAGGGCCGATCATGTGCCCGGCTACTTGTCGTCCGTCACGATATCTTTCATACTGCGGGCCTTTTCGAAGGTCCGAAACTCGCCTTGCCAGGAGCGAATGCGTAGGCGGTCTTCCATCGCAATTTCGCTACGCACCTGGCTATAACGAGCGTTGAGGGCGCTCAGCACAGTGCTGGCCTCGGCCCATTCGGCGTCGGTCCACTGGCGGCGCTGGGCGCGGGTAGCGTCAATAAAACGCGAGTATAAATCCACCATTTCCGAGCCACGGGCTTTGCTAATTTGCACATCCTCGTTGAGCAGGCGGCGCTGAGCCTGTTGCGCGGTAGTGGGTTGCGCGGCCTGCGCCTCCAGGCGCTGCTGTTGGATAGCCCAGTCCTTGTAGCGCGTCTTCTGCTGCGCATACTCACGCTTCGACTGCGACGAAAGGCTGTCGGTGGCGCGGTCGAGGCGCTGACTCTGGCGGTCGAAGTTGGCCATCAGTGCGGGCCAGTTGCGGCGGGCACCGGCATCAGCTTTGTCTACCTGCTGGTTCACCCAGGCCGAGAAGCTGCGCAGCTCTGTTTCCGCTTTCGACTGCGTATGGTTGGGCGTAGTGGTTTGCGCGGTAGCAGGAGCAAATGGCAGCCAAGCAGTGGCAGCGGCGGCCAACAGAAAAGGGAAAGCGTATTTTTTCATTTTCGCAAGAAAACCGGCCGAAGCCATTGGTACAGACGGGCCAGCCCCAGCCAGCCCTACCCTCCCAACGACAATTTCCGGCCCAAAGATGTAATGGAACGCAGGCAAAATTCGCTTTTTCCGCGAAAAATGCCGTTTTTGCGGTCTATGTCCGCCTCTTCACCTGTTACCGTTGCCGTTCAGCCTGCCACCCTGGCGGATATTCCTACCATCATCTCGCTGGCCGAAGCCACCTGGGAGCCCACATATCGATTTATCCTTTCCAAGGAACAGATCGATTACATGTATCGGGTGATTTATACTCCCGCCTCTCTACACCGCCAAATGACCGACGATCAGCACAGCTTTTTGCTGCTGTTGGTAGAGGGGCATCCAGCCGGCTACGCATCGTTTTCGCGCCTGCTTACAGATGAGGCCCTATATAAGCTACACAAAATCTACGTGTTACCCTCGCACCAGGGACAGGGCCTGGGGCAGCGGCTAGTAGCAGCCGTAGAAGACGCTGTGCGCGCCGCTGGTGGCCATACGCTGGAGCTGAACGTGAATCGCTACAACCCGGCCGTGTCGTTCTACGAGCGCCTGGGCTACCAGCGCCACCGCGAAGACGATATTCCGATTGGGCCGTACTGGATGAACGATTTTATCCTGCGCAAGGAGCTGGCGTAGCTCTCCGGCGCAGGCCGTTGCCACCCCAGCGGTTATCTTTACGGTTCACTAACCCTAATTTTTTCAAAGATGGCAACCAAACTTACGGTTCTCAATAATGGCTCATTGCGCGTAGAAGGCAACGATTTTGAGCTGGTAGATGCGCAAGGCAACCCCTATGGCCTGGGTGGCCGCGAGCGTATCAGCATCTGCCGCTGTGGCCTCTCGGCCCAGAAACCCTTCTGCGACGGCTCCCACAAAGGCCACTTCGAGCACGACGCCAAAGCCTTCGACCTACCTGCTCCCAAACAGTAGGTGAAATGGTGAGATGGTGAAATGGTGAGATGGTGAGTAAAGAATACGTGTGTCATCCTGAGCTTGCGAAGGACCTTCTCACGCGTGAACGACTAACGTAACAACGGCTCGTTCAACTGGCAGAAGGTCCTTCGCAAGCTCAGGATGACACACGTATTCTTTACTCACCATTTCACCATCTCACCATCTCACTACTCGCCAGCCAAGGAGTCAACCAGCGCCACGTATTCCTGGCGGGCCGACTCTTTGCTTTTACCACTGAGGCCAGCCCAGGCGTCGTACTTGGCAATGGCTTTGAAATCGAAGCCGCCGGGGCGGGTGCCGGTTACGTCGCCTTCGGTGGCTTGCTTGTAAAGGGCGTAGAGCTGGAGCAGTACCGTGTTAGAGGGCTTGCTGGGGAGTTGCTGCGCGCGTTGGGCAGCGGCTTCAAATTCTTCCTGCGTGGTCATAAGAACTGATTGGATGAAGGAATAAACAAGGTGAGCAAGTTACAGAAAGGTCGCAAAGAATGCTGCATGCAGCATTCTTTTGCGCCTGAAACTGTGCTACCCTGCTATCCTACCCTCCTCTCCTACGTACTACCTGCAGCTCAACCTTACGCTGCTTGTATGTCCCATCTTTCGCCCGCGCTGCTGGTAGCGCTTTTTGCGGTGGCCGCCGTGGTAGTGTGGCAAGCCGGCACCTACCTTTCTGATACTACCGATGTGCTGGCCCAGCGCCTGAAGTTGGGCGATGCGCTGGGCGGTTTGCTGCTGCTGGCCATCGTAACCAACCTACCCGAGCTGGTTATTACCGTGAGTGCCGCCCTACGGGGGCAGGTGTCGCTGGCTGTGGGCAACATACTGGGCGGTATTGCAGTGCAAACGCTGGTGCTGGTAGTACTGGATGCTTTCGGCCAGGGCCACGACAAGCCCCTTACCCACCGCGTGCATACGTTGGAGCCAGTACTGGAAGCATTGTTGGTCGTGGCGGTACTCACGGTAGTGGTCCTCGGCGCTCAGTTGCCCGTGGGCCTGCTGGGTGGGCGCGTGTCGCCAGCCGAGGTAGTGCTGGTGCTGCTATGGATGGGCGGTGTGTTTCTTATTGGTAAGGCTCAGCGTGGCCTACCCTGGCGGCCCCACGCGCCTGCTAACGGCCGCCCCGCTCCCCCCGACGACGCTTCGTCGAAGCAGAAGCCCTTCACCGGGAGCAGCACCCGGCGTGTGGCACTGGTATTTGGGGCAGCGGCTCTGGCTACGTTGCTAGCTGGTTGGGCATTGGAAGTCAGCGGCGAGCAGCTAGCCGACCAATGGGGCATGACGGGCCTGCTTTTTGGCGCCACGGTGCTGGCCGCAGCCACCTCCCTACCCGAAGTATCGACTGGGCTGGCAGCCTTGCAATTGGGCAAGCCGGAGTTGGTAGTAAGCGACATTTTTGGGGGCAATGCCTTTCTGCCCGTGCTATTTCTGCTGGCCGCGCTGGTATCGGGCAAGGCGGTGCTTCCGAGTGCCCAGGCCTCCGACCTATATCTCACCGGTTTGGGCATTTTGCTGAGCAGCGTGTACGCGGTGGGACTGGTGTTTCGCTCGCGTCGGCAGGTAGGCCGCCTGGGCCTCGACTCGTGGGCAGTACTGGTGCTGTACGCGCTGGGCATGCTTGGCCTGCTTTTCATCAAACAGTAAGCCTATAGCTCCTCCATAACCAGCAACGAGGCAGGTCGTATCACCTAAAGGCCTATGTAGCCCTGTCAATTGCTTACGTTATGAAAAAATCAAAGGAACCGGATCTTGAAACACTGGTTAAACTGTGTCTGCAACACAAGCTGACACTGGCGTTGGCTGAGAGCTGCACATGTGGTTTGGTGGCCGCCCAGCTGGCGCCTGTGCAAGGTGTGAGCCAAGTACTGTTAGGCTCTGTGGTCACGTATCATGCAGAAGCCAAGCAGAAGTTGCTAGGCGTCAAGAAAAGTACCCTGACGACATACTCAGCAGAAAGCCAGCAGACCACCAACGAAATGGCCCAGGGTTTACACCGTCAGCTCCCAGCCGAGATATGCGTGGCCGTAACGGGCCTGTGTGGTCCTGGCGCCTCCGAAAGCCCCGACAAGCCCGTGGGTACCGTTTTTGTGACGATTATGCTGGAAGGCCGCGCGCACGAGTACCGGGAAGAATTTCCTGATACCGATGGCGAACAACTGCGCCATCAAGCCACCACGCTGGTCTACGAGAAGCTAATGGAGCTTCTTAAGCTCTACCAAGCCGACCCGTCCAAACAAACAGCTCTTTCCAAGTAGCACTTCCCACACAATACCATTAGTACGTACAGGCGGTACACGGTTAGTAAAAAGACGTCTGTCATCCTGAGCAGCGCGAAGGACCTTATGCCCGTAGAACGAGTCGTTGTGACGACCATTGTTCTGCTGTGAGCAGGTCCTTCGCGCTGCTCAGGATGACAGACGTCTTGTTGTTCACTACTTCCCCATCTCACCGCTGCGGGCGCACCAGCATGATCTTCAGGTTCAGCCGCACCACATCGCCCATGGTGCGGCAGCGGCTGAATTGCGTGGTGCCGTGGTGGGCATTGAGGTCTTGCTTGAGTTGGGCAATTTTGTCGGGTGGGGCCAGCTCGGCGCGGCGCATGCAGTCCATCAAGTCGCGGAGGCGGTAGCGCTCCGAGCGCACGCGCCGGGCCATGAGGGTGCGCTCCTCGGCCTGGTACTGGCGCACGGTATCGGGCTCCAGCCAGCGGCTGCACAGCTCCACCACGGGGCGGTTGTCTTTGAAAAACTGCGGCAGGTACATGGTTTTCCTACCCTCGTAGCTCTGCTGATCGAAGTCGATAGCGCGCACGCGGTACTGCTCGTCCTCGAAGTCGGGCGTCACGTCAATCACGTAGTTGTAGGCGCGCATATCACCCAGCAGGCGGGCAAAGCACCGCTCGTTGAACTTCACAAACTCTTTGGCGATGCGCACCTGGTTGAGTTGGGGCGTGCGCAGCCGCGTGCGGATAAAATCGTCGCCGGGAATGCCCACAATGTGCTCCTCAATCAGCGTTTCGCCCTGCACTAGGTAGTTGATGCTGTTGGGAGAGAGCAAATGCTCCAGCTCCAGGCCATATACACGAGAGGCATCGGCGCGCTTCACGTAGAAGTAATCGTAGTTGTCGTTGAGCTGGTTGACTACGCGCACCCGAAACGGGTTGCTGTTGCCGAAGCGGCAATAGTCGATGCGGTCGGCCAGCAGGTGTTCAGTGAACGACAGGTCGCCGTCGGTTTTCAGCAGGGCGTATATTTCCGTTAGGCCGCGGGTCAACTCTTGCAGCTCGTTGGGCTCGTAGTACACAGTTTCCCAGAGCGTGTCGCGGCCCTGGCGGTCAAGCAGGGGGTAGGCGTTGCTCACGCGCAGCAAGTCGAGGTAGGAAATGGGTAGGTCTGTGGCGCGGTCGTACTGGCGCAGGTAGTGGCGTAGGGCCGCATCGAGTGGGTAGCTCTTTTTCTTTTTGGAAATTTCCACGGGATGAGGATGGGTAGGCGAAAAAATAGGACTAGGGCAGGAATCGACGCAAAAATTACGGTTCCGGTGGTCAGGCTCAGGTATTTAATTTCGAACTTCGCAGTACTTCCACCACGTGTTGTTCTGTTCTCAAAGATGAAAAAACTCCTGACTCCGCTACTGCTTGCCACGTTGGTGCTGTTGCCTACCCTGTCGCCGGGCTGGGGCTTTATGGGCCACCGCACCATTGCCCAGATTTCGGTATACGCGCT
Source organism: Hymenobacter citatus (assembly GCF_014333615.1). GTDB lineage: Bacteria > Bacteroidota > Bacteroidia > Cytophagales > Hymenobacteraceae > Hymenobacter > Hymenobacter citatus. The sequence continues at coordinate 395,263 of NZ_JACSCY010000004.1, read as the reverse complement.
GCCCAAAGCCATGCAGCCGTTTTACTACCACTTTCTGCCGCGCTTGGTAACGCTCTCCACCGCCCCCGATGAGCGCCGCGAAACCGACCCCACCGAGGCGCCCAAGCATTACATCGACATGGACCACTACGGCACCGACCCGTTTGGGGCCATGCCTAAAGCCTGGGAAAAGGCCGTCGCCAAGTACTCGGCCGATACCCTGCGCAAGTACGGCACCGTACCGTGGACGGTTATTGACCTGAAGGACCAGCTCACCCAGGCTTTCCGCGATGGGGATACCACCAACATCCTGAAGCTGTCGTCGGATCTGGGTCACTACATTGGCGACGCCTTTGTGCCCCTGCATACCACGCAGAACTACGACGGCCAGATGACCAACCAAACCGGTATTCACAGCCTGTGGGAGTCGAAGCTGCCGGAGCGCCATATTGCCAAGTACAAGCTCAACAGCGACGAGGCCAAATATGTGAAAGACCCGCTGGCAGCCATTTGGATGACGGTGCAGCAGTCGTATGGCTTCCTGGGTGCTACGTTTGATGAAGAAGAAAAGGTGACACTGAAGTACACCCCCGAAACCAAGTATAACTACTCACACAAGTACGGCACCACCCGCCGCTCCTACTCCGACGCCTTTGCCGACTCCTACCACGACATTGTGGGCGGACAGGTGGCCTACCGCCTCAAGCAGGCCCCTACCCTGGTAGCCTCTATGTGGTACACGGCCTGGAAAGACGCCGGCAGCCCCAACCTGGAGAAGCTGCTGGCCCACGAGCCCACTAAAGAGGAAAAGGACCGTCTGGCTTCTGACCTGAAGCTCTGGAAAGACAACCAGCTGGTGCCCCAACAGCGCCTGCTGGCCCTGGAAAAACCCAAAGCCGCCGCCCGCCCCGACCAGATTGGTGCTGCCGTTGAGATGAGTACACCCGCCGCCGCCGACCTGGAAGAGAAGCCACAGCCAGCCGCGGCTCCCACGTCTGCCAAGGCCACCCCCCCTACCCCCGATAAAGTGAAGGTGAAAGTGAAGCCGACCGCTGCGCCGGCTACCAAGACCAAAGTCAAAGCCAAAAAAGCCACCGACGACTGGGGCACCGGCGGCTGGTAGGAGTGGTGAAATGGTGAATAATGGCCGTCATTTCGACCAGCGGGAGAAATCTCGCGTGCTGATGTTAGATACTATCTTTTATTAGCACGCGAGATTTCTCCCGCTGGTCGAAATGACGTTCTTTTTGGAAAGCGTAGTAACATTACCATTCCATATTCACAACTTCCCCTTCCTATGACCCGTCCGCTTCTGCTGGCTGCGCTGCTCCTGGGGCTGCTGCCGGCCTGCAACCAAACCCCGCCGGAAACCACTGCTACTGCCCAGCAGCCCACCACGCCACCGCCCGTACCCGGTCCCAGCCTCACGGCCCTGGCCGACAGCAACGTGGTGGCTCTGCTCACGCCCTACCTCCAGGAGCATCCCGGCTCGGAGATATTGCTGCACACGCGCCTGGGCACCATGCGCCTGCGCCTCTACGACGATACGCCTATCCATAAGGCCAATTTTCTGCTGCTAGCGCGCAAAGGGGTGTTCAACGAAACCCTGTTTCAGCGGGTAGAGAAGGGGCTAGTGATTCAGGGTGGGCGGTCCACCAACCGCACCATTGCCATCAACCGCTACCGCCTGCCGCCTGAAATGCGTCCCGAGCATTTCCACAAAAAAGGTGCCCTGGCCATGGCTCGCTACGACGATGAGCAGAACCCCGATCAACTGTCGTCGGGTATTGATTTCTACATCGTGCAGGGCCAGAAGTGGGGCCCCAATCAATCGAAGGCGCTAGCGGGCCGCAAGCTCACCCCTGCCCAAATCGAAACCTACGCCACTGAGGGCGGCCTACCCTCGCTAGACGGCAAATACACGGTATTCGGGGAAGTGGTAGAGGGCCTAGACGTGCTGGACAAAATTGCCGACGAACCGATTGATGCTTATAACTGGCCGAAGAAAGACGTAAATATGAAGATGGAAGTGGTAGGGGGGTAGAGGTTTTTCTCTGTCATCCTGAGCATTCCGCGCATCAAGCGGCGACGAAGGACCTTCTCACGGTAGAACGACAAACCTACCAACGACTCGTTCTGCCGTAAGAAGGTCCTTCGTCGCCGCTTGATGCGCGGAATGCTCAGGATGACAGAAAAACAAGGCACGCCTCCCACAAAAAAGCCCTGACGCTTCTGCGTCAGGGCTTTTAGTTTCAGGAAACAACCTGTCTACCAAATACGAGCGCGCACGTTTTCGGCGCGCACCATTTTAGCGTCCTGCTTGCAGCCAAATGCTTCGTAGAACTGCGGCATGTTTTGCAGCGGGCCTTCGGTGCGGAACTGGGCCGGGGAGTGCGGATCGGTCATTACCTGCTGGCGCAGATACTCGGGGCGGGCATTGGTACGCCAGATCTGGGCCCAGGCCAGGAAGAAGCGCTGCTCGGGCGTGAAACCGTCGTAGTTCGGTACATTTTTGCCAGCAATAGCCTTTTGCAGGGCCGTGTAGGCGATGTTCAGGCCACCGATGTCGGCCAGGTTTTCACCCATCGTCAGCTTGCCGTTTACAAACACTGAATCGAGCGGCGAGAAGGCCGAGTACTGCTTGTCTACCAGGTCGGCGCGCTGGGTAAACTTAGCGGCGTCTTCCTTGGTCCACCAGTCTTTCAGGTTGCCCTCGGCGTCGTACTGGCGGCCCTGGTCGTCGAAGCCGTGGGTCATTTCGTGGCCAATCACGGCGCCCATGCCGCCGTAGTTCACCGCGTCATCCGCCTTGGGGTCGAAAAACGGAGGCTGCATGATGCCGGCCGGAAACACGATTTCGTTCATCGGCGGGTTGTAGTAGGCATTCACTGTGGGCGGGGTCATGCCCCACTCATTGCGGTCAATCGGCTTGCCGTAGTGACCTACGTTGTCCTGGTAGGCCCATTTGCGGGCGGCCAGCACGTTGTTCAGGTACGACTCACGCGAGATGGTGAGGGCCGAATAGTCTTTCCACTTATCGGGGTAGCCGATCTTCACGGTGAAGGCATTCAGCTTCTTCAGCGCCTGCTCTTTGGTGGCGGCGCTCATCCAATCCAGGTTCTGAATGTGCTCGGCGAAGGCGGCGCGCAGGTTTTCCACCATCTGCTTGGCCTTGGCTTTGGCTTCAGGCGAGAAGGCCTTATCCACGTACAGCTGGCCGAAGGCTTCGCCCAGGGCACCATCGGTGGCGCGGAGCATGCGCTTCCAGCGAGGCTGCTGCTGCTTGGCGCCGCTTAGCACCTTCGAGAAGGCAAACGACTCATCGCCAAACGACTTGGGTAGGGCCGAGGTGAGCGAGGTAGTCAGGTGCCAGCGCATGTAGGTTTTGAGGGCAGCCAGCGGAGTCGACTTCAGCAGGGCGTTTTCGGCCTTGAAGAAATCGGGCTGGCCTACAATTACCTCCTGGGCGGCGCCCAGACCGTTTTGCTTGAGGGCGCCGGCCACGTTCAGGTTGGGGTACTGCTTCTGCACCTCCGCCAGCGTCATCTTGTTGTAGTTGGCGTAGGGGTCGCGCAGGGCTACGCGGGTGCGGCTCGCTTGCGCTAGCTTGGTTTCGAACGCCAGTACCGTTTGCGCGTTTTTGGCAGCTACGGCCGGCGAGTCGCCCAGCAGCTTGAAGGTGTTGGTGAGGTAGTTGACGTAGGCCGTGCGGATGCTCTTGGAGCGCGCATCGTCCTTGAGGTAATAGTCGCGGTCGGGTAGTGAAAGGCCGCCCTGGTACAGGCTCACGGCGTATTGCGAGCTGATTTTGTCGTCCTGCCCTACCCCGCTGTAGTAGAACGCGCCGGTACCGATGGTTTGCTCGCGGGCAATTTCAGCCTGCAAGGCTTTCATGTCCTTCACAGCGGCAATCTTGTTCAGCTCAGGCTGCAAGTACTTCAGGCCGGCTTTATCAATAGCCACCGAGTCCATAGCCGACGCGTAGTAGTCGCCTACCTTCTGGGCGTTGCTCCCCTTGGCGGCCGTGGTGTTGGCGGCGGCTTCGTCCAGGATCTGCCGCATCACGGCGTTGTTCTTGTCAGCCAGCTCGTTGAACGAGCCCCAGCGCGATTCCGCATCCGGAATCGGATTGTTCTTTAGCCAGCTACCTGAGGCAAACTGAAAGAAGTTGTCGCAGGGATTCGCTGATTTGTCGATGTTCGCCACGTTCAGGCCGGTACCTTTGGGAGCTTCGGCCTGGGTGGTTGCCGTAGCGGAGGTAGCCGATGCCGCAGACGTAGCAGCCGTATCGGAGGCCGTAGCGGTTGATTTCGACGAGCTACAGCCCGCCAGCGTCAGCCCGGCCGCGGCCACTACGGCCAGCGTCAGGCTATTTCGGTTTTTCATAGGTGGTAGGAAAAGGAGAAAAAATGGGAATTGGGAGGACAAGATACGGAGGAAATCCTGTGCTCCGTGGTCTTGCTCAACAGGTGTTTTGCGCTGTCTGGTGCCCGCAACGCAAAAAAAGGCAGCCCGCAGGCTGCCTTTTTTCTTTTCCAAGAACGTCATGCTGAGCGGAGCGCAGCGGAGTCGAAGCATCTCGCTCGTGAGTAATCAATTACTATCTGTCATCAGCACGCGAGATGCTTCGACTTCGCTGCGCTGCGCTCAGCATGACGTTCCAATAGCACCACTATGCTTCCTACCAGATCTTAGCCCGCACGTTTTCGGCGCGCACCATTTTGGCGTCCGGCTTGCAGCCAAATGCTTGATAGAACTCTGGCATGTTTTGCAGCGGCCCTACCGTGCGGAACATACCGGGCGAGTGCGGATCGGTGAGTACCTGCTGGCGTAGGGCCTCGGGGCGCGAGTTGGAACGCCAGATCTGGGCCCAGGCCAGGAAGAAGCGTTGCTCGGGCGAGAAGCCGTCGTACTGCGGGCGCGGATTATTGCCGTATTTCTTGTCGAGCTGCTTTTGCAGGGCGGTGTAGGCCAAGTTCAGCCCGCCTAGGTCGGCCAGGTTTTCGCCCATGGTCAGCTTGCCATTCACATACACCGAATCGAGCGGCGAGAAGGCCGAATACTGGTTGCCTACCAGGGTAGCCCGCTGGGTAAATTTCTCAGCGTCCTCCTTGGTCCACCAGTCGCGCAGGTTGCCGGCCGCGTCAAATTGCCGGCCCTGGTCGTCGAAGCCGTGCGTCATTTCGTGGCCGATTACCGCGCCCATGCCGCCGTAGTTCACCGCGTCATCGGCCTTCGGGTCGAAAAACGGAGGCTGCATGATACCGGCCGGAAACACGATTTCGTTCATCGAGGGGCTATAGTAGGCATTCACCGTAGGTGGCGTCATACCCCACTCGGTGCGGTCAATCGGCTTGCCGTACTTCTCCACGTTGCGGGCGTAGTTCCATTTACGGGCAGCCAGCACGTTTTGCAGGTATGACTCGCGCGAGATGTTCAGGGTAGAATAATCCTTCCATTTATCGGGGTAGCCGATTTTCACGGTGAAGGCGTTCAGCTTCTTCAGGGCCTCGGCCTTGGTAGGCGCGCTCATCCAGGTGTTCTGCTGAATGTGCTCGGCAAACGACGCTTTCAGGTTGTTCACCATCTCCAGGGCCTTGGCCTTGGCTTCGGGCGAGAAGGCCTTGTCCACGTACAACTGGCCAAAAGCTTCGCCCAGCGTGCCATCGGTGGCGGCGCCCATGCGCTTCCAGCGGGGCTGCTGCTGCTTGGCGCCACTCAGCACCTGCGTGTAGCGGAAAGCCTCGTCGCCGTAGGCTTTGGGTAGGGCCGAGGTCAGAGACGATACCAGCTGCCAGCGCAGGTAGGTCTTCATATCAGCCAGCGGGGTCGATTTCATCAACCCATTCACCTCCTCGAAGAAAGCCGGCTGACCCACAATTACCTCTTGCGCCGCGCCCAGGCCATTTTGCTTGAGCAGGGTAGGTAGCGCGATGTTAGGGTATTTCTGGTTGAACTCCGCCAGCGGCATCTTATTGTAGTTGGCGTACGGGTCGCGCAGCTCCACGCGGCTCTTGCTGGCTTTGGCGAGCTTGGTTTCCAGCGCCAGCACGGTCTGGGCGTTTTTGGCGGCCGTGGCCTCGCTGTCGCCTAGCAGCTTAAAGGTGTTGGTGAGGTAGGCAACGTAGGCGTTGCGCACCGACTTGGAGCGGCCATCATCCTTGAGGTAGTAGTCGCGGTCGGGCATGCTCAGGCCACCCTGGTTCAGATTCACGGCGTAAACCGAGCTGTTTTTGCGGTCTTGCCCTACCCCGGCCCGGAATAGCGGCCCGGTGCCCAGCGTCTGCTGGCGGGCAATTTCTAGTTGCAGGCTCTTCTGATCCTTCACGGCGGCAATCTTGTTCAGCTCGGGCTGCAGGTACTTCAGGCCGGCTTTGTCGATGCCCACCGAGTCCATGCCAGAGGCGTAGAAGTCGCCTACCTTCTGAGCGTTGCTACCCTTGGCGGCGTTGGTGTTGGCGGCAGCCTCCTCCAAAATCTGGCGGGTGGTAGCGTTGTTCTTGTTAGCCAGTTCGTTGAAGGAGCCCCAGCGCGACTCGGCAGCCGGAACTGGGTTGTTTTTCACCCAATTACCGGAAGCAAACTCGTAGAAATCGTCGCAGGGATTGGCCGATTTGTCCAGGTTGGCAATGTCAATGCCTACCCCCTTGGGCGCGTCGGCGGCATCCGTCATGGCCGTGGCAGTGTTGGCCGTGGTCGTGTCGGAGGCAGCAGTAGTAGCGGTGGTAGTTTTGGAAGAGTTGCAGCCCGCCGAAAGCAGGCCCGCTGCCGCTAGGGTCGCCAGCGTCAGAGTATTACGGTTCTTCATGTGTAAGAGAACAAGTTTGTGGTGTTGAAAAGCAACGTAGAATCCCCATCGTTTCATTGAAAACGAGGTAGCGCATTGCCCAAAATACAAGTTATTCTGCATAAGACACTACCCCGTCGGAAGCGTTGCATTGCACCTAGCGGCGCCCAAATTGCGTATCTTGCACGAATGCCACCGCTCTACAATCGTCGCCCCGACTCTGGTTTGCCAGCTCCCACCGGCCGGCCGCTGGTAGCGCTGCCCCTGGGCGAGCTGCTCACGCGCGTGCGCCAGACCCTGAGCGAACGGTTCGCGGAATCCTACTGGGTGGTGGCCGAAATTGCCGACCTCACCCTGCCCCGCTACGACGGTGCCCACTGCTACCTGGTACTCACCGACCAGCACACCACCGGCCGCGGGGCCGAGTTGAAAGCCCAGGCCCGCGCCACCATCTGGAGCCAGCGCTACCAGCAGCTGGCACCGGTGTTTGCGGAGCAAACCGGCCAGGAGCTGCAAATTGGCCTGAAGGTGATGCTGCGCGTGCAGGTGAAATTTCATGAGCAATACGGCCTTTCGCTGGATGTGGTAGCCCTCGACCCCAGCTACACCGTGGGCGACCTGGCCCGCCAGCGTCGCGAAACTATCCGCAAGCTGGCCGACCAGGATTTGCTGGAGCGCCAGCAGCGTCTGTCCCTACCCCTGGCTCCGCAGCGGCTGGCCGTTATTTCGTCGCCTACGGCGGCGGGCTTGCAGGATTTTATGCAGCAGCTGCGTGAGGCACCGTATGCCTTTGAAGTCACGCTGTTTGCCGCTTCCATGCAAGGTCAGGAGGCGCCCGCCAGCATCCGGGCGGCGCTAGATGCCGTGCGCCCCCAGCGCCAGCAGTTCGATGTGGTGGTGATTATCCGCGGCGGCGGTTCCAAAACCGATTTGCTGGCTTTCGATGATTTTGGGTTGGCGGCGGCTGTGGGCAGCTTCCCTCTACCTGTGCTTACCGGCATCGGGCACGAGCGCGACGAAGCCGTGCTGGACCTCACGGCCCACCTCAGCCTGAAAACGCCGACTGCCACCGCTGTTTTCCTGATTGAGCGCTTGGCACGGTTGGATGCCGTACTGAGCGACTATGCCGGCCGTATCCGGGAACTGGCTCAGGACCAAGTGCGAGAGCGGCAACGGCAGTTGCGGCGCTCCGCCCTAGCCACCCGCGACGCGGCCCAGCAGCAGCTGCGCCAGCACCGCACCGCCTTACAGCAACGCACCCGTCAGGCCGCCGCCAGCGCCCGCACTGGATTGCGCCAACAGCACCGTACATTGGCCCGCCTACGCCAGCGCCTACCCCGCGCCACTACCCGCGCCCTGGCCCACCAGCAGCTACGACTCCGGCTGCTGGGCTACCGCCTCGCCCGACGCTTCCGGCGCCTGCACCGCCGCCGCTGCGAGCAACTGGTGCACCACCGCTACCACGTGCAGCTAGTCGCTGAGCGGCTCCTGCATCGCGCCGAGCTACGCTTGGCCCAGGCCACGGCCTACCGCGTGGCTACTACCGACGCGGAGGTAGCAACCCCTACCCCCCCCCAAGCGGTAGAGCTACTGCGGCCCTCAGGGGCAGTATTGCCACCCGAGGAGCTGAGCGCTGGCACCGCCGTGTTGCTACGCCTACCCTCGGCCGAGTGGTACGCCCGCCTCACGGCCCCGCGCCGACCCCAACAAGCGGAGGAGTAAGCCGCGCTCCACCAGCATCGGCATCCTGCTTTTTCATTCTTATATGCTTACTTCTTAACTCTTTAAAGTGTCCGACCAGACCTACCGCCAAGCCATCGAAGAGCTGGAAACCATCCTGCGCACGCTGGAAACCGACAGCGTAGACGTGGACGACCTCACCACCCAGGTGCAACGTTCGGCCGAGCTGATTCGGCTGTGCAAGCAGAAGCTGCGCGGCATTGAATCAACCATTGATCAGGTGTTTGAGAACCTGGACGAGGAGGACGAGGAGCCAGACGAGGACTAACTCATCTGGCTTGGTCGCTTTGCTACCTGTTCAGCTTGTTGGTAAGCATAGGAAGGCTTGTATATTTGAAAAACGCTTTCTGCCTTCCACACTTAGTTTGCAATTGCTGCATGGCCGATTTTTCCTCTCCCTACAATCCCTCAGTGGGTAGCCCTATTCCGCTGGATACTGCCGCTAAATGGACCAAAAAGTACCAGCAAGAACACCCCGAGTTTGACGAAGACGGCGTGGCGCAAGAGCCTACCTATGCCACTTTCTTCGGCCGCAAAGCCATCAACAAGCTCATGAAACGCTGGGGTAAGCGCTGCGTGGGCATCCGCATTTACCAGGGCATCGACGATACCGACCCTACCACCACCAACCGCCGCCGCGTGGTGCTGGTAGCCGTTGATAAGCACGGCAACGACTTGCTGGACGTAAGCGAGTGTGAAGATGGCTCTGTGGATGATCCGGTGCTGGATGAAGGTCTTAACTGTCCCGATCATTGCTCCGATGATAGCCCACTAATCCAGTAGAACACCATTATGTCTTGGTGGGATTCTCTTCTATACGCTATGGCATTAGGCGCTGAGGCGTTTGCCTTAGTGCCATTTGCTGTAGCGCTACCTCGTTTGCGCCATATCCCTTATACATTCAGACCTGTTTTTTACCATACACTTAGCTTACTAGGCATTTGGTATCTAGGACGTTACGGAAGAGTGTACTTACACAATAATATTTTCTGCTTCCATCTAACATCAGTTTTACAAGTCACTTTTTTATCGCAGGTATACTATCGCCTTATTCCACGGCCAGTCTTCCGACGAATCGTGCAGGTAGGCTACATTGCTTTCTTATGCGTTGCGTTCGGCGATGCCGTTTATTGGCATGGCTTTATGAAAGTGGTAAACATATACGCACGTATTTTCGGCAATCTGTTGCTGCTTTCTTATGCCTTGTATTATATCCTAATTCTGACCGAAGAAAACGTACCCGTTATCGAGAAACGGCCCGATTTCTTATTATCCATTAGTGTCATTGTCTTTTATTCAGTACCACTCATCGTAGCCATCATCAATTCGTATTTAGAGCAATACAAAGCTTTCGACTTTATATTCCTCAATATGATTCCGTTCATCCTCTCGGCTGGGGTAGCGGCTATGTTTCAAGCGCTGATGTTTGCCCGGTTTCCGCTGGATCGGCCGCCCCGGCAGGCGCTGCCTAAGTGGCTGCGCTGGCGCCATCGGCGGCATACTATTCCGGCAAACTAGCTTCGTTTTACCAACGTGCTAGTGGGTCGGGAAAATACATATCTTCGTAGTCAGTACGACCCGCCGGGCGTATAGTCGCTTGTTTGTGTTGCTATGCCCGAATCGTTACTTCCACTGGTTCTGATTACGCCGCTGCTGATGCTGCTCTCGGGCGGCATCATCGTCTTTGTAATTCGCTATCAGCGGCGGCTGTTTCAGCAGCAGGAGCAGATGCGCGCCGTGGAAGATACCGCCCAGCAGCAGGCCCTGGAAGCCGCCCTGCTGGCCCAGGAAGAAGAGCGCCGCCGCATTGCCGGCGAGCTGCACGACGGGGTAGGCACCACCCTGGCCATCGTGAAAATGCACCTCAACGCCCTCTCCCGCCCCGACCTCACCCGCGACGCCACCGATTTGCTGGACCAGGTAATTGGCGAAGTACGCCGCATTTCGCGCAACCTACTGCCTGCTACTCTCCAGAAGTTCGGCCTCCCCTTTGCCCTTGAAGCCCTGGCCCGCACCGTGCCCGCCGACGGCCCTACCCACGTAGTGATAACCCAGCACGGGCAACCCCGCCGCCTTTCGGCCCAGCAAGAGCTGATTATTTACCGCGTGGTGCAGGAGCTGCTCGGCAACGGCCTGCGCCACGCCCAGGCCGCCAACATCGACATCACCGTCAACTTCGGCCCCGATTCGCTTTCCATCCAGTACATCGACAACGGCGTGGGCTTCGATCCGGCGCTGGTAGAGGCCCAACCGGCCGTGGGTGCCCGCATAGGCCTGGGTTTCACCAACCTACGCAGCCGGGTAGCCGTATTGCGTGGTATGTTGCAACATGAATCGGCACCGGGCATGGGCAGCAGGGTTTGGATTTCCCTACCCCTTGAGTATCTTGCTTCCGATCCTGTTATTCCTGTCACCACCTATGAGCAACACCCCTATTCGCCTGGCGGTGGTCGATGATCATATACTATTTCGAAAAGGCCTGCACGCATTATTAAGCGGTTTTGCGGGCATGGAAGTGCTGTTTGAAGCCGGTGACGGGGAAGAGTTGCTGGACCATTTCGACCAGGGCTTGGTGCCCGACGTGGTGCTGATGGACTTGCAAATGCCTAACCTCGACGGCCTCCAGACCACCCGCCTGCTGCGCGCCCAGTATCCGCACGTGCGCGTCATCATCATCTCAATGCACGACGAGCCGGAGCTGATTGAGAGCCTGCGCGCCGAGGGCGCCCACGGCTACCTCCTCAAAAACGCCGACCCCGAGCAAGTGCAAAGCGCCATCCGCACGGTAATGCGCACCAGCAGCGAGGCTGCCCCTCAAGTGCTATACAACTAGCTCACGCTGGGGTAGAGACACAACATTTAGTGTCTCGCCGTTGCTGAGGTTGAGGTAGGGTTAGCACAACATCAGGGCTGCCTAAACAATATAGGGACGCGTATTTGCGTCTCATCGTTGAATATCTGCTACCCGATTGTTCAACGACAAGACGCAAATACGCGTCTCTATTGTACCTCAAAACCCGCTTTTTGCAACTCGGCCCAGAACTGGGGGTAGGACTTGCGCACCACCTGCGGCGCTTCTACTGTAAGGGCTCCGCGCATGGCTAGCGGGGCAAATGCCATGGCCATACGGTGGTCGTGGTAGGTAGCCACCGACTGGCCCCCTACCTTAAAATCGGTGGAGGCCACCCGAAAGCGGCCGTCGCCTACGTCGGTCAGCGCCCCGCCAAACTTTGCCAGTTCGGTTTGCAAGGCAGCAATGCGGTCCGTTTCCTTGATGCGCAGACTTTCCAGCCCGGTCATGTCAAATGGCACATCCAAGGCGGCGGCCACTACGGCTACGGTTTGGGCCAGATCGGGGCAATCGGTGAAGTCCTGCGCGGCAGCTGTGGCCGGCGGAATCTGCGTGAGGCGCACGCCATCGGCCACGTACTCGGTAGCAACGCCCAACTGCGCCATAATGCCCACAATGGCCTGGTCGCCCTGCCACGAGTATTCGCGCAAGCCCGGCAATGTAATTTCCGAGCCCTGCGGCCCCAAGGCAACCATGGCATACCAGTAACTTGCCGCCGACCAGTCACTCTCAATGGTATAGTCAGCAGGATGATACGCCTGCGGGCGTACTTGCAGCACGCTACCCAGGTCGCGGCAGTCGGCCCCGAAGTGCTGCATCAGTGCCTGTGTCATCCGAATATAAGGCCGCGAGCCTACCTTGCCGGTCAGGCGCACGAGCAGACCATGCGGGAGCGTGGGTGCAATCATCAGCAGTGCCGAAATGTACTGGCTGCTGATATCGCCGCGCACGGCCAGTTCCGGTATTTCTTCCTCGTTTTCGTTAGCTGTAGCCATTTGCCAGCCTTCTAAACGCAGCGGCGGGTAGCCCTCCTGCTTTTCGTAGCTAATGGTGGCGCCTAATTCGCGCAATGCGTCTACCAACACCTTAATAGGGCGTTCTTGCATCCGGGCAGTGCCCGTGAGCAAGCCGTGGCTATCGGTAGCGGCAAGGTAGGCGGTCAGGAAGCGCATCACTGTGCCGGCGTCTTCCGCGTCAAATACAGTAGCTGCTGGATCGGCCAGCAGACGCTGCATCAATTGCGTATCGTTGGCATCGGATAGATTATCGAGCTGGCCGCCGCCAGCCAGCGCCCGAATAATAAGAGCACGGTTGCTTTCACTTTTAGAAGCGGGCAGTTGCGCCGTGCCGCCAAGAGGCTGGCCAGACCAAGTGAGGGTAGTAGACAAAGGATGTGCAGATTAGGTGTAAAAGGTCGAATGCTATTTTTATCTGAGAAGTTGTTTGAGTTACTTATTGAATGGTGTGGAGACGCAACCTTTTCAGCTAACTCAAACAGTTTCTAAGCTTTTGCACTGTGCGTTTCTACTTTAGCAGAGGCACAAACGCACAGGAAGCTCAACTAGTAGTAGCTACCTACTGGTCTATATTTTCTGATAATAGCGGAGCGAATCGGCTACGTCGTGCATTGTAATGGGTTGGTCGTACACAGCCCGGCCAATGGCCTCCAACAATGTGCAGTTGATGGTAGTGCCGGCGTTTTTCTTGTCCTGACGAGCAAAATCAGCAATGGCCTCCGTTTCCAACGACACGAACGATACCTTCTCGTAAATCGAAAACAAGAACGTTTCAATCTTGTCCAGTTCCTCGGGGCTCAGCAAGCCCTTTTGCACCGACAGCCAGCTTTCGCAGATCATACCCGCGGCCACAGCCTCGCCGTGTAGTATCTCGCGGCCGGGCTGCGTGAGCAGGTAACTTTCCAAGGCATGGCCCAACGTGTGGCCAAAGTTCAGAATCTTGCGCAGGCCACTTTCTAGCGGGTCTTGCGCCACAATAGCTTCCTTAGTAGCCACCGAAGCCCGAATAATTGGTGTCCAGTCGTCCACAAACAAGCCGGTTTTCCTACCCTCAGCAAAGGCGTCGGCGTCGGCAATCAGCCAGTGCTTCACAATCTCGGCGTAGCCCGATTTCAACTGCCGCGGGTCGAGGGTTTGCAAAAACTGCGGGTCGATGAACACGCCCGCCGGCTCCTGAAAAACGCCGATGTGGTTTTTAAAGCCCTGGTAATCTACGCCGGTTTTGCCGCCTACACTGGCATCTACCTGCGCCAGCAAGGTAGTGGGCACCTGCATAAACCGGATGCCCCGCTTGTAGAGTGCAGCGCTGAAGCCCCCTAGGTCCGTGATTACCCCGCCGCCTAGGTTCACGACCACAGCAAACCGGTCGGCGCGCTGCGTCGTAAGTTCGTTCCACACCACCTCGCAGCTGCTGAGCGTCTTAAACTCCTCCCCTGCCGACAGCACCACTACGCTGTGTTCTTCAGGTAGGTAGGGGCGCAGAATAGGGTAGCACAGGCGTTGCGTGTTGTCGTCCGTTACTACGACTACCTGCCCCACGGCAGGACGAGCCAGCAAAGCAGCCAGCTCGGGCAACGAATTAGGGCCAATGAAAATAGAAGTAGTCACGTCTATTGAATTTTCTGGTAAATTTTTTGCACAGAATCCACAAGAACTTTGGTAAAAATAGCGTGATTTGCTGCAACCTTTCGCGGCTTTATCGAATCCTACTAGCGCGGGGCTTTTACTACATTATTTAAGTATCTATTTATGAATGCTCTATACCAGAAAGGCGGCATTGTGCTTCTTTGTGTGAGTGGCTTATTCACGACAGGCTGTAGCCGGGATTCGGTGGCGGGTGTGGAGGACCAACTGGTAGGCCGCTGGGAATGGGTGGAAACCACCCTACCCACGGACTCTTTGAAACTGACACCCGCTCTAGTAGGGCACACCAGCGCCGTGGAGTTTGACCGGCGTGGCCGGGCCCGCTTCTACCAAGACAACTCCATGACCGGCGCCGCGCAGTTTACCCTGCGCCACCGTAAACAGCTGATTGTATACCACGGCTACCGGGCACACCAGTTTTATACGGTGGTCGGCAACCGCCTCTACCTGCGCGATTCAGACGCGGAGGGCCGGGGACACCTGTTTGCCCGCAAACGGCCCGTATCATCTATGGCCGGCAATACGGTTTCCTACCCTACCCAATAGCGCCAGCAACTGCTAGCCAAAACACCCTGGAGCAGGTGCAACTATGGCAGAAGAAACGGTGTTAAAAAAGGTATCTTCGCCCTGCGAAAATGCCCTTTTCGCTGTTTTACTCCCGATTTGTTTTCTTATGCCTGCTACCCAAGCTCCGCCCGTCTCATTCGAGGATACCGCTGTTGCCTTTGCCGCCAAGTCGGATGCGGACCTGCGCAAAACCTACGCCCTCTTTGCGGCCATGAATAGTCCGGCCACCGTGAAAGCGGGCGGCTCGCTGATGAAAACGGCCCTGCGATGGCACATACCCGGCGTTAAGTTCTTGGTGAAGCACAGCATCTTCTCGCAGTTTTGCGGGGGCGAAACCATTCAGGAATGCAAGCCGGTGATTGAGGAGTTGGGCCGTTACAACATCGGCACCATCCTCGACTATTCGGTGGAGGGCGAAGGCGATGACCGGAGCTTCGACCGCACCCGCGACGAGCTATTGGCGACAATAGAGCTGGCGCACCGCTCCGAGCACATCCCATTTTCGGTTTTCAAAGTGACGGGGGTAGCCGATAGCGCCATCCTGGAAAAGAAGCAAACTGGCAAGCCCCTCACACCTACCGAGCAGGCCAGCTACGAGCGCGCCCACGCCCGCGTTGACGCCATTTGCGGCCTAGCGCACCGCCACGGAGTGCGCGTGTTCATTGATGCGGAAGAAAGCTGGTTTCAGGACACCATTGATGCGCTAACCTATGAGATGATGGCGAAGTACAACCGCGAGTCGGCCATCGTTTGGAACACCTACCAACTCTACCGCCACGACCGATTGGAAGCACTACAGCAAGCCTATGCCACTGCAAAAGCTGATGGCTACTACCTAGGTGGCAAGTTGGTACGAGGTGCCTACATGGAAAAGGAAGGCCGCACAGCTGCTCAGCGTGGCTACGCCAACCCCATCAATCCCACCAAAACAGCCACCGACCAACTCTACGACGACGCCCTGCGCTACTGCATCGACCACATCGACCGCATCAGCCTGTGCGCCGGCACCCACAACGAAGCCAGTTCCCTCCTGCTCACGGAACTGATGCAGGCCCGCCGCATTGCGCCCAGCGATACCCGCGTATGGTTTGCACAGCTCTATGGCATGAGTGATAATCTTACGTATAACCTAGCACACGCTGGCTACAACACGGCCAAATACGTGCCCTACGGCCCGGTAGCTGCCGTGATGCCCTATCTCCTGCGCCGCGCCGACGAAAACACCGCCATTGCCGGGCAAAGCAGCCGCGAATTTTTATTGATTCAAAAGGAAATAGCTCGTCGTCGGATGTCGGTTTAAACTGATCCAGGGAACGGCATAGTTTTAGCTCTTTTACTCGTCAGTGCGCCCCTCCACCCAGGGGTATTTGTTCCACCCCTGCTTTTCCCACATGATTAATCGCGTCCGTACGCATCTTATTCGCTTTGCTCGTCAGCAAGTCGGCACTACCAGCTTCTTGAATCTTATTCAGGAGGCAGAATTGGGGCTGAACCTGGATATTACCCACGAAAAGTCGCGTTTGGTTGAAATTCTCGCTGAAATCTCCGAATCCGAATTTCATGCGAATCGTCCGTTGCTGAGTTGCCTAGTGAAAATAAAGGGTGCTAAAGGGCAGGGCGACAACTTTTTCAAGATGTGCGAGCGATTGGGCATGGGTGAATGGCGGCAATTGAAACAGGACCCGGATTTTGTGAAAACGCTCCGTAGCGAGTGCCGCGACTTCTGGCAAAACGACGAGAATTACAGCCAATTTCTCTAATCGTGTTTCTCCAATAGGTACAACCGAAAGAGGTAAGAGTACAAGATACGGGCAACTGCACAGCTAGCTGTAACCCTATCATATCGTCCTCGTTAAAAAAGGTGTGTTTCGAGACTCCCGCACATTCTATGTGTGCAAGTCCGGAATACACCTTTTCTATTTAACCTTAAGACTCTTTCCCGATGAACACGAACGATCGTAACAACCCACAGAACACAGGTACAGGCGCAGGCGCTAACTATGGTACTACCAACACTGGTACCGGCGTAGGCAATAGCTCTAGCACAAGCAACGAAGGCACTAGCTACAACGCTGGCACTGGCGCAAACCCTGGTATTGATGGCGACGATTATAGCGCTACCGCTAAAGGCGGAGCAATGGCCGGCTCGGTAGGAGCAGCAGTAGGCCGTGGGATTGATGGCATACAAAATACAGCTGACGAAGCAGCACACGCCGTAACGGGCGAGCCCTACCGTTCGGGTAGCAGTGGCAGCGGAACTAGCATGTTGACTTCTACTTTCCGCGACCGTAGCAGCGCTGAGCGTGCTTACAATTCTCTCTCGTCACGTGGCTACACGAAAGACGATGTGAACCTGCTGATGTCGGATGAAACGCGTAAAACGCACTTCGGTGATGATACGCCCGAAACCGATCTGGGCGACAAAGCTATGGAAGGTGCTGGTGTAGGTTCCGCTATTGGTGGTACTGCTGGCGCTGTAATTGGCGCTATTGCCGCCATTGGCACCTCGGTGGCACTGCCCGGCTTGGGCTTGGTAATTGCCGGTCCAATTGCTGCTGCATTGGCTGGTGCCGGTGCCGGTGGTCTCACGGGCGGCCTAGTAGGCGCACTGGTAGGCTCGGGCATTCCTGAAGAGCATGCCGCTGAATATGAGCAAGATGTAAAAAATGGTGGTATCGTAATGGGTGTAAAACCCCGTAACGAAGAAGACGCCAAGTACTTCGAAGAAGAGTTCCGTCGCCACCAAGGTGACCGTATCTACAAGTACTAAGTATATCAAATAACTGCTTACGCAGTAGTAATAAAGAAGCCTTTCCTGTTTCAGGGAAGGCTTCTTTGCGTTTCAGGCTGATTTTTTGTATTAACACAGCATCAGCATGCAAAAAGTGCTCACGAGCTACGTGGCCGCCGTTGCTATAATTCCTACCCTCAGGAATATAAATGCTGTTGTATACAGGGCACTTATTTGTCTGATTTAGGCGTTCTGATACTAAACCGCGCAATCTGTGTGCACGTACGCAAACAGAGTGTGTTTTTCCTATATTTGGTTTTCCTCCATTTTATTTTTTCTTCATGTCTTCCCCACGACTTAAAATAGGCCTGTATGCCTCGCTGGTGATGGCCATCTTTGTGTTGGCATCCTACAAGCTGTACCAGCGCAATGATGCCACAGCCCCTCAGAAAGACGATGTACTGATCAGAGTGATGCTGAGTGGGTTGAACATTGCACACTATCAGCCGGAAAAGATTGACGATTCCTTTTCCAAGCGTGTGTTTGATTTATACCTCAAGCGCATCGACGTCAACAAAAAGTTTCTGTTGAAGTCCGACGTAGCACAGCTCAGCAAGTACCAGACAGAGATTGATGATCAGGTGAAGCGCGGGTCGCATGAGTTCATGGACTTGAGCACACAGCTGATGGATCAGCGCGTGAAGGATATTCAGGCCCTCTACCGCGACATCCTGACCAAGCCGTTTGACTTTACTGTGGAGGAAAAGATGGAAACCGATCCGGAAAAAATGGTTTTTCCGGCTGATAAGGCAGCGCAGCGTGAGGACTGGCGTAAGTTTCTGAAGTACCGGGCCTTGGTGCAGATGTCGGAGATGATGGATGAGCAATCCAAGCGCACTGGCAAAGGCAACCTGACAGCTTCTACTAGCAAAAGCGCTACCCTCACTACTGATGAGCCTAATCGCACCCCTGAACAGATGGAGGCCGAAGCCCGCAAGCGCGTGCTGAAATACTATGATGATCAGTTCCGTGACTTGCTCCAGACTGATACCAACGACCGTTTGGCGATGTATGCCAATGTAGTGGCTAATACTTACGACCCCCACACCGAGTACTTTGCACCGCGCGACAAAGACAACTTCGATCAAGCTATGACGGGTCGTTTTGAAGGCATCGGCGCTTCGTTGCAAGAGAAAGACGGCCAAATCAAAGTGGCTGACATCATTCCAGGTAGCGCTTCCTACCGCCAGGGCGAGTTGAAAGCTGGTGATATCATTACGCGGGTAGGCCAGGGCGCCGAGGTACCGGTATCAGTAGAAGGTATGCGCCTAGACAAAGCCATTGTGCTGATCAAAGGCAAGAAGGGCACGGAAGTGCGCCTCACGGTGAAAAAGGCCGACGGCAGCACCAAGATTATTCCGATTATCCGCGACGTAGTTATCATTGAAGACACTTTCGCGCAATCGGCTACCATCAACGAGGGGGGGAAGAAGTATGGCTACATCAAATTGCCTTCCTTCTATGCCGACTTCAACGACAACGGTGGCCGCAGCTCGGCCAACGACGTGAAGAAGGAGTTGGAAAAGCTGCAAAAAGAAAACATTCAGGGCCTAGTACTTGACCTGCGCTTTAACGGCGGTGGCTCCTTGACGGATGCTGTAGAAATGGCTGGCCTGTTTATCGATAGTGGTCCGGTGGTGCAGGTACGTAGCCGCCAGGGTGCCGCTACCGTACTCAACGACCGTGACCCCCGCGTGCAGTACACCGGCCCGCTGGTGGTATTGGTAAACAAGTTTAGCGCCTCGGCTTCCGAGATTCTAGCGGCAGCCATTCAGGACTACAAGCGCGGTATTGTGATGGGTTCTACCAGCACCTATGGTAAAGGCACAGTGCAGCGTATCTTCGATCTGGATGATGCTCTACCCGCTGAGTTCAACAACATTAAGCCGTTTGGTTCGCTGAAGCTGACCACGCAGAAGTTCTACCGCATCAACGGCGGCTCGACGCAGTTCAAGGGGGTGATGTCGGACATCGTATTGCCCGACCCGTACAGCTACCTCGACCAAGGTGAGAAAGAAGCCGAGTATCCTTTGAAATGGGACGAAATTGCGCCGGCTCGTTACAAGACCTGGGCTGATGCGCCGAACATTTCTAAGCTAAGTGCTGCCAGCCAGAAGCGCGTAGCTACTGACCCACGCTTCAAGTTGATGAGCGAGATGGTACAGCGCATGGTGCAGCGTAAGAACGATACCAGTGTGTCGCTGAAACTGACAACATACAAGGCCGAGCAAGACAAAGCTAAGATCGAGTCAGATAAGTTTGAAGCTGCTCAGAAAGCTGCTGCTACCATCAATATTAGTGCCTTGGCTACTGATATCCAGGCGCAGGGTAGCGACACGGTGAAGGTGAACCGCGCTGTTCGCTTCGTGAAGCCGTTGCGCAAGGACATGACCTTGCGTGAAGCTGTATCAGTTATTCAGGATGAGGCGTAGCTTGTAGTTCCTACCTTATTAAGAGCCCCGGTGCCGACATGGTACCGGGGCTTTTTTTGCGGCAGCGCACCCTAACCAATATCATTAGTAAACAGACTTTATATTCAGGAAACGTGAAAGAAATATCAAGCACATACAATCGATTATAAATCAGTAATTTATACTAAAAACGTATTACGAATATTTTTAGTAAATATGCAACCAAATAGCAGCTATTTCCTGTTTACTTAGCATGACGACGACAATGGAAACCCCTATCATTCCGCTCGTGACGGACGAGCAGAAACAAGCCGAGGAAACGTGGCGTAAATCCATTCCGGCCCAGGTCTTCCTTAACTACTTCTTCGCTCTGAATTACCATATTCAGGAAGGCGATGATGCGCTGGGCGGCTTGCAGCACCTCCCCTTCTTCCGGGCCCACGAGGCCGAGTTGGCGGATACGGACATTCAGGCCATTACACGCCTGTTGCACACATGCTGGAGCACTGAGTACGCATTGCGTGCCACTGCTGAGCTGGGCGACGAGGACTATCTGCGCAATGCCCTGCACTGGACTTTTCCGCAGGCGTATCATACCATTTTAGCTGGCTTGCAGGCCTTTCTGTACACTACGGGTGTGCGCGGCAACAACCCTTCGCTTATTCGGCGGGAGGTAGGGCGACTGGTGGTGCGTAACGCTTACCCGCGGCCGGTATCGTTCTACGCGGCCGGTAGCTACGGCGACTTCAGCATCCATCGCCTACCCCTGGCGGGCTACAAAGCCGGGCTGCACATTGCCGGCAAGGAGATTGAGGCCCAGGCGCAGATTGGGCAGTTCCTGCGCACCACACGCAAGATGAAAGCTCAGTGGACGCGCCAACAGGTGCAGAACAACCCCAACACAGCTATTCGCAGCCAGAAGACCGGCAAGCCGCTGGATAAGTGGACGGCCGCGCACTGGCAGCAGATTACCTGGCGCCTGGGCTACACCACCATCTTCGATCTGCTGGGCCGCTTGCAGATTTCGCAGACCAGCCGCGAGATTGAGCGCTACGTAGAGGCAGATATCGACTTCCAGCTGTTTCATCAGTCGCTGCTGAATGTAGTGAGCTACCTCAATGGCATCCACGAAACCTACGTGGCCAAGGCCATGGGCCTGGAGCGCTACCAGCAGCTTGTAGCCGACTTGCCCAAGCACTTGCAGCATGGCTTCGTGCAGGAGCGCCTGCGCACGCGGGTAGAGCCCCAGGTGCTGGGCCAGGAGGCCGATGGCCAAATGGGCATTGCTGCCTAACCCAACTGCTTCTAACAGTCCTACTGCATATACACGTAAACGCTGGCCTGCTGGGCCAGCGTTTTTTGTTGCGCCATGGTTTACCTTTGCAGCTTGACTTTTGCGGCTGCAGCCGTCTGCCACACCCCTACCCTATGCATCATCTTAGCGAACAGGAGCTTATTCGTCGTCAGAAGCTGGACGAACTACAAAAGCTCGGTATTGAACCGTATCCGTCCGAGCTGTTTGACGTGAACTTCTACGCCCAGGAAATTCACGACAACTACCACCCCGAGCTGAATAACTTTCAGGACGTGCGCCTAGCGGGCCGCCTGATGTCGATTCGGGTGAAGGGTAAGGCCTCGTTTGCCGAGTTGCAGGACGCGTCGGGCCGCATTCAGCTCTACGTGAACCGCGACGAAATCTGCCCCGGCGAGGACAAGGAGCTGTACAACACCGTGTTCAAGAAGCTGCTCGATTTGGGCGACTTTGTGGGAGTAGAAGGCTACGTGTTCAAGACGATGGTAGGCGAAACGTCCATCCACGTGAAGAACTTCAAGCTGCTGAGCAAAGCCCTGCGCCCCCTACCCGTGGTGAAGGAGCGCATGGACGAAGCCACCGGCGAGAAAGTGACCTACGACGCCTTCACCGACCCCGAGCAGCGCTACCGCCAGCGCTACGTGGACCTGGTAGTGAACCCGCACGTGCGCGACGCTTTTGTGAAGCGCACGCAGCTGGTGCAGGCCATGCGCAACTACCTCAACGACAAAGGCTACCTGGAGGTGGAAACGCCCATCCTACAGCCGCTATACGGTGGCGCCGCCGCCCGTCCCTTCAAAACGCACCACAACACGCTGGACATGACGCTCTACCTGCGCATTGCCAACGAGCTGTACCTGAAGCGCCTGATTGTGGGTGGTTTCGATGGCGTGTACGAATTCTCGAAGGACTTCCGCAACGAGGGCATGTCGCGCTTCCACAACCCCGAGTTCACCCAGATGGAGCTGTACGTGGCGTACAAGGACTACTACTGGATGATGGACCTGGTGGAGGAAATGGTGGAGCGCGTGGCCCTAGCCCTGCACGGCAAAACCGAAGTGCAGGTAGGCGAGAACCTTATCAATTTCCAGCGCCCCTGGAAGCGCTTCACGATGGCTGAATCCATTGAGCACTACACTGGCTTCAGCATTGATGGCAAGAGCGAGGATGAACTGCGCGCCGCTGCCAAAGACCTCAAGGTAGGCCTCGACCCCAGCATGGGCAAAGCCAAAATCATCGACGAGATTTTCGGGGAGCACGTAGAGCCGAAGCTCATTCAGCCTACCTTCATCACCGACTACCCCGTGGAGATGTCGCCGCTGGCGAAAAAGCACCGCGACAAGCCGGGCCTGGTAGAGCGTTTCGAGGCGATTTGCAACGGCAAGGAAATCTGCAACGCCTTCTCCGAGCTGAATGACCCTATCGACCAGCGCGCCCGCTTCGAGGAGCAGTTGGAGTTGGGCAAGCGCGGTGACACGGAGGCGATGGTGCTCGACGAGGACTTCCTGCGGGCTTTGGAGTACGGCATGCCGCCTACAGCCGGTCTGGGCATCGGCATCGACCGCCTAAGCATGATTATGACGAACTCCACGTCTATTCAGGATGTGTTGTTCTTCCCACAGATGAAGCCGGAGTACACTAAGTCGGAAAACGCCCCGCACCCGGAGGCCTAATCGAGCTGGTTATATCGATGTTCGGTCATGCTGAGCGGAGTCGAAGCATCTCGCGTGCTGAAGTTGGATACTATCTTTCGTCAGCACGCGAGATGCTTCGGCTTTGCTCAGCATGACGGTTCAAATAAGTACCACAAAACAAGGAAAGGCCGCTCGCAGTAATTGCGGGCGGCCTTTCGAGTATAATCGGCTAACCATTCAGAACGGTCTGTTTGAGGAAGCTTGCGATGGACAAGTATGATTTTACGACCTGAATGTTTGACCAGTTCAGGCAGAAGCTCCTACTGTCGGCAATTTTACGACAAACAACTATCCGTTCATCTATTCAAGCCGGTTATATCTTCTTTAACGCAGGGCTCTGAGGAAGGTTACAGAGCTGAAAACTTTTTCAAAAAAAGTTACGCTACGTCGTCGTTTGTATTGGCGTTGTGATGTGCTTTGGCTTCTATTGGGTCCACTTTGGGGGTAGGCTGCGGTCCGGCGGGCTGATTGATTGGAGCTTTTTCCGCGTGGTTCACTAGGTGCTTGGCCTCAGCAGTAGCACTATTTAGTTCTGTGTCAGCCTGCTCGGCTACGGCTGCCCCCTTGTCGGCAGCAGTTTCGGCCAGGTCTTTTGCTTGTCCGGTCACTTTGTCGGCCACATCTTTCGCTTGGTCAGCCAACCCTTTTGCTTGTCCGGTTACGGTATCGGCGGCAGCTTGCACTTTGTCGGTAGCGGTGCCAGCCAATGCCTGTGCTTTGCTACTTACTTCATCGGCCACCTTTTTGGCTTGCTCGGTAGCTTGGTGCGCTAGGTCGGTGGCTTTGCCGGCTAGGCCTTGCGCTTCGGCCGAGAGGGAGGCCAGGGCATCGTTGGCGGCAGCTTTGCCCTGCTCTACCAAACCAGCAGCGCTGGTCTTGGCCTGGTCAATGCTTTCCTGGCCTTTTTGCAGCAGCTTATTCACGTCGTCGCCGAGCTTAGCGGCCGATTTCTTTAGGTTGGCGCGAGTTTCTTCCCCCGCTTCGGGGGCTAGCAGCAAGCCGGCTACAGCACCAGCAGTGGCGCCAATCAGCAAGGAGAGAATAATTTTACCGGCGTTGTCTTTGTTGTCTTTCATGAGAATAGGGAAAAGAAGTGAAGAGGCACTCTGTCAGCGAATAACGCAACCCGGGGAGCTAGGGTTAACCTGAGGGTAACAAAAAAGACCTGACGTATATGTCAGGCCTTTTCTGAAGCAGGAAAATCAGTCAGACCTACAGGTCGTTGAGCAATTTCACAATTTCTTTTTTGCCTTTGCCTAGCTTTTGCTGCAGGCGGCCTACTAGCTCATCGCCTTTGCCGTCGGCATATTCCAAATCTTCGTCGGTGAGCTGGGCGTATTGCTGCTTCAGTTTGCCTTTGGCTTCGTCCCAGTTACCTTTCAGGTTCAGGCTACTGCCAACTTCGCCGATGCCCAAGTCTTCCAGTTTCTCAACGTAGCCTTTGAATTTCGAGTCCAGCTCTTCGCCGTATTTCGACAACTGCTCGCCTAGCTGGCCGCTGTACTTCGTAGCGGCGCTTTTCAGATTTTCGCGGGTTTCCTTGCCTTTATCGGGTGCAATGAGCAAGCCAGTTACAATACCAGCGGCAGCACCAGCAAGAGCGGCGAGGAGAATTTTACCCGTGTTGTCTTCTTCTTGATAGGACATTGTGTGGGGAGAGAAAAGTTGTGTATAGAATCAGATGAACGACTGCTACCCTCTTGCCGAAGCAATACCATCAGGTTGCGCTTTGGCATGGTGGCAATCTGCCTTACTATACGAAGGCAACGGGCGTGGGTTTTAGCCAAAGAACAAAAAATAGGAATACACAGATATTCCAACGGCTACCTACTTATTTCGTACTTTCTGCTGACGCTGCCTTTTGCGGCCCACTACTTTCCTCTCTGCCTATGCTTTCCAAATTCCTTTTTGCGTGCTTGCTCCTTAGTAGTGCCGCTTGTCATCGTACGCCCCCGCCTACTGCGGCCACGGCCTGCATCGACCTAGCCAAAATCCGCAAGGACGCTATGTGCCCCATGAACTACGACCCCGTGTGTGGCTGCGACGGCAAAACGTACTCCAATAGCTGTGCCGCCGACAACGCCGGCGTCACTAGCTACACTCCTGGTGCCTGTGCGGGCACGACTAATTAACCTCTTTCCTACCCTACCTATGTCTGAAAAACGCTATTTCCGCCAGCAAGCGCCCTTCCGGGTGCCCACCACCGATGGCAAGCTTATAGAGGAGCACATTGGCCTGGCCAGCACTCATACGCCGCAATATAGCGTGGCGCACATGGTGGCACCACCTCAATGGAGCGAGCCGCACCAAACGCCCGCCTTCGACGAAATCACGCTGATTGTGCGGGGCCGCAAACGCTTTGAAGTAGACGGCGACGTACTAGAGCTAGGCGCAGGAGAATCGCTTCTGATTAAAGCGGGCACTCGGGTGCGCTATTCCAATCCGTTTGCGGAGGAGTGCGAGTACTGGTCTATCTGCGTGCCCGCTTTCAACCCCGATACCGTGAACCGGGAAGCTGAGTAGCCGGCATCACGGAGTATATAGCCAGCTGATTGTTTTTGCCTTACTTAACGGGGTAAAGTATTACGGCTGAATGACAGTTGCGCGGTTCAGGTAGCTTTGCAGTAGCGTAACTATCTGATCGATAGTTTGTAGTCGACTGGCTGCATCTAGGCTACCGGGCTCCAACTGCACGATGCATTGCATCAATTCGTCATAGAAAAAGGTCCACACAGGAGCGGGGTTTTCTCCGTTGTGAAGCAAAGCCAGCCGCAATTGCAGCAGTTGCATAGCCAATGAAGCCAGATCGCGCAGGCGTTGTTGCTGGGCTTCGTCGAACAACCGAACCTCTCGCCCCGCAATGCCTAGCACGCCAATGTTGTAGCCCTCCGGCGTTTGCAACGGATGCCCTACGTAGAAGCGCAGGTGCAGCATCTCGTTGAGCAAGTCGGCTATAGGCGTAGGCAGTCCTACCTCGTTCAGGTTTTGAATAACAGTGGTTGTTTCCCGCAAAATGGTGACCGAGCATAAGCTCTGGTCGCGCGGTACACGCCGGGGCTCCGACAGCCCATACAGTGCCTTCATCCACACCGTGTCAGCATCCACAAACGACAGCATGGCTACGGGAGCGTCAAAAAGCAAGGCAACTAATTCGACAAACGCATCGAAAACGACATCTGGTAGTACATGCAACGCCCGAAAAGGCGCTAATGCTTGCAGCCTGTCTTCCTCATTGGATGGAATTAAACTATCTGGTAAGACCATCATGCGCGATATAGTACTGAGCTTTAATATATACGTAGTAATATATTATTCAGATGTATAGTTGAGTTTATCCTCTATTTTTTCAACCTATACAGAGATTCACCGAAGAGCAACGAATCCTAGTAAGCTGTACCCAGCAGTACGTAGTTATCCTAAAAAATGAAGTCTCTGAGAGGCTCTAGGCCAGCTACCAACAACCGACGCAGTGCCTCCCAAAGGCTTTAGGACGCAGACGTGCTCCTACCTATTTGCGAAAAGAACACGCCTATTTACCGAATTGCTGCTCCATGAACTGATAACGCGGCTGGGTTTTATCGGGCTCGGCTTGGGTCTTCACGTCGATGTGCAGCACCTGGCCGCTGCTGGCCTGGGGCCAGGTAGGCAGGCCGGCGCTATTGGGGTTGCCGGTTTTGATGAAATTAGAGAAGTACGTTTGAATGGTCTTAGACACCTTATAATCATCAGGTGTCCAGGCATATACCTTGTTGGTACCGAGGTTACCCATGGCGTATTCTATTTCGGCGGAGTGCACTGCTCCCTTGGCTGGGGGCGCCTTGGGTGCGTCGGCGGCTTGCTTCACTACCCCCCCGGCCAGGCCGGCGGTGGCGTTTCCCATTTCGGGCGTCATGGCGGGGCGGGGGCGGGCGTAGAGGTAGCGGTACACGGGCTGGCCGCCGGTTTTCTGCTGCATTTCGGCCCACTTCCAGGTGCTGTAGGCAATAAACCGGTCGCCGGCTAAATTGGTGGCGGCTTGCTCTACATCGGCGTCGGTGGCGGCAGGGTAGGCTTTCTGCGCGGCAGCGGCCTGGTTGCCGTATAGCTTCTGCAAGGCTTTGGTGTAGTTAGCTACCGTGGGCTTCTCCTGGCCCAGCACTGCCTGGTAGGCCATTTCCTGCGAGTTCCAGCCTACTAGCAGCGGCACGTGCGCCTGCTCTCCGGCGGCAAACGTAGCCGTGGGCATCTTGGTGAAGAAATATCCATCGAGGGTAGGCGCAAAACGAGCCACGCCCGGCTTGCCGGTAGCCTCCAGCAGTTGCTGGGCAGGTAGGGCGCGCAGCGCGGCCAGCGAGACAGCACCCAGGCTGGTAGCAAAAGCTACCCCGGCTTGCTCTACCTCGGCCAGCGGCAGCGGTCCGAAACCAGTGTTCAGCATGGAGCCACTTTCACCAATGGCCCGCGCAAACAGCGTTTTCGACAGCGGCGAGGCCATCTGCGCACTCACCGACATCGACCCGGCCGACTCGCCGGCAATGGTCACTTGCTTGGGGTCGCCACCGAAGGCGGCAATGTTTTGCTGCACCCAGCGCAGGGCCGCGCTCTGGTCCAGGAAGCCGTAGTTGCCGGAGGCGTGGTGGGGCGACTCTTTCGTCAGTTCGGGGTGTGCAAAGAAACCGAACACGCCTAGGCGGTAGTTGACCGTGACGGCCACAATGCCGCGCCGGGCCATGCTCTCGCCGTCGTAGCGCGGCTCGGAGCCGTCGCCGGCCACAAAGCCGCCGCCGTAGAAATACACCAGCACCGGCAGCTTTTCGCGGCCGGTTTTGGCGGGCGTCCATACGTTCAGGTAGAGGCAGTCTTCGCTCACGCCATCGGAGCGAAAGTTCATATCACCAAACAGCGGCAGCTGCATGGCGCGCGGTCCAAACTGCTTAGCAGGGCGCACGTTGGTCCAGTTTTTCACCGGCTGCGGCTCCCGCCAGCGCAGCTCGCCCACGGGCGGCGCAGCGAAGGGCACGCCCTTGAACTCGTGGATGCCGCTGGCGGCCGTGGTGCCTTCCAGCGGGCCGTTGGCTGTTTGCACGCGGTTGCTGGCGAGGCTGTTAGCCGCGGCCGTTTTGGTTTGTGCTACGGTGGTAGCGGGTAGCAGCGGCACCGTGAGCAGGGCGGCGAGAAGGAATACTTTCATAGGATGGGGTAGGGTAAGATCAGTAGATACGGGCAGCCAGTGGCTCCGTTTGCTGATGTTAGCAGGAATACGCAGCAAATGCAAATAAGCCGCCCCTGTATAAAACGCAGCTTGAGACAGGGAAATATAGCATTCTGCGTGACACTAGAACAGATTCGGAGTCAGTGTAGCTGTAGGAAGCAGAGACACCACATTTTGTATCTCGTCGTTGAGCACGTAAGCTGCTCTCATCAGCTTGCACAATGTCGGCCGGTGTCTCTACATACTAAACCCGAAGCTGCTCCAGGCTCGTGCGTGCTTTGGGGCAGGGCAACGGCCAGCAGCACTATCCCGGTTTATCCCTACCTTTTGCCGTCTACTGCCCTCGCCTTCTCACCTTTTGTTCTGTTGTCTATGGATCAGCGCATTATCAATCTGTTTGATGAATATACCCACGCCCCGCTCTCTCGCAAGGAGTTTCTGGAGCGCCTAACCAAGCTGGCTGGCAGCGCCGCCCTGGCCGCCACAGCGCTGGCTGCCTTGGAACCCGGCTACGCCCAAGCCGCCACTGTGGCCACCACCGCCGACGACCTGCTGACGGAAACCGTGACGTGGCCCGGCGCGGCCGGCGTGACCATGAAAGGCTACCTGGTGCAGCCCAAGAAAAAGAAGAAGCGCGGCGCGGTGGTGGTCATTCACGAAAACCGGGGGCTGACGCCGCACATTCAGGACGTGACGCGGCGCGTGGCCCAGGCCGGCTACCTGGCGTTGGGCGTAGATGCGCTGTCGGAGTTTGGTGGCACGCCGGCTAATGAAGACGAAGGCCGCACGCTCATCGGCAAGCTCGATGCGGAAAAAACGCTACAAAACTACCTGGCGGCCCTCACCTACCTGCGCCAGCGCCCCGACTGCAACGGCCGCACCGGCTGCGTGGGCTTTTGCTGGGGCGGCGCTATGGCCAACAAGCTCGCCACCCACGACCCCAAGCTGGACGTTGCCGTGGCCTACTACGGCACCCAGCCTAAGGCCGAGGACGTGCCCAACATCAAAGCCCACCTGCTGCTGCACTACGCCGGCCTCGACGAGCGGGTGAATGCCGGCATTCCGGCCTACGAAGCTGCCTTGAAAGTTGCCAACATTCCCTACCAGCTCTACGTGTACGAGGGCGTCAACCACGCTTTTAACAACGACACCTCCCCGGCCCGCTACAACGCCGAAGCTGCGCAGCTGGCCTGGCAGCGTACGTTGGAGCTGTTCAAAAAGCAGTTGACCTAACCTGTTCTTTTTATCTCTTGCAACACATGGGCTACCCCGAACAACCCCACCCTACCCCCTTCAAACGCTACTGCAAAGCCCTTAGCCTCAAACCAGATGCCGCCCTGTTGGCTACCTACCGGCAGCTGCACTCCCCCGAGGGCGTCTGGCCCGAAATTGCGCAGGGCATGCGGGAGGTAGGCATCCTGCACATGGAAATTTACCTACTCGATAATCAAGCCGTCATGATTATGGACACCGTGCCCGACTTCGACCACGACGCCGCTATGCAGGTGCTGGCCACCAAGCCCCGTCAGGCTGAGTGGGAGGCTGTAGTGTCGGCATGCCAGCAAACCACCGCCACGGCCACCGCCGCCGAAAAGTGGCGCCTGATGGAGCGCATCTATACCATGGACGCGTAGCCTCGGGCTACACATTGGCTGCTCTCACATTGCCCTACCCAACGTCTGGGGGTAGGGCAATGTGCGTTTTGGTACTTTCCTGATTGTTAAACTGCAGATTTTTTTCAGAGAAAATTCCGGTTTTCGAGGCGTGCTTAGCTTGTTCAGTAACCAGTATCTGCCGCAATCCTTCGGAGTTGCATTTAGCCCCGCAGCTGGAAATGCAGGCCCGCGCCACGTGTGCGGCAAGTGTATAGCCATAGTTGTGTATCGCTCGCTCAACGCATTTTCCATATCGTTCTGTAGGGTGTAGACTATTGTATTTTGTCCGGAAAGTTGAAATATTTGGTTGCTTTCGGCGCTGCGCTACCCTGCTTGATACCAGTGCCAGCCTGGGCTTCGGCCCCTACCAGTTCCGCCGCACCTGCCGGCTCCCTACCCTCGCTCTTTCTTTCCTTTCCACCACACATTCACTTTTATGAAAACCACCTTTACCAAACTTTTGGGGGCTGCCTTGTGCGTACTTGGCTCAACGGCGGTGCAGGCCCAAACCTACCAGCAGGTGTGGGCCGATGAATTTACTAACGGCATCAGCTCCAGCTGGAAATTTGAAACCGGCGGCGGCGGCTGGGGCAACAACGAGAAGCAGTACTACCAGGCCGCCAATGCCACGGTGGCCAACGGCATCCTGCAAATCACGGCCAAGAAGCAGACGGTAGGCGGCATGCCCTACACCTCGGCCCGCATGATTACTAAGGGCATCAAGGAGTTCACCTACGGCAAGATGGAGGCGCGCATTAAGGTGCCGCTAGGGCAGGGCCTGTGGCCGGCGTTCTGGATGCTGGGCGGCAACATCGACCAAGTAAGCTGGCCCCGTTGCGGCGAAATCGACGTGATGGAGCACATCAACTCCGAAAATAAGATTTACGGCACGCCGCACTGGGACAGCAACGGCCACGCCGAGTACGGCGGCAACACCACCCTCGACCTCTCGGGCTACCACGTGTACTCGGTGGAGTGGGACGCCAGCGCCATCCGCTGGTTTGTGGATGGTGTGAAGTACCATGAGATGAGCATTCTGAACAACGTGGGCAGCACCGAGGAATTTCACCGGCCGTTTTTCCTACTCCTGAACCTGGCCGTGGCCGGCAACTGGCCCGGCCAGACCGTAGATGAAAGCAAGCTGCCCGCCACCATGTACGTCGATTACGTGCGGGTGTACCAGAAAACCGGCGGTACCACGGCGCCTACCTCCACCACCATTCAGGCCGAAAGCTACGGCAGCATGAACGGCGTGCAGCTGGAAAACACCACCGACACGGGCGGCGGCCAGAACGTGGCCTACATCGACGCGGGCGACTGGATGGCCTACAACAACGTCAATTTCCCTACCTCCGGCTCTTACAAAATTGAGTACCGCGTGGCCAGCCCCAATGGCGCTACGCTGTCGTCAGATTTGAACGCGGGCTCCACCCAACTCGGCAACGTGAGCATTCCGGCCACGGGCGGCTGGCAGAACTGGACCACCGTCTCGCAAACCGTGAACGTGAATGCGGGCACCTACAACTTCGGCGTGTTTGCCCAAACCGGCGGCTGGAACTTCAACTGGCTGCGCATCACGAAGGTGACGACGGCCACCGCCAGCGCGGCCGCTACCGTCGCTGATGGCGGCACCGCCGCCTTGCCTACCTCGTTGAGCGTAGAGGTGTACCCCAACCCGCGGGCGGCGGGCGCGCCGCTGCTGCTGCGTCTGCAAAACCCCGACCCTACCTCTCCCCTCACAGTACGCGTGACCAACACCAACGGCCAGCAGGTGTGGCAGCAAACCACTTCCGAAAGTACGCTTGACTTGGGCAAGAAGGCCTCCCTACCCAGTGGCGTGTATATGGTGCAGGTGTCCAGCACAAAGGAGAAGGTAGTGAAGAAGCTGGTGGTGTTGTAAATATTCTCTTTCATCCTGAGCGGAGCGAAGACCTTTTCACGTCAGCACGAGTCATTGCTACAACGGGCGTGCTAACGTGAGAAGGTCCTTCGCTCCGCTCAGGATGACAAACGGCTATTAAAAAAGGCGGTCAAGTTGACCGCCTTTTTTGCTTTAACCCATAAGCAGTTGCCTACCGCTGGCCTACTGCTTTGGCAGTAGGGAGGGTTTTGCGGGGCAGCTTCTGGTCGCGCATGGCGGCGTTGTACACGAAGGTGGCTACTACCACCGAGGCCTGCTTGAGGTCTTCGGGGGGTAGGCGCTCGTAGGTGTCCATGTTGGTGTGGTGGGTGCGCGTGCCGTAATCGAGGGGGTCCTGGATGAACTGGAAGCCGGGCAGGCCCACAGCGTCGAAGGAGAGGTGGTCGGTGCCGCCGGTGGTGCGGGCCGTGACGGTGGTAGCGCCCAACTCGTTGAGGGGCTGGAGCCAGGAGGCGAAGATGGGCATCACGCTCTCGTTGCCCTGAGCATAGATGCCGCGGATTTTACCGGCGCCGTTGTCGAGGTTGAAGTAGGCCGCCAGCTTCTCGTGCTCGGGCTTGAGCTGCATGGTGGCGGGGTCGGCGAAGTGATTTTTTACGTAGTTCTTGGAGCCGTGCAGGCCTTCTTCTTCGGCGCTCCACAGCGCAATGCGAATGGTGCGGCGGGGCTTCACGTTCAGGGCTTCCAGGATGCGCACGGCCTCCATCATCACGGCGCAGCCGGCGGCGTTGTCGGTGGCTCCGGTGGCGGCGTGCCAAGAGTCAAGGTGGCCGCCCAGCATCACGATTTCGTTTTTCAGCTTCCGGTCGGTGCCGGGTATTTCGGCTACCACGTTGTAGCCCTTCAGGTCCTGGGTCTGAAACTTAGTCTTGGTTTCCAGTTCCACTTCCACCGGAATGCCGGCTTCTACCAACCGAATCATGCGCAGCTGGTCTTCGGTGGCCATTTCCAGCTCGGGCAGCACCGGCTGAGCATCGGCGGCGTAGGGGGCGCCGTTGCTGGTGAAGTAGGTGCCCGTGGCGCCGCCGCGGGGGTTGCTGAGCACGGCGGCAGCACCTTCGCTGATGAAGAACGGCGCCAGCTTGCTGCGCAGCGCGGCGCGGGCGCGCATAGCTTCACGCTGCTCATCGGTCATGGCGGGGCGGCGGGGGGCGGCGTCGGCGGCTACGGGTGCGGCCATTTTTTGCAGCTCCTCATCGGTGTAGCGACGGGCGTCAGGCTCCAGTCCCAGCTTGGGCATGGAGGTTACTTCGGTGATAATCACCTTATCGCGCAGCTGGCCTTTGTACTTCTCCAAATCAGCTTCCGAAGCCACTTTCACCAATACTACCGGCTTTTTGATGAGGCCGTTGGTAGAGGGCGTCCAGGCCTTGGGCGTGCCCAGCATGGCCTGGTAGTAGGGCTTGGTCATGGCCACGTAGGACTTCTCGATTTCCCAGCCCCGGCCAAAATCACCCCACGACTCGATATTGGCTTTGGCGAGCCCCCAATCGGTGAGCTGCTTTTTGGCCCACTCGCTGGCGCGCATCAGGCCGGGCGAGTTGGCAAGGCGCGGGCCGCTCACATCGGTCAGGTAGAAGGCCGTTTCCATCACTTTGGAGCGGTTCATGCCTTCGTCTTTGATCTTGGCGACCATGGCTTGGTCTACCTTTTCGGCCTGTTGCGCCAGCGCCGGGGCGCTGCCCGCCAGCACGCCCAGCAAGGGTAGTACTACGTTTTTCATACTCTCTGCGAAGAATGGTTTTGGAACAGAACGCGGCGCACGGTGGCCGCGGATGGAGGAGGGACACAACTACCGGCGCTACGGTTGCGCCGGACTGCTTTCGGTGGCCGGCAACGTGATGCAGAACTCCGTGAACCGCCCTACCTCGCTCTCGACCGTGAGCGTGCCGCCATGGCCCCGCGTAATAATATCGTAGCTCAATGACAGGCCCAGCCCCGTGCCTTCGCCGGCGGGCTTGGTGGTGAAGAAGCGCTGGAAGATGTTGGGCAAATCGGCCGCTGGAATACCTAGCCCGTTGTCGCGCACCCGAAGCTCTACCTGCCCCGCGGTGCGCCGGGTACTCAGCTTCACCTGCGGCACGAACTCTTCGCCATATTGCTGCTGCTGACGTTGCTGCACGGCGTAGAAGGCATTGCTGAACAAGCCGATGAGCGCCCGGCCCAGGTCGTGGCGCACGGCGGGCACGCTGCCCACGGCCGGGTCCAGCTCAAAGAACAAAGCCACCGACAGGTAGCGGTGCTTGGCGCGCAAGTCGTGGTAGGTGATGCGCAGGTAGTCTTCCGCAAATCCGTTGAGGGCCGTGGGCTGGCGCGGACCCGGCTGGGCGCTGGCATATTCCAGCATGCCGCGCACAATCACATCGGCCCGCTGGCCGGCCTGCACAATATTGGTCTGATGCTGGGCCAGGTTTTGCAGCATCTCATCCAGGTACTCCCCATCTTCGAGGTAGGGGGTGCACCGGGAAAACTCGTTGCGCAGCTCCTGGCACAACTGCTCGCTGACACCGGCCAGCTCGCGCACGCGCTGCACCGGGCGGCGCACCTCCTGGGCCACGCCGTTCATGAGGTCGCCCAGGGCGGCCATTCGCTCGCGCAATACCAGCTGGCTTTGGGCTATTTTTAGCTCTTGCAGGGTACGACCCAGTTCGTCGCGCTGCTGGGTAAGCTCGGTGGCTTGCCGCGAGATTTTCGCGTTGAGCCCTTGTAGATACCGGTTGGCAAGGCGCTGCACCCGGACTCTGCGCCAGAGCAGTAAAGTAACCAGTGCCAGCACGCTCACCACCGCCACCAGCACCGCTATCCGCACGTGCTGTTGCAGCTGCACTTGCTTTTCCTCCAGGAGTTGCAGGCGTTGCTGCTCGGCAAACCCAATAGCATCCAGCTGCTTGATGCGCCGCGGGTCGTGCAGACTATCAGCGGCCATCGCCATAACGCGCATGTACTTGAGGGTGCTGTCGTTTTGCCCGCGGTCAGTGAACACATCGGCCAGCAGCTTACTATTGCGCATCACGCCTACCATAAACGGCAATGACTGCCCTACTGCCAGGGCCTTGCGGGCGTAGTAGATGCTGGAATCGGGCTGCTGGCGGAGTTGGTACAGCTCGGCCAGGTACTGGTAGGCGCGGCTCTGGCTGCGCCGGTCGTTTTCGGGTACGGCCGCCCGGGCGCTCAGATGGTAGTAGCGGATAGCTTTTTCGGGCTGTCCCTGCATGCTGGCCAGCAGCCCCATTTCGCGCAGCACGTAGGGCAAGGGGTTGCCCCAACTGCTTTGCCTTACCGTACGCGAGCGAGCCGTCAGACTATAAGCGCGCCGCAGAAACACCCCGGCCGAGTCCAGCCGATTCAGCAGCATGTAGCTGGTGCCGATGTTGGCAAGTACGCTGATTAGCTGCGACTCATCGCCAACACCCTGCTCATAAATGCGCTGCGCCCGGAAGAAGTAGTCCAGCGCGGGGCGGCCATCGTCGAGGGCGTAGTAGAGTAGGCCGGTTTGGTTGAGGGTGCGGGCGGTGCCTTCCTGGTCGTGGCTGGCTTCGTTGAGGCGCAGGGCTTGCAGGTTTACGCGCAGGGCTTGGGGTAGATTGCCCCACTCACCCAGCAGCATCCCCATGCGCGACAGGCACCTACCCTCCCCTTTGGGGTAGGGCAGCTGCCGGGCCAAGCGCAGCCCCTGCCGGGCGTAGTATTGCACCGAGTCGAGGTGGGAGTAGCGGTAGGAAGCGCTGAGGTCGGCCAGCAGCAGCACCCGGCTGGTATCGGTGGTGGCGCGGGCCAGGGCTTGGTGTAGGGGCTGCGTTTGCGGGCTTTGCGCCCGCACGGTACCCAGTAGCAACGTCGCCCACCAGCACAAAAAAAGTAGACGTTGCTTCATACGCAAACAGCAAGTAGACAACAGAGAGAAGACGCAGCTCGGCAGTAGCAAGATAGGCGGATAGCGTAGTAAAAATAGTGCAGTTGACCGCCTGAACCGTATTTTGCGCCGTTGATTTTGCGGTATTCCTGAAAATTCCCTGACAACTACTACCACATGAGAAAACTGCTACTAGTAGCCGCAGGCGTGCTGGGTTCCTGGCCGACCGTTCAGGCGCAGAAATTATCGGCTACGGAACAGAAAATTGTGGCCTCGGTGCAGCGCCACCTACCCCAGACCGAGCAGCTGCTGGAGCAGGTAGTGAACATCAACAGCGGCACTCTGAACCTGCAAGGCGTGCGGCAGGTAGGCGACGTCTTTCGGAAGGAATTTGATGCCCTGGGTTTCGAAACGGAGTGGGTGCCCATGCCCGCCGAGATGAACCGCGCCGGCCACCTGGTGGCCCGGCGCACCGGCAAAAAGGGCAAGAAGCTGCTGCTTATCGGTCACCTCGACACGGTGTTCGAGCCGGATATGCCCTTCACCAAGTTCACCCGCCTCAACGACTCCACCGCCACCGGTCAGGGCGTGAACGATATGAAGGGCGGCGACGTCATTATCCTGGCGGCGCTGCAAGCCTTGCAGGAAAACGGGCTGCTGAACAACACCACCATCACCGCCTACTTCACCGGCGACGAGGAGCGCGGGGGCAAAGGCGAGGCTGCCCGCGCCGACTTTATTACCAAGGCCAAAGCCTCGGATGTGGCGCTGGCGTTTGAGTCGGCGGCGGGGCTGCACACGGTGGCCACGGCCCGGCGCGGCAGCAGCAGTTGGCAGCTGAAGACCTACGGGCAGGCGGCACACTCATCGGGCATTTTCAAGCCCTCGGTGGGCGACGGCGCCATCTACGAGGCGGCGCGCATTCTGAATGCGTTTCGGGAGCAGCTGAGCCAGGAACAGTACCTCACCTTCAACCCCGGCTTGATTGTGGGCGGCTCGGAGGTGGAATACAACGAAACCAAGGCCTACGGCGAGGTAGTTGGCAAAACCAACATCATTGCCCCGCAGGCTAACGTGGCCGGCGACCTGCGCTTTCTTACCGAGGAGCAAAAGGAAAACGCCCGCGTCAAGATGCGCGCCATCGTGGCCCAATCCCTACCCCAAACCCGCGCCGAAATCACCTTCGCCGACGGCCTACCCGGTATGCCCCCTACCCCCGGCAACCAGCGCCTCGCCGACCTCACCGACCAGGTGAGCCGCGACCTGGGCCTCGGCCCCGTGCAAGCCGGCGACCCTGGCTCCCGCGGCGCCGGCGACATCTCCATCGTGGCGCAATACCTCGATTGCCTCGACGGCCTCGGCGCCTCCGGCAAAGGCGCCCACGCCCCCGGCGAAACCATTAATACCCGCGAGTTTCCGCTGCTAGTGCAGCGCGCGGCGCTGATGATTTACCGGCTGACGCGGTAATATAAATTCCTTAACGGCACACATTTGCAAATAGAATACAGAACTTATATCTTATTTATGTTTAAAAGACACTATCTAATATACTTATCTACTTTATTTATAGGATGCAATAATCAGAAGCCTGATACAGCAGTTAATGATTTTATAAAGAACACCCAGCCTGTTAAAATAAAGTTAATCAAAAACTTAGGTTTTGTTACGATGCGCGTACCTAATACGTACAACACACTCCTAACGTGGACATCATTATCTGACTGTACGGAATGCGGCACTGTAAAATACCGTTTGCAACCCAAAGATTTACCTATAGCTAAAGAGAGTGGCTTTATACCGTTTCCACATCCACCTAAAGACTCAATAAATCAACTTACTATTTATCATGACGATTTCTTGTACCCAAATGCAATAATTAGTAATTCAGTAGACAGAATAACCAAATTGCATAAGGCAAGTAAAAGAGCTTTTATTGAGAAAATGCGCCTTAAAACAGATGGTCAAATAAAAAGACACATTCCCTGGGACTCTGTAGAAAATATTAATGGTCGATTCTTTTCTATTATAGAAACAAATGAATTCGATTCTACAAGAAATCAATACATAAAAACACTTTTTGGCGAGACGTCTATAAGCAAAACATCTATCAAATTTCGTTATGAGCTGTTAACTATGAATAACGATTCTACAACTATTCATTTCTTTGAGAATGCAAGAAATCTCATTAGAACTATCCGCATCATAGAGAGTAAGTGACGTGTATTTCTATATTGACTTTATAACCTAAATAACCCTACGCCCCGCGCCCGCGTCTAATCGGCTACCTTTCCCTCCAAGCCGATTCACATGAGCCTCTGGCAGATTATTCAACGTCTCCTCCCCTACGTCCGGCCCTACTGGCGGCTGGTACTGGGCACCTTGTTACTTACATTGGTCGGGTCGCTGGCGGCGCAGGTGAATCCATTTGTGCTGCGCTACACCGTGGATACGGTGCAGGGCATGCTCAACCGCAATCAAGCGCTGGCTCAGGGCGCTACGCTGCTGGGCGGCATCAGCGCGGTGCTGCTGGTGAAGGAGGTGGTGAATGCGTTTATCCAGTTCGGGCAGAAGTTCTACGGGGAGCGGATTCGCATCAGCATTTCCACTACCCTCTCGCAGGCCGCTATTCATAAGATATTGAGCTACCAGCTAGGCTTTTACGCCAGCGGCGGCAACCAGACGGGCAAGCTCCAGACGCGCATCGACCGGGGCGTGGAGAGCCTGATGAAGCTGGTGCAAAACTTCTTCATCGATAT
Source organism: Hymenobacter citatus (assembly GCF_014333615.1). Classification (GTDB taxonomy): domain Bacteria; phylum Bacteroidota; class Bacteroidia; order Cytophagales; family Hymenobacteraceae; genus Hymenobacter; species Hymenobacter citatus. The sequence continues at coordinate 357,095 of NZ_JACSCY010000004.1, read as the reverse complement.
TCTGCCGCTGTTTGCCAATGCCGTGGTGGCGCTGGTAGTGATGTTTCTGGCCAACGTGTACGTGGGGCTCACGGCGGTGCTCATCCTACCCATCTACTTCTGGCTCAGCTACGCCCAAGCCGATAAGCTCAACGGGGTGCGCCGCACGCTGCGCCGCCTGCGCGAGGAGAAAAACCAGGGCCTCGTCAACATCATCGACTCGGCGGTGGTGATTAAGAGCTTTGTGCGCGAGGATTACGAGGAGGAAAAACAAAACGGCCTGCAGGAGCAGCTGGTGACGGCCCAGCTCCAAACGCGCAAAACCAACTTCCTCTACGACGGCCTCAAAACCTTTGTGGAGCAGGTAGGCGTGGTGCTCATCATCATCCTGACCGCCTACCTGGTGCTCGACCGCCAGATCAGCATCGGGGCCATTATGTTCCATATTCTGCTGTTCAACAACGTGTCGGCGCCCATCCGGCAGCTGCACCGCATCTACGACGAGATGAACGACGCCCTTACCTACTCCGAGGGCTTCTTCAGCATCCTCGACGCCGCGGACCAGACCGAGCCCACCGGCCAACTACTACCCGACCACCTGCGCGGCACCTTCGAGCTGCGCGACGTGTCGTTTACCTACCCCAGCGGCACGGCGGCCCTGCACGGAGTGAATATGCGCATTGAGGCTGGCAAGACCACGGCGCTGGTGGGCTTGTCGGGCGCGGGCAAGAGTACTATCATCAACCTGCTCTGCAAATTCTACACGCCCGACAGCGGCACGCTCACCCTCGACGGCCAGCCTCTGCGCGATTACGACACCCACGCCCTGCGCCAGAGCCTGGGACTGGTGCTTCAGAAAAACCACATTTTCAAGGGTACCATTGAGGAGAACATCCGCTATGGCAACTTTGCGGCGAGCTTCGAGCAGGTGCAGGCCGCCGCCCGCAGCGCCTACCTCCACGACCAGATTGTGGCCCTACCCCACCAGTACCAAAGCGACGCCCAACAGCTCTCGGGCGGGCAGCAGCAGCGCATTGCCATTGCCCGGCTGTTCCTGAAAAACCCGCCCATCATCTTCCTCGACGAGCCCACGGCCTCCCTCGACGCCATTGCCACCGAGCAAATCAAGAACTCCCTCGATGCCATCAAGCAGGGCCGCACAGTAGTTATCATTTCCCACAGCCTCGCCCAAATCGTGGATTCGGACTGCATCTACGTGATGAAGCAGGGCCGCATGGTGGAAAGCGGCACCCACGACGAGCTATACGATGTGAAAGGGACGTACCGCGAAATCTTCGACGCCTCGGCCCGGAGCCTGAATATTGAGAAGCTGGCGCGGGTGCTGGTGGATGATGGGGATGAGGTGGCGGATACGGTGGGGTGATATATATTTGAGTTTATCATTTAAAACTTAGATAGAATGGCTGTAAATAAAGAACTGTGGCTTACTCCTAATATAACAGATGATAGTTGTCCTGAGTGGATCTGCCCTACTTGCAGCAAAGGAATTTTAATCGTGGAAGATAAAACAATACAAAAATTTGAAACTAAAGAATCTCTTCAGGATCGAGACCATCCAGACTGGGAGCCTTATTGGATAAGATACACATTTGCCGCGCCACTAAAATGCAACAATACAAAGTGTAAAGACACCGTATTTGTTACTGGGACGGGTAGTGTGGAAGAAGGATATCAGGAGATAGATGAAGATTGGTATTCACAATACTATGATTCATTTAAACCTATTTTCTTTACATTAAGTCCGAACATTTTCACTATAGAGGAAGCCTGCCCAACACTGATACAATCAGAAATTAAAAAGTCATTTTCATTATTTTTTTGTGACACCCATTCTTGTGCAAATAAAATTAGAGCTTCGATTGAACTCTTAATGAACGAATTTAAAATACCAAGTACAAAAATACAGGGAAAGAAAAGAATATCTCTTTCACTACATGCTAGAATAGTCAAGTTTGGAATTAAATATCCTGAATCCACAAACGCTCTTTTAGCGATTAAATGGATAGGCAATGCCGGCAGTCATATTTCTGATGTAGAAAAAAGTGACCTCATTGATGCGTATGATATACTTGAGTATGTGTTAAATAAAATATTTAGTAAAAATACAAAGGAAATAAATAAAGTTATTAAAGAAATTAATAAAAGAAAAGCTCCTAGATCTAAAAACAAAAGAAATGATGCTTTACCACCGCCGTTTTAGTAATAAATGAAGATATAGTAGCGTAGCCAAAATGCACCCATACCGATGCAGAAGCTGTTGAGCTACGGCAGTCATTGGATCAGGAATTTGGGCAAATAGAAGCCAACTGATGGTACCTGACCAACTACGCTTATATTTGGCGTAAGCGTACGGTAAACACCCCGCCAACACGGTAGTCTGTGAAAAGACGAAACCCCGGTTGGTGGCACAACCGGGGTTTCAAGAAGTGGGTGATGCAACACCTAACTTCTTAACCAATGAAGAAGGTTCGTGCGCAAAAGGAGAAGAAGTCGAAGTGGCTTGCCTTCTTCTCCGACCCCCAAGAGCTGCTTAAAGTAGTTCTTGGGGCGGTGATTCGAGCAGTGGTTTCCCACTGGCTGAATCGTCCGTAGAATGGTAGCAGGGTGGGCCTCGGCCTGCCCTGCTATTTTGCTAACTGTTCTGTATATCAGTGTCAGCCATACAAACATACGAGAGATTAGGATTTATAGTGCCACCGTTGTTATAAATTAGTCCCGAATTGCAGCACGCTGCTGGAGTAAGTTGCGCAGAAGTTGGAGCCGGGCGTACGCTTGGTAATCTTTGCGCGTTGCTTTGCCCTAACTGCTCCTGCCGATGCTGCATTCTTACCGGATTGCTCTTATCCTGCTGCTTCTCCTACCCGCCACGCTGACCAGCGCACAAAAGAAGCTTCCGCTCAGCATCCACACGCTGCGCCTACCCGCGGAAATAGCCGACCGCAACAACCAGTTTTCCGGTCTATTCACCTACGGTAACCAACTGCTGCTGCTCTCCGAAAGCCGGTTGCAGGACCGGGCCGAGGCCAAGGTGTACGCCCTCGACCTACTCAGCATAGACCGACAGCTGGCCGATACCACGCAAGCTGTCACCTACCAGAAGTACGCTATCCAGCATCTAGATAAGATACGTGCCCGCCTCGATTCGGCGTGTCAGGTATACGAGGGCTTGGAAGGTATTACGCTGGTGGGCGACACGGCCTACTTCACCATTGAAACCACCACGCCTTCCACCTATTGCTACCTGATAAAGGGCGCAGTACACGCAGCCAACGCCGCCATCGTGCTGGATACCGACTACCTGGTGCCGCTGCCCAAGCCAGCCCTGACGGACAACTCGCATATTTCCAACGCGGGCTTCGAGGCAGCTACGGGCTACAACAAGAGCCTGCTGCTGCTCTTCGAGTACAACTACTTCCGGCACGACAACTACGCCCTGCGCATCCCCAACGCCACCCGTCTACCCGATATTCCGCAGCAGGTGCCGGTGCAGCGCCTACCCTTCCGCATCACCGACTTGGTGTATGAGGGCAAGAACCGCTTCACGGCCATCAACTACTTCTTCAATGGCGCCGACGACAGCGTGTACCGTCCTACCCCCACCGACCCAAATGCCCGCCTGGTGCTGGATGGCAGCGGTAAGTACCAGAACTATTGCCGCCTGATTCGGCTGCGTTACAAGCGCGACAAAATCAGCTGGAAACCACTGTTTGAGCTGCCGCGCGAGTACATCACTTACAACTGGGAGGGCTTGGCGGCGTACCGCGGCGGCTACTTTCTGATCAACGATAAGTATGGCCCTTCCGGCCGGTCTACCCTGCTATATATGCAGCGTAGGTAGGCGTTGCACTAGGTTATAGCTACTTTAGAACGTCATGCTGAGCTTGTCGAAGCATCTCTACCGCTTCGTTGCCGACATCGGGAGATTACTCACGGTAGAGATGATTCGACAAGCTCAGCATGACGTTCTACCAAGTTCCTGCCCTCCTATGCGCTACTGTATTGCTTTTTTATTGCTGCTATTGAGCCAGTTGGCGCATGGGCAGAAGGCCGTACCCTACGGCCACAACTCCGCCGCCGGCCACTACGCCACCGTGCGCGGCGTGAAGCTGTATTACGAAACCTACGGCGCAGGCGCGCCCTTGCTCCTGCTGCACGGCAACGGGGGTAGCAGCCAGGACTTTGCGAAGAACATTCCCTACTTCGCCAAGCGCTACCGCGTGATTGCGCTGGACAGCCGCGCCCACGGCCGCTCCGTGGATACTGGCGACTCGCTGAGCTTCGAGATGATGGCCGACGACTGCGCGGCCCTGCTCACCCACCTGCGCCTCGACTCGGCCTACGTGCTGGGCTGGAGCGACGGCGGCATTACGGCCCTGGTGCTGGCCCTGCGCCACCCTGGCAAGGTGAAACGCCTGGCCGCCACCGGCGCCAACCTCTGGCCCGACTCTACCGCCCTAACTCCAGCGCTGTGGCAGCAGATGCGGCGTGGCTACCGCGAAGGCCACGGCCAGACCTTCACCGACGCCAAGCGCCGAAACGACTGGAAAGTATTTCTGCTCGACTGGAAGGAGCCCCACGTGCCGCTTTCGGCGCTGGCAAGCATCAAGGCACCCGCCTTCATCATTGCCGGCGACCGGGACGTAATTCGGGCCGAGCATACGGTGGCTATATATCAAAGCCTACCCCGCGCCTGGCTCTGGATTGTGCCCAACAGCGGCCACGGCACCTTGCAAGAGCATGCCGACGAGTTTAACCAGAAAGTTGATCTGTTTTTCCGGGCAGAATCTCGTTTATCCACTGCACCATAGCTTGCTGATTATTAGCTGAATCAGCTTACGAATCGGCTACCTTTTTTGTATACTTGACCACCCCGAAGCAGTCCATCAAGGGCTACGGAAACAGCTATAGCTAGGCTACGCAAGCCGTTGCCATAGCACACTACCATGCAAAAGGAGGTTCCCGATACGTTGTATCGGGAACCTCCTTTTGCATGGTAGTGGCTGCGTTTAGCTTACGGTAGGAGGGTTGTTGGGGGCGGGGCCGTTGCCCGATAGTTGGCTTACCATGTCGTCGAGCAGCTGTTTGCTGTAGCCGATCCGCCGGGCGTAGTCCAGGCACAAATCGTACTCGCGGGTGTCCATATCGCCGTCCTGCAACATCATTTGTACCAGCGTTTGCAGCTCCAGGGTTTTCTGGGAGCCATCGGCGGGCACAATAAAGCTAAGAACTTCCAGGTTGTCGGCCAGGGGTTGTACGTCCTTGGCCGTGAGCCCGATACGGTTGCCTACCTGGAGCAGAAACTGGCTTTCTTCGTCTTGCAGCTTACCATCGGCGGCGGCAATCAAAAGCAGATTCTGAAAGAAAGCGAGTTTTTTCTGCTGCGTATCCAGCAGATCTTCGAGCGTGCGGGTATGTTGCATGAATTCTAAAATCGGTTGAGTGATGTATGGCGGTGCACCCTCCCTGGGGTAGGGCGCAGGCCTTACTTCAACGCGAGTGTATCCCCAAGGTTATTCCCACTTCTGAGTATACGGATTCGCTATACTCCGGCGGCCGTCGCGAAGCACCAGCATCGCCGACAATCTACACTCACAACGCTTCCCTACCCGAGCAGCCACACAGCTCAACGAACCGGCCGGTGATACGGTCGCATACCCAACAGTACGTTCCTGAAGCCTTGTGCATGGGTAAACGCTGAGAATCAACCACTCAATCTTATTTTCAATTGGTAACATTGCCTTAATAACAAGGCAACAATCAAGTAATAGGTAATGCCGCACTTTGTGCCAGCATTACCTAATCATGAAGAAACTGTTATTCCTCCTGTTGCTGCTCGCTACCGGCACGGTATACGGCCAAACGACCAGTGCACCGGTTTCTTCCGCGCCGGCTCCTGCCAAGCAGTGGTTTCAGTCGGTATCGGTGCGGGGCTACGTGCAGGCGCGCTACAACCGCCTGCTGGAGACCAACCCCGACCTGAACTGCGAGCAGTGCGACAAATCGTGGGGCCGTAACGGGGGAATTTCGCTGCGGCGGGTGCGCGTTGTCTTCTTTGGTCAGCTGCATGAGCGGATATACTTCTACATTCAGCCCGATTTTGCCAGCACCATCAGCGGCAGTTCTACTCTGCATGTGGGCCTGCTGCGCGATGCGTATATCGATGTAGGGTTGGATAAAGCCAGTCAGTTTCGGGTGCGGGTAGGGCAGAGCAAGATTCCGTACGGGTTCGAGAACATGCAGTCCAGCCAGAATCGCCTACCCCTGGACCGCAACGACGCGCTGAACAGCGCTATAGCCAACGAGCGGGACCTGGGCGCTTTCGTGTACTGGGCCCCTACCGCCGTGCGCAAGCGGTTCAGCAAGCTGGTGAAAGATGGCCTGAAAGGCTCCGGCGACTACGGCGTGGTAGGTGTAGGCGTATTCAACGGCCAAACGGCCAACCGACCCGACCTGAACAACCAGCGCCACGTGGTAGCGCGCGTGACGTACCCACTGGAGGTAGGCCAGCACATCATCGAGCCGGGCTTGCAGGCGTATACCGGGGAGTATGTGGTTGGCAAAGACCAGCTTTCCAGCGGCGTAAAGCACCACCCCGATCTGCGCTACCCCGACCAGCGCGTGGCGGCCACCTTTGTGCTCTACCCCCAGCCATTTGGCGTGCAGGCCGAGTACAACATAGGCCGCGGCCCTGAGTTCAACCCGCGCACCGACAGCATCGAAACGCGCCGCCTGCACGGGGGCTACATCCTGCTCAACTACCGCCTGCACTATGGGCAGCAGCAGTTCTACCCTTTCCTGCGGGCGCAGTATTACAACGGGGGCAAAAAGCACGAGCGGGACGCGCGCAGCTACGCCGTACACGAAGCCGAGCTGGGCGTGGAGTGGCAGCCGTTCCCCGCCTTCGAGCTAGTCACGATGTACACGCTCTCGTCGCGCCGCTTCGAGGATTTTCAGCGGCCCGATAACCGCCAACGTGGAGGCTTGCTGCGCTTGCAGGCGCAGGTAAACTTTTAAGTTGCGGCCCTACCCTACCAGTTCGTCGAGGGGGGTGGTAGGCAGAGGCCGGTCGGGCACGGTGCCGTCGAAGCGGGTCCAGGGTTGAAGCGGTTCGATGGGCATGGTGACGAGGTGCCGCACGGTTTGTGCGGCCGCATCGGGGTAGGCCGGCACGCCGATTTCCACTTGCTCTTGCGGCACGTTGAGGCGCAGGGTGCGGTGCAGCCGGTCCCACAAACTCAATACTACCCCAAAATTGCTTTGCGTTTCGCGGCGCACCACAGAGTGATGAATGCCATGCGCGCGCGGCGTAATCATCCAGGCAGCCAAGGGGCCCTCCACGGCCAAGGGTAGGCGGGTATTGGAATGATGAAAGGCCGTGCAGGCCTCAAACACGGCCTCGTAGGCGAGCAGCACGCCGGGGCGCACGCCCAGCAGCATGGGCACGCCGCCGCGGTAGGGAATACTAGCCAACATTTCCCCCGCATGAAAGCGCCAGCCCGTGCTCAGGTCCATATCGAGGTCGGTGTGGTGCACGCGATGGAAGCGCCACAGCAGTGGCGCGTGCAGCAGGCGGTGCCAGGAGTAAGCCACGTAATCCAGTATCAGCAGCTCGGCCAGCAGGCGCACCGGCTCCGGCCACCCCAGGCGGTGCAGCCCCCAGCGCCGGTGGGCTGCTACCTGCGTGAGGCCTACCATAGCCGGCAACAATCCCAGGCGCAGCCCCACCAGCGAGGGCACCGACACGCCCACATTACGCGCCCACCGCTCGGCACGTGGCCGGGTACGGCGCCGCAACGGCCACACCGTTTCGTTCACGAACACCGCTGCGGCCACCACCACCAGCGCGGGCGTTGCCCAACGGTCGAACTGCTTCAGCAGCGCAGAATTGATAGAGAAAAAACGCATGGGGTAGTAATTACTGATTGTCTGTTAGCATTGGTCAGCGTGACATAGAAGGGCAAGTTGTTATAACGGTTTGACTAACCATGTGTCCCAGGGATAGTCAGTGAAACTTGCTCCGTAGTCCAGGGCTGCCACCCTGGAACGCATGGTTCGCCAAACCCCTATAGAACGTCATTCTAAGCGTGTCGAGGAATACTCCACTATACACTCCTACCCTCTTGTACCGGTAATCCGGGCTGCAACAACGGCCGTAGCTCCCGCAACGGCACGAACACCCTAATTTCTCCATACGCATAGGCTGCTACTTCATAAGGCTGATATATGAACACAGCCCCGCCGCTGGTTAGGTACACGTTGCGCGTTACGGGTAGCGTTTCGTCAAACAAGGCGTTGCGTAGCGGCTCACCGGGCTTCAGGCCCAGGCTGGGGCGGGCGTAGCGCGCCAGCAGGGCCTCCAGACGCGGCTTGGCATCGGGCCGGAAAATGGCTTCGTACGGCAGTGGCTGGCCTGTGCGGGTATCGAAGCTGAGCACGTGGGTGCCGTAGTTGCCATGAGCGCCGCCGGTGTACGAATAGTTGAAAATGCCGAGGCTCAGTAGATTATCCGCATTCCAGAGCACGTACGTGTCGCGCTCGTCGGTATAGTTCAGCATGGCCATGGGCCGGCGGCCGGCGCGGCTGGTATCGGCCTCCATCTGCTGAAACACGGCCTTCATATCCTCCTGATAATCGTTGACGAAAACCCGGCGCATCGCTTCCCAGATAGTAGGTAAGGCCGGCGCGCTTCCCGCAAATACCGTGTCGCCGCGCAGCAAGTGCAGCAGGTTGCCGGCAAGAGGCTGTCGGTTGCCAGAGGGTAGGACCGTATGCAGGCTGATGCGGCCCCACACGCTATCGGCAGGGTGCTGGGGGCGGGCGCGCACGGAGTCGCGGAATACGTGCGTATCGAAGGCCACGCCCTGGCTTACGGGCAGCGGCTGGAGACGCACGGTTTGCCCCGCCACTACACCTACCCAGGCTTCGCCCGCCTGGCGCAGCCGCCATACTGGCCCCTGCCCCCTGGCGTTCAGCCGGCTATGACTGGTTTCGCGCAGCACCAGGCTATCGGGGGTGCTGGCAGGGGTGCTGGCTAGCTCGTAGGGCTGTCCGTCGGGGCCGGTGTAGAAGCCAATCACCCGCCCGATAGAAGGTGCATCGCCGCCGCCACCCAGGTTTTGCAGGTGCACCGTTACGCTGTCGGTAGTGCCGGGTAGGCGGGTGCGGTATTGCCGGTACCACGCAGTAGGCGTTGCGGGAGCCGCAGTTTTTGGAGGAGTAGAGGTGGCTGTACTGGCAGCAGTCTTCTGCGCTGGCGTATCAGGCTGACAGCTTGCCAAACACAGACCAGCCAGGAGTGCGTAATAGCCACTGTTTTTTGATAAAAACATGAGAAATGGCGAAGAAAATAAACTTGTATAAAATCCTGACATCTGTTTTCTATATGCAAAGCAGAACCGTATAGGTCACTACAATTTTAATTTTCCACAACCAAACTCCCCCCTACCATGAGCTTTATCAAAGTTGGTCAAGATAGCAAAGGCCAGGACGTTAAGTTACACTATGTTGACTTGGGCCAAGGCCCGACTATCGTACTCATCCACGGCTGGCCGCTAAGCTACGAGTCTTGGGAATATCAGTTGAATGAATTGCCCAAAAACGGCGTGCGCGTGGTAGCCTATACCCGCCGGGGCTTTGGCCATTCGGATAAACCCTGGAATGGCTACGACTACGACACACTAGCCGACGACCTGAAAGCCGTACTCGAAGGCTTGGATCTGCAAGATGTAACGCTGGTAGGCTTCTCGATGGGCGGTGGCGAAGTGGCCCGCTACATGAGCCGCCACCAGGGCAACCGCGTGGCTCGCGTAGCCTTCGTTTCGGCCGTGACGCCCTACCTGCTGAAAACCGATGACAACCCCGATGGTGTAGACAAATCCACGTTCGACGATATGGTGGATGGTCTCAAGAAAGACCGGCCCGACTTCCTGACCACCTTCGGCAAGCAGTTCTACGGCGACGGCCTGCTGAGCAACCCCGTGAGCCAGGCTACCCTCGACTGGTCGCAGTCGCTGGCCCTGCAAGGTGCACCCTACGCCACCGAGCAGTGCGCCCGCGCCTTCAGCGAAACCGACTTCCGCCAGGATTTGCAAACCATCAAGGTACCCGTGCTGTCTATCCACGGCGAGGACGACAAAACGGTGCCCTATAAGAACAGCGCCAAGCGCCTGGATCAGTACCTCTCGCACGCCACCCAAATCGTGTACGACGGCGCCCCTCACGGCCTGCTCATCACCGATAAGGAGAAGCTTAGCCAGGACCTGCTGACCTTCGCCCACGGCTCCGATAACTTCGACCGTGACGGTGCTGAGCAAGATCAGTATTAGGCTGTAGTGGCTTTAAAGCCTATTAAAACCCTCCTCAAACATAGCTTGGGGAGGGTTTATTTATGTTCGCACCCGCCTGTCATCCTGAGCTTGCGAAGGATCTTCTCACGCATGAACGAGTCGTTGAGACGCTTATCGTTCTAGCGTGAAAAGGTCCTTCGCAAGCTCAGGATGACAGACTTTTTCAACCTTCTCCTTCAGCTAAGAGCACAAAAAAGCCGGTAGCAGCGCTACCGGCTTAGTTGAGATATGCATGCCAGTTCTGATCTATGGTGCCGGCACTGAGCTTGAGGAAGCCAGAAAGAGTAGGCTTCTTGGGCATCTGTCTAATGACGAGGCCAGCCTCCTGGGGGGTACGGTGCCCTTTACTGTGGTTGCAACGCGAGCAAGCCGTGAGCAGGTTATCCCAGTTGGAGGTGCCGCCGCGCGAGCGGGGCATCACGTGGTCGAGCGTTAGGTTTTTGGTGGAGCCGCAGTACTGGCACTCAAAGTTGTCGCGCTTCATAATGTTGTGGCGGCTTAGGGTGATGCCTTTGTAGGGCACCCGCACGTAGCGCTGCAACCGAATGATGCTCGGCTTGGGGTAGGACTGGCTGATGGTGCGCAGGGCGCCGTGCTCGGAGTTAGCCACCATCTCGGCTTTGTCGAGGTAGAGCAGCACAAACGCCTTTTGCACGCTACACAGAGTAATGGCGGTGTAGTCGCCGTTCAAGACAAGCACTTTCTGATCCATACACTTTATGAGGAATCTAACCAACGAAAGCTAGGTGATTCTCAGCGTATAAACAAGTGGTGAGATGGTGAAATAGTGAGATGGTGAGTTGTCGTTCTACTGACGCAAAATACGCCACCAGCACGATAACTCACCATCTCACTATTTCACCATTTCACCTTACAGCACCCGCCGGATAAGGCGCAGGGTGTGGGAGTATTTTTGCCGGTCGCGGCGGAAGATGCCGTTGTGGTCGAGGGGGTCGATGCGGACCTCGCCGCTGGCGTGCAGAATGCGTTGGTCTTCTAGCACCATACCCACGTGGATGATGCGGCCTTCGGCGTTGTCAAAAAAGGCCAGGTCGCCGGGGCGTGCCTGGGTTACAAAGTGCACCGTTTGGCCCAACTCTACCTGCTGGCGAGCGTCGCGGGGGAGCTGCACCCCCACCAGCCCAAAGAGCTGCTGCATCAGCCCCGAGCAGTCGATGCCGAACAGGCTTTTGCCGCCCCATACGTAGGGCGCTTTCAGGTGCAGCTGCCCTACCTTCAACAGCAGCGCGAGGCGCTTGTCTAGGTCGCCGTGGGGGCCGTGGCCGTTTTGGGGGTTGGTGGCGGCACCGTTGTAAAAAAGTTGCTGCTCGCCCAAACGCAAGGTCATGCCATCGAAAAAGGGTAGGCGCGAGCCAATAATGACGGGCACGCGGGTAGTGGCGTCGCTCACCATCTGCACCAGGTCCAGACTGCGGGGGTGGTCCTGGGCTTTCCAGGCGGCCAGGTACTCGGCCGACACGGGCGTGTGCTGCTTGCCGTCAATCCAGCCCACGTACTCGTCGGCGGCGCTACGAATTTGCTGCCAGGCGCCCTGCACCAGCAGGATAGAGTAGCACTCGCCAAAGACCAGCTCCGTTACCAACTCCGCCTTGTCGCTGGGCTCGGCCCGCACTGGCATAGTGCTCAACGCACAGATTCCGTGTTCCAAACGGTGAAATAGTGAGATAGTGAAATGGTGAGTTGTTGTTCTGGGTAGCAGCGCAGCACGCGCACCGGCGCAAAATACGCCACCAGAACGACAACTCACCATTTCACTATCTCACTATTTCACCATTTAGTACTCCCGCGCCCGCGCCATTTCGCGTTTCTGGTCTTTGGCTTTCAGATCTTCACGCTTGTCGTAGAGCTTTTTGCCTTTGGCCAGGGCAATTTCCAGCTTGGCAAAGCCCCGGTCGTTCACAAACATTCGGATGGGAATGATGGTGAGGCCTTGCTCCTGCGCCTTGCCGGCCAACTGGCGCAGCTCTTTTTTGTTGAGCAACAGCTTCCGTTCGCGGGTGGGCTCGTGGTTGTTGTAGGTGCCCTCGGTGTATTGGGCAATGCGTAGGTTGTGCACCCACAGGCTACCGTCGCCGTGGAAGGTGCAGAAGCCGTCCTGCAAGTTTACGTTGCCCTCGCGGATGCTTTTTATCTCAGTTCCTTGCAGCATCATCCCGGCGTCGTACTTCACCAGGAATGCGTATTCGTGGCTGGCGCGGCGGTTGAGGATATTGATGCGCTTGGGTTTCTCTTCTTTCTTCATTGCAGATGTTGCAGATTCTCGGGATTTCGCGGCGGGCCGGGTAGGGTCTTCGCGGGGTGGGTCGGCTGGGCCGACGTAGTAGAGGCGCTATACGCTGGTTTTGTACTACTTCGTTGCAAGGCGCTGCGGGTATAGTTGCGCCATCTAGTTGTAAACTAGTTTGTATGTTTACGCAACTTCCGGTGGCTGGCTTAAGTTAACCATCTAAACGGAAAGGACTTGCACCCTCCTCGCCCGGCGTTGGCCTATTGATGCAGCAGCGCGTACGCGCTGGCAAACATCAGCAGCCACCGACCAAGCCGCAGTAGCAGCTTAACCGGGAGCCTGACGACGATTACCACGTAATCATCGCCGCTGTTTGGTTCGTTCCTCATGGTTTCCAAGTTTAGAGGCGAACAAATCACCCACTTCGAAGCCCGTGGTTTGCCGACCACGGGCTTCGCTCGTTTCAGCCGGGGCTGACGCAAGCGCCGTGGTTGGCGGGAGACTACCGCACAGCGAGTCAAATATAGCTGTTAGTCAATGGCTGTCATTTTGACCAGCAGGAGAAATCTCGCGTGCTGCATCAGAACGTCATTTCGAACGCAGTGAGAAATCTTGCTTGATAGTAATTGCTATCTGAAGTCAGCACGCGAGATTCCTCGCTGCGCTCGGAATGACGTTCCTTTAGTCTTACCCTACCCCTCCCCTACTCACAACTTCAACCGAGGGTCGGGGCTGATGAGCTGGTTGGTGAACTGGCCGGCCTGGTATTGGAAGTGGCCGGTCATGGCTACCATGGCGGCGTTGTCGGTGCAGAACTCAAAGTCGGGGATGAACACCTGCCAGCCTTCCTCGGCGGCTAGCTCCTGCAAGGCCGTGCGCAGGCCCGAGTTGGCGGCTACCCCTCCCGCCAGGGCCACTTGCCGGAGCTGCTGGTCGTGGGCAGCGCGGCGCAGCTGGCGCAGCAGGGTTTGGATGATGGTATGCTGAATGCTGGCGCAGAGGTCGGCCAGGTTTTCCTGCACGAAGTCAGCGTTTTGCTGAGTTTGTTGGCGCAGGAAATACAGCACCGAGGTTTTCAGGCCACTAAACGAGAAATCGTAGCCGGGCATGGCGCCCACCGGAAACGCAAAGCGGGTAGGGTTGCCCTGGCGGGCCAGCTTGTCGAGGTGGGGGCCGCCGGGGTAGGGCAAGCCCAGCAGCTTGGCGGTTTTATCGAAGGCCTCGCCGGCTGCGTCGTCGATGGTCTGGCCGATGATTTCCATTTCCATGGCGCTGCGCACCACCACCAGCTGGGTGTGGCCGCCGCTCACGGTGAGGCACAGAAACGGAAAGGCAGGCTTGGGGTCCCGGATGAAATGGGCCAGAATGTGCGCCCGCATGTGGTTGACGGCCAGCAGCGGTTTATCCAGCGCCAGGGCAAACGTCTTGGCAAACATGCTACCCACCAGCAACGACCCCAGCAGACCCGGCCCCTGCGTAAACGCTACCGCGTCGAGGTCGGTTTTCGCTACCTTTGCGCGGCGCAACGCCTCCTGCACCACCGGAATCAGGTGTTGCTGGTGGGCGCGCGAGGCCAGCTCGGGCACTACCCCGCCGTACTGCTCGTGCACCTGCTGGGTAGCCACCACGTTAGACAGGATTTCGCCGTTGGCCATTACAGCCGCCGAGGTATCATCGCACGACGACTCAATGGCCAGAATAAGAGGAGCATTCATAAGCAAAAAATAAAAGCAGCACCGGTGGCATACTTAATCGGCAAAACAACCAGCGGTACAGACTGCAAAGGTCGCGGAAAACGTTAAACCCTAAAGCAGGACAATCGTCAAACTTTTACCTGAACAATTCGTGTATGGCTTGGGTGCCCGGTTGGGTAGGGCATCGGCCTTTCCTGACCGTCATGCTGATGATAGCCCGTCATTTCGAACGCAGTGAGAAATCTCGCGTGCCACGGTAATTTCCTGACGATTGGAATTACCGTGGCACGCGAGATTTCTCACTGCGTTCGAAATGACGTTCTTTCTTACCCTATCCCGCGTTAAAATCCGCATCTTCGTTTCTTCAATCCGCGTTTTTCACTGTACTCTGTGCCTCGTTTTCTCTCCGTCATTCTCAAAGCACTGCTGGGCCTGGTTGGGCTGGTGCTGTTGTTGGTGATTGGGTTGCTGATTGCGCTGCGCATCCCCACGGTGCAAACGCGGCTGGTGCAACGCGCCGCCACGGTACTCACCGAGAAGCTGGGCCAACCCGTTCGCATCGACCGGGTAGACATTCGGCCGTTTTCCAGGGTGCTGCTGGAGGGCGTGCAGGTGCTGGATAGGCGTGGCAATGAACTGTTCAACATTGGTCGCGCCGATGCCGACATCAGCCTATTTTCGGTTTTCGACCCGAGCCACCTGCACGTGGGACAGCTCACGCTGGAGGAGCCGCGGTTTGCACTAATTACTTACGCCAACGAGCCTGATTCTACTAACCTGTCGCAGTTTATCAGCGCGGTGCAGCGGCTGGTGGGGCCGAGTGATACCACCAAAGTCAGCAAGCCGTTTGATTTTCAGATTGAGAAAATTGGGTTGCGCAACGGCCGCTTTATCCTGGACCGTCGCGACGAGCCCCGCGCCCCTACCTACGGCCAGGCCGTGGACTACGCCCACATGCGCGCCGACAGCATTTACGCCGATTTCAGCCATATCCGGCTGGTAGGCGACACGGTGGCGGCGCGCATCCAAGGGCTGCGTACCATCGAAAGCAACTCCGATACCCGCGTGCGGGAGCTGTCGGCGGATATGGTGTATGCGCCCAAGTTTTGGGAGTTTGCCGATCTGATGCTGCGTGTGGAGAACAGCCGCATCAGCAACTACATCCGCTTCGACTACGACCACTTCCTGAATTTTGCCGATTTCAACGATTCGGTGCAGGTGACGGCGCGCCTGCAACCCTCACGCCTGTACTCTGATGACATCGCCAAGTTTGCCCCGCAGATAGAAGACCTGAACGAAACCGTGCTCATCTCGGGGCAGGCCAAGGGCTACGTGCGGCGCTTCGACACCAAAAACCTCGACATTCGCTACGGCCGCAACACCCACGTGGTGGGCGACATCAGCGTGGATGGCCTACCCAACTTCACGGAGAGCTTTATTGAGGCCCGCCTGCGCAACTCGGTGGTAGATGGGCGCGACTTGCGCCGCTACATTCCGGCCAGTGGGCGTGGCTACGTAGACCGCCTGGGCGCGGTGAAGATGAACGGGCACTTCCTGGGCTACTACAACGACTTTGTGGCCAACGGCTCGTTTGATACGCCGCTGGGCAAGGTAGTGTCCGACGTCAACCTAAAGTTCAAAACCGACCCGCGCTACTCCAGCTACGAGGGCCAGATCAAGACCACCGATTTCCAGCTGGGCCGCCTGCTGGGCGACCAGAGCGTGATTCGGGACGTGACCATGAATGGGCGCGTGCAGGGGGTAGGCTTTACCAAGGAGGCGGCACGGGTGCAGGCCAATGCCACCGTGCAGCGCATTTGGCTGAATGGCTACCGCTACCACAACATTGCCATCAACGGGAATTTCCGCCAGCAGGCGTTCCAGGGCAAGGTGTCGGTGAATGACCCCAACGTGAAGCTGGCGGCCAATGGCACCGTGAACCTACGTACCGGCGCCGAGGCCTTCGACCTGCGCGCCGATGTGGACCGCGCCAACCTGCGCGCTCTGGGCCTCACCAACCAGAACGTGACGCTGGCCACCACGGCCGATGTGCAGTTTCAGGGTCTGCGCCTCGACGAGCTGGAGGGTAGGGTGCTGCTGCGCAACTCTCGCCTGGGCTATAAGGGCAACACCGTGCCCATCGACACCTTTGATGTGGTGAGCACGCGCCAGGACGGCCAGCGCCTCACCACCTTGCGCTCGGAAGTGCTGGACGTGCGCGCCAAGGGCAATTTCGACTACACCCGCGTGCTAGACGACGTGCAGCGGCTGGTAGAGGAATACCGCCTCAACTTTGAAAGCAACGACGCGGCCATTGCCGACTATTACCGCCGCAAGCGTCTGCGTCCTACCCCCGAGTATCAGATTGATTTAGACCTGTATATCAAGCAGATCAACCCGGTACTGCATTTGTTTATGCCCCAGCTCACGGTGTCGGATTACTCGCGGGTGGATGGGTCGTTCCGTAACGGCAACACGTCGATTTTCACGCTGGGTGGGCATTTCGATGAGATTCGCTACGACTCGGTGCGGGTGCAGGATACCGATTTCAGTGTGACAACCTCCAAGCTGCCCAACCAGCCCGAGGTACTGGCCCAGGCCAGCATCACGTCGGCCAAGCAGCACTTGCCGGGCCTGGGCGCTACGGAGAACTTCTACGTGGAGGGCGTATGGGACCAGGAAAAAATCAACTTTTCGACGGCGCTGGCGCAGACCAACACCACCAACCGCGCCCAGATTAACGGCTCGCTGGCCTTCCTACCCGACGCCGTACAGGTGGTGTTCCGGCAATCGGGTGTGAACCTGCTAGACAAGCAGTGGACCATTGCGGCCGATAACGCGGTGGTGATTTCCAGTGGCGGCAAGGAAATCGACATCAAAAACTTTATTATTTCCAACGGCGCGCAGAGCATCAGCGCCCAGGGCGCCATCTCGCGCGACCCGGCCAAGGAGCTGGCTATCAGCGTACAGAACTTTGCGCTGCAAACGCTGGGCGACTTCACCGACAACCGCCTGAAGGGCCGCGTGAACATGCAAGGCACTGTAAGCGGTGTGTTCAATCAACTAGCCATTGATGCCGATCTGAAGGTGGATTCGTTGCGCCTCGACGACGTATTGCTGGGCGATGTGGAGGGCAAAGGCACCTGGGACGCGCCCAACGCCCGCATGGCCGTGAACCTGGACGTGGAGCGCGACAACCGCCGCGTGCTGAACGTGACGGGCACCTTTGCCCCGCAGGACGGCCCCAACCAGCTGAACCTGGTAGGCGTGCTCGACGAGGCCCCCGTGAAGCTGGCCGAGCCCATTCTGAACACCCTGTTCAAGGACCTGAGCGGCACAGCAGTGGGTAGGTTGCAGCTGACGGGCAGGCTGGCCGCACCTCATCTGGTAGGCACGCTGGACGTGGCCGATGGCAAGCTCACGTTTATCTACCTGGGCACCACCTACACGTTCTCCGACCGCATCACCTTCACCGACGACCGCATTGCCCTGAACAACATCCGGCTGTCGGACCCGCTGGGCAACTTTGGCACCGTAGACGGCAATATTTACCACGACGGCTTCCAGAATATGCGGCTGGATTTGCGGGCCAACTTCCGCAAGCTGCAAGCCCTGAATACCATCCGCAAAGACAACGACCTGTACTTCGGGACGGCCTACGCCACCGGTACAGCGCGCGTATCGGGGCCAACGGATGATCTGTTGGTGAACGTATCGGCGCGGAGCGAGGCGGGCACACGGGTGTTCCTACCCTTCGACAACGCGGCCAAGGCCCAGCAGGCCAATTACATCCGGTTTGTCAACCACAACATTCGGGACACCACCACCGTGCGGGTAGCCACCGATACGGCCAAGGTAGACCTCTCGGGGCTGCGGCTGAACATGAACCTGGACGTGACGCCCGACGCCTACGTGGAGATTTTGCTGGATGAAAGCACCGGCGACATCATCCGGGGCACGGCCAGCGGGCAGCTTCGCCTGAACATTGATACCCGCGGCGACTTCAATATGTATGGGCAGATTGAGATTGTGCGCGGCGCCTACAACTTCACCCTGCAAGGCCTTGTTAATAAAGAGTTTATCGTGCGGCCGGGCGGTACCATTGCCTGGAACGGCGACCCGCTGCAAGGCCAGATGAACCTGACGGCTGCCTACACACAGCGTACTTCGGTGGCGCCGCTGCTGGCCGGCAACTCCTCGGTAGTGCCCGTGACGGCGGTGATGAACCTGAGCGGCCCCCTGCTCCTACCCCAGATCAATCTGAACCTGGAGTTCAACGATATTCCGTCGTCGCTGGAAGGGGATTTGGCGCCGTTCCTGTCGGCCCTGCGCAACGATGAGCAGGAGCTGAACCGGCAGGTATTCAGCCTGATTGTATTCCGGCAGCTCACCTCGCCAGGTACGTTGTCGTCGGTGTCGTTTCGGGGGTCGGATAACGCTTTTGGTAACAGCGTGGGGCAAGTGCTGAGTACCCAGCTCAGCGTGCTCACCTCCCAAATCGACCCCAACCTGGAGATTAGCTTCAACCTGAACGGCTTGAGCGCCGAGCAGTTACAGGCCTTGCAGGTGCGCCTGAGCTATTCTTTCCTGAACGGGCGTCTGCGCATCACGCGCGAGGGTGGCTTCACCAACAACTACAACGCGGCCAATACTGCGCCGGGCAGCACCGTGCCGGTGCAAGGCTCCCTGCTCGGCGACTTGAGCCTGGAGTACTACCTGCGCCCCGACGGCAAGTTCCGGGCGCGCCTACGCTATGAGACGACGCCGCGCGACTACTCGTCTATTGCCAACCTACAAAACCAGCAGCGCGCTGGCCTCAGCTTGCTGCACACCGAGCAGTTTAACTCGTTCCGGGAGTTATTTGCCCGCAAGCGCGTGCGCCGCCGCGATGCCGCCCGCAAAGAGCTGAACATCGACGACGACCCGCGCACGAACATCAAGTAGGGGCGCCTTGCAGGTGCCCCTCGTTGCACGAATCGTCGGATAGTAAAACAACCTCAGCAACGACGGGCGCCTGCAAGGCGCCCCTACAGCACCAACTTATAGCCAATGCCGCGCACATTTAGGATTTGCACCTGCGGGTCGGCGCGGAGGTAGCGGCGCAGGCGGGTGATGAACACGTCGAGGCTGCGGCCGTTGAAAAAATGGTCTTGCCCCCAAAGGTCGAGCAGCACGGTGGAGCGCTCCAACACGTGGTTGCGGTGGTCGTAGAGGCGCAGCAGCAGCTCCGATTCGCGGTGCGTCAGCTCGATTTCGGTGTCGGCCAGCCGCAGCTTTTGCTGGGTAGGCGCGAATACGTAGCGGCCTATCTGCAAGGGTTGTTGAGGCGTGGTATCCGTGGTAGGCACGGTACGTTGTAATAGCGCCCGAATGCGTACCACTAGCTCGTCCATACTGAAAGGCTTCTTGAGGTAGTCGTTGCCGCCTAGTTCGAAGCCGCGCACTACGTCGGCGGGTTGGGAGCGGGCCGTGAGAAAGATGATGGGCACCGTGGTATTTTCGCGCCGTAGCTGCTCGGCCAGCGAAAAGCCGTCCAAGCGCGGCAGCATCACATCAGCCACCACAATATCGGGCGTGGTTTGGCGAAACAGGCGTAGCCCTTCTTCCCCATCGGCGGCGTGCTCTACTGCAAAGCCGCGCACCTCCAAGCTATCCTTAACAATCAAGGCCAGCGAGGCTTCGTCTTCGATGAGCAGGATGGTAGGCATAGGCAATGCAGAACGTCATTTCGAACGCAGTGAGAAATCTCGCGTGCTTCCGGTAATTTTTTAACGATTGAATTAGTGTTGCACGCGAGATTTCTCACTGCATTCGAAATGACGCTCTGACTTTACGCGCCCCTACGGCAGCCACACCGAAAACGCGCTGCCCCTCCCCTGCTCGCTGCGCAAATGCAGGTGGCCGCCGTGCCGCTCTACTACCTGCCGCACATAGTACAATCCCAATCCAAAGCCCTTGACCGGGTGCAGGTTACCAGTAGGCACCCGAAAGAACCGGTCGAACACAGCGGGCTGATAATCAGCCGCAATGCCCAGACCATCGTCGGCCACAGTGAGGCGCCAGCCGCTGGACTCGGGCTGGCCCTGAATGCGGATGGTGACCTGCTCGCGGGAGTATTTAATGGCGTTGTCGATGAGGTTGCTGATGACGTTGCGCAGGTGCAGCCGGTCGCAATGCACTGCGGTGGCGGCCACATCCACCTCAAACTGCACGGGCTTGGGGCTAGTAAGCTGGTGCTGCTGCACCAGCTCGGCCACCAGCTCGGCGGGCCGTACGGTTTCGGGTGTCAGTTGCAGCGGCTCGCGCTCGGCCACGGCCATGTGCAGCACGTGCTCCACCAACCCCGACAGCCGCGCCAGCTCCTGCTGCGAAATAGCGAGGTAGACTTCGGCCCGCTGCGGATGCTGCATGGCCCCGAAGTGCTGCAATGCCTCCACCGCCGCCGCTACCGTAGCAATGGGCGTTTTTAGCTCGTGGGTCATGTTGTTGATGAAGTCTTCCCGAATCTCTGATAGCTTTTTCTGGCGCAGGATGGTGCTTAGCATCAGCCCAAAGCAAGCCGTGGTCAGCACTAATAGCCCCACAGAGCCCGCCAGCAAGCCGCCCATCTGCCGCAACAGGTAGGGCACCGGCGGCCGGAACGAAGCCCGCACGGCTACACCCGGCAGGTGGGGTAGGGCCACGGCGGGCGTTTGCACGGGGTAGCCCGCGGGCGCGGCCACCTGTTGGGCGCGTCGGTTGGTGGCCGTGGCCAGCGTATCAAATAGAAAGGCCGTTTCGGCCTGGCGCTGGCGCAGTTCGGCCTGGTATGCCTCGGCTAGTTGGCTGAGGTTGAGGGTAGGCGTGGCGGCGTGGCGCAGCAACAGTTGCAGAAACGCCTGGGCCACGCTGTCGTCTTGCCGGCGGGCGGCCAGGGCGCCAGTCGGCCGTTGGCTGCCCGCTTGCCAGAGCTGTTGCAGCTGTGTGCGGTCAGCTGCATCGAGCTGCCGGATGGGTAGGGCCACGCGGCCGTAGCGGCTACCCGCCGTGGCTGGTTGCAGCAGCGTTTGCACGGCCGCCAACTGTTCCTGCTGCACTACGGCCAGCAGCGCCTCGTGGGCCGTGCGGGCAAACTGCGCCGTGTTCAGCTGGTAGGTAGAGTAGAGCCAATAGGCCTGAAACCCATTGATTCCCAGCATGCATAGGCTGATCAGCCAGAAGATAATGCGCAGGCGATTTTTCATGGGCGGCATGGCTGAGGGGACAGTACCTGCAAGTACGGCCGATGCGGATAGGGAATCAAGCCGTTAACATTCTTTAACACAAAATAACAGTCGTTTACGTGCGCGTGGCGGTCCTTTACACCACCTGTCATCCTGAGCAGCGCGAAGGACTTTATCACGTTTGCACAACTGCACGAACGACTTTTCTGACGTGATAAGGTCCTTCGCGCCGCTCAGGATGACAGGTGGTGTTTGATTACTAGCTACCGACCACTGTATATAACTGTATATATGCGTTCATATTCCCGCTTGAATACTATAGCCGGCTGGGCCGTGTTTGCCCTGAGCCTGCTGGTGTATTTGCTCACGTTGGAGCCCACGGCCTCGTTCTGGGACTGCGGCGAGTTCATCGCCTGCTCCTATAAGCTGCTTGTGCCCCACCCGCCCGGCGCCCCCACCTTCCTCTTGCTCGGCCGCCTGGTCTCGCTGCTTAGCTTCGGCGACGTGACGAAAGTGGCCGTGCTCGTCAACGGCCTCTCGGCTGTGAGCAGCGCTTTCACCGTCTTGTTTCTGTTCTGGAGCATCACGCTGCTCGCGAAAAAGCTCGTGCTGCGCCGCCCCGGCCTGCACGACGACCGGGGCCTGGTCCCTACCCTAGGCCAAAGCCTGCTGATTGTGGGGGCCGGCGTGGTGGGTGCCCTCTCATTTGCCTTCTCCGACTCGTTCTGGTTCAACGCCGAGGAGGCGGAGGTGTATGCCATGTCGGCCTTGGGCACGGCGGCGGTGGTGTGGCTGATGCTGAAGTGGGAGAACCGCGCCGACGAGGCCGACTCTGACAAGTGGCTGGTGCTGCTGGCGTATGTGATTGGCCTGAGCATCGGCGTGCACCTGTTGAACCTGCTGGCCATTCCAGCCCTGGGCTTTCTCTACTATTTCCGCCGACAGGCGCGGCCTACCCTTTGGGGCGGTGTACTGACGTTGGGGGTAGGGCTGGGTATTGTCGGGGCCATTCTGGTGGGCATTATTCCGGGCTTGCCCACGCTGGCCGGCAACTTCGAGGTGTTCTTTGTCAATAGCGTGGGGCTGCCCTTCAATACCGGCTTGCTTTTGTTTGTGACGATGTTGATAGGGCTGATTTGGGTAGGCTTTCGGCAGAGCTTTCAGCGCCGCTCACAGCTGCTGAACACGTTTATGCTGTGCTTCGTGTTCATCCTGATCGGCTACTCGTCTTACCTGATTGTGCCGATTCGCAGCTCCTACCACCCCACCATCAACGAGAACGACCCCGAGGACGTGCTCAGCTTCGTCAGCTACCTCAAGCGCGAGCAGTATGGGTCGCGGCCGTTGCTGTATGGCCCCCATGTGTTTGCGCAGCCTATTGATCAGGTAGATGCTGGGCCGCGCTACGTGCGCCAGGGCGACAAATATGTGGTAGCCGAGCAGAAGCAGGAGTTGGTATATCGGGAGGAAGACAAAATGCTCCTCCCCCGTATCTATACCGATGCTGGCGTTGCCCAGCGCGTGCCTTACTACCAGAAGTGGGTCGACATTCGGGAGGGGGTGAAGCCGACGATGGGGCAGAACCTATCGTTTCTGTTTCGCTACCAGATGGGGCACATGTTCTGGCGCTACTTTTTGTGGAACTACGCCGGGCGCGAGTCGGACGTGCAGCAGGCCGGCACCGTGTGGCCCACCGAGACCAGCCAGGGCCTGCCCGAGCGCGTGGCTGAGAGCAAAGCCCGCAACCAGTTCTTTGCCATCCCGCTCATCCTAGGCCTGCTGGGCCTGTTCTACCAGGCCCGCCGCGACGGCAAGAATGCGCTGATCGTGGGCCTGCTGTTCGTCTTCACGGGCCTGGCCATCGTCGTGTACCTGAACCAGCCCCCGATTGAGCCGCGCGAGCGGGACTACACCTTCACGGGGGCCACCTATGCCTTTGCCATCTGGATCGGGCTGGGCGTGCTGGCCCTGGCCGACTTGCTGGGCAAAGTCGTGAAAGCCGACACGGCCCGCGCGGGCGCCGTGACGCTGCTCGGGCTGCTGGCCCCGGGCCTCTTGCTGGCCCAGGGCTGGGACGACCACGACCGCTCGGGCCGCTACAACTCCGTGGACTCGGCCAAGAACCTGCTCAACTCGTGCGCCCCGAACGCCATTTTGTTCACCAACGGCGACAACGACACCTTCCCCTTGTGGTACGCTCAGGAAGTAGAAGGCTTCCGAACTGATGTACGTATTGCGGTGCTACCCTATATGAACACCGACTGGCACATCGACCAGATGAGGCAGCGCAGTTACCAGTCGGCACCAGTAACCTTTTCGTTGGACAGCTCGCGCTACGCCCAGGGCACCAACGACTACTTGCCCTTCGTTGAAAACCCGAGTGTAGACGAAGTCAATCTGAAAGATTTTCTGCAGTTGGTGCAGGAAGACAGCGACTTACTGAAGGTCAGCTACGGCGAGGGCGGCCCTACCCTACTGTCCTTTCCATCGCCTACTTTCTATCTGCCCGTCGATACGGCGGCCGTGCTGCAAAGTGGTATCATCCCGAAGGAGCGACGTGACCAGTTGGTCAGCAAAATGACGTTTAATGTGAGCAAACGGGCGTTGGAGAAAAAGAGCCTGGCTATTCTGGATATGCTCGCCACCAACAACTGGAAACGGCCCGTGTACTTCGCTACCAGCGTGGCGCTATCGCAGGACCACTTGGGGCTGGAGCCATATTTTCAGCTGGAAGGGCTGGCTTGGCGGGTATTGCCCCTCAAAAATCCCGCCTACGACCCACGCGGCGAAACGGGCTACGTAGCAAAAGATATTCTGTATCAAAATATGATGCAGCGCTTCGCTTACCGCGGCCTCAACAATCCCAGCGTTTACCACGACGAAACCAACCTGATATTTCCGGCCAGCTACCGCGATAAATTCGTACGCCTGGCCAACGCCTACCTTGCTGTCGGCGATACGGCTACCGCCAGAAAAGTAGCTGACAAGTGCCTGGCTGTGCTCCCTGATGCGGCCATTTCGTACGATTACTACTCGCCGGCTCTGGTGCCCGCGTTGGTGGCCGGAGGCGAAGCCAAGCGCGCCCAGCAGTTGATGGACGTGCTCCTCGATCGTACCCAACGGGCATTAGCCTATTATAATAGTCACCCCAACCCCTTGATGGACCGGGAGCTAAGCCAGCATATGGGCACGGCGCAACAGCTCTACCTAGCCGCGCAACGGGTAGGCGACACTCGGAGAGCCGAGCGTGCCTACCAATTATTGGCGCCCTACCTGCGGTGAGATGGTGAGATGGTGAGATGGTGAGTGAAATACGGCCGTCATGTTGAGCGGAGCGCAGCGGAGTCGAAACATCTCTACTGATAGTAATTCCAACGAACAGCAACGAAGCGGTAGAGATGTTTCGACTTCGCTGCGCTCCGCCCAACATGACGGCCCTACCCAGACCCCCAGACCCCAAGACCCCAAGACCCTTAAAAAGCAACACTTCAAAAACTTCACGTTACTTTTGTCGGTATGGCCCAGGCGCGCTCCATTCGTAAAAAGACTCTCGGTAGCTATCCGCATACTATGGTGGTGTTCAGCATCACGCTGGCGCTGCTGGTAGTGGGGCTGTTTGGCACCTTGCTGATTTCGGGCTACAAAATCTCCAACCTCGTGAAGGAGAGCATCGAAATGCAGGTATACCTGGAGCGCGGCCTACCCGAAACCCAGCTTCTGCGCTTGCAGCAGGACTTTGCCAGCAAGCCCTACATTGCCTACAAGGGCAGCCAGCCGCAGGTGCGGTTTCTATCAAAGGAAGAAGGTGCCAAGGAGCTGATTGACCAAACTGGCGAGGATTTTCAGCAGTTTTTGGGCGACAACCCCCTGCGCGATGCCTATATCCTGCGCATCAACGCGGAGTACGCCGACTCGTTGCAACTCGGGCGTATTGTGCAGGAGCTGAAAAAGCAGGATGGTGTATTTGAGGTGCAGTACGTGCAGAGCCTCATCGATTCCATCAACCAAAACCTGCGCCGCTTTAGCTTGGTGCTGCTGGGCTTTGCGGTGGTGCTCACGGTGGTGGTCGTTATTCTGATCAACAATACCATCAAGCTGGCCCTGTTCTCGCAGCGCTTTCTCATTCGGAGTATGCAGCTGGTAGGCGCTACCTCAGCCTTTATTCAGTGGCCGTTTCTGAGGCGCGCTACCTGGCAGGGCGTGGCCAGCGGCGTACTAAGTGGGCTGCTGCTGTGGGGCTTGCTGCAATACGCGGCCCTCAACGTACCCGAAATTCAACTGTTTCTGGATCAGCGCCTGCTTTTGGTCCTGTTTGTGGTGATGGTAGCGCTGGGAGCCGGCATCGGCTTTTTCAGCTCCTATCGTGCCGTTAAAAAATACCTGCGCCTGTCGCTGGATGATTTGTATTAACTGGGGTCTTGGGGTCTTAGGGTCTTGGTTATTTGCCAGACATCCAACCAAGACCCCAAGCCCCTAAGCCCCCAAGACCCTACCCCCCATGAATCAACGTTTTGCTTTTGGCCCTCGCAACTACCGCCTGATGTTCATTGGGCTAGCGGTGCTGGCGGCCGGTTTTATTACGATGACCCTCGACTCGACCGATTACGGCGAAGGATTCCTGGGCATTACGCTCGGCCCTATTCTGCTGGTTATCGGGTTTCTGATTGAGTTCTGGGCTATTATGGCTAAACCCGGCGGACCGGTAGAAACCCCCAAGCCTACCACCGATACCATGCCCACGCCCTTAGCCACGCCACCTACCACGCCTGTGGCTCCGCCCGCCCCCACAGCACGCCCTACCTACAACAAGCCTCGCTCGTAAAAGCGCAGGCACCTTCTTACATTTCTGCTAGTCAGAACCAAAGCCAATAGCTAACCGCTATTGGCTATCAGTTTACGCACCATGACGTATTGGCAAGCCATCCTCCTGGCGATTGTGGAGGGACTTACCGAGTTTTTGCCCGTGTCCAGTACCGGGCACATGATTATCACTTCGGCCCTGCTGGGCATTACGGCTACCCCGTTCACCAAGCTCTACCTCGTCGTCATTCAACTGGGCGCTATCCTGTCGGTGCTGGTGGTATACTGGCGCCGGTTTTTTCAAAGCTTCGACTTCTATTTAAAACTATTAGTGGCTTTTCTGCCCATTGTAGTGGTAGGATTGCTGCTGAAAAAGCACATTGACGCACTGCTGGAATCGGTAACGGTGGTAGCCCTGATGCTCGTGGTGGGCGGCATAGTGCTGCTGTTTGTGGATAAGTGGTTTCCGCAAGAGCAGCAGGAACGCGGCGGCCACCCCGTAACCACGCCCAGCTACCGCGAGGCTTTTATGATTGGCTTGTTTCAGTGCTTGGCCGTGGTGCCAGGCGTGAGCCGCTCGGCCGCTACCATCATTGGGGGTCTTACTCAGAAGCTTACTCGCCGCGCCGCCGCCGAGTTTGCCTTCTTTCTAGCCATGCCCACCATGGCCGCCGCCGCCGCCAAAGACCTCCTCGACTACTACCAGGAAGCCACCGAGCAGGGCATCCAGCTAGGCGACCTGTTTTCGCACGATGAAGTGATGCAGCTGCTGGTAGGCAACGTAGTAGCCTTTGTGGTGGCGTTGCTGGCTATTCGGCTATTCGTGAATTTTGTGGCCAAGTACGGCTTCCGCGCCTTTGGTGTCTACCGTATCATCGTAGGCGGTATTCTGCTCTTGCTGATTGGCCTGAAAATCAACCTGCAACTCGTATAAGCATGAACACGAGAACCTTAGCTGAGTTTGATTTCGAAGCGGGCGAAGTGCTCCTAGTAGATAAGCCCTTGACCTGGAGCTCCTTTGACGTGGTGCGCAAAGTGAAGAATACCCTGCGCCCGCGCAAGATTGGGCACGCCGGCACGCTGGACCCGCTGGCTACCGGCCTGCTGATCTTGTGCACCGGCAAGCTCACCAAGCAAATCGACCAGATTCAGGCCCAGGAAAAAGAGTACACCGGCACCTTCCGCCTGGGCCAGACCACGCCCAGCTTCGACCTGGAAACGCCCGTGGACCACGAGGCACCCTACCAACACCTCACCGAGGCCGAGTTGCTGGCCGCCGCCCAGCAGTTTGTGGGCGCCATTCAGCAAACGCCGCCGCTGTTTTCGGCGGTGAAGGTGAACGGCGAGCGAGCCTACGAGGTGGCCCGCCGGGGCGGCGAGGCCGAAATCAAAAGCAAGGAAATTACCATTAAAGCTTTCGAGCTGACGCGCGTGGACCTGCCCGAGGTAGACTTCCGGGTGGTGTGCAGCAAAGGCACCTACATTCGTAGCCTAGCCCGCGACTTTGGCGTGGCCCTGGGTTGCGGCGCCCACCTCACCAAGCTGGTGCGCACGCGCATTGGCGAGTACCGGCTGGAAGACGCGTTTACACTGGAAGCCATTCAGGCCTTGCGCCCGCCTCGCCCCGAGGGTAGTGAGCCGCGCCCCGAGCGCCCCCGCAAGCCCCGCCCCGAACGCCGCGCCGGCATCGAGTTCTATGAGAATAACGCTGGCAGTAACTTAGAGCAGCCGAAAGAAAACAACTTGTCATCCTGAGCTTGCGAAGGACCTTATCACGCGAGAACGACTGATATAACAACGACTCGTTCTGCGGGCATAAGGTCCTTCGCAAGCTCAGGATGACAATTGACATTTACCTTTGCACCCATCACCCAGATAGTTGCCGGCTCCCACCGCTCATTCATAATTCCTAATTCTTAATTTCTAATTAAACAGATGCACGTCGTTCGGGACCCGGCGCAGTTTCCCTACCTCGGCAATGCCGTGGTCACCAGCGGCACGTTCGATGGCGTGCACCTGGGCCACCAGAAAATTCTGCATCGGCTGCTGACGGTAGGCCGGCAGCACGGCGGCCCCACGGTGGTCATTACCTTCTGGCCGCACCCGCGCCTGGTGCTGGGGCCGCCACCCTCCCACCCCGAACTGCTGGAGCTGCGCCTGTTGAACACGCTAGCCGAGCGCGAGGCCAAGCTGCGGGACTTCGGCATTGATTATCTGCTGATTATTCCCTTCACCAAGGAGTTTGCGAGCTGGACCTCGGAAGAATTTATCCAACGCATCTTACTCGATACGGTGGGTACGCAGCGGCTGGTGATTGGCTACGACCACCGCTTTGGCAAGAACCGTGAGGGCGGCTTCGACTACTTGCACCAGCACGCCGACCGCTACGGGATGCGCGTAGAAGAAATTCCGCGCGAGGATGTAGACGCCGTGGGCGTGAGCAGCACCCGCATCCGCCGCGCCCTGGAAAGCGGCGACGTGGCCACTGCCAACCGCTACCTCGGCTACGCCTACCCCTTCACCGGCACCGTAGTGAAAGGCCAGCAGCTGGGTCGCACCATCGGCTACCCTACCGCCAACATTTGGTGCCCGGAGCCTCTGAAGCTGGTGCCCGCCCGCGGCGTATACGCCGTGCGCGCTACTACGGCTGCCGGCGCTGCTTACCCGGCTATGCTCAACATTGGTGTGCGTCCTACCGTAGGCGGCAATCTAGCCGAAACCGTAGAAGCTCACCTGCTTGACTTCGATGGTGACCTATACGACCAACCGCTTACCGTGGAGTTTGTGGCCCGCTTGCGCGACGAGCAGAAATTCAATGGGTTGGATGCCCTGAAGGCACAACTGGCGGTGGATGCAGAGGCTGCCCGACAGCAGCTAAGGTACTCTTGAGCGCATGGCGCGGGGCTGTGCCCCGTGCCATAGGTGCCACATTACCTGTATCGAAACTTCTACGAAACTTTCGTAGTATAGCCAAACTCATTCCCTGGCTATGCAACGCGTTGGTTTCCTGCTTCTGCTTTTCTTCGGCTCAATTACGGCAATCAACGCCCAAATCACCGTGCGCGGCGTGGCGCGCGACTCGCTTACGCACGAGCCGCTGGGGTTTGCCAGCGTGTTTCTGGCCAATACTACCTACGGTGCTACCACTGATGCACAAGGTAAGTTTGAGCTACGCGGCGTGGCGCCAGGGCCGTATGAGCTGCTGGTTTCCTACCTCGGCTACCAGCTCTACCGCAAGGCTATTCTGGTGCAAGACAAGAGCCTGACTATCAACCCACAACTACTGCCTACTGCGCAGCAACTGGCCGAAGTGGTGGTGCGCCCGCACAAGAACAACCCCGATGACTACCGCAAATTTGAGGAGCTTTTTCTGGGCTCCACCACGTTCTCGCAGCAGTGCCGCATCCGCAACCCCGACGACGTGCTGGTGGACTACGACCCACAGGCCAATGAGCTGACGGCCACTAGCCGGGAGTTTGTGCTGGTAGAAAATCGGGCGCTGGGCTACCGTGTGAAATACTACGGCCTACACTTCTCGGTCAATTTTAAGCGACAGTTTGTGCAATTCTACGGCTCGCCGGTATTTGAGGAAATGCGCGCCCGCAACACCCGGCAGCAGCGCCGCTGGGCCAGCAACCGCCAGCAAGCCTACCACGGTTCGCAGATTCATTTCTTGCGCAGCGTGTACGAAAACCAGGTAGAGGATCAGGGCTTTCGGGTGCAGAAGCTGCGCATTGTGGACAACCCGCGCCGGGCCCGCGCCGATAGCCTCATGCAGCATCTGCTGGCTACCTTGCCACCCGGCCAATCGTTGGTACTGCCCGACTCGTTGCAGCGCCAACGGCAGGAGCCGCGCAGCTACGGCTACCTCTATACCCGCCCTCTACCCATCGATAGCCTGCGCCAACTGGTAGCCGATACCTGCCAGCTGCGCTTCCACGATCTGCTGCAAATCACCTACCTCCCCGAAAAGCCCGACCCGCGCTACCGGCCCGAAGTACCCGGTCAGCTGCAACCTGGCCCCGCCCCCACCGAGGAGGTATCGACGCTGTACCTGCAGATGCCCGCCGTGCAGATTTTTCCGAACGGCCGTCTGGCGCATCCGCTGGCCATTTACAACGATGGCTACTGGGGCTTCGAGAAAATGGGCGAAATGCTGCCCTATGACTATATTCCGCCGAAGCAGTAGCGCTAAAATCCTTTAACAGGACGCCGAAAAGACGCGAAGACGCGTCTTTTCGGCGGCGCCACGTAGCGTGCAACGACTGCAACGACGAGACGCAACGATGCGTCTATACGTCTGTTTAGGTAACTTATAGTGTTTTATAAAATGCGTTATATCTACCAACTTGGGTTATTGATTCTATTTGCGCTGGTGCATACACACGCATCGGCACAAAGCACACTAAGCGGCCAAGTGCTTGACGCCCAAACCAGCAAGCCGCTGGAAATGGCTAACGTTTTTTTTGCTAATACCACCGTAGGCAACGCTACGGATGCACAAGGAAAATTCGCTTTTCCTACCCTGAAACCGGGCTCTTACACGCTGGTGGTTTCCTACCTGGGCTACCAGCTCTACAAACAGATTATCACAGTAGCCGACGCCCCGCAGACCTTTATCATTCAACTGGCGCCCACCACCAATCAGCTGAGCGAAGTGGTGGTGCGCCCCCACCGCAACCGCCCCGCCGACTACGCCCGGTTTGCGCAACGTTTCCTGGGCAGCTCGTCTTTCTCGAAGCAGTGTAAAATCCGCAACCCGGATGGCGTGGTGGTAGAATACGACGACAAAAAAGATGTCCTCACGGCGTACACACCCTACCAGCTTCAAGTCGACAATGAGGCCCTGGGCTACCGCATCACGTTTTACGACCTGGATTTTTGGGTGAACTATGGGCAGCAAACCACCTATACCGATAGCCAGGTCAGCTTTCAGGACCTGACGCCGCGCAACGAGCGGCAGCGTCGGCGGTGGGCCGAAAACCGCCAGCGCGCGTATCAGGGCTCATTCATGCATTTCCTGCGCAGTGTGTACCACGATGAGGTAGCTGAAGCCGGCTTTCGGGTGCAGCGCTTGCAGCGCGAGGAAAACCAACGCCGCACCTGGGCCGTCAACTACATGCTAACGCGCAGCACGTTGGGCGTGCAAAGCCGTGGCCTACCCATGGCCGTGGTACACGCCCTGCGCGAGCCGCCCATCACGTCGGCCCTTAGCCCCGATGCGCTACCCAATGACAGCCTGCGACGATATGCACCACCCCAAACGTGGCTGCGGTTCCGGGGTCTGCTGGCTGTAACGTATGAAGGCGAAGAGAAAGACCCGGCATATCAGCGGCTGTTTCCGGGTTCCAGGGCCGATATTCGTGCGCAACGCTCGGTGGTGCAGCTGCGCACACCCGAAGCGGAGGTAACGGCTGCCGGCGTAATCCGAACCCTGGGCGCGGTAGTGACGGAAGGCTATTGGGGCTTCGAGCGGGTAGGCGAGCTGCTGCCCCAGGACTACCAGCCCCCGGCGCCGGAGTTGCGTAGGAAACGCTAACTTACCCCTCTACCCACCCTACCCATGATCAACAAAGTAGTACCCAATGCCCAGGCGGCACTGGCGGGCCTCACCGATGGCATGACCCTGATGCTGGGCGGTTTCGGCCTGTGCGGCATCCCCGAAAACGCCATTCAGGAAATCCTGCGCCTAGGTGTGCGGGAGCTCACGTGCATCAGCAACAACGCCGGCGTCGATGACTTTGGCATTGGGCTGCTGCTGCAAACCCGGCAGGTGCGCAAAATGATTTCCAGCTACGTGGGCGAAAACGCTGAGTTTGAGCGCCAGCTGTTGAGCGGTGAGCTGGAGGTCGAGCTGATTCCGCAGGGCACGCTGGCCGAGCGTGTGCGGGCGGGCGGCGCGGGCATTCCGGCCTTCTACACGCCCGCCGGCTATGGCACAGAGGTAGGCGAAGGCAAGGAAAGTCGGGAGTTCAACGGCAAAATGTACCTGCTGGAAACCGCCCTGCACGCCGATTTTGCCCTCGTGAAAGCTTGGCGCGGCGACACAGCCGGTAACCTCATTTACAAAGGCACGGCCCGCAACTTTAATCCCATGATGGCCACGGCCGGCAAAATAACGGTGGCTGAAGTGGAGGAATTGGTGCCGGCCGGCGAGCTAGACCCCAACCACATTCACACGCCCGGCATCTTTGTGCAGCGCATTTTCGAGGGGAAGAGCTACGAGAAGCGGATTGAGCAGCGCACGGTGCGGGGTTGATTTTTTCGCGCAGAGTACGCAGAGTTTCGCAGAGCCGGAAATTTTGAGCCTTTTTGTTTATGCATGAAAATCAAATTTCTGAGCGCATTTTAAAAGCTGCTTTTACAGTACACACTGCTTTAGGGCCGGGGCTGCTGGAATCAGTATATGAGGCCGTGCTGGCATACGAGCTTCGCAAAATGGGACTGCATGTAGAAATACAGAAACCTATTCCCGTAATCTATGACGACGTAAAACTGGATTTGGGCTTTCGACTCGACCTACTGGTAGAAAATAAAGTAGTCGTTGAGCTCAAGTCCATTGCTGCTACCCGTGCATCACAAACAGCTGCTTACCTATCTTAAGTTGGCCAACTATAAGTTAGGACTGCTCCTCAATTTCAATACTAATCTTCTTCGCGACCAGATTTCCCGCCTGGTAAATGGCCTCTAATCTGGCTCTGCGAAACTCTGCGCGCTCTGCGCGAAAAAACTATGTTGAACAAAAATCAAATAGCCCAACGCATTGCCCAGGAGCTACGCGACGGGTACTACGTCAACCTCGGTATTGGCATTCCTACCCTGGTGGCCAACTACATTCCCGAAGGCATCAGTGTAGAGCTACAATCCGAGAACGGGCTGCTGGGCATGGGACCGTTTCCGACGGAAGCCGAGGTAGACCCCGACCTCATCAACGCCGGCAAGCAAACCGTGACTACCCTACCCGGTTCCAGCATCTTCAGCTCCGCCGATTCCTTCGGCATGATCCGGGGGGAGCACGTAGACCTGACGATTCTGGGCGCTATGGAGGTATCCGAAACCGGCGACATTGCCAACTGGAAGATTCCGGGCAAGATGGTGAAGGGCATGGGCGGCGCCATGGACCTGGTGGCCTCGGCCCGCAACATCATCGTGGCCATGCAGCACACAGCCCGCGATGGTAGCAGCAAGCTGTTACCCGCCTGCACCCTACCCCTCACGGGCGTACGCTGCGTGAAGAAAATCGTGACGGAGCTGGCCGTGCTCGACGTGACGCCCGACGGCTTTGTGCTGCGCGAGCGGGCACCGGGCGTATCGGTAGCGCAAATACAAGCCGCCACCGCCGGCCGTCTGGTGGTGCCACAGGGCGAGGTGCCGGAAATGCAGCTGTGAGGAAGGTAGGCTATCAGCAGCCAATCATCATTGCTGGTTGCATGGTGCAGAGACGCCTATTTGCGTCTCGTCGTTGCTGATGATGGTTGTTCAACGACGAGACGCAAGTATGCGTCTCTACACCGTTCATATTCAATTCGAACGGCTTATTGCGCCTGCATAAGCTTGTGCCAGAGCTGGCGGCGGGTAGGACCATGGTTGGAGAGAATACGACGCACTGGTACCACGGCCGTGAGCGTCACCACCAGCGCCAGCGCTACCCGTGCCCACCACCACGGCATCAGGTACAGCGCGGCGGCCAGCCCAATGCTCAATAGATTCATCAGGGTAGAGGCGTTGTTGCGCATGTTGCTGAAATCTACATTTTTACGGATTGGCTTCGCTTTGTAAAGACTTCCCCACAAGCCCAAGGCCAGCAGCGGCAGCGAGGCCAGCGGCAGCAGTGGTAGCTGCTGCCACTGGTCCTGCGGAAACAAGGCCAGCAGCACCCCAGCCGACAACAGGCAATCAACCACCACTACTGGCAGCACCAGCCGCAGGTAGCTGGTCAGCAAGCGCGGCGTCAGGCCTAAGCGCTCCAGTTCGTTGGTGGTAGCCACCCAGCAGTAGCCCAGCAGGTTGTTGTTGACGTACGTGAAGCTGATGACCGGCAGGAACGAGAAATAAAACAGAGACTTCATAAAGCCTGCGTCGCCCTTGCGGAGCAGGATGCCCGTCGCCACCAGCATAATAAGCTTGAAGCTGACGCCCATTAGCAATACCGGCCAGGTTTTGCGCAAATACAATTTCCACTCCGGCGAGAGTCGGTTTTGCCACCGGCTCTCGGTTGGCTCGGTCGTGCGCTCTACCATATAACGGGCGCTGAAACGGGGCGCTACCAACTTGAGCGCCGTTACCCACAGCAGCAGCGGCCCGGCCACGGCCAGCGCCCGCAGCCAGTTTGTAGAAATGGGCAGGTGCCACCCCAGGCCGCCGCCCAGCCAGAACACCGCTGCTAGCAGACACAGCAAATTCAGCCAAAACAACGGGTGCCGCCAGCGCCCTACCGACAGCAGCAGTCGCATAGTGAAGCTTAGAGCAGCTGCGCTCAGCCACACCAGCAAGCTCAGGCCCAACGGCTGCCAAAACGTTGGGGCCACCGCCATTACCAGCAGCAGGAACAGCAGGCTCATTGCCCGCCGCACCGACACCAGATCGAGCACGAAGGCCGTCACCGCATTCAAGCGGGCCGACACGGGTAGCGGCTCGGGCAGTGGCCGCTCTACAGTGCGGTACGTGGGTAGGAAATCAGCCATCAATACCGTAGCAAAAAGCGTGGTGTTGATGGCTGCCAACAGCTTAGGAAGCGCGACGCCTGGTATTGTATCAGCGTGATTGAGCAAATAGCCCAATCCCAAGCTATACAAACCTACTGTGATGCCGATTAAGAGTGTGGCTACCCGACGCTCGCCAGCGGGCCAGAACACCGCCAGCAGTTGCCGGCCCAGCAGATAGGGTAGGAAGTGACCTAAACGGCCTGGTTGGTGAGCCATGTGAGGTCGTGGGTGGAAACAGTGGGTTGCAGCAGTTGCAGCAGCGCATCGGAAAGGTAGGCGTCGCGGTCTTGCGTGAACTCCTGCATCGTACCCCAGAACTTCACCTCGGCCTCGTCGATAATGAGTAGGTGAGTTGCTACTTTTTCGATGTGCGCCAGATTGTGCGACGAAATGAACGTGAGGGCCTGATTCCGGTAGCTGCCCAGCAGCGTCAGCACCCGCTCGGCCGAAAACACGTCGAGGCCGTTGAGAGGCTCGTCCAGAATCAGTAGCTCGGGGCGGTGCAGCAGGCAGGCGGCCACGGCCACCTTCTGCTTCATGCCCGTCGAAAAGGAGCTAAGCCGCTTAGTGCGCACCTGCTCAAACTCTTCCAGCAAATGCCCCAGCAGGCTTTCAATGCGGCTGGTGGCGTTGGGCAGGTCGTATACCCGGGCCACGAACCGTAGGTATTCCACGGCAGTGAGCTGCTCCACTAAATGGCCTTGATTGATGAGCGCGCCCATGCGCCGCTTCACAGCCACCGGAAACGTCTCGCCCAGCAGCTCCCCATCCAGCACAATAGCGCCTGAGGAGGGTAGCAGCACGTTCACCAACAAGTTGAACAGTGTGCTTTTTCCAGCACCATTGCGGCCCACAACGCCCACACAATACCCGGTTTCAGCACGCAAACTCAAGTCGCGCAGCACTATTTTGGCCCCAAATGATTTGGTAAGGCTCCGTAATTCTAATTCCATGAAGCGTTAGTATACACTACTCTCTATATCCGTGAGGCAGTAAGTTACAGAACTGGCACATGATGTAGCATGCAGTGCTATGTTAAAAGATTTAACCATATGATATACAAAGCCTTACATACAACTCTACCCGCTCTATTCGCCTTCCAACAGGCACAAAAAAGCCGTTCGCCTCTTCTTCAATTAAAGAAATGGCGAACGGCTTTTTATTGGTTTGTTGCCTACTTACTCTTTGTGTAGGCTGTCGGCCGATTCAGTCACGACGGTATTGGGCGACGTGTACTCAGTGGAGGGCACGGCCGCGGGCATAGTTGGTACGGAATCACGCTGGGTGGAATCCTGGCGTACTACCACAGCGGCGTCGGAAGTAGTGGCTGAATCGGAGGGCGTAGAGTTACAGGCGCTGAGGCTGGCCGCGGCGGCCAGTAGCCCCAGGAAGGCAAGGCGAAGAGTAGACATTGGAAGCAAGGATTAGGGTAAGGAGTATGTTTATCGAAACGAATCCGCAGGGTAGGAGGTTATAGAATACTGTGCGCCCACTAGTTGCCTTCTGCTCTGTCACATCCGTAGTTTTAGTATCAACTGCGCTTGTTTCTACGTAGGCGTACCCAAGCAAGCAGTATTCAGACTGCTCTATATTACTGAAATTCAATCTTCTTGATATGCCCGCAACAAGTCCTAACACGAAAACCAACGGCGGCCACGCCAAAAAACAAACTCTACCTGGCATGCCCGCCGCCCCCGAGCTGATGACGCCTACCGCAATTCCGGCCCACAAGCTGGTCCTGCGCACCCTGAAGCGCGGCGACTTTAAGGCCGTGAAGGAAATCATGGACAAGGTGTACTCCAACATGGAAGGCGCCTGGGCCCAAGACGAGTACAACAACCTGCTGAAGAAATTTCCGGAAGGCCAGATCTGCATCGAAGACAACGGCCAGGTGGTAGCCGCTGCACTGGCTATCATCGTGGAATACAGCAAGTTTGGCGACAAACACACCTACGCCAAAATTACGGGCAACGGCAAGTTCGACACCCACGATGCCAACGGCGACACGCTCTACGGCGTGGATGTATTTGTGGATCCCGAGTACCGTTCGCTCCGCCTGGGCCGCCGCCTCTACGATGCCCGCAAGGAGCTATGCGAAAACCTGAACCTACGCGCCATGGTGGCTGGCGGTCGGATTCCTGGCTACGCGGCCTACGCCAACGAGATGACCCCGGCCAAGTACGTGGAGATGGTGCGCAACAAGGAACTCACCGACCCTATCCTCACCTTCCAGCTGGCCAACGACTTCTATGTACGCAAGCTCATCCGGGGCTACCTCCCCTACGACTCCGAGTCGAAAGCCTACGCTACCCTGCTGGAGTGGATTAACGTGTACTACGATGAGGAAACCGATAAGCTGATTGGTAACCAGAAGTCGAACGTGCGCATTGGCATTGTGCAGTGGCAGATGCGCGCCACGCAGAATCTGGAAGATTTTTTCCAGCAGATGGAGTTTTTCGTGGACACCGTATCGGGCTACAAGGCCGACTGCGTGCTGTTCCCGGAGTTCTTCAACGCGCCCATGATGGCCCTTACCAACGAAGAGTCGCCGTCGGTGGCTATCCGTTCGATGTCGGCCTACACCGAGCCCATCAAAACCAAGATGATGGAGCTGGCTGTGAGCTACAACATCAACGTCATTGCCGGCTCCATGCCGCTCTATGAAGACGGCAAGCTATACAACGTCAGCTACTTATGCCGACGCGACGGTACCGTAGACGAGCAGTACAAGCTGCACGTAACCCCCGACGAGGCCAGCTACTGGGGCATGCGCGGCGGCGACAAGCTGAAATGCTTTGATACGGATTTCGGCAAAATTGGCATTCTGATTTGCTACGATGCGGAATTCCCCGAACTGGCCCGCATGCTGAGCGACGAAGGCATGAAAATCCTGTTTGTGCCTTTCTGGACCGATACCAAGAACGCCTACCAGCGCGTGCGCCTCTGTGCCCAGGCCCGCGCCATCGAAAACGAGTGCTACGTGGCCATTACCGGCTCGGTGGGCAACCTGCCGCGCGTCGAGAACATGGACATTCAGTATTCGCAGAGCGCCGTGTTCAGCCCCTCCGACTTCGCCTTTCCCCACGATGCCATTGTGGCCGAGGCCACACCCAACACCGAAATGACCCTAATAGCCGACCTGGACCTGGACCTGTTGAAGGACCTGAACACCAGCGGTGCCGTGCGCAACCTCCGCGACCGGCGCCGGGACCTCTACTCGGTGAGCTGGGTAGGCAAGTCGGAGCGTGCCGATGAGCTGCTGGAAATGGGCGCCGAACGTGCTCCTAAAACCAGCCGCCGCAAAGCCGCCACTGAGTAGGCCGCGCCTACTTACAGCCTCAGCAAAACCGTTTTAGCGGAGTATTCCGTATCTCTTATTGTGTGCACTATTACAAACAGCCGCCCGGATCTTTCGGGCGGCTGTTTTCTTAGGCCGTGGCTTGCCGCCCTACCTTATCACTACGCCATTTCTCCGCTCACCAGTTGGAGATGGTCGCGCAGGATCGTTTGAAGAAAAACCTCATCTGCCAGATCTGTCTGGATGCCGGTTAGTGCCTGCACTTTGGCGGCTACCTCGCGCAGCAGCTGTGGGTTGTGGCGGCGCAAGCCCTGTTGCAGCAGCCGACGCACCAACGCCGCGTCGTGGTCGGTGAGTTGGGCGGCCTGCGGAAATACCACCTGATAATTGGGGTCGAGGTCGGCAAGAGCCAGCAGGTCCTGGTCGGCGCGGGCGCGCAGGTTCACCACGGTAGTGCCGGCGGCCAGGTCGCCTAAGCGCTGGCCGCGGCTGCTGGCTAGGCGCGTGATGAGCGCAATGAGCCCGAAACAGATATCAATTTCAATCAGCCCCAGCAGCCAGCGCAGCAGGTAGTCGCCCACGCGGGGGCGGGTGCCATCCAGGCGCACCACGCGCAAGTGGCGCGCCCGCTTGCCCAGGCTCTGACCATTAAAGAAGATTTCGAACAGCGGATTGTACAGCAGTACTGGAATTCCAATCAACAGCACCATAAGTATTTGCTGGTCGTCGCCTAAATGAGTACCGGTCTCTATCAGAAACCCGACCACAATCGAATACAGCAGCAGCACCAGCCAGTCGAGCAGGCGCGCCACAATCCGGTCGCCTACCCCAGCCGTTTCGTACTCTACCGCTACATTCTGGGTGGTTTGGATATAAATTGTGCTCATCTGATTAATTATATATTAGCCCCAGTGGGCATTCCTGAAATATGTATATTTGACCAGCACCGTGCCACGCTAGTTGCCGGGCTTCTCTACCCCCTATGCGCGAAGCGGTTTTCCTGCGGCAGAACAAGGCCAAGTGGCAGCAGTACGAATTGGAGCCGGCCGCTGGCCCCGACGAGCTGGCGGCCCGTTTTATTGAGCTAACCGATGACTTGTCGTACGCCCGCACCTTTTATCCTAATTCGGCTACGGCGAA
The DNA here is from genome assembly GCF_014333615.1 of Hymenobacter citatus. GTDB lineage: Bacteria > Bacteroidota > Bacteroidia > Cytophagales > Hymenobacteraceae > Hymenobacter > Hymenobacter citatus. The sequence goes on along the minus strand of NZ_JACSCY010000004.1, from coordinate 317,662 downwards.
CTACCTCAACGAGCTGACCGGCAAGCTACACCAGACGCTATATAAAAACAACCGCGAGGACACCGGCCGTTTTTGGCGTTTCTGGCGGTTGGAGCTGCCGTTGCTGGTGGCCCGCCACCACCGCACGCTGGCCTGGGCGCTCGGCTTTTTTCTGCTGGCCACGGCGCTGGGGGCGCTATCGGCCGCGCTGGACGATACGTTTGTGCGCGTTATCCTCGGCGACGACTACGTGAACGAAACCCTGCGCAACATCGAGCGCGGCGACCCGATGGCCATTTACAAAGGCGGCGGCGAAACGTTCATGTTTGTGCGCATCACCCTCAACAACGTGCTGGTGGCCCTCAAGGCGTTTGCCGCCGGCATTGTGCCCTGGGTAGGCACGGGGTACATGCTGTTCTTTAATGGCATGATGCTGGGCTCGTTTCAGTACTTCTTCTACCAGCACGGGGTATTGCTCCCCTCGGTGCTTACTATCTGGATTCACGGCACGCTGGAAATTTCGGCCATTGTGCTGGCCGGGGGCGCGGGCTTTGTGGTCGGCAACAGCATTTTGTTTCCGGGGACTTACTCGCGGGCCGAGTCGTTTCGGCGGGGCGCCCGCGACGGCATGCGCCTGGCCATTGGGCTGGTACCCATTTTTGTGGTAGCAGGCTTCCTGGAAGGCTTCGTGACGCGCCACACCGAGATGCCGCTTGCGGCTAGTTTGCTGATTATCGGCACGTCGGCCAGCTTTATTATTGGCTATTTCATTCTCTACCCCCTGCACCTGCGCCGTCAGGCAAAGCGCCGTGGGCTCTCATTGGATATGCTCTCTTCTTAATTCAACTCTATAGCGTATGCGTGTACCGTTTACTTATCCTACCGACTTTCTGCGCGAGCGGGACTTTGGGCAAAAGATTGAGGCCGCCATTGATTTCTTTAAGGCCCATTTCCGGCCACTGGGCAAGGCCTTGCTCTACATTGTGCTACCCCTGACGCTGGTACAGGGCATTGCGCAGGGCCTGATGATGAGCAGAATGATGGGCATGTTTAGTGGCATAATGCAGCGCGGGCGCATGGGCCGCCTCGATCCGACAGCCACTGCCAGCACCAACAACGAGATGCTGGGCCTGATTGGTAGCCCCGAGTACCTGCTGGCTGTACTGGCCGGCCTACTAGTGTTTGCACTGCTGGTGCTCACGGTATACGGCTACGTGGTGCTGCGCATGGAAAAAGCCGATCCGAACGAAGAAGTGACCGTGCCGGAGGTATGGCAGCTGGTGCGGCGGCGGTTTCTGGGTACCATCGGGGCGTTTTTTGGGCTGGCGCTGTGCGTGTTTGGGACCCTGTTAGGGGTAGGGATGCTGGTAGGCGTTGTGATGACCGTTTTGATAAGTGGTCTGGGCACAGGCGCAGGCGCAGTAGTTGGCGTTATATCCGTGCTGGGTCTGTATGCCGCCATGTTCTACGTGATGACCACGCTCAGCCTGTTCTTTATTATCTGGGTGCGGGAGCGGCTCGGTTTTTTCGCCACCATCAAGCGGTGCTTTTCGCTGATCTGGGGCAAGTGGTGGTCTACCTTCGGGCTGGTGGTAGTGATGGGGCTGATTGTGGGTGTGCTGGCCATTCTGGTTTATCTGCTTTCCTCCCTGATCAGCTCACCGTTTTCCCTTATCTCTTCGCCCGAAGTAGAGCCCAACCGCCTGCTGGCGGCAGTGGCGGGCACCATCAACTCCACGGCCTTGCTGCTCTTGTATCCGCTGTTGCTGCTGGCCATTGCCTTCCAGTATTTCAACCTGGTAGAGCGCAAAGAAGGCCAGAGCCTGCATGCCTTAGTGGACCAGATTGGTGGCCCCGCCCCCGCCGGATACGGCCGCCTCGCCCCTACCCTGCCAGAAGACGAGGGCGAGTATTAAACCAGACTTATACCCCAAGTATCTATTATTGCCTGTGCTACTGATACAGTTTATGTTTCGCGGTTGTCGTGGTGCTGGCCTGATGGTCCTGGTTCTGCTGCTCTTTTTGACAGCCCTACCCCTGACCAGTACCGCCGCTCCTGACGATGCACCCGCCGTCACGCTACCCGCCTACCCTCGGCCGGCCCCTACCCTACGTCAGCCGGCGCCAGGCAGGCTGGCGCGGTTTCGGGAGCAGCGCGCCTTTCAATACGTGCAGCCGGAGCCCAAGCGCACCACCGCCTGGGACTTATTTTGGTGGCGCCTGATGCAGTGGATTCGTGCGCTGTTCGACAGCAAAGGCTACCAGAATCAAGGGCGCTACGTGGTGTACGGTCTGTTTGGGCTGGCTTTTCTGTACTTGTTATTGCGCGTGTTGCAGCTGGACCTGACAGTGGTGCTAGGCCGCAAGGCACGCACGGTGGCGCTGCCGTACGATGCGTTGCTGGAAGACATTCACGGTCTGAACTTCGTGGAGCTACTGGCCGAGGCCGAAGCCCAGGCCAACTACCGGCTGGCCGTGCGTCTGGGCTATCTGCAAAGCCTGCACGCGCTGTCGGAGCGCCACCTCATCGACTGGCAACCCGACAAAACCAACCACCACTACCTGCTGGAGCTGACCAATACGCCCTGGCAGGCCCCGTTTGCCGACCTCACGCGCCAGTTTGAGTACGTGTGGTATGGCGAGCAGCCGCTCACGGCCCGCCTCTACGAGCAGCTGCGCGCCACGCGCCAGGAGTTTCTGGGCACCCTCACCCAACGCGCCGCCTGATGCTGACTCCCTTCCGTGCGTATCTAATTGGCCTGGGGGTGCTGTTTGCAGCCTACGTGCTGGTGGAGTACCTGCGCCCTACCCCCACCGACTGGACGCCTACCTACCTCAACCGCGACAAAATCCCCTACGGCACCTACGTGCTGCACCAGGTCTTGCCCGACCTCTTTGGCCGAAAGCCTGTGCGCACGGTGCGCCAGCCCATTGCCAACCAGCTCCTGCGCAACCTCGGCGACACGGCCCGCCACGACAGCACCGCCACGCCACGCCTGATTGCCACCAACGCCAACTACGTATTCGTAGCGCCGCGCTTCCGGGCCGGCCGACTGGATGAGGAAGTGCTGCTGCGCTATGTGGCCCGCGGCAACGCTGTCTTTATTGCCGCGGAGCAGTTGGGCCGCCTTTCCGACACGCTGCGCCTGGCTACCGAGCCGGAATACCCGGCGAACGTACAGCAGTCGTGGAAGCCTGGTTCTGCACCCCCGCCCGATACTACTACCATCACTTGGCTGCGGGCTCCGGCTGGTGCTCCGCGCTCCTTGCGCCTGCCGCAGCCACTGGCCGCCTGGCACTTTGTAGCCGACAGCGGCTGCGTGGCCCAGGTGCTGGCCGAGAACGAGCAGCACCAGCCCGTGCTGGTGCGCGTGCCCGTGGGGCGCGGCGCTATTTATCTGAGCAGCACGCCCATTGCCTTCACCAATTACTTCGTGCTGCGCCCTGGTACCAGCCGCTTTGCTTTCGCGGCGCTGTCCTACCTACCAGTGCGGCCGGTGTTTTGGGATGAGTACCAGAAGCAGGGACCAGTGGGCGACCAATCGCTATTTCGGGTGGTGCGGCAGCACCCGGCGCTGCGGCAAGCTGGCTGGCTGATGCTGATAGGCACGCTGCTGTTTGCTTTTTTCGAGGCTCGGCGGCGCCAGCGTGTTATTCCCGTTATCAAGGCCCTACCCAATACCACGTTGCTATTCACGCGCACGGTGGCCTCGCTCTACCGGCAGGGTAGCAACCACGCGCTCATTGCCGAAAAGCGCATCGAATTGTTTCTGGAGACCATTCGCACCCGCTTGCAGGAGCCTACTACCAACCTCAACGACGACGCCTTCCGGGAACGAGTGGCCCAAAAAACCGGCGTCGCCCGCTCTCAGGTTGACGAACTTATCCGCCTGATTCACTTTATTCGCACGGCGCCCACGGTTTCTGATCAGCAATTACTTCAACTCAGCAAAGCTCTCAACGAGTTTAGAAAGCAAGCTTTTATTTAATAGCACTATGTAAATTTATTGTACTATTTGTATTTTGTATTATTCCTATAAATTCCGATATAACATAAATAAAGTAACTATTTAGCTTTAGATAGATTGAGCGTTTTTAAATTATTCCAATTAGTCTTTTTGAATTTCTGATGCAAGAATTTGTCCCCCCAGCTGATAATACCCAGGACGATACCACCACGCCCCGGCCATCTGATACCACGCCATCAGCTGACGCGCCTTTTGGTACCCGCACCGATTTCAGCCAGCTGACCACGCGCGTGGCCGCCATCCGGCAGGAGTTGGGAAAAGTTATCGTAGGTCAGCATGATTTGTTGGAAATGCTGCTCACCGCCATTCTAGCCGATGGGCACGTGCTGCTGGAAGGCGTGCCAGGGGTAGCCAAAACCCTCACCGCCAAGCTGCTCGCCCGTACGCTGGCGGTGCCCTTCAGCCGCCTTCAGTTCACACCCGACCTCATGCCCTCCGACGTGCTGGGCACGTCGGTTTTTCGGCCTACCACCGCCGATTTTGAGTTTCGGCCCGGCCCCATTTTCGCCAGCGTGGTGCTGATTGACGAAATCAACCGGGCGCCGGCCAAAACGCAGTCGGCGCTATTTGAGGTGATGGAAGAGCGCCACACCACGCAAGACGGCACCACCTACCCTATGCCAGAGCCCTTTGTGGTGCTGGCTACCCAAAACCCAGTGGAGCAGGAAGGCACCTACCGCCTGCCCGAGGCCCAGCTCGACCGTTTCTTGTTTAAGCTGAATGTAGGCTACCCTACCTTGGAGGAAGAAGTGGCTATTTTGCAGGGCCACCATGCGGGCTTCGGCGGCACGCCGCTGGAGGTAGTCAACCAGGTGCTGTCGGCTGAGGATATTGCGGCCTTGCGCCGGCAGGTGCGCCAGCAGCGCGTGGAGCCGAAGCTTCTGGAATATATTGCTCGCATCGTAGGGCAGACGCGTGCACACAAAGGACTGTACCTGGGGGCATCGCCGCGGGCGTCGCTGGCCCTGCTCAACGGCGCCAAAGCCCTGGCCGCCCTCCGCGGCCGCGACTTTGTAACGCCCGACGACGTACAGTTTCTGGCCCCCGCCGTGCTGCGCCACCGCATCCTGCTCACGCCCGAACGTGAAATGGAAGGCCTCACGGCGGATGAGATTATCAAGCAGATTGTGCAGCAGATTGAAGTACCGCGGTAGGGCGATGAAGACCGCAAAAGCATCTGTCATCCTGAGCAGAGCGAAGGACCTTCTCACAGCAGAACGAGTCGTTGTTACGCTTATAGTTCTGACGTGAGAAGGTCCTTCGCTGCGCTCAGGATGACAGACTTTTTCTTACTCGCCAGCCCCGAAATTCCATGAAATCCCTCTTCCTCACCACCCGCTTTTTCCTGCTGCTTGCGGCACTGATAACCGGCTTCGTGGTGGCATTTTTCCTACCCTCGCTATTAGGGCCGATGCAGGTAGCGCTGGGGTTGCTGGTGGTACTGGCTGCCCTGGATGTGCTGCTGTTGTATGCCCCCGGTGCCAACGGTGGTGGGCAGGTATTTGGGCGGCGCGTGATGGGCGAGAAGCTCGCCAACGGCTCCGATAACGACATTGCCATCTACCTCGAAAACCGTTACCGCTTCGCCGTCCACACCGAAACCATTGATGAGATTCCGCACCAGTTTCAGCGGCGCGACGTGCTGTTTCGGGCAGCGCTGAAGGCGGGTGAAACGCAGGTGATTCGCTACCAGCTGCGGCCTACCAAGCGCGGCGAATACTCCTTTGGAGCTGTGAATGTGCTGGTGGCCTCGCCGCTGGGCCTGGTGCGGCGGCGCTTCCGCTACGACCAGGGCCAGCTGGTGCCCGTGTACCCGTCGTTTTTGCAGATGCGCCAGTACGAGCTGCTGGCCATCAGCAACCGCCTCACGGAGGTGGGCGTGAAGCGTATCCGGCGGGTAGGCCAGAGCATGGAGTTTGAGCAAATCCGGCCCTATGTGGCCGGCGACGACCCGCGCAACATCAACTGGAAAGCCACTGCGCGCCGCGCCGGCACGGGTGGCGATACGTTGGTAGTCAACCACTTTCAAGATGAGCGTGCCCAGCAGGTGTATTGCCTGATTGACAAAGGCCGGGTGATGCGGATGCCTTTCCACGGCCTCAGCCTACTCGACTACGCCATCAACGCTACCCTCGTCGTCAGCAACATTGCCCTGCTCAAGCACGACAAGGCCGGGCTCCTGACGTTTGCCAACAAGCTGAGCGCTCTGGTACCGGCCGAGCGCCGCAGCGGCCACCTACGCAAGCTGTTGGAAGTGCTGTACCGCCAGCGCACCAAATACCTCGAAACCAGCTTCGAAACACTTTACACGGCCGTCAAAACCAATATTCGGCAGCGCAGCTTGCTCATTCTGTTTACCAATTTTGAGACGCTGAGCGGGATGCAGCGCCAGCTGCCCTACCTGCGCCGCCTGGCCAAAGACCACCTGCTGCTGGTTGTGTTTTTCGAGAATACGGAGCTGCACCAATTTCTGAATACGCCCGCTCAAACAACAGAGGAAGTATACAACCAGACCATTGCCGAGAAATTTGCCCAGGAAAAACGGCAAATCGTACTGGAATTGCAGCGCCATGGCATGCATGCGCTGCTCACAGCTCCCGAGCAACTCACGGTAAACACACTGAACCGCTACCTGGAGTTTAAGGCGCGGGGGTTGATTTAAGAGGTTCTCAGAGCGCCAAAATCCGCGCTTTGCAAACCTCTGCGAGCAATGCTGGTAGCCGCACCCGAAGGCTGTTTGCGTGGGTAGAAGTACCTTGCGGCTCTCCCATTCCAATTGCCTATGCTTTCTTCTCTTCGTTGTGGGCTGCTCTTCGCATCACTATTGTTTGCGGTAGCTGTTCAGGCCCAGCAGGCTCCTACCTCTCCCACGCATCACTTAATGCCGGTACCCACCACGGCTAACTGGGGCGCGGCACGGCTGCCACTGCGCAGCACTTTCACCTATATCATCACCGCTGATACCCAACCGGATACCGTCGTGGCAGCGGCAGCACGGCGCCTGCAAGGGCGCCTGCTCCGGCGGCTCGGCCCGGCGCGACCAGCCGCCAAAACCACGCCTAGCAAAGCAGCCCCTACCCTCAGCATCCGCTACGGCAAACCGGGGCGCATGGACAACGGCGACGAAGAACGCTATGCCCTGCGCGTAACGCCTATGGGCATTTCGCTCACCGCCCCTACTAGCCTGGGTGTCCTGCGCGGGTTGGCTACCGTGGAGCAGCTCGTGGCCAAGGAGAAAAACGCACTATATTTTCCCGAAGTTGATATTCAGGACCAGCCGCGGTTTGGGTGGCGGGGGCTGCTGATTGACGCGGCCCGGCACTTCATGCCCGTGCCCGTCATCAAGCGCAACCTGGATGCCATGGCCGCCGTGAAGCTGAACGTGCTGCACTGGCATCTGTCAGATGATCAGGGCTTTCGGGTGGAAAGTCAGCGGCTGCCGCGCTTGGCGCAGGTAGGCGGCGAGGGGCAGTTCTACACCCAGGCCCAGGTGCGGGAGGTGCAGCGCTACGCGGCGGCGCGGGGCATCCGAGTGGTGCCGGAGTTCGACATGCCCGGCCACGCCACCGCCTGGCTGGCCGCCTACCCCGAGCTGGCCTCCAACGACTCCACCTACGGCGTGGCCCCGCGCTGGGGCGTGCTCAACATCGCCATGGATCCTACCCGAGAAACCACCTACACGCTGATAGACACGCTATTGGGTGAGATGACGCAGCTATTCTCCGACCCGTATTTTCATATCGGTGGCGACGAAAACGACGGGCGGCAGTGGCTGCGCAATCCGCGCATTGTGCAGTTTATAAAAGAGCAGAAATTGGTGAAAAGCAATGGGCAGCCCGATAAGCACGCCCTGCAAACCTACTTCAACCGCCGCATCCTGGCCATGCTCACCAAGTACAATAAGAAGATGATCGGCTGGGACGAAATCCTGAGGCCGGGCCTACCTGAGTCGGCCGTGATTCAGAGCTGGCGGGGCAAAAAAGGCTTATACGACGCCGTGAAAGCCAACCACCCGGCCATCCTCTCCAACGGCTACTACATCGACCTGAACTACTCGGCCGCCAACCACTACGCCGTAGACCCGCTCCCCGCCGACGCCCCCCTCACCGACGCCCAGAAAAAACTGGTACTAGGCGGCGAGGCCACCATGTGGGCCGAATTTGCGGATAGCGTCATCGTGGATAGCCGCATCTGGCCCCGCACCGCGGCCATAGCGGAGCGGTTTTGGTCGCCGGCTACCGTTACCAACGTGCCGGATATGTACCGCCGCCTCGCTATCGTTTCGGCGCAGCTGGAGCGGCTGGGCGTGCAGCACCGCAGCGCGCCGGAACTGCTGTTGCGCCAGTTGGCCGCCGGGCAGCCGGTGGCGCCGCTGCGCACGTTTGCCAGCGTACTGGAGCCCGTGAAGGAGTACAAGCGTCACTTTCAGGGCATGAAATACACCACGCAAACGCTCCTGAACCGCCTGGTGGACGCCGCCCCGGCTGAGTCGGATGCGGCGCGGGAGTTTGGCGAGGCGGTGGATGCTTTATTGGCGCAACTAGGCACTGCGCCTACCTCTCCCCTACCCGCCGAAGCCTTGCCGGCGCTGGCGGCAGTGCGGGCACCCCTTATTCAGTGGCAGGCCAACGACGTGAAGTTGCAGCCGCTGTTCAACACCTCCGCCAGCCTGCGCGAGTACGGCCCACTTTCGGCCCGCCTGAGTGCTCTTTCGACGCTGGCGTTGGAGCGGCTGCAATTGCTGGAGCAAGGGCAGACGCCTACCGCTGCCTGGAAAACCAATGCTCAGCAGCAATTGGAAGCCGCTAAAGCACCGGCTGGGCAAACGGAGCTGGCCGTGCTGCCGGCTTTGCAGCGGTTGCTGAATGGGTTGCCGTAGGCTTGCTCTTATCCGTCATCCTGAGCCCCTATCATCCTGAGCGCAGCGAAGGACCTTATCACGCGTGAACGAGTCGTTGTTACGATGGTCGTTCACGCGTGATAAGGTCCTTCGCTGCGCTCAGGATGACAGAAAAGAATAAATCAAAACAACACTGATACCTGCATCCTACCTGTGTGCACGGCTTGCAGGCCGTTGGGCTTGCGGCCGTCGTAGGCCACAGTGATATTGAGGCCATTGCTGAGCCGCTGTTCCAGGTTCAGGTTCCAGGTGATGTTGTTGCCGGGGCGCAGGGCTTGCAGGATTTCCAGACCCACTACGGAGGCCACGTCGCCGTCGAACCCTACCCGCACGTAGCGCGTGGCGGCCGTGATGGTGCGCTTGCTTACCTGGCTCACGCGGGTTTCGAGGCCCAGCTGGTCGAAGGCGCCGCGAGCGTCGGCGTCGGTGCCATCCTTGAAGGTGTTCTGCTTCACGGTGCGCAAGTAAGTGCCCGTGAAGCGCAAGGTGCTGCTGGGCTGGTAGCTGATTTCGGGGGCTACCTCGTAGAGTCGCAGCCGGTAGTTGCGCGTGTCCAGGTAGCTCGACTCGTTGCCGCGTACGCTCCTCGATACCGTGAAACGCCCCGTAAACTGTTGGGCCAGCGTGCGGCGCAGTAGCAAGCTTTGCGAAGCCAGGTTCCGAATATCGAAGCCCTGCGTGAGCAATACCTTTTGCTGGGTTTGCTGGGCCGTCAGCTCCGCACCGAATATTGGGTTGGAGCGGTTGAAGTACAGCGTATTGCGCAGCAGCTTGTTCATGCCCAGCAGCTGGTTGTCCTCTACCTGGTAGGAAAACGGATTCAGGCGGGCGCGCAGGCTGTTGTCGGTGGTGCGGCTGTCGAGCGTGACGGTAGTGATGGCCGAGAACCGCGCCACGAAGCTCAGCAGCTTGCCCGCCTCGCGCCAGCCGCGGGGCGCGGTGGTGCTCAGGCGGTAGCTTAGGCGGTTGGTGTAGGCCGTAATGTACTGATCGGTGGGCAGATACACTTTGATATAGGTGCGGTACTGGGCATCTGAGGTAGGCGCCTCAAAGAACTCGTCCTTGTCCTGGCGGCCGTTGCCGTTGGCGTCGCCGCCGTAGTAGTGCGTGCCCTGGCCGTTGGTGACGGGTAGGAAGGAGTAATCCCGCCGCAGCTCGCGGCCGGTGGCCACGCTGTAATTCAGCTCCGAGCGAAATACATTGTCGAGGAACGTCGCGTTCCAGTCTACCTTACCCAATACCGTGCGCTGGCGGGCGCTGTCGCGGGCTATCAGGTCGCGGTAGGTGGCCACCAGCGCAATATCCTGGTTGCGGCCGATGCGGCTGGCCAAGGAGCCCTGCCAGGTTTGGGCGCGGCCGCGGGTTTGCAGCTCGTTGTTGAGGGGCGTCTGGTCGCGGCGGTAGGTGTAGTCGAGGCGGAAGCGGGTGCGGGCCGAGTCGCGGCTCTGCACAAACACCTGGTGCTCATCATAGTAGTTGGCCGTAAAAAGCGAATCGCCGTTGGGTAGGGCCACGCGGTTTTTGTCGAAGCGGTAGGCGTAGCCGGGCACCACCGGGCCGGCCACGTAGCGCGCCGTGGCCTCGCCCCGCGCCCACTGCGACTCTCGCCTACCTACCTGCGCATTCAGCAAAAACAGGTTGCCGCGCAGCTGCACGTCGCCTAGCTGGTGGGCCGCCTCCAGCCAATGCTGGGTGCCGTCTACCTCCGTGGCCCGGTAGCGGCGGCTCAGGCGGTAGCTGATGCTGTTGTTGATATCCTTCACTGCGCCCACCGAAAAATTCAGAATATTATCCTCGCGGGGCGTCTGACTGGTAGTGTTGGTCTGGGCGGCTACCGAGCCGTTGATGTTGTTGCTCCAGTTGCGGTCAAATTCGATGTCGCGGTACCGGTCAATCGGCGAAAAGCGGTGGCTGGTGTACTCAAACGTGAGGTCACTCTGCAAGCGGTAGTCGCGCAGGCCCGGCAGGTTGATGCGGCGGTTTTGCACCGCGTAGCCCACCCGCATGGCCTGCCCCTGCGCCGCCTCCGGCGAAAAGCGGTTCACATCCAGCTGCGACGAAGCCACATCCACAAACACGCTGGCCGTCGAATCGACCTGATACGTAGCTCCGGCCGTGGCCATTTGCTTGAGCAGCGGGGTAGGCAGCAGGCGCACCGGCGCGTAGCTGCCCTGCGGTACGCCATTCAGGGGCGCCACATAGCGGTACACCTGCCCGTTGGCACCGGCGTTGACGGTACTCACGATATAATCGCCCCGGTTAGGCCCCAGGTTGGTGAAGCGTACGTTGTAGACGCCCCGCAACGTATCGGCGCCGGTAGCAAACTGGTACACTACGCGCCGGTTGCCGTTATCGTCCGTGATGACGTTGCGGTTGTATTGGACCTGATTGCGGTTATACCCTGCCGAATCGACACCGGAGGTAGTGGCCAGGCTCACGTTGTCGCCGATGCTGCGCAGGCGGGCGCGGTCTGCCTCGCTCAGCGTCAGGTTGGGCGAGTTGTCGGGGTTGTCGGCCTCGCGGTAGTAGTTGGCCCGCACTTGCAACTTGCCCAGTTGCTGGTAGTGGCTGAGGGTAGTGAGCGAGCGGGAATAGTTGAAATCGGAATACTCAAACTCTACCTTGATGCGCGAGTTGCTGGTAATAAGGTGGTTGGGCGTGAAGGTGATTTCCGCCTGGTTGTAGTCTACAATGTAGTCGAAGTCGAAGCCCCGCGTCAGCAGGCGGCCATCCAGGTACACGCGCTCAGAATTGGCGAGCAGAATGATGAACTGTTCGCCGTTCGGGCCGCGCATCCGGTAAGGTCCCTGCACGTTGTCGATGGGTAGCACGTCGATAGAGGCAAACTTGCCCTTAGCCACGCCCGCCGCCACCACCGTGCTACTGCGTGCCCGCGGCCCTTGCTTGAAGTTGGCCTCAATGGCCGCCCCCTGAATATTCTTGTAATAGCGCAGAAAGTAATCGGGCTTGTTGCGCAGCACCACGTCGCCGGCCGTCAGGCTCCAGTTGGGGTGCGTGAGCGTCACGTAAATCCGGTCGAACTCCTGCAACTGCTGCGTATTCCCCTCCGGCTGAAACGGCACATTCTGGTCAGAAATGGCCGCTGTCAGGTTGATTTTATCCGTGAGCTTGCCTTCCAGTTGCAAGTTCAGGGCCGAGTTCACAAACACGTTCTGCGTGTTGCCAAACGACACGCCCCGCGACAGATTCCCTGTTTTGTTGATGCCTGGCGTACTCAGAATCTGCTCCTTCACCGCAAAATCCTCGTAACTCACCGGCTTCTCCCGAAACGCCACGCTATCCAGCAGGCTGCGCGGGCGCCGAAAGCGCGGCGCCGCCAGCGCCAGCGGCAGCACCCGGTAGCACACCAGCACCGAATCGGCTTCCTGGCGAGGAAATACCAGATCGGGCTCTCCTGGCTCGGGCGAAGGGTAGCGCGTACGCTGGCGCAGAAACTGGTAGGTGTCAGTGCGAACATCGTAGGCCACCGTATGCCCCGGCACCGTCACGGAGGTAGGCACCACCGTCAGCGAGTCGGGCAGCTGAAACGTGGCCGTATCGCGGGTAGGCGACAACTGCACCCAGCGGCACCGGCGGGTGCTGGGCGGCCCGGCCTCCTGGGCCAGCAACGGCCCCCGCGCCGCCAAGAATAGCAACAACAAGCAGCCCCAGCGCATAAATTGACGCGTAAAGCTTTTCCTCATGCCATTCAGTTTCGCCCGTATCTATTTGCTACCTAACGCACAACTACCCACGATTCGTGCCGAGCGGTGAAATGGTGAGATGGTGAAATGGTGAGTTTGCTGTTCTAACAGCGCCACCTGCGCAAGCGGCTCCGATTGCGCGGCCAGAACAGCAAACTCACCATTTCACTATCTCACCATCTCACCACTCGGCGCCAGGGGGAGTTCTACGAAGAACGTGGTGCCCACCTCCTCTTCCGTTTCGAACCAGATGCGCCCGCCCGCGCTTTCGATGCCGCGGCGTGCTACGGCCAGGCCAATGCCCGAGCCCTGTTCTTTGGTGGTGAAATTCGGCTTGAAAATCTTGTCCTGCACCTCTAGCGGGATGCCGGCGCCGTTGTCTTGCACACATATCAATAGGTGCTGGCCATCAGGCTGGTATTCCAGCCACAGGCCCACATCGGGGTGCTGACCCAAGGGTACCGCCTGTAGGGCGTTAATCAGCAAGTTATTGAATGTACGGACCAACAGGTTTTCGTCGGCAAACACTTCGTAGTTGCCGCTATCCGCATCATCCGGCAGCAATAGGTAGAGGTGGCCGCCAATGGCATTGCTTTGGTGCAAACTCACGCAACGCCGCAAAATCGGGATGATGTCCAGGCGCTCGGGGCGCATGGCGGGTAGGTTGGTGAAGGTGCTGAACGAGGTAGCAATGTCGGAGAGCACGTCAATCTGGGTGATGAGCGTCTGCGAAATCTTCCCAATCAGCTCCTGCACGTTGGGCCGGTGCTCAGCAATGGCTTTCTGCAAGTATTGCAACGAAAGCTTCATGGGCGTGAGCGGATTCTTGATTTCGTGGGCCACTTGTCGGGCCATTTCGCGCCAGGCGGCTTCTTTTTCCTGCGCGGCCAACTCCAACTTACTGGCTTCCAACTTCATCAGCATGCCGTTGTATTCGCGCACCAGCAGCCCAATCTCATCGGCCGAATTATACTCCAGCAGTTCGTTGCGGTCCGTGAGGGTAGTCTGTTTCAGCTTGGCCGTGATGAGCTTAAGTGGGGCCGTGAGGATGCGCGACGCCACAAACGTCAGAATTAGGAACAGAATAAACATCACCGTGAAGATGTTCAGGCTGGTAGATATCAGCTCAATTAGCTTGCCGTCCAAGTCTTTCTCGGAGTCGAAGAATGGGATGCCCACGTAGCCAATCACCGGCGCCGGTTTACCAGCGCGCACCGTGCCCGCGCGTAGGGGTAGGTAAAGCGCATTGAACGATAGTGTACCGGCGTGCTCCGTCAGCAGCTTACGCGGCTGCCCATGCTCAGCTAGTGCCGCCATAGCCTGCGGGTTCATCAACGGACTCAGCAAACCCGCTTCAAAAATGAGCGGCTGGCTGCTCACCTGCAACATGCCGTGGGCGTCGTACAGGTTCAGGTCGGTATCGGTGATGCTGGCTACGTTGTCGGCCAGGTCGATGATGGCGCTGTGGTTGGCAGAATCGGTGAGGGCGGAGCGGTTGCGGAGTAGGCTTTCCTGCACCGCCTTGCCGCGTCGCTCATAGGCGCGCAGCAGGTCGCGTTTGTACGAGCTGGTCACCTGACTGGCCGTTGCCACGCTCACAATTAGCAGCGGCACCAGAATACCGAAGTTCAGAAACAGCTGAATCTTGGTGCTGAAATTGGTCCGAAATACTTCCAACGACTGTCCCTGCGCCAAGGTGTAGACGCCAATGCACACCAGCCAGAAGAACGTGTGCAGCAGAAACAGGAAAGAGAAGTTGGCCAGCCAATTACCAAACGAATACGTAGGTGTGGTCACAATCACCAACCGTTGCTGCGGCCCCCGCACGCCCAGGTGGTGAAAGCCGTTGATAGCTAAGCCCGTTGTATAGAGCCTACTATCATTCAACACACTGTTAGTCAACTGATTTACATAATCGAAATCTCCCTCACTGTATACTAGTTGGTTGTTTTCATAGCCAGCGTAGCTTAGCTCCGGTCCTAGCCCTGGCTGAAAAAACTTTTGGTCGATCAATAGCTCGGGCACTACGCTATAGGCCGTCAGCTTCTTAAGCGACAGCTCCAATACAATAGTACTTTCTCGGCTGCTATCAGCCGGCACAGGCACCAGGGCCACATAGCGCCGTGTGCTGAAGGAGTTGCTACCCCGAATCAGGTAAATACCTTTTTGGTCGGTGAGCGTGGCGTTGGCAAGCAAGCGGTGGCGCAGGTCGGGTAAGGCCACGCTACTGTCGGCTGTAGTGCCCGAGGGGCCAAATAGGGTCACCACCACCTCGTATTTGTCGAAATAGTCGCGCAGGTAATACTTGTCTATTTTCTGCCGGACTACTTCCTGGTTGGCAAACGGATTAGCCAATACTTTCTGAATACGCGAGTCGGCGGCCATTTGACGCGTGCGCTCCGCCAACAGGTATTCTCCTTGCAAATCGTTGTCGATCAACAAATTTCCAGCTACTTTCTGTTTACTCAAAATAAGTTGCTGATCGGCAAACTCATACAAAGCCAGTGCCCCCACAGCCGATATTACGGCCAACATCAGGAAAATGAACAGGTAGATCTGATAGGGAACCACGTTCACCAATTGCTTCAACCCCGTCAGGCGCAGCACCGCGAAAAACAGCAACGCTAGCCCCAATAGCGTAAGGTAGGGCTGATTAAGAATAAGGCCGGTTGGTAGAAATAGCAACATAAAGAAGCTCAGCAGCACCACATCCGATACCTTGGAGGTAGGCCGTACCGCCGCCGTAAATAGCTGCGACAGCAAGAAGAAGCCTACCATATATGCTCCGCCGTGCAACACCAGCGCCAGGCACAGCAACACCTTAAAGCCGCTTACCTGAATGCTCTGGGTGATATCGAGCACCAGTTGGGAGTTGTTGAAGCTGTTGGAGAAGAACTGGTATAGCAATACCATCAGCCCAAAATAGCCCAGTACGGCTACCACCCCCAGCAGCAGCCGCACCAATTGATTGCGCACTTGCCGCACCCGCCGCACTATCCGGTAGCGCCGGAACAGCAATAATGCGTAGTAAGACCCTACCAACAACAAGAGCGCATTGATTAGCAAATCGCCCAGCGAGGGAGAGAGCCAGGAAGCTGCGTAGACGCGTGGGTCGAATAAGGGTAATTCAATCAGCGAAAAAGGTAGGCCTGCAAAGAGCAAAGCTGCCCGCAGCACTACCAGCGACAGAATTACCACGATGGCGCCGCTAAGAGCCTTGCCTGCTCGAAAGCGGCGCCGCGCCATTTGCCACCAGCACAGCAAGTAGCAGCTGAGGCCCAGCAACAGTAAAAAGCACGGTAGATATTTACCCGTAATTGGGTTGGGCTGAAGACTTTCGACTGAGAACAGGTATTCTCCCGCATCGGTATACAGGCGAGGTAAGCGCTGGTTGGTACTAGTAGGCACCAGCTGGATATTCATGCCACGGAACAGCGCCTGCCCAGCCCCATTGCGCAGGTAGCGGTTACTGATGCCATAGTGCTGCTCCAGCGGCACATAGGTGATAACGGTATATGGCCCCAGCACCTGGCGCAGCACCAAGTAATGCCCAAAGCGCATTTCCACCATTTTCTCCCGAAACTCCTCATCTACCAACGCCTGGTCTGGCTCAATGGTATGATCCGACCAGCTTACCAGTTCTTCGCCTTCATATACAAAGCAAGGGTAGGTAGTACGGCTTACCAACTCTCCAAAAGTCGGCTTATACTTGCGCAGGTTGTCTACTACTGATTCTGCCTCGTAGCGTGCTGTCAGTTCGGCCTCCGTTAATAGGTTCTGTAGCCGCAGTGCATCGGCCCGAAACAAGGAGCCAGAGCGTTGCGCATATTGGTTGCTGACGTAGGCCCCGGCAAAGCACAGAACGGCCGCCAGCAGCAAAAACAACGGGGAAAAACGAGTTGATTTAAACAAGGCAGAAGGCTAACAAACACCAAACACTACAGCGCAAACCTACCTGGAAGCTAACAAAAATGCCGCCATTTGGCGGCATTCACTGCTTAGTACAACAGTTGCACGAAGAATGCAATCTAGACTATACTACTGCTACTGCTGTGTAGCTTTCTTCTTTTGCACGTTGCGGTACCAAAAGTACCCTACGGTGCCCATCAAAAGATAAGGAACCGTCATGAGGTATACGATACCTTTATTCAGACCTGTTACGTCGTAACCGTCTTTCTCCGTACGCGACGACTCTACCTGCGACTTACATAGTACACACTGGGCCTGCGTGGCTAGAGGTAATAAGCTTAGCAACGTGCTCAGCAGCAACAGAAATACACTGGATGTGAGGGCCTTTTTCATATGATTTGAACACCCAAACAGGCGTTAAGTTTCAACTTGGACAAAGGTTTTACGTTGAGGTTGCTACGTATAGTAGGGCGCAATCATGAAGTACACGATAACCCCTGTAACGGACACATATAGCCAGATAGGAAACGTCCAGCGAGCTATCCGGCGATGCTTAGCAAATTGCTGCGTCAGTGCGTAATACAGCGTAAACAGCACCAATGCTACCGTCACGGCTGCCAGCACGATATGCGTCAGCAGCAAAAAATAATACACCCCCCGAATGGTCCCTACCCCGCCAAACTTTGTGACGATGCCCTGCGAGTGATAGGCCACATACGATACCAAGAACAGCGACCCAAGCAGAAAGGCCATGCCCATCATAGCACGATGACGCGCTACATTCTTTCTCCGGATAAAATAATACCCGAGTATTAGAAAAACAGCCGTTAGTGAATTTAGCCCAGCATTCACAGCAGGCAACATCTTCACGTCGAGGCCTTCTACCTTCAGAATTCCTGGAAAGAAGTACAGTACAGCAACGGCCAATGGTATCACTGCGCCCAGTACACCGGCTAAAATTTTGTATTTGGTAGTACCGCCAGGATTAGCGGCCTGCGTCGTCGTGCTCATAGATGTACAATAGAACGCCTATCTCGGTCAATAGCCGATCAATCTCTTTATGCTTGGTGCCGTCGTAAATGCCTCGTATTTGCTGCTCGCGGTCTATTAAAAACAGGTTTGGGGTCTGAATCGTGCTGTTTTTAACCGCCGGTAAATGATAATCATCAGCTACACGACGCAATACTGTGCTATCGCCCGCCAGAAACCACCATTTGCCGGCAATAGCACCGTACTGTTCAGCCGCTTTTTCGGGCGTAATGCCAGCGGTTAGATACGTAACCAGCTTCACTTGCGGATCTTGACGGTATAGTTCCTGCACACGGGCCAGTTGCGCAATGGGCTCGGGCGAGGCACCGGGACAATTAGCACATAAGAATCCTGCTACGTAGAGCCCACTACCTGCTATTTCTGTTACAGCCTCCGGGTGCCCAGATTGAGAGACTAATCCGAAGCTGCTCAGGTGGTGATAAACAGTATCGCGCTGCCACTTTCCGCCTACTTGTGTTGAGTCAACACGTTCGGGAAAGAAAGTTGGCAGCGCGTAATGATTGGTGCCAAAGCTTTTCAGAAATAGAAAAGCCAGGACGGGCACAAGCAGCATAAGGCCCAACAACAGGGTTTGCCGGGGCCGCATGTATTAGCTGCTAAATGTATGCTGAAGCAACTCGCCAGCGTAAGAGCCTTCGGTTACCAATGCTACCAGTAACCAAATGAGTAGCGCAACTGGAATAAGAATACTCCAGATCAAGCCTTTCGTCTCGTGCTTCAAGTGCATAAATTCTGCTACAATGAAGAACGCCTTGAAAATGGTTAGCACAATATAGATGCTGTTCCGCAAGGTGCTGGATGGCATCGTAAAGGCAATAACAAACTCAACGGCCGTGATGCCCACTAATACCCAGAAAGTCTTCCAGATCCAACCGGTGTTGGGCTTCGGAATTTCCCGTATCTCGTTGTGTTGAACTTCGACGTGATGTGCCATTATAACTAAATGGTTGAATTACTGAATGGGTAAATGGCTGGTCGTTCCAACGCATTGTGGAGCGACCAGCCATTTAAATTTTACGATTAAACAAGGTAGAAGAAGGTGAATACAAACACCCATACTAAGTCTACAAAGTGCCAGTAGAGACCAATTTTCTCTACCATCTCATAATGGCCACGCTTCTCGAAGGTACCATTAGTGGTAGCAATGAAAGCCCATACCAGTAGGCAAACACCTGAGAATACGTGCGTGCCATGGAAACCAGTGATAAAGAAGAACAAGTCGCCAAATAGCACCGGGCCATATTGGTTCATGGCCAAATTGGCGCCGTGGAACATGGTTCCGTCGCTCATTAGCGTACCTTCTTCATGACCGCCAATAAAGTGACTCCACTCCCACGCCTGAGAGCTCAGGAAAGTAGCTCCAAATAGAATAGTCCACAAAAGCCATTTCTGCACATCATTCTTATCCATGCGGTGACCAGCCTCTACGGCTAATACCATTGTCACGGAACTGAAGATGAGAATCATCGTCATCAACGCCACGAAGGCTAGCGGTAGATCTACGCCGTGAAAACCAGGGAAAGCATTAAAGACCTTCTCAGGAATAGGCCAGTAGGCAGTTGAGAACTCAAAATCTTTTACATCACCTACATACACCGGATTGCGGTGACGGATCATACCGTAGGTGGTCAGGAACGCAGCAAACGTGAAGGCATCCGACAGCAGAAAGAACCACATCATCAGCTTGCCGTAGCTCGCCTTAAAGGGTTCGTTACCGCCATCCCAAGTGCCGGAACGTGGCTGTTCGAGTTCGACCGAATTCGTCGTGGGGGCCAGCGTTGAGGAAGAAGTGGACATACTATGCGGGGTAAGACAATACTAGTGGTTCAAAAGTAGGAACAAATACAGGTACAACCAAAGCCCACCGAGGAAGTGCCAGTAGATAGTCGCATTGCCTATCGAGAGCATTTGCTTGGAATGTACTTCATAGCGCAAGCTTTTGCGGAGCACAATCCACAGAAAAATCAGGCCTGTAACGAGGTGGAAGGCGTGCACGCCCATGAGCACGTATACGAACGAACCCGAAGGATTGGCGTCGGTACCACCGAAGAAAATTCGGCTGGCTACTAAATCACCCCATACATTCCACTGCCCCACCAGAAAGGCTAACCCTAAGATAAAGGTTAGAATCAACGCAATGCGTACTTGTTTAATACTGTTGCGTCGGGCAGCCAGATAGGCCCACTGCATGGTACCAGAGCTTAGTAGAATGATAGCACTGTTGATGGCTAGCGCTATGGGTAGGGCAAACTCCAGCCAGTTGCCTTCATCGCGCCGCACAATATAGGCGCTGGTGTAAGCAGCAAAAATCATCGAACTGCTGATCATCAGCAGAATCAGTTGCAAGCGGTACGGGTGTTGGCCGGTACCGGGTTCTTTGGCGGTTAAAACTTCAGAGGTATGCATACTCGGGTAGGTTACAGTTTATCGAATACCAACGCAATCTGAACAATAGGCAGGTAGAGAAACGAGCCAAACATGATGCTCATCGCCGCTTTCTTGGAACAGGTACGCATGAGATAGAACGTTTGCCCCAGGAATAAAACTCCACATACCACAGCAATTATTCCATATGTAGTGCCCGTCATATGGAAAACAGTTGGTAACAGGCTCAGCGGAATCAGCACCAGCGTGTAGGTCATGATCTGGATGGCTGTGCGCAGGTCTTTACCACCTGGGGTAGGCAGCATTTTGAAACCAGCTTTCTTGTAATCATCGTCCAGCACCCAGGCAATAGCCCAGAAGTGCGGGAACTGCCACATAAACTGAATGCCGAACAGAATCCAAGCCTCTACCCCTAACACGCCGGTAGCAGCCACCCAACCAATCATAGGCGGCATCCCACCCGGAATAGCGCCAACGGCCACGCACACGGGTGAAATTGTTTTAAGCGGCGTATAGATGAACCCGTACAAAATCAGCGAAAGCAATGACAACGCTGCTGTTAGTGGATTGAAGAAGTATGCTAGGATTCCGAGACCTAGGATACCCGTTACAAAAACAAATGTCCAACCTTCCGTCACGCTCACTACCCCTGTAGGAATAGGGCGCTTAGCGGTGCGCTTCATTAGCTTATCAAGATCCTTCTCAAAAATTTGATTGATGGTATTAGCTGAGCCCGTTACCAATAAGCCACCCACCAGTACCAGCAGTGCCCTACTCAAATCAAGCTCACGAGCCCCTAATAGGTAGCCAATGGCACTGGAAAAGGCTACCGTGAGAGCCAGACGAAACTTGAGTAGCTGAAAAAACGCTCTGGCTTTAGACATCCGAGAGATTAAACTGATAATTGGCCCTTAGACTCGGCCAAATGCGGGGCGCAAAGTTACGCAACAACCCGCGGAAACGCCGCCTGCCCTACTGTTTTCCGAGTGTGCCGATAGGCCAACAATAAGACGAACTGCGCCCCAAACAACAAAGTCCCTAGCAAAAGGTGCACTGGCTGAACCGCTGCTGGCAGACTAAAATAAGCTAACGTAATCCCAGCTAGAATCTCTACTACGATTACACCTATTACTACAGTTGCTAAGCGCTGCAAGCGCCTATTAGGCTGCCTATACAACTGATACACCACATAAGCATTCAGCAGTAACAGCACCGCTGAAAACGTACGGTGTACCGGGAAAACGCTTCCTAGCTGGTCAATCCAAGTTTGTCGCTGTAGGTAGCCGTTTGCAGTAGCTACTAAATCAACCTGTTCACGTACCTGGGTACCTAACACTATCTGTGCGAACGTCAGCAACACAAGTAGCCATAGCCAGCCCGACATTCCAGCAGCTATGGGTGCTTCACTACTTCTTTCGACCTCTACCGTCTCCCGTTGTGAGCGCTCTACCGCGTAAATCAGTATGGCTACAATAAGTAGCGCCAATCCCATATGAATGGTTATCATGATGGGCAGCAAATTGGTAGAAACAACCAATGAACCTAACCAACCTTGTACTCCTGTTAGGATGAAGGCTGAAAAGGCCAGCCAGAACACTGTTCGGTCGCGGCGCCAGTAGGGCCACGCTAATACAGCCGTCAGGAAGACAAATACACCAATCAAGGCCCCTACCAGGCGGTTTACATATTCGATCCAGGTTTTTACCGGATTGAAATCAGTTTCTATGTACTGCGTTGGGTGAGCAAAAATATTGCTTGCTACCTGCCTAAAACCGAAACGCTCAAGCGTTGTCGCCAATCGCTTGTTTTTAGCCACGCGTTGCGCTGTATATACTTCCTTGTAATCAGCCGGAAGCTGACTGATATTGATAGGCGGCACCCACGTTCCAAAGCATTTCGGCCAGTCTGGGCAACCCATACCAGAGCCTGTGCTACGCACAATACCTCCTACTAAAATCAATAAGTAAACTGATACAACAGTGAGTACACCGAAAAACCGAAACCGGCGGACGAAAGCAGGTGCGCGCATAGCTGATAAATCTTCTTCTTAGTGAAACAAAGTTCACTAGCGTGTTGCTCCAAAAAATTGATTAAATGCCAAATTTATTTGGGCATGTTCTTCATCCGAATAAATAGCAACGGGCCGCCGTAAATACAGCGGCCCGTTTGAAAAAACACTCAGGCAAAATCTAGTCAGCCATTTCTCGCTCGTAAGGCATATTCGACGACTGCGTTTGCGAGAAGGGTACGTTCTGCGGAATGAAATCCGTCTCAGCACCAGGCTTACTGTAGTCGTAAGGCCAACGGTACACAGCAGGGATGGCACCAGGCCAGTTACCGTGACCAGGAACAACTGGCGTAGTCCACTCCAACGTGTTCGACTGCCAAGGATTCTCCGTAGCCCGACGGCCGCGGAAGATGCTGTAGAAGAAGTTGAAGATGAAAACAAATTGCGCGAAGAAAGCCAGGATGGCAGCCACCGAGATGAACTTGTTCAGGTCAGCGAACTGGCTGAATGTATCGAAGCCAGTCCACGAGTAATAACGGCGGGGGAAACCGGCAATACCTACATAGTGCATGGGTAAGAAAACCAAATACACACCGAGGAAAGTCAACCAGAAGTGGATATAGCCAAGCTTCTCGTCCATCATGCGGCCGAACATTTTCGGGAACCAGTGATACACACCAGCAAACAAGCCGAAGAATGCCGAGCTACCCATTACCAAGTGGAAGTGAGCTACTACGAAGTAGGTATTGTGCATCTGAATATCCAGCGCAGCGTTACCTAGTATGATACCCGTCAGACCACCCGAAACGAACAAGGATACAAAGCCAATCGAGAATAGCATGGCCGTAGTGAATCGGATATTACCACGCCACAGGGTAGCCAGCCAGTTAAACGTTTTCACAGCTGAAGGCACCGCAATAATGAGCGTCAAGAACATGAAGACTGAACCCAAGAAAGGGTTCATACCTGTCACGAACATGTGGTGAGCCCATACAACGAAGGAAAGTAATGAGATACCGAGAAGCGAACCAATCATAGCACGGTAGCCGAAGATGGGCTTACGAGCGTTGGTGGCCATGATTTCCGATACCATACCCATGGCCGGCATAATCACGATGTATACCTCAGGGTGACCCAAGAACCAGAACAAGTGCTGGAACAGAATGGGGCTACCGCCTGTGTTCGGTAGAGCCTGACCAGCAATATAAATGTCTGACAAGAAGAAGCTTGTACCGAACGAACGGTCAAAGATCAGGAGCAATGCTGCCGAGAAAAGTACGGGGAAAGCCAACAGACCCAGTACGGCCGTCAAGAAAAACGACCAAATAGTGAGTGGCAGCTTCGACATCGACATACCGCGGGTACGCAGGTTGATGATAGTCGTGATATAGTTAACACCACCAAGCAGCTGCGAGACAATGAACAGAGCCATCGACACCAACCAAAGAGTCATACCAGCACCTGAACCAGGAATAGCCTGCGGCAGAGCGCTCAGCGGAGGATAGATTGTCCATCCAGCAGCAGCTGGACCCGTCTCAATAAACAGCGACGAGAACATAATCACACTGGAAATAAAGAAGAACCAGTAGGACAGCATGTTCATAAAGCCCGAAGCCATGTCACGAGCGCCAATCTGCAACGGAATCAGGAAGTTTGAGAAAGTACCGCTCAAACCTGCTGTCAGCACGAAGAATACCATGATGGTACCGTGCATCGTCACTAAAGCGAGGTAAAACTCGGGGTTCAGCTTACCAGCCTCTACCCATTTACCTAATACTGGTGTCAGCCATTCCAGAGTTGCCTCAGGCCAGCCGAGTTGCAAACGGAACAAGCTAGACAATGTGCCGCCTAGAATGGCCCA
Organism: Hymenobacter citatus; assembly: GCF_014333615.1. GTDB lineage: Bacteria > Bacteroidota > Bacteroidia > Cytophagales > Hymenobacteraceae > Hymenobacter > Hymenobacter citatus. Next base: position 293,838 of record NZ_JACSCY010000004.1, on the reverse strand, counting down.
GAAAATACCTGTGATGAGGAACTGCTTGGCAATTACTTTATGGTCCGTACTAAAGACGTACTTCGAAATAAAGCTTTGCTCGTGGTGCTCATCATGGTGCAGATGATCTTCGTGCTCGGTATGCGGAACCGATACACCAATACCACCCTGCGCCTGTGCGTTAGTAGGAATATTAGCAGCCATAGAGAAGCGTGCGTTAAAATGTAATTACAACGAAGCTGGAGTAGCCGATTGTACAGCGGCTGTAGCAGCCGGACCTACTGGAGCAGTTGCTCCAATCGTTTTCTGACCCTGTGCTTTTTTCTTCAAGTTAGCCAGAATTTCAGGATTCTGCGACGAGAAGGATTTCTGTTGCGACAACCAAGCAATGTAATCTTCTGGTTCCTCCACAATCACTTCCATTCGCATGGCAAAGTGGCCCCGACCGCATATTTGGTTGCAAGCCAATTCATAAGTGAATTTAGGGTTACCAGTCTTAGCACGCATTTCCTCAGTCGTCAGGGTAGGCGTGAACCAAAACTTAGTAGGCATACCAGGTACGGCGTACATCTGCACCCGGAAGTGAGGCATGTACACAGCATGCAGGACATCGCGCGAACGAATCTTGAACATAATAGGGTGGCCTTTAGGAATATGCAAAGCACCCGAGGAGAAGGTGATGTCATCCAAAGAACTCTGGTCGCTCAAGTCAAGACCAAAATCATTAGAAGCATCAATCAGACGATAATTCACTACTCCAAGCTTCTGGTCACGACCGGGGTAGCGAGCCAACCAGCCAAACTGCTTGCCCATTACTTCGATAACTACCGAATCCTTAGGAGCAGGACCAGTAATACGCGTCCATTCCTTCCAACCAGCGAAAACCAAAGCTGCCATGACAACAGCAGGAATCAACGTCCAGATGATTTCGATTTTATTGTTGTGCGCAAAGAAAAACGCACGACGACCCTCACGATGCTGGTATTTATAGGAGTACCCAAACAAAAGTACCTGGGTCAATACAAAAGCGATACCCAGAATAACCATGGTGGTCCAGAACATCTTCTCCAACGCATGGCCGTGTACGGAAGCGATAGGAGGATTCATGGCATCAAAGCTGTCTGCGAACGACCATGCGAAAGCCGCACCGCCAACAACTAGAAAAACCAGGAATAAAACCGCATTTACACGGTTGCTGGTACCGATTTCACGGTTAGAGCTACCTGAGAAAATGGACGTCAGAATCTGGAGGCGAAACAGCAGGCCAAACACGACCAGCAGCAACACCAGAACCAGCAGAATACCAAGAGCAATCATTTGTGAAGAAGTTAGAAGCTAGCAGCTGGAAATCGAAAAGCGAAGAAAGAACAAACTTCTACCTGTCAGCTTTCAATTTCCAGCGTCTAAAATTTAAGTCGTGTGATGGATGCTCTCGTCGAGGAAAGGATGATTGACGGGAACCAAAGAAGCCTGTGATAAGCGCTTCGTGAGTAGCAACAAAAAGCTACCTAAGAATACCAACGCAGTGCCTATTTCAATGATAAACCCATTATTTCCCCGCATAGTTGCAGGCATGATCATTAAATAAAAGTCAAACCAGTGGCCTACCAGAATGGCAATGCTTACAATCTTCAGCATGATCATTTGGCGCTTGGCATCGCGGGTCATCAACACCAAGAAAGGGAATGCAAAGTTGATAACTAGGTTGAAGAAGAACAGCCCAGTATAGGCATTATCAAAACCGCCAAGACGTTGGTTGAAGTATACTGACTCTTCAGGAATGTTAGCATACCAAATCAGCATGAACTGTGAGAACCACACGTAGGTCCAGAAGATGCTGAAACCAAACATAAACTTGCCTAGATCGTGCAAGTGGCTGGAATTAACAAATCGTAAGTAACCCGCTTGCTTCAGGAAGATGGTGCAAAGCGTAATGGCAGCAATGCCCGATACCCACCAGCTAGCGAAGACATACCAGCCGAACATCGTGCTGTACCAGTGCGTGTCTATTGACATTACCCAATCCCAGGCCGACATCGATTCTGTAACGGCGAACAGTACGAGAAACAGTGCAGCTGTTTTGATGCTTTGATGGAAGTAATACGTACCACCATTCAAGTCTTCTTCTAGTGACAGTTTACGTAGGCGCTCCGTGAATACCCACCAAATTACGAGGTAAGATACAGTGCGAATCAGGTAAAAAGGTACGCTAAGGAAACCACTCTTACCAGCGATGATAGCGTCGTAATTCTCACTTCCGGGCGTCATAATCCCTGGTGTTGTCCAGTGGAAGATGTCACTGTGCCATAGGTTCAACAGGAACACAATAACCAGAATGACACCGCCGGGTAGAATCCAAGCGCTAGTTGCTTCTGGCACACGCCGAATTGCAGCTGACCAACCAGCGTAGGCAACCGTATTGATTGCGACCCAAACAGTACCTACAACCGATAAGCCAAGAAAGAAAATGTTGCTGTGCCACACGCTCACGATGATGCGCTTAATCCACAGTGGGCTACCATGGTGAGCCCCAGCATGACCAGCAGCCTCGTGTCCAGCAGCGTGCTCAGCGCCTACCCCCAAAAGGGCCATAGCTACGCCAATGACAAATAAAACAACGCCGGCCAGAATTAGCCAAATAAACTTTTTACGGGTTTCAGACGAAAGTACCAGGTGTTCAGCCGTGGCGCTTTCGTGGTGCGTCAGTGTTGCCATAGTTCCTTAGTTCGCCGTTCCGTTAGTTGCTTTTGTATTACCCTGTCCGGGAGTAGCCGAACCAGTTCCAGCTTGTGCTTCTCCTACCGCAGACTGATTAGATGAATCAGAAGTTTCGGTTGAATCTGCAGCGGAACTCTTTGGTCCTGCCTTCACCATTTTGGCTAGGCCATCAGGTCCTTCACCTAGTTGCAGCGCCCGAACGTACATAGCAATTTTCCACCGTTCTTCTGGATTAACCTGCGAACCATGTGGCATCATGCGACCCTTGCCCCATTCAATGACGTGGTAAATATGACCATCGTTCATTGTCTTATAAGCTCCGGCAGAGTAGTTCGGCACACCTTTGAACTTCTGGCCAACTGGACCTTGCCCATCGCCTTGTTCACCATGGCAATGCTGGCAGTTGCGAGCATAAAGGGTTTGTCCTTCTACTAAATTTTCCTGCGTGTAAGCCAGCGGGTTCGTCAAACGACGCGAAGCCTGCTCAACACTATCTTTTGGAATATGATCGTAGTAGTCGAGCTTACCCAGTGGAACAGTACCTACCGGCGGTGTACGCTGGTTGATACCCATTGGGTTGATTGTGTTAGCCGTGATTTGCCGCAGAGGCTCATACGGAATAGATTCGTACATCTCCGGCGCATATTCGATGCCGGTGTCATTGGCGTCGTGGCAAGCAGTCGTACAGATTGCTCCAAATGCCATCAACGACGCTTGCAGACCTATTTTCAGCGAATGCGCCATTAGTTCTTAGTCATTTCTTTTTCGTTGACTTCTGAAGCGCCATTATCACGCAACAGTTGAGTCAACTGGCCTAGATTGCTTGTATCGTCCTTCAGTTCGATAGCCATCACAAATTTATCATCCGTCGAACGCACATCCATCACCTGCACTTTTGGCTTGGGATACATGCTTGTAATGATAAAGAAGGTAATGGCCATACCATGGCAAGTAAACAATACCGTCAATTCGAATGAAACCGGGATGAATGCTGGCAACGAAATGTGCGGCTTGCCACCGATAATCATGGGCCAGTCGAAACCTAGCATGTAGATCTGCATCCACAGGGCGAAAGACAAACCGCATAAGCCGTAGAAGAAGGCGGCAATAGGTAGACGGCTTCGCTCAATACCCAGGGCGTCATCAATGCCGTGGATAGGGAAAGGCGTGAATACATCGTAAATCTTCACTCCCGCTGCGCGCACGTTCTCAATGGCGTGCAGGAGTACGTCTTCGTCATCGAAAACGCCGAGGGCGAAACGCTTAGTCATGTTTGGTATAAGTTATGGGAGCGGAAGCCGGTACGCCAGGGGTAGTGTGGTGATGCGTAGGAGCGTGATGTGGGTCGTGGCCCGTATAGGTAGGACCGTTGTCTACACCATATTTCAGGATTGTTTTCACCTCTGCCATGTTGATAACCGGGAAGAATTTGGCGAACAGCAGGAATAGGGTGAAGAATAGACCCATTGTACCTACATAGATACCGATGTCGATAATCGAGGGAGAGAACATAGCCCAGCTCGAAGGTAGGTAGTCGCGGTGCAGGGAGGTCACGATAATTACAAAACGCTCGAACCACATGCCGATGTTTACAATAATCGACAGTACGAACGTCATCGGAATGCTGTATCGCACTTTGCGGAACCACACCAACTGGGGCGTAATTACGTTGCAAGTCATCATCGACGCGTAGGCCCACCAGTAAGGACCCGTTGCACGGTTGATAAATGCGTACTGTTCGAACTCTACCTGTGAGTACCAAGCAATGAAGAACTCGGTGATATACGCTACCCCTACAATAGAGCCCGTAATCATCATGATCTTATTCATCAGCGCGATGTGCTCGAGCGTGATGTAGTCTTCCAACTTAAACACTACCCGCGTAATGAGCATCAACGTCAGTACCATAGCGAAGCCCGAAAAAATAGCTCCAGCTACGAAGTAGGGCGGGAAGATCGTAGTATGCCAGCCCGGTACTACGGAGGTTGCAAAGTCCATCGATACAATGGTGTGTACCGATAGTACCAGCGGAGTCGATACACCTGCCAGAATCAGCGAGACTGTTTCATAACGTGACCAAGCTTTAGCTGAACCTTTCCAGTTCATGCTCAGCATGGAGTATGCTACTTTAGCAATCGGACCCTTAGCTCGGTCGCGGATGGTAGCAAAGTCAGGAATCAGACCGATGTACCAGAAAACCAACGAAACCGAGAAGTAAGTTGAGATGGCGAATACGTCCCACAGCAGCGGTGAGTTAAAGTTTGCCCATAACGAACCAAACGTATTCTGTAGCGGAAATACCCAATAAGCCTGCCATGGGCGGCCCATGTGCAATACTGGGAACATAGCCGCGCAGATTACGGCGAAAATCGTCATGGCTTCGGCTGCACGGTTGATGGACGAACGCCATTTTTGGCGGAACAGCAACAGTACGGCAGAAATCAGAGTGCCGGCGTGGCCAATCCCTACCCACCACACGAAGTTGGTGATATCCCAGGCCCAGCCAACGGTTTTATTGAGGCCCCATTCCCCGATACCATACCATAGGGTACGGTATACAGAATAGAGAAATACGCCAAGGAAGAATAGGGCAACGGCCAGGGCCGCCATCCACCGAATATTCGGCTTGGCTTCTACCTGCCGGCACACGTCCTGCGTGATGTCGTGGTACGTTTTCCCCCCGGTTACGAGCGGCTCCCGTACAGGCGATACGTGCTGCATAGTGGTTTATTTAAAGGAAGTGGCAGGAAGCAGGCTGATCGTAACACGTAGTATCGAACGGCCCACTCCTATTCTCAATGGCTAGATCACAAATTCATTTCCGTTCTCCACGTTCCGGATTTTAGTCAGGTACGTGATATTCGGCTGCACGTTGATTTGGTCGAGGACGTGGAAAGCCCGCTCACCGTCTTCACGACGTAGTAGCTTCGAAATCCGCGACTCCGGGTCACGCATATCACCGAATACGATGGCTTCAGTGGGGCAAGACTGAGCGCAAGCCGACACAATTTCACCATCCTTCGGACGACGCTTCTGCTTCTTCGCTTCCAGCTTACCAAGCTGAATACGTTGCACGCAGAGCGAGCATTTCTCCATTACACCGCGGGCCCGAACCGTTACGTCGGGGTTGAGGACCATGCGGCCAAGATCAGTGAACATATGGCCGTTCACGTTTTCAAACTTCTCGTTGGTGTAGTACGAGAACCAGTTGAAACGACGCACTTTATATGGGCAGTTATTGGCGCAATAACGCGTGCCTACGCAACGGTTATAGGTCATTTGGTTGAGACCTTCCGAGCTATGGGTAGTAGCTAGTACGGGGCATACCGTTTCGCAGGGAGCGTGGTTGCAGTGCTGGCACATCAGCGGCTGGAAAATCACTTTTGGATTTTCGGCCGGATTTTCCATCGCAGCGTACGTAGCCAACTTACCTTCCGTCTCGAACTCATCGCGGTGGTGGTCGGAGCTGTAGTAACGGTCGATGCGCATCCAATGCATCTCACGACGGTTGATTACCTCCTGCTTACCTACTACCGCTACGTTGTTTTCAGCCTGGCACCCAATCACGCACGAGCCGCAGCCGATGCATGAGTTGAGGTCGATGGCCATACCCCAGTGGTGGTTCTTATACTCGTAGTCTTGCCACAACGATACACGCGCGGGAGCTTCTAGCCCATCAGGGGTAGCAATTTTCTCGTACTCGGTTACCTCTTTCGGATTCTCAATGTACTTCGCCAGCGTCGCTTCCTGCACCACGGCCTTGCGGTCCATGATGGTGTGGTGCGTTTGGGTCTGAGCAATTGTCTCGTTAGCGCCGGTTTTGTCTAGCTTAGCAGTGGTGGCATATACGATGCTGTTGCCAGCCATTGTGGCTAATGGCAACACGTTCGCCCCTACCCCATCGCCTACTTTGCCGGTCTGCTTACGGCCATAGCCAATTGCAATAGCGATAGTGCCTTTTGCCTGGCCTGGCTGTATCAATAGCGGCAGCTCTACCGACTTACCGTTAGCAGCAGTTACTTTCAATACATCGCCTTGCTCCCAGTCATTGGCCTTTGCCATGTCATAGGGCACGCATACATAGTTACCCCAAGTCGCTTTAGAAACTGGGTCGGGTAATTCTTGCAACCATGGGTTGTTGGCCTCAGATCCATTACCGATACCTACTTTTTCGTATAGTACCAGCTCTACGTCACCTGATTTTGCTGGTGCACTCAGCGCAGTAGCGGCAGAAGCAGCATCCATAGCTGTGGTAGGAGCAGTCGCGGGTAAAGCAGTACCCATTACTACCCCGTCATGTACCGCTTTATCCCAAGCAGCCTGGAAGCCGCTGGCACCTAATACCCCGCGCCACTGGGCACGTAGGTAATCGTAATAGCTTGTGTTGTTACTAGCCCAAGTCAGCAAGCTTTCTTGCGCTTGGCGGGTAGCAAATAGCGGCGAAATAGCAGGCTGCGCTAAGCTTAGATACCCACGCTTCGGCTCGTAGTCATTCCACGATTCCAGATAGTGGTGATCGGGAGCAGCATATTTGCACAGAGAACCGGTTTCGTCGAGCCGGTCGTTGAGCGAGATTGTGAGAGGTAAACCGGGCAGTGCCGCAGCAATATCTGCCCCCATGGGGTGATCATATACTGGGTTAGCGTTGTAGAAAATAACAGCGCCAACGCTCTTGTTTTTGATATCGTTTACCAGTTGCGTCATGCGAGCATCGTTGCCCTGACGAACCAGTGAAGGATTAGCTAAATCAACTGTTGTACCTACGTTACCTAGCGACTGGTTGATGGCTGCTACTAGTGCCTGTACGTTCGCATCATTGGAACCCGATACAACAAGGCTACGGCCGCGGTTTGCCTTAAGCTCGTTAGCAGCTTTGGTTAGGGTAGCATTCTTATAGGAACCGCCGCCACCGCCTACTACTGCATTGTACAGAGCTAGCGCCACGGCACCCATTTCAGAAGGCTTCACTGGCACGCGCGTGTCGGCATTGGCACCCGTCAACGACATTGTCGTTTCAAACTGGTAGTGCCGCGACATCGTTTTCTTCTCGCTCGATACTTTGCGCGTAGTGGCGTACTGCTTGGCAAATTCTACTGGCGATAACCAAGTGCCGAGGAAATCAGCGCCAAGGCTTACGATAACATTCGCCTGGCTGAAATTATAGCTCGGCAATACTCCACCATTAGCTTGTAGCAAGCCGCTAGCCGAAACTACGTCATACTGCACGTGCTCCGTGTTGGGGTAGCGCGATGCAAATTCAGCAATAACCTTTTTGGTAGAAGGGCTGATAATGGTAGGCGACACGATGGCAATACGACTAGCTTGTGCCAGCTTCGTGCGGATTTCATTATCTACCCGGCTCTTATCGGCTTTCTTACGGTCGATGGTGAAATGCTGTAGACGAGCACCGTCGTACAGACTCAACACCGACGCCTGAGCGCGAGCCGATAGGCCACCACGCGTGAGCGGCGACTCGGGGTTGCCTTCCAGCTTAATTGGTCGACCATCGCGGGTCTTTACCAATACGCTGTTATAGTCCTGGCCCGTGAAGTAGGTAGAAGCGTAGAAGTTAGCAATACCAGGGTCTACCTCCTGTGGCTTATTCAGGTAGGGAATAGCCTTGCGAACCGGAGTTTCGCAGCTGGCGAGGGTAGCGGCAGCAATACCGAAACCCATCAGTTTGAGGAAGTCGCGGCGCGGGGCTACCGCAGCGTCGGAAGAGCCATAGGTTTCTTTCACCGGCAGGAAGTCCGCGAATTCTGTCAGCGCGTTCTTCACAAACTCCGGCGAGTTCTCCAGTTCCTCAATTCCCTTCCAGTACTTAGGCGACTCTTGCATTTGTGTATGGGGACTTAGGGTCTTGGGGACTGGGGTCATAATCCTGACTCCGCATAATCTCCAAGTAAGGCTTGTTTAATATCTTTTATTGGTTGTCTTAGCAAGAACCTATTAGTTGTAAGGTCCTTGCTAAGACGTACAATTTAGTAGTGGCACTTCGAGCACTCGGTACCACCATTCGACGACACTGTGAAAGGCACAGCACTGTTCTTGCTGTCGTGCAATTTCACTAGGTTATCGTAGTATGCGTTGCCCTTCGTGTTGAGTGGCGTTTCGCGGTGGCAGTTGATGCACCAGCCCATCGTTAGAGCAGAGTACTGGTACACTACGTCCATATTCTGAATCGGACCGTGGCAGGTCTGGCACTCTAGACCGCCCACTTGGGTGTGCTGTGAGTGGTTGAAGTAAGCCAAGTCTGGCAGGTTGTGAATGCGCACCCATTGAATAGGCTGCTTGCGCTCAATAGCACGATAGATTTTCTTGATTTCTGGCGATTCTGTTTTGATCTGCGAGTGGCAGTTCATACAGATGTTTGGCGACGGAATGTTGGCTGACTTGCTCTTGTACACTGACGTATGGCAGTAAGCGCAGTTGATCTGATTTTCGCCGGCGTGCAGTTTGTGCGAGAATGCGATCGGCTGCGTAGGCTGGTAGCCTTGCGTCAGACCAATACCCATGGCTGCCTGCACTGATTCATAGAGTACTACTAAGATGAATACCGTGATGGCAATGCCACGTACGGCACCCGACTTGTAAATCTTTGAGAAGTCGTAGCGCTGGTTGAGTTGCTCTACGTCGCGGCCGCTCAGGTCTTTACGACCACGCAACACGTCTTTCATCAGGTTAGCGATGATAACCAGCGTTACTACTAGTACAATCAGCACTACTACCAACACTATCATCAATAGGTCGATATATTGACCGGCTTCAGTGCTACCATTTGCATTGGTTGGAGCTGCGCCATCGGCTCCAGCTGTTGCTCCGCCTGCTGGTGGGGTAGGGTTCGCGCTACCTTCCTGTGAGGTGGTATAAGCGATAATCGACTTAATTTCATCGTCCGACAAAGCGAAGCTAGGCATCTGCTGCTTGCCGTACTCGTTAAAAAGCTTCACAGCATAAGCGTCGCCGCTGGCAACTACTTTGCTGGAGTTTTTAATCCATGGAATGATCCAGGACATCGGACGACGCTTGGTGATGCCAGCAAGAGCAGGGCCTACCACTTTCTCGTTGACAGCGTGGCACTGGGCACAGTTGCCTTTAAACAATGCGTCGCCGGCTGCAATGGCAGCAGCATCGCCTCCGCCAGCGGCAGGAGCAGCACCCTGCGCAGCAGCAGGGGCACCATCGGCACCGGCAGTGGCGCCGGGAGTTACACCTTCTTTGCTAACGGCTGGCGCAGAACCAACCTCCTGAGCCAATGACTGGCCAACGGTGGCAACCGTCAGGAAAAGAGCAAGAAGCAGTTTAGGAAGAGTACGAAATCGGATGCTATCCATAGCACAAATTGACTGGGAAGAAAGAAACGCAGGCGTGCATCAAGGCCACAAATGTAGGTTGGGAATCGCAGACAACAAACCAGAAGAGGCGAAAATTAGCCCTTACCGTCTTGGTTAGAAAGATTCTAAACTACCTCACATTCTAGTAGTTATACTTATATAATAGTATATACACTACTAAGTAGCTGTTACTTAGCAGAGTTATATTGATTCATATAATATACTTAAGAAATGTTTCAAAAGGCAAGACAAATTCTGACGCACAGTTAGTTAGACCGTATCAGGCTATAATTAAAATTATAATCTGGTTATAGGCATCGGGCAAGAAAAAGCGTATCTTTGCCGCCTCATTTAGTTTTCACACACAATTTTCACCCCGTCGTAATGGAAGTAAGAAATTACGAGACGGTCTTCATTTTGACTCCCGTATTGAACGAGAGCCAAGTGCAAGAGACGGTCGAGAAGTTCACTCAGGTGCTTAAGGAAAATAGCGCCGACATTATCAATCAAGAAAGCTGGGGCCTGCGTAAGCTGGCTTACCCAATCCAGAAAAAATCAACCGGATATTATTTCCTGGTTGAGTTTACTGGCGAGGGCAACATCGTGGATACGCTGGAGCTGGCGTTCCGTCGTGACGAGCGCATCATCCGGTTCCTGACCACTGTGCTGGATAAGCACGCCGTGTCTTATAACCAGCGCCGCCGCAATGGCGAGATGAATCAGCAGAAAGCCAAACAACAATCGGAAGCCGCCGCCTAGTATCATGAGCCTAGCCAACGAAAGAATCCACAAGCAGGAGCAGCGTAAGAAATACTGCCGCTTCAAGAAAAACGGCATCAAGTATGTCGATTACAAAGACCCAAACTTCCTGCTGAAGTTTGTGAACGAGCAGGGCCGCGTGTTGCCCCGCCGCATCACAGGCACCAGCCTGAAGTTTCAGCGCAAAGTAGCTCAGGCAGTAGCCAAAGCTCGTCACTTGGCGCTGATGCCGTATGTAACCGATTCGCTAAAATAGTTTCTAGTTATTGGTTTTTTGTTTTTGGTTACTTGACCGTTTCCTCTGTTCACTAGACATTGAGGCTACTGCCGGGACACCAAAAACCAACAACCAGAAACCAACAAAGTCATGGAAGTAATTCTGAAAGACCACGTAAAGGGTCTGGGCGAGAAGAACGACATCGTAACGGTGAAGCCCGGCTACGGTCGTAACTACCTGCTGCCCCAGGGTCTGGCTATTCTGGCCGACAAATCGAACAAGAAAATCGTAGCTGAGAACGTACGTCAGGCTGCGCACAAAGCCGATAAAATTCAGGGTGACGCTCAAGCTATTGCCGACAAAATCGGTGATATGGTGCTGGAAATTCCGGCTAAAGTGGGCGAAACCGGTAAGATCTTCGGCCGCGTAACTACGCTGCAGCTAGCCGATGCCTTGGCCAACAAAGGCATTGAGGTAGAGCGCAAGCGTATTTCGTTTGACCAAGAGCCTTCGACGGCCGGTGAGTACACCGCTACTCTGAACCTGCACAAAGAAGTGAAGCATCAGGTTCGCTTCAACGTAGTAGCTGAGTAGGCAACTACTCTTTGCTAAGAAAGCCCGACTGCTTTGGTAGTCGGGCTTTTTCGTTGCGGATAGAATGGTTTCCTGGCCAACATATGTTGCCCTTCGTATTAGCTAACTGGTTTATATAAGCAATTTACTCTCATCTTTGTCCATGAGTGCTTTGTTTCTGAAGTTGCCGCGCTTCGGTGGCGCGCGATTTAGGGGCGGCGCGGCGTATTTGTTGGTCGGCTATCGGCCCTAGCTTCTTTGCATGTTTCGTACTGAAATTCCTCTTATTCCTTATCCGCAGCAGCTGCCACACACAGCACGAGTGCTGACGGTAGGTTCTTGCTTCGCGGAGACAATTGGCGCGCGCCTAACCGAAAATAAGGTCGCGGCCGTTGTGAATCCCTTTGGCACCGTGTTTAATCCGCTCACGGCTTGCCAGTTGCTACGCGCAGCGGCTGGTGAGGATATGGATTGGCAACAGCACTTGGTGGAAGCCCGCGGCCGCTGGCAAAGCTATGACCTGCACGCTACCCTTGGGGCCGATTCACCGGTTATGCTGTTGCAGCAAATTCAGGAGCTGGTACAGCAAACCGGTGATTTTCTGCGCACTGCCGACGTGGTGATGCTGACGCTGGGTACTGCATTTGTATACCGGCTGCGCGCTACCGGCGAGTTGGTGAGTAATTGCCACAAGGTTCCGGCAAATCAGTTTGAAAAGGAACTACTGACACCGGACGAAATTATCAACGCCGTGGCGGAAACCCACGCCTACCTACGGCGTCATAATCCGAAGCTACGGTTTATCCTGACGGTGAGTCCCGTACGTCACCTGAAGGATACGCTTCCCCTGAATGCTGTGAGTAAGTCGACTCTCCGGCTGGCTTGCCATTACCTGAGCGAGTTGCTACCCGATGTATCGTATTTTCCGGCCTACGAACTGCTGCTAGACGATTTACGCGACTACCGTTTCTATGCCGATGATATGCTGCACCCTTCTATGGTGGCGCAAGACTACATTTGGGAGCGATTTACGCGTACGTATTTCGATGCAGCGTTTGGTCGCTTCAAAAAGGAATGGCATTCAATACAACAGGCGCTATATCATCGGCCGTTGTATGCAGGTGCACCTGAGCATCGCCAGTTTCTGGAAAGTACGCTAGAACGCTTGCGGCGTCTGGGCCAGCAGGTAGATGTAGCTACGGAAATAGATGCCTTAGAGCAGCAATTAGCAGCGCTACCTTTCCCTCCTGTGCCTGAACCGGAATCGGAGCCAGATGACGATGAAGAACGAATTGATATTGGCGAGTATGCTGAGCCAGCTCCCGTAGCTGCTACGCCAGCGGCATCGGCACCAGCGGAAGAAGATGTTGTTTACTCAGAGGAAGCACTGGCTGACCTACCTGCTACGCCTGTGGTGGAAGAGGCTGAGCAAGTTGTAGACGAAGCTGTTACCCAACTTCCCAAGAAAAAACGTCGAAGCCGAGGCGGAGCCAAGCGCACAGCGCGCAAGCGTGCCGCGCTGGAGGCTTTGGCAGCCCAGGAAGCAGCTTCGGAACCCAATGAGGAGACCGAAATGGCTATTGAAGCTGACCTGCTCCCTTCCATTGAGGTAGCTGACGAGCAGCCTGCTATAGGGGAGCAGGTTGTAGAAGAAACCGTGGATGAGCCAGCCGATGTAGAAGATACCGATACTGCACCAAAACCCCGCAAGGGCCGTACGGCCGGCCAGATATTGGCTGACAAGAAAAAGGCGCGGCGCTCGGGTAAGAACCGCGGCCGTCAACTGGCGCCTCTTTATGCTACGCCGGAAAACGTTTCTACAGAACAATCTATAGAACCTCCTCAGACGGCTCCTGAGTTGTTTCAAAGCGAAACCACAGTACCGGTGGTTGCAGAGACACTCCCTACCTCCTCCCCTACCCTGCCACCCGCAGAAGAGGAAGCACCTGTTGCTATCGTCTCAGCGGCTCCTGCTACCGTTGAGCCAGAGCTGACAGTAACAGCGCCTGAACCATCTGCGCAACCAGTAGAGCTTTCAGAAGCCCCACTCGTAGCCGACGCTGAAACTGCTCCTGCCCTACCGGCTGAGACGGAAGCAACGCCTACCCGCAAAGCTCCTAAACCTAAAGCACCAGCCAAGCCCCGGGCTTCTCGCAGCAAGAAAACGACCGTTGCACCTGCGCCGGTTGATACGACTGCACCAGAACCAGCTGACGCGCCTACCCCTACTGCACCCAAGCCGAGGGCACCCCGAAAGAAAGCTGTCAAAGCTTCTTCTCCACCAGCTTCTGAAACGGCACCGCAGTCTACTGTAGAACCGACCAATGCATCTGCGCCTGTGGCAGAAACTTCCCCCTCTGCGCCAAAACGCCGCGCTAGACCACCGCGCAAGAAACCGTCAAAACCTGACGATACACCAACGACATAGCATAGGAAAACAAAAGAGGGGCAGCCAATAAGGCTGCCCCTCTTTTGTTTTCCTATGCTTGAAAGCTATTTGAGGAAGTTGCTCGCAATGGTGAGTACCGTGGCCATGTCCAGGGGCTCGTCGAATGCCTCGGAAGCCTGATCGGCCGTTACATTGGGAATAGACGTGAGATTGACACCGGCTTGCGTAACGTTCGCTTCAGAAGGGAACATGTCGGCGGGCATGCCAGGGCCATACACAGGAGCCGTGACGCTCGGCAAAGGGCCACCACCTTCGTTGCCGGTAATCCAGCTCTTGGGTAGGCCGTTGGCCTGCGTACCTCCGCGACGCATGGTGCGAATGTGCGAGGCGTGGCGGGCCTCCACGGAGTGAATGTTCAGAGCAGCTTCGAGTACTGTATTATTTTCGATCAGCAATGGAGCACCACCTTTGTAAGCGCGCACACCGGTGTCTTCGAAAGCTTGCGCCAGCGCCAGGAAGTTCTGCCGGTAGCGGAACACCTCTGAAATCAAGGGAGCGCGCGTACCACCCTTCGAGCCGGTGAAATCGAAATCGTTGGCGGTGAGCGGCGCAATGGCGCTGCTACCCAATACAGCTTTCAGAAAGTTTACGTGCTTGAGTTCGTCGTCGCGGATAATCGTGATGGCGGCCAGATCGGCCTGCACAAACAGATTGCGCGTCTTCACGCCCATGTCGTAGAAGTAGTATTCCAGGTATTCCAGCGTTAGGGCAAAGTTCAGAACGTCCGTTATCTGCTTGCCCAGGCTCGATGATTGCCCGTAGGCTTTCTGGAACATGGAACCCATAGCCAATGGTACGGCCGCTGCAGCTAGCTTTTTACCAAAGCCAGCAAAGTGCTTGAAAACCTGACGACGCTGGTCGAGTCGCTCATAGACTTCTGGGTCTACCTTCTCGATTTCGGCGAGTATGTTGAGAATATTCATGGAGTAATGGTTTACAGAACAGAAGGATGTGAGGATTTTAAGCGGCGATTATTCAGTAGGCAAGTTGCTCACGTTCAGCTTCGAGCCCTCTTTCAGAAAATTGTTGGCTACAGCCACTACCTGAGCAGGCGTCATCGATTTCTCTAACCCATTCTGGTCTACCACATCGGGTCCCACGAACGTATTGTATTCCAAAAAGTCGCGGATTATAGCGGCATGACGTGCTTCTACCGACACGATTTTGCCAGCAATTGTTAGGTAGGCAGCCGACTTGATGAGTTTGCCGGCTCCATTATAGGCGGCTACGCCTAGGTCTTCGAACGCTTTGGCCACGCTCAGTACACCTTGCTTCGTGCGGAAATCAATACTCGAAAAATCTACCTCCAGATCTTTGATAGGGGTAGCACCGGCAGCAGTAATAGCCTGCTTGAAAAACTCGCGGTGGATACGCTCGTGCGCCTCAATGTCGCGCAGAGCTACCCGCTGTGGAGCCGATGTGCTATTGTAGTACTGCGTTTGCAGCACTTGCGCGTAGAAAGCGGCTTCTAGCTGCTCTAGCGCATACGCGTAATTCAACACGCCTACGTCGCCGCTGCCCACATCCACCATATTGGCCATGTCGGCGGCAGTAGCGCTGGCGCTTTGCGTCTGCGACATATCCTCCATCACATCGTTGCAGCCCGCCAAAGCCAGGCCACCCACTGCCAAACCAAGGCCAGTGTAGCGCAGGAAGGTGCGCCGCTCCAACGGCGTCTGTAGCTCCTCACTAAGGCCTTTGGCTTCAGTGGCATCATGCATCACTTTAGACATATTATTTTGGGTTAAAAGGTGAGAATACAGAATCTACGCAAACCATTGCGGCCCTGGATTTACCCTCTTTTCCCAACCATCTATAATACCCGAATTATGCACACAAACAACAGGACTATAACAAGTTGACAGCATTTTTACAAGGTAAATGAGTGCTTCTCACGAGCCTCGTCTTAAAAGAAAATTCTTTACACTCAAGATGATAAAGCAAACACGTTGTGGAGCTTCTTAAGCTGAGTTATTATACCCATTATCTACACTCCATTGCTGCGCTAAACTCGGCGCCCCGGCAACCACGCGCCCGCGAAACGGTTATCTTTGTAGTCCGTTTTTTGCCTTTCGCCTGATAGCTTTCTTCTTTTGAGCCTTTCGTTTGATTTTGTGCAGCCGGAGCCGGTGGCCACCGACCGCGTCACGCTATTCGCGGACGTGATTTTGCCCCTACCCCTGCCCAAACTATATACCTACCGTGTACCCTATGAGCTGAATGACCACGTGGTTATTGGTGGGCGCGTGATTGTGCAGTTCGGTGCCAAAAAGACGCTGAGCTGTATTGTGGCTGCCGTGCATGAAACGCCGCCTAAAGACTACCAAGCCAAATACATTCTGGAGTTTATCGACGATGCGCCGGTGGTGACGCAGCCACAGCTGAAGCTATTTCGCTGGATGGCCGACTACTACATGTGCACGTTGGGCGAGGTGATTAATGCTGCCCTACCCGCCGCGCTCAAGCTCAGCTCCGAGAGCCGCATTCAGCTGCACCCTGCTTTTGGGGTCGAGGAAAATCCCTACCCCCTCAGTGAGCAGGAAGAACGGATAGTGGAAGCCTTGCGCACGGGTGAGGAAGGCAAATCCATGACGTTTACGGAGGTAGGTGAACTACTGGGAATCAGCTCGTTCCACCGCGTCATCAAGTCGTTGATGCAGAAAGAGGTTATCTTTCTGTTTGAGCACCTGAGCGACAAGTACTCGCCGAAGGTGGTGAAGAAGGTACGGCTGGCCCACATGTTTGTGGCCGAGGCGGCGCTGGAAGAGCTGTTTCAGCGGCTGGCTATCAAGCCCAAGCAACTGGATGTGCTGATGCGCTTTTTGCAGAAAGTACCCATCTACCAGAACGAGCACGCCAATCATCAAGGCATCGAAAAAGCCTACCTCAGCAGCGCTCCGCACCTCTCGGCTTCGGCCGTGAATACGCTGATTAAGAACGGTATCCTGGAGCAATTCGACGTGATTGTGTCGCGCTTTCCGCTGGACCACACGGCCGAAACCCGTCTGAACTTCACCCTCAGCGAAGCGCAAAGCACGGCCCGTGCGGAGATTCTGCAACAGTTTGCCGAGAAGGACATTGTGCTGCTGCACGGCGTGACGGGCGCGGGCAAAACGGAGATTTACATCGACCTCATTCAGCAGGCTATGCAGGGTGGCGGGCAGGTGCTTTACTTGCTGCCCGAAATTGCCCTTACAGCGCAGATTGTAACGCGCTTGATGCGAGTATTTGGTACACGCCTAGGCGTGTACCACTCTAAGTTTTCGGACAACGAGCGGGTAGAAGTGTGGAACGGTGTGCTATCGGGGCGGTTTCAGGTGGTGGTAGGGGTGCGCTCGGCTGTTTTCCTACCCTTCGACAACTTGGCCCTGGTGATTGTGGATGAGGAACATGAGTCGAGCTACAAACAGTACGACCCGGCGCCGCGCTACAACGCCCGCGAGGTGGCCTTGATGATGGCCAACTTCCAGGGTGCCAAAACGCTTCTAGGCTCGGCTACACCCGCCGTAGAAACTTACTACCAGACGCGCGCTGGCCGCTATGGCCTAGTAGAGCTGACGAAGCGTTACGGCGAGGCCGGCCTACCCGAGATTGAGCTGGTGGATACCCGCAAGAGCCGGGAGCAGAAAACCATGCTCAACCATTTCACGCCGGAGCTGATGCAGGAGATGGAGCGCAAGCTGGGCGCGCAGGAGCAGGTAATTCTGTTTCAGAATCGGCGCGGCTACTCGCCCTTTATCAATTGCCTCGACTGCGGCTGGATACCCAAGTGCAAGAGCTGCGCCGTGAGCCTAAGCTACCACAAGCATGTGCATGAGTTACGGTGCCACTACTGTGGCTACCACGAGCGGATGCCAGTAGAGTGTCCGGCCTGCGGCTCGCGCAACCTCAAAACCGTAGGCTTCGGCACCGAAAAGCTGGAAGACGACCTCAAAATCATGCTACCCGAAGCCCAGGTGCAGCGCATGGACTTAGACACGACCCGCGCCAAAAACGCCTATCAGCAGATTATCAGCGACTTCGAGCAGCAAAAGACTAATGTTTTGGTGGGCACCCAGATGGTGACCAAAGGGCTGGACTTTGCCAACGTGAGCCTAGTAGGCATCATCAATGCCGACAGCATTATCCATTACCCCGACTTCCGGGCGCACGAGCGGGCTTACCAGATGTTTGTGCAGGTGAGTGGTCGGGCGGGGCGTAAAGGCAAGAAGGGTAAGGTGATTATTCAGACCGGCGACCCGTTGCAGGTGATTTTCGATAAGGTAATTCGCAACGATTACCTGCAGTTCTACGAGTACGAAATCACGCAGCGGCGCGAGCATGGCTACCCGCCGTTTATGCGCGTCATTCGCCTCACGGTGAAGCATGTAGATCAGCTGCTGGCCGAGCAGGCCGCTATTTTACTCACGCAGGAATTAGTGGACCGCTTGGGACGCGAGGCCGTATTGGGGCCGGAAGCGCCGTATATCTTCCGAATTCGCAACTTCTACTTGCAGGAAATCACCATTAAGCTCAGCCGAGAGCATACAGTCCTTAAATCAGCCAAAAATGACATCCGCGACGCTATCAACATTGTGAAGGACCAGAAGGAGTTCAAGCAGGCTCGCATTGCAGCCGATGTGGACCCGATGTAGTTTACCTCTATTCGGCTGCTCGGCGGGCTGCTCGTGCTTTCTGTAGCATCAGTCCTCGGGTGCTGTTTCTACTTACGAAAAGTAGAAACGGAACACTCAATAGTATTGAGAACAATCCGTATACAACATATACAGGTGAAAGGATTGTAGTGCCGAAAGCAAAGGCCGCAATGACAAAAACGACTCCCAGAAGTAAAAAAAGCACTCCGATTACTCGTAAAGCCCTATTCAATATATCGGCATCCCGAATCTGTTGTGGTGTAGGCTCAATAGCTTGTTGAGCACTACTTGTATCAGGTAATATCAACTGGAGCTTTGGCTGCATCATCTTGTGATGTGAAGCTCTTTGCGGCAGTATGAAGCCAGCATTTGATACTGACTTGGCCTTTGCTGAAGCACCTGCATAAGTTGCTTCTATCGACTCTCGATGGAGTGTATTGTCTCCTGAAAGCACATAGTCACGCAGTATTGGCGCAGAAGCCGACGCTTTTGGCAGTGAGCTAGCAACAGCACTCGTTTTTGGTAATAGGGTGATAACCCGAGTGTTTTGACAACTAATAAGTGATAAACTCAATAACAACCTATAGCAAAGCAATAGATTCTTCATAGGGTATATAGGAGTATAGTAAATACTTTAGGTAGGTAATTTATCAATCTTCAATATAGACAAAGCGCCCGACTATCAACTAGATAGCCGGGCGCTTTTATGTATGGTGCTGTAAGAATACTCTTACGCCATATCCAGCAAGCCCAGAATGATAAAGACAATACCTACGATGGCAATAATACCACCCAGCACGCCGAAGATGCCGCTAACAAAGGAGAGCAAGCTTACGAGCAAACCAACCAGCACTAGGATAATACCTGTGCGGATATTACCGTCCAGACGGTTGGTTTCAGCCGTTTCACTCTTCTGCTTCACTTGCATTTTGCTGGCTACCTTGTTCGCCTGCTTCGTTACCTTGTTCACCAATGCCTTCTGCATCAGGTTCAACTTAGGCGCTTTAGCTGCCTTGGCAGCCGGTGCAGGCTGCGCTACTGGGGCCGGCGCAACAACTGCTACTGGAGCAGATGCAGCAACAGGAGCTTCGGCTGCCACTTCGGGCGTGGTAGCAACGGCCACTGGAGCTTCAGCAGCTGGCTTGGGCGCCGTTACGGTGTACTGCGTGCCGTGGTAGGCCGACGTTTTGGGCAACATAGCGTACTCAGCGCGGTTGCAGCTTGTGAGAGCAGTAGCAGTTACCAGCAAGGCAACAAAGCCACGTTGCAGAGAGAGGAAGTGTTTTTTCATACGGCAAATGTAAAATGAATATCGGCCTATACGAATAAAGCCTTGTCAAGGGTGAATTTTGACTGATTTAAATTTTAAAGCGGTTAGAGCGGACGTAGTTGGCTACAACTTGACAGACGAAGCTGGCTCTTTTCGCAATTGTTCTTATATTTTTTTCTACTTGCCTTCGTTAGTCTACTATCCACGTAGCTGCTTTATGCACAGATCCGAAGTATATAATACGTACCAGAGGAGAAGCAATTGTTGAGCTGATATGGTCGGTAAATCAGCCTTTTCAGCGTAATTCAAGTAATACATTGCCTCGGCAGAACGCTTCTCAACTGCCAGTCGTTTTAGAGGCTATTCCCACCAATTTACCTGACTTCATGTCTTTATCTGCTCTTCCTACGCGGTGGTTGCTGGCTATAGGTAGCGGTGCTCTTTTGTTTGGAGCCTGCACGCAGCTACCCGCTGAAAGTGTTAATACTACGAGCCTCGCTGCGGAGCGGCACACGTTGACGGCGCCCGATACCACGGGCTACGAGTTTCGGCCAGCAGCCGACCCTAACGGCATCAGCAAGTATTACCAGGGCCGGCAAATTGCCCACGTAATGGGCCACGAGGGCGCCGACTGGTTGGAGCGCCCCGACCGCAGCCAGGAAGAAGGAACGGATATTTTGCTGCGCGAGCTACAACTAAAGCCCACCGACGTAGTGGCCGACTTAGGAGCTGGCACGGGCTACTTCACCTTTCGAATGGCACCACTGGTGCCACAGGGCAAAGTGCTGGCCGTGGATATTCAGCCCGAAATGTTGACCGCTATTCAGCAGAATAAAGCTAAGCAGCACGTCACCAATGTGGAGGCCGTAAAGGGCACCACGCAAAACCCCAACCTCCCTACCAATCAGGTTGATCTGGTGCTGCTTGTGGATGCCTACCACGAGTTTGACTATCCGCGTGAGATGATGCGTGCCGTGCGCGCCTCGCTTACCCCAACGGGTAGGGTGGCTTTGGTGGAGTACCGCGCCGAAGACCCAAGCGTACCTATTAAACGCTTGCATAAGCTTAGCATCGACCAGGCCCGCAAAGAAATGGCGGCGGTAGGGCTAGAGTTTGTGGAAAGTATAGAAGCCCTACCTCAACAGCACTTAATGTTTTTTCGGAGAGCAAAGTAGTTGACGCGCAAGCGCCTGTAGCTGCATGCGTGGTAGTAGCCAGTTGCGGAGCATTGCTCATAGCCCCTTGATTGCAGACCTTTGCAGAATGTCCGCTGCCTCTACCCCCGACCCGCGCCAGCTTTCCATTCAGGATTTCACCTATCAGCTGCCACCGGAGCGCATTGCGCCGGAGCCTCTCGCGCACCGCGACCAGTCGCGCCTGCTGATATATCGCCAGGGCCGCATCACCGACCAACGCTTTCACACCCTACCCGCCGAGCTACCGGCCGATGCGCTGCTGGTGTTTAACGATACCAAGGTAGTGCGGGCACGTCTGTTTGCACACAAGCCCACGGGCGGCGTGGTAGAGCTGTTTTGTCTGGAACCGGTGGCTCCGCACCGCGCTATTGAGCCTGCTATGCAGCAAACCGGCAGCTGCGTTTGGAAATGCCTGGTAGGCAACGGCAAACGCTGGAAATCCGGACCGGTACAGGTGGAGTTTCAGGTAGATGGTGAAACAGCGTTGCTCACGGCGGAGCGGCGAGAGGTAGCCGATGGCTACTCGCTGATTGCCTTCCACTGGACGCCCCCTACCCTACCCTTTGCCGAGGTGCTGCGTGCGGCCGGCCACCTACCGTTGCCGCCCTACCTCAACCGCGCCGATACGGACCTGGATGCCGTGCGCTACCAGACCGTGTACGCGGCCCACGAAGGGGCTGTAGCGGCCCCCACCGCGGGCCTGCATTTCTCTGATGCAGTGCTGGCTGAACTGGATGCCCGCGGCATTCAGCGGGCTACCGTAACGCTGCATGTGGGCGCGGGCACCTTCCAGCCGGTGAAGGCCGACCACATGGCCGACCATCCCATGCACGCCGAGCCTATCAGCGTGGAGCGCGACTTTCTTCACCAGCTGCTCGCGCACGCACCGCGGCCGGTTATTGCAGTGGGTACTACTAGCTTGCGCACTTTGGAAAGCCTGTTCTGGCTGGGGGCGCAGCTAGTGCGCCAGCCCGAGGTGGCTTTGGCAGCATTGCACCTTACCCAATGGGAGCCGTATCAGCCCGCGCCTACCCCTACCCTGGAAGAAGCCCTGCGTGCTTTGCTCGCCTACCTCGACCAGCACCAGACAGATACCTTGCACGCTACCACCCAGTTGTTGATTGCACCAGGCTATACCTTCCGGTTGGCACAGGGCCTCGTCACCAATTTTCATCAACCCGAAAGCACCTTGCTGCTGTTGGTAGCCGCTTTGTTGGGCTCCGACTGGCGACGCGTCTACGACCATGCCTTAGCCCACGACTACCGTTTTCTCAGCTACGGCGACAGCTCGCTGCTGCTTCCAAATGCCTGAGTTGGCCGTGCGGTGGCCAGAAGATTGCACGCAAAGGCAACCATTTTCACACGAATCGTATAGAGGAAAGACATCTATTTTCCCTCTGACATCATGAAAAAGTTTCTTTTGCTCATAGCTACCGTGGCCCTTTCATCGGCCGCTTTTGCCCAGACTACCACACAAACTACCACTACCACCACAGAAGAACGCTCCAGAGCGGGTGAGGTCATCCACGACGCTAAGGAAGGTGTGGAAACCGGCGCTGAGAAAACTGGTCATGTAGTGAAAAAAGGCGCTAAAAAAACGGCTAATGCCGTAGAAACTGGCGCCGAAGCCACTGGTGATTTTGCCAAAAAAGCTGGTCGCAAAACCAAACACGGCGTGAAAGAAGGCGCTGAAGCCACCGGCGACTTCGCCAAGAAGGCTGCCCGCAAAACCAAGCGTGGTGTTAAAAAGGGCGCTAACGCTGTTGAGAAACAAGCCGACAAGACCTTCTAATCTGAATTGTACGTAGCACCCCACTAGGTGCAGAATAAAAATCCCCGCCGGACTCGGCGGGGATTTTTTGTTTTACCTATATGGCTCGGCCTTCTACTGCCCTACCAGAAATACGGCGTTGCTGAACAGTAGCTTACCGCCTTGCCAGAAAGCCCTGAACAGCGGGTTATCAGCCATGTACACCACTTGGCCCCTACCCATCTCCTGCGTGCCCAGCACGAAGGTATCGACCAACTGCCGGCGGGCCTGCACACCCGTAAAACCAGCTGCGTAACTATTTTTTTTGAGCACGCCAACGTTCCAGCCTCCATCGCCCAGGAAATGATAATTGAGTGGGTTGCGCACCAGGGCGAAATACGAAGAACCATAGCCGAACGCTAGCGGATGCGTATTATCCAATTGCACACGGTAGACGCTGCCCTGCACCTGCTCCTGCAACTGCGTGCGCTCGGCATCGGCGTAGCGACGGAGCTGTTGGTAGGGGTTGCCTTTTTTGGCGGCAGCACTGTCGGCAGCCTTAGTTTTCAGCAGGAAGTCTTTTTTATCGGCCAAGAAGTGGGCGGCACCTTCCAGTGCAATGAGCTTGCCGCCGGCCCGTACCCAGGTTTTTAATGCTTCCAGGCCACGATCAGAATACACATCGGCGTAGTTACCATCCGGCAAGATCAGCACGTCGAATTTCTGCAGGGGTACACTGTTGATGTAGCTGGTACCTAGCACCGTAAGGGGGTAGTGAATTTGCTGTTCGAAGAAATGCCATACCTCTCCAAACGCGCCGGGGTTGATACCCTCGCCAGCCAGCACGCCCACGGTAGGCTGCCCTATGAAGCGCACCGAACTGGAACCTAAGTCGCTGCCGGTGGTAGAGAAGCCGGTTTGCACAGCCTGCACGGTTACCCGCGCCGAGTCTGCCTGTGCACGTACCACTTGGTCGAGCTTGGAACCCATGGCCTCATTACCGGCTCGGGTAATCACCAGCGTGCCAGGCGCGTATTGCTGCCCGCCCGCCTCAAATGCCTTTTCGGCTACCCGCACCTTCACCTTGGCTTGCAGCAACTGACTCAGAAACTGCACGTCGTGCTGGTTGGTCCAGCGACTGAGGTAGGCGTAAGGTTTATCCGTTGTGGGTTGTGAAGTGCCAGGTGTGAGTTGCTGATTTGTGGGGTTATTTCTCCCTGACAACTGATTACTGACATCTGACAGGCGCTCCTTCAATGCATAGCTTTTCAAGCCAAACGAATAGGGCAAGGCCCAGGCCGTGATGTCGTACGTAAGCGAGTCTTCCAGTACTGGCTGAGGCTCAAACAGCACTTTCACCAGCGTCGATTTGGGCTGATACATGCTAATAACCACGTCCCGCGGTTGCACTTCCATTACCTCTTCTTTGCCCGTATCGTAGCTGTAGCCGCGTACCCGCGCCCGGCGACTGGCATAGCCATATTGGATCTGTTGGCGCTCCAGGTACTCCATGAGGGCGCGAAGCTGAGCGGGGTCGGAGGAACCCGCCATCACGAAGGTTTTGTACATACCCCGGGGCTTGGTGCGACCGTTCGTAAAGTATTGTTGAAACTCGCTGAGCAGCTTATCGTGGCGCTCGGCCGTGGCCTGAATAGTAGCACGGCTGGCTGCGTGGTGGTGGCTGATGCGCTGCGTGAGCGTGAGTGTGTCGCCCTCGGTGCGGGCAATGCGCACACCAGCCCTACCCGAGCCGCCTTGCTCGTAGGTCATGCCGATGGCACCGTTGAAGCTCGGCCACGTGTCGCCGTAGGTAGGCGCAAATAGGTCGTACACCTCGCGGGTGAAGTAGAGCCAGTTATTTTTGTCGAACACCTGGCGGTTGTAGTCGCCAATGGCATCCTGCATTTGCCGCTGCCACTCGGTAATATCCTCGTGAAACGGCTTAGCCGCCGGCGAGAAGTAGTACGGATTGTCGACGCCCATCTCGTGAAAATCGGCGTGCACCTGGGGTAGCCACTGGGTGTAGAGCGCAATACGCTGGCGGCTTTCCTGCTGAGTTTGCCAGGCCCAGTCGCGGTTCAGGTCGAAGTAATAGTGATTAGGCCGGCCACCCGGCCACGGCTCCCGGTGCTCCCAGGCGTAGGGCGAGGCGTTAGTGGGCTGCCCAGCCACGCGGTTGTACCACTCCACATACCGGTCGTGGCCATCGGGATTCACGCAGGGGTCAACCAGCACCACTGTGTTTTGCAGCCACTGCTGCATCTGCTGGTCCTGGGGGTTGGCCAGGTCGTAGAGCACCTGCATCACCGCTTCCGATGATACCGCCTCGTTACCATGCACGTTGTAGCTCAGCCACACAATGCCCGGCTGCGCGGCATCGGTTGTGCCCTCTGCCAAACCAGCCCGGCGCAGATTGCTCTGCCGAATGGCATCTAGGCGTTGTAGATTGGCAGATGAAGCCACTTGCACCACTTCCAGCGGGCGACGCTCGTAGGTGCTACCATATTGTTGCAGGCGCATCCCGTTGGGTGTATGCGCCACCACGTGCGCTACATAGCGCAATAGCTGCGCATGCGGCGTGAAGTGCGAGCCCAATGGATACCCTAGAAACTGCGCGGGCGTGAGTAGTGGCCCCTCGGCCGGAGCAGCAGGCAGTTGAGCATAGCCGACAGCGCTGGTTAGCAGTAGAAAACCCAACAGCCAGCTAAGCGGTGAGAAGAATTTTGTCATTGAAAGAGAATAGGTAGGCGGGTAAAACGGTTCGGAGAATCGAATATAGCGTTGACGGCACTCTTTCGGTATCAGGTCTGCAAACAGCTGTGCTTTGTACAAGCAAACAAGCCGATTTCCTACCCGATCATAGGGTAGGAAATCGGCTTGTCTACAGGGTATGCTAGTATGACGAAACGTATCGGCTATTCCACGAACATGGCCGGTGCAATACTGTCAACTGCTACGGCAGAGGGTCCTTTTTCCCGAATCTCGTAGAGCGCGTTTTCCACGATGCCACGCCCCAACAGGCTCAACCCAGCGTTGAATACTCCGAGGGCCACTGTACCAGCCCCCAGCCATTGCGTGGTAGGAGCCTCATCCTCTTTCATTTTAGCGGCCCATTGTATCAGACAGCTGCCGAAGCCAACCACTAGTAATCCAGCCGGAGCGAAAAGCAACCATTTCTGTTTGTGCGTCATGTGCGTAGGATGTATGAGTGTACTAAAAGCCAGCCGCTATTGCATAACACAGACAACCTGCTGCGGCCAGCAACCTAGTAGCAATCGTATCTTTGGGCACTGGGGTTACATGATCGCGCCATTTTAGCCGCTGCCTGTTCAGCTTCATTCTTTAGTTTACCCCTACCCTCCCTATGAGTGCTACCACCTACAACCAGCTTCTGCATCAGGCCTTTCCCGATTCGGCCGATGCCACCCGCTACCTCAGCAAGCCTACCTTAGCTGCTTACCAAGACTTGGAGCGCGCTAGCCGGCCCGAGCTTTCCTTTCGCTTCGAACGGGTGCGCTTAGCTGTAGCCATGGCCCTCATGAAGCTGCTGGCTGACCTGGGCGACCACGCCGACAGCCGCGCCGTACTGGACCTGATGCACCGCGCCCTACGCGCCGGCTCCACCAAAGAAATAGACGCTATTGTTACCAAGGAAGGCAAGCTATTCGACCGCCTCTACTCCAACCTCTACGTGAACGAGCAGGGCGAGCAGTTGCTCAACCTCTTCGGCGAAACACTGGAAGCAGACTCCATCGCCGGTATGGACGAACTGATGGCGGAGGCGCTAGAGCTAGCTCGGGAACTGGACTTCACGCAGGAGGAAGACGAGGAGGAGGAAACCGAATAACAAGCAACTATTTTATATAGAAAAGGGGCCATTGCGTGAGTTGCAACGGCCCCTTCTTTGCTTAAAACAACTCCCTACATTTAGTAGCTAGGGTTTTGCACCAATAATGGATTCACGTTGATTTCCCGTTGTGGAATCGGCAACACCAAGCGTGGACTATCACTTGCTACGGTAACAGTAGCACCATTGCTGGCATTGGTGTAGACTATACTGGTGCCTGTGCGCTTCAGATCGTGTAAACGAACGCCTTCGAAGGCAAGTTCGAGCTGCCGCTCACGCAGAATATCTTCTGCGGTGATGGTGGTCAATGGAGTAGCTCCTGAGCGCGCGCGAATCGTATTTACATCAGCTAGCGCCGCAGACTGGTTACCAGCATAAAAAGCGGCTTCTGCACGAATCAAGTACATCTCAGCCAGTCGTATAACGGGGATGTTTTGACCGTACGAGACCCATTTCCCAGAGCGCAATAGATCAGGCGCTCGTGTTGGGCCAGTACCAACATAGATGAGCTTCCGGGTTAGATTGAACGTTTCAAAATCAGTGCCTCGTACGTCGCTATCCTCGTACTGCGCTGCAAAGTCTTCTGTAACACGCACGTCACCCCTCCCTAACTGATCGATGTTTGCGTAGAGAGTTGCTAAACCGTTGTTGGCTGTTCCCGCGTTGTTCTGGTCGTTTTGCTGAATTTCGAAAAGCGATTCGGCTGAATTTCGGTTTCTGAATACGGCTACAAGGGTAGGAGAAAGTGCTTTGCCGCTATTCTTGATTACCTCATCGGCCTGAGCGCCAGCTGCGTCCCTATTGCCTTGCTGCAAGTACACCCGCGCCAATAAGGCCTTGGCTGTATAGCTAGAAGCCCGAAATCCGTTGTCTTCCGGCAACAGCGTAATGGCTGCTTGTAAATCAGTTATTACCTGCGCGTAAACCTCTGCTACCGTAGCACGTGGCAGATCGGTGGCGGCTTCTTCCTGGGTTTGATTGGCTGTAAGGCTGATTGGTACCCCCAGATCGGAGGAGGCAGTGCTTGCGTTGTACTGTTTGCCGTACAAGCGTACTAACTCAAACAGCATATCGGCCCGCACAAAGCGTGCTTCGCCCTCGTATTGCGCTTTTAGCTGGCGGCTTTCTACCACACCCAGAGCATTAATCACCAAGTTAGCCTGGTTAATGGCTTGGTACGCACCGCGCCAAGTGGATTCTGCTAGCCCATTTAGATTAGTTGTCGTCCGATTCAGCAGGTCGCGGTACGTGGTGAAAGAACCCTGCCATGCCACAACACCGTTGCCACCCAAGATATCCGGTATGAGAATCAATTGCGTTCCATACAGGCTTGGGTCATCAAACTTGGCGTATAAGCCCAATACGGCGCTGCCTACCTTCGACTCTGAGTCGAGGGCAGTAGCAGCATCCACGGATTGCGGTGGCTCCAGGTCGAGCTGCTTCTCGCAGGAGCTTAGGGTAAAAGCTACGCCCAACGTTAAGGCTATAACTGAACGTGATAATATCGTTTTCATTCTTCAAAAGACTACAGTGATTAAAAGCCCACATTCACACCTATCAGCAGCGTTTTAGCCAGTGGTGGGGTGTAGAAATCGTGGCCTAGTATGTAATTGGCACCACCAAACGTGGCCGTATTCACCTCTGGGTCATACCCATCGTAATTGGTGATGGTGAATAAATTCTGCGCCGATACGTAGATACGGGCCGTTCGGGCAAACCCTTTGTTCATCAGATAGTCCGGGAGAGTGTAGCCTAAGGTGAAGTTCTTACCGCGCAGGAACGAGCCACTCGTCACCCAACGCGACGACACTTGCGTACCATTGGGCTCATACAAGCGGGCCTGGGGCACGTTCGTCACATCGCCAGGATTCTGCCAGCGCCGCAATTGGTCAACTGTTTGATTATCAAAATAGTTGGCATTCACAGACTGATACACACCAGCCGTGTTGTAGATGTCGTTGCCGTACACAAACTGTCCTAACAGGCTAAAATCGAAGCCTTTCCATGTAACGGAGCTGGTAATACCGCCTGTGAACTTTGGATTAGGATTACCCAGCTTCTGCTGCGATGCCTGCGAGTAAACGTTGGTTGTCGTTCCCTCCGACGTATAGTACAATGCATCGCCATTATCCGGATCTACTCCGGCGTATTTCACGCCCCAGAACACCCCGATAGGTTGGCCCTCACGAACCTGTGCCAGCGTGTTGCCACCTGCAATAATGGGGTCTACCAGGTCGGTGATTTTATTGCGGTTGAACGAGATGTTACCCCCTACATTCCATTTCACCTCTTTATCAATCACCAAGCCATTCAGGGCAATTTCCAAACCACGGTTACGCAGGTTACCAACGTTTTCTGTTATCACTGAATAGCCATTGATGTAAGGCAGTTGACGATTGAGCAGCAAATCGCGCGTGTCTTTCTGGTATACGTCTACCTCACCCGAAATACGATTGTTCAGGAAGCCAAACTCCAGGCCTACATCTACCTGACCCGTTGTTTCCCACGATAGGTTGGGGTTGCCAACTGTAGTACCCGGCTGAATGCCCGCTTGGTCGGCGTAGAAAATAGCTGAGAACAGGCGCCGGGAAGCGTAGTTACCAATTTCAGCATTACCCGTGATGCCGTAGCTAGCACGCAGCTTCAGGAAATTTACAACGGAATTGTCTTGCAAGAAGCTCTCCTCCGTAATCAACCAGCCTACGGAGCCGGCTCCAAAAGTGCCGTACCGATTATTGTTACCGAAGCGAGAGGAGCCGTCGCGCCGTACGCTACCCGACAACAGATATTTATTCCGGAAGGAATAGTTGAGACGGCCGAAATATGAAATAAAGGAGAAGTCATTTGCCGACGAAATGCTACCAGCAGTTTTGATAGCGGCGCTAGCTACCTTCTGAAACTCGGCATTCGGGAAACCCCGGCCCTCGGCTGAGGTCTGCTGCGTATTCGACTTTTGGAAGGAGAAACCAACCAAAGCTTCAATGCTATGATCCTCATTGAGGACCTTGTTGTACGTTGCTGTGTTGTTGGTGGTATAATTCACCACCTGCACTTGGTTGCTATAGCCGTAGCCTGAGTTGCCGCCATCTTGCGTACCTGCTGCCCGATACAATTCTTCGTTTAGGTTAAGGAAGTCAGCGCCTGTTTCAGTCCGAAGCGACAAGCCTTTCACGGGCTGATACGTGAGGTAAGCGGTGCTGAAAGAACGATAAGTACCAGCTGTGTTACGACCATACTCCAGATCCTGCAAGTTGTTATAATACAACGTAGCCGGGTTCAAAAGATTCGTGACCGGATCATACTTAGGCTGTATGGGAGGCAGAGCATTCAACTGGATAGGGTTGGAGAAAGCATTATCTTCTGGCACCCGATTGTTATATGAGCGGGTTAACGATAAATTCAATCCAACTTTTAGCTTATCGCTGATGCTATGATCCAGATTCAGGCGGGCACTACCCCGGCGGTAGCGGTTTGAGATAATGATACCTTTCTGATCATTGTAAGTAGCACTTAAGTAGAAGCGTGTTTTGGCATCGCCACCGCTTACGTTGAAATCGTACTGCGATACTCTACCCCGTTGTAGCCCGGCATTCACCCAGTTTTCATCATAGGGTGAGTTATAGTCCAGACCGTTTTCAGTAAATGCATCGGCCGGATTGGTATACCCCACGTTGGTGGCAGCTTCCGCAAACAGCTCCTTATACTGAGCAGCGTTCAGGAACTTACGTTTGTGTGTGGCAGTGCTGGTGCCCACATAATAGCCCACATTCACCTTTGTCTGCCCTTCGCGTCCCTTCTTCGTAGTCACTAATATCACCCCATTGGACGCGCGCGAACCATAGATGGCGGATGCCGAAGCATCTTTCAGGATAGTAATCGACTCAATATCATTTGGGTTCAGATCAGCCAGCGGGTTCAGCGGCTCCGTATCCGAGCTAACGTCCTGCGACGTTACTGGAATACCGTCGATTACATAGAGCGGCTGATTGGAAGCTGTTACCGACGAGGAGCCCCGCACCCGAATTTGTGGACCTGCGCCCAGCTTACCCGACGTTTGGTTGATAGTAACGCCCGGCGTGCGGCCCTGGATGGCCTGCTCGAAGCTTACTACCGGCGTGTTTTCCACGTCTTTGGCTGTCAGCTGCGTTACGGCACCAGTCAAGTCAGCTTTGGTTTGGCTGCCGTAGCCTACCACTACCGCCTCGCTCAGCAACGTTTCGTTGTTGCTCAAGGTCACATTGATAATGGACTGGGCACCCACGGGTATCGTTTGGCCTATGTAGCCAATGGAGCTGAATACCAAGATGGCATTGGGTTGCACGGTAAGAGTATAGTTGCCCTCACCGCCCGTGCTGACGCCATTTGTTGTGCCTTGCTCCAGCACCGTAACGCCCGGTATACCGGCGCCATCCGGCCCTACTACACGGCCACTCACGGCACGTGTCTGTGCCCAGGCTGCCGTAGTCAGCAACAAGGCCCATACCAGAGTTAGTAAAAGTTTCTGTCTCATGTAGTGTCCCTAAGAGTTGGTTAAATAAAATGTACATCAACGCGACAGCATACAACCAGCTATGCTGTCGTTACAAAAGCTTTCAGTTTGAATCCCTGTAGCGCTCTGATTCAGTGGATAGCATCACATACTATACACAACTGTTACTCAGCTGCGCATAGCTATTCTCCTGTGTTCTTTCTTTCGCTGAATTATAAATTCAGTGCTTTCCTCTACTACTAATATAATAGCAAGGGGGGCAGAGTAATAGGGTGGGGAATACAAATCTATAAGCCAAAAATTATTTTTTATACTTTAAGCTAATTTTCACTACTATGTAATTGTTACAAATCGTTCAGAGTATAGTACCAGCTCTTTTTAAATCAAGCACTTACTTTAACAAATAAATAGTTAGCTAATCCCCTTCCCTAGAAAGTTCTTTCTTCCTTTCGGCTGATCTGCTTGAAGGTATTTCACAATTTACTGACATTGCCAGTTGTGCTTCCTACCTTTACCCGGTAGCCCTTTCCGCTACAGTTGGTGTCTATTGCGCTAGTTTAGCTTACCCAATGTCCTCCATTCAATACCTCACTACGGCTACCGAGGTGCAACAATGCGCCGCCGCCCTCCACAACCAGCCTCGCATTGCCATCGACTTGGAGTTTGACGACATGCGCCACCGCTATGGTCGCAATCTGGCGCTGATCCAGCTTTTTGATGGCCACACCGTCTACCTCATCGACCCGTTGCCGCTTACCAACCCTGCGCATGAGTTAGAACCGATTTGGGAGCTGTTGCGTGACCCGGCCATAGAAAAGGTGTTTCACAGCTGTAAGTCGGACATTTTGCTGCTTGATGAGCTGTACGGTGTGCACGTACGCCACATCACCGACACCAGCGTGCAGTATACGCTACTCGCCGAGGCAGACAACAATATCTCCCTGGGCCGTTTGATCCAGAGCGAGTTGGGTATTGAGGTAGACAAAGGTGAGCAGAAGTCGAACTGGTTGAAGCGCCCCCTTACCGACGCTCAGAAGCAGTATGCCGCCAACGACGTGCTCTATCTGTTTGAGCTGGCCGACCGCCTACGCGACAAGCTGGCAGCGCTAGACCGCACGCACTGGGCCGACGAGGAAAACGCTGCCCTGGAGGACGTGCGCTACACCCGCGACGAGCGGCCCTACCTGCGCATGGCCGGCAAGTACCGCATCCTCCCCCCTGAAATGCCTTTGTTCCGCGACTTATACTTGTTGCGCGACCAAGTTGCCCGGCAGATTGATCGGCCGCCGTATATGGTATTTGCCAATGACCGGCTGGCCGAGCTGGCCCGCGATACGCCCCGCACGCTGGAGGAGTGGAAAGCTGCCCGTGGCCTGCACCCCGAGCTGAAGCGCACGCCCTACCTCGACCAGCTGGCCGGCTTCCTACCCGATGTGTTTGTGCCAGTGCCCGAGCCCACGCTCCCCCCCGAACAGCGCCGCTTCCCGTTTCGGCGGCGCTTGAGTGGGGAGAAAGCTGCCCGTGCCGATACCCGTGAGCAACTGCTATTGCAGCTAAAAACGTTTATTATGGAAGACATCAACAGCTACGTGGCCAATCTTGTGCTATCGAACCGATTAATATCCGACATCATTGAGCAGGGCGCCGAACAGGCTCTGCGACCTTGGCAACGAGCCATTCTGCGCGATACGGCGGCGCAACATCAGTTGCCGTACGACAGTATTGCTACCCCTTTTCAATAGGTGTAGTCGTAATTGTAGACCTTCGAAGGCTACAGCCACTCCCCATAAAGCCCGGTTCGCGCCGGGCTTTTTTGTGTTTTATCTTTGTGTTGATGACAGAAACTTCTGCTTCTGCCCGCTTGCGCTGGCGGGTGGTATTTGCGTTGCTTGGCGTAGGAATACTGCTGGCGCTGGCCGGTGGTTACGCCTGGTGGCGGGTGTGGCGCAAGCCCAACGTGGTGGCTTCGCCGTTGGGGCCGGCCTACCTGTATATCCACACGGGGGCGCCGTTTGAGGCGGTGTTGGATACGCTGCGGCGGCAGGAGCTGCTGCACGAGCCCGGTACCTTTGCCTGGCTGGCCCAGCGGCGCGGCTACCCGGCCCACATCCGCCCCGGCCGCTACCGCCTCGATTTTGGTCTCGGCAACAACGCTTTACTCGATAAACTCCTACGGGGTGAGCAGGACACCGTTGATTTCCAGTTGAATGCCTTCAAGTATAAGCCCCAGCTAGTCCGGCAAATAGCCAGGCAGTTGGAAGCTGATTCCACGGCGCTCCGGCGACTTTTGCAGGACAATGGGTGGTTACAACAACGATATCAGCTCGACACCACCACCGTGCTGACGCTATTCCTACCCGGCCCCTACCGGCTGGTTTGGAACACCTCGGCACGGCAGTTTCTGGACTCAGCGGCGGCCACGCACCGGCGGTTCTGGAATGCCCAACGGCGCCGGCAGGCCGACTCGCTGGGCCTTTCGCCTACCCAGGTGCATGTGCTGGCCAGCATTGTGCAACGCGAAACCGCCATGCCACAGGACAAACCCGTCATTGCCGGGGTGTACCTCAACCGCCTGCGCAGACGTATGCGCTTGCAAGCCGACCCTACCCTGCTTTGGGCTATTGGTAACTTTGGGGTGAAGCGGGTGCTGAATAAGGATAAGCTGGTTGACTCGCCCTACAACACCTACAAGCACGCGGGCTTGCCGCCCGGCCCCATCACCTCCGCCAACCGCCAGAGCCTGGATGCGGTACTGCGCCCAGCGGCTCACCAGTACCTGTTCTTTTGCGCCCGCCCCGACCGAAGCGGCTATTCTGATTTTGCCGAAACCTTCGCAGAGCACAAACAGAATGCTCGCCGCTACCAGCACACGCTGGATAGCTTGAAGATAATGCGGTAAAAGAGTGACTGGGTAACGCCGCACTCGCTCGGCTATGCCGAGTGAGGCCTACGCCCAAGCAGCTCTGCTGCGTGCGTCTGCCTGGCGTCCGGTTCGTTCAAGAGTCACGAACGGGTTCGGGGCAAAGCCCTTCAAGCATAGAGCTCACTCGGTATAGCCGAGCGAGTGTGACGGCCCTACCCTCCTACCCTCCTACCCTCACTCATTTCAAACACCGCCAGCTGTGCCGTGTCGCGGGCGGCAGCTTGTTGACGGCGCATGGTTTCGGGGTAGTCGATGCCGCTGAACTCGGAGTGCTCCAGAAAAAGCAGGGGCGACGTGAGCAACGGCTCGCGCCACGTCGCCAACGGCCGCTGGCGCCGCAACGAATCGAAATGCGCAATACCGGTGACGCGCCAATAGGCATCGAGCACGACGTACTGGTAACGGCGCTTGCGTAGGGTAGGCAGCTGTTTTTCGTCGGTGATAATCTTCAGGGAATCGGGAGCGAGGTAGGGCGCCAGGGAAAGCCCTACGGTGCTCACGGTTTTATGGCTGTGGTGCGCCCGGAGCCATTGCGCCGCTGCCGGGTAGCTGGTAGCAGTGTAGGCATAGATTTCTTGTTGAATCTGGATCATATTGCCTAACACGGCCACGCCTACAGCCGCCGTCAGCCAACCCAAGCGCTGGCGCAGCAAGTGACGCAGGACCAAGAAGCCCAACGCCGCAAACAGGCCGTAGGCAAAGAGCAGGCCCCGCGGCGCTTTCAATAGCAACGAGAAGCCACCAAGGAAGCAGTACGCCCACACAGCCAAGTAGAAAAGCGCGTTGGGATGCTGCCAGCCAGCGCGCAGCACCCGCCAGAACACCACCGGAAACGCCAGCAGACCCAACCATTGCACCGGCGACTCAAACGTTACCAGATAATGGGGATAGTACAGCAAATCGAGGCGAAAATTGCCGGCCCGGCCCGCTGAATTACTGGCCGATGGAAACAAGATACCATAATATGTAGCTGGCCAGCGCCACCACGGCAGGCCTCCTACCCAGCCAACTACCCCAAACAGCAGGTAGGGTGCCGCCAGTACCAGCAGCACCCGGCCAATGTGGCCCGGCTGGCGCAGCAGGCCGTCGGCTGCCCGCCATTCCAGCACAGCCAGAATGGGTAGGCAAAACAGAAATTTGTAGTTGAAACACAGCCCCAAGGCCAGCCACACGGCAGCCGTTAGCAAGGTTTGGCGCGAGGGGCGTTGCAGCCGCCGGTAATAGGCGTGCAGTAGGCCCACGAAAGTCAACAGCATCACCGAGTTCATGGTGAAGTCGCGGGCGGCAAAGGTAAGGAAGGTACTAGTGCCAATAAGCAGCGTGAGCAGCGCCATTTCGGGTGGGCGCAACTGCACCATCTGCCCTACCACCACAGCCAACATACCTACCGCCACCGTCGACAGTAGCGCATTCAGATACAGATAGTAATGAAAATCGGGGTGGAACGCCGCCACGGGCGCAAAGAGCAGGTAGAAGCCGGGGCTGGCGTGGTAGAATAAATGATGCAGGTCGCCGCGGGTTAGCTCCTGCACAATCTGCCAGTTGCGCACCGAGTCGTAGTCGGGTAGGGCCATGCCGGCTAGGCCGGGCAGACGCACGGCCAGCACCAAGAGCCACGTAGGCAGCAGCCACGCCAGCGTAGCTGTTCGGGATGGATTGTCGTATTTCGCGGGGGTAAAATCAGCCATGCCGGAAGGATGCCCCGCGAAGTACGGCATATCTTTCCTTGTTTCTTCTGCTTATGCGCGTAGTAGTACAGCGGGTCCGCGAGGCTCGTGTGACCGTAGAAGGCCGCCTGACCGGCGAGATTGGCCCCGGCCTGCTGGTACTGGCAGGCTTCGCCCCCACCGACTCGGCCGCTACCCTCGACTGGGTGGCTCGCAAGCTGGTGCAACTGCGCATTTTCTCCGACGAAGAAGGCAAAATGAACCGCTCGGTGCAGGATGTGGGCGGGCAGGTGTTGGTAGTCAGCCAGTTTACGCTGCTGGCCGACGCCAGCAAAGGCACGCGCCCCAGCTATATAGGTGCCGCGCCACCAGCCGTGGCCGTGCCGCTCTACGAGCAATTTGTGCAGCTACTCACTACCCTGCTGGGTCAGCCTGTACCTACCGGCGAGTTCGGCGCCGATATGCAGGTAGCCTTGGTGAATGACGGCCCCGTTACCATTGTGCTGGAGCGGTGAGATGGTGAGAGGTGAAATGGTGAGTGGTGAGTTTTACGTTCTGACAAACAGTTTGCGCAACTTGCGCCGACAGAACGTCAAACTCACCACTCACCACTCACCATTTCACTATCTCACCACTTACCGCCTATGACCATCGAAGAAGCCCAGCAAACCGTCGACCAATGGATTCAGACCACTGGTGTACGCTATTTCAACGAGCTGACCAATATGGCGATGCTGACGGAAGAGGTAGGCGAAGTGGCTCGCATTATTGCCCGGCAGTACGGCGAGCAGTCGTTCAAAGAATCCGACAAAGACAAAGTGCTGGCAGATGAGCTGGCCGATGTGCTGTTCGTGGTTATCTGCCTGGCCAACCAAACGGGCGTCAACCTAACCGAAGCCCTACAACAGAACCTCGACAAAAAAACGAAGCGCGACGCAACGCGTCACAAGGAGAATGAGAAATTGAAGTAAGCTTGTGAGTTGTGCGTAAAGAGAGCGGCTGTCATCCTGAGCAGAGCGAAGGACCTTCTCATACCAGAACGATAGACGTACCAACGACTCGTTCAACTGGCATAAGGTCCTTCGCAGGCTCAGGATGACAGCTGCTCTCTTTACGCACAACTCACAAGCTTACTTCAACTTCACAACTTCACAAGCTCACAATTTCACCATTTCGCCACACGGGCACTAAGTCATATTCATCCTGGCGCACGCAGAACTCCATGTCTTTGTGGGCTTCGAGGCGATTAAGACGGCGCACGTGGGCCGATTTCAGGAGGTAGGCGGCTACGTTGGGGCTGGCTTTTTCCCACAAATCGAGAGCGGCCAGGGTAGCGTCGGAGCTGGTTACGTCAAAGTCCTGGGCGAGGCGGGCGGCCAGGGCGCCGCCAAACAGCGTGTCTTCAAGGCAAAACTGGCCTTTCCAGCCGGCGCATACCACTACCACATCCTTACCCTGCTGGCGCAGGAAATCAGCCACGGCTCCCACATTCAGGAAGGCCCCTACTACTACCTCGTCGGCTGCGCGCGACAGGTGCATGGCGCGGGTGCCATTGGTGGTAGTGATGGCCACACAGCGGCCTTGCACCGGCACTACCCCGTCGAGGTAGCCGAAGGGTGAGTTGCCCAGATCAACTCCTTCTGCCTGCACGCCGTCGCGCTCGGCGGCCGTGAGGTAGCCCTGTGTGGCCAGCGCCCTGCATTCTTCCAGCGTCTCAACGGGCACCAAGTGGGCGACGCCCTGTGCCAGCGCCGTAACGATGCTGGAAGTAGCCCGCAAAATATCTACCACCACTGCTATCCGACCACGCAGGTCATAGAGCGGCAGCAGGTCGGGCGAAAAACAAATATCCAGATTTGGCATACGTTGGCATTCGTAGGGGCACCTTGCTGGCGCCCGGTATCGACGAGGCGAAGCAGCGGTATTACACAGTACCTGCAAGCAGCAGAGGGCGCCTGCAAGGCGCCCCTACCCTCGTCCGTTCAATATTCGTTACGCTTCCGTGCCCGATACAAAGGGCAACTTGGTGACGGTAGCTGGCAATTGCTTGCCGCGCACCAGCACAAAAACCTGGCTACCGGGCTGGCTGTAAGCCGTTTGCACGTAGCCCAGCCCTACCCCTTTGCTGAGCGAGGGCGACTGAGTGCCGGAAGTCACCTCCCCGATTTTCTCACCGGCCTCGTTCACTAGCTCGTAGTGACTGCGCGGAATGCCGGGGCCGTCCATCACAAAGCCTACCAGCTTGCGCGTCACACCTTCGGCTTTCTGCTGTTTCAGGGCGTCGGCGTTGGTGAAATCTTTAGTGAACTTGGTAATCCAGCCCAAGCCGGCTTCCAGGGGCGAGGTTTCGTCGGTGATGTCGTTGCCGTAGAGGCAGTAGCCCATTTCCAGGCGCAGCGTGTCGCGGGCGCCCAGGCCGATGGGTTTGATGCCGTATTCCTGGCCAGCTTCCATCACCGCTTCCCATACCTGTTGAGCGTACTCGTTGGGCACATACAGCTCGAAGCCGCCCGCCCCCGTGTAGCCGGTGGCCGAGATGATGACGCCGGGCGCACCTGCCAACGTGCCCTGCACGAAGGAGTAGTAAGGAATGCTGGCCAGGTCAGTTTCGGTGAGCGACTGGAGCGCGGCAGCGGCCTTCGGGCCCTGCACGGCAAACAGGCTCCACTGCTCCGACTGGTTTTCCAGCTCGGCGCCTTCCGTATTGCGCGCCGAAATCCAGGCCCAGTCCTTGTCGATGTTGCCGGCGTTTACCACCAGCAGGTAATCTTCGTCGGCCAGCTTATACACCAATAGGTCGTCTACAATGCCGCCTTCCTCGTTGGGTAGGCAGGAGTACTGCGCTTTGCCGTCCTGGAGCTTGCTGGCGTCGTTGGTGGTTACGCGCTGAATGAGGTCGAGAGCCTGCGGGCCACGCACCCGAAATTCACCCATGTGCGACACGTCGAAAATGCCCACGCCCCGGCGCACGGTCCGGTGTTCTTCGAGGTCGGAGGAGTAGCGCACGGGCATGTTGAAGCCCGCGAAGGGCACCATTTTAGCGCCCAGCTGCTGGTGCACATCGTTTAGGGCAACGGTCTTGAGAGCTTCGCTCATGGAGAAAACAAGAAG
This sequence comes from Hymenobacter citatus, assembly GCF_014333615.1. Lineage (GTDB taxonomy): Bacteria > Bacteroidota > Bacteroidia > Cytophagales > Hymenobacteraceae > Hymenobacter > Hymenobacter citatus. The sequence goes on along the minus strand of NZ_JACSCY010000004.1, from coordinate 254,922 downwards.
AAGGATGGAAAGACAAACCAGGGCCGGCCGGGGCCAGGCGCGGGCAAAAGTAGCCAATTCCGGCCGGTGGGCCGCACCTGTTTGTATCCTGCTATCTTTGAAGCTCCCCCGCCAGCAGCGCGCCGCCAAAGAAATAACGGCTCGATTTTTTAGCTGCTCCAGCGGTCCGATTGTTCGTGGTATTCATGAAGCTGAAACTTTCCACTAAGCTCTTCGCTGGTTTTATTGTGGTGATGCTGCTGTTTGCGGTGGTCGTGGCCGTCAACTACCAGCTCTCGCGCAATGTGCTGCGCAACTCCCAACGCGTCGAAAAGTCGCAACGCATCACAGCCGAGGCTACCCTGCTGCTGCGCAGTATTGTGGATATGGAATCGGGCTTCCGAGGCTACCTGCTGGTTGGCAACGAGAGAATGCTGGAGTCCTACTACAAAGGCGAGCGGGATTTGCTGGGCCGGTTTCTGCGCCTGCGGAGCCAGCTCGAAAACGGCTCGTCCCAGCAAGGGCGCATCGAGCGGGCGCAGCACCTGTACCAGCAATGGGCCGACTACTCGCACATGCTGGTGAGCGAGAAGCGCGAGGCGCACCGCCGCAACGCGGATCAGCGGCTTTTGCTTGAAATGCCCCACGGTAATCTTATGACCAACCTAACGGGCAAACAGTTGGTGGATCAGATCAGGGTGCTCTTCGAAAAATTCGACGAACAGGAATTTGACAGCCGTGCCAAGCAGCGCGTGAAGCTCGCGGACAGCATCCAGCAGGCTCGCATCTTATCCATCGCCATTTCGGTGCTGGCGGGCGTGCTGAGCCTGCTGTGGGCCTCTTATATTGTGCGGCAGATTTCGGGGCGCATTGGCAGCATGGTGCAGCTGGCCCGCCGGATTGCCAGCGGCGACTATGGTACTGGCTTGCGCGATACCCAGCGCGACGAGCTAAGCGAGCTGGCGCAGTCGCTGAACCGCATGGCCCGCACCATCGACACCAACATCACGCAGCTGGCCCGCCGCAACGAGGAGCTGGACCAGTTTGCGTATGTGGTATCGCACGACTTAAAAGCGCCCTTGCGCGGCATTGAAAGCGCCTCGCGCTGGATTGAGGAAGACATGGCCGAGGAGCTCCCTACCCACATCCGCGAGTTTCTGGCGCTGATGCGTACCCGCGTGCACCGCATGGAGCACCTCATTACCGGCATCCTGGACTTGGCGCGCATAGGTCGGGTGCAGCAGCCCGAGGAGTGGGTAGATGTGCGGGAGCTACTCATGGAAATTGTGGACTCACTGGCTCCCCCCGCGGGCTTTCAGGTGGAGCTGCCGGCTTTCCTACCCACCTTCGTCACCAGCCGCGTGCCGCTCCAGCAGGTGTTCACCAACCTGATCAGCAATGCCCTAAAGTACCACGACCATCCGGCTACGGGCCACGTCCGCATCAGCATACAGGAAAATCGTAAACAGTATGTTTTTGCTATAGCCGACGATGGCCCTGGCATTGCACCGGAATACCACGAGCGGATTTTCGTCATATTTCAGACCCTCACGGAGCGCGATACGCTGGAAAGTACCGGCGTGGGGCTGGCTATTGTGAAAAAGATTGTGGAGCGCCACGGTGGCACCATCCGGGTAGAATCGGCAGAGGGCGCGGGTGCTACCTTCATTTTCAGCTGGGCCAAGCAGACGCTCACCGCCGACCTGCCGGCACTGCCCACCAATTTAGCTAATCCAAACGCCTGACCTCCCGTATTAAATGTAGTTACCCACCGGCTCTATTGCTCAGCACTTTGTTTCTTATGTCTGCCGATCCTACCCCCAGTATCCTATTGGTTGAAGATGACCAACTGGATATTATGAATGTCCAGCGCGAACTGCGCAAACACAATGTGGCCGTGCCGCTGCACATTGCCCGCAATGGCCGCGAGGCCCTCAATATGCTGCGCGGCGAAAGTGGCGAATCCCGCATTGATAAGCCCAGCGTTGTAATTCTAGATATCAACATGCCCCGCATGAACGGGCTGGAACTACTGCAAGAGCTTCGCTCCGACCCCGAATTCGTAGGCCTCAACGTGTTCATCACCACCACCTCCGACCTGGAAACGGACCGTTTGAAGGCCCAGAATCTGGCCGTCAGCGGCTACATCATCAAGCCTCTCAGCTTCGACAAGTTTGGCGAAGGCGCCACTACTATCGACGGTTTCAGTTTGTTCCTCGATTTGCTACGCCTGAAAGATCAGTAGGCGGTTAATCGTTAATATTAGTGTTAGTGAAATGCGCTTGTCATCCTGAGCTTGCGAAGGACCTTATCACGTCAGAACGACCATCGCACCAACGACTCGTTCAACTGACATAAGGTCCTTCGTAAGCTCAGGATGACAAGCGCATTTCACTAACACTGATACCGATTACAATAGCCGGAAACCAAGCCGGTGATGCTCACAGGGACCGTGCGCTCGAATGGCCTCTCGATGCTTCGGGGTAGGATAACCCGCATTTTGCTCCCAGCCATAGTACGGATACGCCTCCGCCAGAGCGCGCATGCGCTCATCCCGAAACGTTTTGGCCAATACCGATGCTGCGGCAATGCTCTGGTACAGCGCGTCGCCGCCAATGATGCAGGCATGCTCCAGGCCAGGGTAGGGACGGAAACGGTTGCCGTCGACCAGTAAAAAATCGGGGGTGATGGGCAGCTGCTGCACGGCGCGGTGCATGGCCAGATAGCTGGCCTGGGCAATGTTTATTTCGCTTATTTCAGTAGATGAAGCCTCGGCCACAGCCCAGGCAATGGCCTCGCGGCAGATATCGGCGCGTACCTGCTCGCGACGACGGGCAGTCATCTGCTTGGAGTCGTTGAGGTAGGGCGCGTGAAAATCGGGGGGTAATATCACAGCGGCGGCAAATACCGGCCCGGCCAAACAGCCCCGGCCCGCTTCGTCGAGGCCGGCCTCGTGTGGATGCGTAGTGAAGGAAGTAAGCAGCATACTGGGTGCAAACGTACGCAACACACATGCATAAAACCGCCCAGCTGACAGCCTGTGTGCTGCCAGCCGGGCGGTTTAGCATCCTATTACATAAGATGTGACCTATTTATGGTCACCGGCATTGCTGCCAATCACATCGGAGTCGTCCTGACCACGAACAAAGCCCTGACTATCGCGCGGCGCAATGGAAGCGTCCACGTTGTCCTGCTCGTCTTCGGTCATGTATTCGTTGGTAGTTGGGCCGAGGCCACCGTTTTTCTTAGCTAATTCAGCCTCCGCTTGTGCGTGGTGCAGGTTGAACAGTGGGTCACCTTCCTTGGGCAGATCAGTTTTAGCTTGATTGTTCTTTTTAGGGTCGTTAGCCATAGAGCGAAAAGGGGTAGCCGGGGTGTGAACGGCTACCTGCTCCTACTTGATACGGCAGCTACGCGCCGGAGGTTAGCAACCACTGCACACGAAAAAAGGCCATTGCGTATCGCAATGGCCTTTCCGAACGTTGTTCGGGGTTAAAATCATCCACCCTATTCCTTTCGCCGAACAACGCACACAGGCAGAACCTTCCTTTCCACTATCCTGTCCTGTGTTATTTAATTTTATTAAGACAAAGCTACCATATTGCGGTGAATTATGCTACTTAAACTGGACTACTTGCTTGCTTCTGTCGACCAATGGAGGCTTCTGACCGACCAGTAGTTGCCCTTTCAGTAGCTGGGTAATCGTATTTTTGTCGGGTCATCTCTTCACTTATTCTTGCTATGACCTCTGTTCCGGCCGCTGATTTTGACGAAACCCGCAACCCCTGGCAAGTGCTAAGCACAGCCGTACAGTACCAGAATCCCTGGATCAGGGTGCGTGAAGATCAGGTACTGAACCCGGCCGGCAAGCCCGGAATCTACGGGGTAGTATCGATGAAAAATAAAGCCCTAGGCATTGTGCCCGTCGATGCGCAGGGCTACACCTGGCTGGTAGGGCAGTACCGCTATACCCTGAACGAGTACAGCTGGGAAATCCCGATGGGCGGTGGCCCCGTGGAGCTGGACATTCTGGAATCGGCGCAGCGGGAGTTGCGCGAGGAAACGGGTTTCACGGCGCGCCGCTGGACCAACATTGCCCGCCTGCACACCTCCAACTCCGTCACCGATGAAGAAGGCTTCGTCTTTCTGGCCGAGGACCTGGTGCCCGGTGAGGTAGAGCCCGAAGAAACCGAAGAGCTGCGCCTGTGGCACCTGCCCCTAACAGAGGCGGTGGAAATGGTGATGCAAAACCGCATTACCGACGCCATTAGCGTGGCTGGTTTATTGAAAGCTGAGCGGGTCTTAGCCAGTCGGCAGCAGCCAGGGTAGGGCTCTGGCTTCATCGTTGCTTTAGAAATCTCTGCGTATGCTTGCAGTGCCTCCTTGGTGCTGCACTTCTTTCGCTTTCCAGTTTGCTTGTTATGCGTCAGCTACTGCGTTTTATTGGTCAACGACTCTATACTACTTGGTGCACGTTTTGGTTTGTGTCGCCGTTTTTCTACACCTACCCCCTGCAATGGGTACTGGCGCGCAAGCCCAGCCGGCATCCGTGGCTGCACAAAATCAACCGGTTCTGGTCGTCGTCGGCTATTTTCATGTGGGGGATGCCTGTGCGCATCGTGCGCAAAAACCAGTTGCCTGCGGGCCAGCCCTGCGTGTATGTGGCCAACCACAGCTCTTACATTGATATTCCGCTGCTGTTCCGCACCATTCCGGGCTTTCTGAATATCATTGGCAAAGACACCCTGGCGAAGACGCCGCTTTGGGGACCTATTTTCGGCAGCGCCTACATCACCGTGAACCGCAACAGTGCCGTGAGCCGGGGCCGCTCAATGGTGCTGGCCAAGCAGAGCCTGGCGGCCGGGCGCTCCGTCGTCATTTTTCCGGAAGGCACTATTTCCGAGAAGCCCGGCGAGCAGATGATGCCTTTTAAAGACGGCGCCTTCCAACTGGCTATTGCCGCCGGCGTGCCGCTGGTGCCCGTATCGATGCCCCTGAACCACCGTTTCATGCCCGATGTGGGTGGTTTGCGCATTCGCTACACGCCCTTGCGCATCGTACTGCACGAGCCTATCCCAACGCAAGGCCTCACCATGGCTGACGTGCCTACCCTGAAACAACGCGCGCACGACCTCATTGCCAACGAGTTTCAACCTGAAGCGGCCGGGCTGCCGCCTGCCTTTAGCTGGCGCCCTACCCCACCCACTACCCAGGCCACAGAGCCGCAACCCGAGCAACGCACCAACGACCAGGCAGAACTAAGTCTGCCAAATTCGTAATTTTGAAGGGCAGGAGCCACCACCGTTGGCTCCTGACGCTTTCCCTACCCTAACTCTGCTTTGCTTTGAGCACCGATATCAATACCCTGCGCCAACTGGCCCACCTTTCCCGCCTCGAATTCGACGCTACCAAAGAACAGGAAATGCTGGGTGCCCTCAACGAGATTCTGGATTGGGTAGACCAGCTCCGCCAACTCGATACCAGCAACGTGGCCCCGTTGGTGCATTTGTCGCAGGAAATCAACGTTCTGCGTCCCGATGAGGCGCACAACACCGTGAGCCACCAAGACGGTCTGCGCAACGCCCCGCGCAAAGACTCGGACTATTTCCGCGTGCCCAAAGTTCTGGATTAACCTCTACCTAGTAGTGCCGACTTCTGCTCCTTCTGTCCCGCCGCATCGTTGGAGCCTCTGGCTGCTGGGTCCGGCGCTGCTTGCTACACTGGCCGTCGGGCTGGCTCTGTTTCACTATTTCACGGGGGCGCAGTATACGCTACCGCTTCAGCCCGTTACGCAACTAAAGCCCCTCCCCCTCACCCTCGATACGGTGCGGGTAGGGCTGGCGGGCCTTCCAGTGCAGGCCAATGCCTACCTACTCACGCAAACCCACGATGTGGCAGGTCCCTTCGTGCGACCGACAGCGGCTATAGCCTTTCTGGCCGTGCTGGCGGGTAGCCTCGTCTATTTCCTGGCTGCTATCACGGCGCTCAGCCGGCCGGCTTTTGTAGCCGGCATGGCTCTGGTGTTCTTCCTGCTGATGTCGCTGAGCCCCGATTTGCTGGGTGTTTTCGATGCGCAACGGCAGTATTTTTTGGTACTGGCGTTGGTAGCGCTGGGGTTACCTGCCTATGCGTTTCACGCCTTTTGGCCCCATGTGCCGCGCTGGCAGCGGTTGGCTGCGTTTATGGTGCTGGTAGTAGGGCTGAGTGCGCTGCTGTTTGTGCGCAGCGCCTACCCTACTGATATCACGGCGTTGCAGTTGGCTACCTATGCCACCCGTGGCGGTGCCGTAGCCGTGGCCTTGGTGGTGCTCTGGCTGGGCTTTGAGAATGTGCACGGCCTGCTATGGGTAGGGACGATGAGCGAGCAGCCACGCTACCGTCTTGGGCGCTTGCCGCTGTTAGCGCTCAGCATCATATACCTTTCGCTGCTTTTCCTGTATTACTGGCGCAACGGCACCGTGCAGCTGTCTGCTAGTCTCAGGCTTGATCCACTGGTGTTTTTGCTACCCGCCGCGCTGGTGGGCTGGTTGGGACTGCGCCGCCGTGCCCCTACCTACAACGAGTGGCTACCCTACGCCACGGGCATGGCTCCGCTCTACCTCACGCTGTTGGCTGTTGCCGCGGCCACGCTGGGCTATGCCCTGGCTACCCTCAACGACCCGCTACTGGAAGCCGCCCGACAATTTACGGCGCTAGCTTTCCTAGGCTGTGGCGGGGGCTTTCTGCTGTATCTGATCTTCAACTTTGGGCCGCTCATCAAGCAGCGACTACCGGTGTACCGGGTGGTGTACCAGCCCCGCCGCCTGCCGTTCTACGTGGTCTACATCATGGGCCTAGGCCTGCTGCTGATTACCGGATTGCGCACGCATTTCTTTGTGCTGGATCAGGTGGAAGCAGGTTTCTACAATAACCTGGGTGATGTGACCCGCCTCCAGAGCGAGCAGCAGCCCGAGGTAACGCCCATTGCCCTGTTGGCCGAGCGCTACTACGCCGAGAGCGACGTGCTGGACCGCTTCAACCACAAGGCCAGCTGGGGGCGGGCGGCACTCTACCGCTTCCGGTTTCAGCGTCAGAACGAAATCAATGCTCTGCGGCGTGCCCTGAGCCGGGCGCCCTCACCACGCCTGTCGTTGCGGCTGGCGGCACTCTACAACGAGCCTGCCGACTTCTTCGACCGCCAACAGGTCCTGCGCGATGGGTTGCATGCCACGCCGAACAATGCGCTCCTGGCCAGTGATATGGCCCAGCTTTATTCCCGCTCTACCCTTGCTGACTCCGTAGATTACTACTTGGATAGGGCAGAGGCAAATGCGCCCGCTAATGAGGCCATACGCACCAACCGTCTCGCCTTCCTGATTCAGCAGCAAGATCTGGATGCTGCCCAGCAGTGGTCTGCCGACCACGCAGCCACCAACGAACAACCTGCTTTACAGAGCAATGAGCTGCTACTGGCGCGGCTGGTGGGTAGGCCCGCGCCTGCTGTACCACAAACGGAGGCAGGCGGAGGCTTGTCGCTACCGACATTTGCGCGGCTCTACCACCTGGCGCTGGCCCACGTTACGGCCCGCGACACCAGTTTGCTCCCTACCCTGCGGCAGCTTCGCCAGCAGCCCATTGATAGTGCCTACCACGAGCAGCTGACTTTCCTGTTGGCCCTGACGCAGCACTACGGTGGCCGACTTGCCGCGGCACAAACTACCCTGCAACCACTCACACTTGGCACCAATGCCAGCGCCGCCTACTACCAAAACCTGATGGGTATCTGGCTGCTACAGCAGCAGTTATATACCCGCGCCGAGCAGCTGTTTACATCTGCATTGGTGAATGGCTACCCCGATGCACGGGTAGGGCGCGCCTATGCTTTTGTGCTGAATGGAGAATCCGATTGGGCTCGCACCGCCCTCCCCCCAACAGACAGCATCGACTACGCTGGGCGTCTGCTACGCCAGGTGCTCACACTCTCCTACCCTACCGGCTACGCTACCGCCCCCGATTCTGTGAAAGCCCAGTTCTTGGCCGTACAAGGCAATACGCTGCCGCCTGATCAGTGGCTGCCGGCTGCCGTAGCCCTACCTGCCTCCGTGCGCCCAGAGGCCCTGCTCGCTCAGGTGCCCCGCGCCATAGAGGCCCGACAACTGGCAGCAGCCCGACAAGTGACGGAGCAGTTTGCCCCACCCTCTGCCACCAAAACCCGCATTGCTTCGCGCTGGAACGTGGTACGTGGCGCGCTGTGCCTGGCCGAGCAACGGTGGTCCGACTTGCAAAAGTTGGTAACTACCGGCTATTTCACGGCAACAGATCAGCCCAAGTACCTAACCTATCAGGCGCTACTAGCTGCGCACACGCAACCGGCCACTGCTGGCAAGCAATTCTCGGCCTTGCTGCGAGAAGCGCCGTTTGAGCCGGAAGCAGTCCTGGCCGCCGCCGACTTCTACACCAACCGGAAGCAGTATCAGCAGGCCTACGATGCGCTGGTGCGCGGCCTGGAATACGCTCCCAATTCAACCCCACTACTGCGGGCCTATGTATTGGCCACTATTCCCGTGGGGCTGACCACCTATGCTACCGATCCGCTCAACCAGTTGCGTGCGTTGCTTTCCCCCCCCGAATACGCTACCTTTCTTGCGCAGTACGAAGCCCGCCGGTCGGCGCTAACCGCTGCCACGGAATCCTGGAACTAACCTATCTGGTCATGCAGCAGCCCATCATCGAAACCACCAACATATCCAAAGTCTACCGCATGGGCATGGAGGAGATTCATGCGCTGCAGTCTGTATCCATCAGCATCAACCGGGGCGAGTATGTGGCGTTTATGGGACCGTCGGGCTCCGGCAAGTCTACCCTTATGAACATTGTGGGCTGCCTGGATACCCCATCTGGCGGGCGGTACGTGCTGAATAATCACGATGTCAGCCATATGTCGGACAACCAGCTGGCTGATGTACGCAACCGCGAAATCGGGTTTGTCTTCCAGTCGTTCAACCTGTTGCCCCGCGCCACGGCCCTCGATAATGTAGCCCTCCCCCTCATCTACGCCGGCTATGGCAAGAGTGAGCGGCAAGAGCGTGCCCGCGAGGCGCTGCGCAGCGTGGGCCTGGCCGAACGCGCTCTGCACCGCCCCAATGAGCTGAGTGGTGGCCAGCGCCAGCGCGTGGCCATTGCCCGCGCCCTCGTCAACGACCCCAGCATCATCCTGGCCGATGAACCCACCGGTGCCCTCGACTCCAAAACCAGCCACGAGATTATGGATTTGTTTGAGGCGCTGTACGCGAAAGGCAATACCATCATCATGGTAACCCACGAGGAAGACATTGCCAACTATGCCCACCGTGTAGTCCGCCTCCGCGACGGCCTGATTGAATCCGACATTATCAACGAGCACGTGACGACGCACGTAGTGAACGGGTAAATAAGCAAATGAGTGAGTAGCTGTTTCGCCTCATTCACTCATTTACCCATTCACCCCTACCTCATGAAAATATACACCAAAACCGGCGACCAGGGCCTGACTTCTCTCATTGGCGGTACACGCGTACCCAAGTCCAGCCTTCGCATTGATTGCTACGGGACGGTGGATGAGCTGAACGCCTACATCGGCCTGCTCCGCGACCAGGACGTGAACGGCAGCCGCCGCGGCTTGCTCAAGGAAATTCAGGATCGGCTGTTCACCATGGGTTCTTCCCTTGCTTCTGACCCCGAGAAATCAAAGATGAAAATTCCGGATCTACACGCCGAGGATGTAGCACTACTGGAGCAGGAAATGGACCGCATGAATGCCGATTTGCCCGAGTTGCGCGAGTTCATCCTACCCGGCGGGCACCCGTCGGTGTCGGTGGCGCACGTGGCGCGCTGCGTGTGCCGCCGCGCCGAGCGCTTGGTTATTCATTTGCGTGAGGAGTCTTTTGTGGCCGAGTTGGTCATCATCTATCTGAACCGTCTGTCTGACTACCTGTTTGTACTGGGCCGCCAGATGGCCCACGACCTCGGTGCTGAGGAAGTGACCTGGAAACCCCGCCTGTAGCACACTTCTCCCACCCACCCTCTATTTCCCCTTTTTAGTTTTGCTTATGTCTCTCACGCTCGACATTCCCACCCAACGTACAACGACCTCTACCCTCCCGCAATTAGACCTGAGCCGCCTCGAATTCGGCCAGACCTTTTCCGACCACATGCTGGTGGTAGACTACCGCGACGGCAGCTGGCAGCAGCCACGCATCATGCCCTACGGTCCCATTGAGGTAAGCCCCGCCAACTCGGCCCTACACTACGGACAGGCCATTTTTGAAGGGATGAAGGCCTACAAAAACACTGAAGGCAACATTACGCTGTTCCGCCCACTCGATAACCTGCGCCGCCTCAACCTATCGGCCGAGCGTATGTGCATGCCGGCTGTGCCCGAGGAGCTATTTATGCAGGGCCTGCTCCAGTTGGTTCGGTTAGACGGGGAGTGGGTACCCAGCGCTCCTGGCACCTCCCTCTACATTCGCCCCTTCATGTTTGCCACCGATGGTATGCTGGGCGTTCGGCCTTCTAGCACCTATCGATTCATTATCATCACCTGCCCGGTAGCAGCCTTCTTCAATAAGCCGCTGCGCGTACGCTTCGAAGAGAAATATGTGCGCTCGGCCGAAGGCGGCGCAGGCTTCGCCAAAAACGCCGGCAACTACGGCGCAGCTATGTACCCTACTAAGCTAGCGCAACAGGATGGTTACAACCAGCTGCTCTGGACCGATGCTTCGGAACACCGTTTCATTGAAGAATCTGGCACCATGAACGTGATGTTTGTGGTCGATGGCCGTCTGATTACGCCTGCCGTGAGTTCGTCTATTCTGGATGGCATCACACGTAAAAGCGTATTGCAGCTCGCCCGCGACTGGGGGATGCCCGTAGAGGAACGCAAAGTATCTTCTGTAGAGATTCTAGAGGCGCAGGCCAACGGCACGCTTCAAGAGGCGTTTGGGGTAGGCACGGCCGTTACCATTGCGCCCATTGCCGTCATTGGCTACCGCGGTCAGGATTACGAACTGCCCGAACTCACCGATGCCTCCTTCGCTCGTCGGGTTAGCGCTGCTCTCACCGATATTCGGGTAGGAGCTGCCCCCGATGAGCATGGCTGGATGGTAAGCGTATAAATGGTAAGCGTATAAGTAGATCAGCAGCAAGCTCGGCTTCGCAGAGAGCAGCTAAGTCACTTACTGACTTTCGCTGCTCTCTGCGAAGCCGAGCTTTGCATTTGTGCTTATTCTGTTTCCTACCCCATAACAGTCGGTAATCCTACCGACCTTTGTGTATTCATCATTTAACATTCCCACGTAATGACGCAAGATCAGGTGAAGGAATTGAAGGGCCGCGCTGAGGCCCTGAGGAGGTATCTTTGACTACGATGCCCGCAAAGCCCAGATAGAAGAAACCGAACAGCGCACCCTCGCCCCCGACTTTTGGGACGACTCCAAACAGGCAGAGCTCACGCTCAAGGAAATCAAGAGCCAGAAGTTCTGGACCGACGACTACGAAACCGTAGAGCAACGCATTGCCGATGTAGAAGTACTGTTTGATTTCTACCGCGAAGGCGAAGCTACTGAGGCCGAGCTACAACAGGAATTCGCAGTGGCCCAAAAAGCTGTAGAGGACCTAGAGTTCAAGCGCATGCTGTCCGAAGAGGAAGACCAACTCTCGGCCATCGTAGAAATCAACCCCGGCGCCGGCGGCACCGAAAGCCAGGACTGGGCCGAGATGCTGATGCGCATGTACATCATGTGGGGCGAAAAGCATGGTTTCACGGTGAAGCAACTCAGCTACCAGCCCGGCGAAGGTGCTGGCATCAAGTCTGCTTCTCTGGAAATCACCGGAGACTTTGCCTACGGCTACCTAAAAGGTGAAAGTGGTGTGCACCGCCTCGTACGCATTTCTCCATTCGACAGCAGCGGCCGCCGCCACACGTCGTTTGCCTCCATCTACGCTTACCCAGTGGTAGATGATACCATCGATATCCAGATCAACCCGGCAGATATCACCTGGGACACGTTCCGGGCCGGTGGCGCCGGTGGGCAGAACGTGAACAAAGTAGAAACCGCCGTGCGCCTCACACACGCCCCCTCCGGTATCATCATCGCCGTACAGATTGAGCGCAGCCAGCTTATGAATAAGGAACATGCGTTACGTATGCTCAAATCCCGCCTCTACCAGCAGGAGTTAGACAAGCGCAACGAGGAACGCGCCAAGATCGAAGCTGGCAAGAAACGCATTGATTTTGGCTCTCAAATCCGCAATTACGTGTTGCACCCATATAAACTCATCAAAGACCTACGCACCAGCGTGGAGCGCACCGATGTCCAAGCTGTGTTGGATGGGGATTTGGATGAGTATATCAAGGCATATTTGATGCAAGGGTAAAACAGTATCCCTAATCTATATTACCTTCTATCTCGGTATAATTCAAATAAAAAGGTCCGCTAGATGATACTCTAGCGGACCTTATAGTTAGGTGGCAATAGATAAATTAAAACTTATCCCACCACAGCTTAGTGGTAATTAGGTCTGGTCCCTGGCGTTCTACTGCTGCTGCTCTGCTGGTAGCATTAGTGGTCTGCTCGTTAGCTGGATAACGGAAACGTACAGGAATTTTTCCCATCGCAGCCGCCGCAGGATTTTTAGCAACTGGCAGCTTTGGATAATCTAGACGGCGCCATTCTGACCAGGCTTCTACACCTTGGCCATATAACGCAATCCATTTTTGGACGCCAATACTCTGCTTATAATTACTTGCGTCATACTTCACGGCGGGTTGAGCTAGGTAAGTATCTACCGCAGTACCAGTGAAGCCGTACTGTGCCATTGAAGCCCGAATAGCATTGTTGTACTCAACTGCCGCATCTCCTCCGATTATACCCCGTGCAATTGCTTCTGCTTTGAAGAACAGTACTTCCGCATACGTCATTAGCACTCCAGGGGCAGTAGCAGCTGTAAATGCAGATCCTACTTTGGAGGTAGAGGACAGTGGGCCAAGATCTGCCGCCTCTACATTAGTCAAACCATTAGGAACACCACGGTAGAAGGCAGTCGAATCACCAGTTTCAGGATGATTAGCATACACTCCCAAACGTGGGTCGTTCAATTGGCTTAGGCGTGAAGTTATCGAACGACTAACCCGGTGGTCATCTCGTGTTAGTCTATTAAAATAAATAGGATTGGTATTGGAGGCTCCGCTCAGAAAATCGAATTCTGCATTCTCTTGAATAGAGCTTATCAGAGGTGTGTTGCCACTCAAAAGCGCGGCAACTTCTGTCTTCGCTAATTCCGGTTCAGCATCGATGATTCGCATTGCGAGGCGGAGGTGTAGCGAATTGCCAAACTTCTGCCATTTCGCCATATCCCCATCATAAATCACATCACCGTCAACCTCAGAACCGCCAACCTTTATTAAGTCATTGGCAGTTTTCAAGTCGTTTAGCAAGCCTGCATATACGTCTTTTTGAGCGTCGTACTTAGGTGTCAGAATATTCTCAGAAAGCTGTAAGGCCTGTGAGTACGGAATGTCGCCATACAAATCCGTCAAGACGGAGAAGAAGTACGAACGCATAATCAGACCGACGGCCTGAAGATTTTCATTATTAGTTGCCTTACCCTGCTTAATTAACTCGTCAAAATCTTGCAAGCCATTAGCATAAAACCCATCCCAAACACTCTGATAAGAACCTGGACGGAAAGCATAACGGTCTTCTTCAGTATACTGAATTTTAGCCCAGTGCTGAATGACTAGCAGACCTCCGTCTTGGTTTGCAGGAACATCAAAAAGACGGTAGATATTAGACTGCTCTGCGTTTGTGAGGATGTAAGCCGGATTGCCTACAGTGGCATTGTTAGGATTCGTATTAAGTGAATCGAAATCCTTTTCGCAAGCACTAAGACTCAACGCGATAGGTAGTGCAAATGCAAGTTTATGGTATTTAGAAAGCATATTGCCTGTATTAGAAGTAAGCACACCGCTTAGCTAGCGACGTAGGAATTACAGCGTGAAGTTGATATTGAAGCCGTAGCTCCGAACCGAAGGTATCTGAGTGGACTCCAACCCCTGAACGTTGCCGTTATTGAACGACGTTTCTGGATCAATGCCCGGAGCTTTTGAGCTAATCAACCACAGGTTACGACCTACGAATGAAAAGCCAACTCCCTTGATGAATGTTCCATCGATAACAGATTTCGGTAGCTGATAACCCAATCGCACCTCACGCAGCTTGACGAAAGAAGCATCAAATACGCTGCTCTCACGGGCTGTATAAGAGTAGTCGTGGTAGTAGTTTTCGGCAGTATTACGAACGTCGTTCGGACGGTAAGAACCATCTGCGTTCTGTATCACGCCTGGCCCAATGATACCATCTTCACGTCCTACTAATGTATTCGTGAGTGCGCCAGAGTACGTACCCCACATGTAAGTCTCACTCTGCAATGATCCACCCTGACGGGTGTCTATAGTGAAGCTTAGGTTAAGTCCTTTGAAGCTAAACTGGTTCGTTATGCCTCCAATCCAATCAGGGGTATAGTAGCCAAGAACACGCCGGGTAGGATCTACTAGGGGCCGGCCGTTAGCGCCATTTACAATCTGCCCAGCATATTCTCCATCTGGAACTCGCAAGAAAGCATCACCAAACAGAGCGCCATATCGCTCTCCTACGCGAGCTTCTACGTTCACGCCAAACCCAGATGAACCAATCACATAGTTTTTGATCTGTCCTTCTTTATCAAATTCCTTTACCCGGTTGCGGTTGGCAGCAAAATTAGCCGTTAGATTCCACTGAAAAGGATTGCTAGCAGATAGGGGAGCTACCGTCAGAATTGCTTCAATGCCTCGGTTTGTAAGCGTACCTGCATTCAATACGCTAGCCGTATAGCCGGTAGTAGCCGAAGTTAATACCGTCAAAATCTGGTCAGAGCTGGTTGCTTGATATGCCGTTACGTCAAGGCCAATACGGTTCTCAAGGAAACGCACTTCAGCACCTATTTCCGACGAGCGGGTACGCTCAGGCTTCAAATTAGGATTGTAACGTACGTTGTATACGGTCTGCACAGGCCGGGTGCCAAAAGCAGTAGCACCGGTATAGATGTCTTGCAAACGATACGGATCTGTATCATTACCTACCTCGGCATATCCACCCCGAATTTTAGCAAAAGACAAGAAAGAGTCTGTTACGTTAAAGGCATCTGTTAGTACTACAGAAGCATCAATAGAGGGGTAGAAGAACGAACGATTAGCGGCAGGGAGAGTAGAAGACCAGTCGTTGCGAACAGTACCTCCCAAGAAAGCGAAGTTCTTATAGCCTATTTTGGCTGAGCCATATACGCTGTTGATACGTCTATTTTGAATAGGGTTCAGAATAGAGCTGTTATTAGAGTTTGCAACGCCAAAGTTGTTGCCGGTTACTAAGCTTCCAGCTGCATTTCCAAGAGTAAAAAGGCCAGGCACAGCCAAGTCAGGAGCAGCAACTTGGCTTCTATTCAGTTTGTTATCCCGACGGTTAGCACCAACTAACACATCCAGATTAAAATCCTCATTCAAGTTCCGGTTAGCAGTAGCTAAGAATTCGGTATTGCGCTCCAATACTCTAATTCTTTCTTCAGTATAATCGTCTTGTTCTGCGTTGTTGCGCGTATCAGCTGGCACACGACGCTGGTTGAACTGATTGTAAATATCGTTAGTCGTCCGAGCAGTAAGATTCAACCAGTTTGTCAGCGCGTAAGTCAAAGTCAGATTACCAATTACCCTGTCTCGTTGATCGTCGTTGGTGGCTTGGCCTAGAATGTAGTAGGGATTACTGTGGTAGTTGTTATTCCAGTTTTCGTTACCGCCTGTTCTCTCGTAAAGAGACTTCAAGTCGCGAACATCAACTTGGCGGCCGTACCAGCTATACATCTGCTGCATAACGTTCAACTCATCGTAACCTTGACCTGGACGACGCCCCCGAGTTTCGGAGTAGTTGATGTTTGTGCTCAGTTTAAACTTGCTTGTGATGTCAACACCACCGTTGACATTCACAGTATTGCGCCGCAGGAAAGTATTGTATAGAATACCCTTATTATCAAGGTTGGTGTACGATACCCGGACACCTGCCTTATCGTTGCCACCCGACAGAGCAACGTTATTTGTTAAAGTGCGGCCCGTTTCAAAGAAGTGTTTCTTTATATTGTCTTTACCGGGGCTTACCCAGGGAGTTGCTTCACGCACGCCATTTACAACTGGAGAGTTATACTGGGGGATAAGACGACCATCCAACCGCGGGCCCCAGCTTTCGTCAACGCCATCAGCAATACCAGCACCAGCACCATCAACATACGAGAATCTTCCTCCGCTACCCTGGCCATACTGGTCCTGAATATCAGGCACTTTCAATGGTGTCTCAAAGGAAGTAGTGCTGTTTACACTGATACCTATTCCACGGGATTTACGGCCCGATTTAGTTGTAATCACAACAACACCATTGGCGCCACGGGTACCATATAGAGCTGAAGCAGTAGCTCCTTTCAGTACGGTCATGCTTTCAATATCATCTGGGTTGATATCCGATGCAGCATTGCCATAATCAATACCTCCCCCTGAACCAGAGTTCGAAAAGCTCGAGTTATCAATAGGCTGACCGTCAATCACAAACAGGGGTTGGTTATTACCTGCAATAGACTTGGTACCTCTGATGATAATACGTGACGAGCTTCCTACTGCCCCCGTGCTATTTGAGATCTGTACACCAGCAACTTTACCAGCAAGAGAGTTCACCACGTTAGTTTCACGAGCTTGGGTAAGCTCTGAGCCCTTTATATCCTGTACTGCATACCCTAATGAGCGTTTTTCTTCTTCGCGTCCTAAGGCAGTGACTACTACTTCTCCTAACTGCTTTGTATCTGCTGATAGAGCGACATCAATAGTATTCCCACTAATAGGGCGGTCAATACTTACATACCCAATAGAGCTGAATGTAAGTGTAGTAGCGGAGCTTGGTACATTCAAGGTGTATCCGCCATCAGCGCCTGTTGAGGCGCCGATAGTAGTACCCTTAACTATCACGGTTACGCCAGGTAATCCCTGATTATTAGAGGCATCGGTAACACGTCCTGAAATAGCTCGGTTCTGGGCTACTGCTTGCTGCAACAAGCAAGTAACCAGAAGCAAGACTATAAGTAAGCCTTTTTTCATGTTGTTAGATTTGGTGAATGGATTGAAAAAGAGGTGTAAACAGATTGACTTAACATAGCAAGTATAGGTAAAAAAAGCACCGAGGTTAGCAGTTTTTTAATTTCATATTAATTTCACGATCTTACATGATTCTATATAAATACATTTAATCCTATTTCCAATCATACACTAAAAGCTTATCTATCAAATAATTAAATAATAAAATACTATTATATATACATAAATATATAATAGTGGCCTCCTCCCAATTACTGGACCGGCCTGAGGTAGAGAATCAGGCTGTTCGAAGCCAGATAGTAACGGTGGTCGCCATGATCTGACGGGATGTTAAATTCTGTAGTGAGCTATGCCGCCGTAAGCCGTTATATTCCTAGTGCCACTGCTAAATTTTCTCTTAAGCATCAGGCAACGGCAGAAACCAATGCACATTCAAGCATTCGCCTCAAAATTTAACATTCGAATAATTCAATACACGGATTATCAGCCAGTTTACTCGGTCGTGAGAAATCTAAGGTGACCTGCTACTCATACGCCCACTCGGCCAGCGCTTTGCTAATGAACTTGCTGCCGTTGTAGACCTGGATGCGATTGAATACCATGTCCAAGGTCTGCTGCAGGCGACTTATCACAGCCACTACATCCTACCTTTCAGTAACTGCCCTACATGAATGGCCAAGCATTGGCAGCTGAAATTATCAACTATGGTTAAAGGCCGAATTTTCCGCCCATCAAACAAATTGTCAACCATAAAATTCATGGTTCAACTTTAATGTGATGCTGTAGTGCGACCTACTGTAAACAGTGAGCAGCGGCCCGATTACAGTTAGGCCATTTACTACGGTAATTCGAGCGTTCTGGATAATAAAGCAGATGGACGCGCTTATGGTTGTCTACCCGGCCTTCGCACCGCAGCAGTGTAAAAAGGCGCTGACAACCGTAGCAATTACACATTTACAGTTCCTGTAACCGCTGGCGCAGCATGGTGTCGTCGCGGCGGTGAGCTTCAGAAACAACCATAAAGTGCAATACTACCCAAGTACGACGAGCAGGAATGCGGTAGGCATCGATTTAATGCTGAGCCGCATAGAGACACTTCATGGGCTCAAGTACATCCTGCAGTTTCCTCTTGACCAGACTCAAGTCGTCGACAAGTTGCTTAAGGTACAGATTCCCTTTTTCTGATTGCTTCAGTTAGCATAACTCAAGTACGCCTAGCCCACCGTATTTCTTCTATCAACTGTGATATGTCACCTCGCTGATGCAGATTTTCTGGAGCACCTTTATAACATCTACGCCGATGTCCGTTTAGCGCATCGTAAGCATGATCTGAGCTTCGACTAATTGAGTCTACTTTAGCACATGTGCCTCCTATTTTCAAAGCGTAACAAATGCTCGACTATCTAACCATAGCTTGACCTAATAATATGAGAAAATGACAATATAAATTCAGTATGCATTGTATATTAGTCAATATAATCATAATTATTTAATAATATTACAATAACATTAGGCTCTTTTGATAAACACTAGAAAAAACTTCCTAAAACTGTAGAATTAGTAGATTTATCTTTACTTTTAGCCTTGGAGTATTCGTACTGCAAGGCTTTTCATTTTTATTAAACCTTTTTCTGCATGAAAAAAATTTTACTCATGAGCGTATTGCTCATGATAACTCTGCTTCAGCAGGTATCGGCCCAAACCCGGAGTTTGTCTGGTCGTGTAACCGATCGGCAAACAGGTACTGGACTACCTGGCGTGACTGTTCTAATCAAAGGAACAACTAACGGGGTATCTACTAATTCGGATGGTAACTATACTATCTCTGCGACTTCTGGCAACGTATTGGTATTCAGCTCAATTGGATATGTTTCACAAGAAAAACCTGTTGGCGATGAAGCACAGATTAATATTGGTCTGTCACCAGATACAAAAACCTTAAATGAGGTAGTAGTTTCTGGTTACGGTATACGGCAGGAAGTGAAGGACCTGACTGGTTCGGTGGCACAAGTAGAAGAGCGTGCGTTGCTTACGCAACCTGTACAAAGCGTAGATCAAGCTCTTACTGGTCGCATGTCAGGTGTGCAAGTGACTAACTCTGGTGGTGCGCTAGGCGACCAAGCCGCTGTGCGTATCCGGGGGGCTAACTCTATCTCGGGTAGCTCACAGCCGCTTTACGTAGTAGACGGCGTACCGCTGAGCACAGTAGATAATGCCAACGTATTCAATGGTGGTGATGGTACGCGTTTCAATCCGCTAGCTACCATTAACCCGAATGATATTGAGTCGGTACAGGTGTTGAAGGACGCTTCTGCCTCTGCTATCTACGGTTCACGCGCTGCAAATGGCGTTATTTTGATTAATACGAAGCGTGGACGCTCAGGTCAAAGCCAATTATCGATCAACTCGTTCGTTGGTGTTTATCAAGCTACTCGCAAACCAAAGCTGTTGAATGGTGATGACTTCATTACCATCATGAATGAGAAGGCGCAGAATAACCCTCGCATCACGAACAAAACGATTGCTAGCAATGTAGACGTGAATGGTGATGGTCAGCCTGATCGCACAAATTGGATGGATGAGATTTTCCGTGATGGTTTTGCCCAAAACTATCAAGTTTCATTATCAGGTGGTAATGACAAAGCGACTTATTACGGTTCAGCTGATTACTCAGACCAAAAAGGTATACTCTACCAAAACCGCCTACGTCGTGGTTCTACCCGGCTTAACTTAGACCTAACGCCTAAAAAGTGGTTGAAAGCTGGTATCAGCGTAAACTACTCGCAAACTGAAAACCAAGGGGTCTTAACTGACCGTTACCTAGCTGGTGCTACAGTATCTGGCTATGCTGCTCCACCAAACGTACCTGTTTATGGTGCAGATGGCTTCTACTACCTCAACGGTGCAGGTAATCTAGGTACAGGTGCTAACACAACTTCGAACTACGTTTTCGCGATTTCGAATCCTACTGCTGTACTTGATCTGCAGCGTAACGCTAACACAGCTCGTCGTTTATTGACGAATGGCTACGTAACTGTTGAGCCATTGCAAGGTTTACGTGTCACGTCAAAATTAGGTCTCGACTACCTGGACAACTTCGAAGACCAGTATAGCGATGCTCGTATCTCTGGACTAGGCCGCTCTTTTGATGGTCTAGTACAGAACAACCGCTTAGATGTTTTCCAGTATAACTGGCAGAACTTCGCTAACTATAGCACTATTATTGGCGAAAAGCACGAACTCAATGCTACAGTTGGTTTAGAATATCAGCAGCTAAATCGTACTGAGCTTTACACTGGTGCTTCTGGTATTGCTGACCCCAAATTCAATGCTATACTAGATGGTTTGTTCTCGGGTGATGCTCTAGCAGGTGGTGTGCAACTGGGTAACGGTTTCCGCTCGTATTACGGAACTGCCAGCTATGTTTATGGTAACAAGTACTACGTAACTGGTACGGTGCGTGCTGATGCCGATTCTCGTTTTGGTGCACAAAATCAAACGGGTTATTTCCCAGCAGGATCTGTAGGCTGGCGTATTTCGGAGGAAAGCTTCATGGAAAGCATTCGTCCTGTTCTATCTGATTTGAAGCTTCGTGCAAGCTATGGCCGAGTAGGCAACTCTAATGGTATTGGTTCTTATGCTGCCCGTACATTGGCTGGTGGCGGCCAATATGCTTCTGCTAACGGTTTTGCAATTACTCAAATTGGCAACGACGCTCTACAATGGGAAACCTCTAAAAAGTTGGACGTTGGTTTAGACGCTGCGCTAGTGAAAGAGCGTATCAATTTGACTGTTGATTACTTCCGTAATGATATCGATGGTCTATTGTTGAACGCACCTACTCCTAGCACAGCTGGTATTCCTTCTGGTATTATTGCACGCAACGTAGGTAGCATGCGTAACCAAGGTTTCGAGTTCAATGTAAATACAACGAATATCACTACAGAGAGCGGTTTCCGTTGGACTTCTACTTTGAACTTCACTACCCTCAAAAACAAAGTCCAAGAGTTGGTAACACCAACAGACTTAGTTTCAGGAAACAACCGTGCTAGCATTGGTCGTCGCCTGGGTGTATACCAATTAGTTCGTTGGGCTGGTGTGAACCCTGAAAATGGTAATGCTCAGTTCTTGGACGCTAATGGTAATGTGAAGCAGTATGATGCAGCTGCACAGCGTTGGTTGACTGCTACTGGTGAAACTACGACTGCTATTACCCAAGCTGATGCAGTGTATACAAACAAGAGTGGCTATCCTACTTACTATGGTGGTTTTGATAACCTATTCTCATTCAAAGGCATTGAGTTAGGCATCTTCTTACAATACAGTGGTGGTAACGAAATCTACAATGCTACCCGTGCTGGTTTATTAACCAACTCATTCAGCAACAATTTAGCTGAAGTGAAGGACCGTTGGACCCAACCTGGTCAGCAAACGGATATTCCTAAGTTGGTATACTTAGATGCTGTTTCGACACAAGCTTCGACTCGCTGGCTGGAAAAAGGTGATTTCCTTCGCGCTCGTCAGATCAACTTAGGTTATAATTTGCCTGAGAATCTCTCACAGCGCATTGGTGTAGCTCGTGCTCGTATTTACGGGCAAGTACAAAACGCTTTTGTTATCACGAAATATAAAGTTGGTGATCCGGAAGTAAACTCGAACCGAAACAGCAGCAATATTGCTTATGGTATTGATAACCGTTCGGTTCCTCAAACGCGTGCTTATACGCTCGGTATCAACTTCACTCTGTAAAAATTTAACTACCTACCAATATGTTGCGTCTTCCTTTTCGACGTTTAGCACTAGGCCTTGTCTTTACGACAATGCTAGCAAGTTGCGACGTGCTCAACCAGGATCCGCCCATGAATTTTACCATCGATGATACTTTCGCCGATGCAACTCGTATTCAAAGCTCGCTGTATGGCGTGTATGATGGGCTGCAAAACGCAGAGTTTCTTGGTGGCAGGGCATTGATCTATTCCGATATTCGGGGTGGTGATACAGACGTACCAACCCAATATTTTGGGAACGTACCACTCTTCCAAATGCTTTCCACTGATGCTTATGCCTCAGGAGCCTGGACCGGGGGTTATCAGACTGTTTTTGCAGCAAACTCCTTTATCCAAAACCTCGCTGCAAATGCTTCTAAAGTAACACCTGCGCAAGCTGCACAGTATACTGCGGAAGCTCGTGCGGTTCGTGCCCTCACTTACTTTCACTTAGTGAACCTATTTGCACAACCTTACAGCTTCACTGCTAACGGTTCGCATTTAGGTGTACCACTACAGCTAACTGCTGCTACTGGCGCTACTGAAGCATTTGAATCGTTACCAGCTCGTGCTACTGTAAACGAGGTTTATGATCAAATTATCAAGGATCTGACTGAGTCTATTCCAGCACTGCCTACTACTAACTCAGACGACTTTGCTCGGGTTGCACGCATGACACGTGGTGCTGCCCAGGCATTGCTTGCCCGTGTGTACCTGTTTAAGGGAGACTATGAAAAAGCTGGTACAGCTGCTCAAGCAGTTATTAGTTCTGGCCTCTACAGCTTAGATGCTGACCCTCAGACACCCTTTGACACTTATACGACAAAGGAGTCCATTTTCTCGGTAGCAATGAATATTCAGGACAACCCGAATACTAACAATGCTATTGGGCAGCACTATGGCCGTGATAGAAGAGCGGATATTCCAATTTCTGCATATCTGGCTCTTCCAACTTCTATCTTCCCAGCTGGCGATAAGCGTCGTACCATGGTGGAGCTTACGGATAGCAATATTCCCTTCACGAGTAAGTTTACTACCGTTGATACTTGGGTACCAATGATACGCTACCCTGAGGTATTGCTCACACATGCTGAAGCGCTGACTTTACAGAATAACTCGGTGACACCAGCGGCTGTAGCAGATCTAAACCTTGTTCGTGACCGTTCTAAAGCTGCTGGTACTGCTTCATATACAGTAGGCTCGTTCGCAACAGCAGCAGATTTACTCACTGCTATTCGCAATGAGCGTCGTGTTGAGTTAGCCTTCGAAGGCTTCCGACTCTACGATTTGCTCCGTTATAAGCAAGGTGTACCAGCCCACGGTATCGTACCAGCTATTCCGTACGGTGACAACCGGTTGATATTCCCTATCCCCAATGCCGATGTTTTGCGTAACCCCAACCTAGTGCAAAACCCAGGTTATTAATCGGAGTTATCTCCTCACTAAAAAGGCTTCGTCGTATGACGAAGCCTTTTTTATTCATACCATTCTTCTACTAGATAGTATCTATACGTAGCACAACTTCTTGACTTAAATCACCACGCTTTATCCACTTCACAATTTTATTAGCTACCTCTTCTGACGCAGCCAACTTATCATTTTCGTATAATCCTTGAAACCGCTCTACTTCACTAAACTGTTTTCCATCCGCCCCACGAATCTGCTCTTGCATCCCCGTATCCACTACCCCTGGGGCTAGGGCGCGGATGCGGACGCCAGAGCCGCGGAGGTCCTGTTCCTTCTGTGCAACTTGGCTTAACATTTCTAGCGCTGCTTTGGAGGCACAGTAGGCACCCCAGCCATCAACGGGGCGCTGGGCGGCGCCGCTGCTGATATTGAGAATAGTACGGGGTACATGCAGGCCAGAATATGCGCTTAGGAAGGTATTCATTAGCATGGCGGGCGCTACCAGGTTCACATCAAACACGAAATTGTAGTGTTCGTTGGTCTGTTCGCCTACATAGGCGATTTCACCTAGTACCCCAGCATTATTAATCAGTGTGATGCTGTCGGCATCTAACCAAAGCGGGAATATTTTTGTGATGTTGTTTTGAAGCGCTTCCATATCTGAAAGGTCCAGGGGCTGATGCTGGTACCGGTCGTGCTCAATGGTGGCGTGGCGCGATACGCCAAGTACTCTGGTGTCGGGATAGGAAAGAACAGCTTCTGCCAGCGCTTTGCCTAAGCCACGGCTGGCGCCGGTGATGATGTAGTAATGCATAGGGTAAGTGGGTAAATCTGAAAAACGTGCGGGCCAACCAGCGCCGCCCTGCCTCTGCGATACTACGCGGAAGAGCAGTGCGCCGTTGATCGGCCCACACGTTTTTCAGCTTGCTTTTACCTCACAGAATGTACTGCGTCAGGTCGCGGTTGCGCACCATGTCTCTCAAGCGTTCATCAACCAGCTCGCGCGTGATTTGAATGCGAGCGTTGGCGCCAATCTTATCCGGAACATCGAACAAAATGTCGTTGAGCAGGCGGCTCATAACGGTGTGCAGGCGACGAGCTCCAATATTTTCGACTTCGCTGTTCACCTCAAACGCAATTTCGGCCAAACGTTCCAACGCGGCGTCGTCAAAGGTTAGCTCTACCTCCTCAGCTTGCAGCAATGCCTCGTACTGCTTGGTGAGAGCATTCTTAGGATCTTTGAGAATGCGGTAGAAATCGTCTTTTGACAGGCTTTGCAATTCTACTCGAATGGGGAAACGACCTTGCAGCTCCGGAATCAGGTCGGAGGGTTTGGCGACGTGGAAGGCGCCGGCGGCAATAAATAGAATGTGGTCGGTGTTAAGGATGCCGTACTTAGTGCTCACCGCCGAGCCTTCTACAATGGGTAGGAGGTCGCGCTGCACGCCCTCACGGCTCACGTCGGGTCCGCCGCCGCCTTTGCCACTGCGGCTGGCTACCTTGTCAATTTCGTCGATGAAGATAATGCCGGAGTTTTCGGCGTGGCGTAGGGCTTCTTCCTTCACCTCCTCCATATCGATGAGCTTGGCCGCTTCCTCGTCTAACAGGATGCGACGGGCTTCGGCAATGGTCACGCGACGCTTGCGGGTTTTCTTGGGCAGCATGTTGCCCAGCATATCCTGCAAGCCCGACAATGAAGCCTCGTCCATGCCCGTTTGGCCGCCCAGGATGCCAATGCCGGAGGTACTACTTTGCTCCACCTTAATCTCAATCTTACGCTCGTCCAACTCACCGCTCCGGATTTTCTCACGGAATTTGTCGCGGGTGCGCTCGTTTAGCTCTTGGTCTGAGGTAGGCATTTGGTTACCATCGGCAGCAGTGCCAAAGCCTACCCCTTGGCGCGTGGCAGGGGTAGCAGTACCAGACACCGGCGGGATTAAAGCATCCAGGATAATGTCCTCCACCACCTGTGCAGCCTGGGTTTTCACGGCTTCTTTGCGGCGCAGCTTCACCATGTTCACCGACTGCTCAGCCAAGTCGCGTACCATGCTTTCTACATCACGGCCTACGTAGCCTACCTCCGTGAACTTGGAAGCTTCCACTTTCGTGAAGGGCGCATCGGCGATGCTGGCGAGGCGGCGGGCAATTTCGGTTTTACCTACCCCCGTAGAGCCAATCATCAGGATATTATTGGGCACGATTTCGTGTTGCATGTCGAGGGGGGCATGCAGGCGGCGCCAGCGGTTGCGCAGGGCAATGGCTACGTGGCGCTTAGCCTCGTGCTGACCAATGATATACTTATCCAGCTCGGCTACTATCTGCGCCGGCGTCAGAAAAACATCGGATTCTATCATACATCAAAAGTGAAAGCGCCCAGAAGATGTGCTTGGGCGATGTAGAGAAGAAGCAACTATCCGGCAAAACGTTGCCCAACGGCTTGCTTCTGCCACAAATACTGATTTAGCCGGTCAGGGTTGTCTTTTATCCGCTGTTACCCGACAGAGTTACCGGCCCCTACCCTACCTCTCCTTCGTAAACAACGAGTCAATGTTGCGCGCAATGGTGAAATAATTGGCCGCGCCCGAAGCGTGGTAGCCCGCCCGAGTATAATCAAGTTGAAACTGGCTGATACGTAGCATAGCTCCAAAGCTAAAACCCGCGCCCCCACCTACGTCGACCAAGCGCAACTCACGCCTGGTTAAATGGTTGTAGCCAACGCGTAGGTGCAAGTTTTTGCTGAGCAATAGCTCACCACCTGCCGCAAAATGCCGAGCAATTTTGTCGCCCAGGCTTTTCTTGGGCATAATGGGGTTACCGTTTTCGTCTAGCTGCGTATTCTGGGTAGGATCGAGGTATACAATATCCAGTTGCTGCAAGTGATGCACCGTGAGGGAGAAGCGAAATGGCAAGTGCTCGGGCTTGAAGGAAGTGCCCAGCTCCACGTTCAGCGGCATAGGCTCACGGCCGGAACCGGTGTACGGCTTCACTTGATACCCCAAGTTGCGCACCGCCAGTCCTACCGTGAAATCCTGATCTGGGTGCTTAAATAATGCACCCGCATCGGCCAGCACACCTACCGAATGGTTGCCGGCAATACCCGATACCGCGAGCTTCAGCGTGCCGCCCAGCGTAAAATTGCCGCTGGTATATGAGTCGGCTATGCTGGCGGCGTACTCATTCACCGAGAACTCACCGATGACGTTGCCCGCTGCGTCTACCTGCTGAAACTCACCATAGCTCAGGTAGTTCAGCCCTACCCCAAACCGTCCGGCATGCTGCGTATTGAAGACGTACACGGCGCTGGTTTGGCTGATGTCCGCCAGGTAATCAACATAGCTCAGGGCCAGCCTACCATCCATTTCCTGGTTCAGCAAGGCCGGGTTGGCAAAGAGCATGGTCCCATCGGCATCGCGGGAAGAGACGTTGGCGCCGCCCAGAGCCGCCAGCTTGGCACCAGCAGGCACGTTTAGAAACGAAAAGGCTCGCCGGCCGCCAATTTGCGCTGCCGCTGGTTTCACCGTTCCCAGTACCAACACACTAACAATCCCCAACAAGTACTGACGTAGCGGTGCAATCATTGGCGGAAGATACTGAGGAAATTACAAGGTTGGGCATTGAAACATTCCACTAATGCAGAACGTCATGCTGAGCTTGTCGAAGCATCTCACTCGCTTCGTTGTATACTATCCAACGAAGCGAGCGAGATGCTTCGACAAGCTCGGCATGACGCTCTAACCAAATCCTAAATATCCTACTTACTGCACTTCCACGCTCGGTACAGCCGGCGGGGTTGGCTCGTCGCGCACGGTCAGCTTCATCGGGTGGTTCACCAACTCCGGTAATAAGGCTACAGCCAGCACGTCATCCACGCGGTCGGCGTAGTGAATGGTGAGGCCTTTGATGTATTCGGCGGGAATCTCGTCGATGTCCTTGCGGTTTTTCTGGCACAGAATCACGTCTTTGATGCCTGCCCGGCGCGCCGCCAGAATCTTCTCCTTGATGCCGCCTACCGGCAACACCTTGCCGCGTAGGGTAATTTCGCCTGTCATAGCCAAGTGGCTGCGGATTTTACGCTGCGTAAATACCGACGCAATGCTGGTGAAGATGGCAATACCGGCACTTGGCCCATCCTTAGGCACGGCACCTTCGGGGAAGTGGATGTGCAAGTCATACTGGTCGAAGAGACGGTAGTCGATACCTAGCTCCTCGGCCCGGCTGCGCAAATAGGAAAGCGCCGTAATGGCCGATTCCTTCATCACGTCGCCCAGCTGGCCCGAGAGCGTGAGCTTGCCCCTACCCCGGCTCAGCAGACTTTCAATGAAGAGGATGTCGCCGCCTACTGAGGTCCAGGCTAGGCCGGTTACCACACCAGCGGTGTCGTTGTCCTGGTACTGGTCGCGGTCAAAGATGGCGGCGCCCAGGATGCGGGCCACGTCTTTCGGCTCCAGGGTAGCCGGGTATTCTTCCTCCAACGCCTTGTGCTTGGCTACGTTGCGCACCACGGCGCCCAGCTTGCGTTCCAGACTGCGCACCCCTGATTCGCGGGTATAGTCGTCAATCACGCGTTGCAAAGCGGGCGTGGTGATGCTCACGTCCTTGGGTTGTAGGCCGTGGTCGGCCAGGAGCTTGGGCCACAGGTGCTTTTTGGCAATCTGGGTTTTCTCTTCCAGCGTGTATCCCGTCACGTCGATGATTTCCATCCGGTCGCGTAGGGCGGGCTGAATGGTATCGAGGGAGTTGGCCGTGGCAATGAACAACACCCGCGACAGGTCGTACTCCACCTCTAAGTAGTTATCGGTAAAGGTGGAATTTTGCTCCGGGTCCAGTACTTCGAGCAACGCCGACGATGGGTCGCCCCGGAAATCGGCACTCACCTTGTCTACCTCGTCCAGAATAATGACCGGATTGGATGCCCCAGCTTTCTTGATCTGGCTAACAATCCGGCCCGGCATGGCGCCTACGTAGGTTTTGCGGTGCCCCCGGATTTCGGCTTCGTCGCGCACGCCACCCAGGCTCATGCGCACGTACTGCCTACCCAGCGCCTTGGCAATGGAGCGGCCCAGGCTGGTTTTGCCCACGCCGGGCGGGCCGTAGAGGCACAAAATCGGCGCCTTCATGTCCTGCTTCAGCTTGAGCACGGCCAGATACTCCACAATGCGCTCCTTCACCTTTTCCATGCCGTAGTGGTCCTGGTCGAGGATTTTGCGGGTGCGCTTTAGGTTGAAGTTGTCCTTGGTGTACTCGCCCCAAGGTAGGTCGAGCAGAAACTCCACGTAGTTCACGCTCACCGGGTACTCGGCGGCCTGGGGGTTGAGGCGCGTGAGCTTGTCCAGCTCTTTGTTGAAGTGCTTGGCTACGGTTTCGGGCCACTTCTTATCCTTGGCGCGGGCGCGAAACTTATCTATTTCCTGATCCGGCCCATCAAAACCCAGCTCATCCTGCAACACCTTGATTTGCTGGCGCAGGAAGTAGTCGCGCTGCTGCTGGTCGATGTCGGTGTGGACTTTCGTGTGGATTTCGCGCTTGATTTCCAGGTGCTGAATCTCCTTGAGCATCAGCTCCAGCAACCGCGTACCGCGCTCCACACCGTCGTTTATTTCCAGCAACTGCTGCTTAGTTCCTACCTCAGCGTTGATGTTCGACGACAGGAAATGCGTCAGGAAAGCCGGCGAGTCGATATTATCCAGCGCTACCTGGGCTTCCTGCGGAATCTCAGGGTTCAGCTTTAGAATTTTGGCGGCGGCTTCTTTCAGCGACGACACCAAGGCTTTCACCTCCTTGCTGTTCTTGTTGTGAAACTCCTCTGTGAGGTAGCTTACCCGTGCCGTGAGGTAGGGCACGTCCTGCACCTGCTCCTCAATCTGGAAGCGTTGCTGCCCCTGAATGATGATGGTGGTGTTGCCATCGGGCAGCACTAGCATTTTCAGGATGCGCGCCATGGTGCCAGTCTGGTACAGATCGGCCAGCACGGGGTCGTCGCTCTGGGTATTTTTTTGAGCAACTACCCCAATAATCTTATTACCTCGGTAGGCTTTGCGCACCAGCCGCACGCTTTTCTTGCGCGATACTGTAACGGGTAGCACTACTCCAGGAAACAATACCGTATTGCGCACGGCCAGTAGCGGCAGTACCTCGGGGGCGTCTTCGCCGGTAAGCGGCTGATCGGGGTCGGTGGCAACAATAGAAACCATCTCTACCGTGTCCTTGGCCAGCAGGTAGGGAGTAGCGTCTTGAAAAAAGGATTTACTCATGGGAATAGCAGGGATGCACGATTGGTTCGTGCCAGAATGGCAGCCTGGCCTGGCACAACTATGCCCGGTTGCGACTGGCTTTTGCAAGATTACGGAATGGGCAAGCGTCGTGCCATCAAGGACCGAAATTCTTTTTCGGGACAGGCTACGCCAACACGGCACGGCGCTTGCCCCGGCTTGGGGTACGCTACTGCTCGGCAGTATCAGGAATTTGCTATTTTTGGTACCCTCCTTTCCATTCTGACAACGGTGGCGTTGTCTTGTTTCTTATGCTACGCTCTCTTTGTTTGTGGCTGGTGCTGCTTAGCAGTTGCGCGGCTTTTCTACCCGCCCAGGCCCAGCAGGTACCCCCTACTCCTCCCCTCGCGCAACGAGAGCTGGCACGCAATGCCTCCGCTACCAAGCAGTTGCGCGTGCGCCCCGATGGCACGCCCACCTTTCCCAACATCAACCGCATTGCGTTCTACCAAAACAAAAAGGAGTTAAAGGCCATTCAGCAGGCCGAGAAGCGCCATAACTGGGGGCAGGCCCGCAAGCTGCTGGCCGCCTACGTGGGCAAGTTCGGCATCGAGAACTTCGCTAAAAACACCGATATGCTCTGGCGGCTGGGCCAGCTCTACGAGCGCACCAACAACGAGCAACAGGCCAAAATCTATTATAGCCTGGCACTGAAGCACCGCCGCCGCGAGCTGAAAAAAGTGCAGCTCTACTACGACTCACTGGAGCAGAAAACCGCTGACCTCTACGTGCCCATGCAGGAGTACTACGCCATAGTGGAGTACCGAAAAAACCTGGCTACGTTTCATCCGCCCGTGGGTGTGTACACAAGTATGGGCGCTGGCATCAACTCGCCGGTAGAGGATTACGGACCTGCGCTGAGCAGCGAAGCGGGGCTGTTTGTGTTTTCTTCGAAGCGCAAGGTGCGCGGCAACATCAAGCAGGTGGTAGATGAGGACCTATATACCTCGCGCCAGGAAGGCGAGTACTGGACTGATGCCGAGCCCCTACCCAAGCCCATCAACTCGCAGTACAACGAAGGTTCGGCGTGCTTCTCGCGCGATGGCAAAACCCTCTACTTTGCCCGTTGCGAGTGCCCCGACTGCCACGGCAACTGTGACCTGTACTCGGCAACCTTCCAGGACGGGCAGTGGTCGACGCCGAAGAGCCTGGGGCCGAACGTCAACTCCGGCGCCTGGGACTCGCAGCCTACCCTCTCGCCCACCGAGGACACTTTGTACTTCGCTTCCGACCGTTTGGGCGGGTTCGGTTTGTCGGATATTTGGTACACCTACAAAACTAAGAACGGCGAGTGGGCCAAGGCCGAAAACATGGGACCTGTGGTGAACACGCGCGAGAGCGAGGTAAGTCCATTTTACCACCCTTTGTATAACGTGCTGTATTTCAGCTCACGAGGGCAGTTGCTCAATTTTGGGGATTTTGATATCTATAAAACCTACCGCGTAAACGGGCGCTGGCAGGAGCCACGCAACATCGGGCCGCTGGTGAACGGCAAAGGCTCGGAGTATTATTTCACCATCGACCGCGACTCCAAGAACCTGTATTACGCTCGGGCTGAGGCCAAAACGCCTCACAACCTCGACCTCTACTCTTTCCCGCTGCCCATGGAGGCGCAGCCGCTGGCTACCACGCACTTCGAAGGCTCGCTGGTAGATTCCGTGACTAATAAGCCACTCAACGGCGTAGTCAGCATCATCGACACGAACAATGGCATCGAAGTAGCCAGCAAATACCTGCGCCCCGACGGCTCGTTTGACTTCGATCTGATGGAAGGCTCGCACTACGTGATGCTCATCCGCAGCCCCGATTATTTCACGGTGGAAAAGCAATTCGACCTGAAATCGGATACGCTGATGAAGCTGATGACGGCTAGCTTCGACAGTAGCCTACCCCTCATCTTCCACAATATCGAATTTGAGGCGATGAAGGCCAACGTGCGGCCCGCCATGCACGGCACCCTCGACCGCATCGCCCTGTTCATGGTAGACCACCCTACCTACCGTCTCCGTATCACGGGCCACACCGATGCCCGCGGCAACCCCGACGTAAACGAGAAGCTTTCTCAGGACCGGGCCGAGGCCATCCGGCGCTACATCGAGCAGAAAGGCAAGCTCCAGCCCAACCGCATCGACAGCAACGGCTTAGGTAGCACCAAGCCGCTCAAGGAAGAAGTGACTGAGGAAGACGCGAAGGTGAACCGGCGGGTGGAGTTTCAGCTGATTAAGCCCGAGGGCGAGGGCAAGAAGCCAGCGGCCAGCGGTGGGTCGGATTGGTAGAACAGCGAAAATGTTTGTCATCCTGAACATGTGGCGCATCAAGCCAGTGATGAAGGATCTTATCACGTAAGAACGAGTCTTTGTTACGCTCGTCGTTCTGCCGTGAGAAGGTCCTTCGCAAGCTCAGGATGACATTTGTTGCCTTACAACTCCATTTTCCGCACGTCTTCGCCGCCGCGGAACAGGGCGCTTTGCTTCTTGCCGTTAGCTTCCACGTTCACGATGTTCATCTGGTCGTCGAAGGTGTCGAGCAGCAGATGGTTGCGCAGGTAGAGCGCTGGCGGCGCACTAGACAGCGGTACGGCGAGGTAGAGCCAATGCGCGTCGTGGTCGCGTTCCATGCCTACGTAGCGCCAGGGTAGGATTTCGCCGGGCTTCGTGCCGAATGCCAGTGTGCGCCGCAACAGCGCCGTGGCGAGGGTAGCCAATTGTGGCTTTGGGTCTTCCAGCACGCTCACCGGCTTGGGCTGATTTGCCGATAAGGCTTTTTCCAGGTCGTCGGTGAACACCTTCACTGCTACTTCCAGCTGTTTTTTCTGCGGGTTATAACGCACGTCCATGATGCTGGCGTGGTAGACGTGCGCGTGCGCCTGGGCCGCCATGCCTACTACCATCAACAACAAGAACAGCCACCGACGCATTAGAGGAAGTTTTTCAGGATGGGGTTAATAATCAGCACGAAAGCCATCAGGCCCAGAATCAGCACCATGCCTACCTTCTGAGCACCTTCCAGGAAGGAATCAGAGGGCTTGCGACCGGCTACCATTTCGTAGAGCAGGAACAGCACGTGGCCGCCATCTAGGGCCGGGATAGGGAGCAGGTTCATGAAGGCCAGCACCATGGAGAGCATACCCGTGAGCGTCCAGAACCGCAGCCAGTCCCACTTGCCGCCATATTGCTGGGCAATTTCGATGGGCCCGCCTACCGACTTACGAAACGACGCTTCTCCCCGGAAAATCTTACCGAATGCCTTGGCCTGCGTGGTCACGATACCAAAAGCCTGCTTGGTGCCCTGCGGCACCGATTCGGCAAAGGTGTAATGCCGCGTGTCGAAGTGCAGCAGCGACTTGGGGCGGAAGCCGATGGTGCCCTCCGGCTCTACCGTCACGGTGAGTTGGGTAGGGGCGCCGGCGCGTTCCACCGTCAGCGGAATGGTCTTGCCGGCTTGTTTTTTCAGCTCCTGTTGCAGCTCAGGAAAATAGTGAATGGGCGTGCCGGCTACGGCGGCTACCCGGTCGCCGGGCTGGAGGCCAGCCTTGGCGGCGGCGCTGTTGGGCACTACCTCATCTACCTGAAACGGGTCGAGGGGCACCACGAACGCGCCCTGGTCTTTCTCGGCGAGGCGGTCCATGAAGTCGGCAGGCACATCGATGTCGACGAGCTTGCCGTTGCGCTCCACGGTGTAGTAGCTGTTGCTGCCCAGTATCACTTCGGGCTCATACACCTCGTTGAACTCAGTGAACGGGCGACCGTTGATTTTCACGATTTTGTCGCCCATCCGAAAGCCCATTTCCTTACCCAACTCGTTGGGTAGCACGCCGTAGCGCACCTCCGAGGCGGGCAGGTAGCTTTCGCCGTGGGTGTAGGTGAGGGCCGTGAAAATGACGATGCCGGTAATCACGTTCATGATGATACCGCCCAGCATCACAATCAGGCGCTGCCAGGCTGGCTTGGCCCGAAACTCGTTGGGCTCCGGCTCGGCGGCCAAGCTCTCGGCATCCTGCGTCTCGTCGATCATGCCGTGGATGGCCACGTAGCCACCCAGCGGAAACCAGCCCAGGCCGTACTCCGTCTCCCCAATTTTCTTCTTGAACAAGGCGAAGTTGAGCACGCCCGGCATCGGAAACAGAAAGTCAAAGAAGATGTAAAACTTATCGACGCGAATCTTGAAATACTTCGCCGTGGCGAAGTGACCAAACTCGTGCAAACCAACCAAAAGCGAAAGGCCCAGCAACAGGTTGCCGGCCATAACTAATCCTTCCAAAGTAGCGAAGAAGTTAAAAATGTAAGATTGTCATCCTGAACGCAGCGCAGCGGAGTGAAGAACCTTATCACGCCCGCACCATCGCATCAACGGCTCAGTGCAGCGTGATAAGGTCCTTCACTCCGCTGCGCTGCGTTCAGGATGACAGTTGTTCAGCATGACAGTTCCTACCTCGACTTCGTTCCGTGGCCAATCAGCGTTTGCGCCACGCGGCGCGTTTCCTGGTCGGTATGCACGTAATCGTCGAGCGATGGGGTAGCAAGGTACGAAACCTTGGTGAGGCAACTTTCCACGAGGTCCGACATTTCCAGAAAACCGATTTCATCGCGCAGAAAAGCGGCCACGGCTACCTCATTGGCGGCGTTGAGGATGCAGGGCGCGTTGCCGCCCCGGCGCATGGCCTCGAAGGCCAGGGCCAGATTGCGGAACGTGGTGGTATCGGGCTGCTCGAAGGTAAACTGTGGGTAGGCCAGAAAGTTGAAGCGCGGAAAATCGGAGGGCAGGCGCTCGGGGTATCCCAGGGCATACTGGATGGGCAACTTCATATCGGGCAGGCCGAGTTGGGCTTTCAAAGAGCCATCCTCGAACTGCACCAGCGAATGAATGATGCTCTGCGGGTGTACCACCACGTCGATCTGGTCGTCGCGCAGGCCGAACAGCCATTTGGCCTCAATCACTTCCAGACCTTTGTTCATCAGGGAAGCCGAATCGATGGTGATTTTGGCGCCCATGTCCCAATTAGGGTGTTTCAGGGCCTGGGCTTTGGTGACGGTAGCCAGCTCGGCCCTACCCCTACCCCGGAACGGTCCGCCTGAGGCCGTGAGGATGATTTTCTCAATTGGATTTTGCTCCTCGCCTACCAGGCACTGGAAAATAGCCGAGTGCTCCGAGTCGACGGGCAGCAGCTTTACGTTATGCTCCCGAACCAACTCCGTGATGAGCTGACCCGCCACCACCAGCGTTTCTTTGTTGGCAAGGGCAATGTCTTTGCCCGCCCGGATGGCCGCCACCGTGGGCAGCAGCCCCGCGTAGCCTACCATAGCCGTGAGCACAATATCCGAGTCGGGGCGGGCAGCTACTTCTGCGAGGGCGCCGGCTCCGGCCAGCACTTCGGTTTCGGGCTGCTGAGCCAGCGCGGTTTTTACGGTTTCGTACTTGGTTTCATCGCCAATAACTACCACGGCGGGCCGAAACTCGCGGGCCTGGGTAATCAGCAGCTCGGCATTGGACTGCGCCGACAGCGCCGCAACGGCGAATCGGGTAGGATGGGCGCGCATGACATCCAGCGCCTGGGTTCCAATGGAACCCGTGGCACCGAGCAGCGCCACGCGCTTGGGGGTGGGAGTAGGCATGAACAAAAGTAAGGCGAAGTTCTGCTTCGCAGGCAATATCCGTTCCGGCCTGCTATTAGGTAGAATGAGGTAGGGGTGACTTGCAGCCGCCTGCTGGGTTGCGCTCCATTGCATCGACTACAACGCGACGCGCCCTATCCTACATCAGCAACGATGGGCGGCTTCAAACCGCTCCTACCCCGCTTTATACAATACCCTCTACCCGCACCTTCTTTCCATTGAACACCGCTTCCTCCCCTACCCGCTTGCCGCTCAGCGCCGCCGCCACCGGCGCGGCCGGCGACACGGCAAAGTAATCGGCACCGTCTACGGTGAGCTTACCGGCGCTGATGCTGAGGTAGAAACGGCCCATGCTGGTGGTAACCAGCGCGCCGGGGCGCACCGTGTCGCAGGCTTTTTCTGGGTCAATGCGCTCTAGCTCAGCTTTGAGATTCAGGGCTTCGCGGAGCTGCACGGCGTTGCGGTTGCGCTCCTCGTGGGCCATGGCGCGGCCGGTTTCGTACTTGTCGCCGGCGCTGCTCTTGGTTTCAGAATTAGCCGACTCCTGCGCTGCCAGCATCGCCGACTGGGCCGCGTCAATGCGCTGTTGGAGGTAGGCCAGGCAAGCGGCGTGGAGGGCAGGTTTTAGTTGCTGATTTAAGCCGACCATTATATAATGTTCATTTTACTTCTCAACAATTTAATTAAAATAATTATATTCTTAGTGTTCACTAAAGAACAACACCATTTTTATCGTTTGCCCACGATTCAAAAGCATGAACACTTACCAACTCTATATTTTTCTTTAGTTTACTTTTAAGTCCATTTTCTTTTTTCTCATAAATTTTCTCTTCTAAATCTTCTTGACTAACCAAGATAAATTTCACTTTTCGACTGTTTATATTTATTCTTTTATCATAGCTATAAACCATAATAGTATCTGAAGCCTCTTTATCCCAAGCTATAACAACATCCATATTAGTATTCATAATTTCAACGTAATCATTATTAGGCGCGAAAATATCAAAATAAGCACAAGGCATAATATAACACGCATTGCCAACTGTTTTCCAAACAGTTATATTTTTTCCTCCTACATGATAAATATTTCTACTCTCAATATACCAAAAAGGTATAGCTAAAAATATAGCTACTATTATCAAAAGTGTTTTCATTTAAAATATGATAATTTATAATTACTAATCAACTACTCCATATTCCAATAAATCTACTTCAATACCACATCCACCATCACCGGGAAGTGGTCGGAGGGGTAACGGCCGCGCATGGAGTCGGTGAGAACGGCGTAGTCGAGTACGGTGTACTCTTTACTTACAAAGATGTGGTCGATGCGGTCTTGCAGGGGCACATCCAGCTTGAAGCCTTGGAAGGTACCTATAGGACCATAGGCCGGTTTTTGGGTGGCATCGTAGGCGTTGCGTAGCGAGGCCTGGATAATCTTTACCTGTTCCGTATCGGGGGTAGAGTTTAGGTCGCCGACGAAGATAACGGGAGCATTTTTGGCAATTTCCTTGATCTTCTGCACCATCAGCTTCCCTGACTCCCGCCGGGCTTCTACTCCTTCGTGGTCGAAGTGGGCGCTGAAAAAGTAAAATTCCTTTTTGGTTTGCGTGTCCTGGAACTTGGCCCAGGTGCAGATACGGTTGCAGCAGGTGGCATCCCAACCTTTGCCGGGCTTATCGGGGGTTTGACTGAGCCAGAAGTCGCCGGTTTGCAGCAGCTTCAGGCGGTCTTTTTTGTAGAAAATAGCCGAGTGCTCACCAGCTTCCTTGCCATCGTCCCTACCCTTGCCCACAAAGGCGTACTGTTTGAGTTGGGCCACATCGTTGAGCTGGCCCCGGAAGCCCTCCTGCGTGCCGAACACGTCGAAATCATAGTAGCTGACGAGGTTGCGCACCATCTCCGCGCGATTGGGCCAGGCGTTTTGGCCGTCGCTGGCGGTGTTCATGCGCAGGTTGTAGGTAGCCACACGCAACGGGGTAGCAGCGGTTTTTTGAGCAACGGCAACTTGCGCAAGCAATAGACAGGCAAGAAACAGCGAAAGAAGAAAACGCATGGGCAAGAGTGGAATAAGGCAGAAAGGTGAAAGATGATTTTGGGCGTTGTGGGGCCAAGTTAGGTTTCTTACCGGAACCGGTTGTCTTAGCTGGACAGTGCTGGCGCTACATCGCTAGCAGCCCCTCAGCCAACGTCCTATCGTTGCTGAGGCGCGGCACCTTGTTCTGCCCGCCTAGTTTCCCCTGGCTTTTCATATACCGCTGGAAAGCGCCAGCAGGCAGAACCGTGAGCTGCAAGGGCTCCAGAATATTACCTGCCAGCAGGTCGTCGTAGTAGGTATTTCGCTGTCGTAAGCCCGCGTCCAGGGTAGCCGCGAAGGCAGCAGTATCATGCGGGGGCCGGGCAAACTCGAGGAGCCATTCGTGGCGAGAAGGCACGGCGGGGTCGTCGCTGACGAGTGGGGCCACCGTGAATTCCACTACCTCCACCTCGGGGTGCTGGCGCATGGCTTCGCGTAGGGTTTGCTCTACCTCCTCCCCTATCACATGCTCGCCGAAGGCCGATAGAAAGTGCTTGATGCGCCCCGACACCACCACGCGGTGCGGGAAGCGGCTCACGAAACGCACCGTGTCGCCGAGGGAGTAGCCCCACAGCCCAGCGTTGCTGCTGAGTACCACGGCGTATTGCTGGTCCAGCTCTACCTCTCCTATGGTCAGGCGGGGAGGGTTGTCCTCGAAAAACCGCTCGGCCGGAATAAACTCGAAAAAAATACCGGCATCCAGCAGCAGTAGCAGCCCCGGATTACCGGGCTGGTCCTGAAATGCCAGGAAGCCTTCGGAAGCCGGAAAGGTCTCGATGCTATCCACGGGGCCGCCCAGGGTTTCAAACAGCTTCTTGCGGTAGGGCTCAAAGTTGACGCCACCGTATACGAACAAGCTGAACTCAGGAAACGCTTCCTTCACCGTCTTGCCCGTGCGCGCCACTATGCGGTCGAAATACATCTGCACCCAGGGCGGAATGCCCGAAATCAAAGACATGGGCTGACCCAGGGTTTCTTCCACAATCTGGTCGAGCTTGGTTTCCCAGTCGTCGATGATGTTGGTGGTGTAGCTTGGCAGCTGGCTGCGGCGCAGGTAGGCCGGCACGTGGTGGTTGACAATGCCCGACAATCGGCCTGTGTGGATACCATTGACCATTTCCAGCTCTGGACTACCCGACAAAAACATCAGCCGCCCGTCCAGGAACTGGCTGCGGCCAGTGTAGTCGATGTAGTGCAGCAGCGCGTCGCGGGCACCGTTGATGTGGTTGGGAATACTGTCCTTGGTCAGCGGAATGTATTTGGCGCCGCTGGTAGTGCCCGAAGTTTTGGCCAGGTACAGCGGGCGACCAGGCCACAGCACGTCGGCTTCACCGGCCTGCACCCGGTCGAGGTAGGGGCGCAGGGCCTCGTAGTCGCGCATCGGCACTTGGCGGGCCAGGCCGGCGGCGTCGCTGATAGCGCGAAAGTCGTGGTCGTGCCCAAACGCTGTGCGGCTACCCAAGCCCAGCAGTCCGGTCAGAACGCGCTGTTGGGTACCCACCGGGTCCTGCATCCAGCGCTGGTAGCGGTGGGCAACATAAGCCGCCAGAGGCCGGCTCAGAGTAGCTTTCAACGCCATAGAATCAGAATCAGCTGAGAAGTAAACACCGTAAAGGTAGGGAACCTGCGTAAGCCCAGGCGATATGGACCCTCCATTTCCTATGCATAAAGCCTTTTTCGGCCACCTACCCTACCCGTGCCAATGGTTGAGAACCATTGCGTACTCGTAGCGATTCTGCCCGCTGCAACCTACTACTGCCGGGAGTGGTATGTATACACAGCATTTTTCACCATCACTCATTTTTTCCTCCCATGATCAACCAACGTGGCAATGCCGTTTGGAACGGCGACATTAAAGGCAGCGGCACCATTAGCACCCAAAGCGGCGTGGTAGAAGCCCCCTACTCGGTAGGCGCCCGTTTTGAGGGCCAGAAAGGCACCAACCCCGAGGAGCTGATTGGCGCCGCTCATGCCGGCTGCTACACCATGTTCCTGACCAGCCACCTAACCAAGGATGGCTACCAGGTAAAGCAAATCCGCACCGAGTCGAAGGTGACGCTGGACACCTCCGGCGAAACGCCGAAAGTGGTGAAGATTGCCCTGAAAACCGAAGGAGAAGTGGAAGGTATTTCGCAGGAAGAATTTCAGAAACAGGCCGAAAATGCCAAGGAAAACTGCCCAATCTCACAGCTGCTCAGCGCCGTACCCGAGATGGAGCTGACTTCGGCCACGCTGAAATAAGTTGGCTCTAATCAAGAGTAGGCCGTCATTTCGAACGCAGTGAGAAATCTCGCGTGCTGACGGAGGATACTATCCATCATCAGCACGCGAGATTTCTCACTGCGTTCGAAATGACGGCCTACTCCACCAATTGCTAACAGCTGGCAACAGAAAACTGAGTTACTTTGCTGCCGTCCTACCTTATTTTGCGCTGTATGCCTCCTACCTCTACCCGTATTCGTCTGCAACCTGCCAACAACTCGCGTATTCCTTTTTGGGGGCAGATGGCTATTGGCTTACTCTGGATCTTCTACGTTGGCTCGCGGCTGGTAGCCGACAGCAACAGTACTGATCAACACTTCCTGGACTATGTTTTTCTGGCGTTCAGCCTGATCTATATTGGCTACGTGCTGGTCAACAACGCGCCTATTTTTGGCACGCAGACGTACCTGGAGTTCACCCCAGCCTACATGGTGCACAAAGGCGGCTTGTTTCAGCCCAAGCAGGCTTTTCCGGCCGAGGACATTTCCTCACTGGAGTTGGCACTGCGTCAGCTACGGGTAAAGCTCAAAGATGGCAACAGCTATGTACTGAGCCTGCGTGAGGTACGCGGCACCCGCCGCCGCCGGATTTTGCACGAGCAAGTGCAGCGCTTCGCTGCCAACCATCAAATCCCGCTGAGCGACTCCCAGGAGAAGTAGACGTGCTACAATAAAGACCGTCCTGCTGAGCCTGTCGAAGCATCTCGCGTGCTGATGTTGGAGTTACTATCTGCCATCAGCACGCGAGATGCTTCGCCAAGCTCAGCATGACGGTCTTCTTTTTTCCTATCTCTTCCTACTTTCCCGCAAACTTCTTGCGTAGCTCCTGCACCGAGCTGCGGAAGCTTTTGTCGCTGTCGATGAGGTCTGAGACGGTTTGCACGGAGTGAATCACGGTGCTGTGGTCGCGCCCGCCGAAGTGGTGGCCGATGCTTTTCAGAGAGTGGGTGGTGTGTTCCTTGGCAAAGTACATGGCCACCTGCCGGGCCGTTACCACTTCCTTTTTGCGGGTTTTGGCCTTCAGCAGCTCCACCGGCAGGCTGAAATACTCAGCCACGGTTTTCTGGATGAAGTCGAGGTTGACTTCGGCCTCTACCTCCTCAATGATGTGGCGGAGCGCCTGCTTGGCCATTTCCAGGTCAATCTCGCGGCGGTTGAGGCTACTTTGGGCCACCAGCGAAATCAGCACGCCTTCCAGCTCGCGCACGTTGGTATTCACGGAATGCGCCAGGTACTCCACCACCTGCGGCGGAATATCGATGCCATCCTGCTGCATCTTGTTCTGGATGATGGCCATGCGCGTCTCAAAGTCGGGGCTTTGCAAGTCGGCGGTGAGGCCCCACTTGAAGCGCGAGAGCAAGCGGTCTTCCAGGCCGTTCAGGTCGCGCGGGGGCCGGTCGGAGGTCATCACGATTTGCTTGCCGGCCTGGTGCAAGTGGTTGAAGATGTGGAAGAACATCTCCTGCGTCTTGTCCTTGCCCGACATAAACTGCACATCGTCCAGAATCAGGATATCCACCAGCAGGTAGAAATTGGCAAAATCCTGCACCGAGTTGATGCGCACGCTCTCGATAAACTGGTTCGTGAACTTCTCCGCCGACACATAGAGCACAAACTTATCGGGCGTGGTGGCCTTGATGTGGTTGCCGATGGCCTGCACTAGGTGCGTTTTGCCCAGCCCTACCCCGCCGTACACCATCAGCGGGTTGAAGGAGGTAGTGCCCGGCTTGTTCGCCACGGCCAAGCCCGCCGAACGCGCCAGGCGGTTGCAGTCACCCTCAATGTAGTTCTCGAAGGTGTAGGTGGTGTTGAGCTGGGAGTTGACGTAGTTGCGGTCGACTACCTTGCTGGCCTCGAAGGGGTTGCGCAGGGTAGGCGGCGCGGCTGCCGGGGCCGCCGCCGCGCCCGCCACGTGCCGCGCCGACGACGACATGGGCCCCGCGGCCAACGCCGCGGCGGGTCCGGCCGAGGGGGCCGGTTGGGCAGCCTTGCGCGAGGTAGGCAGGTTGAGTGTGCGCGGCTGCGACTGGGCGTTGCCCTGATCTACTACAATCGAGTACTCCAGGCGGCCATCGGGACCCAGCTCCTGGAAGATACTTTTCTTGAGTACGTCCACGTAATGCTCCTCCAGCCACTCATAAAAAAATTGGCTGGGGACTTGGATAATCAATACGTTATTGTGCAGCTGCACCGGCACAATGGGCTCAAACCACGTGCGGAAGCTCTGCTCACCAATATTCGCTTTGATGACGCGCAGACAGTTGACCCATACGGTTCTAAAATCCTTCAGCATCAAACAGTTAGAGCAACAAAGAAGCGAGCAGACAGTGGACAGAAAGCCGTCGTCACGCTCCGCAGAGCGTTCCGTTTACGGCAAAGGGAGACAAAAATGTGGAAAAGTCAGGAGACAAAAAAACGCTCCTTTCTCTTGCTTTTATCAAGTTTCTGTCAGGCGGTGTGAATGGGCACTACGGCAGCGGCGGCCACGGCCGGACGGCGGGTAGCCTTCGTAAAGGAGTAGTCGAGACGGCCCAGGTTGATACCCGACCAGCCTACCTGGTTGATGAGCGTTTGGTGACCGTTGGGGCCGGCTACCACGTCGGGTTTGTCGAGGAAGGTGTGGGTGTGGCCGCCCAGAATCAGGTCGATGCCGGGGGCGCCGGCGGCCAGCTTGAAGTCGTCTATTTTGGGGCCTTTGTATTGGTAGCCCAGGTGCGAGAGGCAAATCACCATGTCGCAGCGCTCGGGGCCGCGCAACTGCGCTACCATCTTGTTGGCTACTGTGATGGGGTCGAGGTATTGGGTAGCGCCGAAGTTCTTATCGGCCACCAGGCCCGCCAGTTCAATCCCTACCCCAAACACACCGATGCGGTGTCCGGCCTTCTCAAACACCTTATAGGGCTGAAACTTGCCGGCCAGCGGGGTAGCCGAGAAATCGTAGTTGGCAATCAGAAACGGGAAACCGGCGTGGGGCAGCTGCTTTTGCAGCCCTTCCAGGCCGTTGTCGAAGTCGTGGTTGCCGAGGGTGCTGGCGTCGTAGGCCATTTCCGTCATCAGCTTATACTCCAGCTCGCCCTCGAAGAAGTTGAAGTAGGGCGTACCCTGCCAGATGTCGCCCGAGTCGAGGAGCAGCACGTGGGGCTCCTGCTGCCGGATCTGCTGAATGAGGGCCGCACGGCGGGCCATGCCACCCATATTGGCCCACTGCCCGCCGTTGTCGGGAAAGGGGTCGATGCGCGAGTGCATGTCGTTGGTATGCAGAATTACCAGGCGGCCCTTGGTATCGGCCGCAGTGGCCGAGTGGCTCAGGCCCAACAACCCCAGGCTGGCGGCACCCAGCGTCGAATGCTTCAGAAAATCGCGACGGTTCACGTTGGAAGTTTTAAATTATGAATGTTGAGTTTTGGGTTGAGTATTCTGCCACGTGGATGAATTGAGAATGAGAGAGTGATGCTTTTCACAACCTACACAAGTCATTCAAAATTCAACACTTACAACTCAACACTTCATTTCACCCTACCTTCTACGCGGGCCTCTACGGGTTTACCTTGGGCCGTGAGGCTGGTGATTTTGTCGGCAATGGCCTGGCGCAGCAGTACGCCCGTATCACGCTGGGTGAGGGGTTTGAAAAACAAAAGGTTGTCGCCGCCACCGGCCAGGTAGTCGGAAATGGCAATGGCGTAGACGCGGGCCGGGTTGAAGGGCTGGCCGCCAATGCGAATATCAGTGGGTTTGCCATCGGGTGCTACGGCATAGGTAGCGCCCGAAACCGCCATTTTGATACGGGCGGCGTAGTCGAACAACTGCTGCACCACGGGGCCAGGGGCATCCAGCACTACCAGCTTGTTTTCAAACGGCATCAGCTCAAACACCGAGCCCAGCGTGATGGGGCCGGCCGGAAACGCCGTGCGCAGGCCGCCGTTGGTCATCACGGCCAAATCAATGGGCTGGTGCAGGGCTACGGCGGCCCGCTCGCGCTGCAAGTCGGCCACAAAGTTGCCCAGCGGCGACTCGCCTGCGTTCTTGGTAAGGGCCACTGGAGCCGTTCCCAGCACCGCCGACATCTGTTCCGTAACACGCTGACGGTAAGGAGTGATTTCGGCGGCCATCTTTGCGTCCTCGGCCTGGCTCTTATCGACGGGGCGGGCCGTAATGGGGGCCAGGGCCGCCTGGGGTTGGTAAGCAGCGCGCTGGCAGGCAGGTAGCAGGGCTACGGCCAGCAGCCAGCCAAGAGCAGTGGTACGTGTGCGAAAAAACGACATAAGCAGGAGGGGCATACAGAAGTGCAAAGGTACGCGAATTGCGCGTTTCGGCGGCGGTGTGATACCCGTGGTTGGTATTCGCCTTACCCTACTTACCCACTTCACCTAACTCAACTATGCACCTACACCCTGCGTAAGCGGGCGCGTACTTTCTCCCGTGCATTATCCCCCCGATACGGTATCTTTAACCGTTTCACCTGTTCTGTTGCTTATTCCAGGCCCACCCTTCCCTCTATGGCCGATACCTCCTCTACCGCCCCGCTTTCCTTTTCTGAATTCACTCCCCTGAGTACGGCCGCCTGGCAGGAGCGCATCCGCCGCGACCTGAAAGGGCAGGACCCGGCCACGCTGCGCTGGCACTCGCCCGAAGGCGTGGTAGTGGAACCCTTCTACCACCGCGAAGCTCTCGACGCGCTATCTACTCCCGCCACCCCGCAGGTGCGCACGGCGGAGGCCAACGCCTGGCTGAACGTGCCTACTTACCTGGTACCGGCCCACGACAACGGCCACGCCGCCATCGACCGGGCAACGGAGGCGTTGCAACGCGGTGCCGACGGCGCCCACTTCGACCTAGCCGATACCGCCGCTTTCGACGTTACCTACTTGGCGCAGCGCCTACCCCTGGCCACTACGTACGTGGGCTACTCGGTGCGCGCCACGCCCCTACCCCTGATCGAGCGGCTGCTGACAGCCAGCGGCAACACCCTGCGCGGCTTTCTGCGCTTCGACCCCGTAACGGACCATTTGCCGGATTTGCAGGGGCAGCTCACCGCGCTGCGAACCGTATTGCAGTTGACGCAACACCTGTCAGAATTCAAGGCGCTGACGCTGAACGGGGCGTATTTCGGCAACCGGGGCGGTACGGCTACGCAGCAGCTGGCCTTTGCCCTAAGCGCGGCGGCGTACTATCTCGATTGCCTACCCAGCAACGAACTAGAGGTAGCCACGGTGGCCGCCGCCGTGCAAGTGCAGGTGGCCATCAACCCCAGCTACTTCACCGAAATAGCCAAGCTGCGCGCCCTGCGCCGGCTGTGGGCCACGCTGCTATTTGCCCAGCAGCTACCCGCCGAGATGGCGCCCCAACTGCGCATCTACG
This sequence comes from Hymenobacter citatus, assembly GCF_014333615.1. Classification (GTDB taxonomy): domain Bacteria; phylum Bacteroidota; class Bacteroidia; order Cytophagales; family Hymenobacteraceae; genus Hymenobacter; species Hymenobacter citatus. The sequence goes on along the minus strand of NZ_JACSCY010000004.1, from coordinate 210,014 downwards.
CCAGCACGGCCACCTGGAGCCAGACTACCCTCGACCCGCCCACCAACCTGCTGCGCACCACCACCGAGGCCATGGCCGCCGTGGTAGGCGGCGCCGATGCCGTAAGCGTCACGCCCTTCGACAGCCTGTTTGCGGCGCCCAATGCCTTTGCCGACCGCTTGGCCCGCAACATCCCTACCCTGCTGCGTGCCGAAGCCCACCTGCAACAAGTGGCCGACCCGGCTGCCGGCTCCTACTACCTAGAAACCCTCACCGATGAGTTGGCCCGCAACGCCTGGGCACTGTTTCAAGAGGTGCAGGCAGCGGGCGGTATGCCGCGAGCCGTTCGGCTCGTTATCAATCATCTACAAGTCACCACCCAGGCGCAGTTCCGGCGCATTGCCACCGGCGAGCAGGTGATTGTGGGCACCAACCGCTACCAGAATCCGCGTGAGCAGTTCAGCTTCAACCCCAAGCGCTTATTGCGTAGTGCCGATTTTGACTCGACGCGGGCCGCCTACCCCTCGGAAGTACTGCAACTGGCCACGGCGCTGCACTTTCAGCGGCGCGAGAAGAAGCTGAAGCGGGCGGCCGTGGTGCTGCTGGGCGCTCATACCAACCAGCACATTCTGGAATCGTTTCTCCAAACCCTTCCCGCCGCAGAACGGCCGGAGCTGCGCGAGAGCCACCCGGAGGGCACGGTCTCGGTGCTGTTTTCTTCTTCCGAAGAAGCCACGCTGATGTATGCCACGCCCGAGCAGTTCAGCCGATTGGCCCGCCTGGTGCACCGCGTGCCAGCCGACGACCCATCTTTCCTACCCTCGCCCCTGCTCACCTCCGACCTTGCGACGTTGCAGGAAGCCGTGCAATTTTTTGGTTTTCAAGAATTTGTGGTGGAAGGTTATAGCACGGAAGATGTGCTGGCCCGATTACAGGGCAAACGGTAGGGGCGCGTGGCACGCGCCCTTCGGCCGCGCCGTAGCAGCTTCTTCCTAATATCCCCACCCGATGCCGGACGCGTGCGACGCGCCCCTACCCCTACTCTCATGACGCCCGATTTCGCCCATATTCCCTACAACGCCGGCACGCTGCCTACCCCCACCGCGCCGCCCGCTGCCTCCCCTACCCCCGAAGGCATCGAGCTGAAAAGCTACTACACGGCCCAGGACGTGGCCGGCCTCGACCATCTCGGCTTTGGCGCGGGCGTGGCGCCCTACCTGCGCGGCCCCTACTCTACTATGTATGTGCAGAAACCCTGGACCGTGCGGCAGTACGCGGGCTTCTCCACGGCCGAGGAAAGCAACGCCTTTTACCGCCGCAACCTGGCGGGCGGGCAAAAGGGCCTCTCGGTGGCGTTTGACCTGGCCACGCACCGCGGCTACGACTCCGACCACCCCCGCGTGGAGGGCGACGTGGGCAAGGCCGGCGTGGCTATCGACTCGGTGGAGGATATGAAGGTGCTGTTCGACCAGATTCCGCTGGATCAGATGTCGGTGAGCATGACCATGAACGGAGCGGTGCTGCCCATTATGGCCTTTTACATTGTGGCGGCCGAGGAACAGGGCGTGACGCCCGACAAGCTGGCGGGCACCATTCAGAATGATATTCTGAAGGAGTTTATGGTGCGCAACACCTATATCTACCCGCCCGCGCCCAGCATGCGCATCATTGCCGATATTTTTGAGTACACGGCGCGGCACATGCCTAAGTTCAACAGCATCAGCATCTCGGGCTACCACATGCAGGAGGCCGGCGCCACCGCTGACATTGAGCTGGCCTATACCCTGGCCGACGGGCTGGAGTACGTGCGCACCGGCCTGGCGGCGGGTTTGAGCATTGATGATTTCGCGCCGCGGCTGTCGTTTTTCTGGGCCATTGGCATGAATCACTTCATGGAAATTGCCAAGATGCGCGCCGCCCGTATGCTCTGGGCCAAGCTCATCCAGCAGTTCAACCCGCAGAACCCGAAGTCGTTGGCGCTGCGCACGCACTGCCAGACCTCGGGCTACTCCCTCACCGAGCAGGACCCCTACAACAACGTGGCCCGCACCTGTGTGGAGGCGCTGGCCGCCGTGCTGGGCGGCACCCAAAGCCTGCACACCAACGCCCTCGACGAGGCCATTGCCCTCCCCACCGACTTCTCGGCCCGCATTGCCCGCAACACCCAGCTCTACCTCCAGCACGAAACCGACATCACCCGCGTGGTGGACCCCTGGGGCGGCTCCTACTACGTGGAAACCCTCACCCACGAGCTGGCCGACAAAGCCTGGGCCTTGATGCAGGAGGTGGAAGAGCTGGGCGGCATGGCCAAGGCCATTGAAACCGGCCTACCCAAAATGCGCATCGAGGAAGCCGCCGCCCGCAAGCAGGCTCGCATCGACTCCAACAAGGAGGTAGTGGTAGGCGTGAACCAATACAAGATTGACGAGCCCACCAATATCGAACTGCTCGACATCGACAATGCCGCCGTGCGCGAGTCGCAGATTGCGCGGCTACAAAAAGTGCGGGCTGGGCGCGACGAAGCGGCTGTGCAGGCGGCGCTGGCGGCGCTTACGGCGGCGGCTGGGCAGACCCCACCCCCCGGCCCCCTCCCCTCCGGGAGAGGGGGAGCCACACAGCAGTCAACAACAGAATCGTTTGGCTCCCCCTCTCCCGGAGGGGAGGGGGCCGGGGGGTGGGGTAACCTCCTGGACCTGGCCGTGACGGCCGCCCGCCTGCGCGCTACCCTCGGCGAAATCTCCGATGCCCTCGAAAAAGTATATGGCCGCCATCAGGCTACCATTCGGGCCATTTCGGGTGTATATTCGGCGGAGATGAGCTACGACGAGCAATTTGCCCAGGCCCGCCACATGGCCGACGACTTCGCCGCCCGCGAAGGCCGCCGCCCGCGTATGCTGGTCGCCAAAATGGGCCAGGACGGCCACGACCGGGGCTCCAAAATCATTGCTACCTCCTTCGCCGACGTGGGCTTCGACGTGGACATTGCGCCCCTGTTCCAAACGCCCGCCGAGGTAGCCCGTCAGGCCACCGAAAACGACGTGCACGTGGTGGGCGTCAGCAGCCTCGCCGCCGGCCACAAAACCCTGATTCCGCAGCTGCTGGCGGAGCTACGGCAGCTCGAACGCGCGGATATCCTCGTTATTGCCGGCGGCGTGATTCCGGCGCAGGACTACCAGTTTCTGTATGATGCGGGCGTGGCCGGCGTGTACGGGCCGGGGACGGTTATTGCCGTGGCGGCGCAGGAGATTTTGGGGAAGTTGGGGGAGTAACTCGATACAAGACTATATCTTGTTTGGAGATTTAGCTTTTCCTGTCTGTTTAATACGATAATTAACATTACACTAATTATGGGCATAAGACCACGTAAGATTTCTGTCAATTTCTGGCGCATTAATACAGACAGTAATAACGAACATTCAGAGAAAATACTGAACGATGCTATTGCAACCGTTGATTGCTCAAAATTCAAATCATTTCTTAAGGGAGAGAGCTATTCGCTAGATGCTTATGCAGTAGAAGATAGAGGAGATTATATACAAGGTGCATTAGTGCACAATCAAATGGCAAATCTACCTCCTACTTATGCGACGGATAGTAAACAATTTGGTTTACTTCCATTAACACCAGGCCAAGGTCTTAGTAAAACTAGTTGTTTTGTCTTTGAAAAGCGGCGGCGCATTCTGCTACTAGAAAGCCCTGGTGAAGGCAGCACTACAGCCCGTGATTGGTGCCTATATCTGCGTACTATGTTACTTGAACAGCGGAATGGGCGTTTTCCACACATTCATCCAGCTGTTATTGAAAACTTAGATGCTCGTGCTGTATTCAAACGTCTTACTCGAATTACGCAACTTAGAGTACATATAGCTCGGTTGCGTGATGTCTCTATGTTCCGCGATGAAGCTACTAGGCAAGCTATTACTAGCTCTTTCAAAGTTGCTACTGAGAGTGGCAGCGATGAGATAATTTGTACTTTCAAGGTCCCAAGTCGTCCGCCTAAAAAGCGGCAGACAGACCTAGGAATAAACCCTTCATTACAAAGAAGTTTTGTCGACAAATTTGTTAGCGCGATGGATGAATTAGATCCTCGTGAACTATCACTATTGCAAGTTGTTGGACAGGAAGAGGATTTGGAACGCCTAACTCAGCTAAATTTGTTAGCAAACAGAGTAACAGATTCTATCTCAGCTGTTCCTTTTACAGATTCCACGCTGCCTAGTTCTGTAGCTGTTCGCCATAGGTGTCAGCTCATTCTAGAATTATTTGAAAAACACGCTGCCGTTATTCAAAGTGTAGGCGGAGAGTAGCTTAACCAATCATGACACGTATTATCGAACGGTATTGGCCACTTACAATAGCCCTAGGTGTTACCTGGGTAGTGCGCCACTATCTTCATACTTTAGCCCCAGCAGAGGCTAACAAAATTTTTGGAGCGTTTAGTAGCGCCAGCTTAACAGTTACAACCACACTTCTAGGCTTTCTATTAACTATTTATACCATTTTTCAGACTATAACTAGCCGACGCAAACAGTTTATTACTCAACTTGGACAATTGCCTTTATTCAATCAGTATTTAGTTGTTGCAGTGTGGGTGTTATTAGCAACAGCTTTATTTCTACTTAGCTTATCTTTTATTCCCTCTGATATTAATACAGCTTCTTCTTATTGGCGTTATGTTCAATTAATTACTGTATTTACCACTGCTTTTTCGCTTACCTGTTCCATTAGGTTTATATATATTTTTTTACAGTTAATGGGAAGCAATATAGATTAATCATTTATCACTTTTTTAGCTTGTAGATAGATATATCTGACCAAATTCGTCTTGCTGCCAGGCTTTTATTCCCACCACCGCCGTTGTGGCAGCATCCCTACCCCTACCACCACCGACTGGCCTAGCTCGGGCGTCGTGAAGGGCACGTGGCGGCGGGCGGCTTCGGCGGTGGCCCGCTTCACCGATTCGTTCCAGGGGTGGTGAGCTTCGGTGAAGGCGCCCCAGTGCACCGGCAGAAACACCCGCGCCTGCACGTCGAGGGCGGCTTGCACGGTTTGCTCGGGCAGCATGTGAATCTCGGCCCAGTTCTTATCGTACTGCCCGCACTCCAGCAGTGCCAGATCGAAGGGGCCGTACTGCTGGCCAATGCGCTGGAAGTGCGGCCCGTAACCGCCGTCGCCGCTGTAGAACACGCGGTGGGTAGGCGTCTTCAGCACCCACGACGACCACGAGGTGCTGTTGCGGTTGCCCAGCCCGCGCCCGGAAAAGTGGCGCGCCGGCGTGCTCACAATCGTGAGGCCGGGCAGCTGGATGGAGTCGTGCCAGTCCAGCTCCTGCACGCGGGCCGGGTCTACGCCCCAGGCCAGCAGGTGCGCCCCTACCCCCAGCGGCACGTAGAAGTGGGCCACCTTGTCCTTCAGCTTCACGATGGTTTTGTAGTCGAGGTGGTCGTAGTGGTCGTGCGAAATCAGGACTGCTTCGATGGGCGGCAGCTCCTCGGCCGTAATGGCCAGCGTGTCGTTGTAGCGCTTGGGCGTGACCAGGGGTAGCGGCCCCATCTTCACGCTCAGCATGGGGTCGAAGAGGATGTTTTTGCTGGCTATTTCCACCAGGCTGGCCGAGTGCCCAAACCACGTAACGCGCACCATGTCCGGCGTTTTGCGGGTGATGCTGAGCGAGTCGAGCATATGGGTAGGCAGCGGGCCGGGCGGCTCGCTGCTGGGCGTTTTGCTGAACAGAAACTGCCAGAACACCTTCACTGTACTCCCCCCGGTCATCACCTCCGTCGGCACCAAGTTCCGGAACTCCCCATCCTGGTAGTGCCCCGACTCGGCATAGGCCGCCCGTTGCGCCTTGGTTGGCTTACCGCCCAGCTCCGGGCTCAACTGCGCAAACGCGACACCTGCTACAATCAGCATGGCCACGATACCTGCTACCAAGTAGCCAACGATTTTCCAGAAATTGCGCATTTCGTTCAGGGAGCTAAGAATATTCTGTGTACCCAATCCGTATACCCGACTGTTTGTTCGGGGTTTGCATAACAAAGGCTTTTCCGGAGAACATCTGAAACAGAACGAGGGCAGAACGGACCAAAAAAAGAACGTCATTCCGAGCTTGTCGAGGAATCTCGCGTGCTGACGTAAGACACTACCTACCATCAGCACGCGAGATTCCTCGACAAGCTCGGAATGACGTTCTGCTAAAACGCTCTATATAAAGACGGCCTTTTATTTCTTCGACAGCCACAGTGCCACGGCGCCGCTTACCAGGGCCAGGAGTGCCCCCGAGGCTACCGGGTGCAAAGCGGCACGCGTGTAGTAGCTTTTCTGAAACACGTAGCCCGGATGGTCGCCGTGTACGTGGCCCCCAACACCGGGCTGGTGCAAACCGCCCTGCGGGTTGCTGGGCGCCTGGTCGGGGCGCACTTCCTGGCTGGGCATCACGTGGGCATTCACCCAGTCTACAGCGCTGGGTGCTACTTTATTGAAGGAGCTGAATAGCTTGCTAGCACCGCCCACGTACACGTCGCGCTCCGTATGCGCGGCGGCGTGCACAATGGCATAGGCCACTTCTTCGGGCGCGTATACGGGGTCAGGCAGCTTCGGCTCCCGGTCCAGGTAGTTGCGCGCGTTTTGCATAAATGGCGTATTAATGCCGGCTGGCTTGATCAGTGTAACCGACACTGGCGCGCCCTCGTGCTCCAGCTCGGCGCGCAGCGCGTCGGTAAAGCCTTTGATGGCGTGCTTACTGGCCGCATACACCCCTTGCAGCGCCACACCCAAATCGGATACCTCGCTGCCCAAGTTGATGAGTGCGCCGCCTTTGGGCTTCAGGTGCTTCAGGGCTTCCAAGGAGCCATTCACCACACCCCAAAAGTTGGTATCGAACAGCTTGCGGTAGTCTTCCACGCTTCCCTGCTCAATCATTCCTACAATGCCTACCCCGGCGTTATTTACCCAGGTATCGATGCTGCCGAAGCGCGCCAAGGCGGTTTCGGCAATGCGCCGCACCTCGTCGGCATTGGCCACATCGGCCGCTACGGTGGCAACGTCGCCGCCTAGCTCCCGGGCCACCTTCTGCAAGTCTTCCTCACTGCGCGCCGCTAGTACCAGCTTTGCACCTTGTTTGGCGGCTAGTTGAGCCGTAGCTAGTCCGATGCCGCTGGTTGCACCTGTAATAACAATGGTTTGTTCCTTGATGGGTTTGAGTTTCATAGGGGTAGAAATTAGAACTGTATTTCCTACCTCTTACGCAGCCCTACCCAACACGGCTATTTGGCTTTATATGAGCTTCCTATTTGTATAAAAATATAGTTGATTTTGTGCGCAGTTATTTACTCATACTACAAAGTTTCACTGTTTGTGCATGCCATTGTTACTAATTCAATAACATAAAATTATTATAAAATCATATAGTCGCACACATTCATAAAATATAAATAAACCACACTACTAATAAAGGAAAAGCGAAATAATTAAACATGAATAAAATATATAATAAGAATCACCAAGCAAATAAATATTTCATAAATATCTGTAAATAAGATACTTAAATCATAAAACGATAAATATAATAGCTTATTATGTAGTTGAAGCTCAACAATAACCACTTACAATTTATACCCACTATACACGCCCCGCCAATCATCTTATTTTTAAAAAAGTACAACCCTTTCGTTGAGTATGCGTATAGCCGAACTTATTTAATATAAACGGGAGCGACAGCATGTGTGCTTTTCTTGAAAAAAGCCATTAAAACAGAATAATAGGCACGTAAAAAGTCTATCATATAAGTATAGTTCTATTTCTAATCCAGCAAGTAACGTTACTCACTATAGAAATCTCTTAGCATAACTTTTTGAGGGCGCTGCATGGAAACTGTTAATACTTTTGTTGCGAAGCAACCAACTGCTTTCTTAGATAAAGTCAATGCATCCACAACAGTTGCTCGCAAACCTGCTTTTCTGGACTATATTCAGAACGCTCGGGCCATTGCTATTCTGTTCATTGTAGCCATCCATTGTTACGGCATCCTAAAGCCGGAGTTTGAACCTGTTATCCTGCAACGAGGCACGTTGCTGTTCATGTTCATCTCGGGCTTTCTTTTTCAATACCTCTCCAAGCGATTCGATAAAAAGACCTATTGGTACAAGAAGGTGCAGAACATCCTGGTGCCCTATGTACTTATCTCGCTTCCTATTCTGTTTATCCGCTTCGCAACGCACCACCACAACCCAGACATAACGGAAGTATTTCCGGCCTTTTTCACGTATTCCCTACCCACGCAGTTAGTGGCCTATTATGTAACCGGTATGCACTTGGTGCCTTTCTGGTTTATTCCCATGATCTGCTTTTACTACCTGCTGGCACCGGTCTTTATCTACCTCGACCGTAACCGAACAGTGTATTATTTTCTACCTGTTTTTATGTGCCTGTCGTTGTTAGTCACCAGATCATCAGAGCTGTACCGGTTTCATCTGGCCTTTATCCATTACATATCCATCTATTTGCTTGGTATGTTCGCCAGCCGGTACCACAAGCGGCTGCTGTCCATCACAGATTTGCTATGGCCTATTTTACTTGGTCTTACCGTTGCCTTTATCGTATTGGGCGCCATTTTCACCCAGAAGGAAATCCGCTTTATCGAGCAATTCTTGTATTGCCAAAAACTACTCCTCTGCTGGAGCATTATATACTTGTTGTGGAAGTTTAACGACAAGATTATGCAGAATAAATTCTTGTCTAGCAACCTGACTAAATTATCTAACGTCAGTTTTGCTTTGTATTTCATTCATTACTATTTCCTGTATTTTATTGATTACCTAACGGAAAATGGCACATTAAACTGGTCCCCTACCTTCTTCCATTCTACGTTGATTTTTGTTGCTGATTTACTCTTTTGTTTCGCCGCTATTGCAGTAATAAAAGCTATTGCTGGCAGTAGGAGCAAGTATCTTATGGGTTACTAATCGTTGTAGAAACACAACACTCTGTGTTTCGTTTGCCAAGGCTATATGGCCGGCTTTGGTCATTTAGTTAATCTTATTCAGGAAGCCATAAGGCCGTCATGCTTGATTTAACGAATGGCGCGTTCATTCTACAACTATTACAATAAACAGAGGAGCCGGATTTCAGCAGTACTGAAATCCGGCTCCTCTGTTTATATACCTTCTTAGGGCTCTCCTATAGCAGCTCCAGTGCCGCTTCGTTGCCTTGCTGAATGGCCAGATCGTGAGCCGAGAGACCCCGCACATCGCGGATACTGGTATCAGCACCTGCTTCCAGCAGAATTGGTATCAGCTGGTTGCGGCCAAACAGGGTAGCAAACATGAGAGCCGTGCCGCCGTTGCCGTTTTGCAAGTCCAGGTTGGCGCCGTGGGCAATGAGTTGCCGAGCTATTTCGGGGTAGCCTTTGAAGCATACACCCATCAGGGCAGTATTGCCGGCGCGGTCTTGCACGTTCACGTCGGCCCCAGCCTCTAGCAGCAGCTTGGTAGCCTCCAGGTGGTCGTCGTAGGCGGCAATGATAAGCGGCGTGAAGCCTTTGGCATCCTGCGTATTTACATCGACGCCCGTCGCGAGCAGTTCACGCAAATAGGCTACATCGCCCCGGCGGGCGGCATCAAACAATAAGTCTTCGGGGCGAGCGGAGGTGAATGGACTTTCCAAGAGAAAAAGCTTAGTGATGATGCTGATACGGGGGCTTACGCGACTGGTTGTATCAACCAGCTAACCCAACTGGATGTTTTAGGGCGCGGGCACCGGGTAACGGCCAAACAGCTCGGCCACGCTGTTGTTAATCTGCTCTACCTGCCGATTGGGTTTCTTAGTAAGAGCGCCGGCCACGTTGCCCTGCCACACCAGCGTATTGCGGGCGGCATCTACTACATCTACCGTGGTAGTTCCCTCGCGGTAGGCCCGCACGGGCACCTGCTGGCTCTGCCAACCGTAGCGGTGCTGCCCCACATACGGAGGCGCCTCCCAGATCTGCGTTTCGCGGGTTTGCACTTTATCGGCCACTACTACCCCCACGTGCACCCACACATCGGGCTGGGGGGCGCGACGGTAACCCCGCTTTTCCAGCTCACGGGCAATGGCTGCCTGCCAAACGGGTAGGGTTGGGCTCATCACCTGGTAGCCGGCCTCATTGCGGGCGTCGGCGGCCGGAAAGTTGTAGGTGTGGTAGGCTGTAAAATCGGTTCCGGCCATCTGGTCAACGGCCGTGACCTGGGCACTAGGGGCACAGGCTGCCAATACTAGCAGAAGTGGCAGTAGCTTTTTCATTTGCCTATGTACGCAACCTGGCTTGGGGTGGCCTACCCAGCGATGCTATTACATGCAACGCTCCCGTCACCAAGCCCTGAGATATGGATCTGGTGACGGGAGCGTTAGCTACACTCTTCTACCTACTTAGCGGCGGGCAAAGAGCCCACGCACACCGCTTTTGTACTGTTTGTAGTAAGGCCGGTGCGTATAGCCATAGCCACGCTTAATCGCCCGCGTGAAGGGAGTACCCGCCACCGTATTGCCTACCGATAAGAGCAGGGCCACAACAAGTACAAAAATGGGACGCAGAGTGGTAGAAGAGAACATGAGCAGAGCAATAAAAGAGATGTAGAAGATCAGGATGCCGAGTCCGCTGCGGCATTTGTTCTACAAAACAACTCAATTGAATAGCGCAAAACTCATTTTCTCGGTATTTGCACTCCTCTGGTAGCTGAACAGCTTATTTGAGACGGCAAGCAGATTCAATATTGGATATTTTTCCACTATTGAGAAAATATACTTTCTATGTGGCCCATCGCTTTCACCTAGTAGGCGCTTCTCATGTTCGCTAATGCAACGGCCGCCGCTTGACCATACCACCTTTTGTGTCGCGCACACTGCTCATCACCACAAAGGCGTTTGGGTCAATCTTGTCAATCTCGTCGGTGAGGCGGGTTACTTCCAGGCGCGTTACCAGCGTGAAGATGATGTCGATGGTATTCTGATCCTGCCCTTGCGTGTTGTAGCCGCTTTTGCCCACATAGAGGGTAGCACCGCGACCCAGCTTTTCGGTGACCATGCGCCGGATGTCCTCACTTTTGGGCGAAATGATGGTCACGCCCGTGTATTCCTCAATGCCTTCAATGATAAAATCAACCATTTTGGCGGCGGCCAGGTAGGCTAGAATCGAGTAGAGGGCGGTGGTGATAGACAGCAACAGCGCCGCCACGCCAAAGATGACGATGTTGATAAGCAGAATAATATCTCCTACTGTTAGGGGAAGTTTCTTGCTGAGGTACACAGCCAGGATTTCGGTGCCATCGAGTACGGCGCCGCCGCGCACGGCCAGCCCGATACCCGACCCCAGGAAGAAGCCCCCAAACACGGCAGCCAGTAGCTTGTCTTCGGCCAGCACCGAAAAGTGCACGAAGTACAGCACCGTGGCTAGCCCCAGAATGGCTGCCAGCGTACGCGCCGCAAAGCCCCGCCCCAGCTGAAAATAGCCCATCACCACAAACGGGATATTGAGCACCACAATCAGCAATGGCAGCGAAAGGTGGGTGGTGTGGTTGGTGAGCAACGAAATGCCCGTTACGCCCCCATCGATAAAGCCATTGGGTAGCAAGAAGCTTTCGAGGCCCAGCGCCGCCGAAAAAATGCCAGCCACCATCATGAGGCCCTGCACTACTTGCTTGCGCCACCAGCGTGGTCCATACACCGTCGGATGGGCATTGCCTTCGTGCGGCGGAATAGTTTCGGTGGCCGCAGTGACGGCGGTGCCTTTGGGCTGGTCTTGTAGCTCGGCAGGGGTAGGCTTAACAGGCATGCAGTAGGAAATATGGTCCCTATACGTAGGAACCGCCCGGAGTTGACTACCCCACCACACATCGGCGCTACTTCTCGCGGCGCATTTCCTCGCGACGCATGGGCATTTTGTCAATGGTGCCAAACAGGGCATCGGGAGGGAGGGGCGTGGCGCTACGCTGCTTCACGCCGCCGTCTTTGCCAACTAACAGCACGGTGAAGCGGTCGGCGGGCAGCTTCAGCTCTTGGTGGGCGTAGTGGCGGTCGGTGGTACTTAGCTGGCTTTCGATAACATCGAGGACTAGCATGTCGCGGGCACGCATTCCTTCCGGTTGGGCCGCGAGCAGGGCGCGCTGGCGCTTCAGCGTGGCGTCATCGGCGGTAGGCGCATACAGGAGCAGTACGCGCTTTTTCCACCGGTTGGCTTTCAGGGTAGCAGAGAGTGAGGCAGGGGGCGCGGCGCTCAGCAGCCCTATCAGCAGCAAGCCAATGCCACTCAGTATTCCCAAACGACGAAACGTAGTGTTCATGCTTTTCCTTACGCAAACCAACACCCGCAGGATAACCGCTGTGTCTACCCCGCCACCCGCAGCAGCCACCGTTTTAATAGCGGCTGCCGGGCCACGGCAAAGCCCACGTTCATCAGCCAGGGCCGCGGGGCTACCAGGCGCATCAGGCGGTAGCTGCGCGCCAGCTTGCTGGTGATTTGGCGGGCTACCTGGTGCTCATAGTCGGCTAGAAAGGCAGGGCTGAAATCGTTTTGCTGGCAGCTCCGCACGGCCTGCCGGGCCGCCAGGATGCCGCTTTGCATGGCCGTATCGATACCGTGGCCCTGCAAGGGGTCGATGAGGGAGGCCGCGTCGCCGCAGAGCAGGAACCGCTCCCCTGCCAGGGGGCGCGGGCGGCCGCCCAGTGGCAAGCCAAAGCCTTCTACCTCTGATAGTTGTTGCGCCCCGGCAAAGCGCTGTGCCAGCTCGGGGTGCGTGGCCAACAGCTGCGGCAGCATCTTTTTCAGGTCAACACGCTGGCGCGCTACGGCTTCGGAGAGCATTCCAAACCCCACATTATACACGCCATTGCCCACCGGAAAAATCCAGCAGTAGCCGGCCATGTATTCGTGCAGGAAGAAAAACTCGGTGGTGGTGCCGTCTACCTCCGCAATGCCCGAGTAGTAGGCCCGCACGGCGGCGCAGTGGTAGGCTTTGTCGATGGTGCGCTGGGTGAGACGGCGGGCCGCCACGGAATTGGCGCCGTCGCAGGCAATGAGTAGGCGGGCAGTTAGCGGTTCTTGCTCTTTGTGGGCGGGTAGGAGCTGCACACCCGTTGGTGTGGTCTGGATGTCGCGCACGGCATAGTCCTCCCGGATTTTGGTAGTGGTATGGCGGCGCACAAGGCCCAGCAGGTGGTCGTCGAAGTGCAGGCGGGGGCTGTTGAAGGTAGGCAGCTGCCAGCGAATGCGCAGCTCGCGGCCATTGGGCGCCACTACGCGGCTGTCGCGGGTGTCGGCGCGGGGCGTGAGACCTGCCAGAAGCTCAGCGTGCCAGGCCGGATTAAGCTGGCGCAACGCCTTGAGCGCTAAGCCAGGAATGGCATCACCGCACACTTTGTCGCGCGGGAAGGTAGCTTTGTCTACCAGCACCACGCGCAGGCCGTGGCCGTGCAACGCCAGCGCGCAGGCCGCCCCGGCAGGGCCGGCACCCAGAATGGCTACGTCGTATTCGGAAGTTTCCACGGGTGCAAGTTAGCAGGCGCTGCTTACTTCCCGGTTTTCAGGCCGGTAGGCGGGGTAGAGATACAGAGCTTACACAACCCTCTTTTCTCGCAGTGTTTCGTGGTGGTAAACGCAATGTTTCGCAGTGCGCTATCTGGCCGATACACGAAAAGCTGTTTGCATAGGCCCTACTACATATACTATATAAGATATAGCAACGTTCCTGGTTTTTATCCTATTTATCGGATGATACGCCTACTGCTTTCTACAGGTTTTCTACTCCTCTCTTTCTGCCAATCCAATCCTTTGCCAAATGCTTTTCGCGACGAACAGCAGCGCTTTCCGCGCGTGCGGGCTGCGTATGAGCGCACATGGCCAGGGTGGCGCCTCCTCCTGACGGCCCACGGCGTCGACCCCAAGCAGCCCGAAATTTTCCTACGCGCTTTCAAGGTAGGGCGGCAGCTGGAGGTATGGGCACGCACGCGGGCCACGGCTACGCCGTTTGTGCTCATCCGCACTTTCTATATAGCCGGCACCTCGGGCACGCTGGGGCCCAAGCGCCGCGAGGGCGACGGGCAAGTACCCGAGGGCTTCTACCAGCTCGACCGTTTCAACCCCACCAGCGCCTACCACCTCTCGCTCGGCCTCAACTACCCCAATGCCAGCGACCTATACCAAAGCGACATCCAGCACCCCGGCGGCGACATTTTCATTCACGGCTCCAACGTCACCGTGGGTTGCCTACCCATCACCGACGCGGGCATGGAGGAGCTATATGTATTGGCCGTGGAGGCCCGGGCCGCCGGGCAGGACACTATTGGCGTGCACATCTTCCCGTTTCCGCTTACATCCGAAAACCTAACGGCCCGACGCAACAGCGCCCACGTCGTTTTCTGGCAAAACCTGCGTGCAGGCTACCTGTTTTTCGAGCAAACTCACCAGTTGCCACATCTGACTACCGACGCCAGAGGCGCGTATTCCGTACGCTAGACGCCTGGCCCTACCTGCTCCCTTTCCTACCATGCACACCCCTACCCCACCCTTGCGCGATGCTGCCGTGCTCATCCCCCTATACCGCGACGATGCCGGCCAGCTGCGCCTAGTAGTCATCCGGCGCACCGAGTTTGGCGTGCACGGCGGGCAGCTGGCGTTTCCGGGCGGCAAGCGGGAGTTGCAGGACGCTTCGCTGGAAGCCACGGCCCTGCGCGAGACGGAGGAGGAAATTGGCCTACCCGCCGCGCAGGTGCGGATGTTGGGTACGCTGCCATCCATTGTCACGGAGGTTTCGGGGTTTCGCATCTGGCCGTTTGTGGGTCACATAGAGCCGCCCGCGCAATGGCGCTGGCAGCCCACCGAAATTGCCGAGGTGCTGAGCGTGATAATCGACGACCTGCTGCTACCCGACGCCCGCGTGACGGAAACCTGGCAGCTACCGGGTTGGCCGGCGCCCTACCCGGTGTCGTTCTACCGGGTAGGCCCCTACCCGTTGTGGGGCGCCAGCTACCGCATGGTGCGGGCTTTGCTGCCGCGGCTAGTGGCGGGCGAGTGGCCTATCTAAGTTTATCTATAGCTAACCATGAATGCCGAACTACGCCAACTGCAACAGCAAGTAGAAACTCTAGCGAAGCGAATAGCTCCTATTGCCTGGCGACCTACCTATGGCTATAGCGACGATGGTGCTCTGCCGCATTTGGAAGTTAACAGCAACGGTATGCATTATGTGGTAGTAGAGCGTGGCCAAGAACAACTGCGCCGCACCACGCAGGACGCAGACGAATTGCTGTACTGGGTATTTGCCAGCATCACATTTTCTATGGCTAGCAGCTATGAAGTGCGACACCGTGTACCCAACCAGGATTTTCGACGACTGTTATTTGCGAAGCAGGCGGAGTTGCTGCACCGGCTCAATCCGGCTTGGGAAGCGCGTCGACAGCAAGAGTTATCAGACATTCTATTGGAAGCGCCTTTCAGCGATACGGAATGAGGCAAGGCATACGACCGCCCACAAAAAAGAAGGTCCTTATCTTAGTATGGCACGGCATTTCGTTATGCTTCCTGGAAATGACTAATTTTTTCTGCTTTTCAGTCTATGCGTTTCTTTCTGCTTTTGTTGATTTCCTGCTGTGCGGCTTTTTCTTCTCAAGCCCAGGGCGAGCAAACCTTCTGGTACTTCGGCCAGCAAGCCGGTTTGAGCTTTGCTAACGGCGCCCCTACCCCGCTGAACGATGGCAAGATGACCACCTACGAGGGCTGCGCCGTGGCCACCAACAAGCGCGGGCAGCTACTGTTCTACACCAACGGCGAAACCATCTGGAACCGCCAGCACCAGGTGATGCCCAACGGCCGCAAGCTCCAGGGTAGCAACTCCAGTACCCAAAGCGCCTTGGTGGTGCCCGACCCCGGCAGCGGCAATATTTTCTACGTCTTCACAGTAGCTCCGCAAGGCACCAACGTGGGCCTGCGCTACTCCATCGTGGACATGACCCGCGACAACGGCCTCGGCGACGTGCCCCGCGCCAACCTGCTGCTTATTTCGCCCGTGGCAGAGAAGCTGGCGGCCGTGCGCCACCAAAACGGCCGCGACGTGTGGGTGGTGGCTCACCGCTGGAACTCCAACGGCTTCGTGTCCTACCTCGTCACGCCCGAGGGGGTAGAGGCCGGCAAGCCCATCCTGAGCAACGTGGGCTCCATGCACGCCGGCCCCGGCCGCAACGCCATCGGGGCCATGGCGTTTGCGCCCGATGGCAAGCAACTGGCCGTGGCGCTGTGGCGCGAGGCCAACAAATTTGAGGTATTCGACTTCGACCGCACCACTGGCAAAGTGAGCAAGCCCCGCTCCTTTGGGCCGTATGAGGAGGCCTACGGCGTGGCCTTTTCCCCCGACGGCACCAAGCTCTACGGCACCCGCAACGGCTCGGGCGGCGGTGATGCCCAGATATGGCAGTTCGACCTGAAAACCAGCAAAGCCACCCAAATCGGTAACTCGGCCAACCGCAAGGTAGGCGCCCTCCAGCTCGGCCCCGACGGCAAAATCTACGTCGCCCGCGAAGACAACGGTTACTTAGGCGTCATCCAGAATCCCAACGCCTCCGGCAAAGCAGCCGACTACAAAGACGACGGCCTGAGCCTGGGCGGCCGCCGTAGCAAGTTGGGTTTGCCAAGTTTTTTGGTGGAACCGAAGTAGGTCACGTCTAGAACCGAGTGTCCTCCTACGCCATCTGTCATTTTGTGCTTCCTGTCATCCTGAGCGGAGCGAAGGACCTTCTCACGTCAGAACGAGTCGTTGTTACGGTAATCGTTCTATCGTGAGAAGGTCCTTCGCTCCGCTCAGGATGACAGGAAGCACAAAATGACAGATGGCGTAGGGAGACAAGCGGCGTAGGGTGACAGACTGTTTTCCAGAACTTCTCACCCATGCGTCTTAGCTTGCGGCTTCGCTTCCTACCTTTTCACTATGCCCAAACGCCTTGCCGCCCACGAATACGCCGATGGCCTGCTCGCTGGCAACCGCGTGCGGCTGAGCCAGGCCATTACACTGGTGGAAAGCACCCTACCCTCCGACCAGGAGCTCGCCCAGCAGGTTATGGCTTTGGTGCTGCCGCACGCGGGCCGCTCGGTGCGGGTGGGTATTACGGGCGTGCCGGGGGTAGGCAAAAGCACGTTTATTGAGGCGCTGGGGCTGCATTTGGTTGGGCAGGGGCACCGCCTGGCCGTGCTGGCCGTAGACCCTACCTCCCAGCGCAGCGGCGGCAGCATCCTGGGCGACAAAACCCGTATGAACCAGCTGGCCGCCCACCCGGCCGCCTACATCCGGCCCTCACCGGCGGGCAAGTCGCTGGGGGGTGTTACGCGCAGCACCCGCGAGGCGCTGCTGCTGTGCGAGGCCGCGGGGCACGACGTTATTTTTGTGGAAACCGTGGGCGTGGGCCAGAGCGAAACCGCCGTGCACGGTATGGTCGATTTCTTTCTGCTGCTGATGCTAGCCGGCGCCGGCGACGAGTTGCAAGGCATCAAAAAAGGCATCATGGAAATGGCCGATGCCCTCACCATCACCAAAGCCGACCACGGCAACGAGCAAGCCGCCCGCCTGGCCCGGCGCGAGTACCAAAACGCCCTGCATCTGTTTCCGCTGGCGCCCAGCGGCTGGAGCCCCGTGGTCACGACCAGCTCGGCCCTCACGGGCGCGGGCGTGCCCGAGGTGTGGGAGGTAGTGCAGCAGTATGTGCAGCACACCCAGGCCAGCGGCTACTTCCAGCAACGCCGCCAGGAGCAAAACCTGCACTGGCTGCACGACACCATTCGCCAGACCCTGGAAGCCCGCTTCTACGCCCAGCCCGACGTGCAACAGCGCCTACCCGCCATCGAGCAAGCCGTGCGCGAGGGACGCCAGTCGGCCTTTGGGGCGGCGCGGGAGTTGCTGTAGGGGCATGTTGCACGCGCCCATCGTTGGTGCTGTTACTTGTGAAGTCCTACCCCACATCGAACCGACACACATGGCCCATAAAAAAGCCGCTCCTAGATAGGAGCGGCTTTTTTATGGCTTAAGGCCGCTTACTGGGCCGTAAATGTCATGCGGGTCTCGGTGGCTACCCCCGCCGTCGCTTCCTTGTCTACAAGCACGAGTCGGGTAGCGGAAACCGATTCGATAGTGCCTCTCATTTCCATGCTTGCTTCAACCCCAGGTTGGGTAGATAGGTTGATAGTTGCTGTTAGCATGGTGCCACTGTTCGACTGAGCCCAAGTGCCTGTGCGGGTCTGCGGATGCGCTTGGTCACAGCGGGTAGTTCCCTCATCCATCATGAAAACTCCATCAGCCTGGAATTGATACACATTGTCGCGAAGACAAGCTGGCTCGTCCGTATAAATGTCCTTAGCTGGCTCGCTGCCTTCTTTTTCGGTTACAGCTGTCATTTTCCAGCTTTTGGCCATCAGCAAGTCAGTTGCCGATAGAATAGGGGTAGGCTTTATGTCAGAATTATCATCGCAGCTAGTGAGGCCGCCCAATAAAGCTAAGGATAGGGCTAAAAAAGTACGCGAATACACAATGAGGAAGTGTGAAGTTAGAAAAAGGACAAAAACAATACGCGCCTTTTATCAAACTTAGTACCAAGGCAGTAATTTCGCCCACAATTCATTATTCAATGCTTAGACGCTTTCTATGAATTTTGTATTTAACCCTTTTACAGTGTTGAGCTTTGCTGCAATTGCAGCAATTTTAGTCGTTGCTTTCTACAATGCTAGAAAGCGAGAAAACAGACTACAGACCAACGGTGTGCGGGCGCGGGGCGTCGTGGTACGCAACAAAATAAAATGGGGAAGGACTACTGTAGTCAGACCTATCATTCGGTTTGAGACGCGAGAAGGCCAAACAATCGAAGCGCTGTATGAGCACGGGGTAGCTTTGGCAGTACCCCGCTACCCAGAGGGCTCAGCAGTAACGGTTTTGTATGATCCGGCAAATCCTCGCGACTTCAGCATTATAGCAGCTGACCGTCAATACATTTGATAAGTACGGGCTTGGACCAGTTTTCAACTAAAAAGCAAAACGCCCCCTTCCGCTGTTTACCTACCCACGCCGGCACAATGCCGGCGCGTAAACTATCCAACCTATGAACATCGGAATCATTGGGGCCGGCCACATCGGCAGCGCCTTGGGCGTGCGGCTCACTAGCCTCGGCCATACGGTATACATTGCCAACTCGCGCGGCCCCGAAACCCTACACGACGTAGCCCAGAAAACCGGCGCTACCCCCGTTACGGCCGAGGAGGCCGCCCAGCGCGGCAGCGACTTCATTGTAGTCACCATCCCGCTGAAAAACATCCCCGATCTGCCCAATAACTTGTTTGCAGGCGTGCCCGCCGAGGTACCCATCATCGACACCAGCAACTACTACCCTCTGCTGCGCGACGGCCAGATGACGGAGCTGGAAACCGGCGACCTCACCGAGAGCGGCTGGGTGCAGCAGCACCTGGGTCGCCCAGTGGTAAAGGTGTTCAACAACATCTTCGCCGACCACCTCGAAAAAAACGGCAAGCCTGCCGGCACGCCCGGCCGCATTGGCCTGCCCGTAGCCAGCGACGATGACGCCGCCAAGCAGAAAGTAATGGCCTTGGTAGAAGAACTAGGCTTCGATGCTGTGGATGGTGGCACCCTGCACCAGTCGTGGCGGCAGCAGCCCGGCGGCCCTATCTACTGCAACGATCTGCCCGCCGATGAGGTGCGCGCGCAGTTGGCCCGCCTCGGCACCGAGCGCACAGGAGCCCAACACGCCGAGTTCCTAGCCAACCACGCCAAGCAGGAACAGCAAATGGAGGAGCAAGGCATCAAGCTGAAGTAACCGCCGACTGGCTGATTTAGAACGTCATGCTGAGCGGAGCCGAAGCATCTCTACCGTGATAATCCTAATCAACAGGAATTACTAACGGTAGAGATGCTTCGGCTCCGCCCAGCATGACGTTCCTTTTTATTCTTTACAACGACTTACTCTTTCTCATCTGTAGGCGGCCCCAGCAAGTCCCACTTATTGCCGTAGCAGTCGGCAAAAACGACCACCCAGCCGTAAGGTTCATGGCGGGGCTGCTCTAGAAACTGCACGCCCTGCGCTTCTATGCGACGGTAGGCGGGCCAAAAAGCATCGGTGTGCAGAAACAGGAACACCCGGCCGCCAGCCTGATTGCCGATGCTGGCCTGTTGCTCGGGGGTAGCGGCCTGCGCCAGCAGCAACGGTGTGCCGGTGCTGCCGGGCGGCGCCACCAGCACCCAGCGCTTGCCGTCGCCCAGCGGGGTATCTTCCAGCAGATCGAACCCTAGTTTTTCGCAGTAGTACGCAAGGGCTTCGTCGTAGTCGCGCACCAAGAGGGTGATGCCGCCGATTGTCTGTTTCATGGGTAGGGGCACGGTGCACGCACCCGTTGTTACGGAGGTTTCTATTGCTTCAACTACTCTACGCTTCAAGCAGCTCGGTTGCGGTGATGAGCAATCGTGTTTACATCGATATAGCTGTTACCGATGTACCCGACACCAGCAACGGCGGGCGCGTGCAACGCGCCCCTACGCCCGCTTGCGGCGCAGGGCCAAGTAGTCGAGGTAGTACAGCACCTTCACCGACACCGAGTTATTCTGGGGGGTATTGATGGTGTTGTTGAGGTTGGCGAAGTACAGCGGCGTGGCTTCGTTGCCATCGAGGGTAGCAGTGCTGGCGGCCTTCCACACCACGCTGATTTGTGAGCCCGGCGCAAACCACCACCCGTACACCATGTCCAGGTTGAAGGCATTGTAGGTGTTGTCGCGGTTGCGGCGGTAGTCCACCAGGGTTTCCGCGCCGTCCTTGTCGAGGCGTACAAAGTCCTGGTAGTGCACGTCGCTGGTGTAGTGACGCAGCCGCAGCGTGAGCGACATGCGGTTGGTAAACGTGTAGGCCGTCGACAGCACGTTGGTGATGGTGACTACCCGCCGACGCCCCAACAAAACCTGTTTACTAAACGCCGAATCCAGTGGTTCTGCGGTATTTAATTTACCTATGTATCCAATCTGATTCTGGCGCAGGCTCCAGTCGACACTATAGATAAATAACAGCTGGTTATTGACGCGGTAGCGGGGTGAAATTCCTACATCGTAGTGCATGCGGCGCGGCCGGGCCAGTCGCTCGTCTTTGGCATGCCACCGGGTACCCAGGCTCACGTCGTAAGCGAATTTCTTGCGGTAGTCGCTGGAAAGGAAACCGCTTACGCTGGCGTTGACCGGAATACGCACGTAATACTCCCCAAGCGGCTGCGTGCGCGGCTCGTAATAGTCGCGGGTAACGGGGCTGGCGTCCAGGTTAATGCCCGCTGTCAGGAATTTCTTTGTGAAAGTGGTGTTAGCCCCGCCGTAAAAAACCAGGTTCTGGTAGCGCGTGGGCCGGTAGAGCAGGGAGTGGTCGACGCCCCACCAGGTATACAGGTTGTTTACCTTCCAGAACGGGTTGTACTTGTTGTAGCTGAAGTTGATGCCCTGCGTGATGTTGTTGTTGCCGAATAAGATGCCCAAATCGTTGGGATTATACGAGGCCGACTCGATGCCGTGGCTGACGGTCCAGGTGAAGTTGCCGCTGATTTTGCCGGCGCTCAGCTTGTACTTGTAGCCGTCCCGGTCATTGATGAGCGAATCGGAATTGAACTCGTTGCCGCGCCGGCGCGAGTACACCAGTTGCCCGTTTACGGCGTAGGCATTCTTCTTATCGGCCAGGCGAAACAGACCGCCCGTCACGTTGGCGTCGTAGGTGCGGCCAAAACGCGTGACGTTGGTATTAATGAGCGAGACGTAGCTGTTGTTTTTCAGCGACTGATCCAGTACCACGATGCTGTAGTTGCTGAAGGGCTGCGTCAGCACCTCGCGCTCCTGGCCGGTTTCGGTGTTACGTAGGGTAGCGTACACGTTGTTGCTGAGCGCGTTGAATACCCCAATCCCCAGTCCCTTGCTGGTGCGGCCCGATACTTTGGTGGCGTTCAGCAGGCGTGTTTCGCCGGGGTTTCGGATGATTTCGTCGTTTTCTCCGGCCTCCACGCTGCCGTAGCCGATGGGCTGCGCCCCTACCCTCCGCGAGTAGAACAGCCCACCTTTATTGAATAGCTCGGTACCCTCGGTGAAGAACTGTCGGTTTTCGTTGAACTGCACCTCAAATGGCGACAGGTTCAAGACCTGATTATCGCTCTGCACCTGCCCGAAGTCGGGCACCAGGGTAGCATCCAGCGTAAAGCTCTCATTGATGCCCCACTTCACATCGGCGCCGCCGTTGAAGCTGGTGGTGGTGCGGCGCTGGCCCTCCACGCTCACGGCATTGCGGTTCAGGTAAGCCGATACGTAGGGCGTGAGCGAGAGGCGCAGGGGCGGTTTCACGTCGCGGATGCCGCGCAGCTCGCCCCACTGGTTCACGAAGCCATCCACGGCGGGCTTCACCTCGTTCCAGAAAAAGCCCTGGTTGTCGCGCTTGCGCTGGCGCATAAAGTTGAGGCCCCACAGCTGCTCGGGCACGTTGCTGAAGCGAATGGCCGAGTAAGGAATCCGGATTTCGGCCACCCAGTCGGTGCCGCGTAGGGCGGTGCGCGAGTCCCACACGGCATTCCAGTTGAAATCTTCGCCGCCGGCCGGTGAGTAGCGCGCATCGCACTGCACGCCGCCCGTGGTCACAAAAAAACCGTAGCCGTTGAGCTTGTCGTGGTAGGTATCGAGGAAAATACCGAAGAAGTCGGTGTTGCCGTCGAGGTTGTCGCGCTGGGTAAGTTGGCGCGGAATGGAATCGGCGCTGACGTCGTGCATCACGGCCCCGATGTACAGGTTGGCGTCGTCGTAGAGGATGCGCACCTCCGTAGGGTGCCGCTCGGGTAGGCCGGGCGCGGGGCGGTTCTGGATGAACTGCGAGGCCACCGGCGCCTGCTGCCACACGGCCTCGTCCAGCACGCCATCAAGCTTGATGGCCTCCGTGATGCGTAGGGCCTGGAGTTGCTTTTTAGGGGCCAGCGTAACGGCCGAAGCCGGCGTTTGGGCCATGACGGGCAGGCATAGCATAGCCAAGCCTACCCACAGCAGGCTACAAAAACGCAACATAAAACAAGGGGCGGGAAGAGGTGGGACGATAGATAAAACAGGTCAGTAGAGCAGCTACACGGCGCCATAGATGCAGACCCGCATACAAGCGTTGCTTAGTGGCCGCAGAATAAAAGCGGCGGCGACCGATAGTGCTACTATTGCTACAAAAAAGGCCGGTAGCGTAGTGCTACCGGCCTTTTATTCTTCTCATTCACTCACTGACACTTGCACCGTGCGGTTGGAGTTGCCGCTCGTAGGGATGTCGTAGATTCGGCGGTATTTGGCAGTCAGGGCCTCCGATTGCGACTTGCCGTTTACGCGTAGGCCCTTTTTGTCCAGTTGAAACTGGAAGCTTTTTTCGTTGGCTCCCAGCAGTCCGTCTTTGCGCAGCTGCGTGCGTAGCTCGTCGGTGCCGAGCGTAGGCGGGGTAGGCGGCGTGGGCGGGGCCGGCACATTAGGAGCCCCCGGTGCTGCTGGCGGAGCGGGTGGGGCCGGCGGGGCGGGCATAGCAGGAGCAGCTGGCGGTGCTGGCGGTGCCGGTGGCGCGGGCGGGGTAGGTGGCGTGCGCCGGCCAGTACCAGAGTGCGTTACAGAGCCCGATATCCGCGTGCTACCGCGCGGGCCGCTGATGGTGTTGGTGCGGCCTGTGCTGTTCTTGCTGATGTTCACGGAGCCCGTACCGCTCAGCTTGCGCCCGCTCGCCGATTCGTAGAGCGCCAGGTATTTCTTCTGCAACGCAGCCGACTGCTTGGTGCCGTTCACGATCAGCTCTGTTGGGCTAAGCCGTAGTTGGTAGCTGTCAGCAGATTTGATTAGACCGTCATTTAGCAACGCATTTTCCAGGGCTTCGTCTAGCGCGTCGCGGCGGCCATCTTCTTCCATCTCACGCCGGGTTTCCTCCATGTCGCGGCGGGCATCTTCCATATCTTCCCGCATCTGCTGTTGTTGCTCCCGCATATTTTCGCGTAGCTCCTGCTGCTTTTCGCGCAGCTCATCACGCTTTTCCCGAATCTGGTTGCGTTCTTCGTCGGTTTTGGCATTACGCTCGGCTGACCGTAAGGAAGCTTCGGCTTCCTGCAAAGCATCACGGGTAATGGCATTGATATCTACTCCACTCAGGGCCGCATCGGCTGTGGCCAAGGCATCGTGGGTGATGCCATTTATGTCGATGCGCGCCAGTTCGTGCTGTGCTATCCGCAAGGCGTCGCGGGTGATGGCGCTGACGTTGATGTTAATATCTTCATCATAGTCACTGCTAGACGGCGGCAGCTGCACTACCTGCACCAATTCGCCTTTGGCCTTTTTGCCTTTCGTCTTGTCCAGCTCCACGCGGTTGCCGTCGACATACAGCTCTTCCAGGCGGCCTTTTTTGTCTTTCTTGATGACCACGGTACCGTTGCCGCTACCCTCTATGCGCCCCAGGGCCCGCAGCTGACGCATCACGCCGGGGTTCAGGGTCGTGTCGAAGCTCACTTGCATGGCACCGATTTGCGCCAGCGCCTTGCCATCGGCCGAGATGCTGAGAATGCGCATTTCGGTGGGTGCTATGGCTGGGGCAAGTGCCGTGGTTTCGCGCACCAGCACGGGGTCGGCCTCCACTGCAACTGCCTCGGAAGAGGCTGCGAGAGCCTCAGAAGAAGTGGCCGCGGCACGCGGGCCGGCCAGCGTAACGGCCGTGCTCAGCAACACCAGCCCTACCAGCACTACGCAGGCAGCCATAAAGCCCTCCGTGAAGGTAGGGGCCGTGCGCCCTTGCACCAGCCGCCGGATCCGGCCCAGCAACGAGCCATCGGGCCCCACGGCCGACAAGGCCAGCTGCGGCGCAACTTTTGGCACTACAGTGTGCTCGGCCAGAGCAGCTAGAGCGCGGGCCAGTGTGAGCGGATTGCCGCCTACCAAGGTAGTAGCCATGTCGTCGCAGCAGTTTTCGCGCTCGGTGCGCAGGCAGGCCGTCATAAACCACACGGCGGGGTGGTAGAAGAATAGGATTTCGGCTATGGATTGCAGCAGGTTCATGAGGTAGTCGCGGCGCGCCACATGGGCCAGCTCGTGGGCCAGAATGGCTTCCATATACGTCTGGCTCAGGCCCGTAACGGTGCCCAGTGGCAGCAGAATCACCGGCCGTAGGTGTCCTACCACCAGCGGCGCCTTCACCCTCGCTGATTCCAGCAGCTGCACGGGGCGTTGCAGGCCGGCACGCTGGGCCAGCTCGGCCAGGCGGCGCTGCCAGTCCTGGCCCAGGGGCTGCACGCGGTAGTGGCGCAGGCGCTGCACATAGGCCAGCCCGCCCAGCAGGCGCAGCGTCATGGCCAGCAGGCCCAGCAGCCAGGCCGCCACCAGCATCGGCATGTTCTGATCGAAATACTGCAACCCACGCTGCCATACCGATGCAGTGCCTACCGGCCCGGCAGGTAGCACCGAGGCTACCTCACCGGTGCCGGTAGGCGCGGCCAGGTTCACTACCTCATACGTGACAGCTGCCTGAGCTGGTGCCACCGGTGCTGCTAGGAGGTAATACTTGCTGAACGTAACGGCGGCCAGTACCAGCAGGGTGAGCAGAGCCACGGCAGCCGTGGTATAGCGCACCTGGGCACTATGGCGACGCAGCAACAGCAGGAGTCCTACTAAGGCTAGGGCCACCACGGCACCTTGCCAGAGCGAGTGGAGCAGTGTCCAGCCCAGGGCGCGTACGAGGGCGGGCGAAAGGGTTTGTTCGAGCCAGTTCATTACTTATCTGCGTTAGGGTGGTCGTTTTCGCCTAATTCATTCAGCAGATTCCGAATCTGCTCCAGCTCGGCCTGCGAGGTGCGGCCGTTGCCGAGGGCCTGCATCACCAGCTTCATGGCCGAGCCGCCGAAGGCTTGTTCCACAAATCGGTCGAGCAGCAGGCTCTGCGTTTCTTCCTGCCGCACGGCGGCGCGGTAGATGTGCGTGCGGGCATCATCGTCGCGCAGTACTAGTCCTTTGTCGAGCATCAGTTGCAATAGCTTGAGGGTAGTGGTGTAGCCGACTTCGCGCTTGCGGTTCAGCTCGTCGTTCACGAAGCGCACGGTACTGGGGCCTTGCTGCCAAAGCACTTGTAGAATTTCCAGCTCCGATTCGGTAGGCTTAGGGATGGGGGTATCAGGCATGAGGCGAGGTTGTTACAGTGTACGAATCAGTTCGTACAGCAAGTATATACGAAACATATCGTAGATGCAAGCTTAATCTACGATTTTTTTCGTACAATATTCATCTCTCGCCACATCTACTTACTATCACTGCTCTACTCCTTTTTTATTTTCTACCCTTCTAATAGTATAACAATACCTTAAACTAGTGGACTAGGCTCGCTTACAACTCCTGCGTACTATTGTTCATCACCTATACTATACTGATGAAGAATTACCTACACTTATCCTTGCTGGCTACTGCCCTATGCTTCACGCAATGCACAAAGGAGGAGGCAGTGCCTGCAAAACCAGGTACGACAGCAAAGCCTGCAATCAACTACGATCAAGAGAGCATTAAGCTGATGAACCAGCTTACCCCGCAGATGGTAGGCGACTGGTCGTTACAACGTGTGCATATCAAAAGACAGTCCTATAATAGCAGCCAAAGCGAGGCAGGTATTAAGCGCGATACGGTGTTACAGGAATTGGCTATCCTTTCCATTCGGCAGGCGGCAGTTCCGCGCACCAATCCCAAAGACCTGCGCCACCCCGATTTCGACTGTACTATTCAGTATAAAGGCAAATCCTACCCTATGCACTTTTGGTTGCTTGCGAGTGCCGAACACGTATTTGACAAGACAGGGCCACAGGCTTTCTTCCTGTTGGAATATAATTTCCCATCAGGCACTCGTTTTCCGGAGGCTGAGGAGACCTACCTCAAATCAATTGGATTGGTTGACAACTTTTCTGTGGAAACTACAGCAGACCCAAACACTATGACGTGGCGTGGTCTGAACCGAGGTATCGACAAGATTGAATTACGGAGACAGTAAGGCAATTCGCGAGCACGCAGCTAAGCGTCTACAAGGCGCCTTGCAGCTTCTTCTTGAGCTTAGGGTAGGGAATATCCACGGCCACGATTTTGCCCGTCTCATCCACGAGCAGATTGGCCGGAATGGCATTGATGCCAAACCGCTGCATGTCCTCCCCGCTCGTGCCTTTTAACTCTGACAAGTGAGGCATCTGCAAGCTGTCCTCAGCAATGGCCTGCCGCCACTTGTTGTGGTTGGTGTCCAGCGAGACGCCCACCATACCAAAGCCCCTGCCCTGGTACTGCTTGTGCAGGCCGTAGTACTTGGGCATCTCCATGCGGCAGGGGCCGCACCAGCTAGCCCAGAACTCGACCAGCGTGAGCTTATTCTGCTGGAAGACCTGGGCGGCATTTAGCTCTTGGCCGTCCGGCGTCTTGCCGGCCAAACTTTGCACACGCTGGCCCACGAAGCGCTGGTTGTTCACGTTGCGTTCTTCGCCTTCAGCTAATGCCTTATTCAACCTCTTACCGTAGAAACTTTGCTGCAACTCGGTGGGCATGGCTTGATAGTACCGACGAAAGCGCTCCACTGAGGGCAGGTCGCCACGGTTGTCGAACATGGCATAGAGCGACACCACAGAGGCAGGATGTTGCTGAATGAATAAATGAGCTGCCACAGCTAAGTAGCTGGGAAACCTGTATTCAAAGTTTTTTATAGAATCGGCCCACTGTTCGACCAACGCCTTATCGCCTGAGTCGAAGGTTTGGACAAACTTCGCCTTAATCAATTCTTTATCCACTTGAAATTGGTGGTCAAGACTGTCTTTCAATAAAAGATACTGCTCCAACTCCTCTTGCAAGGGAGAAGGCGAGGAAATAACTATCTGTTTCCGGGGAGAATTACCATCAGACATCTTATAAAACTTCGTCTGAACGCTGCTGCTTTCTGTAGTCTTAATATGAACGGAGTCTGCTGGTAGATATACTGTCAACCAATCTCCTATATTCTCATCTGTCTGACTTTGATACCGTATCATATAGAAGCCCGGCTGAGCGATTTTGCCTTGCAACGTAAAACGTCCGTCTCGGGCTGCTGTACTATCAATAAGATCGTTACCATCAGAATTGTGCATAAAAAACAGCCTGACGTAGCAGTCTTTACATTCTTTTATATCAGCAGCTATTTTGTAACTGTATTTCTCTTTTTTTTCTTGCTTGCACCCTACAAGCAAGGCTAGCAGGAGAAAAATCGGCAAGTACTTTTTGCTATAGCTCCACATATTTTTCGCTCGGTTAGAATTAGGTAATCAGTTATATCGAAAGGCTGAAACACAGAAAAACCTAAGCATCAGATCAGCCTCTACAAATCCTGTTGCAGTTTCTTTTTGAGCTTGGGGTAGGGAATGTCCACGGCCACAATTTTGCCTGTCTCGTCCACGAGCAGATTCGCCGGAATGGCGTTGATGCCAAACCGCTGCATATCATCCCCGCTGGTTCCTTTCAACTCTGACAAGTGAGGCATCTGTAAGCTGTCCTCAGCAATGGCCTGCCGCCACTTGTTGTGGTTGGTGTCCAGCGAGACGCCCACCATACCAAAGCCCCTGCCCTGGTACTGCTTGTGCAGGCCGTAGTACTTGGGCATCTCCATGCGGCAGGGGCCGCACCAGCTAGCCCAGAACTCGACCAGCGTGAGCTTGTTCTGCTTGAAAATTTGTTCCGTGTCCAGCTCCTTGCCATCCGGGGTCTTGCCCGCCAAACTTTGCACATGCTGGCCCACGAAGCGCTGGTTGTTCACGTCGCGCTTTTCGTTTCTGGCCAGTTCCTCATCTAGCCGGCGGCCGTAAAAACCCCTCTGCAACTCGGCAGGCATGGCTTGGTAGTACTGGCGGAAGCGTTCCGTGGAAGGCCGGTCACTTCGGTTATCAAGCATGGCGTAGAGCGACACCACAGAGGTAGGGTGCTGCCGGACGAAGGCATCAGCTGCGGCGGCCAAGTAGCCGGAAAACCTATAGTCGAAGTACTTTACAGAATCGGCCCACTGCTCAACTAACGCTTTGTTACCCGAGTCGAACGTCTGGGCAAACTTGGCTCTGACTAAGTCTGTATCTGTAAAGAATTGGTTCCAGAGGCTGTCACGGAGAATGAAGTACTGCTCTAACTCCTTTTGCATGGGAGAAAGAGGGGAGACAACCGTGTTTTGAAGGTAGGAACCCGTGGAGGGCACTCGATAAAACTTTGTTCGAATATTCTTTTTTGTGGACTTGATGTGGATTGAGTCTGCTGGCAGATATACATCAGTAGAGTAAACTACCGTATTATCCGTATTGCTAGTGTAGTATAAATTATAGAAGCCAGGCTGAGTGATTTTGCCTTGCAACGTAAAATGCCCGTCCCGACTAGTTATACTATCAACAACAGGATGATCGGTGGTGTCTTCAAAAAAAAACAGCCTAGCGTAACAGTCTTTACACCCTTCCGCGTCGACCACAATTTGGTAACTGTATTCCTTTTTTTGCTTTTGCTGACAGCTAACAAGTAAGGCCAGCAAGAGAAAAATCGACAAATACTTTTTACTGTAGCTCCACATACATTTTCACCCGGTTAATATTGGTTAAACAATTGATAATAAGCTTCGGGGAATAATATATACATTTCTATACATAGAGCAGCAAGCAGCCTATGCACTATAGAGCAATCCACGTAACGGTAGCGTGAAAAGAACAAAGCGCTACCGACCAGCCACGGCTTAGGTAACTGATCGGTAGCGCTCTGTTTTGCCTCGTTTCACTTGCTCCTTCAGGAGTTAATGACACTTTCTGAAATCACACATCGGCCATCCGAAACGGCTGAATCTCTACCTTCTCCCACACACGGCCAGTGAGGTAGGGCTCGTCGCGCTGCCAGGCGGCTAGGTCTTCCGGCGTGGCAAACTGCGCCACCATCATCGAGCCGATCATCTTGCCCTCGGCATCCAGGATGGCGCCGCCGGTGAGGAAGTTGCCGGTTGCTTTGAGCCGGCGGGCGCCGGCCAGGTGGTTTTCGCGCACCGCTAGGCGGCGTTGCAGGGCTTCAGGGTCGGTGTAGTCGTAGGCGGTAATCAGGTATTGTTGCATGGAGCAATTTGGTGAGTTATCGTACTGTTTCGAATCATCAGAACGTCATGCTGAGCTTGCCGAAGCATCTCGCGTGCTGACGTTGGATTACTATGCAGACATCAGCACGCGAGATGCTTCGGCAAGCTCAGCATGACGGTCTATAATGCTATGTTGGTCAATTTTAACTACCCGCCGCAGGCTGGGGCTGCTGTAGCACCGGCCGCAAAATACCCCAGACCGTGCGCGCCACCAGCCGGTGGCCGGCGGGCGTGGGGTGGATGCCGTCGCGCTGGTTGAGCTTGGCCACGCCTCCTACCCCTTCGAGCAGAAAAGGAATCAGCACGAGGTTGTTTTTTTGGGCCAGCTCGCCGTAGAGCTGCTTGAACTCGGCGGCATAGTCGGCGCCCAGATTGGGCGGTATTTGCATGCCAGCCAGCACAATCTGCGCCTGCGGGCTCAGCTGCCGCACCGTGTCGATGATGGCTTGCAGGTTGCGGCGGGTATCGGTGAGCGGAATGCCGCGCAGGCCGTCGTTGCCGCCCAGCTCCAGCACGAATACGGCCACGGGCTTGCGCAGCACCCACCCTACCCGGCTGCGGCCGCCGGCGGTGGTTTCGCCGCTAAGTCCGGCATTTACTACAGCGTAATTCAGACCCACTGAGTCAATTTTCTGGCCGATCAGGGCCGGAAAGGCTTCGTCGGGCTCTACCCCCAGGCCGGCCGTGAGGCTGTTGCCGAAGAACAGAATGGTTGGTTTGCTCGTGGTGGCCGGGGCAGCGGACTTACTGGCAGCCGTGGGCGTTTCAGTGGTGGTTGGGGAATCGTTGGTGTTGCAGCTGGCTAGCGCGAGTAGCAGCCAGCCGAAGAAGACAGTCCAGGGTAGTTTCATCATCGAAGAGCGTAAGAAGTAGAAGGGTAACGACAGAACCCGCCGCAAAGATTAACCAAACCGACACACACGCGTTTGGGTAGGGTGTGCGTATGCGCTTTGTTGTTCGCTTATCCGGTGGTTTCATGCAGATATAGACACGCCTAGTTGCGTCTCGTCGTTGAACAACTCGCGGTTGAATACCAGGTGGCGCGGACGATGAGACGCGAATACGCGTCTACACCGTTTGATGCATCCGTTCTACGAATCAGAAAACGCTCACGCACTTAAAGTATTCTGCGCACCGCCTCGTTACTTACTTAGACGCTTCTCTCATCTGCCTTTCTTCTCGCAGTGCTTAAAATAGAAAACCTTACCAAGTCCTACACCAGCGGCGGCCGGGCCCTAACGGTGCTCCAACACGTCAGCTTTGAGCTGCGGGCCGGCGATACGCTCTCAATTATCGGCTCGTCGGGGAGTGGCAAAACCACGCTACTGGGCTTGTCGGCCGGCCTCGACCGCGCCACCTCGGGCAGCGTGTGGCTCAACGGCATCCGGCTCGACGACCTCTCGGAAGACCAGCGGGCGGCGGTGCGCAACGAGCACGTGGGCTTTATCTTCCAGAATTTCCAGCTGCTGCCTACCCTCACGGCCCTCGAAAACGTGCTGGTACCATTGGAACTGCGTGGTATCTCCAACGGCACCGCCACGGCCCAAGCGTTGCTGGAGCGGGTAGGGCTGGGCGGGCGCGGGCACCACTATCCTACCCAGCTCTCGGGCGGCGAGCAGCAGCGCGTGTCGTTGGCGCGGGCGTTTGCCAACCGGCCCAAAATCCTGTTTGCCGATGAGCCCACCGGCAACCTCGACGCCGAAACCAGCGCCACGGTAGAAGAGCTGCTGTTTGAGCTGAACCGCGAAGCCGGTACTACCCTGGTATTGGTGACACACGACCCAGAGCTGGCCAATAAAACTCAGCGCGTGATTCGGCTGAAGGGCGGGCAGCTGGTTGCTGATAGCGCGGCATAATTCTACCGCTAGTCATGCTGAGCTTGTCGAAGCATCTCGCGTGCTGATGAAAGATAGTAATCCAACGTCAGCACGCGAGATGCTTCGGCAAGCTCAGCATGACAATTACTATCGAGCGAGATTTCTTACTGCGTTCGAAATGACGTTCTTTCTTCTTGTCGCTCTACCCCCACAACGACGGGCGCGTGCCACGCGCCCCTACCCAGTCCCCCGGTCCCTCAGTCCCCAAATATCCCTATGACAAACTTCCTCTGGCTCTGGCGCATGGCTTGGCGCGACAGTCGCCGCAGCCGCTCCCGGCTCTTGCTGTTCAGTGCGGCCATTGTGCTGGGCATCGCGGCGCTGGTGGGCATCAATGGCTTCGGGGCCAACCTGGCGCGCAGCATCGACGAGCAGGCCCGCGAGCTGCTGGGCGCTGATCTGGTGCTGTCGAGCAGCCAGCCGATTGACTCCACGTTGCGCCCTACCCTGGACCGCCTCGGCCGGACGCGCAGCCGTGAGGTGTCGTTTGCCTCGCTGGTGCAGTTTCCGAAGGGACAGGGCGTGCGACTGGCGCAGGTGCGCGCCATCACGGGTGGCTTTCCATTCTACGGCACGTGGCGCACCGAGCCCGAATCGGCCGTGGCGCAGTTCCGGCAGGCTACGGGCGGGCAACGCGTGGCATTGGTAGACGATGCGCTGCTGGCACAGTTCAACGCCCAGCCCGGCGACTCCATCCGGGTAGGAAAACTTACGTTTCTGATTGCCGGGCGCGTGCGCGAAACGCCGGGGCAGTCGGGTTTTAGTGCGGCAGTGGCACCTACCGTATTCATCCCCGGCGACGTGCTGGCGGGCACGGGCCTGTTGCAGCGCGGCAGCCGGGTGCAATACCGCACCTACTACCTCTTTGCGCCCGGCACCGATGTAGCCAAGACCATCAAGCCGCTGGAAAAACGCCTGGACGCAGCCAACATTAGTTCCGATACCATTGCCGAGCGCAAGCAGCAAACCGGCCGCTCCTTCGCCGACCTCACCCGCTTCCTGAATCTGGTGGCGTTTGTGGCCCTGCTATTGGGCTGTGTGGGCGTGGCGAGTGCCGTAAGCCTGTATGTGCGCGAGAAAATTGCCTCGGTGGCCGTGCTGCGCTGCCTGGGCGCCAGCGGCAGCCAGGCGCTGCTGATCTATCTATTGCAAGTAGCGGCCCTGGGCCTGGCCGGTGCCCTACTGGGCGCGGCTTTGGGCACGGCGGTGCAGCTGCTGCTCCCGCGGGTGTTTGCCGAGTTCCTGCCCGTGGCAGTCGACATACAGGTGTCGTGGGGGGCGGTGGCGCAGGGCGTGCTTACGGGCGTGCTGGTGGCGGTGCTGTTTGCGTTGCTGCCGCTGCTGAGCATCCGGCGGGTGTCGCCGCTGCGCACGTTGCGGGCGTCGTTTGAGGAAGACACCACCGCGCCCGATCCGCTGCGCTACCTGGTGTATGGGTTGATTTTCGTGTTCATTACGGGCTTCGCCTACCTCCAAACCCGCGAGGTGAAACTGGCCTTGGGCTTTGCCGCGGGCCTGCTGGTGGCGCTGGGCGGTCTGGCGGGCGTGGCCGCGGGGTTGCGCTGGCTGGTACGCCGCTTTTTCCCTACCTCCTGGAGCTACGTGTGGCGGCAGGGCTTGGCCAATCTGTATCGCCCCAACAACCAAACGCTGCTACTCATCATCTCCATCGGGCTGGGCGTGTTTCTGATGGCGACGCTCTACATCACGCAGGGTTTGCTGCTGAGCCGGGTGCAGGTGGCCAGCGGCGAGAATCAGCCCAATCTGGTGCTGTTCGACATTCAGCCGGCGCAGCGGGTGGACGTGGCCCAGCTGCTTACCCAACGCCGCCTACCCGTGTTGCAGCAAGTACCCATCGTGACGATGCGACTGACAGAACTGAACGGCCAGCCTACTTCCGAGCTAAAAAAGGACAGCACCAGCGGACGCTCGCGGGGCTCCCTCACCCGCGAGTACCGCGTCACGTACCGCGATACGCTTATCAGCTCCGAGCAGCTGGCCGAAGGCAAGCTGCCCTACCTCGCCGCCGACGGCACCCCGCATATTTCCATCGAAACGGGCTTTTTTGAGCGCCTAAAGCTCAAGCTGGGCGATACGCTGACCTTCAACGTGCAGGGTGCACCGCTCCTGACCATCGTCAGCGGCACGCGCACCGTGGACTGGACGCGGGTGCAGACCAACTTTGGGGTGGTGTTCCCCAATGGCGTGCTAGAACCCGCGCCGCAGTTCTACGTGCTGCTCACCCGCGTACCCGACAACACGGTACTCGGCAGCGTGCAGCGCGAGCTGGTGCAGCGCTTCCCCAACGTGTCGGCCATCGACCTGGGCCTCATCCTGCAAACCCTGGACGACATCCTGAGCAAGATTTCCTTTGTAATTCGCTTCATGGCTTTCTTCAGCATCGCCACGGGTTTGGTGGTGCTCATCAGCTCCGTGGTGGTGAGCCGCTACCAGCGCGTGCAGGAAAGCGTGCTGCTGCGCACGCTGGGTGCCAGTCGCCGCCAGATGCTGCGTATCACGCTGGTAGAGTACGCCTTGCTAGGCTTGCTGGCGGCGGCCACTGGCCTCGTGATGGCCGTGCTGGCCGGCTGGGCGCTGGCCTTCTGGGTGTTTGATATCGGCTTCACCGCCTCGCCCCTACCCTTGCTGCTGCTGGCCGCCCTCACTACAGTTCTCACTATCGTCATCGGCCTCTTCAACAGCCGCGACGTGCTCACGCGGCCGCCGCTGGCGGTCCTGCGCGGGGAGGGGTAAGTGAGTAGTGAGATGGTGAAATGGTGAGTAGTGAGTTTGTGAAGTGATCAGTAATAAAGAGGGGCTGTCATCCTGAGCGCAGCGAAGGACCTTATGCCAGTTGAACGACTAGCGTAGCAACACCTCGTTCTATCGTGGGAAGGTCCTTCGCTGCGCTCAGGATGACAGCCGGGTTTTAACTCACCATTTCACCATTTCACCATTTCACCATCTCACCATTTCACCATCTCACCCCTTCCCTCCTTGCCGGTCATCGTTGCTGATGGTTTTGCGGGCTTTCTTGGGCGCGTCGTCCATTTTGCCGAACTGCCAGTTGAAGCTTAGGCGCACGGCGCGGTTGTAGGCGTAGGTCACTTCCTGCGAGGTGAATAAGTCGGCCTGCGTGATGGTGGTGCGGAAACGAATGGTGCGGGCAAAGGGGTTGTCGAGACCGAGGGTGAGGCTGCCCTTTTTGTTGAACAGCTCTTTTTTCACCGACATATTGTGCCACACGTTGCCGTTGGTGCGGCCCTGCAAAAACACCCGCGGCGAGTTGATGTACACAGCGGCTTGCGCGCTCAATCCATGCTCGAAGGTCCAGGCAGAGGTTAGGTTGCCGTTGTAGACCCAACCCTGGTTGGCAATGCCCAGCGCCCCGCTTTGCACCGAAACGTGGTAGGTGTTGATGCTGCCGTTGAGCGTCCACTTGTCCGTCAGCTTCGTGGAGCCGTACAGGTTGACGCCATAGGTGGTGCGCTGCCCCACGTTTTCAGGACTGGTGAAGAACACCGTGGTGCTGCTGGTATCGGTAGGAAAAACCTGGCTAGTGGGCACCGTGCGCGCAAAGGGCTGAAACGCGTTATTTGCCTTGCGCAGGTAGGCCGATACATTTAGGGTAGTTTTTTGAATGGTGGTGCTGTAGCCCAGTTCGTAGGCGTCGGTCAGTTCAGCTGTCAGGTTGGGGTTACCGGTCCGCACCACGCGCCGGTTGCTCACGTCGATGTAGGGATTCAGCAGGTAGATAGAAGGGCGCTGGAGCCGGCGCGAGTAGCCCACGTTGAGCTTGTGCTCCTTCTCCTTACCAAACTCGCGGGAGATGTTCAGGGTAGGAATAAAGTTGGTGTAGCGCTGCCGCACGCTGGTACTGCTGGTCAGGAAGTCGCCATCCACGCGGGTATGCTCTACCCGCGCCCCGGCTTTCACATTGTATTTTTTGGCTAGCTGAAGGCCGTAGGACGCATAGCCGGCCACTACGTTTTGCTGGTAGTTAAACTCGTTGGAGCGTGATGGCACCAGCACGAATCGTTCTCCGTTGAGGCTGTCGGCGCTGATGCGGTAGTCGCTCTGCTCGTTACGCAGGATGGTTTTGGCGCCCAGCTCCAGCAGGCTGGTGCTATCGAGGGGCTGCGTGTAGTCGAGTTGCAGGGTGGTTTCGCGGCTGCGGCTGCGGTTGTTGCCGGTTTCGCGGTAGTCGAGGCCTTGCTCGGGGCGGGTTTGGTCAAGATTATAGATAGAAGTGTTCGACACGTAGTTTTGCAGGGCCAGCAGGCTCAGCTCGTGCTTGGGCTTGAAGGTATGCGTGTAGCTGCCGTTCAGGCTGAACTCGGGCCACCAGTTGGCTCCCCACGGCCGACGAATATCCCGCGCAAACTGGTCGAAGCTCTGCGGCGCCACGTAGGTAGAGGCCAAGTGTTGCGTAGCAGTAGAGCGGTACAGGTCGGTGTAGGCGCCCACGGTCACGGCGTCTTTTTCGGTCAGGTCGTAGTCAAAGCCCAGGCGGGCGTAGATACCGCCGCCGCCGTTGCGCAGGCGCTGCTCCTGGCTTAACCGCGCCGTTTGGTTTTCAGGCAATAAATCGGTGCGGTT
Organism: Hymenobacter citatus; assembly: GCF_014333615.1. Taxonomy (GTDB): domain Bacteria; phylum Bacteroidota; class Bacteroidia; order Cytophagales; family Hymenobacteraceae; genus Hymenobacter; species Hymenobacter citatus. The sequence continues at coordinate 173,400 of NZ_JACSCY010000004.1, read as the reverse complement.
GATGCTGCCCCGGCTGCGGTTGTAGTAGGCGTAGGAGCCTACCTCGGGCGTGACGCCCAGCTTGCCGCGCCGGATGCTCAGGCTCGTATTAGAATTGCTGTAGCGCGTGCCCGCCGTGGCGTCCACCGAGCCCGTCATTCCCGTTAAATCATTCTTTTTCAGAATAATATTAATTACCCCACCCGAGCCCTCAGCATCGTATTTTGCACCCGGCGAGGTAATCACCTCCACCGCTTTCACCTTGTCGGCGGGTAGGCGGCGCAGGGCATCGGCCACGCTGCTGGCCAAGATGGAGCTGGGCTTGCCGTTGATGAGCACCCGCACGCTGGTAGAGCCGCGTAGCTCCACGTTGCCGTCGTTGTCAACCGTGAGCAAGGGCACCTTTCGCAGCATTTCCGCAGCCGTAGCGCCGGCGTTGCTGATGTCTTTTTCGGCATTGTAGACAATGCGGTCGGCGTGGGTTTCTACCAGCTCCCTTTGCCCTACCACTTGCACCTCGCCTAGTTGCTGGGTAGTAGGCGTGAGCAGCACTTGGCCCAGGTTTACGGCTGCCGCACCCGGTTTCACGTTCTCTACTACCTTCGTTTCGAAGCCCACAAAGCTAATGGAGACGCTGTACTCGCCTGGCGCTACCTTTTCGAAGGTGAAGGCGCCCTTGGCGTCGCAGGCCGTTCCGTCTGCTGGCTTACCAGTGGCCTTGCTGAGCAGGGCCACCGTGGCAAACTCCACAGGCTGTTTGGTGGTGGCGTTGAGCACAGTGCCTGCAATGCGGCCGGTGCTGTTGGTTTGGGCCACGGCTGGGCACAGCACACCCAGCAGCACCCATAAAAGGGTGATATACTTTAACATAGCAGAAAGTGATAGGGAGCCAGACAGCTCTAGTGAAGGCACACGAAAGACCACGCTACATACCGGGCGGCAGTAGCAGCAAGCAAGCGGAGAAAGGACAGGAAGCAACGCTACAGTAGGTGCGCGGTGCCTGGCAGCAATGCCGACGGAACAGAAATGGTATGCGGAACCAGCGCCTTAGGGGGCGCTCCGTCGAGGAAGAATAGCCGGTGTTTTTAGTACGAATAATTTCGTAATACAAACATATAGTGTTGTATCTATAAATGCAACATCATCTACGAAATATTTCGTTGAATCTATTCAGGAAGACACTCGCTGTCCTGCTGAGCTCGTCGAAGCATAACAGCCCTTTACTCCTACCCTGGCAGAAAGCCAGTTTTCTGCCAGGGTAGGATACCTTTACTTACGCTTGCGGAAAAACACGTCGCCGCTAATCGACTCCAGGCGCACAGCGGGGCCACCAGTACTACCCAGCGTACCGCGCAGCTGGTAGCCCACAATGGGGTTTTCTTTACGGTTAACGAAGGCAATATCCTGGTCGGTATACACCTCGCCGGTGATGGTCTTAAAGGCTACCTCGGCACCCTGGCGGGCGGGCCAGCTCACGTCGACAAAGCCGCTGATGCTCTTCGCTTCCAGTGGAGCGGTCAGGTCGGTTACTTCGATATTACCACTGATGGTGTTCACGTGCACCGCCACACCGGCCGGCACCGTCACGTCTATATCAATCTTGAAGCATAAGGCTGGGCCTTCGGCCTTGCCGTTGCGCCAGCTACCACCCCACTGCGTGTAGCCCTGCCCCTCGGGGCACTCGATGCTGCGGCTGGTTTTCACCAGGCTATCATCAAAAGCAGAAGTGATGGTCACGCCTTCGTTGGTCTTGCTGGTTGTGAGCAGCAACGCGTCGTTCAGCTGCCCGCCGTTGATGGTAGCAGTGGCGCGCAGCACCACCTGCGAGCCGCTACCCGCGTGAATTTTGATGGTGGAGGCCTGTTTCAACTCCAGATTCAGGCGCTGCCCGGCACGGATATCAGCCTTTTGTTCCAATACTTTTTGGGCGTGAGCACCCAGGCTGCTCAGTCCTACCAGAACCAACAGCAGTGATAAAAAACGAAACATGGGAAGAGTTGAGTTTGGGTGTTTGGAGATGTGAGTTGTGCGTTGCGAGTGAAAACGTGTGTCATCCTGAGCGTAGCGAAGGACCTTCTCACGCGCGAACGAGTCAGTGTTGCGTCTGTCGTGCTGACGTGAGAAGGTCCTTCGCTACGCTCAGAATGACACACGTTTTCACTCGCAACGCACAACTGGCAACTCAATCAGTTATTTGGCTTTGCGCACGTACACGTCGCCGCTCACGTTTTTCAGGGAAATGGCCGTGCCGCCGCCGTTCACAGCCCCGTTGAGGGTTTGGCCGCCTATCTGCACGAGGCTGTTGGCGTTGGCCGGCTTGGGTAGGGCGATGTCGAAATCGGTGTATACCTCGCCCGAAATGGTGCGCATGGTCAGGGAGGCTTTGGTGCTGGCAGGCATAGCTACATCAATGGCGCCGCTGATGTTGCTGATGGAGCTGGGGCCGGCCTTCAGCGTGGTATACACCACCGTGATGTCGCCGCTGGTGCTGTTGGCTACCACGGGGCCAGTTACGTTCAGGAGCTTGGCGTCGCCGCTTTTCATCATCACTTCCAGCTTGCCTTGCAGGTTTTGCAGCAGCACACGGTTGCCGCCCCACTGGGCCTCACGATACACCACATCGGCCGTGCGCGGCACCCGAATCACGTAGCCACCCTCCCGGCGCGAGGCCTTCACAATACGAACGGTATTACCTTCTTTAGTTACGCCCAGTCCGAGGCGCGTATTATCTACCGTCGAGTTGTACACGGGCCGCAGCCCTTCGGCACGCTTGGGCGCTTCCTCAGTGGCCCGGCCGCCCTCACCTTTCACCACTACTTCGTCACCATCGTAGCCTTCTACGGTTACATGGTCGCTGTTCTGCATCTCGATAACGACTTTGCGGTCGTTGCCGGTCAGCTTCATCTTGAACTCCTGCGCATGCAGGGTACTGCTGGCAAGCAGCAGCAGGCAGGGTAGGAAAAACAGGTGCTTTTTCATAGGATTTGTGTTGCTGAGAATGAGGAGCAGACGCCTGCCCGAAGCCGCGGACTTCAGTGGATAGCGCTGCGAAGAGTGAGAGAAAGTTTGAGTTAATCTGGAGCAGCGTAGAGACGCATAGTTGCGTCTTGTCGTCCGCGCCGCGTAGCCGATATCGTTCAATGATGAGACGCCTATTTGCGTCTCTACACCGCTCAGGCGGCCAAAAAAGCTAAATCAAGAGGCTGACACCCTGCTTGGCCTGGTCGCGCACGGCGGGTAGGGCATCGGGGCGCTGGGAGAGGCGGCGGAGCTGGGGCACAGCTTGCTTGTCGCGTAGCTTCACCAGCAACTCAATCAGCGTGATTTGCACGTTGGGGTCGGTTTGCACAGGTAGGGCCTGGATGAGGGCTGGGCCTACCAGCGAATCGGCCCGCAGGCGGTAGAGAGCTTCGGCAGCGGCCAGGCGCACGTTGGGGTTGGGGTCGGCATTCAGGGTATTGATGAGCACCAGCACGGTAGGGTCGCCGGGGAGGGCGTCGCCGGTAGCATCACTTACCAATTGAATACGGTGGCTGGCCGTAGCTGGCTGCTGGGTAGCGGCCGTGAGCTGCGCCGCCAAGGTCTGCGCTTCTTTGGCGGGTGCCGTTGCTACCACTGGCGCGGCCGGCCGGTTTAAGAGCAGCCCCAGCACAGTACCTATGGCCAGCAGCGCCACGCTGGCCGCTATGCGCAGCCACAGCGCGGTATTGCTGCCGGCCGTCGCTGGCGGGTACATCGGCACAGGCGGCTTTTCTGTGACCGACGTTGCCGGTGCAGCGGCAGGCAACAGTGCTTTCTCGGCGTTCAGCATCGCCAGAAAGTTGTCGCGCAGAGCGAGTGGCGGCATGGCAACCGGCTCATCATCAAATGCATTTAACAAGGAAGCGTATTGCGCTACCCGCTCCCGGCAGCCGGGGCACTGGGACAAGTGCGCCGCCACCCGCGCCTCATCGGTCGGGGGTAAGGCCTGGGCAGCGTAGTCGGCCAATAGCGGCTCCAGCGCAGCGCATTCGGGCGAAGTCAGGAAGTGGTTGTTATCGTCGAGCATCACAGAGCAGGCAGTAAATCAGCTGAAGTAAATTTTGCGGAGCGCCTCCAGGGCGCGGTGGGCTTTCACGCGGGCCGTCCCTTCCGAGCAGCCCAGCATCTCCCCTATCTCGGCGTAGTCGAAGCCCTGGAAGCGGTGCAGCACCAGGATTTCGCGCTGGGCGGTGGGTAGCAGCGCCAGCGCCTCGTGCAGGTGCGCACCATCGGAGCTGGCTGCTACCCCAGCCAGGGCGGCCCGGCGCAGGGTAGGCGTACGCTCGGCCGCTTCCAGGTCGCCGGCCGGCACGGGCTGCCGCTGCCAGTGGTCGGCGTGCACGTGGCGGGCCAGCTGGTATACCCACGCCCGGAAGGGCTGCGTAGGCTGGTAGCTGGCGCGGTATTTCAGCACCCGCAGAAACACGTTCTGTACGAGGTCCTGCGCCGTGTCGCGGTCGTTGGTGAGCCGCAGCAGAAACCCAAACAGCGGCCCCTGGTAGCGCTCGAACAGCGGGGTAAGCTGATCGAGGTCGTTGTTGCGGACCTGCGCCATCAAGGTTTCGTCGCTGGGGCTGTGCACGGCGGAAAGAGTAGGCGTTTAGGAGAGAGTTGAAAGGAGTACCGCCGATTTCAGCATTCGTTACGTGCTCTGCAAAAAATAATTTACGTACCCCCTATCACGCAAAAAAGCTCCGCCGTACGCATGGTACAACGGAGCCAGAAACGGTGCACGTGCGCAACCTAAGATTGCCGCCTTTCCAAGGTAATGCGGGCGCGGTGGCAGATACCACCCAGCGGTGGGTTAAACTTCGACACGCTCACACGGGCGCCATGGATATAGGGAAACTCCGCCAGCACCCGATCCAGCACGCGGTGCCCCAGATGCTCCAGCAACCGGGCCGGCGCCTGCATCTCTTCGGCCACTACCCGGTACAGCACCTCGTAATTCACGGTTTCCTGAAGCTTATCGGAAGCTCCGGCGGCATGTAAGTCCGTGTCGATATACAGGTCTACCCCGTATTTATTACCAATTTTCTGCTCCTCGTCGTAGTACCCGTGGAAAGCGAAAAACTCCATGCCTTCCAGCGCAATCTGGCCCATGTGGTGAAATGGTGAAGTGGTGAGATTGTGAAATGATGAATAAAAACGCCTGTCATCCTGAGTGCAGCGAAGGACCTTATCACGGCAGTACGAATCGTTGTTACGATGGTCGTTCTCGCGTGATAAGGTCCTTCGCTCCGCTCAGGATGACAGGCGCTTTGCAGGCTTATATCTCGTCGAAAAACGACTTCTCAGCTACGGCCGGCTCAGTTTTGAAGCCGGGACCGGGGCTACCTGTACCGGGTTGCGGCGCCGGAGCCGGCGGCACAATTTCGGGATGGCTGGGCCCCACGGGCTGAATATCAGGGCGCACGGGCTCCACGTTGGGCGAGTCGGGCTCGATGATGCGCGAAGGGGCCGGCTCATCAATGCGGGAGGGCGGTACCTGGCCGGGGTTTTCGTTGGGGGTAGGGTCCGGGCTGATTTCCGGGCCGGGAATCTGCGCGGGCGCGCCGGGGTCGGGTTGCTGGCCGGGCTTTGGGTTATAGGCGCCGGGCTGCGGCCCGATTGGGCGGGCCGAGGTAGCGGCCTCGCTGCCAAACTGGGTGGCAACCAGCGCGCCGCCTACGGCAGCGGCAGAAGAAGTGGCAGCAGTGTTGATATGCATGGCGGGAGTGGCTTCAGGTGAAGGTTCGGGTTTACTCACCTTTACGCTAGCCGCCCGCGAAAGGATGGCCGCCGTGCCGCCTTTGGGTCGGTTGCGGGCCTTATCGGCCTTCTCCATCGTGTCGGTAGCCAGGTGCTGCAAGTCGCGCACCAAAGAGTCCAGCACGCCTTCCAGGCGCTGGTGTTCTTGGTTGAGGCGGCTCACTTCCACCTGCATTTCCGTCACGCTGCGCTCGGCTTGCTTATAGGCATCCTCCACCAGCGTACGGGCTTTCTGCCGGGCCTGCGACAATAGCTCCTCGGCTTGCAGCTGGGCCTCGCGCAGCCGTATTTCCGCGTTGCGCTGGGCCTGCTCGGTGATGTTCTGGCCGGTATCCTCGGCGGTTTTGAGGGTGCGGTAGAGCGAGCTTTCAATCTCGCGCATCTTCTGCACTTCCTGGGTGGCGTAGTCGAGCTTGTTGCGCAGGTCGCGGTTTTCGTCGCCCATCCGCTCCCACTGCTGCGAGAGGGTGAGCAGGAAGGCGTTTACTTCGTCGGCATCAAGGCCCCGGAAGGCTTTTTCAAAGGTCTTTTGCCGAATGTCGAGGGCGGAGATTTTCATCTTATAGCTGTTAGCTGCTAGCTGTTAGCTGATAGCCAGCAGCCGTTGCGTGTGGTAAGAATACGACACAACCCGACAATCTATTGCAGCATCGCTGTACGCTGCTTGGTTATCAAGCACAAAGCCAACAGCTGATAGCCATCAGCTATCAGCCCACGTAAGCTGCCACACCGCCAGGCTGCGGTCGTCGCTACACGAAACTAGCCGATTTTGCTGCCCCGACCAAAATAACTTGTTCACGGAGGTGCCGTGGCCGGCGTGCCGCGCCCGGTCTACCACCCGCAGCAGGCGCAGCGTATCGGCCTCCCACAGCTTAATGGATTTGTCCATGCTGCACGTGGCCAAGTAGCGGCCATCGGGCGAGAACGTGAGGTGGTTGATGGTGAACATGTGGGCTACCACCGTGTCGGCTAGTGCGTAGCTGGCCGTGGCGTCGTAGCGGCGCAGGTGGGCGTCGCGGCCGGCCGCCAGCAGGTAGCGGCCATTGGGGGAATAGGCCACGGTGAAAACGGAGTTGGTGGCGTCGGAAAGCGTGTGCAGGGTGTCGAGCGTGTGCACGTCCAGCACGCGCACGGTGGTATCGGAGCTGCCCACAGCCAGCTCCGGGCGGGTAGGATGCAGGGCCAGGCAGCGCAGGCTTTTGTCGGCGAGACGCAGGAGCTTTTCCAGGCTGAAATCGGTGGCGCGCAACACGGCCAGCGTGCCATCGGCCAGGGCCACAAACAAGCGTTGCGCCACCTCGGAGTAAGCCAGATCGAAGATGGCCAGCGGGGGCAGGGCAGTGGCGTGTGCCAACTGGCGGTTTTGTAGATCAATCACCTGCACGCCCTCAAAGTTGTGCCCCAGCACCAGCAGCTGCCGCGCCGGCAGGTAGCGCAGCGCATACACCGACTTCTCCACCTTTGCCACCAACTGGCCGTCGGCTTCGGGGTCCAGCACGTTCCAGCTGGCCACCAGCCCATCGGCCCCAGCCGAGTAAAATGTGGCTTCGTCGGCGGCCCCGCTCAGGGTATATACACAGTCGCGGTGCCCAGTGAGGGTAGCGAGTTTCTGGACCTGAGGACGGGCGGGGACGGACATGCACACGAGAATTTAGGCGAAATTACGCCAGATTTGCTTGTGCCGCGCCACGATGGGTTGACGGCCTTTTTGCCGCTTATGCCCCTGCACTCCCTCACTCCCCTACCCCACGGCGCCTACCTGGGACTGTGGCGCCTCGCCGAAACCGCCGACGAGCTGCTCCCGCTGCTCCCCTACCCTACCGTGTACCAGGCCCTGTACCCGGCCGGCCGCGACCCTACCCGTGCGGCGCAGTGGGCCGCAGGCCGCCTGCTACTTCATGCGCTGCTACCCAACCTAACTGCCACGCCCGCCACCCTGGCCAACGATTCCAACGGCCGACCCTACTTCCCCGCCCTGCCCCACTACGCGGTGTCGCTCTCGCATTCCGGCGAGTGGGTAGCCGGTCTGGTATCACCTCAAGGCAGAGTTGGCATAGATGTTGAATTAATTCGTGGAAAAGCACAAAAACTGGCCTCGCGGTTTCTATCGGAAGCCGAGCGGGCCGATGCCGGCGACGATGCAGCCAAGTATAGCCTCTATTGGAGTGCCAAGGAGACGCTCTATAAGCTGCATAGTCGCCGGGGGCTGGTGTTTAAAGAGCAGTTATTGCTCGACCCGTTTTGGCTGCGGGAGGCAGGCGAGTTGACGGCTCACCTGCTGCTTGAAAACTCCCGCAGCCAGCACCAGCTGACGTATTTGCGCCCCGCGCCCGGCTATGTGCTCACGTATTGCGTTGAATTGATGAACTTGGAGTAGCAGCCCTTTACGCTGGCCCTCCGCACCCAACGCTTCTCACCTCTTACTTCCCGCTATGTCTTTCCGCCGAATTTCGCTTCTTGCTGCCGCTACCTTGGTTTTTTGCACCGTGGGCATAGGGGTAGCACGTGCCCAAGGCACGCGCACCGTTACCGATTTTACGCTGAAAAATGCGGCTAATGCGTCGGTGTCGCTCAGCAGCTACGCCGGTAGCAAGGCCGTGGTAGTGGTGTTTATCAACCAAAACTGCCCCTTTTCCAAGTCGTACCAAGGCCGCCTCAATGCGCTGGCCTCCTCGTACGGCGGGCAGGGCGTGCAGTTTCTGTACATCGATGCTCCCATCAACATAGATGCCGCCGGCGATGCGCAAAAGCTCGTACTCAAGAGCGACAGCAACAATATCACCTACCTCACCGATGAAGGCCAGAAGGTGAGCACCCAGCTCGGTGCCACCAAAACGCCCGAAGTGGTGGTGCTGCAACCCGCCGGCAACGGCTTCACGGTGCGCTACAAAGGCGCCATCGACGACAACCCCCAGGTGGAAAGTGACGTGCGCCAGCGCTACCTCGCCCAGGTGCTCGACAACCTGCTAGCCGGTCGCCCCGCCGGCGTAGCCGACACCCGCGTGGCGGGGTGTTTGATTAAGAAGTTTTAGGGCTGGTTGAGGGTATGGGGTAGGCGGGTGTGAGGGTAGGAAGTAAAAAAGGTTGTCATCCTGAGCGCAGCGAAGGACCTTATCACGTTGAACAGTTATCGTAACAACGACTCGTTCTCGCGTGGTAAGGTCCTTCGCTGCGCTCAGGATGACAACCTTTTTTACTTCCTACCCCCACACCCGCCTACCCTCACACGCCCTTACTCCTCCCCTTCATTATCCGTCATCGATTCGCCCTCATCCGTGAGAATGGCTAGCAGCTCGGCTACTTCGCCGGCCTTTGCAGGCTCCTGCATTTTCTCGAAGCTGAGTTGCAAGTTGCGCAGGGCGCGCCGCACGATGTCGAGGTGCGAGCAGGGCTCGAAGAACACCTCGTTGGGCGTGAGGTTGAGCTGGGCAATGTAATGCTCGATATCCGTGCGGGTGAGGATGAGGCCGCGGTTGTAGCAGTTGATGTAAAACGGCTCTACGTTAGGATTAGTGGGTCGGAACAGCAGTACAAACAGGTTTGGCAGGTTCACGCCATAGATGGGCAACATTAGGCGCTGTGCCACCAATAAGTAAATCACGCAGAGCGTGAGCGGGTTGCCGCGCCGGGTTTCCAGCACTAGGTGCAACATGGAGTTGGCCGGCGAGTGGAAATTCTGGGTATTGGCCGCCAGCTTGTGCGTGCGGAACAGCACGTGGTTGAGAACCTGCACTTGGTCGGCGGGGTGCATGCCGGGGCGCATCTGGGTCCAGGCCTCAAAGCGCAACTGCTCAATGGCGCGGTTCAGAGCCTGAAAATCGGCGTCGGGATACTGGTAGGAGTTCAGCAGCCACATACCCTCCAGCAGACTGTCGCCGCCGGTGTCGCGCCACACGCGCAGGCGCTGCTTCAGCCCATCGAATTGCAGGTTATGAATGAGGTCTTCGAGGCGCTGCTGTTGCTGCGGGTCCAGTGTTTCTTCCCACGATTCTTCCAAAAACGGAATGATACTTTCTCCCAGATTCTGGATAGTACCCTGAATCTGAGGCGCTACTTCCGGATCATCGAGCAGAGAGATAAGGGCCTTTATTTCTTTGTTGGTCATAGACATGGCCGATACTTCGGCGGCGGGAGCCAGAACTGGCAGAGCGGAGATACTGAATAAAAGTAGCCGGTTTGATGCTCCGCACCAAACCGGCTACTTTCAACACCATTAACTACGGCAAATGTTCATTTAAAAGCTACTGACGCGTCATTTTCGACTACGCAGCCCGTCATGCGGAGCGAAGTCGAAGCATCTCGCGTGCTGACAGCAGATAGTAATTCGTCATGCTGAGCGGAGCCGAAGCATCCCTACCGTAAGTTGTTCTTAACGATTTGGATTACCGTTGCGGTAGAGATGCTTCACTACGCTCAGCATGACGAATTACTACCACGCGAGATTTCTCCCGCTGGTCGAAATGACGTTCTGACTTTACAACCCCAGCAAATTCAGGTTGTCCTTGGCCAGATCCAGGATTTCGTTGCCGCGGCCGCTCATCACGGCTTTCAAAGCATAGAGGCTGAAGCCTTTGGCCTGCTCCAGCTCAATGGTAGGCGGCATAGACAATTCGGCGCGCTTCACAATAGCGTCAATCACAACCGGGCCGGGGTGGGCAAAGGCTTCTGTCAGAGACGCGTGCAGGTCGGCGGGGTCAGCTACCCGTATTCCACGGATGCCGACGCTTTCGGCTAGCATAGCAAAGTTGGGATTGTCGAGGGTCGTTTCAAAGGGCAGCAGGCCCGCTTCTTTCATCTCCAACTCCACGAAACCCAGGGAGCTGTTGTTGTAGATGATGAGCTTCACAGGCAGGTTCAACTGCTTCAGCGTCAGCAGGTCGCCGAGTAACATAGCAAAGCCGCCATCGCCAGCCAGGGCTACTACCTGCCGGCCGGGATAAACTAATTGCGCCCCGATGGCCTGGGGCATGGCATTGGCCATGCTACCGTGGTTGAAAGAGCCCAGCAACCGGCGCTGGCCATTCATGGTGAGGTAGCGGGCTGCCCACACAGTAGGTGTGCCCACGTCGCAGGTGAACACAGCATCTTCCGCGGCCAGCTCATTGACCAGCTTAGTGAGGTACTGCGGGTGCATGGAGTCGTCGCCGGGCTTGCCGATGGCCAGCTCATCCAGATTTTCGCGTGAGTCTTTGTAATCCGACAAAGCCTTATCCAGGTGCGCCCGCTCGGTTTTGGTGGTGAGACGGGGTAGGAGTTGTCGAATAGTTTCGCCCACGTCGCCGGCCAGGCCAATGTCTACCCGTGTACGACGGCCGATGTGCTCGGCGCGGCAGTCCACCTGAATGGTTTTGGTTTTGTGCGGCAGAAACTGGGTATAGGGAAAGTCAGTGCCCAGCATCAGCAGCACGTCGGCATCCATAATGGCGTGATAGCCCGAGGCAAAACCCAGCAGCCCGGTCATGCCCACATCGAAAGGATTTTCATATTCGATATATTCTTTGCCGCGTAGGGCGTGCACGATGGGTGCTTTTAGGGCGCTGGCTACCTGCATCAGCTCGGCGTGCGCCTGGGCACAGCCGGCCCCAGCCAGAATGGTCACTTTCTCCGCCTCATTCAGCATAGTAGAAGCGTCGGCTACATCGGTATCCGAAGGGCGCAAGGTAGCCGAGCGGTGCCGGGCAGGTAGGCGCGGCTCGGGCGCTTCCACCTCCATTTCCGACACGTCGCCGGGCAGCACAATCACGGCCACGCCGCGCTTCACCAGGGCCGTTTGGATGGCGCTTTCAATCACGCGCACGGCCTGTTCGGGGGTCGAAATCAGCTCGCAATAGTCGCTACACTCCTGAAACAAGCGCTCGGGATGGGTTTCCTGAAAATACTGCGTCCCGATTTCCACGCTTGGAATTTGGGAGGCGATGGCCAGCACTGGCACGCGGCTGCGGTGGCAGTCGTAGAGGCCATTGATGAGGTGAGTATTGCCGGGGCCACAGCTACCAGCGCACACAGCTAGCTCTTGGGTGAGGTGGGCTTCGGCGCCGGCCGCAAAGGCGCCGGCTTCTTCGTGCCGTACATGCACCCAGCCAATGCCGTCGCGCTGCCGGATAACGTCCGTCACGCCGTTGAGGGAGTCGCCTACCACGCCGTACACGCGCTGCACGCCGGCGGCCAGCAGGGTATCAATCAGAATTTCGGATACTTTCTTCTTCGCCATCGTCTTCGGTTTTCGTTTCGAAGGCTATACGGGAAGCCGAGGGGTAGGGAGACGCTTTACCGGATTAGAACAGAAGGTTATAGCAGGAATACGCCGAGGCCACGTTCAATAAGGACGGTTTCGCTTTTCCAGAGCCGTAGATTCACAGCTGCTTGGAGTTTCTAAAACACCACAGAATGACGCACCCTACTTATTCAACCACTGACACTCTCAAACAGCTTGTTTGCAAAGTAATGGCCACCGCCTACTATCAGCAGTACACACGAGATGATGGCTAGTATGATGATCATCCCGAAGGCCTCGAAGAAACTCAGCACAATTGCATCACCAGGATTTTCCTTATCATATACAATCCGTACTTGTTCGCCTACCTCCCATGCTGCTGGATTGGAAGAAGAAGTCTGGGTATAAATAAATTCCTGGTTGCCGGGTGTAGTATAGCTAAAAACTGCCCTGTACGTAGTATCGCCGTCACTGTCTTTTTCACGATCTACTCTGACAACTGTTGCCATCGTACTTTCCTGGTTTTTAATAGTATACACCCTGCTTTTCAGAGCAAGCAGGCTAACTAGTAAGAAAAATATGCCTGCTATAAAGATTATATTGTAGCCCATCTACTTTTTATCCTACCATGCTGTGACGAAACGTATTTCTTGCAAGAGAGCAAATACTTGTAGCAGCAGAGCACCTGAATACACGCTCAGTTGCCTTGCCAGAAATTCATAAAGTGCGCGTCACGAGGCGCGACTATTACGTACGCTATTTTTCCTACCCCAGCAGCCCGGCCAGGCCCTTCACGTTCAGCCGGGCAAATTTGCGCACGCGCTCAAATGTTTCTATTGTGGCGGCCAGCTCCTCGTCTTCGGGTAGCTTGGTGGGCACGTGCGTGGTGAGTAAGGCAAACACGCTGGCTGCTATATCCATGTAGCCCAACAGCAGTAAGTACAGCTGTTTCTTTTCGTCCTCGGTGTAGCTTTTCGTCCGGATGGCTTTCACCAGCGTGCCGAGCTGGGTGGTTTCGTCGGTGTACAGGTCGCGCAGGACACGGCGAGCCTGCTGGTAGTCTGCTTGCTGTTCCTCAGTAGCGGCGTGCAGGGCAAATGGAAACGCCTCTACGAAAGCCGTAGCCGCCAGGAAAGACTTCTCGGCGCCATACACGGCAGCCAGGTGTTTTTGCAGACTGGTCCAGAGGCCGGTGCGGGCTTTTTCGAAAGCGGAAGGGGTAGGCTCGGTCATGCTTGGCAAAGCTGAATGAGCGGCAAAGGTAGGCGATAGGTAATTTTTAAGCCCGCTGTTATAGTCAGCATAGTTTTCCAGCGCGAAGGTTTCTCCCGAAGCTAGCAGCTCCCGCAGCCGCGTCAGCATCAGCCGCCCAGCCTGCACGCTCACCGTTTCGGGCTGAAAGGGTGAGATGCCACGCGCTATTTCGTCGGCACTTACAAACTCCCGGCAGTCCAGCAGATTCGGGAGCAGGGCGTAGGCGGCAGTAGTTTTGCCTGCGCCACTACAGCTATTCTGCTGGGTGCAGAACGTTGCTTGGGGTTAGACATTTGCTCGTTACCTATTGAATATTTCAATATACCTATCAGAGAGAACGTAAAAGCAGTTTGGAGCCTGATCTTTTATGGCTTGCTCAGCTATGGAGCGTAATACCGGCGCTCTATCGGATAAGCGGCGACTCGCTACTGACGCCCACTCATCAATTGTTGGAACGTGAATAATAACGACACAATTACCTCCTCCAAACTCATAATAGAGCTTCAGACAGTAGTGTTCATCTTTATAGAGAAGATAGCCACTACGTCCTTGGCTTATATATTCTTGCTTAGATTCCATACTGCTCTCACACCTGAATTACCCCCACATTATACGCCTTTTCTATCGGCGCGTGATTGGCCGCCGCTATGCCCTGTGAAATCACCTTGCGCGTTTCCAGCGGGTCGATAATAGCATCTACCCACAGCCGGGCGGCGGCGTAGTAAGGCGAAAGTTGCTCCTCGTAGCGGGCTTTGATGGTATCGAGGAGTTCCTTCTCGGCTTCGGGCGTGATTTCCTGGCCTTTGGCTTTCAGAGAGGCTACTTGTATTTGCAGGAGCGTATTGGCAGCGGCGGCCCCGCTCATCACGGCTAGTTGGGCAGTTGGCCAGGCCACGATCAGGCGCGGGTCGTAGGCTTTGCCGCACATGGCGTAGTTGCCGGCGCCATAGCTGTTGCCTACCACCACCGAAAACTTGGGTACCACCGAGTTAGCCATGGCATTCACCATCTTCGCGCCGTCCTTGATGATGCCGCCCTGCTCGCTCTGGCTGCCTACCATAAAGCCCGACACATCGTGCAGAAACACCAGCGGAATCCGCTTCTGGTTGCAGTTCATGATGAACCGGGCGGCTTTGTCGGCCGAGTCGGAGTAGATGACGCCGCCCATCTGCATGCCGGTTTTCTTCGATTTCACGATTTTACGCTGGTTGGCTACAATGCCCACGGCCCAGCCGTCGATGCGGGCCAGGCCGCAAATGAGCGTCTGGCCGTAGAGGTCTTTGTAGGGCTCAAACTCCGAATTATCGACCAGCCGGTTGATGATGTCCATCATATCGTAAGGCTTGGCGCGGTCGGCGGGTAGCAGGCCGTAGATGTCCTGCGGATTCTCTTTCGGCGCGGCAGGTGTGGCGCGGCTGAAACCAGCTTTGGGCGTGTCACCTAGCTTATCGAATATGTTGCGGATGTGGTCGAGACATTCTTCATCGGTAGCAAACTTATAGTCCGTAACGCCCGAAATTTCGGAGTGTGTGGTGGCTCCACCCAGCGTTTCGTTGTCGATGGTTTCGCCAATGGCCGATTTCACCAGATAGGAACCAGCCAGAAACACTGAGCCGGTGCCCTCCACAATCATGGCCTCGTCGGACATGATAGGCAGGTAGGCGCCGCCCGCCACGCACGGTCCCATAATGGCCGAAATCTGCACAATGCCCATGCTACTCATCACCGCGTTGTTGCGGAAGATGCGGCCGAAATGCTCCTTGTCTGGGAAAATCTCGTCCTGCATGGGTAGGTATACCCCCGCCGAATCGACCAGGTAGATGATGGGTAGGCGGTTTTCGATGCTAATTTCTTGGGCCCGCAGGTTTTTCTTAGCCGTGATGGGAAACCATGCACCGGCTTTCACGGTGGCATCGTTGGCCACTACCACGCATTGCCTACCCTGTACGTAGCCCAGCACCACCACTACCCCACCGCTAGGGCAGCCACCTTCTTCGGCATACATACCTTCGCCTGCAAACGCGCCTACCTCTACCATTTCTGCATCCTTATCGAGCAGGTAGGCTATCCGCTCGCGGGCAGTTAGCTTGCCCTTAGCCTTGTGCGCAGCTATGCGCTTCTCGCCTCCGCCCAGCGCTACTTTCTGTAAGCGTTTCGAGAGCTGGTAGGTGAGTTGCTTGAGGTGGTCTTCGTTTTTGTTGAATTCAACATCCATGGGTGGGTGGGGTGGAATGGTGAAGTGGTGAGTTTGTGAAGCTGTGAATGGTAGTACGTCTGTCATCCTGAGCAGATCGAAGGACCTTATGCACGCAGCACGACAGGCGTAACAACGACTCGTGCGAACGTGAGAAAATTCTTCGCTTCACTCAGACCGACAGATGATTCATAATTTCACAAACTCACCACTTCACTATTTCACCAATGGCAATAAAGCGATAAATCCGCCTGTTGGGGCGGATTTCAAAGCTATCAAAATAACTGAATGTCTATTGGCCGGCGGGTGTGGTAGCAGGCTGCACAATGCCACCAGGCGTGCCATCTACCCGCTTCGTGTCGATTTCAACCTCGCCGTTCGGCTTTTTGGTTACTTCCTTTTTCACTTTATCCTTGCCACCACCAAATACGGAGAAGTGCACGTAGCGCTTAGGGTTGGCCTGGAAGTCGGTGAGCAGGGAATTGGTGCTGGCTGCCGTGGCGTTGAGGTTGTTGTAGAGCGAATCATCGTTCATCAACTTATTAAGCGAGCCTTGTTGGTTGGATAAACCTTGGTTCAGGGTAGTCATGGC
This sequence comes from Hymenobacter citatus, assembly GCF_014333615.1. GTDB lineage: Bacteria > Bacteroidota > Bacteroidia > Cytophagales > Hymenobacteraceae > Hymenobacter > Hymenobacter citatus. The sequence continues at coordinate 157,395 of NZ_JACSCY010000004.1, read as the reverse complement.
CGTTTGTGCTTCGGTCATGGTGGCGTTGAGCTTACGCATGGTAGGGCCAATGGGCGCCCGCTTCAGCGAGTCGCTGAGCTGGTTGAAGTTGGCCGCAATCTTGTCAAATTTCTGGCTGGTTACGGCCAGGTCGTGGGTAAGGCGGGCCATGTTGGTGGTAATCTGGTTGATGTTGCGCTGGTTCATCAACAACAAATTCTTGAACGCCTCCGACGACCCTTCCGCATTTTGCAAGGTTTGCTGCAAGCTCAAACGAGCATCCTTGCTCAGGAAGCTATTCACTTTAATCAGCGTGGAGTCGACGGTGCCCAGCACGGGTAGGGCTTTCGCTTGAAACGCATCCGTAATGCTGGCTACCGTGTAGGAGCGCAGCTCCTCGCCGCCGTCGTACACCTTCGAGTTTTTGCCCAGAAACAGCGTGATGGTCTTACTACCCAACAACGAGCCCGATAAGCTGGCCGTGGTAGAGTCGCCCACTACTACGTCTTTGGCCAGCTCCAGCGCCACTTTCACGCGGTTGTGCTCGCTAGGCAGCAGTTCCATCTGCTTCACCTGCCCTACCTTGATACCGTTGAGCACCACTGGGTTGCCCACGGCTAGACCGTCCACGTTATCGTATTTGGCGTAGTAAGTGCGGTCTGAAGAAAGCAGGTTAGAGCCTTTCAGAAAGTTGAAACCAATGAACAGGATTGCTATGGCTACGATACCCAGCAACGCTACTTTTATTTCTTTTGACACGTTCGGTCAGAATAAAGATGAGATAATAAGGCACTGGGAAACTGAAAAGGCTGATGCAACAGATGGATGAACTATCCTTCGCTGGTGCCCTCCAACTCGTCACGATACGTGCGGAAAGCACGGTATATTCCCGAGGCCATATACGACTGCCCCGATTTATCGTTGAGGTATTGTTCTTCGTTGCGGTTGGTCAAGAAACCTAACTCGATGAGTACCGACGGCATAGCCGTTTTCCAGAGCACCAGGAAGCCCGCTTGCTTTACGCCGCGCGAGTGGCGCTGCACACGGGTTTTAAACTCTGCGTCAATGTGTTGCGCAAAACGGATGCTGTTCACCATGTAGGCGCTCTGAAACAGCGAGAACAGAATATGACTCTGGGGCGAACGGGGGTCGAAGCCGTTATAGCGCTCTTTATAATCGTCTTCCTGCAAAATTACGGCGTTTTCACGCTTAGCAACGGCCAAATTAGCGTCTGTTTTGTGCGGGCCCATGGTCCAGACCTCCGTGCCGTAGGCCACCGACGGCCCCGAGTTGCAGTGCACCGAAATAAACAGGTCGGCATTGTGCTTGTTGGCGATGCCGGCGCGGTCGGCCAGTTCCACAAACACATCGGTTTTGCGGGTGTATACCACTTTCACGTCGGGCATATTCTGCTCGATGAGACGCCCCAACTCCAACACGGTTTTTAGGGCTACCTGGGCCTCGCGGGCCGAGGTGCCAGCGCAGCCTCTATCTTTGCCACCGTGCCCGGCATCAAGCACTACCGTCCTGATCCGGTACTTTTGAGGTGGTACGGTAGATGTGTGCGCCACCACACCCGGCGCAAGGGCCACCGACGGTCCGGCAAAAAACACCAGCACAGCGGTGCAGACAATGACAATATTCCGCACAGTTTTCGTTAGTTGGAGCAGCTACCCGCTACCTTTGTAAGCAGCCACAAAATAAACGAATTAAAACTACGTGGCCCGGACCATCCCCTTGTCTTCCGTATTCTTTTTACGCTTTATCCGGCAGCTATTGCCCTCCACTATCCTGCTGCTACTCTTATGGGTAGGGGTAGTTGGGCATGCAGTAGCCCAAACCAATAAGCGTCCGCAAACCACCGCCACACCGGCCAACGCCGACGTGCGACGCGACCCCATCATTCGGCCCAATGCCAATGATACCGCCCGTGCCGTAACGCTGCAACCCGTGCCCGATTCTGTGCGCGTAGCCGACTCGCTGCGACTGGCGGCGCGGCCCAAAGGCCCGATTCAAACTACTGTTAAATACGCCGCCAAAGACTCCATCGAGTTCGATATCGACGCCAAGATTGCCAAGCTCTACGACAAGGCAACTGTTGATTACGGCGACATGTCGCTGAAAGCGGCCATCATCACCGTCGACTATAATAAGAATTTGATGTCGGCCGTGGGGGTGCCCGATTCTACGGGGCGCACGCAGGGGCAGCCACTGTTCAAGCAGGGCGCCACCACCTACCAGGCCGGCAAGATTGACTACAACTTCAAAACCCGCAAAGGCAAAATTGGGGAAGTAGTCACCCAGCAGGGCGAGGGATTTGTACACGCCGAGGTGGTCAAGAAAAACGACTTAGACGAGATATATGGCCGCAACGGCCGCTATACTACGTGTAATCTGGCTCATCCGCACTTCTATATCAACACGGCCAAGATGAAGGTTATACCAGGCCAGAAGGTAATTACCGGTCCGTTCAACCTGGTGATTGGCGGTATTCCTACCCCTCTTGGCCTGCCGTTTGGCTACTTCCCTACCCCGCGTAAGGGAAGAGCGTCGGGCCTGATCATCCCCACCTTTGGGCAGAGCGCCGACCGGGGCTTTTTCCTACGCAACGGCGGCTACTACTGGGTGCCCAACCAGAACATCGGCATCCGCTTTACCGGCGATGTATACTCCGGCAATGCTGAAACCTTTGGTGGCTTCCGCGGGCAAGCCGAGGCCCAGTACACTAAGCGCTACGCCTATTCCGGCCTGTTCAGCTTCAGCTACGACCAGCGCCCGGCTCAACGCATTCTGAATCCGGGGGGTATACAGCTGGAAAGTACGGCAGGCCGCGTGTACACGCCCCGCACGTTCTGGCTAAGCTGGTCGCACACGCCGGTAGCACGCCCCGGCGGCGGCCGCTTCTCAGCCAGCGTGCAGGCAGGTAGCAACAACTACAACCGGCAAAACAACTTCAACGCCCGCAACTACCTTACGCCAGCATTCAGCTCCAACATCACCTACTCCAAGCAGCTGCGTTACCTACCCATCAATTACTCCATCCAGGCTAGCCAAAGCCAGAATACCACCACCGGCACGATGGACTTCACCCTGCCCGACGTGACAGTAGGTGTGGCTCGTCAGTACCTGTATAGTCTGGTAGGTCTACAACCTAAAGGACGATTCTACGAGCAGTTTGCCGTGGCGTATACCCTCACGGCCCGCAACCAAATCAGCAATTCTATTCCGTCGCGGGTATTGGAGGGCGGAGCTATACCGCTTATCGGTGGCACCAATACTTCGCAAATCCTACCCGTAAAGCTGTCCAACATCAACACGCTGCTGCGCAACGCACAAACCGGCATTCAGCACCAGTTTCAGATTTCGTTGGGTAGCTATACGGCCGATCAATTTTTTGGTGGCTTGCTCGACCGGGTAGCCTTTCTGAAATACCTGACCGTACAGCCATCCGTCAACTATGGCGAAACCTGGTACTTCAAACGTTTGGACTACAGTTACTCAGAAGAGGCACGCGCCGTGCGGATTGATACCGTCACGGGCTTCAACCGGGTCTATAACTACTCAGGCGGTGTAAACCTGGGCACTAATTTATATGGTATCTATCAGATCAAGGGGAAGAAAATCGAGGCCATTCGCCACAAGATTACGCCCAGCCTGAACTATCAATATTCTCCCAACTTTGCTGCGAATGATGCCTACTTCACGCTGCTGAATACGGGTACGCTGGTGAACTCGCAGGGCTTACAGTATAACCAATTCAAAACCGAAAAGGGGGTGCCAGTGCGGGACCGGAGTGGTAACCTCGTCCCTCTTAACCCTGGCGTTCCTGTCAATCAACTGGCCCTATCGCGCTACAACGGTTTTGCCTACGGTGTGCCCAGCGGCACACGCACCAGCGCCCTGACTTTCTCTCTTCAGAACTCTCTGGAAATGAAGGTGCGTGATGACCAGGATACCACTGGCACTACCCCTTTCAAAAAAGTAAGCCTGATTGATGGCTTCGACTTTAGCACTGGCTACAACTTTGCGGTCGATTCGCTGAATTTCGCGCCGATTACCGCCACGTTTCGCACGCAGGTGGCGCGCAAGCTTAATATCCTGATCAATGGTAATTTTGTGGTATATCAGCGCGACTCTACGGGCGTGCTGATTAACCGCTACCTATTCGATCAACCCAAGCGGCGTCTTGCTCGCCTCACCACGGCTGCGGTACAGCTTTCCTACCAGTTCAACCCAACATCCGGTAATAAAAAGTCGACGGTACCGCGCGCTGTGGCGCCCACCAACGACCCCATGCTAGGTACCCCCATTCCTGTGAATCCTTATGAGGATTATGTGGATTTCACGCTACCTTGGGAGCTGAGCACCAGCTTCACCGCCAGCTATGTAGACCCCGGTACCCGCGCTACCAGCTTGTACTACACACGGCCGGTGCCCCTTACAGCTGTAGCGCTCAGCCTGAGCGGCTCCGTGAAGCTCACCGATAACCTGCGCCTAGGCTACAGCACGGGCTACGATTTCAAGAACAACACGGTCACGTTCACCTCCCTCGACTTCTCGCGCGACCTCCACTGCTGGCAGATCACCGGCAACTGGCGCCCCTTTGGTTATACGCAGGGCTACTACGTGACTATTGCGGCTAAATCGGCGCTGTTGCAGAGCCTGAAGCTGAACCGCAACAAGACATTCCTGAACAACTAAAGGCCGGATAGTGGAGTGGTACCGCTTAAATCCTGATTTTTTAGGAGCTTTGGGCCTTGTTCCTGCTGCTGCGTGAGTTTCTGGTGCTGTAAATTGTTTGCACCGCTTCTTGCCTATACATAAGCAAGACCCTACGTCCTTAAGCCCACAAGACCCTAAAATGTCTCAACACAAAGAAGTGAAGCTCGTGACCACCCACCAGCTGCTGGCTATGAAGCAGCGCGGCGAGAAAATTTCGATGCTTACGGCCTACGATTTTTCGATGGCCTCCATTCTAGACGGCGCTGGTATCGACGTGCTGCTGGTGGGCGACTCGGCCTCCAACGTAATGGCCGGCCACGAGACTACCCTACCCATCACCCTGGATCAGATGATTTACCACGCGCAGTCGGTGATACGGGCAGTGAAGCGGGCCTTTGTGGTGGTAGACTTGCCTTTCGGTTCCTACCAGGGCAATTCGTCGGAGGCGCTGCGCTCAGCCGTACGCGTGATGAAGGAAAGCGGGGCGCACGCGCTCAAGCTGGAAGGCGGCGCCGAAATAAAAGACAGCATCACGCGCATTCTTACGGCGGGTATCCCCGTGATGGGTCACTTAGGCCTTACCCCGCAAAGTATTTATAAATTTGGCACCTACTCGGTGCGGGCCAAGGAAGAAGCAGAGGCACAGAAGCTGATTGAAGACGCCTTGCTGCTCCAGGAAATTGGTTGCTTCGCGGTGGTATTGGAGAAAATTCCGTCGAAGCTGGCCAAGCAGGTAGCCGAGCAGCTGACCATTCCCGTAATCGGGATTGGAGCCGGCCCTGATGTGGACGGCCAAGTGCTTGTGGTGCACGATATGCTGGGCATCAACAAAGAGTTCAAGCCCCGGTTCCTGCGTCGCTACGCCGAGCTGCACGAAATCATGAGCGACGCCGTGCGCCACTACGTGCAAGACGTAAAAAACCGCGACTTCCCTACCCAGGAAGAAGCGTATTGATTCTTTAATTATGAATTAAAAAATTAAGAGTTAGGAATTGCCTGCACGCTACGCTGATCAACTGCATTCTTATTTCATCATTCATAATTTCTAATTCATAATTCATAATTTTTTATCCGTGAATCGTCCGAATATCTGGGCCGAGGGCCGCGAAATCCTGTTCGAGGACAACCATCTGCTGATTATCAATAAACCTGCTGGCCTACTGGTGCAGGGCGACGCCACCGGCGACGAGCCCCTATCGGCCAAGGCGGAGGAGTATTTGCGATTTAAGTACAAGAAGCCGGGCGCTGCCTTCATCGGCGTGGCACACCGCCTCGACCGGCCCGTGAGCGGCGTGGTAGCGTTGGCTAAGACCAGCAAAGCCCTGAGCCGTCTCAACGAGATGTTTCGGGACAATAAAGTGCACAAGACCTATTGGGCGCTGGTAGGCAAAGCGCCCGAGTCGCTGGAAGGGCACCTCACCCACTGGCTGGTGAAAGACCCCATCCGCAACGTCACGAAGGCCTACCCCAAGCTGCACCCACAAGGTCAAAAATCGGAGCTGGACTATCAGGTATTGGGGCAAGCCGGCTCGCGCTGGCTGGTGCAGGTAAACCCCATCACCGGCCGTCCTCACCAAATCCGGACGCAACTAAGCACCGGCTTGGGCACTCCCATTGTGGGCGATGTCAAATACGGCTTCCTAGCTCCCCTACCCGATGTGAGCATTGCCCTGCACGCCCGGCAGCTGGAATTCAACCATCCCGTTACCAAAGAAGCTATGTGCTTCCAGGCTCCCCTACCCGACGTAGCTCACTGGGAAGCCGCCCAGGCATTTTTGTAGGAACGTATTGGTAAGTTTGGTTTAAGGTGACAAAAGCGTCTGTCATCCTGAGCTTGCGAAGGATGACAGACTTCTTTCCTACCTATCCCGCTCACGCTATCATTCCACGGCTTCACTATTTAATAATATTTTGGCCTTTTGGCCAGGATTATTGAACGACGCATGCTCTGGCCGTAGGTTTGTGAAGTGAATGTGAACTAAATATAGCCCGTTTGCTTTGTTTGGGCAATTCACCTCGATTTCTCACGGCGTTTCTAACTCTTTTGATCCATGCCGATCCTCATTTTCTTTGTTGCCCATTATTATCTGTCGCTGTTCACGCAGACGTTCTATCTGCACCGATATGCGGCGCACAAGATGTTCACCATGAACAAGTTCTGGGAGAAGTTCTTCTTCCTGTTCACCTACATCTGCCAGGGGTCGTCGTTCCTGTCGCCACGGGCTTATGCGCTGCTGCACCGCATGCACCACGCCTTCTCCGACACGGAGTTGGATCCGCACTCTCCGCTTTACTCGTCGAACGCCTTCACGATGATGTGGAAAACCAAGAATATTTACAACGACGTACTCAATCGCAACTACGAGTTGGCCGAGCGTTTCGAGGGCAACTACCCCGAGTGGCACCTGATTGAGAAAATCGGTGACTCCTGGATGTCGCGCCTGGGCTGGGGCACGGCCTATGTGCTGTTTTACATCAACTTTGCCACGGCTTGGTGGATGTACCTGCTCCTACCCCTGCACTTTCTGATGGGTCCGTTGCACGGTGCTATTGTGAACTGGGGCGGCCACAAATACGGTTACCAGAACTTCGACAACCACGACCACTCCAAGAACACGCTGGCGCTGGATTTCCTGGCTTTCGGTGAGTTGTTCCAGAACAACCACCACAAGTTGCCCATGCGCGTGAACTTCGGTGTGAAGTGGTGGGAATTTGATCCTACCTATATGTTCATCTGGACGCTGGACAAAGCGCGCATTATTAAAATCAAGCGCAAAACGCCTACCCGAAGCAAGCTGCGCGTTGCAGCCTAATGCATCATTTTCCTCTCTGAAAAGGCCGTTACCAGACAGTAACGGCCTTTCCTTTTATACTGGCTGTCAGATACTCAACCATCATATCGCAGGCACAAAATCTAATTCGGCGCAATCCTTTCAATCTGTGAAATATGTGAGTACCTTTGCGCCTCACTTTCAACCAGACGCACGAGTTGCGTCGCTTAACCAACCCGGTTTATGGCAGTTAAAATCCGCCTCGCCCGCCGCGGCCGTAAAAAGGCCGCTCAGTTTGACATCGTAGTAGCCGACGCCCGCGCTCCTCGCGACGGCCGTTTCATCGAGAAGCTCGGTACCTACGACCCCAACACCAACCCTGCCAGCATCAACTTCGACGGCGACAAAGCCTTCGATTGGATCATGAAGGGCGCTCAGCCTACCGACACGGTTCGGGCTATGCTTTCGTACCGTGGTGTGCTCTACCGCAAGCACCTGCAACTTGGCGTAATCAAAGGCGCCATCTCGCAGGAAACTGCCGACCAGCGCTACAACGAGTGGATGGAGCAGAAGAACGCCAAGATTGAGGACAAGCGCACCAGCCTGGGCACCGCCCAAGCCGAGAAGCGTCAGGCTCAGCTGGCTGCTGAAACCAAAGTGCGTGAAGCGCGTGCTGAGGCTATCCGTCAGCGTCAGGCTGCTGCCGCTGCCGCCGCAGCTCCTGCTGCCGAGGCTCCGGAAGCAACGGAAGAAGCTGCTACCGAAACCACGGAAGAAGCCGGCGCTTAATTGCCAGCTTCTACCTGAGTAAAAGTCAGAAGGCTTGGAAGAAGGTGACGACGGGCTTTCCCGCGTGGCCTACCTTCTAAGCCTTCTGCTTTTTACGTTTAGCCCTTTCTCTTATGAATCTCGACGAATATTATCAGCTGGGCACGGTGGTGAAACCCCACGGCCTACGCGGTATGGTGGTGGCGTTTCTGGACGTAGACAACGTGAACGACTACCGCAAGCTGAAAGCGGTGTGGCTGGCCCTACCCGCTACCCCCAACCAGCCCCAGGAATACACCGTAGAGCGCGTGCAGCCCCAAACAGCCGATCGGGTGTTGCTGAAGCTGAAGGGCATTGAGCGGGTAGAAGACGCCGAGCCGCTCCGCAATGCCGTGCTCTACCGCCCACTGGCCGATTTGCCTCAGCTGGAAGAAGACCAGTTCTACTTCCACGATGTGATTGGCTACACCGTAGTAGACGAAAACCTGGGCGAACTGGGCATTGTGGAGGCCTTTTACGAGCTTCCCCAACAGGATGTCATGGGTATGCGCTACAAAGAGCAGGAGGTGCTTATTCCGGTGGCCGATGAGCTCATCTCCCGCGCCGATCAAGCCGCCAAGAAGCTCTACGTAACCTTACCCGAAGGCCTGCTCGATATTTACCTAGGCTCTTAGCTCAGTTTAGCTGATGGCTGTTGGCTTTCTACTAAAGCGGAAGTCAACAACTAACCGCCAACTCATTCATCATGCGTATCGATATTGTCACCTGCCAGCCTGAGTTACTGACGAGTCCTTTTGCTTATTCCATCGTGAAGCGGGCCCAGGAGAAAGGATTGGCAGAGTTGCACGTGCACGATTTGCGGCGCTATGCCATCAACAAGCACGGCCAGATCGACGACTATGTGTTTGGCGGCGGTGCAGGCATGGTGCTACGCGTGGAGCCCATTGCGGCGTGCTTTGATGAGTTGATGGCCCAACGTTCCTACGATGCTATCATCTACCTCACGCCCGATGGCGAAACCCTACGCCAACCGTTGGTGAATCGTTTGTCGTTGGGTGAGAATTTGTTGCTACTCTGCGGCCACTACAAGGGCGTTGACGAGCGCATCCGGCAGGCGTACATCACCCACGAGGTCAGCATTGGCGACTATGTGTTGAGTGGCGGTGAGCTAGGAGCAGCAGTACTGGTAGACGCCGTGGTGCGTCTGCTACCGGGCGTGCTCGGTAACGAAGAATCGGCTCTCAGCGACTCGTTCCAAGACAACCTGCTGGCACCACCCGTATACACCCGGCCGGCAGAGTGGCGCGGGCATTCTGTGCCGGATATCTTGCTTTCCGGCAACACCCCACGCGTGGAAGAGTGGCGGCACGAACAAGCACTGGCCCGCACCCAGCAACGCCGGCCCGATTTATTGAATTAAATGGCCCAATTGTGAAACGATTGAATAGCTACCTAGCGAAAAGGCGAGTTGTTGGTTTGCCTATTGAATGGCAAAACAGCCAATCACTCAGCCATTCAACCATTTAACAATTCAGTCATTTATCTTCCAGACTTGCAATCTTCAAAACAGAGGGCTATATTTGCGCCTCTTTACCCGAAACCTAGCCGGACGGCGGCGCCGTCCATTTGATTTTTTTTTCAGTCATGAGCGTACTACTCGATTTTATCCAGCAGGAATCCCAGGAGCGCCGCGCCAGCTTCCCCGTTTTCGCCGCCGGCGACACCATCAACGTCCACGTGAAAATCCGCGAGGGCAACAAGGAACGCGTTCAGCAGTTCCAGGGCGTAGTAATTCAGCGCAAGAACGCCAGCTCGAACGGCGAGACGTTCACGGTGCGTAAAATCTCGAACCAAATCGGTACCGAGCGTATTTTCCCACTGTTGTCGCCCAACATCGAGAAAATTGAACTGATCCGTCGTGGTAAAGTACGTCGTGCTCGTCTGTTCTACCTGCGTGGCCTGTCGGGCAAAGCTGCTCGTATCAAGGAGCGTCGCATGAAATAAGGTGTGCTTGTATAGCATCCATAAAAAAGCCTACCCTTTGCGGGGTAGGCTTTTTTAGTGGGGTTGCGCTAACTATTTGTTGGTAGCAGAATCCTCTGCCAGGTCTTGCGCGGGCGTATTTTCATTGCTCTGCACCTGCTTACTAGCTGCTAGCAGTGCTTCGCCTAGTTTTGTCACGCGCTCGGCCGTATTCGGGTTTTCGGCGAATACAGCTGCCTTCACCGTATTTTCGCCCAACCGGTTGAGCAGGCGCTTGATGGTGCTCTTATCGAGCGTGCCGGAGCCGAAGTGCGCTTTCAGATCCTGCAAATCAGTCACAATCTGATGAAACTCGGGATTGTCAGCGTCCTTAATGTCCTGAATCCAGTTTTGCAAGGTGTTATCCAAGCCGGCACGGTTAGCTTCTTCCTGCAAATCAGAGTTCAGGACTTTGGTAGTGCCATCCAAATGGTTTTGGTGCTGGGTATCGTTTTTGGGCTCTTTATGAAAAGACATGGGTTGTAGGTGTTACGCTGCCAGAGCAGCAGGTGGAAAGTGCTTATGCAAACGCGACTGGTAGGGAAAGGTTGGGGGACTGCAGTTGAGTAGTATTCCGTAAACTTGACCTAGTTCATTAGCTTGATGGCTAACCGCTATTTCCTACCCTTTGTCTATGCGCGTACCCGTTCTTTTCTTCTTTTTGGGCGCACTGAGTCTACTATGCAGTTGCCGCACCGATTACGCCGACCTCCCAACTTTCTCCACTGAACACCATCTGTTGCAGGCGGTGGTAGAAATTCCGGCTGGCACCAACCATATACAGCAGTATGACCCTGCTACGCGCACCTTCCGCCGCGTACAGCGCGCCGGCACCGACCGCGTAGTGGAGTTTCTGCCCTACCCCGGCAATCTGGCTTTTGTGCCCGGTACTCATACTATTCCTACCAAACGCTACCCCCAAGGCCAGCCCCTCGCTGCGCTTATCCTGGCCGAAAGTCAGCCGGCCGGCACCGTGCTGGAGATTCTGCCTATAGCGCTGTTGCGGCTCGATGAGGCTGGTACACCCCGGCAGTTACTCCTGGCAGTGCCTGCACGCCCAAGTCTACGCATCCTACCCGGCGCTACCACGTGGGCGGCAGTCCAGCGAGACTACCCCCATGTGCGGCCGATGCTGGAGCAGTGGTTCCGACAAACGGGCACCACTGCCGGAAGTGTGCGCGTAGCGGGGTGGAAGGATGAACAAGTTGCGCAACAACAGGTGCAGGAAGCTACGCATTGAGCATATGGCGCTTACGAAGGCAACAAAAAAAACCCCGCCTTGCTAGGCGGGGTTCTCTATTTAGTGCTGTTACACTAACTTACTCAAGCTTGTTCATGCGGTCTTTCACTGCCTCCAAGGCCACGCGCATATTCACAATATCGGCGCGAGCAGCTTCTTGCTCTTTCAGGTTAATGTCTACCTGGTTGTTGAGATTAAGCAGTTCGGCGGCGTTTTGCGCCAGCTGCTGCTGAATCTCTATTTTCTTCGCCTTGTTCTTTTCGATGTCTTTCTTGATGTTATCCTGCTTGGAAATTACCGCGCTGTGGTTGTTTTGCGAAGCCAATAAAGCTCTTTCGGCTTCTTGCACCTGCACGGCCAAATCCTGGCGGTAGAGCATGCGGGCAAATGTCTTCAGGTAGTCCTCCGAGGCTTTCCACTGTGCCGGGGTCGACTCTTTGCTTAGGTAGGCGTTGCCCAGGTCGATAGACCACCACACGGCGGTACCGGTAGGCGCGGCGTCTACTTTGCTGATTACGCGAATAGGCGTTTTGGATATTTCCTCAATTACTACGCCGTCGAGCGTGTAAATACCTTTATCGTTTTTCAGCTTGCTACCAAACTTTTCGTTTAATTGTTTGGCCCAGGCATCTTCTACCCGCTTGTTGTCCAACTGCACCGTTACGCGTTGGCCTTTGCGGGGAATGCCCTTCACAGCCATTTCGGTTTCATCTACGGGTGAGCGTTGAGCATATCCTACAACGGTCAACGCCAATAGTAAAAAAGAGAGGAGTAGGCTTCGTTTCATATGCGCCAAAGTATGTTGAAAGGAAGGGGTTACAGTCTTATAAATGTGGTCATCAGCTATTCTACCTCGCCAAATCTACCCTCTTGCGCTACTACAAATGCTACGCCACAATTGATTTTTTCAGGGATTATCAAATTTTGTTCAATAAATACTACGGCATATTATTTAACTGCCAAAAACCCTTCGCTCTTACTCACATCATCACTTTTCGTTGGCTATCTATCTTTCTGCTGTTAGGCTAAAGAGCTGAAACTTCTACTACCCCTACCGGTTTTACCTGTCCTATGCAAGTCACCGTCTGCCGCACAGAACATTTCAACGCTGCACACCGCTTATATAATTCTGCCTGGAGCGACGAGCAAAACCAGCAGGTCTTTGGTGCGTGCAGCAACCCGAATTACCATGGGCACAACTACGAGCTTACCGTGCGCCTGCGCGGTGCAGTAGATCCCGAAACCGGGTATGTATATGATATGAAGGACCTGAGCCAGCTATTGAAACGCGAGATTCTGGGTATCTTTGACCATCGAAACCTTAACCTGGATGTGGCCGATTTTAGCCACCTCAATCCTACGGCCGAAAACATTGCCGTCGTTATCTGGAATCGGCTGCGCCCGCACCTTGCCGCCGACCTGCACCTGTCGGTAACGCTCTACGAAACCGACCGCAACTTTGTAGAATATCATGGACAACTTTAACCCGACGGAGCCGGTTTCGTCCCACTCCGCTGGCCCCGATACCCACTTGGCACCCGAGCTACGCACCCCCCTACGCGACGATGCCTTTGCGCTGACCGACGAAACAAAAATTGACGCTATTGCCGGTCATTTCCGCGAAATCATGCACCTGCTGGGCCTCGACCTCACCGACGATAGCCTGAAAGGCACGCCGCACCGTGTAGCCAAAATGTACGTGCAGGAGTGGTTTCGGGGGCTGAATCCCGAACACCGGCCGGAGGTACGCTTGTTTGAGAACCGCTACACTTATCAGCAGATGCTGGTAGAACGCGACATCACGGTTTTTTCTTGCTGCGAGCACCATTTTGTGCCCATCATTGGCAAAGCCCACGTGGCCTACCTACCCGGCGAGCACGTGGTAGGGCTATCCAAGCTCAATCGAGTGGTGCAGTACTATGCCCGCCGCCCACAGGTGCAGGAACGCCTGACGCGCCAGATTGCTGAGGAACTAAAAAACGCCCTTCACACCGAGGATGTGGCCGTACTCATTGAGGCCGACCACCTGTGCGTGATGAGCCGGGGTGTGAACGACACTAGCAGCGGCACACTCACGGCCGAGTACGGCGGCGCCTTTGGCCAGGATGCCCAACTACGGCAGGAGTTTCTGCGGCTGATTGGCAAGTAAGCCGGCATCATCGTTGCCAATTACAGCCTATGGATTAGCTTGCGGCTGTCGGGGGGCTACAACTCTGCTGCCCGACAGCCGTTTGTTTGTATCACGACCTTTCCTTACACTCTGCAATTCCCTTCTGCATGTCGCGAAAAGTACTCATCTCGGGCGGCACTGGCCTGATTGGCACCCGGCTGGCCGAAATGCTGATTGATGCTGGCTATGAAGTGGCGCTGCTTAGCCGCGAAGCCCACGCCGAGCGATTCCGACGCTTTCACTGGGACCCGCGCCACGACGATATCGACGAAAATGCCGTTCCCTACGCTGACTATGTGATTAACTTGGCTGGTGCCAGCGTGTCGGACGGAAAATGGACGGATGAGCGCAAGAAGGAGATTATCGACAGCCGCTTGCAGGGTACCAACCTACTGGCCCGCACGCTAGCCCGCGACAACCACCGTGTACAGACGTTTCTGTCAGCTTCGGCAATCGGTATTTACGGCGACCAGGGTAGCGACACGGTAGACGAAAATACGCCCCCCGACCCCGACGACTTTTTGGCTGAAGTGGCCCGTAAATGGGAAGTAGCAGCCCAGCGTGTGCAGGCCCTGGGCATTCGTACGGTGGTTATTCGCATTGGTATTGTGCTCAGCGCCGATGGGGGCGCCCTACCCGCTATTGCCAAGCCTACCAAGCTGGGCGCGGGCGCACCGCTGGGTTCAGGCAAGCAGTATATGTCCTGGATTCATATTGATGATCTGTGCCGGCTGTTCATCCAAGCCATGGAGGAAAACGAGTGGCGCGGGGTTTACAACGGCGTGGCCCCTCACCCAGTCACCAACCGCGAGTTCACCGAAACCTTAGCTGAAGTGTTACATCGCCCCCTAGTTCTTCCCAAAGTACCTGCTTTTGGCCTGAAACTGCTGATGGGCGAGATGAGCGAGATTGTCCTCGCTTCCCAGCGTGTGAGTGCTGATAAGGTGCTGCAACACGGCTTTCGGTTTGAATATCCGCATTTGCAGGAGGCGCTGGAGGAAATTTACGAGCCGGAGGAGTAAGTGTCATTCCGAGCGGAGCGAGGAATCTGAGTTAACCTAAGGGATTATTCAGATTCCCCGCTCCGCTCGGAATGACAAGCTCGAACTGCCTTATAAACTATCCGGTACACTGCTCCGCCCGGAGTTGATCTGATCCAGCAGGTTATCAATCCGCAGCGAGTCGACGGCTTCGCGCTGGCGGCGGGGAGCTTCCGTCACGCACTGGTATTTCTTATTGATTTTGACGGTAGGCTTCGGAAACGGACCCATTTTGTAGTCCAACTCCTTGTCCTGGTAGACTTTCTCCATGTACAGGCCAAAGATGGGCAGGGCCATGCGGCCGCCTTCACCCTGCTCGGAGTGGAGGAAGTGGATGCTGCGGTCCTCGCCGCCTACCCACACGCCCGTTACGAGGTCCTTGGTCACGCCCATGTACCAGCCGTCGGAATAGTTGGAGGTGGTGCCGGTTTTGCCGCCAATCTGGTTGTTATTTTTCCAAAGCTCATAGTCCCACAGCGCCTGCGAGGTGCCGCCGGGCTCTTCCATGCCACCGCGCAGCATGTAGGTCATCAGCCAGGCCGTTTCGGCCGAGATAACCCGTTTCTGGCGCGGGTCGAACTGGGCAATGACGTTGCCGTTGCGGTCTTCGATGCGCGTAATCAGGCGCGGCTCAGAGCGGAAGCCCTGGTTCACGAAGGTGCTGTAGGCATTCACCATCTCATACACGCTCACATCGCCTCCCGAGCCCAGGCCGATGCTGGGCACACCCAATAACTTGCTTCGGATACCTACCTTGTGTGCGTACTCGGCCACTTTGTCCCAGCCCACCAGTTCCGTAAGCTGGGCCGTCACGGAATTTACGGAGCGCGCCATAGCGTGGCGCAGCGTCATGTTGGTGCCTGTATAAGAGCGCGTTACGTTATCGGGCTGCCACTCCATGGGCTTGCCGTCCTCCACGTACTTGATGGTTACGCGCTCATCGCGGATTCGGTCGCAGGGAGTATAGCCGTTGTCAATAGCAGTGAGGTAGACGAAGGGCTTGAACGTAGAGCCCGCCTGGCGCTTGCCCTGCTTCACGTGGTCGTACTGGAAGAAGCGGTAGTCGAGGCCGCCTACCCAAGCCTTTATCTGGCCGGTGAAGGGATCCATCGTCATCATGCCTGCCTGCAAGAAGTGTTTATAGTAGGCCAGCGAGTCTAATGGGGAAAGCAGTAGGGTCGTGTCTTTGTCGCCTTTCCAGGTGAATACCTTCATGGGGCGCTTGGCGTGCAGGGCCGAATCCAGGCGGGCGGGTTGGCCCTTGAATTCAGCGGCCAGCATCTTGTACTGCTGGGTGCGCTTCATCTGGGTTTCGATGAAATCCGGAATCTCCTTGCCCTTCTCGTTCACCCAGGGATTCTGGTTGCGGTTCCGCCAGAACGTATCAAACCGCCGTTGCAGGTTCTTCATGTGCTTTTCCACCGCGTACTCGGCGTGCTCCTGCATGCGCGAGTCGATGGTGGTGTACACGCGCAGGCCGTCGCGGTAGAGGTCGTAGCCATTTTGCTCGCACCATGTGTTCAGCGCCTGGCTGATGGCGCCCCGGAAGTAGGTAGGCGGTCCATCGATGTGACGCTCTACGTGATACTGGAGCGCGATAGGCAGCTTTTGCAAGGAATCGGCGGCAGCGGGTTGCAGAAAGCCTGCCTGCTCCATGCGCGTGAGCACCAAGTTGCGGCGTTTCAAAGCAGCCTCGGGGTGAAAGCGGGGGTTGAAGGCAGTAGGGTTGTTGAGCAGACCTACCAACATAGCCGCTTCCTGAGGGGCCACGCTGTCGGGGGAGGTGCTGAAGAAGGTTTTAGCGGCTACCTTAATTCCGTAGGCATTGGAGCCATACTCTACCGTATTGAGGTACATGCGTAGGATCTCCTCTTTGGTGTAGCGCTTTTCCAGCTCCACGGCCGTCAGCCATTCCTTGGTTTTGCTGATGATGGTGCTCACGCCCGGAATGTGGCCCAGTCCGCCGCGGGTTTCACCGCGACGGGTTTTGTAGAGGTTTTTGGCGAGCTGCTGCGTAATGGTAGAGCCGCCGCCGCTGCGCGTATCGCCACTAAGCACACCCGCCACGGCGCGGGCCAGGGCGGTGGCATCAATGCCGGAGTGCTCGTAGAAACGCACGTCCTCAGTGGCAATCAGGGCTTTAATGAGCAAAGGCGAAATCTTGCTGTACGCCACCGGCGAGCGGTTTTCGCGGAAGTAGGTGCCCATCAGCACGCCATCGGACGAGTAGAGCTCCGAGGCTTGCTCCACTTTGGGGTCCTCTAGCTCCTCCAAGCTCGGCGACTTCCCAAACAGAAACAGAAAGTTGGTGCTCACCAAGATAGGGTAGAGCAGAAACACGCCTACCCCAATGATAAACAGTGCCCACAGAAAGCGCGACAAGCGGTTGGGCCAACGGCGGCGAGGCGGGGCAGATGCAGAATTCTCTTGATTCGGAAGGTCGGGAGCGGACATGCGGAGCGCGTTGGGACCGGCCCGCGCAACGGGTAGGGGCCTGGCAGGTACAAATATACCAGATTAGGCGCGGGCGGGCACAGAACGGTAGGCAAAGCCCTTCAACGCACAGATGTAGCCCGACCGTATCGGGCCCACTGGTTTTCGCTGATGTTCTATTGCCTCAGCACTTCTATACCACCAAACACGCACAGAAGTACCAACCCAGCAAACGCCAAGATACTCAGCAGCCATGCCAACGACCAACAGGCCCACCAGAAGGTATGTCGCACGGTGCGCCGGATTCTCTCCAGGGTGATGATCATCCCCCATTGTGCCACGGGTAGGCAACTCAGTGCTAGCAGCTCCGCAGCGGGCGCGGCGGCGGGCGTGTTGGGCCACACTTCATCCTGCAACGCTAGATTCAAACCAGCAAATACCAATCCTGCCAGTGCCCACCATAGCAACGCCGGAATCAGGCGAAACGCTCGTAGCAGGAAGTACCCAGCCTCAACCAGTAGATAAAACATAAGGAATTATCCCGCCACAGCCGGCGTCCAATACCGAAAAACCAACGTCAATGACCCAAGCATAAGGCCCGCTACCAGCGCCGTAACGGGTAGTACCAAGTACACCAGCCGCCGCCAGCGCACATCGGGGGTGGCGGCGTGCTCCTGCCAGGTGAGTACCACGGCCAAGACCACTACCCCACCGCCGCAACTCAGCAGCGCGAGCAGACTAAGGGCGAGGTTGAGAAACATGAGCAGCTGGGTTTGCTTTGAGGGTTTGTATAGCCTGCCAATCGGCCCAGGAGCGGCTGGGCCAGTGGCGTTGGGCTTCCAGCGCCCGAAAGTTTTGGATGCGCTGGTGCAGTCGGGACTGCGCCTCGGTTTCGGGTAGGGCTACCCACTGGTTGTAGTTGTTTTCCTGCACTAGCTCGCGGCCGACGAGGGTAGACGCCGCAGCAGCCAGCTCGGGCAACACACGGTCGGGCATATCCAGTAAGAAACCGTAGTCGACGCGGTGGAAGCGGGGTTGCAGGTTGTAGCGCACCATCCAGCTTTCCCAGTTGCCGGCAGCCAGCAGGAGCAGCACCGCGTAGGCGGCCAGCATGTTCAGGCGCACCAGAGAGTAGGCCGAGCGCCGCTGCCAGATTTTCAATAGCACCGTGAGCAGGCCGAAGAACGTCAGCAGTAGGAAGCCATACACGCCGATGCGCTTGTAGGCAAGGCCCGTGTATACAATATAGTAGTAGTTGCGCAGCCCCACCGACACAGCCAGCACCGCGTTCTGCACCACCCACACGGTAGCCAGCCACCGCAGGGTAGGCAAGCCCCGAGGGTAGAAGTTGAGGTTGCGTCGGAAAAACCACAGCACAATCCCCATGGCTACCAAGATGCTCAGAATGAGTACATACGTGCCTTCATGCACGAACTGCGTGAGGTCGAAGCTGGCAGAAGGTCGGAAATCTATCCAGATCCAGCTGATGTCGATGAGGTTGACCACGAGTAGCAGCAGGTTCATTAGCACTAGCAGGCTCATGGCTATTAAGTACTCACGCCGCAGGCCCAGGGGTGGAAAACGGTCGGTGCGAAAATCGGGGCGACGCACGCCCAGCGAGGCTACCCGGTCGCGCTGCCGCTGCACAAATTCTCCGAAGCGCGACTCACGGTCGATGAAGTAATGAATGGGTAGGACTAGCAGCGCCCCCGCCGTAAGCACCAACCCTAGCAGAAAAAACAACACGTGCGGCACCGACAATCGGCTGAATAGCAGGTCCAGGGCCTCGCCTACTATCTCCCAGAATCGCGTCGTGAGGGCTTCGTACTTCGGATTGGCCAGCACGAACAGCAAGTGAAAGCCTACCAGCGCCACCAGCGGCAATAGCAGCAGCCGACCATAGAACCAGCCCCGTCCTACCCTGTCGCTCAGGTTGGCTGGCAAGCGCAGCAGTTGGAACAGGCGCTGTGTGGCCGGCCCCAGGTTCAGCAAGCCCGTGAACACAGCGTAGAGCACCAGGCGCAAGTGGGGCTGGTTGCGGTAGCCCAACCACCCGGCCAACGATACCACCGCCGCCAACTGCGCTGCCCCGGAGGCGTACACGGCCACCAAGCAGGCGCTCAGTATGGTGCCTAGCAGCAGCAGCCAGCAATAGCCCGAGCGCCATTGTGGTGCCGTGCGTGGCAGTCCGGCTACGCTCACGCCCAGCACAAATACTGTGTATACCAGCATATTTAGCGCCATGCGCTCGTGCCAGAACAAAACATCAAATAGGATGGCGCCTACTGGCAAGGCTAGCTTTTGCAGGGCCGTGAGCGGAAAAGGCGGCGCGGTGGGTGCAGCTACAGAATGGTAGGCAGCGCTGGGTGAATAAGTTGCCATAATTTATTTTTATTAAAGTACTTTGTATTTCAAAGTTTATGCACAAAAAAAAAGAGCTTACCCTCCTTTCAGTAGCTTTTCCAGAGCATTCAGGTGGTCCTGAAAGGCTTGCTTGCCTTCGCTTGAAGCGGTGTAGGTGGTATTGGGCTTCTTGCCCACAAACTGCTTGCTGACGGTCACGTAGCCGGCTTTTTCCAGGGCCGATACGTGGCTGGCCAGATTGCCATCGGTGAGGTCCAGGGCTTCTTTCAAGTCGTTGAAGCTCACCGAGTCGGTGGTCATGAGCACGGCCATGACGCCTAGCCGCACGCGGTTATCGAAAGCTTTATTGAGCGTATGAATGGCGTACTTCACGCGGGGCGGGAACGTTCGTAACGGTTATACATGAGCAGGCCGTAGCCGATGTGGCACAGCCCAAACCCGAAGGCAAAGAACAGTAACCCCCAAACCGGAAGCAAGGTTGCGAGCAGTCCTAGCCCAATTTGGGTGAGACCCAGCCAACGGATTTCATCCAAAGTATACTTGCTAGCATTGAGCAAGGCCAGACCGTAAAACAACAACATGCCTGGTATCACCAGTCCGGCGGCTCCGCGCAGGTAAAGCATCAAGCAAAACAACCCACCTGCCGTCAGCGGAATGGCCAGGCTGAGTGCCAGCCGCCGCCCCAGTGGCCCCCACAAAGCTATACCGTTTTGCCGGGCGCGGCGCTGGGTGAAGAAGAAAGCCACGCCTAGTGCCAACACAATAATAATGGCCGCCAAACCTAGCAGAAACGGTAGGGCTTCCAGTCGACTGGCGTAGTTGCCATTCATTAGTCGCATAAAGCCGCCTTCGCCGTACTGACTATTAAGGTACCAGTTACCCACGCCTACCCCAGCCAGCGCCACTATTCCCGCCCCTACCCCCGACAGGCCGCTAAGCGAGATGAACCGCGACGAGCGCTCCATAATAGCGCGGATTTCCGTGAGTTGGGCGAGCGGATCAGTAACTGGCTTCATAGCGTACAGAGCACTTTGTGATGCAAAGCTTGTGAATAGATTCATCATTTCCAAATACCCTCTTCTAACTGTGTGGTAGAACACCTAGGTATTGGCCAATCTGCGACTAACAGCTACTATCAAAATGGGACGTTCTATTGGCCGGTACTTCTTCATGTTCTATTTTTTATTGCCCCAACAGATAAGCGTATAGCAGTGCTGCATGCTATGCATATGCCGGCCCGTAAAAAAATTACAATAAAAAGCCCTGGATTGGGTGTTATGAGGCACTTCGTAAAAAAAGTTCCAAATGATAAAAATCCTGTAAAACCGCCCTTTCGTATATAAAATCAAGATACAGTTTCACTTTTCCCATTTTTGGGAAATGCTTCCAGAAAATAGAAATTCTTTTTAACTCTCGTTTCGTCACTACTTTTTCCAACTCTTTACTGCTTCATTATATGTTATTTTCTACTTCACTAACCAACTACTCTTTGCGCAAGGCGTTATCGTTGTGGCTACTCAGCAATCTGGGCGGCACCGTGCTGCTGACACTTGACTTTGCACTCGACCGCGCTGCTGATTTTTCTATTGGCCTGTTCAGTGGCTTATTGGCGGCTTTGGTTTCTTTGGCAGTGCTACCCTTGTGTGTACCCTTGTTCAGGTTGCTAGGGCAGTTGCCTACCTGCTCGGCCCGGCGCACCATTGGCACTGTGGCTGTAGTAGGATGCTACGCATTGACCAACTTTTTTGTGATGCATCATTTGCCAGTGGTTGATCTGCGCAGCCTACTCACCATGTCGTTGCCATATCTGGCGGCGGCTTTGGCGGCGGTGTATTTTCTATGCGAGCCAGCACCACCGCGTTTCCAGAACGCCTAAGCGGGTAGCAGCTAACGTTTCAGGCGAAGTCGGCGTAGCAGTAGGGCATATCCGGCGCTGCTCTGCCGCCTGCCCATGGACGATACGTTGGCAATGAAGGACATTCGGAAAAACAACTTGGCTCTAAAAAGGGTCTGGCAGCACTTGTGGCACACCACATGGGGCGGCACCGTGCTAGGGTTTGTGCTTCTGGTAGTAGCTGATACTCCAATGGGCTTTTGGGGTCACCTATGCCTTTCGCTCTGTGGTGGTTTTTGGGCTTTCTTAGCAGGATGCTTCCGCATCCTGCATATGAAATGGCTATTTATACGCTCAGCCCTCCTACCTGATTCGACGGAGCAGCGAATGGCTTTGCTGTGGGGTACCATCCGAATTTTTGTGAGTTTCGTGGCGGTGTTTTTTGCGGTGTATGGCTGCTACTGGTTGCTAGCTGAGTACAGCAAGTTGGGCAGTTTTCACTTCGATGTGCTGTTTGTTGTGTGCTGGGTGAGCCTACCTATTAGCCTACCCTGGCTGGTAGCGGCTTTAGTAGCAGCGGTATACGTCAACCATGACCTATTGCCACATTACTCGGCCGCATGAAGCTACGCTTGCAACTATTCGAGTTTGAAGACCTGCCGTGGTTTCCGGAGGCGGTGCGGGCGGGCATGATGGACTACCTGCGCTTCATGATTTCGGGGCTGAAAATCTACCAGCCTATCGTTTCCCTCCTGCGCGAGGCACTCCAACACACCAACCAAACCCAACTGCTGGAGCTGTGTGCGGGCGCAGGCGGCGGTACGGAGGGCGTCTGGCGGGAGTTGCAGGCAACAGGCCTACCCCAACTAGGCGTTATCCTCACCGACCTCTACCCCCAGCCCACCGCCTGGCAACACCTACACGAGCGCACGGGCGGCGGCCTTACATTCATGCCTACCCCCGTGGATGCTACCCGTGTGCCGGCCACGCTATCGGGGTTTCGGGTGGTGTTTTCGGCTTTTCATCATTTTTCGCCTGCAGTGGCCGAGGCCATATTGGCCGACGCCGTGCGGCAACGAGCGGGCATTGGCGTGTTTGAGGGGGCCGGCAAGCATTGGCACGAAGTGGCGCTGGCAGCTTTCGTCATGCCCATTGCGTTGCTGTGTATTACACCGTTTGTCAGACCATTTCGCTGGAGCCGGCTGCTGTTCACCTACCTCATCCCCCTCATTCCGGTGTGCACCATCTGGGACGGTGTGGTATCGATTCTACGCTTGTACCCACCCGACCAACTCTTGGCTCTAACCCGCCGCGCCGACCCTACCGGCGCGTTTGAATGGCGCGTGGGCAAGGCCCGCCACTGGTCTGGCTCTCAGGTGCTCTACCTTACGGGCTGGCCGAAGCATCGAGTAGAAGTTGAAAATTAAGAATTAAAATTGGGGGCAATTCTATTGGTGCGGCTTCCAACACAACCATCTGCTGCACCAGTATAGAAAGCATGCCGCAAGCTGCGCGAATAACCGCCTGCTGATTCTTATTTCAATTACTCATTGTTACTTCTGACTTCCTACCGTCGGGCGCTGCCGCTATTGCGGATTCCATTTTCGGTGTACCTGATGCCTGTGTTCTGGTTTGGGCTGAGCGCCTTGCGGGAGCCATTTAGCTTATGGCGGGCGGTGGGCGTGTTTGTGGTGCTGCACCTGCTGGCCTACCCTGCGTCCAACGGCTACAATAGCTACTACGACCGCGACGAAGGCAGCATCGGCGGCCTGCGTCAGCCGCCGCCTGTGTCGCGGGAATTGCTGCATTTGGTGTGGCTGTTCGATGCGCTGGCTGTGCTGGGCGGGGCACTCTTGTCCTTACCCTTCGCGGGTTTAGTGGCCGTGTATCTGCTGGTATCGAAGGCGTATAGCTACGAGGGCATCCGCTTGAAAAAGTACCCGCTCGTGAGTACGCTGGTGGTGGTGGTGTTTCAGGGGGCCTATACATTTCTAATAACGCAGATAGGGGTAGGCGCTTCTCCAGCGGTTATTCTGGACTCTAGCAACTTGCTGCTTGCCCTCGTGAGCACCTTGTTTTTGTGCGGCTCCTATCCCCTCACGCAAGTATATCAGCATCAAGAAGATGCTCAACGTGGTGACCGGACGCTGAGCCTTCGCCTGGGCATTCGGGGCACGTTTGTGTTTGCGGGCGCGGCGTTGGGTGCGGGGGCAGCCCTGTTGGTGGCCGTGTATACGTGGCGCCAGGAGTGGCCGCATGCGCTGCTGTTTTTGGTGGCTACCCTACCCGTAGTTGGGCTGTTTGGCCGCTGGATCTGGTTGGTGTGGCACGATGCCAGCGCCGCCAATTTCGATTATACCATGCGCATGAACCAAGTATCGTCGCTGTGTATGAGCGCGGCGTTTGTGGCGATGTTGCTCTGGCGCTGGTGGTAACGAGTAGCCGAAAACGCCAAGCAAGACCTTGCCGTATTAAACTAGCTCGTCCACTCCTCCTCTACAGTATGCGCCCTCTCATTGCTTTCTCCTGCCTACTGCTCACCAGTGCCTGTTATCAACAAAGTAGCCAATATTCGGCTCCTTCTCCCCTCGCTGCCGATACGACGACTGCCGCTGCTACTACGCCGCTGGAAGCACCCGATACCGCCCGTGCCGGTAAGGTGTCGGCTCAGTCTGACACGCTGAAAGTGGTACAGAAGCGACATGACTTTTCCACTCCCAGCATACCCGACGTGTTTCGGCTGGTATTGCGCGGCCAGGATGTTTTAAGCGGCCAAATAGACTTCACTATCACTGACCACACCGGACAGGTAATTTTTCATGAAAGGCTGTCAGCCGCCGATCTGGAGGCTTCTATGGTCTACGACATGGCTGGTACCACGCCCCCCACCCCTGGGGCCCGCGAGGCGTACGTGCGCCGCCGTATGGATGATTTTTTTGCTGATAAGAACTTTCATCAGCCTGCCCTACCCTCTTCAACTCCTTTCCCCGCCGGCAACCCCCTCGACCGCGACACGTGGGCCGACGTTCAGCGCCGCGCAGATGCTATTGGCTTTCAATATCTGGTAGGGAAAGAGGACCGCCGACGGATTGCCTATTCGCCCCTTAAAAAGCAGGTAGTACAGCTGGGCGGCTTCGGCAGTTAACTCCTGCTTGTCCCTACCCTCCGGCTTTCTCAGCTAAGGCCTGCTCTAGTCCGGCCGCAAATACGGTGTAGGGTTGATATCCTTTGGCTAGTATATAGCCCTCATTGCCCACACGTAACACGGTAGTAGGTAAGCCTTCCAGGTTGAGCCGACCCACGGTAGCAAACTCCTGCTGCACTACCTGGATAGTCTCTGGCGCGGCCCACAGGCGCTGAAAGGTAGCCGCATCGATGTCGTACGGCGCAAGCAACGGCAAATAAGTAGCGAGGTCGTTCAGATTCTCACCATCGCGGAACAAAGCAGTCTGCACATCGTGCGCAAACTGAATGGTGCGCTGTTGGTCGCCATCCAGCTGGCGAAACACGGCAATGGCGCGGCTCGGTGGCTCCGAGTTCAGTTGCACCGCTCCTTCTTCCCCCACTGTATGGTAGGCGGCTCCAAACTCGGCGCCTGTCACTTCGCCAATCTGCGCGGCCGCGCCGCTCAGAAAGTCCCAACTATCGCCAATAGGCGCTACATCGTTGCCCGTCAGCATGCCGCCGCACAGCACGGATACGTCTACGCGGCCCGCAAAGGCCTGCTGCGCCTGCCGAATCACGGGGCTCATGCCGTAGCACCAGCCGCATAGAGGGTCGAAGAGGTAGAGAATTTCGGGGCGGTCAGCGGTCTGTTCCATAGGGTAAAGGTAATGGATGAGCGTTATGCTTACTTTGGTTCGAAATAGCCTACTATTATTTTCTATGATTCAATCCATCCTAATGCTGCCACTTTTTCTTTCGCTAACCAGCTTGCTATCAGCACCTCAGCCCCCACCCGACAGCCTCGTTATTTTCAACGCCAATCGTACCTATCATTACCACGCCATTTTCGTCAGTCCCAAAGGCGATACGCTGAGCCAGGAACGCATCACATTTCAACCTCTAGGACAGCCTTGGGTAGGGCAGCCCAAACGACAAACTGGCTTTCAGGTCCGCTATACCTACACCACTCAAGATTCGCTGACGTTTCTGGCCTACCCAAATCCAAAAACGAAGCGATTAGACAAACCAGAGAAATATTGGTGGCACGAACAGGAGATTACTGGTGCTATCGAGAACAGGCAGGAAATCTGGATGCATCCTATCCGCGGTAATCAGTATGCCTATACCGAAGTGGCGCCATTCCCACAGGTTAAGCCCGCGTCGTTGCGGGTAGGAGGCAGCTGGCAAGAAAATCCATTATATATCATGATGGGCTGGGGAGCATTTAAGGGAAAGGTTACGCCTACCTACCAAGTTGATAAGCAAGAAGTTCGTCAGTATGGTTCGCTAACCCTACCTGGTTGCTGGCTGATCCATGCCGTTGGCGAGCACAGCAAACTGGGCAGGAGCTATCTTGACTTCTATTTTCATCCGCAATACGGCTTTACTGAGATGCACTACCGCTTCTACGACGGCACACAGATTTCCTTTGTGCTCGAGCAGGTTCTTGACAAGCGGCAGCCGTAATTGGCTTTCGGTTTTACAATAAGCAAAAAGGCCCGCTTCGCATTGCGCGAAGCGGGCCTTTTCATTGCTAAACGATTACTTCTTAGCCATTCATCGAAATCAGGAACTCGTCGTTGTCCTTGGTGCCTTTCATGCGGTCTTTCAGGAACTCCATGGCTTCGGAGGCCGTCATGTCGGACATGAACTTGCGTAGCACCCAGATGCGGTTCAGCTCCTCTTTGCTCATCAGCAGGTCTTCGCGGCGGGTACCGGAAGCCGGCACGTCGATGGCTGGGAAGATGCGCTTGTTGGCCAATTTGCGGTCCAGCTGCAATTCCATGTTGCCGGTGCCTTTGAATTCCTCAAAAATCACCTCGTCCATTTTGGAGCCGGTTTCGATGAGGGCCGTGGCAATGATGGTGAGCGAGCCGCCGTTTTCCACATTGCGGGCTGCGCCGAAGAAGCGCTTGGGCTTATGCAAGGCATTAGCATCCACACCACCCGACAAGATCTTGCCCGAAGCTGGCTGCACCGTGTTGTAGGCACGCGCCAGACGCGTAATCGAGTCCAGCAGAATCACTACGTCGTGGCCGCACTCTACCAGGCGCTTGGCCTTTTCCAGCGCAATGCTGGCAATTTTTACGTGGCGGTCGGCGGTTTCGTCAAAGGTTGAACTGAGCACTTCGGCTTTCACCGAGCGGGCCATATCCGTTACCTCTTCCGGGCGCTCATCAATCAGCAGAATAATGAGGTAGACCTCGGGGTGGTTTTCGGAAATGGAGTTTGCAATTTCCTGCAACAGCACCGTTTTACCAGTTTTGGGCTGAGCCACAATCAGACCGCGCTGGCCTTTGCCAATAGGGGCAAACAGGTCCAGAATACGCGTGCTGTACTGCCCGGATTTGGTGGTGAGCTTGAGGCGCTCCTCCGCAAAAAGCGGCGTGAGGTTGGTGAACGGTATCCGGTCGCGGGCTTCTTCCAGTGAGCGGCCGTTCACGTTTTCCACGTTTACCAGCGCAAAGTATTTTTCGCCTTCGCGGGGCGGGCGAATGGTGCATTTCACTGTGTCGCCAGCTTTTAGGGCAAACTGCTTCACTTGCTGGGGCGCCACGTAAATATCGTCGGGCGAAGCCAGGTAGTTGTAAAACGGCGAGCGGAGGAAACCGTAGCCACCGTCGGGCATCATTTCCAGCGTGCCTTCGCTCTGAATGGTGATATCCAAATCGTTGCGAGCGGGGGCGGACTGCTGCTGGCGCGGGTTCTGCTGCTGCTCCTCGCGGCGCTGCTGGCGCTGCTGCTCACGGGCGGCAAACCGCTCCTCGCGGCGCTGGTCGCGTTCGGCGCGGCTCTGGTCGCGGTCGGGGCGTGGCTCGCGGTTGTCGCGGCCGTTCTGGTTCTGGTCACGCTCGGGGCGCGGCTCCCGTCCATCGGTGCGCGGGGCGTCGTTGCGCTGGGGCCGATCGTTGGTGCGGAATTCCCGGGGCGCGTCGTTACGCTGGCCCTCACGGGGCTCCCGACCGTCGCGGCCGTTCTGGTTTTGGTCACGCTCGGGGCGCGGCTCCCTGCCTTCCCGCACAAAAGCGGTGGGCTGGTCGCGGAGGATAGGCGCAGGAGCAGCGGTGGTTTCCACTGCTGCTGGCTCGTCGGCTACTGCCACGTCGCTAGCAGCTATAGCCGTTTCCGGCACGTTTTCCCGGCTGCTCTGCCCGTTGCGGGGGCGGCGCTCGGGGCGCTGATATAGTTTAATGGGGCGGTCGTTACCGGTAGGAGCTTCTGTCGGAGCTTCCTCAGAGAGCTTTTCTGGGATAGGAGCTGCTTCTGCTACTGGCGCAGGCGCAACCTCCAATGCAGGAGTAGCTTCTGCTACCGAAGCCTCCGCTACGGCCACCTCTGCTTCCGGAGAGGCCGTTTTGGGGCTGGCTGCCCGGCGCGGCGCAGCAGCACGGGGAGCCCGACCATTGGCGCGGGGCGCAGCCGGTGCCTCTGCTGCTTCAACCGGGGCAGGAGTTGTATTTTTTTGAGGGAGCTGATCGGCGGGCAAAAGTGCCTGCTGATCGAGAATCTTGTAAATCAGATCCTGTTTGCTGAGTCTGCGGAAGTTACCAACCTTAAGCTCTTCTGCAATTTCCTTTAACTCGGACAGCAGACGGTTCTTTAACTCGTCAATAGTGTACATAATTAGGTAGTAGGGGCGAAAGGGCGGACTCGGGACCGAACACACGGCCGCATAGGCTTACGTTGGGCAACGAAGGCAACCGCCGAGCGGCGCGAAGCGCGAAATCAGACGAAGAAAGAATGGAGGTACTGGGGAGGCGCTGGAAAATCGGCATGGGCCTCACAACAGTACAAATTACCTGTAGGCCCGGCAACAGCGGCCGGCTTGTTTAGCGCAATGTTAGGGTAATACGCGCACTTTGCCAAATGGGATACGTGGATTTTCAAAAAATCCCTGCCCCTGGATTCGTGTTGGTACTGGTGGGCTAACGCTGGGTACGGCGCTTCCGTTCCGGCTGCGTACTTTTGCTTTCTCCCATTTCGCGATATCTCCGTCTTATGTTGCAAGTTTCCGTCCTGCGCGAGCACACCGCCGAGGCGCTGGTTGCCCTCGCCAAGAAGCATTATAAAACTGCCGAAGCCGACGTGCAAGCCGTCCTCGACCTCGACCAGCGCCGCCGCCAGCTCCAGACCGAGCATGACTCGGCCCAGGCCGAAGCCAATGAGCTGGCCCGCCAGATTGGTGGCCTGATGAAGGCTGGCAACAAGGCCGAAGCCGAGGAGCTGAAAGCCCGCACCGCTACCCTCAAGCAGCAAACCAAGCAGCACGCCGACGAGCTGGCGCAGGTGGAGCAAGGTCTGCAACAAGTGCTCTGGAAGCTACCCAACCTACCCCACAGCAGCGTGCCCGAAGGCCGCTCGGCCCAAGACAACGAGGTGGTGCGCGAGGTAGGCAACAAACCCGCGTTACTCGCCGATGCCCTACCCCACTGGGAGCTGATCAAGAAGTACGACATCATCGACTTTGAGCTGGGCGTGAAAATCACTGGCGCAGGCTTTCCGGTGTATAAAAACCAGGGCGCCCGTTTGCAGCGGGCACTCATCAATTTCTTCCTCGACGAAGCCCGCACCGCCGGCTACACCGAGATGCAGCCCCCCATTCTGGTGAACGAGGCCTCGGGCTACGGCACTGGCCAACTACCCGACAAAGAGGGGCAGATGTACCACGATGCGCAGGATAATCTCTATCTGATTCCAACTTCGGAGGTGCCCATTACCAACCTCTACCGCGACGAGATTATCCCCACAGAGAAGCTGCCCATCCGCAACACCGCCTACACGCCCTGCTTCCGCCGCGAGGCCGGCAGCTGGGGCGCCGACGTGCGCGGCCTAAACCGCCTGCATCAATTCGACAAGGTGGAAATTGTGCAGATTACGGAGCCCGAGCACAGCTACGCTACCTTGGAGCAGATGGTAGGCCACATCGAAAGCTTGCTGCAAAAGCTACAGCTGCCCTACCGGGTGCTGCGCCTCTGCGGCGGCGACATGGGCTTCACCTCAGCCCTCACCT
The DNA here is from genome assembly GCF_014333615.1 of Hymenobacter citatus. Classification (GTDB taxonomy): domain Bacteria; phylum Bacteroidota; class Bacteroidia; order Cytophagales; family Hymenobacteraceae; genus Hymenobacter; species Hymenobacter citatus. Next base: position 127,876 of record NZ_JACSCY010000004.1, on the reverse strand, counting down.
ACGACTTAGAGGTGTGGAGCGCCGCCCAGCAACGGTGGTTGGAGGTGAGTTCGGCTTCCAACTTCGAAACCTACCAGGCCAACCGCCTCAAGCTGCGTTACCGCGCCGAGGGTGGCAAAACGCAGTTGCTGCACACGCTCAATGGCTCGGCGCTGGCCCTACCCCGTATTGTGGCCGCGCTGCTGGAAAACAACCAAACGGCGGATGGTATTGCGCTGCCCGAGGTGCTGCACTCGTACTGCGGGTTCAGCAAGATTGGGTAGGCAATGCATTCACATTGGGTAGAAAAGCCTCAGGCTCAACATGGCGTTCTACACGCTTGTTGAGCCTGAGGCTTTTCTTATGTATCTTCAAAAATGGCTATTAAGTACGCGAAGCATCTTGTCTTACTTCTGCTTTTGCTCACTTCCTGTCTGCACCCAGGTGAGCAACACCTAGTTGGACCTTACTATATTTCTACTGATCCTGCTGGCTCTTATAAAACATTATACTACTACTTATCTGACGGCTTGATGGCCGAAAGAATACGAAATGTAGATAGGGTAGGCTACACCGCAGCTTTCGTCTTTGTACAATCATCCAACAAGTTTTACTGCATCAACCGAAAGCAAGACCGAGCATCGGATATAGGAGATCCAGCAGTTCAAAAGGCAATCAGCCGACCATTAACTTCTACGGCCTTCGCAGGTGTTTTGGATAGTCTCGGCTTAGCTAATTTTGTCTTTCAATACTCCGCCATCTGACTATCCACATAGCACCACACCCACTGCTCGCCGGGCTCGGCGGAAGCAACCACGGGGTGCTGGGTGTCGCGAAAATGCCGGGTGGCATGTTTGTTCTTGGAAGAATCGCAGCAACCCACGTGGCCGCAGGTCTGGCAGACGCGCAAATGCACCCAGATGTCGCCTAGCGCCACGCATTCGGGGCACACGTGTTCAGCAGCTGGCATAAGTTGAGTAAGACCAGCAAGGTGTTGGCAAAGGGCAGCCATAGGCGGGTATACGTTCGTTGGAAGTTGAAGAACAAGCCACTACACGAATGTACCAGCAACTATGCATAAAAGAAAAGCTGCCCTGGTGGAGGCAGCTTTCTAAACGTCAGGCAGAAGGTAGGGGTAGTCGTTTTACGATTTGGGAGCGTAGGGAAATTTTTTAGAGGCGTTGCGCATGAGCGCATTTACCATATTTTCGGTGGAGCTTCCTACCGAGCCTGCGGCCAGATAATCGTATTTCCACAGGAGCTTGCCTTCCTGAGTTTCGTGGATATTTACGGTGATGTTGGCCTGATTGGTAGCCCCCCAGGCACCTACCAGCACACCAACGGCAATAGCGGCACCATCGCTCATGGGCTTGGTAGTGCGCACGTTGGTCGTCAGCACGGCATCAACACCCAGAATACGGGCCAGTTCCTGCGGAGAATGGGCGCGCAATTCTTCAAACGGAATACCGCTTTCACGCAGTTTGGCATTGGTTTGCATGATATCCTGAAACTGCACCGTGAAGCCCCGCTGTTGCTGGCTCCGACGCAGTAACCAGCTATAAATGCGCTCCTGAAAGTCGAGGCCGGTTTTGAATTCAACGTCGCGCTGCTGCTCGGCGCTGGTACGCTTGGCCTGATTGGGGCGTAGCTCCATAGTAACTGCTGCCGGTAGCACTGCCACTACCTTGTGCTTGGGCGCATAGGCACTGAAATCGTTGGCCAGGTAAATTTTGGGGCCGCAAGCCGTTAATAAACTAGATACTAGCAGAACAGCTAGTACACGAAGAGTAAAAAATCGCATAGAAAACATGAAAGGATGAGTTAAATATGATTCTACCTGACTGAATCAGGCGCTTTCCTCTCAATCTCTATGCCATAATTGCACTTTTAATATATAGAACGGCAACACCTCATCGTCCATCCTGTGCGGGTGGCAAATCGAGGTTGAACCGAATGTCGCGCATACATTTAAAGTGGCCTTGTGGGCACTGCGCAAAGCCGATTTTAGAGCACGGCCGACACGCCAGTCCTTCCACCTCCAGCACCCGAAACTCCGTGCGATAGGGATACATGCCAAAGGCCGGCACTGTGTTGCCCCACACGCTGAAAATCTCCTTTTTGAACGCCGCCGCAATGTGCATCAGGCCTGTATCGTGGCTGACAACCAGTTGCGCCTGCCGCACCAGCGAGGCCGACTGATTCAGGTTAAACTTGCCGCAGGCATTGTAGATGAGGGTCTTGGGGGCTTGGGGGCTTGAGGTCTTGGTTTTGGGGAAGTAGTAAGGGCTATCGGGAATTTGTGGGGGCGGAGGGGCTACGGTAGCTGCCTCTTTTTCGAAGGCCAGCTCCACCACATGGCCAGTGCTTTCGTCCTCGGGGCCGCCCAGCAGCACCACAGGCCGGCCCAACTGCCCGCATAGCTCAATAATGCGCTCTACGGGTAGGCGCTTGGTGGCGTGCTGTGCCCCAATGGCAAAGGCCACATAGCCGCGCTGAAAATGGGTGAGTAGCGTGGTGGTAAGGTCCACCTCATCCTTTTCGGGAATGAAATAATCGAGGCCCTGGCCGTCGTTGCGCACGCCCAGGGGCGCGGCCGCGGCCAGGTAGCGGTCCACGATGTGCACGTGGGGTAGGCGGTTGATTTTGAACCGTACCAGCAGCCATTTCTGGAAGTTCAGCTTATCGAAACTACTACTGGGCACGCGCAGTTGAGCCTTCAACAATCTAGTGCGTAAGTTATTATGCAGATCAACGATGTAGTCGAACCGCTCGGCGCGTAGCTCAGCGGCCAGCTTGTGCAGGGAGCCGCTGAGGTAATGCCCTTTGCTGATGTATGGGTTCGATTCGACCAAGCCGCGGTAGGCGGGCTTGGTGCAGAAGTGCACCTCGGCGCCAGGCACCTGCTGCCGGATGGCGCGTACTACGGGGGTAGTCAGCACAATGTCGCCGATGGAGGAAAAACGCAGAACCAGAATTTTCATGCGCGCTTTCTACTCAAACAACGACTTCTTATACTCCAATGGCGGCGTGATAGTGGCCTTCCGCGCCGCAAAATAGGCCGCTACCTCCTCCACCGACAGTGCATTAAAGGTCATGTCGGGCGTTAGCATGCCTTTGCGGCCCATTAGCACGCCGTAGCGCATGTCGGCGTAGCCATCGGTGTGGTGGGCATCGGGGTTGATGCTGAGGCGCACGCCCTGGTCTAGAGCGTAGCGCACCCAACGCCAGTCCAGGTCGAGGCGCCAGGGGTTGGCGTTGATTTCAATGATGACTCCGTGCTTTGCGCAGGCATCGATAATGGCCTTGAAATCGAGCGGGTAACCCTCACGGCGCAGCAGCAGTCGGCCGGTGGGGTGGCCCAGCATGGTGCAATACGGGTTTTCGATGGCGCGCAACATGCGGTCGGTGGCTTTGCGCTCATCCATGCGCAGGTTGCTGTGTACGGAGGCCACCACAAAATCGAACGAGCTAAGCACGTCGGGTGTGTAATCCAGCGCTCCGTCACCCAAAATATCGCACTCGATGCCCTTGAAAATGCGGAACGGCGCCAGCTCTTGGTTCAACTGGTCGATTTCCTGCTGCTGCTGGCGCACGCGTTCCGGTGAGAGGCCGTTGGCGTAGTGCGCCGCCTGCGAGTGGTCGCAAATGCCGAGGTACTGGTACTGGTGGTCACGCAGCCACTCGGCCATCTGGCGCAGGGTGTGGGCGCCGTCGGAGTAGTTGCTGTGGTTGTGCAGGGAGCCGCGCAAGTCGGTGTCTTCCAGCAAGCGCGGGATTTTCTGCTCTTTGGCCAGGGCCAGCTCGCCCCTACCCTCGCGCAGTTCAGGCACCACGTATTGCAGGCCGGCTTTCTCGTAGATTGCCTCCTCCTGATAAAATTGCTCTTTCTTGACCAGTTGACGCAGCGTAGTCGGTTGGCCGGGCGCGGCGCCGGGTAAGGCTTCAGTGAGGTGTGCTTCGTTGCCAGTGAGCAGAAACAGCTGATTGGTGAAGGTTTCCTTGGTCACGAAATGCACGGCCACTTTCACGCCCGACTCTGTAGCCGTGCCGCGCCAGCAGTATACGCCGCACTGAGTAGGCTCAGCGGCTAGTCCCTCCAGCGCGTCCAGGGTATCGTGGCCGCGGTCGGGGGTGGAGGTAGCGGCCACCAGCACCACGGTTTCAATGGTTTCGAGGCAGCGGCGCAGCTCCCCGGCCACGGCCACCTGCTCGGTGCGTAAGGCCTCGCGGAGGCGGGCTTGCAGGTCGGCTGCCAGAGCTTCGGCCTGCGGGAACAGCAGCTTGCCTTTGCTCTGGCTGGTGAATTCGAGGGCGGCCAGAATCAAATCCTGCGTCTTTTTACCGAAGCCTTTCAGCTTGCTCACCTCGTCCTGCTCGGCGGCTTCGCGCAACTGCTCGGGGCTTTCGATGCCCGCCTCGCGCCACAGCTGGCGAATTTTCTTGGGGCCGATGCCTTTGATGTTCAGTAGCTCTACCACGCCGGGCGGGGTGAGGGCCAATAGACGCGTTAGCTCGTCGAACGAACCGGTATCAAGGAGTTCGGCTACGCGGGCGGCGGCGCTTTTGCTCAGGCCAGTGCGGTCGGGTAGGCCGGTGCGGTCCACATCCGCTACCTGAAAGTTGAGCTGGTCGAGGGCATTGGCGGTGCCTTCGTAGGCGCGGATTTTAAACGGATTTTCGTCGTGCAGCTCCAGCAGCTGCGCCGCCAGTTTAAAAGCCCGAATCAGGTCGCGATTGGTCACGGGTAGGGAACTTAGGGGTTGGGTTGCGCCGGATATCAGCGATGGACAGAGCGCAGTAAAGATACGGGCAAACCAGTTGCTCGGACACGGATTCATCGTGCCGGACCCCAATACAGCCGATATACGTATATGTTTCCAGCGATGACCTCTCCCATTCAAAGCACGCTCATGGAAAGAAAGAAAAATTCTTTCGGCCTATACCAATGCTTTTGCTGCGATTACTTTACGTTTTCAGAAGCTAATACGCATACCTTCGATATATGCCCTGTTTGCTTTTGGGAAGACGATAGAGTACAAGTTGCAAATCCGACCTATGCAGGTGGCGCAAATACGGTAAGCCTTCTGCAAGCAAGAAAAAACTTTGCGCTCTTCGGAGTATCTGATCCTACCCTTCGGCAAAACGTACGCTCTCCTCACGAGGATGAGCTACCTTAAAACCACCACCCTTATGCGTCTTTTCACCTTCCTTACTTTCCTAAGCATCCTGTTTTTGGCCGCTACCTGCACGCAGTCCAGCATCAACCTGCGCAAGCTGGAAGGCACTTGGTTGCATGCTCACGAGGAAGACCAAGAGGGCGTGTTGGTCTATCGGCCCAACACCTACGCGTTTCCACCTTCGCGGGGCCGCACGGGCTTTGCCTTCGACCGCGCCGGCTTGTTCACACAGTACGACATTGCCCCTACCGATGGCCTGGAAGGCCACGAAGGCACCTGGAAAATGGACGGCGACAACACCGTGCTTATTTCCCTGGACGACAAGCAGGAGCCAGATTACCGCCTGGAAATCGTGTCGTTGGAAAATAATGTATTGAAAGTGCGGCGGCTGGAGAAGTAGCATGCAACGTTTGGGGCAAGATATAGCTCCTTCTTACGTTACCCCATTTCCTTTCTAGCACTCATACTATATATGCGTTTTTTAGTACTTCTAGGCTGCTTTCTGCTCGCCAACCTATTGTTTAGTGCCTGCTCCACGGACGACGACAACGTGTCGCCGGAAGCCGTCAATTCATACTTATTTGGCCAGCTGTGGTTGAATTCCTACGAGGCCAAGTCGGATGAAACGCCTACCTATCGTCCGCAAGGATACACCTGGGTTGAGGAGCCGATGCGCTACAATATGCCCTTTGAAGGCGGCGACGGCTTCCGCTTTGAGAAAGATGGCACCCTGCTCTATATCGCGCCCGGTATTGGGCCTGGCCCTACCCAACACCAAGGTGTTTGGTCACAGAATGATGATAAAACGATTTTCTACGTGCATCTCAACGACAACTCCAGGCCCGATTTTCAGGTGCAGATTGTATCGGCCACCAGTGATTTGCTACGCGCCCGTTACCTACGATAGCAACTGCTACCTCTCCTGAAGCGGCCTACCTGGTGCAATCCGGGTAGGCCGCTTTGTTATAAGTTTGTAGTTCTCATTTTCCGTTTGCTTTCTATGAACTACTGGCTCGTTAAATCAGAACCTGAAAAATACTCCTGGCAGGACTTCCTGCAAGAAGGCCGCACCGACTGGACCGGCGTGCGCAACTACCAGGCCCGCAACTTTTTGCAGCAGATGCAACCCCAGGATCTGGTGCTGTTCTACCACAGCGTATCCGACAAAGAGATAGTAGGCGTAGCCGAAGTGGTAGCCTCCGCCGCCCCCGATACCACCGCCGAAGCGGGCAGCCCCTGGGTGGCCGTGGCCCTGGCCCCGCGCGAGGCCCTACCCCGCCCCGTGTCGCTGGCCCAGATAAAGGCCGATGAGCGCCTAACTCAAATAGCCCTGCTACGCCAGTCGCGGTTGTCGGTGATGCCCTTGCGGTCCGAGGAGTTCGACACCTTGCTGGAGTTGGGTGCAGGGTAGGCGCCCCGTATTCGTTTACTGTTTCAGCCGGCTTTACTTCCACGTAAGGCCGGCTTTTTTATGGAAAATAGCGCCGGTTGGCATCAGGTAGTAACAAACCAACGCGCACGCACTGGCTTTTCTGGTTGATTTATCGTAATTCTACCACTACGCCCTTTCTACACCTATCGATGAAGCTATTTCTACTACCCTTGCTTTGGCTGTGCATAGGCTCGGCACTGGCTGCCGAGGAGCCCACGCAGCCCGCCCGCCTGGAGCTACCGCTGGATGCCTACAACAGCGAGGTCAGCATTCAGCCCCTACCCACCGATAGTAGCGTAGTGCTGCTGGTAGAGCAACTGAAGCCTGGTGCTTTTGCTACTACCCTCAGCTTTCAGAAGTACGACTATCAGCTGCGGCCCGTGTGGTCGTCGCCGCTGGAGGTACCCAAGGGATTTTCTTTCGACCGACTCACGGCCGATGGCATGACGGTTTATGCGTTATTCCGGCCCGATTTGCTAGGCAATCAACTGTGGATAGCCGAGCTAGACGCCCAAACGGGTGTGCTGTATGCCCACATGTTTGAGGCGGAAGATGTGCGCAGTATTTACGATTTCCGGGTGCTGCGTGGGCAGGCGTTCCTCACGGTGATGATTGAAAATCATCTGACCGCCTTGCTACTGGATTTGCGCCACAATCGCATTAGCTCGCTGCCGGCTATCTATGAACAGCTACCTACCAACTTCACCTTTTCCGTCGATCCGCTGGCGCGCCGCGTCGATTTTATTAGCAGCCAGACCAATGGCTACAAATCGCGCCTACAGGTAAAGGAACTGTCGGCGGAGGGCCAGCTGCTGCGCTCGGAGTTTGTGCAAGCCGAGAGCGACCGGAACCTGCTCATGGCCCAGCTCAGCCCCGGTCTCCGCGACCGGCTGCTGCTGGGCACCTACAGCCTGCGCGATGCACGCTATGCCCAAGGGCTGTTTGTGGCTGATCTGAACGAGGCGCCTACCCTCACCGGCAGTCGCCGTAGCCTGCGCTTCTACGACTTTCTGAATCTGAAGCACTTCTTCGACTTTGTGTCGCCGAGGCGGGCGGTGCGGCTGAAAGTGCGCGGCGAGCAACTACGCGCCACCAACCGCAACCTACGCCTCCACTACCGCCTGCTCACGCACGAGCTGCTGCCTACCTCCTATGGATACGTGCTGGTGGGCGAGGTCTACAATCAGCGTTTTCGCAATACGGTTCCCTACCAGCCTAGCTCGGGCATGCCGCTGGGCACGTACGGCAACAACACTGATGGCTATTATACCACACACGCCATCGTCTGTGGCTTTGACCACGAAGGCAACTTATTGTGGGACAATACATTTGTCTTGAAAAATGCCCGCAGCTATGATTTGGTGGAGATGGTACAACTGCGCCCCCTACCCGATGGCCAGCGGTTTGTGCTGGCCTACCTCGACGAGTACCGCATTCGTTACAAGCTAATCGACGGCGCCAACGCGTCTTCCAACGACCTGATGGTGCCTGTACAAACCACTCTCAGCGACACCAAAGAAAAAGCCAACAACGCCACCCAGCAAGGCATGCTGGCCTGGTACGGCAGCCGGTTTCTGGCCTTCGGCTACCAGCATATTCGGGCTACTACTGGTGCCAACCGCGACGTGTATTTCCTGAATGCCGTAGCGTTCGACAAAATGACTGCGAAGTAATCCACACAAAGCATAGCAGCGGAATTTGGCGCAATTTAGGCGCATGAAACGCTATGCTTTTTCCTTGGTGGCCGCGCTGGTGCTGCTGCTAAGTGGCTGCCGGGCCAGTGGCCCCGGCACGCCGGCCCGCACTGTGGCCGAGTTTTTTCGCAAGTATGATGGCCGTCCGGGCTTCCGCACCACCGAGTGGTCGGCGGGGCTGACCACCCGGCTACTGCTGGGCCGCCTGGGTAAGCTAGGCGGCGACAACGACCTGGCACAAGCACTGTCGTCTATCCGCAGCTGCAAGGTGCTGGCCTTCACGCCTACCTCGGCGGGCGCGCTGAAACTCACCAACGAAGGGCTAAGCCAAGAGGTAGACGGGTTACTAAGAAACGAGCGGTACACACCGTTAGCTGTATCAGCCCCCGACAATAATACAGCGTTGCGCTATGCCATTCGGCAGCAGGGCGACCAAGTGCAGGAGATGGTAGCCACCGGCCACCTCAGCAGTTCCCCCAATTCGTTTGTGCTACTTGATGTAAGCGGCAACTTCACTCGGGCGCAGGCCGAGCGGCTGGCGGAGTTTCTACCTAATGTAGTACACGAAACCACACCGTAATCTAATAATTCAACCAACACAAAAAAGGGGCGAACCAATGGTTCGCCCCTTTTGCTTTAGCGCAGCGCAGGATTAGGGTTGCGGCTGGCTAGGGATGTAGAATTCGAACTTGAACTCGGCACGACGATTTTTCGCCATGTTAGCACGCGAGGTGTTCGGAACAACTGGCTTGCTTTCGCCGAAACCTTCCGTTGGGATACGGTTCGTGTCGATGCCTTTGCCAGTGAAGTACGTCTTAGCCGACTCAGCGCGACGCTCCGACAAACCTTGGTTGTACTCATCGGTACCGCGGCTGTCAGCGTAGCCCGAGATGCGCAGGCTATACTCAGGGTGGTCTTTCAGCACTTGTACCATCTTATCGAGGGTAGTGTACGAGCTGCGTTGGATTACCGTGCTGTTGGTTTCGAAGCGGATGGGTTGCTCCAGCTTGCGGATTTCAGCGGGAATGGGCAGCGGGCAGCCAGTGGCGTCAACCGTTACGCCAGCCGGAGTACCGGGGCACTTATCTACGTCGTCGTTTACACCGTCACCGTCAGAGTCTACTACTACAGGGCAGCCGGTTGCGTCAACCTGAGTACCAGCAGGAGTGTTGGGGCACTTGTCGTCTTTGTCAGCTACGCCGTCGCCATCCGAATCGGGGCAGCCACGCAGTGCGGGCAGACCAGCTTGATCGGGGCACTCGTCTTCTGAGTCACGTACGCCATCACCGTCGCGGTCGGGGCAGCCTTCCAGCGAAGCCAAGCCTTTCTCAGTGGGGCACTTATCCTGGTAGTCTGGAACACCATCGCCGTCGCCATCAAGTGGGCAGCCATTTTCGTCTACTGCTACACCAGCGGGGGTGCCGGGGCACTTGTCTTTGCGGTCTGGCACACCATCCATGTCCTCATCCTTCGCCTTGCCGAACGCAATGTTCAAACCAGCCGAGTGCTGCAGGAAACGGTCGTCCCAGCCGTCGTTGTCGCCACCGGTGCTACCGTCGAGGTTGGCCTTGTAGCCTACTACCTGCGAGGTCTGCACGAAGATGCCAATGTTGTCGCTGATGCGGAAGTTGATACCTAAACCAGCCTGACCAGCGAATTTGGTCTCGTCAGCGTTGATGTTGGTGTTTACGTTGTTGGAACGATACTGTCCCTCGCGGCTGTAATACAGGATGCCAGGTGCCAACAGAATGTAGGGCTGCACGAAGGCATCTTCCTTCAGAGCCCAGCCGTTGTTCAGCATCAGCTTGATGGGCACATTGGCGCTTACAATGTTGGTAGCGAAGGTGCTGCTGTTAGGGCCTAACGACTTCTTCAGCTCGGCATAGCTGCCTTGCAGACCGATGCTCAGGCCGGGAGCGATGTACTGATTGATGGAAATGCCAGGGCCCCATTTGGAGCGGCTGAAGTCCCAATAATCAGAACCCAGGTTGCCTTTATACTGGAAGGCATTGGCCGAGAGGCCAATCACCGTCTTGTGGTCGGAGGTCTGGGCCTGGGCTTTGGGGGCGGCTGCGAACATGGCTAGTCCGAGTGCCGCCGTTGTGGTTAAAAGGTGTCTCATACAAGAGAAAAGATTGGGTAAAACTTGTAGTAGATCCGCTCAATATGGGAGAGAGTATGAGGCGGAATATGCTGCCTATACCGTTCTAGGGAGAATAAAGTTGTAGCAAGTGTGTATTCTGCTACCTACCGGCTACCCCCTTGCACCACCCTACAAAGCCCATTTTCAAGCAAATCGACCGCATTTTAGGGCTAATTATTAAGCATAAAAAAATATATTTTATTATCCGAATATAACAAACAGAGCCTCAGAAACTCCGGCTGAAAATTAAAATTCCCGCTGTGCTACATGGTAGCAGCACAGCGGGAATTTTGGTGAGCTAAGACTGCTCGGGCTAGATTAACGGCTGGCTTGCATCAGACGCTCAATATCCTCGGCCTCCAAAGGAATATTTTTCATTAAGTCGTCGTTGCTATTTTCCGTGATCAGAATATCATTTTCCAGACGGATTCCGAGGCCTTCTTCCCGGATGTAAATGCCCGGCTCGCAGGTATACACCATACCCGGCTCAAACACGCGGTATTTGTCGCCCACGTCGTGCACGTCGAGGCCCAGGTAGTGGGAGGTACCGTGCATGAAGTATTTCTTATACAGAGGCGCGGCCGGGTCCTGGTTCTTCACATCGTTGGCATTAAGCAGATCCAGCTTAATCAGCTCCTGCTCCATGTGGCGGCCCACGGCGGCGTGGTACTCCTCAATGTTATTGCCCGCCACTAGCTGCGAGGTTGCAAACTTCATTACGCTCAGCACAGCCTCGTATACATCGCGCTGGCGCTTGGTGAACTTGCCATTCACCGGGATGGAGCGCGACAAATCTGCGGCATAATTTGCGTATTCGGCCCCGAAGTCCAGCAGCAGCACGTCGCCGTCTTTGCACTCGCGCTCGTTGCTGACGTAGTGCAGGATGCAGGCATTCTCGCCCGAGGCGATGATGCTGCTATAGGCTGGCCCGCGCGAGCCGTTGCGTAAGAACTCATGGAAGATTTCGGCTTCAATCTCGTATTCCATCACGCCCGGCTTCACGAAGCCCAGCAAACGGCGAAAGGCTTTATCGGTGATGTCGGCGGCCTGGCGCATCAGCCGGATTTCCTCCTGGCTTTTGATGGCGCGCAGCTGATGCATGAGTGGGGCCACGCGACGGTACTGGTGCAGGGGGTAGGCGTCGCGTAGCCACTTGCCAAAGCGGGCGTCGCGGGTTTCCACCTCCACCACAGCCCTGATGTGCTCGTTGCTGTTCAAATACACGTTTTCAGCTTCATTCATCAGCGCGGGCAATACTGATTTGAACGAGTCGAGCCACATGATGGTGGGCACGCCTGACTGTTGGCGGGCCTGGTCTTTGGTGAGTTTGTAGCCTTCCCACACTAGAATATGCTCGCTGGTTTCGCGCAGAAACAGAATTTCGCGGTACTGTGGCAGCTTGGCATCGGGACAGATGACCAGAATACTTTCCTCCTGATCGACGCCGGACAGGTAGAACAAATCGTTGTTTTGCCGAAACGCCATGGTGCCGTCGGCGTTGGTGGGCATGATGTCGTTGGCATTGAAAATAGCCAGCGACGCCGGGGGCAGCAACTCCTTGAAACGGCGGCGATTTTCGATGAACAGGTGTGGGTCGATGGGGCCGTAGCGCATGGGAAAGACAGGATAGAAGATGAAGGCAACGCCAAAATAGCGCCGCAGCAAGTTAACAGATTGAGCCGGCGATTGTCACGTAAAACCATTTCCTACCCCACGCGCAGCCCACACGCTAGTGGTTACGACTTGCAACCTAACAGGCCGGCAGGAAAGGAGTTAAGTGGGCTAATAAGCGTAGAATAGCCCTTAGTTGCCGGAGCCAGCAGCCGAAACGCCAAGCACCTAATAGTCTGACTCACTGAGGGGAAACACGACAGTACATGCGCCTCCTGGTAGCAGCAACATTAGCGGCGCCAGCTTGGCTTTTGTAACGAAATATAGGTGAGTCACGGATGCAAAGCGCACACAAAGCCGGCACTTCTCACTCCATCACCCAGCCAATTTGGAAGCCGAATAAGAATACGCATAGCCTAGCAATGTTATGAGATTGCAAGTACGGGAATCAAATTCGGCCGATATTTTGCATTATACCAATAAACGTATTTTTCTCTGTGGTTGGCTTTTTCCGATATAGCTATGTTTCCCACCCGCTCTACGCTACTTATTCAAACTGGCTTGCTGGCTGATGTTATTCTGCTTACAGCCCTACTCGAATATTTACACCTCACTGAGCCAACTACCATTCTGGATGTACTAATACAGCAGGAATACACCAGCGCGTTACAAAATCATCCTTATGTGAATCAAGTAATTACGGTAGAGAAATCACAAATTAAGCTACCCGTTGCGCACCAGCTACTACGGCAGATTCGGGCGGCTAACTACCACCGCGTCATCAACTTACAACACTCCACAGCTACTGGCTTACTTACGGCTTTTTCGGGCGCTGAGGAAAGAATCGGATTTACTAAAAATCCGTTATCCACGGGCTTTACGCGGGCCATTCCATATTTCATCGGCGCCGATACACATGAAGTAGGGCGCAACATGCAGTTGCTGGCGCCTGCTCCCTATACCCCCCTCACTCTACCTCGCCTCTACCCTACTACTGCTGATGTAGATGCCATTACGCCCTATACGCTTGCCGGCGACTACCTCTGCCTAGCACCCGGCGCCGACCAGCGTACCCGGCAGCTACCTATCGAGCAGTGGCTGAAGCTGTTGGCTGCTCTACCCACCCGTTACCAAGTGTATCTGGTAGGCACAACGGCTGATACCGATCTGTGCGCAGAACTTGCTAGGCGCAGTCACCGGCCGGGAGTTGTGAATCTGGCCGGGCAGCTGTCGGTGTTGGCAACGGCCGCGCTACTACGGGGGGGCGTGCTCAACTACGTGCACGATTCGGCGATGCTGCACCTGTGCTCGGCGGTGGCGGCCCCTACCTGTGCCATATATTGCTCTACGGTGCCGGCATTCGGCTTTGGGCCGCTCAGCCCGCACTCTTGGGTAGTGGAAACCGCGGCGGCGCTGGAGTGCCGCTCCTGCGATGTGACGGGCTATGCCCAGTGCCCGCTCACGCATTTTCTATGTGGCCGAGGCATCGGCACGGCTCAATTGCTGGCCCCCCTGGCCGAAGCGGAACAGCTGAAGCGCATGGCCGCACCCCAGAAAGTGGTGTACCGCGAGTTGATGCGGGCGTAGGGCAACGGCGTATCTCGTCGGGTTTCGTTGCGCTTTTCGCAGGTTACCCTCGCGCATCTTGTACCTTTGCAACTACGCACCGGGCTTGGCTGTTATAGTAGCCCGGCCGGCCCCTACCCCGGCCCGCTGGGGTTTTTGCCTTTCTACTTTTCTGCTTTTCCCGACGAATGCTCGACTACGATTTGCTCGAACTGCCCAACGGCATTCGGGTACTCCATAAACAGGTACCCCACACGAAAATCGCGCACTGCGGCTTTCTGCTCGATATTGGCTCGCGCGATGAGCGCCCCGAGCAGCAAGGCTTGGCGCACTTCTGGGAGCACATGGCGTTCAAAGGCACTGAGCGCCGCAAGAGCTTCCACATCCTCAACCGCCTCGAAACCGTGGGCGGCGAATTGAACGCCTACACGACCAAGGAAAAAATTTGCTTCTACGCCTCGCTGCTCAGCACGCATTTCGAGCGGGCTTTCGAGCTTCTGACCGACCTCACCTTCCACTCGGTGTTTCCTGAAAAGGAAATCGAGAAGGAGCGCGGCGTGATTCTGGAAGAAATGTCGATGTACCTCGACGCGCCCGACGATGCCATTATCGACGATTTTGACGAGGTAATTTTCGGGCAGCATGCCCTGGGGCACAACATTCTGGGCACGCGCCAGAGCGTGAGTGGCTTTCAGCAGGCCGATTTCCGGCAGTTTCTGAGCGAGAATGTGCGCACCGACCGGCTGGTGTTCAGCTCCGTGAGCAACCTACCCTTTAAGGAGGTGAAGCGCCTGGCCGAGAAATACCTCGCGCCCCTACCCGCCCGCCTCGGCAACCGGCCCCGCACCGCTTTTGCCGGCTACCAGCGCCGCGAGCTGCTGGAGCGCAAGCCCATCACGCAGGCGCACTGCCTCATTGGGGGTCCCGCCTACGCCATTGACGATGCCCGCCGGATTCCGTTTTTCCTACTAAATAACGTGCTGGGTGGCCCCGGTATGAACTCGCGCCTGAACCTGGGCGTGCGCGAGAAGTTTGGTCTGGTCTACGCCATCGACTCCACCTACTCGCCCTACACCGACACGGGCATGTTCGGTATCTACTTCGGTACTGAGAAAAAGCAGGTCAACCGCACGATTGGCTTGGTACAGAAGGAGCTGAAGAAGCTGCGCGAGAAACCTCTCGGCGGCCTGCAGCTGCACACGGCTAAAGAGCAACTGATGGGCCAGCTAGCTATGGCTGAGGAAAGCAACGGCGGCCTCATGCAGCTCCTCGCCAAAAGCACTTTGGACCTGAACCGCGTGGAGCCCATCACCGAAATCTTCGACCGCGTGCGCACCATCACCGCCACGGAGCTGCTGGACATGGCCAATGATGTGCTGCGGGAGGATAATCTGAGCGTATTGCAGTACGTGCCGGAGTAAGGCAGGTGCGTTTGCCAATTCGTGAATAAATGTTGAAATAGGCCATTGGTACAGAAACGTACCAATGGCCTATTTGTGTTACGGCTACCCTGTATGACAAAACAAGCCGCTATTATTTTTGGTGATATTCCTGGGGTGCTGCCGGGGCACGAGTTTGAAAACCGTTTGGCCTTATGGGGAGCTGGCGTGCACCGCCAAACGCAGGCAGGCATAAGCGCGCGGCGAGGGGTAGGAGCTGAATCTATCGTGCTGTCGGGCGGGTATGAGGATGACGCTGATTACGGTTCCGTCATCTTGTACACAGGCAAAGGTGGGCGTAGTCAAGAATCTGGACAACAGGTAGCCAACCAAACCCTAACGGGTGCAAATTTAGAGCTGACCCGCAACCAAACTACTGGCCTTCCGGTACGTGTGACGCGAAAAGTGCAGGAGAACGGTCAGACGTTTTACCGCTATGCCGGTTTGTATCGGGTAGCACACTATTGGCATGAAGTAGGTAAATCCGGCTTCAGCGTTTGGCGCTTTCGACTAGAACAACTCCCTACCCTAGTGGCTCCCGCTGATGTAGCGCCTACCCTAAAGCTCGACCAAATTGGCCAGGCCCAAGAACCCAGCAGCATCTATAGCACACCACTGCGTCGCGAAACCACATTGCTTCGCCTTGTGCGCGACACTGCCGTAACGCGCGAGGTAAAGCACCTGCACGAGTATCGGTGCCAAGTTTGTGCTACCCAATTGCTTGGTCCTGTGGGCCCGTATGCCGAGGCGGCACACATCCGTCCACTTGGCGCACCTCATCATGGCCCAGATGCCCTCAGTAATGTTTTGTGCTTATGCCCGAACCATCACGTGCTATTTGATCTTGGGAGTTTTTCCATCAGTCCTACTCTTTTATTTTTAGGACTTCCTGGCAGCTTGCGCTCTCACCCAGCGCATGTGTTAGATATGCAGTGCTTAGCTTATCATCGAGAGCATTTGTATCACAATAATGAATGATGTCTGGCGCGTAATCTCGTTCCCTACCTGATTGCGTGTTACTTTGCGGGCTTATTGCAGCCCTACTGCCCTACCCTCCGCGCGTATGCCGTTTACCCTTGCTCACCCGGCCATCATAGTACCGTTGCTGTACAAAGGCCGCCGCTGGCTGTCGGCTACGGGCCTGATTCTGGGCAGCATGTCACCCGACTTCGAGTACTTTCTGCGCCTGCGGCCGGGCGGCGGGTTTGGGCATTCTACGGTGGGTATTTTTACGCTCGACTTACCCTTGGCGCTGGTACTCACTGGTTTGTTTCACGGGTTGGTAAAACGGCCGTTGGTGCGTAGTCTGCCGGTTTTTCTGCGGCGGCGCTTTGGACGATTTGCTGCTCAGCACTGGCCGCTCCGCAACCTGTGGAGCCCGCGCCTGCTACTGGCCATTATCATTGGGGCTGGCTCCCATTTGGTTTGGGACGGCGTGACGCACACGCGGGGCCGCATTGCGCATGAGTTGCCCTTTCTGGTTGATACCGTTCACAATCGGCCAGTGTTTGTGTGGTTGCAATACGGTTCTTCGCTGGTAGGGCTGCTGATCATCCTGTGGTTTGTGTGGCAATTGCCTGTTACGCGGCGGCCGCCCCGCGTCTCTACCCGTCAGCAGGCCATTTTCTGGCTGATTACGGCGGTTTTATTTAGCGTGTTTGTGCTGCTTTTTGTCCGGTATATCCAGCATCGTTACCCAGTAGGCTATGGGTATCTAACTGCCACCGCCGTGAGCAGTATTAGCGCAAGCATACTGGCGGTGGTGCTTACCTCCACCTTTGTGCGGCTCCTTCGTAATGATTGGCCCGCCGAGCAGCCTACCTCTACTCCTACATGACCGACGAAACCGACCTCTACGCCGAGGCACACACTTCGCCCGAAACGCCTCTGTTGGCTCGCCTCAACCGCGAAACACACGTGCAGGTGCTGGCCCCCCGCATGCTCTCGGGACACTTGCAGGGGCGGCTGCTGAGTATGCTCAGCCACATGATTCGGCCGCGGCGAGTGCTGGAGCTGGGCACCTTCACGGGCTACTCGGCCCTGTGCCTAGCCGAGGGCCTACCCACCGATGGCGAGCTGCACACCGTGGAGCAAAACCCTGAGCTGGAAACACGCATCCGGCGCTATGTGGCCGAGGCTGGTCTCACCGACCGGGTGCACCTGCACATTGGGAAAGCCTTGGAAATACTCCCTACCCTGCCCGGCGAGTGGGATATGGTGTTCATCGACGCCGATAAAATCAACAACGACGCCTACTACGAGCTGGTACTGCCGCAGGTGCGGCCGGGCGGTTTTATCCTGATCGACAACGTATTCTGGAGTGGTAAAGTCCTACCCTCCTATCCCATCAAGGCTGGTGATAAGGATGCCTGGGCTGTGCGCGCATTCAACGACAAAGTGCAGCAGGACGAGCGGGTGGAAAACGTGTTCCTACCCCTACGCGACGGGCTGCTGCTGGTGCGCAAGCGGGATAGTATCTGATGGTTACAGGACTTCCGCCCCGAGCGTCTGCCGGTCCGACGCCGTAGGCGTCCGACCGGTTGTCGTTGCTGACGGCCGTGCCCTCTGCTGACGCTGACATCGACGCTGCGTGAACCGGCGCGTTGGGAACATTCGCAGCCCGTTCGTGCAACGGCAGCACGCGGCAACCGGTCGGACGCCTACGGCGTCGGACCGGCAAGCGCCAGTGCGGTACACTTATTTTGCTGACGGGCAGTAAGCTTCCTAAACAACTTTAGCCTCTTGTTGGACCTGCCGCCGTGCGCGGGCTTTAAACAGCTGTGGGCTTTTCGCAGTCAGATACATCTGCGTGTAGCGGTAATGAAACAGGCCGGGGTGACGAAAGCGCACCAACAGTTCTTTATTGAATTGAAAACAACTCTGCGCGTAGTGGCGGTACTTGGGGTAGTCGCCATCTTGTAGGGCCAGTTGCGTGAGCTGGTAGTGAAACCACTTTAGAATCGGGTTTATTTCCTTGCTGTACTGATATTTAAAATGCTCATTGATACCCGTATACAGCTCAATCATTCGCTCCCAATAGCGGTAGCCGTGCAGCAGGTTGGTGGCACCGCCATCGTGGCGGCGGTACACGGCCATCACGCCCGGCAACCGCTTTAGCTGCCCAAACGACCCCAACAGAATAAAGAACGGTGTGTCGCCTACCACGGCATTGCGCAGCCACTCGGGGTACTCGGTGAGGAGGTGGTTGCGGAACACCACGGAAGCCGTTGGGATGATCCATTTGCCAATCAGGTCCGGAATGGCATAGTCAGTTTTGGTGTAGTGGTGGAATAGCTCCATCGGCTTGTCCGGGTTCTGCTCAAACTTCATCCAGCAGTTGTGAAAGCACAGTACGTACGCCGGATTTGCTTCCAGAAAATCTACCTGCTGTTGGAGTTTGGTGGGGTCGGTCCAGTAGTCGTCGCCCTCGCAAAACGCGATGTATTTGCCGGTGCAGGCCTCGCGGGCCAGGCGGGCGTTGGCTTGCGCGCCCACGTTTTGCGCGTGTAGCAGCAACTTAATTTTATCAGGGTAGCGCGCCTGAAACTCCTGGCAAATCTGCCGGGTGTTGTCGGGGCTGCAATCTTCCCCAATCACTACCTCAAAGGGGAAAGAGGTTTCCTGGGCCATAATCCCATCCAGGCACTCCCGCAGAAAGCGCCCGTGGTTGTAGGCAATGACGCGCACGCTTACCAGCGGCACCTCACTGTGCATTGCGCAGCATTTTGGCTGGGTTGCCGGCCCAGATTTCCAGCTCGCCTACGTCCTTCAGCAGCACGCTCCCCATGGCCAGGGTAGAGTAGTTGCCGATGGTGAGAAACTCCCGCACCGTGGCGTTCATGCTGATGTGCACGCCCTCACCTACCTGCAAGTTGGAGCCCGAGCAGGAGCCCGCCGCCACAAACGTGTGGGCGCCAATGGTGCAGTTGTGGCTGATAATGGCTCCAATCATCACGCGGGTGCACTTGCCCAGCTGCACACTGGTCGAGACGATGGCGTGGGGCATCACCACGCACCCAGGCCCCAGCTCCACGTTGGCGGCAATGTAGGCCGTGGGGTGCACGAAGGTAGCCAGCCGGTCGTCGGGGATATTCAGCGACTCGAACAGGGCAATCCGCTCTCGCTGCCCGTCTATCTTATAAATTGTGTTGAGGAAGTAGTAGCCTTCTTCTAGCAGCCGCGGGATGTCCTGTAGCCCGCCTTTCACAGGGTAGCCTTCTATTTCCTCGCAACCGTCCCGGTCGTTCACGTAGCCGCAAAACTGGTATTCCTGGCTACCCCGCTGGGCGGCATCGAGCATAGCATTGCCGATAACGGAGGCATTGCCCTGCCCGCCTAGTATTAGTACGTTTTTCATAGGAGTTCGTAGTCTTGTAAAAATGCGGTGACGGTCTCTTTGTCGTTGTACATCAGCACATCCAGGATGGAGAGCCAGGGCACAAACCCGTTATCCGGCACAGGTTGCGCATACTGGATGGGTAGGGGCTTCACGAAGTGCAGCGTAAGGCCGTGCTCAGCAAAGAACTCCTTGGTGTAGAGCGCTTCGCCGCCGATGGGGTTCAGGTATTGGTCGCCGCCCTCTTGCCGCACGATGTCTACCAGGCGGGTGCCCTTGCTGAGGTGGGTATTTTCGTAGGGCTGCTGCGAGCTGACAACCAACGGCGTATCAATGCCGAGGTAGGCGCACACGGCCCGGATGCTGTGAGTGGCTACCTCCGCAATGCTGGTGGCGCCGCTACCCTCCAGCACGCCTTGCACCAGCGGGTACACCTGCTCGAAAAAAGGCGCTTTCCGGTAGGCTGTTTCTATAGTCAGGCGCACTTTGCGCACGTCCTTGCTTGCCCAGTCCACCTCTACCTCGTTGATGAGCTTGTTCTGGCTGGCGTTCAGGCAGGGCAGCGTAAACAGGTGCTCGGCCCCGTTTAATAGAATACGGTTGCGGTTGATCCAGCCTTTCTTGATGTAGTGCACATCATCGTACACCACAAACAAATCGGCCGCCGCCAGCAGCTGGAAATATCCTAGGTAGGGAAATAAGTACGGCTGCATGATGGCGACTTTCATAGGCTGCTCGTGGTTTGCTTGTAGCGGTTGGGGTAGGCTTTTCGTGGTGTTTGACACAGTAGAGGTTAGCTGGCCACACGCATGGCCTGAAATTTCTCCCTGGAGAAATCGTATAGGTACAGCAGGTTTTTGCGGTTGAAGATGACCGACAGTGTGAGGTAAATGACCCCGCCTACCACCACCCACAGCAGCAACGTCCACCAGGTGAAAATCTGGAGTTGCTCGCTACCCCACAGCAGGGCTACTCCCATGGCAAGCGCCGTGCAGAAGCTAGGCAGCAGGTCGCGCAGCTGGTGCGCGAAACCGTACGCAATCAGCCGTTTGGAGTAGTGTGTATTGATGATCAGCGCCACGAACGACAGGGCAATTTGCCCGTAAATCAACCCCATCACGCCCCACCGATAGGTGAGTAGCAGGCACACCACCGTCAGCGCTTTCTTGATTATCTCGAGCGTGAGAAACAGGTCAGACCGCTTTTTAAGCGTCAGGATATTCAGGTTGAGGGCATGAATGGGGTAGAGCAACCCCACAAACGCCAAGCCTTGCAGCAGCGGAATAGCGCTGGCCCATTTATCGGTGAATAGCACCAGTATCACGCTTTTGCTCAGGCCCATCAGGCCCATCAGAAGCGGGAAGTAGGCAAACGACACCAGCTGCATGAGGCGCTTGTAGGCCTGCGCCAACCGGGGCGGGTCGTCCTGCAACTCAATCAATACGGGGTAGGACACCTTGCTCGTTACCTGCGAAACCAGGGTCTGCGGAATGTCTTTCAGGTTCACCGCCCGGTTATAGAACCCCAGGGCAGAGGCCGAGTAAAACTTGCCGATCAGCAAGGGGTAGACGTTGCGAAAACCCGTATCGAGCAAGCTGGAAAGCAGCAGCTTGGAGCCGAACCCGAAGAAGTCCCTGAATGAGGCTGTGGAGAACGTGAATGAGGGAAACCAGGAGCGCGCCGCCCAGTACAGCACGTTGGTAATCATGGCGTTGAGTAGCTGCCGCACCACCAGCGCCCAGTAGCTCCAGCCGTGGTAAGCCAGGTACAGCCCGATACCGCCGGAAAGAATATTGCTCACCAACGAGCGTAGGCTGATGGTGCGGAAGTCCAGCAGCTTCGTCAGCCGGATATTCTGCACGACACTCAATGAGTTCAATACCAGGCCGATACCCAGCACCCGGATAATGTCTGTGAGCAGGGGCTGTTTGTAAAACTGGGCCACCAGCGGCGCGCAGGCAAACACGATGGCGTAGGCCGCACCAGACAAGCCCAGATTGCTCCAGAATACGGTGTCGTAATCGGCGGGCGTGGCGTCTTTTTTCCGTAGCAGGGCGCTGCCCAGGCCCGCATCCGTGAAGGGCTGCAACAGAGCAATAAAAACCGCTACCATGGCTATCAGGCCAAACTCGCTGGGTCCCAGAATGCGGGCGAGGAATACGGATATCAGGAAGTCGCTGAGCAGGTTGCCGAATCGCTCCCCCGTCAGCCACACCATGCTCACGGCCGCGCGGTCTTTTAAGGTCTTTTCCTTCATAGATCCGCGGCAAGTACGCTACAAACCAGCAAAGGCATGGGGGTAGTCGGCCTGGCCAACCAGCCCCGTTTTGGGTAGGCCGCCCTCAATACCGATCTGCGCGAAGAATGGCCCGACAAATCATTTTCACTTCCTCTACCGATAACTCGTGGTACAACGGCAGGCACAGCACGCGGGACGCAATGTTGGAAGAGGCGCACATCTGCTGCCCCGGCCGCACGTAGCTCAGCTTTTCCAGCGAGGGGTAGAAGTACCGCCGCGGGTAGACGTACACGCCGTGCAGCGCCTCAATCATTTTCAACAGAACAGCTTCGTTATCAAACAGTACCGGGTAGTAGGCGTAGTTGAACCCGGCATTCGGCCGCAGAAAAGGCGTGCCTGCCTGCAACGGCTTCAGCATTTGGTGGTATACCTCCGTAAGCTCCTGCCGCCGGGCCAGAATTTGCCCTACGTACTTGAGGTTGCACAAGCCCATGGCGGCGTGAAACTCGCTGTTTTTGCCGTTGATGCCTACGCCCTGAAACGTTTCGGGACCGTGAAAGCCGAAGTTGCGCATGTGCGCAATCGTATTGGCTAGGTCTGCATTGTGGGTGATGAGCGCGCCACCCTCAATGGTGTGGAATAGCTTGGTGGAGTGAAAGCTCAGCGTACTAATGTCGCCCTGGTGTAGCACCGAGCGCCCCTGATACTGGGTGCCGAACGCGTGGGCCGCATCGTAGATAACGCGCAGCTTGTGCCGGGCGGCTATGGCGGCTATTTCCTGCACGGCGCACGGGTTGCCAAACACGTGCGTGGCTAGTATGGCGGTGGTGTGGGGCGTAATGGCCGCCTCAATCAGCTTGGGGTCAATGTTGTACGTGGTGGGGTCGATGTCGACGAACACTGGAGTACAGCCTTCCCACACAATGCTGCTGGTGGTGGCAACAAAAGAAAACGGCGTGGTGATAATCTCCCCTTGCAGCCCCAACGCTTTGATAGCCAACTGCAACGCAATGGTGCCATTACTTACAAAGAACAAATGCGGCACGCTGAAATAGTTTTTCAGCGTAAGCTCCAGCTCATTGACCAACGGGCCATTATTGGTAAGCCATGTCCTCGACCAAATTCCCCGCAGGTAGTGGTTGTATTCTTCTTGAGGCGGTAGAAAAGGCTTGGTAACATTGATCATGTAATGGTTTTTTCAACCAGAAGAACGAAACAGGAATTCTTCTATTTATAAATGCGTACGCTTGTCTTACACTACTACGGCGCCGTAGTAATCCAAATGCTAGCGTTGCTTTTTATTTAAATAGTTATATTTTTTATAATCATTATTATACGAATATAACACAGTAGAAACTTATAACGGCTTTACCAAGTAGAAGTTGGCTTCTGCATGTAAAGCAAGATCAGACTGAAACGATACTGTTGTGCCTCAGACGCACAGCTACAGATTAATCAAAAGCTGAGCGTTGCCGATGTGTTGGAAAAGGAAGCGGGATACAGCCACTGCCGAATTACTTTCTTATGCTTCCTTTCAAGCCTGAGGGACAACACAGAGTAGTGTAAACCCCAACATAAGGTGAGGTAGAAGCCGGACTGCAACCTCCGGCGCGCTTCGGGGTCTGCTTCAACGCTTGTGTTTTCAGCCAAATATTTCGTCGGCCTCTTTTGCCAGTTAATCGGTATTTCCGGGCGAACCGCAGAGTTCCAGCCGAGTACAGGCTGACTGCTTAAACCTGCCCCCTCTACCTTCGTCCAATAAGCCGCTAACCACTCTATATGCAACGACTTCTTCTCTTCGCTATCTTACTGTTGCTCAGCGGATCCGCTTTGGCACAGACCGTTTTCCCGGTGACCGGCCGGGTAGAAGATGCCGCCGACAAATCACCCCTGATTGGGGCCAACGTAGTGCTGATTCAGGTGCCCGACTCGGTGCGGCGCGGCGCGGCCGTCGATACGGAGGGCAACTTCAGCATAGCCGATGTGCCAGCCGGGCGCTACGTGCTGGCGGTGTCGTTTTTGGGGTATCAGACTACCCGGCGGCAGGTGCAGCTCACGCCCACCAACCGGGCGCTGGGCACGCTCACACTGCAAGCTGGTGGCATCACGCTGAAAGGCGTGGAGGTAGTAGGCAAAACGCCCGCCGCCGTGCAGAAGGGCGACACGGCCCAATACAACGCCAACGCATTCAAAACCAACCCCGACGCCGACGCCCGCGACTTGGTGACGAAGATGCCCGGCATTACAGTGCAGGACGGTAAGGTGAACGCGCAGGGCGAACAGGTGCAGAAGATTTTAGTAGACGGCAAAGAGTTTTTCGGCACTGACCCCGATGCGGCCATGAAGAACATTCCGGCTGAGATTATTGACAAAATAGAGGTGTTTGACCGCCAGAGCGAACAGTCGCAGTTTTCAGGCTTTAATGATGGCAACACGCAGAAAACCATCAACATCGTAACCAAGCCGCAGTACCGCAAGGGGCAATTTGGACGCTTGTCGCTGGGGGCCGGACCGGAGCGCTACCAGGCCAGCGTGAGCGTGAACAGCTTCAACGGCGACCGGCGCATTTCGCTGGTGGCACAGTCCAACAACATTAACATGCAAAACTTTGCCTCAGCCGACCTGGTAGGAGCCAGCGGCGGGGGCGGGCGCGGCGGCCGGGGTGGCGGCGGGGGCGGCAATTTCCTGGTGCCGCAGAGTGGAGGCATTTCGACCACCAATGCGGTGGGCCTGAACTACTCCGACCAGTGGGGCAAGAACACCCAAGTGACGGGTAGCTACTTTTTCAACCAGACCAACAACCGCATCACTAGCAGCACCGACCGCCAGTATGCCACCCAAAACCAGCGCTACCTCGAAAACTCTTTCGTGAACAGCCGCAACATCAACCACCGCTTCAACCTGCGCCTGGAGCACAAGATCGACTCGGCCAACTCCATTTTATTCATTCCGCGCCTGTCGTTTCAACAGAACACTGGCAATAGCACGCTAGATGGTCAGACGCTGGTAGGCGACGCGCCGCGGGGCGTGGTTTCCACGGACTACCGCTCGCGCCTCACGGGCATCAACTCCTCCAATCAACTGCTCTACCGCCACCGTTTTGCCAAGGCCGGCCGCACGGTTTCGCTGGACCTCAATGCCAACTACAACAGCAAGGATGGCAACAGCAACCTCTACTCGCTCTCGGATACGACGGTGCTGAACCAGTACGCTACCCTCAACCAGCGGGGCTGGGAGCTGAACTCGGGGGTGTCGTATACGGAGCCGCTGAGCAAAAAGGACTTGTTGCAATTTAACTACAACGTAGCCTACACGCCCAACAACTCGGACAAGAAAACCTACGATTTTGCGGAAACCGACAACGCCTACTCCGACATCAATGCGGGCCTGAGCAACGTCTTCACCAATACCTACCTCACGCAGGGGGTAGGCGCCAGCTACCGCCACCAGACCGAAACGTTGCAAGCCTCGGCGGGCATCACGGCCCAAAAGGCTGACCTCGACAGCGACCAGAAATTTCCGGCCGGGCCGGGCATCAACCGCACGTTCTATAATATTCTGCCCAACGCGCAGTTGCGGTACCGCTTTTCAAGGGAGAAAAACCTGCGCCTGAACTACAACGGCCGTACCTCGGCACCCAACATCAGCCAGTTGCAGGAGGTGGTAAACAACGCCAACCCGCTCCAGCTGACCACCGGCAACCCCAACTTGCGCCAGCAGTACCAGCACGTGCTGGCACTACGCTACTCGGCTTCGAAACCCGAGAAATCGACGTCGTTTTTTGCCGGCGTGTTTGGCACTATCACCGACGACTACATCACCAATAGCACCTTCGTAACGCCCCGCGACACGGTGTTGAGCATCAACGGCGGCGAGGTGGCCCTACCCCTGGGCGGGCAGCTCACGCGTCCCGTGAACCTGGGCCAGCAGTATTCGGTGCGGGCCTTTAGCAACTACGGCCTGCCGCTGAACTTTATCAAAACCAACCTGAATCTGAACGGCTCGGTGGGCTATTCGCGCACGCCGGGCATCAACAACGGGGTAGTTAACTACTCGAAGTCGCCGAACGTGGGACTGGGCCTCACGTTGAGCAGTAACATCAGTACCACGCTCGACTTCACAGTGTCGACGGATGGCCGGCTGACGTATGCGCGCAACACCACCAACGTGCGCCTCAACACCAACTACTACGTGCAGAACAGCTCGGTGCGCCTGAGCTGGACCTTTGGGCCGGGCATCAACTTCCAGACCAACGTAACGCACCAGTACAACCAGGGCCTGTCGGCGGCCAGCCAGCAGTATCTGCTCTGGAACGCCAGCCTGGGCAAGCGCATTCTGCCCGGCCAGCGCGGCGAAATCAAGCTGTATGCCTTTGATATTCTGAAGCAAAACCAGAGCATCCAGAACAACATCACGGTGGCCTACAATGAGCGAGTGGTGACCAATAACCTACAGCAGTACTTCATGCTGATGTTTACTTACAACCTGCGCCGCGGCAACGTGAATATGCCTACCGAGGGTGGCCGCGAGGGTAGAGGCAACTACCGCGGCGGCGAGGGCCGCCCGCCCGGCGGCGGGCGGCCACCCGGCGGTGGAGGCGGGCCTTCTAACTAATAGTTGCGTGGGAAACGGTGGTCTGAGTAACCACCGTTTTCGTTTTCGGGCCTACCCTGCTTTGGCACGAGAGCTACCATTGCCTGCCCGTAAGCCGGATTTTTTCGCCTATTTTGGGGTTGGATGGCCCGCCACCAGTCCGGCGCGCCCCTGTTGTAGCCCATGAAACGACTTTTTGCTTTAGTGCTGTGCCTGTTTCCCTTGCTGGTAGCAGCGCAGTCGGGTAGCCCTTCGGTGCCCGCTACCCTCCCCTTTGCCAACCTAACCCTGCGCCTCAGCAATGGCGGCCAGCGCGCCGTGCAGCAGAAAGTAGATGCGTTGCGCAGCCACCCGGCCTCGTTTCAGGCCCGCGTGCTACTAGCCGATGCGTATTTCCCCATCATTGACCGGGTGTTTCAGGAGGAAGCCGTACCACTGGATTTTCGTTACCTGGCGTTGCAGGAAAGCGGCTTGCAGGGCGATGCACAGAGCATTCATGATGCCGTGGGCTACTGGCAGTTCAAGCGCGAAGCCGCCACGGATTTCAACCTGCTGATGAACGACCAGGTAGACGAGCGCAAGCACATCGTAGCGGCCTCGCACGCGGCAGCCAAGTACTTCAAGCGCAGCCACAACACTTTCCATAACTGGCTGGATGTGCTCTTGAGCTATAACCTGGGCATTGGGGGCACCAAGCCCTACACCCTACCCACCGACGCCGCGGCCACGGAGATGGAAGTGACGGAACGCTCGCACCCGTACATTATCACGTTTCTGGCACATAAGATAGCCTTTGAGCAGGCCGTAGGGCTGAACGGCAACCCCGCGCTGGCGTTGCAGGAGTTTCCGGCCGTTGCGGGGCAGCCGCTGGCTGCTATGGCCGCCAGCTTTCAGACCACGCCCGAGGAGCTAGCCAAACACAACCGTTGGTTGTTGGCTGAAGCTGTGCCGTCGGATAAGGCCTACACGGTGCTGGTGCCCATCACCGATCCTACCCAGCTGGCTACTTTGGCCGCTCAGCAGCCAGTTGCCTCCACGGTACCTGCGCTAACACAGCCTACCCCCGACCCGCGCCACCCCGGCTTTGTGCTCATCAACGGCTTGCGGGCGGTGGTGGCTTTACCCGGCGAAACCAAGGAGACCCTGGCCCAGCGCGCGGACATGAAGCTACGTCGCTTCATGCGCTTCAACGACCTCTATGCGTTTGATAATGTGGTGGCTGGTCAGCCCTACTTCGTGCAGAAAAAGCGCGATAAAGCGGCTGTGGAGTACCACGTAGCGCAGCCCAATGAGAGCATTACCACCATCTCGCAGCAATACGGCATACGGGTGCGCTCTATCCTGAGCAAAAACCGCATGGCCCGCAACGAGGAGCTGCGTCCCGGTCGCGTGCTGTGGCTCCAGCACACCCGCCCCCGCGACGTGCCGGTGGAGTATAAAACGGTGCAGAACGAAGCGGCACTGGCGGCTTTTGCCCGCCCAACGCGCGCAACCCAGGCCGCGCCCGGCCCGGCCCCGGTACCTTCCACCAAAACGTTCCCACCTTCTACCCAGCCTGCCGCTCCGGCCCCAACAGCAGCGCCCGCAGTTGCTTCTGCTCCGGCCGATACGGTTGCCATGCTGAACAACGAAGTTGCCACCACCGGCGTAGCCGATACGGTGGCCATGCCCGTAGCTAGCCCTGCACCGTCAGCACCGCGCAGCGTATACCGGCCGGCTCCCGCCCGCCTAGCCACTCCGGCTTCGGCGGCCAGCACCTCCCCTACCTCTGCTACGGCAACCGCTACTGAGGAGGCTCCCGCTGCTGCGGCTGCCGCCCCCTACCCCATGATGGAGGCTCCGGCCACACCCGCCGCCGTTCCGCCAAACGGCCTGCATACGGTGCGCACCAAAGAAACGCTCTACGGTATTGCTCGTCTCTATCACATCAGCCCTCGCGACCTGGAAGCCTGGAACGGCCTACCCCTGAACCCGGCCCTAAAAATCGGTCAGCAGCTCCGCGTGACGCCCCCGGAAGAAGCGACAAGCGCTCAACCGGCCGCAACAACACCTGCCCCTAAGCCGCAGACTACGCCTATTGCCCCCGCTACCCCCACCAAAGCCCAGCCTGCTGCTCCTACCACCGTGCAGCACACGGTGCAGGCCGGCGAGTCGATGTATGGCATTTCACGCAAGTACGGCGTCACCATCAAGCAGATTATGGAGTGGAACAACAAGCCTGACTTCAACGTGCGCCCCGGCGAGGTGCTGACCGTTACGCCAGCGAAATGAGTTGGTAGGTAGTTGGTAGCAAAAAGGCCGCTGTCATCCTGAGCGGAGCAATGGACCTTCTCACATCTGAACGACATTCGTAACAACGACTCGTTTCTACGTGAGAAGGTCCTTCGCTCCGCTCAGGATGACAGCGGCCTTTTTGCTGCTGTCTAATTAGCAATTCTTACTCAGTAGTTATGCCAGCACTGGCTCCGGCACGCGGGCAATGCGTTGTGTTCTTGCCTTCAGTAAATCAATAATTTCTGCATCTGACTTGAAGCGGCCGTCCAGGTTCACGAAGTTGCGGGCCAGCAGGTCGTAGCGGCGCGTCATGAGGTAGGCGAAGATGTGCAGGAAGTGAATACCGTCGAACACTATTGACTTCTGGCGGGCATATTCAACTACGTTTTTGCGGAAGTGGTTGGGGTGCTCGGTCCAATGCAGGGCGGGCTTGAGGTGGTGGCTGATATGGTAGCCATCGTTCCAGCACTTGTGGTTGTACTTGGTATTGATGCACGTGACGCTGTTCGTATAGCTATTGCCGGGGTCGTTGCTGTCAATGAAGGCGTGTTGGCTCCAGTTGCCCAGCATCATCACCACGCGCGCCACAATCACCGGCAAAATCAGCACGACAAAAGCAGCGGGCAGGTTTACAAAAGACAGCACTACGCAAGCCAGAATGTAGGACAGCTCGCCCTTGAAAGCCCGCCACTTAAACTTCTGCTTGCCCGTGCGCGACAGATAGCCAAACAGCTTGGGGAAACCCAGGAGTAAGAAGTCGGCGAGGTAGCGGCCGAAGCTCCGCCACGAGTCGCGCTGGTAGAACATGGTGGAGCTTTCGTCGTCGGGCAGGTTGTTTTCGGGGTGGTGCATGCCCATGTGGTGGGTGTAGTACGTCTCGGGCGTTTGCCCAAACAGTGGCCCAATCACCCACGGAATGTAATGGTTCATCCAGCCATATTTCTTTTTAAACAGAATGCGGTGGCTGGTGCAGTGCAGCATCAGACCAAAGGGGCCCTTAAAATAAAAAGTAGTCAACCCCAGATAGACTACCAGCACCGACCACCACGCCCAACCCGGCAGCGGCAGAAACAAGGCCACGGCCATGGGAAGCAGCGTAGCCGAGATTTCCAGAATCAGGTAGAGAAAGGGTAAATCGCGCTTGTCCTGGCAGAAACGCAGCAGGAGCTTATCCAGACGGGTAGGCGTAACAGGCTCGGTATACACCGGGTCGGTAAGGGCAGCAAGGGTTTTCATAAGGGTAGGGTTGCTGCCTGCAGAAAGAAGCAACCGTTAGGAGACGGAGAGAAGAATGCGTTGCATATCGAGGAGAATCCGACGGGACCCGAAAAACAAGACACGGTGTGCTAAGGTAAACGCTTTTAAACTCAGTGGGTTCCTTGGGCTTACTGCAAGGCTGCCAATGCCTGACATCTTTTCCACAGCACAGACAGGCTACTTGCCGGGTCGCGTATGGCTTCAAGCCACTCATTCATTTCAGCATGAGCTATTAAAACAGCGAAATAGCTCGCGATAAATTGTCTTAGGTTTTCAGGTGCTTGCTGTATTTCGTCTAGTAATTCACCCCTGGTTTCCACTACATAGATAATGTCCTCCCAGTCCTGACTCCACCGCAAATCGGTAGCCCGGCCTTTCATAGCCTCCAGCTTAGTAGCGATGAAATGAGGCGCATCCAACAGCATAATTTCAGGGCCGCCCAAAGGAAGAGCATGGTGCTGACTGGTAGCTATTCCACTTTTATACCATTGGTTTACAGTGCTACCGAGCACGACGCCTCCATCGGCGGGCATGATGTCGACAGTATAGGTTTCGGCAGCGCCCTTCCAAAGACAACGAATTTGGATACCACTGCTCTGATCGTGTTGAAAGCCCCGCTGGCGTAGTCGCTCTTCCACTTCCGTAAACTCCGGATAGCTGGCTAAATCAATAACGCAATCTACATCATCTGTAGGGCGTGACTCTGGCACAGCCGTAGCTGTGGCGTACAATCCCACTGTGGCTCCTCACACAAATACTACCCTTGGCAGCAGATCTCCAAGAGCCAAGGCCACTGCCCGCAATGCTACGATGTGTGCGTGTTCCATTAGTTTTCTATAAAAAGTAATTTTTTTAAAGCCTCCCGCGCCAGCAGTATTTCCCGGCTGCGGCCTACCCGCAATGCATCCGTTAGGGCCAGCAGTTGATAAAAACGCTCGTCTGAAGGAGCTACGTCGGGCACTGTATGGAACAGCGGCTCTATGGCCTGACCGCGTACCTCCCCTGCTTCATGCGGCCACACATATTGCTCTATGGCTTGAATCGTAGCACGCAAAGGCAAAGCAGAATGTGCCGTAGGAATACCTTTGGTCAGATGGCCTGGTTTCACAGGAAAAACATATTTGATACCGAAAACCAAAAACTCGTAGAGTGCCCTGACTGCTACCGTGTGCTTGTCACTGCTTATCAACCCAGCAAATTGACTACGCCGCATAGAGTGCCCTACTTCAGCTTGGCTGATTTTCAATTCATCACTAATGGATTTGGCTGTAAAAAAAGTTGATCTATCAACATCTGGCCCGTCATCAGACAGGTACCGCTTACTGATCAGCTTGAAAATAATAACAATGTCTTGCGGACGCATTCCATTATGTTGACGCATTACAGCCATATCCTTCAGTTCAATTGGTCATAATTTACAATTTGTAAATTGTAAATACAAATTTAAAGGGTGCGTTCGATAGCTAAAATCCTTTACTGCGCAACCTTTCCTGTCCGCTGATTCGTGGGTAACTTTACTATCCGCTTCGTGCCCTAACGGCGCGGGGCTCGTTGCCCATGCCCGTATTCTCGCACCTACACTGCCACACCCAATATTCCCTCCTCGACGGCCAAGCCAGCATCTCGGCCCTGATGAAAAAGGCCCAGGCCGATGGCATGCCTGCCGTAGCCCTCACCGACCACGGCAACATGTTCGGGGCGTTCAACTTTGTGGCCGAGGCGAATAAATACAACGTGAAGCCTATTGTGGGCTGCGAGTTTTATTTGGTAGAAGACCGCCACAAAAAAGCGTTCAGCCGCGAGAAGGGTGAGCGGGATATTCGCCGCCACCAACTCCTGCTGGCTAAGGACCAAGCCGGCTACCACAACCTGGCC
Organism: Hymenobacter citatus; assembly: GCF_014333615.1. Lineage (GTDB taxonomy): Bacteria > Bacteroidota > Bacteroidia > Cytophagales > Hymenobacteraceae > Hymenobacter > Hymenobacter citatus. The sequence goes on along the minus strand of NZ_JACSCY010000004.1, from coordinate 96,261 downwards.
AAGCTGTGCTCTATGAGCTACATCGAGGGCGTATACTCCAAGTTTCCGCGCATCGACAAGGAGCTATTGCTGCAATACCATGAGGGCCTGATTGCTACCTCCTGCTGCATTGGCGCGGAGCTGCCGCAGGCAATCCTATGGAAATCGGAGGCGGAAGCGGAAGAGATGTTGAAGTGGTGGCTCGATGTGTTTGGTGAGGACTACTACATCGAAATCCAGCGCCACGGCCTGATGAACATCGACAACACCGGTAAAAGCCAGGAAGATGTGAACCAGGTGCTGCTGCGGCTCGCGCACAAATACAACGTGAAGGTCATCTGCACCAACGACTCGCACTACGTGGAGCAGAACGACTTTGCGCCCCACGACCTGCTGCTGTGCGTGAACACCGGCGAAGAACACAGCATCCCGGTTGGCGACTTCGAGACGAACTACTTCCGCCTGATCAGCGGCGACAATAAGGTAATTTACGACCACCTCGACAGCATTCGCCCCATGGCGGCGAGTGACGACTCCGTGCGCCGCCAGCTCATGCGTATTGACGAGGAACGGCAGATGCCGCGGCCGCGGGCGCGCTTCGGCTTCCCCAACGACCAGTTCTACTTCAAGAGCCAGGAGGAGATGAACACGCTGTTTGCCGACGTGCCGCAGAGCGTGGACAACACCAACGAAATCGTGGATAAAATCACGCCGCCCAAGTTGCAGCGCGATATTCTCCTACCCAACTTCCCCCTACCCGCCGAGCACCCTACAGCCGACGCCTTCCTACGTCACCTTACCTACAAGGGCGCGTTTGAGGGCGACCGGCCCCGCTACTCGGAGCGTACCCCCGAGATTGAGGAGCGCCTGGACTACGAGCTGCGCATCATCGAAACGATGGGCTTTGCGGGCTACTTTCTGATTACGCAGGACTTTATCAACCACGGGCGTAGCATTGGTGTGGCCGTGGGGCCGGGCCGGGGCTCGGCGGCGGGCTCGGCGGTGGCCTACTGTATCGGCATCACCAACATCGACCCGATTAAGTACTCCCTGCTGTTCGAGCGTTTTCTGAATCCGGAGCGTGTGTCGATGCCCGATATTGACATCGACTTCGACGACGTGAACCGTCAGAAGGTCATCGACTACGTGGTAAACAAGTACGGTAAAACGCAGGTGGCCCAGATTATCACCTTCGGTACCATGGCCGCCAAATCGTCCATCAAGGACGTGGCGCGGGCCATGGAGCTGCCTCTACCCCAGACCAACGACCTGACCAAGATGGTGCCCGAGCAGGTAGGCACTACGCTGGCCAAGGCTTTTGCCGAGGTGCAGGAGCTGGACATGATTCGCCGCGACGAAGCGCCGGACAACCTGAAAGGCCAGATTCTGCGTCTAGCCGAGCGCTTGGAAGGCTCGGTGCGCAACACCGGCATTCACGCCGCAGGCGTCATCATCGCCCCCGACGACATCACGAAGTACATTCCGGTGTCCACGTCCAAGGACTCGGACCTGCTCGTGACGCAGTTCGACGGCAAGGTGATTGAATCGGCCGGCATGCTGAAGATGGACTTTCTGGGCTTAAAAACCCTGACCATCATCGAGGATGCCATGCGCCTGATTGAGCAGAACCACGGCATTAAAATCGACATCGACAACATCCCGATTGACGACCTGAAGACCTACGAGCTGTACCAGCGCGGCGACACCATCGGTACGTTCCAGTTTGAATCGGAAGGCATGCGCATGTACCTCAAGGACTTGCGTCCGACCAACATCGAGGACCTGATTGCGATGAACGCCTTGTACCGACCCGGCCCGATGCAATTCATCCCGAACTTCATCAACCGCAAGCACGGCAAAGAGCCCGTGGAGTACCCGCACGAGCTGTTGGAACCCATTCTGAACTACTCCCAGGGCATCATGGTGTACCAGGAGCAGATCATGCAGACGGCCCAGATTCTGGCCGGCTACTCCCTCGGCGGCGCCGACTTGCTGCGCCGTGCCATGGGTAAGAAGGACATGAAGAAGATGGCCCTGGAACGCGAGAAGTTCTGCGAAGGCGCTAAAAAGCTGCACGGCATTGTGGCGAAAAAAGCCAACGAGGTGTTCGACGTGATGGAGAAGTTTGCGGCTTATGGTTTCAACCGCTCCCACTCCGCCGCCTACTCGGTGGTGGCCTACCAGACCGGCTACCTCAAGGCGCACTACCCCGCCGAGTACATGGCCGCCGTGCTCACCAACAACATGGGCGACATCAAGAAGGTGACGTTCTTCATTGAGGAAGCCCGCAAGCAGGGCGTGGCCGTGCTTGGTCCCGACGTGAACGAATCCATCATGAAGTTCAACGTGAACGAGAAGGGCCAGATTCGTTTCGGGATGGCTGCCGTGAAGGGCGCGGGCGAAGCCGCCGTGGAGGAAATCGTGCAGGAGCGTAAGCGCAAGGGCAAATACACTGATATCTTCGACTTCGCGAAGCGCGTGAACCTGCGCGCCGTGAACAAGAAGACGTTTGAAAGTCTGGCCTTATCGGGTGCGTTCGATTCGTTTGAGCGCTACCACCGCCGTCAGTTCGTGGAGGCCCCCTCGGGCGACCAGAACCTCATCGACAAGGCCGTAAAGCTGGGCCAGCAGCACCAAGCTGACCAAGACTCAGCCCAACAGAGCTTGTTCGGCGGGGGCGCCTTTGGCGCGGTAGCCATGCCCCTACCCAAGGTGGCCGACATGGAGAAGTGGCCCGCCACCGAGCAGCTGCGCCGCGAGAAAGATGTGGTAGGTTTCTACCTATCGGGCCACCCGCTCGATAACTACAAGATGGAAATCGACTCGTACTGCACCACTTCCCTCGACAAAATAGAGAACCATAAGAATAAGGAAATCAACGTGGCCGGGCTAATTACGAACGTGGCCTACCGCACCACCCGCAACGGCCAGCCGTTTGCGGCCTTCACGCTGGAAGACTACGATTCGTCGCTGCAACTGGCGTTGTTCCGGGACGAGTACACGCGCTTTACGCACGTGATTAACCCGCGCAACTATCCCAACGAGCAGGTACCGCCCATGTACATCCGGGCCAAAGTAGCATTGCGCTACGGCACTGAGGACCAGTGGGAATTGAAAATCATGAACATGGAGCCCCTCAGTGAAGTGGCCGAAAAGCTCAGCAAAGGCGTGCGCGTGCGCCTGGACCTGCGCACCGTGTCGGGCCCCATGATTGACAAGCTGGAAGCCGCTATTGAAGCCGCCCCCGGCCGCAAGCGTCTGGAAATTCAGTTTGCCGAGCCGCACGAGCACTTGGCGGTAGACATGTTTTCGCGCCGCTTTCAAATTGAACCGAAGGCGTTTATCACTAAAATGCGGGAAATGGAGCTGGAGGTTTGTCAGTTGATCTAATTTCCTACCCTCCGTGCTTTTCAGCAACAGCCCAGCGCATCTGGTAACCTCAGGTGGGTTGGGCTGTTGCTTTGTATCCTGTCCACTTTTTGCCGTTATGAGATTTACTACCCGACGCCGTGCGCTGGTACTTCAAAAGCACGTCAATGACTCGTTGCGTTTCAACCCCTTCGTTTTCAGCCGGCTTTTTTTCCTGTGGGTACTGATTGGGGTAGCGGGTGGCATTCTGGCGGGCGGCTACTGGATTGTGCTTGAACACTTACTGGAATGGCTTTCCGGTGTGCAGGGCGTACTGGTTATTCCATTGATGATGGGCGCGGGACTGCTCGCAGGCCTCATCATTCACAAGCTGGGCGACCCTGGCGAAATGGATCTGATTGTCAATAACATCCGCTTCAAGGGTGGCCAGTTGGACCCGCACAACAACCCTTCCATGATTCTATCGTCGCTGCTGTGTATTGCCAGCGGCGGCAGCGCGGGCCCCGAGGCACCACTGGTGCAGGTAGTGGGATCTACTGGTACGTGGCTGGCCCAGAAATTTCGCTTGCGGGGCGAAGACCTCCGCTCCCTCACCATTGCAGGCATGGCCGCGGCCTTCACGGCGCTATTTGGCGCCCCATTAGGCGGCAGCTTGTTTGCGCTCGAAATCCTGCACCACCGGCACGTGGTAGAGTACTACCAAGCCCTGATTCCGGCCTTTGTAGCCAGCTGCTCCAGCTACGTCATCTTCGTGCTGATTACGCACACCGGCCTGGGTCCTACCTGGGTGTTTCCGCTCTACACGCCTTCCAGCATCAACGACTTTTTCTTTGCCATCCTCTACGCGCTGGCGGGTACGGCGGCTGGTTGGCTGTTTATCTTCACGGTCCGGCAGTGCCGCAGAGGCTTCCGCAAGGTGCGCCTACCCATCTATTGGCAACTGGCCGTGGGTGGGTTGCTGATTGGTATCATTGCCTACTTCGTTCCTTTATCGCGTTACTTCGGCCACGATCAGCTGACGGAACTGCTCCACACTTCGTTTTCGCTGCAATTCTTAGCGGCTCTACTCGTAGCTAAAGTATTGGCTATTGCTTTCACGGTTACGTCGGGTTGGCGTGGGGGCTTTATTATTCCGTTGTTCTTCGTAGGCGCGGTGGTAGGGCTGCTGATCAACTCATGGTATCCCGATCAAAACCTACCCCTGATTCTGATTAGCTGTATGGCGGCAATTAACGCCTGTGTCACGCGCACGCCCATCAGCACCACTATTCTACTGGCTACTCTCACCGGCTTTCATAGCATCGTTCCGATCATGTTTGCCAGCCTCACCGGCTTTTTCCTGGCCCCGAAAACGCCGCTTATTAACGCGCAATTGGGCATAGAAGAGCACGAGGAATAGCACGATAAGACCTCTTACTTGTGCGCAGGCTGTTTAAAAAGTCGAAATAGCTTTTTGTAAAAATTGCTTCTTAGCATCCTACCCTACTCAAAAAATATTATTTTCAATTTTTATTGAAAATTCAAAATAAACATACACATTTGGACCATGCAACTCAATGAAGCAAAAAGCCGGTTTATTGAAGGGTGGGGCACACTAGGCTCAGCCTGGGGCGTGAGTCGTACGATGGCGCAGGTACACGCCTTATTACTTATAGCTCCCGAGGCACTATCGGCGGATGATATCATGGAGCAGCTGCAGATTTCGCGGGGCAACGTGAATCTGAATGTGCGGGCACTTATGGATTGGGGCATCGTGCGCAAGGAACTGCGGCCTGGTGAGCGGCGAGAGTTTTTCTCAGCCGAAAAAGACATTCATAAAGTAGCTACGCTGATTCTGAAAGAGCGGCGCAAGCGGGAGCTGGAGCCACTGATGCGAGTGCTGGGCGAAATCAGCCACGTGGATTCTTCCGCCGATTCTTCCCAAGAAGAGCTCAATGCTTTTACCACGATGGTGGATAGTATTGAGAAGTTTGCGGGCTTTGCCGACCGGGCGGCTTCTACCCTCATCAAAGCCGATGAGAATTGGTTTCTCAGCAACTTCATGAAGCTCATGCGGCCGTAACACGCGGCCTTTTTTTGTCTTGTATATTTCAATATTTATTGAAAATTCCATAAAAATAACTTATTCATTCGCTTAGTATGCAAGCTCCCAAAATTGTCATTGCTGGTGGAAACGGTTTTCTTGGCCAGTGCCTACGGGACTATTTCACGGCTTTACACTACCAAGTAGTTGTTCTGAGCCGCACCCCGAGCCACGACCCGAACATTGTCTCCTGGGACGGCCAAACGCTTGGCGCGTGGGTGCAAGAGCTGGAAGGAGCGGCCGCGCTAATCAACCTGGCGGGCCGGTCAGTTGATTGCCGGTATACAGATGCCAACAAACGCATCATCTTGGCAAGTCGCCTGGAGAGCACCCGCATACTAGGCGAAGCAGTAGCCCAGTGCCAGCGCCCACCGGCCGTCTGGCTCAATTCTTCCACTGCTACCATTTACCAGCACACTTCCGGCGAGCAACCTGCAAACACGGAAATGGCGGGTCAGGTAGGCAGTAATTTTTCGGAGGAGGTAGCCAAGGCGTGGGAAGAAGCATTTTGGGCAGCCCCTACCCCAGCCACAAGGCGTGTGGCGCTGCGCACTGCTATTGTACTGAGCCGCCAAGGAGGTGCGCTACCGGTGCTGGCACGGCTAGCGCGGTGGGGACTTTGCTCGCCGCAGGGTATTGGCCAGCAATGGATTAGCTGGCTGCATAGCGAGGACTTTTGCCGGGCCGTCGAATTTTTCCTGCGCGCACCCGAAGCCACTGGCGTTTATAATCTATGCGCGCCGCATCCAGTGCGCAACCGCCCTTTCAACCAGTTGCTCTACCAGCATTTTCGGCCGGTAGTGCGTCTTCCTCAGCCCGCGTGGCTACTTGCACTCGGCGCTTTCTTCCTACGCACCGAAACCGAGCTCATCCTGAAAAGTCGCAAAGTGTATCCCCAACGCTTACTGGCCGCTGGCTTCACTTTTCGCTTCCCTACCTGCGAAGCGGCCTTGGCTGATTTACTTTCTTGAGTTGCGCGCGCGCCTCACACAGACAACTCTTCTTTTTCCAACCCGAGGCGACACATTCGCCTCATGTTCTTCTTTGCTGTATGAACTACTATCTGCTGTTGTACGCTTTTTATTTGCCCGCCACCATTGCGCTTACGCTTTGGGTAGCCCAAACCCTGTTCCGGCACGGCCGCACGTTCCTGGTCGACATATTTGATGGCAACCAAGAACTGGCCGACTCTGTCAACAAGCTGCTCCTGATGGGATTCTACTTAATCAATATTGGGTACGCTACCGTTACACTTCGCACCACCGACCCTATTGCCAGCTACCAGCAAACTGTGGAGGCGCTTAGCTTAAAGCTCGGCACTATCATTCTGATTCTAGGCGCAATGCACTTTTTCAATCTATACGTCTTCTACAAAATGCGGCATCGTACGCAATTGAATGAGGTTGCGTAGGCCAGCTTACTCTCTTTTATTGCTACGGGTACAGGCAAGTGATGAGGCAACTTGCCTGTACGAAGTAGCAAAACTGAACTTTCCATCTACTCGCATGTTACACACACAATCTGCTACCTTGCAGGCCCAAGGCTCGTAAGAAGCATTTTACCTTGTACCATCAACCCCCCTACTGTCATGGGACACAAAGCAATCGAGATTACCGATTCTAACTTCGACGAAATCATCAACTCCGATAAGCCGGTACTGGTCGACTTTTGGGCTGAGTGGTGCGGCCCTTGCCGCATGGTAGGCCCCGTAGTAGAAGAGCTGGCCGGCGAATATGAAGGCAAAGTAGTGGTAGGCAAAGTCGACGTAGACTCCAACCCCCAGACTTCGGCCAAATTTGGTATCCGCAGCATTCCTACCCTGCTCGTTTTCAAGAACGGCCAGATCGTAGATAAGCAAGTAGGTGCTGTACCAAAGCACGTATTAGCCCAAAAGCTGGATGCACAGGTAACTGTTGCCTAAGGCATTCTATTTTGTTAAAGCAAAAAGCCCCGCTCCTACCCAGGAACGGGGCTTTTTGCTTATCTGTCATCAACTCTAGTGGCGGTTGTAGCTATAGCTGCGACGGTCATCATGCCGGTCGTTGTAGCGGCGGGCGGCCTCGCGGCGGGCACGTTCGGCAGCTAGGCGGCGCTCCTGGTTGCGGCGGGCTTCGAGACGCGCACGCTCCATCGCTATTTGCCGTTGGCGTTCTTGTTCTTGCTTGCGCTGGGCGAGCTCGTAACGGCGGCGGGCTTCCACTTCTTTCCGGCGGGCCAGCTCTGTCCGACGGTCGTCGTGGTGGTTGGCTTTGGGAGAGGCGGCAAACGAGGTAGTAGTGGCAAACAAGCCCAGGGCAACAGCGAAGGAAAGCAGGGAAGTTTTCATGAGAAAAGGCAGTTTAAAGAGTGAAAGTCATTCTGGAAAGGTTTCACAATCAATTCTTTCCGTGTATCAGCAGCGTTGCAACCATTGCTATCTGTGCTAAAACAAGCCTTATGCCAGCAACTCTGAACGCCTTTTCTCTTGCTTTCTACAATCCTTTATATAACAATGACTTACCTAAAAACATATTTTTTTCACGCCGATGAATTGGCATAATTCATAGATGAAATAGAACATACCAATAGAGAACAGTAGTGTGTGTAGAGCAAATAGTAGAATAAAATCAGAGCATAGACACTGAGAGCAGCAGGTTGGGCGAAACCTGCTGCTAGCTAGAAAGAACACAAAGTGCCAATTGGTATAGCCAGTATATACTCAAGAAGCCCTACGGGACGGCGAAAATCCGCTGTCCCGTAGGGCTTCTGCATTCGGCAGTGAATTGCTACAGCAGCTGAATAGGGCGGTTCAGCGACTCTTCCAGAGAAATCAACGTCTCCGTACGTTCGATACCCTCAATCAACTGAATCTGGTCGTGCAGTACCTCGCGCAGGTGCTGCGTATCACGACACACGAGGCGGGCAAAGATGCCATAGTTGCCAGTTGTGTAGTTCATACTCACGATTTCCGGAATCTTTTTCATCTCTTCTGCTACCCCATTGTACATCGAGCTTTTGAGTAAATAGATACCGATAAAAGCCGTTACGCCATACCCAAGCTTCTCATAATCAATGCGTAGGGTAGCTCCCTGCACAATTCCTAGCTCCTCTAGCCGGGCCATGCGCACGTGTACTGTGCCACCAGATACGTGCACCTTACGGGCAATTTCGGTGTAGGGCATTTTAGCATCTGCTATCAATAGCGCTAATATTTTGCGGTCGGTGTCATCAAGTTCGTAATTGCGGGCCATTTTTCAGCGGTGGGTTTAAGCGTTTGGCAATATATATTGCCTTTTATTAAATTTAATGTAAATTTTATAGCAAATGCCTGATAAAATTTTATAATAACGATTCAACTACTACATTTGTCATAATCAAACGCGAACGGCGGATGAGTACAGCAGACACTGTAGAATGATGAAACTGGCAGACATGCCCGCCTCTCTCGCGGGTGGTGATTCGGGATAAACTGGTCCGGCGGCCGGCTAACTACACCGTGGAGGTTCGAATCCTTCTTCTACAGCTTTTTTGGGTGGATTTTGGGAAGTGGAAGAGTACCAGGACGTATCTGGGTGGGTACGTTCTTTATTAGGAGGCTGCATCTGGGTGGGTGCAGCCTTTCTTTTTGCCCTTTTCTAAGCACAGGGCTGTAACATTTGCAAACTCTCTACCCTGGTAGGATAGAAAGCAACGCAAAGTTCAGGCATTTTCTTTAATAAAACAGTCGTTTCATTACAATTATTGCATTCATCAGGGAAGGCTATCTTATAACCCTGCAAAATTCTGTTTGTCAGCAGATGCTTACTCCTTATAAATCAGGATCTGCGCGTCGCCGTTGGCTTTGATGTAGCCCCGATACATGCCTTCTGAATTGAACGGCATGGCAATATTTCCCTGGCGGTCTACGGCAATCAGACCACCATCGCCTCCCATTTTTCCTACCTTCCCGATGGTGGCTTGCGCGGCCTGAGCCAGGGGGACCTTTTGATACTCCATGCGGGCAGCTACGTCGCGGGCTACGGTGGCACGGATGAAGAACTCGCCCCAGCCCGTGCACGATACAGCGCAGGCGTTGTTATCGGCGTAGGTACCGGCCCCGATAAGGGGGGCATCGCCAATGCGGCCGTAGCGCTTGTTGGTCATGCCGCCGGTGCTGGTGGCGGCGGCTAGGTTACCATATTGATCTACGGCCACGGCACCCACAGTACCGTATTTCCTACCCTCCGTGAAGATCTGGTCTTCGTAGGGGGCAGCACTCTGAGATTTACCGGGCTTCAACTTGGTTTTGGCTTTCTTCACCGGCGATACTTCGGTTTTTGTCGGGGTGTTCAGTTGATCGGGTGTGCCGGCGCTTTTCTCGGCGGCCAAGGCTTTTTCGAGCTGTTGGTGGCGGGCTTCGGTGTAGAAATAGCCAGGGTCAACAATAGCCAAGCCCTTTTCCTTGGCAAATTGCTCGGCGCCCTGGCCAGCCAGCATCACGTGCTCCGACTGATCCATCACGGCACGAGCCGCCGTAATGGGGCTGCGTACTACCGTAACGCCCGCCACGGCCCCAGCCTTCAGCGTGTTGCCGTCCATGATGGCAGCATCCATTTCGTTGCGGCCTTCGTGCGTGAAAACCGCCCCCTTGCCCGCGTTGAACAGCGGAGAGTCTTCCATTATCTGAATGGTAGCCTGCACGGCGTCCAGCGAGGTACCGCCTTTCTTCAGCACAGCGTAGCCAGTTTGCAGTGCTTGGTTCAGCACGGTGCGGTAGGCCTGTTCCTTCTCCGGCGACATATTAGCCCGTGTGATAGTGCCCGCACCGCCATGAATTACCAGCGTGATGCGGTTTGGGTCGGGGGCAGCGGTTTGCGCCCTACCGGCAACAGCACACCACAGAAGCAGGAAAACCAACAGGTAATTTTTCATAAGACAGCGCAACAAGCAGAGTAGCAGTGGACCGAAATAACGCAAAAGAGGAAACAGAAGCTGACGCTGTTTCCTCTTTCACTGAGCAATAGACAAATAGGACACGGCAAAGGCTGCCTCTAACGGGTCGCCACCGGCTGGTTTTGCCGCTTGTATTGCGCCAAGCCAGCATCCAGGAAGCGCACGAAAGCGGCCACATCGGGCTCGTAGGCAATGGGCGGCGCCAGCGTATGCGCTAAGTCGGCGGGGGAGTTGGGGTCCAGCAGCACGTAGTAGGGCTGGGCGTTTACGTTGAAACCGGTAAGCTGTAAGTCGGCGTTTTTCTTGCCGAGCGTGGTTTTTTCCTTGCCGTCGTGGGCGGAGGTGTACTGCTCGTTGGCAGGTAGGGCGGCTTTGTCGTCTACGTACAGGGCCACTACCACGTAGTCGTCGCGCAGGCGCTTGAGTACTTGCGGGTCGCTCCACACGGTGGCTTCCATCTTGCGGCAGTTCACGCAGGCGTGGCCGGTGAAGTCGATAAAGATGGGCTTATCCAGTGCGCGGGCACAGCGCTGGGCTTGGGCCAGGTCAAAGTAGCCGTGTAGGCCGTGGGGCAACTCCAGGAAGTCGGCGTAGCGGGGCTCTTCGCAGAGCGTGTTGGTAGCGGAGGTAGCCGGCGCCATAGGGGTAGCAGCCGAGGCCAGCGAGAAATCGTGGCTGGTTTGGGGCGGCAGGTAGCCGGCCAGCAGCGGCAGCGGTGCGCCAAACAGGCCCGGCACCAGGTACACCATAAAACCAAACGCCAGCACGGCCATCAGCAGCCGGCCAACGCTCAGGTGAGGCAGGTCGGAGTCGTGGGAGAGTTTGAAGCGGCCCAGCAGGTAGAGGCCCAATAGGCCCGAAAGCGTAATCCAGATGGTGAGGTATAGGTCGCGGGAGAGCAGGTTCCAATGGTAGGCGAGGTCGGCCATGCTCAGGAATTTCAGCGCCAGCATCAGCTCTACAAAGCCCAGCACCACTTTCACCGTGTTCAGCCAGCCGCCGGAGCGGGGTAGGCTTTTCAACCAGGCCGGAAAGATGGCAAACAACGTGAACGGCAGCGCAAACGCCAGCGAAAAGCCTAGCATCCCAACCACCGGTGTCACGCGCTGGCCCTGCGCAGCCAAGCTCAGAATAGTTGCCACAATGGGGCCCGTGCACGAAAACGACACCACTACTAGCGTGAGGGCCATGAAAAACACGCCGCCCCAGCCGCCTTTGTCGGCCTGCGCGTCAATCTTATTGACCATGCCATGGGGTAAGGTAATCTCGAACAAGCCCAAAAACGACAAGCCAAACGTGACGAAAACCGCGAAGAAAATCAGGTTGGGCAACCAGTGCGTGCTGATAAGGTTGAGGCCATCGGCCCCCAGCAACACCGTCACCAGCAGGCCAATCACTACATAAATAAAGATGATGGACAAGCCGTAGACCACGGCCTTCGTGATGCCCCGCTGCCGGCTGTCGCCCCCGCTGGTGAAAAACGAAACCGTCATCGGAATCAGCGGAAAAACACAGGGCGTAATCAACGCACCCAGCCCAAATACGAAGGCACCGAAGGCAAAAGCCCACAAGCCGCCCGCCGCCGGATCGACAGCCGGGGCCGTGGCCGCTACCGAAGCTGCCGGGGTAGGAACCGCCGTAACAGCCGCCGGACTCGCAGCCAGCTCCGCAGTTGCTGCAGAGGCCAGGGTAGCCGTATCGGCAGTAGGTGCCGGGGTGGCATCGGTTGCGGCCATTGCCGTCGTAGATTCGGGCGTTACGGCCGCCGTGGCGGTAGGCATCGTGGGCGTCGCCGTGGGAGAGGTAGTGGTCGATGTGGAGGTGGCGGGTGGCGTTACGGCTCCCGTGCTGGGGGTAGCAGCCGTGCCGGTTACCGTAATCGGACCAAACGAAAGCGCATCGTTGCCAGGCACGCAACGTCCGTCTACATCGGTGCAGGTTTGGTAGTCGGCTTCCGCTTTGATGGTGAGGGTGCCAGGCTGGAGAATTTTGATGCGCTGCTTGATCTGGCCTGTGCCTTCAAAATACGTGACGTCGCCCTTAAACACGTCGTCGAATTTCTTCTTCTCCCCTACCGATTTCGGCGGGCCGACCAGCGCGTACGCGGCATTCTTAGGAATGGTGAGCGTGAAAACCGTTGGCCCCAGATCGGGGTCGAAGTTGGTGGCGTATAGGTGCCAGTTGGCATCCATGCGCGCATTCACAATCAGGTCGATTTCGTCGCCTACCTTCGCGGTGGTTTTGCTGACGGCGGCCGTGAGCTTGGTGGGCGTGAGCACTTGCGCGGCAACGGGCCACAGCGGCAATAACAACAGCACCAGCAGCGGTACTAGCTTTTTGAGAATAGACATAAACTTTTTTTCGACACGGCAGAGCTTGCGTAGCACAAAGAACGGTAGGAACTAACACAAAATTAGTGTGTCAGAGTTGCACGCTGACACATTATCCTGCGGAGCTAACCGCTTTCACCAGCAGAGGTTTGAAACGGCAGCTTACTTACTTAACAGCCGACTGCCCCAACCGCTTGCCAATAATCTCGTATTTTTGCGATACAAAGGGCGCTGAGCCGCGTGAGCTGCAGCGTCCGCACCTATGGGCTTAAAGATCTTGTTTACCATTCTGCTTGTTTTGCTGAATGGATTTTTTGTGGCAGCTGAGTTTGCGCTGGTGAAAGTGCGCAGCTCGCAGATTGAGCTGAAGGCCCAGGGCGGCAACCGCCTGGCTACCCTCACGCTGAGCATGCTGCAAAACCTAGATGCCTACCTCTCGGCCACGCAGCTAGGCATTACGCTGGCATCGTTGGCACTGGGCTGGATTGGCGAGAGCGTGGTATCGGATGTGGTACTGAGCATTTTGCATAGCTTGGGCATTGGCGTGAGCGACGTGACGGTACACACGTTTTCGGTGGTAGCCGCCTCGTTTATCGTCATCACGTCGTTGCACATCGTAATTGGCGAGCAGGCCCCCAAGGTACTGGCCATCCAGAAGCCCGAGACTATTTCGATGGCCATTGCCGCGCCGCTGCGTGGCTTTTACATCATCACATTTCCGCTGATTTGGGTGCTCAACAAGCTCTCCAACGCCGTGGCCGGCCTGTTTGGCGGACAAGTTTCGCACAGCTCCGAGGTGCACACCACCGAGGAACTGCGCCTGCTGCTCGACCAAAGCATGCAAAGCGGCGAGTTGCAGGACTCGGAGCACGAGCTGCTCGAAAATGTATTCGAGTTCAACGACCGCATGGTGAAGCAGATTATGGTGCCCCGCACCAAGATTGCAGCCATCGACATCAACGCGCCTCAGGATCAGGTACTGGAAATTGCGTACAGCGAAGGCTACTCGCGCATTCCGGTGTACGAGGATAGCATCGACAACATCGTGGGTGTGCTCTACGTGAAAGACTTGCTACAGATTGTGCGCCGTAGCGAGCCGATTGTAGTGTCGCGCATTATGCGGCCAGCCTATTTCGTACCGGAAACCAAGAAAATCAACCGCTTGCTGCGCCAGTTTCAGCGCAAGCACATGCACATGGCCATCGTGAGCGATGAGTTTGGTGGCGTGTCGGGTATTGTGACGATTGAGGACATCATTGAGGAGCTGGTAGGCGAAATCCAGGACGAGTACGACAACGAAGTGCCGGTGGTGGAAAAGGTATCGGAAAACGAATACCGCGTGAATACCGCCACACCCATCCCCGATGCCAACGAGTATCTCCCCTACCCTCTCCCCGAAGGTGACGACTACGAGACGGTAGGCGGCCTGCTGAACATGATCTACGGCAACATTCCCGACGTAGGCGACACGGCCATCCTCGACAACTACGAATTCCGGGTGCTGCAACGCTCCCGCCGCGCCGTAGAGCTGGTACAGCTTCGCGTAACGCGTCCGCAGGAGCTGGAGGAGACGGCCGAGGAGCTGGATTTGTAGGAAAAGTTGGCGAATAAGCCGTCCTGCTGAGCTTGTCGAAGCATCTCTACTGATAGTAATTATTTATGGTAGAGATGTTTCGACAAGCTCAGCAGGACGACCTTTTTATTTTATCTGGTTTTCTACCTTGAACCAACTTGCGTACTGCACATAGTTATCAGCCGTGCGCTGAATGGTAGCGCGCTGCTCGTCGGTCACGGGCTTGATTTTGCGGGCCGGAATGCCGGCGTAGAGGTAGCCCGGCTCGCACTGCGTGTTTTCCAGCACCACCGCGCCAGCCGCAATAATGCAGCCCGTGCCTACCACCGCGTGGTCCATCACGATGGCGCCCATGCCAATTAGCACGTCGTCTTCCACAGTACAGCCGTGCACGATGGCGCGGTGCCCAATGCTTACGCGGCTACCAATGACCGTAGCTGCCCGCTGGTAAGTGCAGTGAATCACCACACCATCTTGGATATTAGTCTGCTCGCCGATGCGGATGCTGTTCACGTCGCCGCGAATAATGGCGTTGAACCACACGGTACAGCGGGCGCCCAGCACCACATCGCCCACAATAGTAGCATTATCGGCCACGTAGCAGTCAGGACCAATTTCAGGTTGTTTTCCGCGAACAGGTAGGAGAAGCATAAGGAGTGGTGAGATGGTGAGTGGTGAGTAGTGAGATGGTACGTAAAAATACGGTTGTCATCCTGAACGCAGTGAAGGACCTTCTGCCAGTTGAACGAGTCGTTGGTACGCTTGTCGTTCTGGCGTGATAAGGTCCTTCGCAAGCTCAGGATGACCTTGCCACTCACCACTCACCACTTCACCGCGTCAGCATCCGTTTCCAGGTGCCTTTGGCTACGTTATACTTCACGGTGCTGGGTAGGGCCTGCCAGAAATACTTACTGGTTTCGACGGCGAAGCTGGGCTGCATGTAGCAGTTGATGGTGCAGCCTTCGCACTGGGGTAGGCGGCCTTCCAACGCGGCAAGGCGCTGCACTTCGGTGGAGTTGTAGAGGTCAAACAACCGGCCCTCTACCGGAAACTTCTGCTGGCCCAGATGGTAGCAGGGTAGCACCAGCTCGTTGCTGGGCGAGATAACCAGGGTAGTGCTGGCGGCACGGCACACGGGCGCGGCCACGTGGTTGCCGCCGTCGCGGCGGAGTTGAATGAAGGCCTCGTTGAGATACACACCTTTGCGACGACCAAAAGCGGAAAGGTAATCTAGCTCTTCAATCGTCAGCTGCTCGCCGGTGTCTACGCCGTTGTATTCAAAAGCTGGGTTCAGAATCAGCATCAGCTTGTTGGGCTGCGCGATGTCGCGGTACACGGCTTCCAGGTCCTTCAGGTTTTCGCGGAAAACGGTGAACAGAATATCCGGCCGCTCGCCCAACTCCCGTGCCACCCGGATGCTTTCCAGCACAAAATCGTAGCAAGCCACGCCCCTACCCCGGTCGTGCACTTCTTTCTCGGAGGCATCGAGAGAAAAGTGCAGCATGTCTACTTTGCCGCGCAGCCGCTCGGCGTATTTGGGGTAGAGCAGACAGTTGGTGGTGAGCGTGGTGATGAAGCCCATGTCGTGCGCCAGCCCCACAAACTCGTGTATCTGGCGATGCAGCAGCGGCTCACCACCCGTAAAATCCACCACCGACACGCCCAGCCGCTTCAAGTCGCGCAGGTTTTGCTCTACATCTTCCAGCTTGATATAGGGCGATGGCTTCTCCCAAATATCACAGAATGAGCACTTCGCATTGCACCGGTAGGTGACGTAATAATTGCACAGAACCGGATGACGAACAAGGCGCATAAGAATACGAAGGTAGATATTACCTGATACTACATGGCAAGCCTTGCAACCTTATTGGTTGCGGAAGGCTCTACCATTAACACCATCTATACTTAATTTCACATGAGACTATTAAAAATCGCCGCTATCCTCTTGAGCTTGTCCCTATTTTCTGCGTGCTCAAAAGAAGAAACTTCCCCTAAATCAGATTACATAGTATTTGGAGCCTTCTCCCAGGAGTGCTCTGGTGAATGCTTTAAAACATACAAGCTTGACAACGTGCAGCAACACTTGTATGAAGACACTATTCCTGCCTATCCACATCCGGACCGTCAAGGGAAGTACGCATTGAGGAGTCAAGCCTTATATGATCAGGTTAAGGGTTTATCGGACAAGATCCCAGCAAGCTTGCTAGCCATGCCAAATGGAGACGTCAACATTGTTGCGATACTTGATGCTTACACGTACTATGTGGAAATACAACAGGATGGGGAGAAAAGATATTGGTACATGGACGCTAACAAAGCGAATGTCCCTACCTCCCTGCATGCCTTTCATGATGAAGTGAAAGCCAGAATTGATCTATTGAGATAGTATAGAGCTTAATATAGCCTGCTGCTTAACAGAAGCTAATGTGGCAACTCCCCCCAGGCCGTATCCCAGCGCTTGGGGGTAGCAGCCAGCGCCTCAGGCGTGGCCGGCCCATAGTGCTCCATGTAATAGTCGCAGAAGGCTTTGAGCGGGCAGCGGGCGCAGTCAGGCTTGGTGTAGAGGCACACGCGCTGGCCGTGCCAGTAGTTATGCTTGTGAAAGTTGAGCAGTACGCGTGCATCCTGGGGCAGTTGCTCCAACAGCAGCTTGTGCGCCCGCTCCGCCGAAACCTTTGGCCCAATCATCCCTACCCGCTGGGCAATGCGGTGCACGTGCGTATCGACTGGCAATACGGGCTTTTGGAAGTTGAACAGCAACACCAGTGAGGCCGTTTTCAGGCCGATGCCGGGCATGTCGGTCAGCCACTGCAAGCCCTGTTCGGTGGGCCAGTCGGCCAGGAAATCCAGCGTAAACTCGCCCCGTTCGGCCTTGATGCGGCGCAGAATATCTTGGATGCGTGGCGCCTGCGTATCGGGCCAGCGCGTGGTACGGATGGCGTGGGCCAACTCGGGGGTAGGCGCGGCCAGCACGCCTTCCCAGTCGCCGAAGGTTTCCAGCATACGGGAGTAGGCCAGTTCCTCGTCGGCGTGCGTGGTGCGATGCGACAACACCGTGCTGATCAACTCGCGCATGGGTGTGCGCCGCGGGGTGGAGGATAATTCGCCGTAAAAATCGTTTAGGATCAGGTGGTTTTGCCAGGTTTTCTGGGCGGGCGAAAGCGGGGCGGCGTTGGTCATGTGCTTTCTACCCACAAGCGCCCCGCGGAGTTGCCTCCCTACCCCCAAAAAAAGCAGCGGCTTCCCTGGGTAGGAAAGCCGCCGACTGTAGTACCTGGCAACGCGAATTGTATTAGATAGTGCCTTTCTCGGCCGCTTTCTTCAATTTCTCATTGGCATAAATAGCCACTTCCACACGGCGGTTGGCGCTACGGCCGGCCTCCGTCGAGTTATCGGCAATCGGCTGCTTCGAGCCGTAGCCGGTCACCTGGAAGCGCGAAGCGTCTACGCCTTGGCTCTGGGTGTAATTAGCCACAGCCTGCGCCCGGCGCTGCGACAACGGGTTGTTGATGGCGTCGGTGCCAGTGTTATCGGTGTGGCCTTCTACCAGTACGTTGGTGTCGCCGTATTTTTTGAGGGTAGCAGCCAAGGTGGCAATGTTTTCCTGCGCGGCAGAGGTCAGCGTCGAAGAGTTCTTGGCAAACAAGATACCCGAGTCGAACGTGATTTTGATTCCTTCGCCTACGCGCTCCACGGTAGCACCGGCCATTTCACGCTTCAACTCGGCCGCCTGCTTATCCATGCGGCGGCCAATAAGAGCGCCCGCACCGCCACCCACAGCAGCGCCAATAATAGCACCGCCAGCGGTGCTGTTTTTACCACCAATTACACGGCCCAGCACGCCGCCCACCAGGGCACCACCACCGGCACCCAGCAGGCCACCCTTCGCGGTTTTACTCATGGGCTTTTTGGTGGTGGTTTGCGCTTCGGCGAAGTGGCTACCCAGCAAGAGCAACGCTAGCAGCAAAGAAAGGATGGAACGGGAAGTTTTCATGAAAATCAAATAAATGGGAGAGAATACGCACAGCACCGGACTGCTATGGGCCTATTGGCAACCACCTTGCCAAAATCCCCCTATTTGTTATGCCTTCAGCACAATTCTTAGTTGCTTTTTGATTATCAAATAATTGCCCTTTGGAGTCTTCTGGTTCGCCACTGCGCTAGCAGCGAAATACGGTATTTGATACCAACGCTAAAAGCAGAAGGACTACCCATCGTGGATAGTCCTTCTGCTGCTATTGCCCGCGAAGTATATTGCTGGGCTAGTTATTGCGACGGTTACGGCGTTCTTCCCGGCGCTGCTCGCGTTTTTTCTTATCGCGACTTTTGCCATAGAGCGAACCACCTATAGCGCCTACCCCAGCCCCAATGGCCGCGCCTTTGCCACCACCAATCAGGCCGCCACCTACGGCACCAGCACCAGCGCCTACGGCCGTGCTAGTCCGGCATTCTGTCATAAAAAAACAAGCGCCGGCAAGGGCGAGCAAACGTAACTTCTTCATGGTCTTGCTATCATAAAAGGCGCAAAAACGGCCTGAATGAGAAAAATTTAGGCTTTATAACGTAAGGCTACTACTTCAAGTTGAGGTATGCTCCTTTTTGCCGAACTCTTACACGCAAAAGGGCTACCCCGGTGTGGAGTAGCCCTTTGCCTTACGCTATAGTTGAGCTTACAGCGTGCCGTTTTCGGCAGCCTTTTTCATTTTTTCGTTGGCGAAAATGGCAATTTCTACGCGGCGGTTGGCCTGACGACCAGCTTCCGTCGAGTTATCCGCAATGGGCTGCTTCGAGCCGTAGCCGTTGGTAGTGATGCGCGAAGCATCTACGCCCTGCGTCTGCGTGTAGTTGGCCACGGCCTGGGCGCGGCGCAACGACAAGGGGTCGTTGATGGCGTCGGTGCCGGTGTTGTCGGTGTGGCCTTCTACCAGGATGTTGGTGTCGGGGTACTTCTTCAGGGTAGTAGCCATCTTCTGGATTTCCGTCATTGAAGCTGGACGCAGATCCGATTTGTTGGTATCGAACAGGATGCCCGAGTCGAAGGTCACTTTAATGCCTTCGCCCACGCGCTCTACCTTAGCGTTCTGCATATCGCGCTGTAACTCTTCGGCCTGCTTGTCCATTTTGCGGCCAATGAGGGCACCAGCACCACCACCTACGGCAGCACCAATAATAGCGCCGGCAGCTGTACCACCCGAGCCGCCGATTACGCGGCCGAGTACGCCACCTACTACAGCGCCGCCACCAGCACCCAGCAAGCCACCCTTAGTGGTTTTATTCATGCCGGTTTTGCGTGGGCCAGTGCCGTTGGCGTCCGGAATGTTGGGGTTGCGCGAAGTAGCGCACGAGCCCAAAAACAGCATCAGTGCCAGGCACAGCGAAATAATTGCGTTAGGAGATTTCATCAGTAGGAACTTTGGTGAAAAATGTAGGGAAAGAGAAACGATGGTTGTCCGGTGTTGGGTACTGTACTTCGGCCGAAAATGTTTGTTCGAAATTGCTTTCTATCTGTAAGGCTATCTAAGTCAAGCACCTCAACACAAAAAAAGCCTCTTCAACATGTGAATAATACAGTTGAAGAGGCTTTTTCAAAAAGCTTGCCGCTTTTGCCGGCAATTACTCTAACGGCGGGCTGCCGTCGCGGTTGCAGGCTCTGCCACTGCGGCAAGGCGTAGCAGGTGCAGCAAATCGGCCAGCTTCTGCTTCAGGTCTTTACGATCTACAATGAAATCGAGGAAGCCATGCTCCAACACGAACTCGGAGCTTTGGAAATCTTTCGGCAAGTCTTTGCCAATGGTTTCTTTGATCACGCGCGGACCGGCGAAACCAATGAGTGCACCCGGCTCGGCAATATTAAAATCGCCCAGCATGGCAAACGAGGCCGTTACGCCGCCCGTGGTGGGGTCGGTGAGCAAGGATACGTAGGGCACACCGGCTTCGGAAAGCAGGGCCAGCTTGGCCGACGTTTTGGCCATCTGCATCAGAGAGTAGCCGGCTTCCATCATGCGCGCGCCCCCCGATTTGCTGATCATCAGGAACGGGATGCGGTGCTGGCGGGCGTAGTCGATGGCGCGGGCAATCTTCTCGCCTACCACCGAGCCCATGGAGCCGCCAATAAATTTGAAATCCATGCAGGCAATCACCAGCTCGGCACCCTGGCTGCGGCCATACGCCGTGCGCACGGCATCGTGCAGGCCGGTGGCGCGCTCGGTAGCCGCCACGCGCTGGGGGTAGGGCTTGGTATCGACGAAGTGCAGCGGGTCGCCGGAAGTGAGGTCGGCGTCCAGTTCCGTAAACTGGTTGTCATCAAACAGCACCTCGAAATACTCGGCTGAGTTGATGCGGTCGTGGTGGTTGCAGTTGGCGCAGGTGTAGAGCAGGCGCTTGTGCTCGGCCATGGTGGCCACGGTTTTGCATTCCGGGCACTTGTACCACAAGCCGTCGGGGGTTTCCTTTTTTTCCTCCGTGGGCGTGACAATGCCTTTTTCTACGCGTTTAAACCAAGACATCAGGTAAAGATTGAGGGGCGGATACTAGCGTGTGACGACAAAGATACTACGCCGGGTGGCTACGGGCCGGATTTTTGGCCGGAAGAATTGCTTGGCTATTTCTAAAACTCAGACAGAAATTTAAGCTAACTATCTGACTTATAACGCTGTAATTAGCATCGAGCAAGAACAAAGATAGTCCGAAATTTGATTTGAGCCAGCCAGAAGAATTGGAAGTTGCCCCCGCAACTGGCTACCTTGCTACAGGGTAGGCCCTATCGGACTATTCCGTTACTCTTGCTGTTTCACCTACGTTTATTCCGTGTATAAATTCTCTTCGCTGACCTTAGCCGCGCTTGTAGTGGCTGCTTCTACTACCCTACCCAGCTGCGTAGCCTCCCGCAAATACGATGAATTGCAGGCTCGCCAAACCGCTACCCAGCAAGCCAAAGAAGATCTGGAAAAGCGCCAACGCCAGGCAGTGGCCGAGTTGCAGAAAGCCAACGACGAGCTGGCCCAACTGCGCCTCGACAAGAAGCGCCTCGTGAATGATTCTACGCAAACGGGCAACATCCTGCGCAAAACGCAGAGCCTGTATGGCGAGCTGAACGACTCGTACGACAAGCTGCTCAAGAACAGCGACCGGGCCATGGCCAACAAATCGGCCGACTACGACAAGGTAGCCAAGGACCTGGCCCGCCGCGAAGCCGAGCTAGGCGAGCTGGACGTGAACCTGAAAAAAAGCCGCACGCAAATCGACCAGCTGAATGCTGATCTGAAAACCCGCGAAGCCCGCCTGGCGGAGTTACAGCAGGCGCTGGCCGCCAAAGACAAAGCCGTGAACGACCTGCGCGCCAAAGTCAACAACGCGCTGCTCGGCTTCAAATCCAACGACCTGAAGGTGGAGTTGCGCAACGGCAAAGTATACGTGTCACTTTCGGAGCAACTGCTGTTCAAATCGGGCTCTACCAAGGTAGACCCCAAAGGCCAGGATGCCCTCAAAAAGCTGGCCCAGGTGCTACAGGAGCAACCCGATGTGAACGTGGTGGTGGAAGGCCACACCGACAATGTACCCATCACGCGTGGCACGGCCGGCATGCAGGACAACTGGGACCTGAGCGTGCTGCGCGCCACCGAAATTGCCCGTTTGCTCACCGTGAGCGGGGTAGCGCCCCAGCGCGTGACGGCCTCCGGCCGCTCGCAGTACCTACCCGTAGCCCCCAACGACAACGCCGCCGATAAAGCCCTGAACCGTCGCACGGAAATCATCCTCACGCCCAAGCTCAACGAGCTGTTTCAGATTCTGGATAGTAACTCGGCGGCGACTACTGGCGGGCAATAGTCCCATAGCTTCCTACCCTAAGCAAAAGGGCCAGCCTTCTCAGAAGGCTGGCCCTTTTGCTTAGCAGTCTTGCACTTACAGCGAAACGCTTACGCGGGCAAAGTAAAACGCGCCGTTGAAGCCAAACTGGTTGGCGCTGTATAAATAACGGCCTCGGTTGGAGTTGTCCAGCGAAGAACTATAGCTCAGATTGGGGTCAACTGAGAAATTGTTTGGGTCGTTGCGCGGATTCACGTAAATCTTGTCGGGATACACGTTGAACAGGTTGTTGGAGCCGATGGCCAGTCCTATTTGCTTGGTAATTTGCGCATTCAGCGTCAGGTCGGTAATCCATTTGGCTGAGAAGGTCTGGTCGAGGTTGGCGCGGGCCGGGTTGGCGTCGGCCGAGCGGATTTCGCCGAAGCGTACCGTGCGGGCCTCCACGCCGAAAATACCGCGGGTATACGCCGCCGACAGGTTGATTTTGCTGCGCGGGTTGCCGTATTCGAGGCGGGTGCGCTGTTGCCGGTCGAAGAGCGTGTTTTGCAGGTTGCCGGTGCCTACCGTCTGGTCGTTGTTGATGGTAGAGGACGTACTGTTGAAACTGGTCACTTCCGTTTTGTTGAAGTTGGCGGCGGCCGTCAGCGTCAGGCGGCTGTTCTCGCCCAAGGGCAGGCGCTCATTAGCCACAATATCAATGCCTTGGGTGCGGGTATTCACAGCATTGGCAAAGAACTGCACCCGGCTCACGTCGCGACCCGCCAGAATCTGGTCGACAATGGTAGGCGGCGTAACGGCTGGGTTACTTTTGGCAAACTGTGATGACAGCACAATCCGGTCGCGAATATCAATCTGGTAGGCGTCTACCGTCAGCGTGAACGTGCGGCCGATGCTGCTGGTCAGGCCCAAGCTATAGTTCTTCGACTTCTCTTGTTTCAGCGACCCTACCCCAAACCCACGCTGGCTCGGGTCATCAAAACTGTTGCGCACAATGGGGTTGTCGTTGTTGACGGTGAGCACCTGGTTGGGTAATCCACTGATAAACTGCGTGCTGGTGTTGGTGAAGTAGCGCTGCTGCAACGAGGGCGCACGGAAACCATTGCCAATGGAGCCGCGCACAGCCACCGTGCGCAAAATGCTGTAGCGGGCGCCCAACTGGCCGCTCACGTTGCCGCCAAAGTCGCTGTAGCGCTCGGCCCGGCCGGCCAAATGCACCAGCAGCTTATCCGTGATGTCGCTTTCAAAATCGAGGTAGCCCGCCACGTTGGTGCGGCCCTTGTTCACTTCGTCCTGGGGCTGATACCCTGGAAATACCTGAGCACCAGAGGCGGTAGGCGCACCGTTTATTCTGCGGCCGCCATTGATATACGAAGCGTACTCACCCTTGCCAATCAGGAAGTTATCGTACCGAAACTCGCCCCCGGCGGCTACGTTTAGGCTAGCCAACGGCCCCACATCCATAAAACGCCGCGATACGCTTAGGTTGGTAGTGTTTTGCAGAAACGCCAGTCGGCCCGCGTAGAAGTCCATGGGGTTCACAATGCCGGGTCCCTGGGGCAGGGAGGCATTCACGGAGTTGCTAACGTCGTAGCGCAACTCGTTGCGGCCGAAGGTGTTGCTCAGATCAACCGCAAAACCGCCGAATGTATTGCGCACGCCCACAATAGCCGACTGGTCGTAGATAGTAGTGTTGATGAAGGGTAGGTAGCCGTTTGGGAAGATGGTCAGGTCGCTCTGCGTGGCCTGGTTGGGTAGGCGGCTGAAGCCTGAGCCCTTGCCCGTGCGGTACGACGCGCCCCCCGATAGGTATACCTCATAGCCGCGCCCCAGACGGTAGGCCCCGTTTAGGAAGCCGCCAAAGTTGCGCGTGGCCGATTGTCCCACGCGCAGGTTTCGCCGGTCGTAGCCATTGGCTGCTACCAGCGCGTCGTCTTGCGCCTTGAGGGCGCGACGAGCCTCCTCCGTGTTGGCAGAAGCCGGGTAGGCCCCGCCGCTACCCAGGTAGATCAGTGGCGTCCGGTCGGCAAAGGAGCGGTCGGTGTAGCCACGATTCAGAAGCTGCCCACTCAGGTCCAGAAAGCCGCGCTTGTTCAGGCCAATGCCCACATTGATATCAACTTGCTCGGTTTTGCCGTCACTTTCCACCGTCTGGCCGTAGTAGCCGGTGCTGGTCACGCCCGTCGAGTCGTCTTTGAGCTGAATGTTGATAACGCCCGCAATGGCATCAGAGCCATATAAGGCTGAGGCACCATCGCGCAGCACTTCGATGCGCTTGATGCTGGCCGTGGGAATTACGTTGAGGTCGGTGCCCACCGAGCCCCTACCCACCGTACCGTTGATGTTTACCAAGGCCGAGTTGTGGCGACGCTTGCCGTTCACCAGCACCAGCACTTGGTCGGGACCGAGGCCGCGCAGACTGGCCGGATCCACAAAGTCGGTACCATCGGCAATAGCCTGCCGCGACGATTGAAAAGAAGGCGCCACGTAGGTAAGCACTTGGCTCACATCGGTCTGGGCAAAGGCTTTAATCTCGCGGGCCGAAATAACATCGACCGGTGCCGTGGTAAGGATGTTGGAACGACCCTCGGTGGCGCGTGAGCCGGTTACCACCACCTCGCTAAGGTCGGTGCTGGCGTCCTGCAAGCGGGCGTTGAGCACGGAGCGGCCATTTAATGGGATTTCCTGTGAGGTTTGCCCAATGGCCGAGAAAATGAGGGTAGCCGACGTAGGCACTGCCAGGCGGTAGCGGCCGTCCGCGTCGGTAGAGGTGCCGTTGCTGGTACCTTTTTCCAGCACCGTTACGCCGGGTAGGGCGGCACCGGTGGGGCCAGTCACGCGGCCGGTTACGGTCTGCGTCTGGGCCCACGCGGCGGCGGGCAACAGACTGGCACACACAATAGAAGTGAGTAAGGTTTGGCGCATATGGTTTCAAAAAGAGGGCAAAAAATGAGTGTAACTTCTGGCGAGCATTCAGCACAATGCCAACAACAATCTGCGAGGCCCTTAGCTACGGTTTCTGCTGTAGAACAGAATACTTTGCAGGATGTATAGATTTCGACGAAATAAGTATACTGCCTGCCTAATACGATAGTTGTAGCATCTGCCTAAATGCCTCAAGCGACCAGTGCACTAACACACGATTAGCCACTATGGCAGCACTTGCTTCTGCACCTATTTTGCGTTTGTAGATACTAGTTTCTGCACAACCGGTAGTGTTGCCTCCGCCCATTTTGCCATCTGCAAACCAGAATAATGTAGGCCATCGGGCGCAAACTGCGAGGCATCGTTAGTGGCGGCGCGCGTGAGGCCGGTAATGTCTACGAAGGCAATACCGGCCTGCTGGCACTCCTGTCGTGCCACCTCGTTGAACTGGTCGATTTCCTGTCCAATCTGTACCCGGTTTCGCCCTTGGGCGTAAGGCGTGTGTCCCCAGTCTGGGATGGAGAGTACAACTACCCGGCCGGGGCTGCCGCCGGCAAAGCGTGTAGCCGTTTGCAGCAGTTCGCGCAAACGAGGCCGATAGTCGGCGGCACGCTCGCCCTGGTACTGGTCATTGACGCCAATCAGCAATGACACCAGCCCGTAGGTACGCCGATTATCGGAGGCCGCCATGGCCCGTTGCAGGTCCTGGGTTGTCCAACCGGTGCGGGCAATAAGGTCGGGCGCGGCTACATTGGTGCCGTGCTGGCGCAGTTGCTGCGCCAGTTGCACACTCCAACGGGCCTGTTCAGCCACGCCCTCGCCAATGGTATAGGAATCGCCTAAGGATAAAAAACTGACTGTAGCAGCCGGCGCTGGTGGTACAGTTGGCGTGGGCGCTACATCGGTGTGCGTACAGGCCAATAAAGACAGGGATAGTAAAAACGCAATAATACTCTGCATGGTAAGGCTCCGGGTAGATGCTTCACCCGATTGTGCCAGATATACGTACTCGCTCCTGTTTCTAGATTACCATCTATGCCTCGCTACGCACTACGAAGGATAGCCACTGGCTCCGCTATCAGAGTAGAGTGCGCGTTTTTGTACATAAGTTTGTAGGCTTGCATGATGCCAATGATTAGCACTATTGTGAACATTGCAGCCACTAGCTGAGGATTATACAACCAGTATGGGTCGTGGTGCAGCAACTGCAATACAGCTTCCAGATTTAGAAAGTATGCAATGGACGTGAGCCCGTACAACCAGTATTTTTTTGTCAGGTAGCCGTACCCAGCCAGAAAAAGCAATGCTGCGTGCCAATACCGCTCGTGCATTTGTGTGTTGAAGTAACTAAATACTATGGGCAGCAAACCGCAGCTTAGCAACACCAACGCATACTGCTCCGCGCCCATCACGTGGCGGCGTACAAGCAGCCGCATTGTTTGCCGAAACAGCGGCCACAACGTTATTGCCGAAGCCATTGCGAACAGCAACAGTCCCCAATGCTTATAAGGATGGCCTGCAAAGCATAAAGTATCAGACACATTCATCAAGGAAGACGCCCAAGTCAGTAGATACCAAAGATTAAAAGCATTAAGTGAGATGTAAGGGTACCGGTCCCCGGCGCTGCGCGTGATCAGCCAAATCTGAGGCAGGTAGTTACGGTCGCCGCCCCAGATAAAGGGTAGTAAAATGATCAGTTGCAGCAGCGCGCTTGCTACTATTGTATATACCAGCACCTTTGGGGTCAGTTGCCAGTGCGGCAGTAGTACCAGCACCACAGGAGGAATGAAAATAACAGACTGTAGCTTCATGTTGAGCGCCAGCACGATCAGCACCCCTGCCACAACAGATCGACCTCGCAAGGCGGCTAACAGCGCCCCAAAGCATAGACAGGTGTAGATAGCATCTACCTGCTGCCAAGCCAGTGTATTATACAAGTATGCCACATTGAGCAGCAAGAACAACGATATCCATACTCCCTGTCGACGAGTGGATGCTAACGAAGCAACTAGCAGTGCGCCACCGAAATCAAAGAGCAGGGTTACCAGCTTAAGGTAATGCAAGTTGCGACAAATTGCCTCTGGGCTATCCAGCAACTTTCCAAACCCATATAATACATAATGGTACAGGGGCGGGTAATCATTACGCCACACCTTGTATACATTCGCCAGCCCATGCTCAGTCGCATACGACGACCATTGCCACCAACTATACCCATCTGCCTGATGGCGAGCGTCGCCACTCATCACCCACACTAGCAATAGCAAGAGCCCGTAGCAAGCCGCATCTTTCCACTTCCACCGCCAGCTACCAGCTATATAGCTTACTGGCCTTGCCTCTTGCATACATTTTTCATAGAATCCATAACTAATCATCCGGTAACAAAGCTACGCGCAAGTAGGCCCTTCTCCTACCTTCTCCAGCTAGATACAAGGAGCTTGCATGGCCCTTCTTCGCTGTAGCAACAGTACACAGCAGCGTCCTCTTAGACTTTCTCAACTAGATCGATGTACGTGATAAGTTGGATTCAAAGCGCCTAAGTGATGGGCCGCCGGTGAGCAGTGGCACTTGTTCTTAGCGCAATCACGATAAAAGGAATGTAAACAGCTTCTCCAGCCCGCAGGATTACAACTAACCCTACGCCATGATGACAGCAGGAGGCATCTGCTACAAGCGTGAAGAGGCACGTTATTTTGTCTATTGCAACGTTACTAGCTATAGTGCTTCAAGAGCCTATTAGTATGGCTGTAACAACTCTATTCTACACTAGCAACCAAGGGGTTACTTACTCTGTTGCTGCCTTGTATTGATGATGTTAGACTCGCCCACATACGCCGTACAGGAGCAATTCGGTAGATTTCCGCAATAGCCCATACAACGCTAACCGTAAACATCGTAGCGTTTAACCAAGCGTTAAATAGCAATGTCCCATAGTTCTTGAGTTCTAAGAAGCGTAGAATGGCCTCCAACTGAATAGTATAAGCCACTGATACTAATATCAGCAATTGATAACGCCCCGTCAGGAATCCGTAGCCACCCAAAAACAGTACAGCCGCATGCCAATATCGCTCGTGCATTTGCGTATTCAAGTACGTGAAGAGCAGCGGGATGGTAGCACAGCTGATCAGCACTAGAGCTTGTTCCCGCACAACGTATTGTTGTCGCTTCTGCCGGAAAGCCATAAGACACAACAATAGCAAGGGTAGCAGAGCTATTGCCGAGCACAACATAAAAAGGATAAGTCCCCACTGGCGATACGTTAGGCCTAAAGCACCTACTGTGGTATCGTCCCAGGCAGATATCAACGGAAATGGGCCGTCTGGTGCAATAAACGTCCATAAGTTACGGGCACTCATGGAGATGAATGGATACATATCAGCGGCATGCAGGTTGATTTCCACCAGCCGTGGCCAGCCACTGCGCTCAGCCATCCACACAAAAGGCGTCAAGATAAGTAGTTGCAATACTACTGCTGCACCTATGGCCTGCCCTATTACGATACCACGGGTACGCAATAAAGGCAACCAAAGAAAGAATAGAGGCGGCAGAAATATAATGGCCTGCGGTTTGACATTAAAAGCAATTACATACGCTAATACGCTCAGGGTGATGTTTTTACGCAATGCCAGCACTACTGCTAATGCTGCAAAGAAGGTTAGAATAGCATCTATCTGCTCCCACACCAGCGTGTTGTAGAGGTACCCAATATTAAACAGCAGTAGTAATGATAGCATAAACCGGCGTTGACTACCCGGTGTAGCCAGTGCCGCAAGCATAATAGCCCCCGCAAAATCAAACAAAAGAGTGAAAGCCTTCAGCGCGTGCCGATACCGCTGGATCTTTTCTGGCGTGCCTACCAGCTTACCGTAGGCCCACAATACATAATGATAAAACGGATTGTAGTTGTTACCAGGATGCTCGTAAGCATTTCGTAAACCCTGGTCATGGATGTGCGTGCCCCATCGAACCCAACACCCTACATCTCCTTCAAAACCAGCTCGAGGCACTAGTAACAGGAGCATAATAAACAGCATGGCATACAGCCATATGTGCGGGTATATTTTTTTCATAACCATTGCTCAAATATAGAAGGTCGTGTTGTCTAATGCTGTTTAGCGTTAGACAACACGACCTTCTATTAGCCTTCCTAGCCTACGAAAAGGAAACTTACAGATTCAATATTGATAGCATAAGAAGCTGCCTGGGAAGCTTTCAAATGCAAAAGGGCCGTCATGCTTCGACAAGCAGATGTTAGATCACGCATGACGGCCTGACGACTTCCTGAACCGGTTTTAAGGTAGTTTGCTAACAAAGTCACTTATCACGTACTTGTTTCTCCCCCTATTTCCACCACCCCGATACATACGGTGCTTGCACCGCCTCTACCCGCTCGCCGGGCCGGGGTAGTAGCAGTGCTACGCCAGCCGTGGTAGCAGCTTGCTGCACTTCCTCGACGGGGGCGGTCCAGGCGTGGTAGGCCAGGTTGAAGGTACCCCAATGGATGGGCAGCAGCGCCCGGCCGCGTAGGGCTTGGTGGGCGGCTACGGCCACGGTAGGGCCCATGTGCACGTCGGCCCAGTCGGGGTCGGCGGCGCCTATTTCCAACATGGCCAGGTCGAAGGGGCCGTAGGTGTCGCCTATTTGCTGAAAGGCGGCGGCAAACGGGCCGGAGTCGCCGCCGAAGAACGCGCGGTGGGTAGGCCCCCGCAGCACCCACGACGCCCACAGTGTGGCATCCTGATCGAGGCCGAGGCGACGGCCGGAGAAGTGCCGGGCGGGCGTAGCCACCAGCGTAAAATCGGGTGCTAACGCCACTTCCTGCCACCAGTCCTGTTCCGTAATCTTATCGGCGGCCACGCCCCAGCGACGCAGGTGCTGCCCTACCCCTAAGGGGCAGAAGAACGGTACGCCCGTGCGCGCCAGCGCCCGTATGGCGATGGGGTCGAGGTGGTCGTAGTGGTCGTGGGAGAGGAGCACGCCATCCAGCGGCGGTATCTGTGGCAGGGGTAGCGGGTTGGGGAAGAAGCGCTTCGGTCCCATAAAATTGACTGGCGAACTGTAGGAGCGCCACACCGGGTCGGTCAGGAAGCGGCGGCCGTCGATTTCCAGCAGTACCGTGGAGTGCCCCAGCCAGGTAGCCCGCAACGCGTCTGACGGCACGGGCTGAGCCAGCGCGGCCACATCCACCGAAAAACCGGCCAATGGCGGCTTGGGCACGCGCTGCTCCTTGCCAAAGAGCCAGCGTCGGGCCATCTGCCAGTAGCTACTGGCCGTCGACATAGAGGTGGGTAGGGCGTTGTGGTAGCGCTTGCCGTCGAAGCGGGAGGAGATTTTCATAGTATGACGTAATCAGCCGATCAGGAAAAGCAGAACGTCACTTCGACCAGCGGAAAACTCTCGCGTGCTGGTCGAAGTGACGTTCTGTTTGAACGGGTAGGGAAGTAGACGATTCGCTACCCGTTATATTTTACCGACAGGCTGTTTGCCCTGCCCCTACCCAATGGCCTGGCCCAGGTCTTCCAGCAGATCCTCAATGTCCTCGATGCCCACGCTTAGGCGAATAAGCGAGTCGGAGAGGCCGGCTTTGCGACGCTCCTCGGCCGGAATACTAGCGTGCGTCATGGTAGCGGGATGACCGGAGAGGCTTTCTACCCCGCCTAGGCTTTCGGCCAGGGTGAAGAGTTTCAGCTTTTCCAGCACGGCAATGGCGTCTTCCTGCTTGTCGCCTTTCAGTACAAAGGAAATCATGCCCCCGAAATCGCGCATTTGCTTGGCGGCCACTGCATGGTTGGGGTGCTCGGGGAATCCCGGCCAAAACACCTTTTCTACCTTCGGATGCGCTTGCAGGTACTCGGCCACGGCCCGGCCGTTTTCACAGTGGCGCTGCATGCGCAGGTGCAGGGTTTTGAGGCCGCGCAGCACCAAGAAGCAGTCCTGGGGGCCGGGCGTGCCGCCGCAGGAGTTTTGCAGGAAGGCCAGGCGTTGCTGTAGCGCGTCGTCGTTTACTACCAGGGCACCCATCACTACGTCGGAGTGGCCGCCCATGTACTTGGTGAGGGAGTGCATCACAATATCGGCACCCAGGGCCAGCGGGGTTTGCAGGTAGGGCGTCGAGAAGGTGTTGTCGACTACCAGCAGGGCGCCGGCCTCGTGGGCTACCTCGGCGGCAGCTTCGATGTCGATGATGTTGAGCAGCGGATTGGTAGGCGTTTCCACCCAAATCAGCTTGGTCTTATCCGTCACCTTTTCGCGCACGGCCGTCATGTCGTGCATCGGCACAAAGTGAAATTTGATGCCCAGCGGCGCAAACACTTTGGTGAAGATGCGGTAGCTGCCGCCGTAGAGGTCGTTGGTGGAAATCACCTCATCGCCGGGTTGCAGTAGCTTGATGATACAGTCGACCACGGCCATGCCCGAGGCGAAGGCCAGCCCGTGCTTGCCGCCTTCCAGCGCTGCCACCGCATCTTGCAGTTGCGAGCGGGTAGGGTTGTGCGTACGCGAGTACTCGTAGCCCTGGTTTTGGCCGGGCGAGGTCTGCACGTAGGTGGAAGTCTGGTAGATGGGCGTCATGATGGCGCCGGTGGCCGGGTCGGGGTGCACGCCGGCGTGGATGGCTTTGGTTCCGAATTTCATATTGTAGTGGGGTGGACAGGAGAAGCAAACACCCTAAAAGGGCGTGCTCAAAGGTAAAAGGACGCGGGCACTTGCCTGGGCCTCACCACAACATCCAGTTTTCTCTATAGTAGTTAACTATCAAGTAGCTATCTTGTTGGCAAAATTCAATTTCATTCTTTCTCCATTTTTATTCTTTATGAAAAAAATCTTACTCCTATTGCTTACCCTCTGCACGGGCCTGGCCGCCTCCGCGGCCGATGCGCCACCCGATGCTGAGGCCGCCCGGCGCAAATTTGTTATCGACTCGCTGCAAGCCACGCTGCACTACCAGCAGGGCCGCATCACGCTGCCCGGCGGGGTAGGCGAGCTGACCGTGCCGCAGGGTTTCCGCTACCTCGACTCGGCCCAGAGCCGCCACGTGCTCACCGATTGGTGGGGCAACCCCAAACAAGAGTCGCTGGGGATGCTGGTGCCGGCCGCCTATGGCCCGCTGGATGAGAAAAGCTGGGCCTTTATTATCCGCTACGAGTCGATGGGCTATGTAAAGGACGATGACGCCGATAAAATCAACTACGACGACCTGCTGGAGGAAATGCAGGGCGACGTGGCCGATGAGAACGAGGAGCGTACCGAGGCCGGCTACGAAACCGTGCAACTCCTGGGCTGGGCCGCCAAGCCCTACTACGACAAAGACAAAAACGCCCTGCACTGGGCCAAGGAATTGCAGTTTGGCGACGAGCCCGAGCATACCCTCAACTACAACCTGCGCCTGTTGGGTCGCAAGGGCGTGCTGGTGCTCAACGCCGTGGGCACGCCCGCGCAGCTAGCCGAAATCCGGGGCACTATCCCTACGGTTATCGATGGGGTAGCCTTCGCTAAGGGCCTGCGCTACGCCGATTTTAGCCCCGGTATTGATGAGGTAGCCGCTTACAGCATTGGTGGCCTGGTAGCGGGCAAGGTGCTGGCTAAAGTGGGCTTCTTCGCCGTGATTCTGAAGTTTGGCAAGGTCATCCTTATCACCCTGCTTAAGTTCTGGAAGGTAGCGCTGGGCTTGCTGGCCGGCGCCTGGACGGCCATCCGGCGCTTTTTCGGCGCCAAAAGCAACGACGAGCAACTGGCCCTCGACACAGGCGAAACGCCACCATCGGAACCAGAAGCGTAGCGACACGCGCTACAAATCCGTAAGAGCAAACAGGCTGGTAGTTTTGCCAGCCTGTTTTTCTTTGCCTATGCTCTCTACCCTGAAAGCGTTGTTCCGCACCAACGCGTCTTCGCTGCTGTCTATGTTTTTGCTGGTAGTGCTACCCGTAGTGGGTAGCTCGGCCGTTACGTACCTGTTGTATGAGCATCAGGAGTTGCTGCGCGACCTTTCTCTACCCCAAATGCTGCTGTATTTTGGGCTAATGGTACTGGTATTGGCGTTTTCGCTGGTGCACTCCACGGTAGCGGTGCTGCTCACGGGTTTTTTCCTGGGCTGGTCCGGCTTGCCAGGTACCATCGTCGCCTATGCGCTGGCGGCGCTGCTGGGCTACGAGCTGGCTACCCGCCTCGACCAAGGCAAGCTGCTCCGCTTTGTGCATTCTTTCCCAAAGGCCGAAGCCATTATGCAGGAGTTGCGCCACCAGAGCTGGCAGCTGATTCTGCTGGTGCGCCTGGCCCCTGTCCTACCCTTCGCCCTCATGACCTTTGTGCTAGCCATCCTCGGCGTAGACCGCACCCGCTTTCTGAGTGCCAGCGTGCTTGGCATGCTACCGCGCAGCCTGTTCTTCTACTGGATAGGCACCCAGGCCCAGGATGCACTCTCGCTGCTGCACAACCCCGACACCGGTACTACCGGCAAAATTCTGGTACTGGTGCTGCTGGCCGTAGCTGCGCTGGGTCTTTACTACGTTTTCAACCGGGCCGTACAGCGCGCTTTAAACAGACAAGTGGAAAAACACGAAAATTATTAAATCTGAAAATCAGTTGCTTGCATATTTTCTTGCCTTTTTTCTCCTGTAAAATGCGACTCAGCTTGTTTTTCGGAAAAATCTGCTGTTATCTTTGCACACCGTAACAGGAAAACGGTCGCGTAGCTCAACTGGATAGAGCACCTGACTACGAATCAGGAGGTTTGGGGTTCGACTCCCTACGCGACCACAAGAAAAGGCCCTCAGAGCAATCTGAGGGCCTTTTTTATTCAGTAGGCAACAGTTTCGGTTCAACTTTGCCTAGAATGAGAATACGTTAGTTGCTACTCGCAATGAGGCGCTGCACATGTCGGTGCAGGCTCTCGGGCAGCAGGTTGTGGTGCAGGCCAACAAGATTTTTCTCCCAGGGCACATAGAGCGGTTGGTATTGCATTTCCGCTGGCTGCCATACTGGGTCTAGTTGCATGGCCACTTGCGCTAGCTGCTCACGTAGATCGGCCCACTTTAATGACGGTTGGCCTGGTGCATCTGGCAGCAACAGCCGCAAGCGTAATAATTGCATTACCGCCTGAGAAAACAAACGTAGGTGCTGCTGCTCCTGCGTACTAAAATGCCGCTCGTAGCGCCCAATCAGGCACAGGGTACCAATGTTGTATCCTGCATCCGTTTGCAGCGGCTGGGATACGTAGAAACGCATTTGATAGTCCCGTACTAGCTTCAACTGCGCAAGTTGGGGAGCATCGCGCGGCAGGTCGGCGTAGATGGTCATATCGTTTTGCATGACGGACTGGGCGCAAACGCTTTCCTGCCGGGCCACCCGGTTGGGTCGGGGCATGCCAGAGTTTGCTTTAATCCACATCTGCTCGGCATCAATGAGGGCGATGAATACGATAGGCACCTCGAACTGCCGGGCTACCAGATGGGCTACCTCGTCGAACACTGCATCCGGCGTTGCTTTAAGCGAGAGGTAGGGTTGCAAGGCAAGCAGCCGGGCCTGCTCGCTTTGCGGCGTAGGAGTGACGGGCATATGCTCTATAAGACAGCAAGTGGATAAGTCAAGCAACGCACTAGGCTACAACAATATACGAAGTTTATTAACCAAGCTCAACTGTACGAGAAGTTGAAGTGCATCGGGCTGCCTATGCAAACAACTCCACGGCAGCAAGCATGACAAGCCAACCGGTGTCCGACAGGTTGAAGTCAATTTCGGAATCTACCGCATGACACAAAAAAACTGAGCGGCTGTAAATAACTAGTGTCCAATGCAATACAGTTGCACCTCATCCTCTGATAAACTTACATCTCTTATTTTTAATTAGATTAAGTATAAATAAACAGATTCTGCTTGTAGCTTTGCGGCTCAACCTACCGCCTCTTCTATGAGCACACCGTTTCCTTTCCTGTACCGCGCTTTCGGCATTTTCGTGTTTCTTTTCAGCAGCTTCATTAGCAACGCCCAAACCGGCACAGTGCAAGGCCGCATCACAGATGGTAATGGCCAACCTACGGCTGGTGTTTCGATAGGGCTGCAGGGCACGTCGCTGGGTATGAACACCGATGCCGACGGTGATTTTCGGCTTGCTAATGTGGTGCCTGGCACCTACACGCTGGGGGTACGTATGGTAGGTTTTGTGACACAGGAACGCGTGGTGACGGTAGGGGCCGACCAAACCGTGACGGCCAACTTTGTGCTGAACCCATCGAACCAGCGCTTGCAGGAAGTAGTCGTGACGGGTGAGCACGACCGTTATAACCGCAACAAACCCTCGGAGTCGTTGCGGCTGGGCGAGCCGCTGCTAGAGGCTCCGCAGAACATTCAGGTAGTAACCAGCAAGCTGCTGGCCGATCAGCAGATCTTCAATCCTACGGAGGGCGTGACGCGCAACGTGAGCGGCGTGGTAGCCCCCGGTCACTGGAACAACGTGTATGCCCGCATCACCATCCGCGGGTTTAACTCGGGCTTTGGCTCGCTGCGCAATGGCATGAATGTGGGCAACTACTTCGGGCCGCTGATGGAGGATATGTCGTTTGTAGACCGGATTGAGTTTGTGAAGGGCCCCGGCGGGTTCTTGATGGCCAATACTGAGCCTGGCGGTTTTTACAACGTGGTGACCAAAACACCTACCGGCACGGGCCGCAAATCTGTAGGCCTCACGCTGGGCAGCTTCGGCACCTACCGCGCTACCACCGACATCGACGGCAAGCTCAGCAACGACGGCAAGCTGCAATACCGCCTCAACCTAATGGGCCAGACCAGCGACTCCTACGCCGGTTACGAGTTCAACAACCGCGTGGCCCTGGCACCCTCCCTGCGCTACCAGCTCGACGAGCGCACCACCATCACGGCGCAGTATACCTACCAACGCTCCCAGTTTTCGCAAGCCGGCAACTACCTGTTCTCGCCTGATGGCTTCAAGTCCGTGTCGCGCAACGTGTCCATATACGACCCGTTGATGGGCAAATCAAACGTGAGCGACCATAGTTCCTTCCTGACTGTGGAGCATCAGTTCAATGACAATTGGAAGGTGACGGGGCAGGTTTCCTACCTCTCCTACAAGATGCGCGGCCTGTCGACGTGGGTGGCTGATAGCTCGTTTGTGCCTACCCCTACCCGCTCCAAACGCCTAATTGGCCCGAACGTGCTGCAACGCTCGGTGAGCAGCTACGACGTAGACAACACCAGCACCCTAGGCCAAGTGTTTGTGAACGGCAACGTGACGACTGGCCCCATCCAGCACCGCATCATTGTGGGCTTCGATGCCTCTAGTCGTACGATGCTGCTTTTGCCCAATATGGCACCATGGCCCTCGACCTGGGCCGCCTCGACGACCCCACCTACACGCAGTACCCTACCTCGGCGCCGGCTACCCTGGGTACTCCCAACCGGGCGCAGAGCCTGAGCCGTAGCGGACCATATAAAGGCTTCATTCGCTACGCTGGCGCTTACGTGCAGGACGAGCTGGGCTTCTTCGACAACCGCCTGCGCCTAACGCTGGCTGCCCGCTACTCCAACAACTACAACGTGCGCTCCCGCGCCCAGGATGATGTAGTGACGCCCCGCGTGGGCCTGAGCGCCACGGTGGCCCCCAATACTTCTGTGTATGCTCTGTACGACCAGTCGTTTATCCCGGTGGCGGGGGTTGATATCAACAACGTGCCCTTCGACCCGCAGCGGGGCCGCAACACCGAGGTAGGCGTGAAGCGCAACTGGATGGACGGCCGTTTCTCGTCGACCGTGACGGCCTTCAACATCACCAAAACCAATGTACTGGCGCCCGACAACAACCGGGCAAACCTGGAGCGCAACCCCAACTCGCAGATTCAGGTAGGCGAAGTTCGCTCGCGTGGCGTGGAAGTTGACCTGACCGGCGAGCTGCTGCCCGGCCTCAACGCGGTGCTGAACTACGCCTACCTGGACCCCGAAGTGACCAAGGACAACCCGCGCCGCAACATCGCCGGCGACATTGTGGCGCCCAGCAACCAGGGCCGCAAGCTGGGCGGCGCGGCCAAGCACACCAACAACGGCTGGCTCACCTACCGCTTTCAGCAGGGCGCCTTGCGCGGTTTTGGTCTCTCGGGTGGCTACCAGTGGCAGCTCGACCGCTACGCCGGTTTGGGTGGCGTGGGCCTACTGCTGCCCGACAGCTACTTCCGGCTGGATGGCGGCATCTCGTGGCAGAACGAGCGCATGAACGTGAACCTGCTGGTGAACAACCTCACCAACCGCTACAACTACAACGGCGCCAGCTACTACGCGGGCACGGCCACCACGGGCGCCTTCTACTCCTGGCAGGCCGAGGCACCCACCAACTTCCGCCTGAACATCGGCTACAACTTCTAACCGCTAACCCCTCAGCGCATGACGTTCAAGAAACTCGTCGGTAAGCTGCACCTCTGGCTCGGACTCTCGTCTGGGCTAGTCGTGTTTATTGTGGCCCTCACCGGTTGCATCTATGTGTTTCAGAAGGAGCTTTTTGATGTTTTGCACCAGGATCTGGTGCGTGTAGAAGCACCGGCTCAGGCGCAGCCGTTGCCGCTGAGCGCGGTGTGGGCGAAAGCGCAGGAAGCCCTGGGTCCCGATAAGCCCCTGCAAAACGGCACCACCTACGCCGACCCTACCCGCGCCTGGACGTTTATGACCTACAAGGGCAACGCCGGGGAGCCCTACTTCGGGAACATGATTGAGTATCACCGCACGGTGTACGTGAACCCCTACACGGGCCAGGTGAACGGCGTGCTTGATAACAAGTACGAGTTTTTTCAGGTGGTGAAATGGCTGCACTGGGGCTTGTGGCTGGGCACGGCCGGCGAGTACATTGTGGGCTGGAGCACGCTGATTTTCGTGTTTTTGCTGCTCTCGGGACTGGTGCTGTGGTGGCCCAAAAACAAGGCCGCCCGCAAGCAGCGCTTCACAGTGAAATGGAATGCCACCCGCAAGCGCCTGAATTACGATTTGCACAACACCGTGGGCTTCTATCTTACGTTGGTAGCCCTCATCATTGCTCTCACGGGCCTCACGTGGTCGTTCAACTGGATGAAGCAGGGCATCACCTACCTGGCTACCGGCCAGACAGAACTTGCCGGCGGCCGGGGTGGCAAGGGTGGAAAAGGCAGTAAAGAAGGCGCCAAACCCGACCTTCCGCTCGCGGTTCAGCTGGCCCCGCCCCCTACAGCCACCGACGCGGCCCTACGCGACGCCTGGCAGCGCTTACCCCAAGCCAAAGCCATTTCAACAGGTAAGCCTACCCCCGAGCAGCCCATTACGCTACGCGCTGCGCTAGGCAACAGCCGCTACCAATCCGGCCAACTCACTTACTCGGCGGCGGGGCAATTTGAGAAGGTAGAAACCTACCACGAGAAGCCCAAAGGCGAGTTGCTGGTGATGATGAACTACGATATTCACGTGGGCTCGGTCCTTGGCCTACCTGGTAAGATCATCGCCTTTCTGGCCAGCCTGCTGATTGCTACCCTACCCGTTACGGGTTTTTACATCTGGTGGGGTAAGCGCCATAAGCAGGCAACCAAACACCGCCCAGCCAGTGCGGGTACGGTGGAGCACCGCCGCATGGTGCGGCCTATGCGTCCTGCTTACGCCAACTCACCCGCTTCGGCTGAAGCGTAAGGCAGGCGGTGCTATCTTTGCGGGCGCAACTCCGTAGTGGGGGTAGCAATGCGGTAGTACCCATGTTTTTTCCTGGGCATTTTGCTGTTTTCCGCCAACGATTTGCGCTTTCTGTTTGTTTAGATAACGTCCTGACCGGGCGCTGTTTGTTTTCTCATTTTCGCTGTTCCTGATGAGTTCTATTTCCACCGATATCTGCATTATCGGCGCTGGCCCGGTGGGGCTATTTGCTGTATTTGAAGCTGGCTTGCTGAAGCTGCGCTGCCACGTAGTAGACGCCCTACCCCAGGTAGGCGGGCAGCTCTCCGAGATTTATCCCAAGAAGCCCATCTACGATATCCCCGGCTTCCCGTCGGTGCTGGCTGGTGATTTGGTGCAGAACCTGATGGAGCAAATTGCCCCCTTCCACCCCACCTTCACGCTGGGCGAGCGGGTAGAGAAATTTGAGAAGCTCGACGACGGCTCCTTCCAGCTGACCACCACCGATGGCACCGAGATTCACTGCAAGGCCATTGCCATTGCCGGCGGTTTGGGCTCGTTTGAGCCGCGCAAACCGGCCGTAGAGTCGCTGGAAAGCTTTGAGGGTGGCAAAGGCGTGTACTACATGGTGCGCGACCCCGAGCACTTCCGCGACAAGCGCCTGGTGATTGCCGGCGGCGGCGACTCAGCCCTCGACTGGACCATTTTCCTGGCCGATGTGGCCAAGGAAGTGACGCTGGTGCACCGCGGCACCACCTTCCGCGGCGCCGCCGACTCGGCCGAGAAGGTGAAGAACTTGCACGAAGCCGGCAAAGTGCGGCTGGTACTCAGCAGCAACGTGACCCACGTGCACGGCAACGGCACGCTCTCCCACGTGACCATCACGGGCAACAATGGCGAGCCGGAGCAGGTGCCGGTGGATGCGTTTGTGCCTCTGTTCGGCCTCACGCCCAAGCTCGGCCCTATTGGCGAGTGGGGTTTGGAGATTGAGGACAATGCCGTGAAAGTGGACACACTGGATTACTCCACCAACGTGCCCGGCATCTTCGCTATCGGCGACATCAACACGTATCCCGGCAAGCTGAAACTGATTTTGTGCGGCTTCCACGAGGCCGCTCTCATGGCCCAGGGTGCTTACAAGCACATCTACCCCGATAAAAAATATGTGCTGAAGTATACCACTGTGAACGGGGTACCTACCCTGTAAGCGGTGGCTGCCGGCAAATAATTTCGGCTAAACTGTTAAACTCGCAGCGGGCGGCAGGCAGTGCACACGGCAACGTAAGCGCTACCCGCCGCCCGCTGTTACCTTTGCGGGGTAGCTACCCCAAGGTAGCCGCTCCCTACCCTCTGTTTTACAACCGACGCCCTACCTATGAGTTTAGACGCCACCGAAGTCCGGGTATATGTGGAAGATGCCCCCGGCCAGCGCACCGAGATTATTGCCCCTACGGATATGGGCCTGAGCCTGATGGAGGTAATGAAGGCTTCCGGCTACGACATTCAGGCCACGTGTGGGGGTATGGCCCTATGCGGCACCTGCCACGTGGAGGTGCTGGCCGGCCCTGCCCTCCTGGAGCCCAGCGACGACGAGCTATACATGCTGGAGTCCCTACCCATCCTCACCGATGCCAGTCGCCTGTCGTGCCAAATCCGCATCACGCCCCGCCTCGATGGCCTCGTGGTGCGCCTCATGCCCCAAGACGCGTAGGCAGCCTACCCACTTACAACAAGAAGGACGAGCTACTATGGCTCGTCCTTCTTGTTTCTATGCTATAGAGTGCGCTGGTATTAGCGCCGCCTGCGTGTGGTGGTATGGTGGGCCACCGGTTTGCGGGTTGTAGTCTTTTTACGGGCGGCAGTGCTGCGGTGCGCCGAGCTGCTGCGCCGCCGATGGGAGGTGGTGCGGTGCGCGGAGGCAGCGGGCTTGGCCTCTGGCTCGGGGGCCGCGGGCGACTCTTCGGGTACGGCCGGGCCGTGTGTTTCGGGCGCTGTAGTGGTAGTTTCCTCGGCTTCTTCGGCGGCTTGCAGAGTGGCGGCGCGGTTGCGGCGGGTAGGCATCAGCATATCGCGCTCCACCCGCTCGCGGGCCGTTAGGTTTTCCTCACCCGGCAGCACCGGCGACACAGGAACGGCCATCTTTCCATCCGGCACGGCGGCTGGCTCTGGCTTCTTATGGCTTTGCGCCAAGGCTGGAGCACTACAGAGCAACAGACCGGCAAGCACTAAGATTTTATTCATCAACATCACATTTGAAATCCTAAGAAGCTACAAAAGTACAGTTATCGGGCCAGAGTGTCAAAGTTGACTACAATCATAGCTACGAGCTAAACAGTTCGCACTCTGCACAAACGCTTGCCAATACCCCATACGACGGGCGCCTGCAAGGCGCCCCTACAGGGCAATCTGCACTCGCTGCCCAGCCGAGTGAGCCGAGAATTCCGGTGCATACAAGCACTGCAACTGCGACAAGCCGCCCGAGAAATTACCGGCCTGCGCCGCTCGCAAACGGTACTCGAACGTGTGTGTGCCCTTGGGGAAATAACTGATAAAAAAGTTGGTGGCCGCATCGCGCGGACTCTCGTAGTAGCCCAGCCCCGACTGGTACTGGTAGCCCGAAAGCTGGTTGATCAGCTCCAACCCGGCGGCGCGCTGGTCTTTCAGGTGCACGTATTCCAGGTCGCGGTCGGCGCGCAGTACGAGGCGCACCACCAGCACGTCGCCTACCCGCAAGGGGGCGCTAGGCGTAAGGGGCTCCAGCACCGGCCCGCCTGCTGTACGCTGCTCCCGGAATAGCTGACGCGTGAGCTGCAAGCCCGTGGTGGCGGGTGTAATCTTGTCGATTTGCTCGAAGTATTGCCAGTAGAGTGCACCCCAGGCCACGCCGGCGTCGGGCTTGGTCACGGTCACGCGGCCCTGCGCGGGCTTCACCTCCGCACCCAACCAGGTGTTTTTGAAGTAGCCGGTCCCGGCTTCCAGCTTGTTGGGCGTCACTGGCTCGCCGCCTACCGTTACCTGGATGGGCTGGGTAGGTGTGAGCCAGTCGGAGCCGCGCAGCAGCAGGGCGTAGCAGGCATCGGCGGTGGCGCGGGTGCTTTCCCAGTTGCGGGTTTGCTTTTGCTTGAGCAGCCAGAGCTTCATTTCGTCTACGGCTTGCTGGTTGTTGGCTACTTCGTCGTAGGCTTCGATGAGGGCGGCTTGCGTTTCGGTGGGGGCCTCTTGCCAGTAGTAGCCGGCACGCACGTCTTTCCAGTACATGCCCAGTTCGGGCGAGTGCAGGGCGTTTTCGGTGAGGGCCATCATAATTTGCTGGGCCGTTTTTGGGTTGCTAGCGCGGTGTAGCGTGAGGGCCGCCAGGCCTTGCAGATAGCGGTTTTGCTGGGGCCAGTAGGTAGCCAATTGCTGTTGATAGTAGGCAGCAGCAGGCTGAGCGGCGTTGGCAACAGCCGGTTTCGGCCAGAAGCTGCGGGCGTACAGGGCCTGCACCTGGGTAGGGCTCAGGTGGTTCTCTTCCAGGTTGACGTTTTTCTGCTTGCGCAGGTCGGCGTAGTCTTTCTGCAACTGTCCATCGAGGTAGGCCAGCGCCCGGGTTAGCACTTGCTGTGCCTGCGGGTTCTGGGTAGCGTCGAAGGCATTTAGCTTGCGCAGCTTGCCGAAACCCGCTACAATGAGTTGGGTGATGTAGCGGTCGGCGGGCATCTTCTCGAACCACGGGAAAGCGCCGTCGGGTAGCTGCATTTGGGCCAGTTTGGCCAGCGCTTTGGTGGTTTCGGCTTGCAGGCGGGGCTCGTCGAACAGCTCGGCGAGGCGGCGCATACGCTCGGTGTCGGTCTGGGCGTCGCGCACCCACGGGGTTTCTTGCAGCAGCAGGGCTTTCAGCTCCTGGTTTTGTTCGAGCTTGCTGGTGAGGGCCTGTTTATCGCCGCTCTGGGCGGCGCGCTGCCACTCGGCTAGCACCGGTTTGATGCGCGGATTCTGCTTCAGAATACTAGCCGCCAACAAGTTGGCGTAGAGGCGGCTAAACACCTGCTCCGAGCACTCATACGGATACTCCATGAGGTAGGGCAGCGCCTGCACGGCGTACCACGCCGGTTTCTGCGTCATTTCCAGCGTGAGCGAGTAGTTGCGCCGAGTAGGCGAGGTGGTGCTCGTCAGCTTCTGCAAGTCAAACGTCTTGGTGCCCGCGCCTACGATTGGTAAGGGTAGGCTCTCGGTGATGAGCAGGCGGTTGGGCAGCACCGGCAGCATGTTTTCCTCGCCGTCTTCTATAGTTGTTAGTTGTTGGTTGTTAGTTGTCAGGTTGTTCTGGCGACGTTGCTTTCGCTTCTGTTTTCCTGATAACTGCTCACTAACAACTGACAACTGACCCTGCGCTACCACCCGGTAGGTAATGGCTTCCAGCGGCACCTGGCCCTCGGCGGTTTCGGGGATGGTGATGTTCCAACTGAGGGCGGTGCTGGCGTTGCCGTTCAGACTGAACGGCTGCTGCGCCGGGCTTACAATCAACTCTTTCAGCGGCTGCTGGGTGCGGGCGTCGAGCAGGAACAGCTGGGCGTGGCCGCTTGCTGCCTGCACCGTGAGGTTGCTGATTTTGGCCGAGAGCGTGAGCTGGTCGCCCTGGCGGAAGAAGCGCGGGGCGTTGGTGGTCACTTGCAACTGCTTCTGCGTGACGAGGGTGCGGGCCAGCGTGCCGGTGTGTAGCTGCTGGTCGTGGGCCAGGGTCAGGAGCTGCCAGCGCGTCACGGCTTCGGGCATCTGGAATTCCAGCACGGTTTCGCCTTTGTCGTTGGTGCGCAGGTCGGGCAGCCAGAAGGCGGTTTCGCGGAAGTCGGTGCGGGTAGAGACAGTGGAGAGGTCGGGGGCGAGTTGTAACCTATCCATATCTGGCAAGTCGTCTGTTTCGCCAGGCGCAGGGGATGCGTTTGGAGGTGGAGGTGGGGGCGGTGTAAAGGAATCTGTAGCAGTGCCCCGAGCTACACCAAGACTCATCATCTGGGCTCCACTTGCTATTCTCAGCACTTCCTCATCACGCTTTACAACGGGAGGCGTAAATTTCACTTTCCCATTCCGCGGCGCTAACAAATAGTCATTGGCACTTTCCTCATCGCCAAGCGAGTAACCCCACCAAGTTAAATGCGGATAGAATAAGGTAGGAGCGTCGCTTACCTGCTCACGATCTTCAAACAGTTCACCCCCATTCGTTGTCCCAAACCGCCCATTCCAAGCCAACATAGCCTGATAGTAGGGTTTTGGAAAATCCAGTTCCATAAAGGAGTGCGGGCGGAACACATCCAACGACTTATCATAGAGCGAAGCCAGCAATTCCGCCTTGGCCGGTTTGCCGTCGGCGCTATGAATCGTAACGCGCCAGGTTTCCTTTTGGCCGGGTTGGAGCTTGTCGCGGAACGTGGCGAGGCTGATGCGTAGCGGTGCGGG
Organism: Hymenobacter citatus; assembly: GCF_014333615.1. Taxonomy (GTDB): domain Bacteria; phylum Bacteroidota; class Bacteroidia; order Cytophagales; family Hymenobacteraceae; genus Hymenobacter; species Hymenobacter citatus. The sequence continues at coordinate 52,226 of NZ_JACSCY010000004.1, read as the reverse complement.
CGGCGTGACGACCTGTACGGTGATGTTGTGCTGGTAGAGGCGGTTGTCGCATACTTGCGTGAGGTGCAGGTAAAGCTGCGTGCCTTCCAGCGCGGCGGTAGTCGGGATTTCCACCACGCGCTGCTCACCGGCCGAAAGCGTCAGCCACTCGTGGCGCAGGGTTTCGCCCTTGGCCTCGGCTTCGAGCAGAATGCGTGCGCCGGCCTCAGAGCTGCCGACCAGGAACCGGGCCGGCTGGCCGGGTGCCACGCTGTCTTGCAGCGGCACAAACCAATCTGGGGTAGGCACGGGAAGGGCCGCGCTCTGGGTCGAAAACAGCGTGAAGAATTGCTCGGTGGTGGCTTCTGTAGCCTTGGTGTCGGTGGTGGGGGTAGCGGTAACCTGCAACAGGTAGCGGCCGGGTTGCTGGCGGGCCAGCTCGGCGGCCAGCGCAGGCAGCGCCGGACTTTGCGCGGTGGTAAACTCCTGGGTGGCCACCAGCGTGCGGGCCCAGGTGCTGTCGTTGTCTTCCTGGGCGTAGGCGTCGAGCGGGAATTTCTGCTTGAATTCCTTGCGGGGTAGGGCTTCACGCTCGGGCCGCTCCCAAGCGCGGGGGCGCAGGGTGCGGGCGGGCGGCACGAGACGGTAGAGGCGCAACGTGCCGCGGGCGGGCACGGCCTCGCCGGTAGCGTTGGTGCTGAGTATTTGGAGCGCGGGCAAATCCTCGCGGTTCAGCAGTTCGGGCACTTCCAGACGTAGCGTGAGGGCATTGGTGCCCAGACTCACCGTTTGCTCGCCGGTGCGGGTTTCGCCGGCCGCGTCGGTCACGTCGGCCGTGACGCTGAACACGTAGCCGGGCTGCCAGGGGCCGCGGCGGTTGCCGTCCGGCGCTTCGCCTTTGGCCGTGAAGGTCACCACGAAACCGCCCGCCGAATCGGTTTGGGCAGTGCCGTTGCTGATTTCCACGTCCGCGCCACCGCCTGGGTAGATGGGGCGGCCGTAGCTGCGCCCGAACAGCGGCCACACCGTGCGCCGCACCACCCGGTACTGCACCGTGGCCCCATCAATGGCCTGGCCGGCGTAGGCCGTAGCGGTGCCACGCATTGCTATTTGCTGGCCCAGCACGGGCGTGCCCTGCACCGGCGCAAACGTCACCTGAAAGGTAGGGCGCTTGTAGTCTTCCACCGCGAAGCCCACGCTACCGTTGTCGGTTTCCAGAGCCATTTCGCCGTTGAGCAGGCCGGTGGGTAGTACAATAGAGCCGTGGAAGGAGCCAAAATCAGACGTAGTGAAATTGAGCGTTTGCACAGTCTGGCCGTTCACGTCGCGCAGGCGCACGGCTACGGACTGGCCCGTGAGCAGCTGGTTTTTACCGGCGCGGCTTTCTGTCAGGATACCTTTGAAGTAGAGCGTCTGGCCGGGCCGGTAAATGGCGCGGTCGGTGTAGAGGAAGGTGCGGCGTTGGGGCTTCTCCGCCTCGGGCGTCTGGCTACGGCGCGGGAAGTAGTAGCCGTTCAGGTTTTCTACCAGCAGCGAATCGGTGCCGCGCGTGAGGAAAATACTTTGTAGCCGGTTGTTGTCACCGGTCTTCATGCCCATTAGAATCTGAGCTGTTCCTTCGGCACTGGTGAGTGAAGGGGTACCACGCCGTTGCTGGTAAGCCTCTTCTTTCTGGCTATAATATTGAAATAAGGGTAGAACCCGCACGCCGGGTAGGGCCTCGCCGCTCTGGCGATGCAGCACCAGCAGCTCCATACCCGATGCCGTGTTGCGGTGCACCTGGCTCAACTCACTCACGCTCAAAAAAGACCGGGCCGTTACGACGCCCGGCCGCTTCCGGGCTGGATTTTCGGGAGCGGTACTGAGCAGGATGATATAGTAACCCAGCGGTAGGGCCGGCCCGGCGTGCTGCACGGTGTGGGCGCGGTAGTCGGCGGGGGTAGGCAGGTCGAGCGTCCAGGTGGCGGCGGGCTTGCCGGCCAGGGCGCGGGCAAAGGTTTTTTGAAAGTTGAATGGCTCATTGGAAGTGTCTGGCTCCGTCAGGCGCAGATTGTAGGCACTGCTCACGCGGTAGGCGGTGGCGTAGAGGCGCTGGGTGTTGCGCACGTCCAGCTTCAGCAGCCAGGGTTGGTTGGGCAGCACCACATCTTCGGTAGTAAAGCCGACTGTCACCTGCTCGATGCGCTGCCGCAGCACCCGCGCCAGCTGCCCCCCGCGTGACTTCGGGAACTGCTTTTCGGCTTCCTGAGCAAGTTTCAGCGCTTGGGCTGGCTGGGTTTCTTCCAACGTTGCAGCCGCTGCTACCAGAAACTCTGTGCTACTAGGTAGGGCGCGGTACGTTTCGGCGCCGCGCACTAGGGCAGCGCGGTAGAGCGAGTCCTTGTCGGCAAACGTGGCGTGCTGCCACACAAAGCGCAGGCGCTGCAAATCCACATCGGCCAGCGCCGCCAGGTTTTTGGTATCTGTGAGGCGAAACTGCGTAATCTGCTGCCACACCCGTAGCGCGTGAAACTGACCGTTGAGCGAATCGGCGGTAGGTGCTTGTAGGGGCAGGCGGGCAAAATCTTGGGCAGAACCGAGCAAAGCCGGATTTTTCAACTCGAACTGTTCGGTGGGACGCGTCACGTAGAACTCGTCGTTGCCGAGGCCATCTACGGCGCGGTGGGCCAGCAGGTCGTAGAGGGTAGGGCGCAGGGCACGGCCCTCGGCGTCGCCGCCACGGACGGCGTAGCCGAGCTTCGAGAGCTGCAACTGCTGCTGGCGCTGGGGCTCGTCCTCAAGAGAAGCCCGGTAATGCGTGATGATGGCATTGCCGAGGCGGGCGGCATCCCAAGTGGCGAGGCTGTCGGAGGGTTGGGCGCCGCCGGGGGTGCGGTTGTAGAGCTGGTAGCGGTGCTGTTGGTAGTATCTGGCGTAGAGTTGAGCCAACAGGCTATGCAGAATTGGGCGGGCCGGAAACTTGGCCGTTTGCAGGTCCTTTTCGACTAAGGCAATGGCTTTTTCGTCGTCGTTTTCCTCTTTTTCTTCCAGAATGCGCAGCTTGTAGAGCAGGGCGCGCAGGTACTCGGGCGTGTCTTGCTGGCGACGGGCTTGCTGGTAAATTTCCTCCACCAGCTTGCCGGCCGAGGCGGTCTGATCCTTCTTCAGCAGGGCATCAATCTGCTTCCATTTCTTCGGATTGGGGCCGTCGGGGGGCGAGGTGAGGGCGGAGGAGCCGGCAGTAAACATCAGAAACAGGCCAAGCGTGAGCAGCAGGAAGTAGCGCATGGGTAGGAAACGGAAATCTGAACAAGTTTATGCATTTCAGATGCAGAACCTGCCCGGATTCCATACGGCGCTACCGTTTTTCTTTTTGACCGTCATACTGAGCGCAGCGCAGCGGAGTCGAAGCATCTCGCGTGCTGATGGCAGGTAGTAATTACCGGGAGCACGCGAGATGCTTCGACTTCGCTGCGCTGCGCTCAGCATGACGGTCTCTCCTACCCTACTTCCCGCCTTCCAGCACCCGCTCGGCCTGGGCGATGTGGCGCTGGGCGTGCACCACCAGCAGCTCCAACTGGTCGGTGAGGCGCAGGCGTAGCAATGGTATCACCACGTTGGGGATGCGGATGGCGTTGATGTTGACCCCGCGCGCCTGTTGCAGCAGCCCCACCAGCTCATCGGCTTGCCGGTTGAATACCTCTACCACCGTGCGCGGTAGGCGCGAGCCGCTGGGAGCGTACTGCTGGGGCGATTTGATGACTTTTTCGCTGGCCGGCACGCGCATGGCCTCCGTCATGCGGCGCCCTATCAAGCCACGCTTTATGGTATCGGCGGGGCGGGAGCTGCGGCCCTGGGCCTGTTGCAACTTGCGCGCTATCAGGGGTAGGTAGAGGCCCCCGATGATGTTGAGGTGCTCCAGGCACTGCCCCACGCTCCACTTGCCCGGGCCAGGCCGACGGTTCAGTTGGTCGTCGGTGAGGGGGCGAAACTCCTGCGCCGCGGTGGCCTGCAAAGCGCGCAGATCGGCCGTGAGCTGGTCGAGGAAGTCGGTGGTGCGGGTAGCGGGCTGGCTCATAGCGGGCGGTGACTGGCGGGTAGCTCCGGGCAGGAACATCGGAAGAAACAGTAATGATACGGCAGCGAGGGCGTTGAGGCAACCCCATGCGCGGGTTTCCGCGTCCCTGCCCGTTGCCGCGGCCCGATTTTAGATACGCACTCTCCGGCTATTGCCTTTATGCTCTATCGTTAAGCTACTCCTTTATGCCTGGCCTCAAGCCCGCTCCTACCCCGCGCAAACGCGCTGCTTGGCTACCTACCCTCGTGCGGCGCTACTTCGGCTTTTCGCGCCGCGAAACCTCCGGTTTTCTAGTGTTGCTGCTCCTGCTGCTGGCGTGGCTGTTTGTGCCGATGCTCCTGCGCCCAGCCCTACCCCACTACAACCCAGCAGCCGACCAGCGCCAACTCAACCAGTTGACCACAGAACTGGCTGCCCGCCGCCAGCCCGAAGCCGCCCGCTATGCCCGCCGCACTTATCCCGGCCGCTACCCCGCGGTGCCCCAGGTGGCACTGGCACCCTTCGACCCCAATGCCCTAACGGCCCGCAACTGGGAAGCCCGCGGCCTAGGTCACTTCCTGGCCGAGCGCCTGGTGCACTTCCGCGACGTGATAGGCGGCTTCAAGGCCAAGGAGCAAATCCGGCGCACCTACGGCCTGCCCGACTCGGTGTACCAGCGGCTGGCGCCCTACATGCAGCTCCCCGAGACGATGCCCGCCCGCACGGCCTATGCCCGCCAGGATCAGAAATTTGATAAAAAATTCCCCGACCGGGCGCCCTACCCGGCCAGCAAGTTTCCGCGCAAGCCTACCCACCTGGCGGCCTTCGACCTGAACACGGCCGATACCACCCAGCTGATGCAGATTCGCGGCATCGGGCGGGGGCTTTCGGCACGCGTGGTGGAGTACCGCGTGCGGCTGGGTGGCTTTGTACGGGCGGGGCAATTGGCCGAAATCTACAGCCTACGCGACGCCCCTGATCTGGTAGACAGCCTGCGCAAATACACCTTCGTGACGGGCTCCTTCGCCCCTACCCCCATCGACATCAACAACGCCCCCTTCGAGCTGTTGCAGGCGCACCCCTACGTGGGCAAGCGCCTGGCGCGGGTGGTAGTGGCCTACCGCCAGCAGCACGGCCCGTTCCGGCAGGCCACCGATTTGCGCCAGATTCGCATTCTGGACGAGGCCACGTACGAGAAGCTCCTGCCCTACCTACGGCTCTGAGCCACGGCGCTGCCGGGGCGCAGCACCGCCACCAGGCCCAGCGTCTGGCCGGGCGCGTAGGCGGGCACTACCGTCAGCCAGCCGCCTACCTTGCCGGGCACCAGCCGCGCCAGGTGCGGGTAGAGCCGCCACACCGCCTCGGCCGACAAAAACCCGATGCTGGCCCCAGCCACCACATCGGATGCCCAGTGCCGGTCGTTGAGCACGCGCATGGCGCCGGTGGCTGTGGCCACGGTATAGCCTGCTACGCTCACCCAAGGATGCTCTTTGCCAAACTGCTCGTGCAGGAGCGTGGCCGTTAGGAAGGCGTCGGCGGTGTGGGCGGAGGGAAAGGAGCTGAAGTCGCCGGCTACGTCGGGGCGCTGCTCGTGGGTGTAGTGTTTGAGCTTGGATACCACCGTGGAGCTGACCACGTGCGCCAGGGCATAGTTGAGGGTGAAAGCCACTGCACCCCGCTCGCCGCGTACGCCCACAGCCATCAGCCCGTAGGCACCCCACAGCGGCGCGCGGCGCGTGTAGTCGTCGATTTTGGTATGGAAGCGCGGGAAGGCTTCGCGGGTTTCGTCGCGCAGGTGCTCTTTCCACTCGTCCACCACGTTTTCATTTTTGCCCGCGTAGGCCACAGCCAGCAGCGTGAGGGGCACGGCCACGCGCAGGGTGCGCGCTGGCCGCCACGCGGCGCTGCTATCAGCCGGAGGGTAGGCGGTTTGCGCACGGGCGCTCAATAGAGCTGGCAGGCAGAGCAGCAACGCCAGAAGAAAACGCATAGCGGGTGGAGAAGAAGCGCAATGGATGTTTCCTGTAAGATACTTCTGCAAAAGCTGTTTTTTGGATGAAGAATACAATGGTTTCGGGGGGCCTGCCCACTGCCGCAACGGCAGTGGCGGCGGCTACGTATGCCCGGCAACTAGCCTATGCCTTCCGCTTCCCAATTTCTTTCCCGTACTGCTTGTGCCCTGCTAGCTGGGTGCGCGTTCCTGCTGAGCGGCTGCGCCGATAAGTCGGCCCGCAGCCGGTTTGTGGATGTCAGCAGGCAGTATACTACCGAGCAGGTGGGGCGGCTGCCAAAAGGCAAGGTGACGGAAAACTCGGGGCTGGCGCCGGCCAACAAGGTAGGCGACCTGTGGACGCATAGCGACGGCGGCAACAGCTCCCACCTCTATCAGATTACCCGCCAGGGCGACTTGCTGAAAACCCTGGATCTGGCCCCGCTCACCAACATTGACTGGGAAGACCTAGCTCACGACGACGAGCAGCGCCTCTACCTCGGCGACTTCGGCAATAACCAGAACAAGCGCCGCAACCTGGCCGTGTATCGCCTCAGCGGCCCTACCTTTCAGCAGATTGATACCATTCGGTTTGCCTACCCCGATCAGCGGGCCTTTCCGCCCAAGAAAAGCAACCGCAACTTCGATTGCGAGGCCTTTTACTATTCTCAAGATAGCCTCTATCTGTTCACCAAAAACCGCAGCCCCGAGGATTTGTGGGTGAAGCAATACGTGCTGCCGGCCCGGCCTGGCACGTATGTGGCCCGCCTAGCCGACAGCCTGCTGCTCGACACCTGGATTACGGCCGCCGACCTCAGCCCCGACGGCCGCACGGTGGCCCTACTGGGGCGCGGACGCGTGTATCTGTTTCAGCGCGAGCCCGGCAAACGCTTGTTCGACGGCGCCAAACAGATGCTGCGCCTACCCATTGATCATCAGGTAGAGGCCCTCTCCTTCATCAATCAACACGATTTCATGATCAGCAGCGAGAAGGGCCGGCTCTACCAGGTGACGCACCAATAGCAACCGCACTAGTTGGCTGTTTTACGCCTGTTGCCGTAAGCAACAGTGCATCTGTCATCCTGAGCCTTCCGCGTCTCAAGCGGCGACAAAGGACCTTCTCACGCGAGAACGACTATCGGTTATCGCGTGAGAAAGCCTTTTGCAAGCGCAAGATGACAGGCGCTTTCATGCACAACTTCACAAACTCGCAACTCACACTTTCTATAGTATGGCATCTACCATTCTTGTTACCGGCGCTACGGGTACTATCGGCACTGAACTGGTGAAAGCACTGACCAACCGTGGCGTCACGGTTCGGGCGGGCGTACATTCTATTATCAAAGGCGACCGGCTGAAGCACCTCAACCCCGATGTGCAGCTGGTGGAAATAGATTACCACAACCCGGAAACGCTGGCAGTAGCCCTTACCGGTGTCGAGCGCGTGTTCCTGCTTCCCCCGCCTACCCCCGACCAAGTGGAGCTGGCGCGGCTCCTGCTTGCGGCCGCTCGGCAAGCAGGCATACGGCAGCTGGTGCAGCTTTCGGCCGCCGGCGCTGGCCGCGATTCACAGATTGAAATTGACCAGCGCCACCGCGAGATAGAACAGCTGGTAGCCGCTAGCGGCCTGCCATATGCCGTACTGCGCCCCGAAGGCTTTATGCAGAACTTTGTGCACCAGCACTGTGCTACTATCCGAGATGAAGGCAAATTCTACCTACCCCTTTCCGATGCGCAGGTAGCCTACATTGATGTGCGTGATATTGCTGCCGCCGCGGCCACCTTGCTCACCACCGACCCCGCCGCTTACGCCGGCCAGGCTTACCACCTCACCGGACCAGCTGCTCTCACCGGCCAGCAGGTAGCCGAGGCCCTTAGCCAGGCCACGGGCCAGGAAGTGCGTTACGTACCGGTTTCGGAAGACGACGCCCGCGCGGCCATGCAGGAGCTGCCCGCCGAGCGGGTAGACGAATTGCTGGCCCTATACGCCGATTACCGCGCCGGCCACGCCGCTACTGTCAGCAACGAAGTGCAAGCACTTACCGGCCACGCTCCCCACACCATCCAGCAATTTGCCAATGATTACAAGGCGCAGTTCCAGCCGGAAGAGTAGTTGAGTTGCGAGTTATTCGGGCGGCTACAGTAGCAGAAGCCGCGTAGTGCCCATAGGGTTGCAGCACCACACGGGTATGGCTGACTCCTGCGCCACATAGCGGCGCAGGAGTCAGCCATACGTTCCTTACCTCGCTACGCGGCGCGGGTTGTAACACTGGTGTTGTTCTACAAACCTTCGGTTGCTACGCGGCCTACAATACAGCCTCCCGACAACTCGCAACTCATAACTTTTCCGTGTAGCAATTACTTTTACTGTTCTTTTCTCTCTCATCCGCTTATGTCTGTTACTGCCGAACATCCTGATATTCTGTCCCGATTGCGTGTTGAAACCCGGCCTTACCACGATGCGCTGGAGCAAAACACGTTCAATCAGGAGCTGACGGCAGGAACAGTTTCTCAGGCGGCTACGGCGCATTTTCTGCGCCGGATATATGGTTTTTTGCAGCCCTACGAAACCCAGTTGCGGGCACATGCCGATGCATTTGGACCAGAGTGGCAGCTAGACCAACGCTACCGTGCCCATCTGATTCTGGAGGATATGGCGCAGACCAACAACCCATCGGAGCCAGTACTTTGCCCTACTTTGCCACCGTTGCGCACCCGTGCGCAATTGCTGGGGGCCATGTATGTACTAGAGGGCTCTACCCTGGGCGGACAAGTAATTAGGCGGCAACTAGCCAAGGCCGATATTCCGCTGCAAACCTATTTTACAGGCTACGCGGAGCGCACGGGACCAATGTGGAAAAGTTTTTGTCAGCTGCTGACGGCAGCGGCTACCACTGAGGAGCAGACAGAAATTGTGCAGTCGGCCGTGCTTACCTTTCAACACTTACACGCGTGGATCAGTCAACCGTAAGTTATACCAGCGAGCTTTTGTCGGATATGCCGACGACCCTCACCAACTGCGACCGGGAGCCGATTCATATCCCGGGGTCGGTGCAGCCGTATGGGTTCCTGCTGTGCCTGGATGAGCAAACGCAGCGGGTGGTGCAGGCCAGCGCAAATACGCAGGAGCTGCTGGGCATTCCAGCCCATGAGCTGCTGGGCGCGGGCCTGGAGCGGCTGCTACCCCCCACGCAGCTGGCAGAGCTAGATGCCCTCTGGCCTACCCTCACCGAAACGCCCAAGCTGCTGGGCGTGCAACTACACCACACGCCTGGGCAGCCGTTCTACAAGCTCATTGTGCACCGCTACGATGGCCTGCTATGGGCCGAGTTCGAGCCAGTTGACTCTAATAGTCCCGGCGTGGTGGATTTGGCCACCTTGAACACGGCTCTGGGCCAGATGCTGGGTGCCACCTCCGTGCTCGACTTTTGCCAACACGCGGTGGAGCAGGTGCGCAACATCACGGGGTTTGATCGGGTAGCCATGTACCGCTTTGCGGCCGATGAGAGTGGCGAGGTAGTGGCCGAAGCCATCCGCCCCGACCTGGACCCGTGGCTGGGCCTGCACTACCCCGCCACCGATATTCCGCAGCAGGCACGGGCCATGTACCTCAAAAACTGGCTGCGCTTCATTCCGGATGCTTCTTACCAACCGGCCCCACTGGTGCCGGTGCGCAACCCCACCACGGGCCGCCCCCCCGACATGACGCATGCCGTGCTGCGCAGCGTGTCGCCCATTCACCTGGAGTACCTGCACAACCTGGGCTCGGCGGCCACCATGACTATTTCCGTTATTCGGGAGGGTAAGCTGTGGGGTATGATTACCTGCCACCACCTCACGCCCCATTTGGTGAGCTACGAGTTGCGGGAGTTGTGCCTGTTCATTGGTAAAACCTTCTCGGCCCTGCTTCCTACCAAGGAACAGCAGGATTTGCAGGCCTACCAGCTGCATATTCAGAAAACCCAGGCACGGCTGTTTGAGCAGATGAATAGCTCGGCCGATTTCATAACCGGCTTGTACCAGCACACGGCTACGCTGCTGAATGTATTTGCGTGTGGCGGCGCTGCTATCTGCTTTGAGGGCGAAATTGTTACGCTGGGCACCACCCCTACCCCCGACCAAATATGGGATGTGGTAGCGTGGCTACGCCAGCACGCGCCGCAGGATGTTTTCCATACCGACTCCTACACCCAACTCAACCCCGATGGGGTGGCCATTCGGGGCACAGCCAGTGGTATTCTGGCCATCACGCTGGCTCAGGCTGCCAACGATTACATTCTGTGGTTTCGGCCCGAGCAACTTCAGACCGTTACGTGGGCCGGCCGCACGCAGAAGGTGGAAACCAAGGCCGACGGCCAGATTTTTCTGTCGCCGCGGCAGTCGTTTGAGGCCTGGAAGCAAACGGTAGAAAACACGGCTGCTGCCTGGCTGCCACTGGAAATAGAAGCCGCTCAGGAGCTGCGCCTGCACATTGCCGATATCCGCCTCAAGATTTTCAATGAGCTGCAAGCCCGCGCCACCAGCCTCAGCCGTCTCAATGCCGAGCTGGAGCGCAGCAACGACGAGCTGGACTCTTTTGCCTACGTGGCCTCGCACGATTTGAAAGAGCCGTTGCGAGGCATTCATAACTACTCCATCTTCCTGCTCGAAGACTACGCCGACCGCCTCGATGCGGAAGGCGTAAGCAAGCTTCAAACGCTGGTCCGACTCAGCCAGCGCATGGAGTCCCTCATTGAGTCGTTGCTGCAGATTTCGCGGGTAGGCCGTATGGACCTCGTGCCGGTCCAGACGGATATGAACGCGTTGGTGAATGGCGTGCTAGAACTGCTGGCCCCTCGTCTGGAGCAAACCCACACCACCGTTACGGTGGCCGGCCCGCTTCCTACCATCCTAGCTGACCCCATCCGCCTGGGCGAGGTATTCAATAATTTGATTACCAATGCCATGCGCTACAGCAACTCTCCAGAGAAATACGTCACTATAGGGGTAGCCACCGCTAGCACTTCCTCCACGATAGGTTTTCCGTCGCTTGAGCAGTTTGATGTGTTTTACGTGCGCGACCAAGGCATTGGCATCGACCCCAAGCACCACGAAAACATCTTTAAGATTTTCAAACGGTTGCACGCACAGGATAAGTATGGCGGCGGCACGGGTGTTGGTTTGGCCATTGCCAAAAAAATGATTGAAAAACATGGCGGCAAACTGTGGGTTGAATCCGTACTCGGAGAAGGCGCCACTTTCTATTTCTCTCTTCCCAAAGCTCTATGATAGTTCCCTTCACCCAACCCATCCTGGTAGTGGAAGATAGTCTGGAAGACTTTACGGCGCTGGGACGGGCCTTTCGCAAACATGCCCTACCCAACCAGCTGCTGCGCTGCGAAGATGGCGACCAGGCGCTGGAGTACTTGCAGGGATACGGACAGCACCCCGACTGGCCAGCTCATCTGCCCGCTTTCATCCTACTCGACCTGAACATGCCCGGCACCGATGGCCGGGCGGTGCTCGATGTGCTCAAGCACGACCCTCGCTTGCTGTCTATTCCGGTTATCGTGTTCACCACTTCTACCAACCGCCGCGACGTGGAAGAGTGCTACCGCCTGGGCGCCAACAGCTACCTCACCAAGCCCATTGAGTATACTGTGCTAGAGGAGAAGGTTGAATTGATTATCCACTATTGGCTACAGGCATCGCAGTTGCCGCTTTCTATTTAAGCTCCTATCCGTTGAAAAAGATTTTACTCATTGACGACAATGAGCAGGACCGGATGCTCTATAAGCGCTACCTCGATAAGCAGGCGGGGCAGGAGCGTATGACCATCTATGAGGCCGACTCGGGGGAAACAGGCGTGGAGCTGTTTGCAACCCACCGCCCCGATTGCGTTCTGCTGGATTATAACTTACTGGATACCGACGGGCTGGAGGTGCTGGCCGAGTTAAAACAGCGCACACCGCCCAATACGCTGTGCGTGGTGATGATTACGGGCGGTGGCAGCGAAGCCCTGGCCGTGCGCGCCCTCAGCAGCGGCGCCCTCGACTACCTGGTAAAGCAGCAATTCGACCCGGAGTTGCTGTATAAAACGGTTATCCACGCCATTGAGAAAAATGAGTGGCGCCAATACGAAGCGCGGTACAACGGCCAGCTACAGGCCATAAACCAAGACTTGCGCGAGTCGTTGGCCGATCTTACCGCTGCTCGCCAGCAGGTAGACGACACCAACGCCCGCCTGCTGGCTGCCAACGAAGAAGTGCGCCTGCGCAACCAGGAGCTGGCCACCGCCAACCAACAGCTGGCCCGCACCAATGCCGACCTGGACAACTTTGTGTACGCGGCCTCGCATGATTTGCGGCAACCCGTCAACAACCTCCGTGGCTTATTCGACGAGCTGCGCCGCGCGGCTACCTTCCACGACCCCGAGGAAGCTATTCTGCTCCGCCTGATTGATGAATCGTTGCAGAACCTCACATCTACCATCACCGATCTGGCCGCGGCCGTGCAGGTAGAGCGCCTACCCGGCACGCATGTGCAGGAAGAGGTAGATCTGGCTTCTCTCATGGCCGATGTGCTGCAAACCCTGCGCCCGCAACTAATGGCCGAGCAGGCCACGGTTTCCACCAATTTCGACGCTCTACCCTCGTTGCAGTATGTGCGCAGCAATCTGCGCACCATTCTGCTCAATCTCCTGGCAAATGCGCTCAAATACCGCCACCACAATCGGCAGCCCACCATTCACCTGCGCACCCTGGTACTTCACGACGCCTCCGTACTCGAAGTGCAGGACAATGGCCTGGGCATCGACCTGAAACGCCACGGCGCCGAGCTGTTTCAATTGTTCCGCCGCTTCCACCCCGATGCAGGCGAAGGCACTGGGCTGGGCTTGTTTCTGGTAAACCGCTTGGTGCAGTCGCACGGAGGGCATATTGAAGTGGAGAGCGAAGTAGGGCAAGGCACTACCTTCCGCATTTACTTGCAAAAGCATCAGCATTCCGAACAGGAAGTGTAGAGCTGCCCCGTTTCTCTGCTTGCTAGTAGCAACAAAAAGGCCTCCCCAACGTGGGGAGGCCTTTTCTTTCGTAGTCAGCACGCTTAGTAGTCGTTGTTGTTGTCATTGTCGCGGCCACGGTTGCGGCGGGGGGCAGAGCCGTAGTCCGAATCGTCGTGCTGATTGCGGTATTGGTCGCGGCGCTGCTCGCCGTAATTCTGCTGGTTACGGTCCTGATAGCGGTAGTCGCCGCGGTCGGGCGAGCCCTGCCAGCTGCCATTTTGGTTCCGGTTTGCGGAGCCGTACTCATCATTATAAGAGCCGCCCTGCGAGCCGTAGCCACTATTGCTGTTGCCACCGTAGCTGTTGCGGCCATTGCCATAGCCACCCCGGTCGCGCTCATCCGAGCGGTTGTAGTCGTTGCGGTAGCTGTCGTTGCGCGAGTTGCTGCCGTATTGCTCATCATTGTGGCGGCTGTTGCGCTGCTGGTCGCCGTAGTTGTTCGAGCGGCCATAGCCGTTGCCGTAGTTGTTACGGTCGGGACCTTGCTGCGAGCCTTGGTTGTCGTAGCCTCCGCGCGACGAGCGGTAGTCCTCGTTTTGGTTGCGGTACTCATTGCTGTAGCTGCTGCGGTTGGCATCGTAGCCCCGGTTTTCGCTATAGTTGCTGCCGCCCATCGACGAGTTGCCGTAGTCGTTGCTGTAGCCACCGCGGCCCTGGCGCGAGCCATTATCGTTCTGGAAGCCGCCTTGGTAGTTGTTGTCGTTGCGATAGTTACCGCCTTGCTGGTTGGATGAGTTGTTCATCCAGCCTTGCGAGTTGCCACGGTAGTCGTCGTTGCCGCGCTGGTTGTTACGGTAGTTGTCGTCGTTGTATCGGTTCTGATTATCGCGATTCTGATTTCCATACGAATCACGACGTTGATTTTCGTTGTTCATAGCGTTAGAATTTTGGGTGGAAGAATACGACCGGTTGTACGCTCCCTGGTAGCTACGGTCATAGTCGCTGCCGTAGTGCGGGGCATTGCGCCGGTCTCGGTTGTGGTCGTCTTGGGGGTGGTAGCCGCCGGAGCCGTAGTTGCCACCATAGCGCCGGTCTTGTTCATCGTTGTAGTAGTTGCCGCGGGTTTCGGGCTCACGGTACTGGTTGCCGTAGCCGCCGTGCGTGCCGCCGTAGCCTTGGCTACCAAACTCGCCGCGGCCGGCACCACTGTTTTCGTTTTCGCGACGCTCATGGTCGCGGTACATGTCGGTGGTGCTGTTGCTGGCGTCGTCCACGTTGCTAGTACCGGCTACGTTGCGAAGTGCCTGCTTGCTGCCGTCCGATTTCTTGGTTTTGTCTTTGCTGCTGGCTTGTACCGTAGCAGGCTGCTTTTTGTCTTTATCCGTCGAGGCTTTGCTATTACTCTTCGACGACGACATCTTCATGTCGGCCGGGTTGGCTTCCTTGTTTTTCTGATTGCCTTGCTCGCCTGTTACGGCGCCTTTGCCTACGCTCATTTCAGAGTTGGCCAACGATTGGCTCGACACGGCATTTTTATCTTTATTTTCTCCGGATTTCATACCGGGAGTCTCCGGTTGGTTGGGGTTATTAGCCAGCGTCTGGCTGGCGTCGGCACCCATCTTGGCGTCCTGGCCGGTTTTGTTGGTGAGTGCAGTATTGGCCGACGAATTACTGTACTGATTATCCTGGTTTTTCTCTTTCGGTTCCATGGTGTGGGGGTGGTTGTAGTGAGAAAATGATCGGGTGGGTATTTAATTTTATACGCACTGCTTTCCGGATGAGTTAAGATCAGAACCAGAAAAAATCTTGGCTTATCCTGTTCACGAACAGCAAATTCCGGCTACAGCATCTCCCCACTACATCTCATGCTACCCTCCTTTTCTATTCGCATTTCGCCTGTATTTGGCGCTGCTGCAAATACAGAAATACCCGTAGATTTACCCCCGATTCGCTAACTCAACCATTACCATAGCATTCCATGAAAACGGGTACTGTAAAATTCTTCAACGAAGCCAAAGGCTACGGCTTCATCGTGCAGGATGATACCAACCAGGAAATTTTTGTACACCAAACCGGCCTAATCCACGAAATCCAGGAAAATGACCGGGTTTCGTTTGATGTCATCGATGGCAAGAAAGGCCAGAACGCCGTGAAGGTAGAGCGCATCTAAACGCACTTTCTTCTACCCTACCTACAACCAAAAAGCGCCCCGGCTCACATGAGCCGGGGCGCTTTTTGGTTGTAGGTAGGGTAGTCTGTGCTTCTGCTATTGGGCGGCGCTCTTCACTACCCGCACGCCCACGGCCATGATGTCGGGCAGTTGATCTTGCCGCATGTACTGCTCCAGCATCACCTTGTACGTACCCGGCCGGTGAAACTGCTGGCGGGGTAGGGCCAGAAACTGGTGGTCGAAGATGTCGCCGGCCCCGCTGCCCAGCGGCTCGCCAGTCTGCGGGTCCATCAGAATCATCTGGTGCAGGAGTCGCGAAAGCTGCTTGCCGTCGGGGCCCACCAGCGTGTGCCGCACATACAGGTTGTAGTAGCCATACGACGACGTGTTGCGCACATTGAAGTACACATCGTAGCGCTGGGTGGTGTCCTCAATCTGAAACTCGAACGTGGGCTTTTCCTGCACGGCCCACGTGCGGTCGTCAAAATCAAGGTTTTTCTCAAACACCTGATTTGGATTGCAGGCCGCCAGCAAGGCTACCAACGCCACCCCCAACAACAACGATGGAAAACGAAAAGAACGATGCATACAAAAATTAGGAAGCCGCAGGCGGGGCAGGCGGGGTAGGAGGAGTGGACGTATCGCCGCCCGTGCGGCCGGGCCGGTCGCCGCGCCGGCGGTTGCGGTCATTCCGGTCGCGGGGGCGGGCGGAGGCTTCGCCGCCTTCGGGTGAGGGCGCGCGGGGTGGGCGCCGGTCGTTGTTGGCGCGGGGCGGACGTTCCTCGCGAGGAGCACCGCTTTCCGGGGTAGGGCGACCTTCAGCATTCTGGGGCCGCTCTGGTCGGTCGCCTTTTTCACCGCGGCCGCGGTTGTTGCGGCGGTTGAGCGGCTTGGCGGCCGCGCCACGAGGCCGGCGACTCTCTTCCGATGCTCCGGCTGCCTCTCCGGCTGCGGGGGTAGGCGCATCGGCAGCGGGTACAGCCGGCCGGGGTGGCCGGTCGCCGCTACGGGTGCGCTCGGGGCGCTCTGGCCGCTCCGTTCGTTCGGGCCGCTCTGGCCGTTCAGAACGTTCTGATCTTTCGGGGCGCTCCGAGGTGGCCGACCGGGGCGGACGCGCTGCACGCGCAACGTTTTCTGTTTCGCCAGCACCGCCTTTGCGCTTGCGCTTGCCGCGTTTGGAGGCGGCAATCTTATCGTCGAGGCGGTCGAGGCTACCCTCCACGATGGCCGAGAGGTCGGGCGCTTTGTCTTCCTCGCGCACGGGCGGCAGCAGGTTTTCGGGCTTTTCGCCGCGCTTGTTCATCTCCTGCACCTCGCGCACGCGCTCAGTGGGCAGCATCACCCAGTTGTTGTCGCCGCGGAAGGCAAACCACATGCGCTTCTTGAAGATGTCGGTCTTCTGCAAAAACGCGTCGCCGCGCTCGGTTTGCAAGGGGCGCTGCACCTGCGGAATGTCCTTCAGGGCATCGAGGTAGGTGTCCAGCTCGTAGTTCAGACAGCACTTCAAACGCCCACACTGGCCCGAGAGCTTGGCGGGATTCAGGCTGAGGTTCTGGTAGCGGGCCGCAGTGGTGCTCACGCTTTTGAAATCGGTGAGCCAGGTGGAGCAGCACAGCTCGCGCCCGCACGAGCCGATGCCGCCCAGGCGGCCGGCCTCGTGGCGCAACGAAATCTGGCGCATCTCCACCCGCACCCGAAACTCGTCGGCCAGGCGCTTAATCAGGTCGCGGAAGTCCACCCGGTCGTCGGCGGAGTAGAAGAACGTGGCGCGGGTGCGGTCGGCCTGGTACTCCACGTCGGAGAGCTTCATTTTCAGGCGCAGCTCTTCCACCACCGAGCGGGCCCGGAACATGGTGCCGGTTTCCAGGTCGCGCACGGCTTCCCAGCGCTCCACGTCGTCAGAAGAGGCAATGCGCAGGATGTTGCGGATTTCCTTGCTGTCGGTGGGCACCTTTTTCTTCTTCATTTGCAGGCGCACCAGCTCGCCTTTCAGCGACACATGGCCCAGGTGCCAGCCGTTGCCGGCGGCTTCTATCACCACAGCATCGCCGGTGGTGAGAGGTAGGTAGGAAGCGTTGCGGTAGAAGTCTTTACGGCCGCCTTTGAAGCGAATTTCGACAATGTCGAAGCCTTTAAAATCACTGGGCAGGTCTACGTCCTGGAGCCAGTCGAATACATTTAGTCGGTTGCAGCCGCCAGAACTACAGCCCCCTTTGGAGCCACAGCCCCCAACGGATGTAGTAGAGCAGCCGCCCCCGGAGGAACAGGAAGTGCAAGCCACGGCTAATAATCTATCTATGATGAGGCGGCCTAAAGCCGCACGAAATCGGGTTTCAACAAAGATAGAGAATTAGCGGGTACGGGGGTAGCTGGCCCAAATCTGGCCTAAACACCGCCGCGTAACCTTCTCCACACCCACCATCGTAGGCACCGCAACTGTGCGCAACTGCCTATACTTGCAGCACCAACCACACTCCCCTACCCTTTTTCCTCATGAGCAAGCTTACGATCCGCAGCCTGGCCGAACTGTTGCAACACGAAGGGCGGCACCTCGGTACCTCCGACTATTTCACTATCACGCAGGAGCAAATCAACCAGTTTGCCGCCGCTACCCTCGACCACCAGTGGATTCACACGGACACCGAGCGGGCCCGCACCGAGTCGCCATTTGGGGCGCCCATTGCCCACGGCTACCTCACCGTTTCGCTCCTACCCTACTTCTGGAACCAGATTATCGCCATCGAGAACCTGAAGATGCAGGTGAACTACGAGATTGAGCAGCTGCGCTTCAACCAGCCCGTGCTCGTAGATAGTAGGGTGCGCCTACACGCTAAATTGTTGTCGGTAAAGGACTTGCGCGGCATCGCCAAAGCCAGCATTGAGGTAAAAATGGACATTGAAGGCCAGAAGAAACCGGCGTACAATGGCGTGATTACGTTTTTGTATCACTTCATATAGCCTTTGTTTACTGTGTCATCCTGAGCTTGCGAAGGACCTTATCACGCGTGAACGAGTCGTTGTTTATACTGTCATCCTGAGCTTGCGAAGGACCTTATTACGTCAAGAAGAGTCGTTATTTATACTGTCATCCTGAGCTTGCGAAGGACCTTCTCACGTCAGGACGACAAACGTAACAACGACTCGTTCTAACGTGAGAAGGTCCTTCGCAAGCTCAGGATGACACGAGGAAAACTACTTCCCTTCCACCAACGCCGCGCACTGCTGCGCTATTTCCAGCTCCTCGTTGGTGGGCACCACCAGCACCTTCACCCGCGACTCGGGGAGGTTGATTTCGCGCAGGCCGGGGGCGCGGGTTTGGTTTTTGGCTTCGTCGAACTGGATGCCGAGGAAATCGAGGTTTTGGCAGGCTAGCTGGCGCACCAGGGCGTCGTTTTCGCCTACCCCTGCCGTGAACACCAGCGCGTCGAGTCCGTTGAGCACGGCGGCGTAGGCGCCGATGTACTTGCGGATGCGGTAGGCGTAGAGGTCGTAGGCCAACTGGGCGCGGGCGTCGCCCTGGTTGAGGGCGGCCGTGATGTCGCGCATGTCGCTGAAGCCGGTGAGGCCCAGCATGCCGCTTTCCTTGTTCAGCAGGTTGCTGATTTGCGCGGGCGTGTAGTGCAGCTCTTGCAGCAGGTGCAGCACCACCGAGGGGTCCAGGTCGCCGGAACGGGTGCCCATCACCAAGCCCATGAGCGGCCCGAAGCCCATGCTGGTATCCAGGGACTTACCGCCTCGTACGGCCGCCATGCTGCACCCGTTGCCCAGGTGAATGGTAATCAGGCGGGCATCGGGCTGGCCGAGGTAGGCAGCGGCCTGCTCGGCCACGTACTTGTGGCTGGTGCCGTGGAAGCCGTACACCCGGATGCGCTGCTCGGTGTACAGCTCCTCGGGCAGGGCGTAGCGGAAGGCGTATTCGGGTAGGGTTTGGTGAAAGGCCGTATCGAATACCGCCACTTGCCGGGCCTGCGGGAAGATGCGCTCGGCCACCTCTATGCCCAGCAGATTGGCGGGGTTGTGCAGGGGCGCCAGCGCAAACAAACGGCGGATTTCGGCCTTCACCTCCGCGTCAATAAACGTGGTGGCGGCAAAGCTTTCCCCGCCGTGCACCACGCGGTGGCCCACCACGGTTATCTCGGCCGGGTCGTGGAGCACGCCGGCGGTGGGGTCGGTGAGCAGCTTCACTACCTCGCGCAGACCGGCTTCGTGGTCGGGTAGGGCCAGCGCGAGTTGCTGGGTGGTGGGGTCGTGGGCGTCGTTGAACACCTTGTGGGTGATGGTGGCATTATCGGCCCCGATGCGCTCTACCAGCCCGCTGCACACCGGCTGCTCGGTAAGCCAGCGAAACAGTTGATACTTGATGGAGCTGCTGCCGCAGTTGATAACGAAGATGTTCATGGGTTGTAGGCTTGTCCTGGTTTCACTTCCTGGCAGGAGCCATAGTAGCGTTTATGGAGGCTGTACGGAAGTTGCGACGGTAGAGTACGAACCAGCGACGCGGTGTAGTAGCTATGAGCAAAACAGCAAAACTTGCCACTGCAGGGTAGTTTGTTACATTTACTACTCCATGTTAGGCAACAAACCGTCATACTTCATGACTTAATAGCATTGGGCTACAGCATTGTTTGTTTCGGTTATAATACCATCAATATACATATAACCAAAATCTACCTGCGAGCTAAGTAGACATAACCGAAACCAAACAACTATTGTCAATTTGGCAACAGAAATATTACCTACTTTATTAACCGACATGGTCAAAATGAACAACAACATTGAACAATACCTTATCAAACAAAGCCAAATTCTGAATCATGAATTCGAAAAAATAAAATCAATTTATGGCGACTCTGATGTTAAAGGTGGTCAAAATGAAAAGATCATCGCTGACTTTATTAAAGAAAACTACAACTCTAATTTTAATTCTATCGGAGTTGAAATAATTGATTCTTTTGGCAATCGCACAGACGAAATAGATATTTGTATAAATAACCAGTATCAACCATTCAGTGCTAAGTATGGTCAGCCCTTAATTGCGGAAGGAGTAGATTTTGTTATACAAGTCAAAAAGACTATTACAAGCCAAGAAATTCCAAGAATTGTAAAAAATTGCGAGAGGCTAAAAATGTTAAAACGAAAGCCTAGTAATGGCGACAAATTTTATGGAGAGATCGAAGACGCAGAATATTTTCTAGAACGAATTCCATATATCGTAGTTGCTGTTGATAGTCAGCTTACTCTTGATACAGTTGCAAATAATTTAGCAAATAATTATAAATATATTAATTTTTATTCACAACCCGACGCAATATTTGTTTTGAACAGAGGTTTTATTATAAACTTTAGAGAAGGAAAGGGACGAGCTTGGACGACAGAAGACGGAAAAAAACTTATTGGCTTTTGCGTTGTCCATTCAGCAGATAAAACGCTTTTTGAACTGGTACGTTACATACATTCTTACATACCTAAGACTGAAAAACTAACACATCCTTTGAACAACTATTATCCAACTCGTATTAATTATAAAATCAACGGACTAATCGAATGAATATACGGCAGGCAACAGGGTATTTTCAGTAATGCAACTTGACGTTAAATACTAAAATTTGGTAATTATATTTATCTTTATTACAAACCTCGACTGACAGCTTTCTCTTTCTGCACTATCGCAAACATCTAAACTACCACGCTATCAACAATTTATCCTTTACCAGGCATTATCCCCTTCACTACCCCCACTACCTTCTCAATAACAAACCCAACAGCCAACCCAAATACACCGCACGCCAGCACCTTTGCCAGCCACGCTACGGCTGGTATGTTGGCTAAGGCGTGTTCCAGTTCGTGCAGCAAATGGGCGGTGAAGGGAATACCGTGGGCAATGATTTCGGCGCCTACCCACAGCATGGCGGCCGTGCCCACGTACCCCAGGATACTTAGGAAATGCGGCATAAACTTCACCATGCCGCGCCCGATGTTTTGGACGGTAGGGCTATAGTCGCCTTTGGCGAAGTGCACGCCTATATCATCCATCTTCACGATGAGGCCCACGAAGCCGTATACCCCTACCGTGATGAACACGGCCACGGCCAGCATCACTAGAAGCTGGTTTGTGAGGGGTTGGCCGTTTACCTGGCTGTAGGCAATGGCCATAATTTCGGCGGATAGAATAATGTCCGTGCGCACGGCGCTGGCTACGCGCTGCTTTTCCAGCTCCTCGGGCGTAATCACTGCTACTTCTTCGCTCTCGGGGTCTACCTCGTGGCTTTTGCTGAAGATGGAGTGCACCTTTTCGTAGCCCTCGAAACATAAGTACGCGCCGCCTACCATCAGAATGGGCGTGATGGCCCACGGGGCAAAATAGCCGAGTAGCAAGGCAGCCGGGGTTAAGATCAGCAGCTTGTTGATTAGGGACTTCTTCGCAATCTGAAAGATGATGGACAGCTCGCGGGATGGGTCGAGGCCCACGACGTACTTGGGCGTCACGGCCGTATCGTCAATCACAATGCCGGATACTTTGCCGGTGGTCTTGGCTATCTGGGTAGGCACGTCGTCCAGACTGGCCGCGCTGGCCTTCACCAAGGCCGAAATATCATCGAGGAGGGCAAAAAATCCGGAGGGCATAAGGGGTTGGGAGAGTGCGGTAGTTGTATTTTAAAAGAAAGGAGAACGTCATGCTGAGCTTATCGAAACATCTCGCGTGCTGACGCAGGATTACTACTCTGATGTCAGCACGCGAGATGTTTCGACAGGCTCAGCATGACTGGTTTATGACTTCGGACTGGCACAGGTTGCGGCAATTTACAGAGAACGGCAGCATTTCAACTCCGATGCTGCACGGCTGGGCTGTTCTGCGACCAGCGCAATTCATATGGGTAAGTTTATGTTAATTGCACCTAAAAGCATTGCCTGAACTATTCATCATATCCGGCTGCAACGGCGCAGGCAAAACAACCGCTTCATACACGGTGCTGCCGGAGTTGCTTTACGTACGTGAGTTTGTTAACGCCGATGAAATTGCGCGTGGGCTTTCTCCTTTTCAACCCGAAAAAGCTGCTGTAGCAGCCGGCAGGATCATGCTACGGCGGATTGACGATCTGATGGTACTGCGAGAGGACTTCGCCTTCGAAACAACTCTGTCAACCAGAAGCTTCGTGGGGCTGATTCAGCGAGCCAAAGCCGCTGGCTATACCATCAACCTGATTTATTATTGGCTCGACTCTCCTGAGTTGGCAAAGGAGCGGGTACGGAGTCGGGTTGCAGAAGGTGGCCACAGCATTCCAGACCTTACCATCACACGAAGGTACTATGCCGGTATCAGCAACTTCATGCGCCTGTATAAAGATATAGCCGATTTTTGGCTGTTGATTGACAACTCTAACACGACACCGGAAGTTATTGCAGAAAGGAGTGAAACCGGCGAAGCGGGGGTTGCTTCACCTGAAAAATGGCACACGTTTATTACCTTGGCTGACCATGAAGCACATTGAAATCAGAGACAAAGTACTGACAGGCAGCAAATTGGCCATTCAGCGGCTGCTTGATCGTAAAAAACGAGAAAACGCCTGCGTTGTCGTATCTCAGAATGGCAAAGTCGTGCAGGTAGCGGTAACGGACCTTCAGTACCCAACAGCGTCATAGCACTACAGCTGAGGACCAAAAACCATCTACCTTATTGTGCTGCATGCTACCTATTAGAACTTATCTTCTAACGTCATGGCCGTTTATCCCCATACCCCAGCTTCGATATGATAAAGAATATACGCACAGCTTTAGTACTATGCTGCTTCGTATCCTGCACTGACAAATCAGATAAGATTACTGGCGTCTCCGATATTCAAAACTTGGCCGGAGCGTTTGGAATTGAATTACAGTCGGCGGAAATAAGGCCGGTCTGCAGTGAAGCAGGTCTGCAAGAGGTAGAAACCTTCTTGGAAAGTAAACCAGAGACTGAACAGCAGAAGTATGTCCTCAAAACCGGCGCTTATTTGGGAGAATGCATCATCAGTTCTTATGGTGGCAAATGGATTGAACACGAACCCGGCATATGGGCAGTCAAATTATCAGACAACAATATCATATTTCCATTTACCAAGGTCCAAAAGTTTGTAGACGACCCAAGCGGCGACTCGTTTTCCTCGTTGTACGGAATCATTCCCATTATTTCTAAGATCAACAGCAACACTTTATAAGTTTCGCAAACAAAGTAGCACGCATGTAGGCGCGCCCCCCTACCCCTGCTGGGCCTGGATGGCCGTGATAATCACCGTGTTCAGGATATCATCCACCGTACACCCACGGCTCAAATCATTTACGGGTTTATTCAATCCTTGCAAAACCGGCCCAATAGCTAGGGCGCCGGTTTCGCGTTGCACGGCTTTGTAGGTGTTGTTGCCGGTGTTGAGGTCGGGGAAGATGAGCACGCTGGCCTGGCCGGCCACCTCGGAACCGGGTAGCTTCTGGCGGCCCACCAGGGGGTCTACGGCGGCGTCGTACTGGATAGGACCTTCCACCTTCAGATCGGGGCGTTTTTCGCGGACTAGTTGGGTAGCCTTGCGCACTTTGTCCACATCGGCGCCCTCGCCGGACGTGCCCGAGGAGTACGACAGCATCGCCACGCGCGGCTCGATGCCGAAGGCCTTGCTGCTGTCGGCGGAGGCCATGGCAATTTCGGCCAGCTGCTCGGCGGTGGGGTTGGGGTTCACGGCGCAGTCGCCGAACACGGCCACGCGGTCGGGTAGGCACATGAAGAACACCGACGACACCACCGACATGCCCGGCTTGGTTTTGATGAACTGCAACGCCGGCCGAATAGTGTGCTGGGTGGTGTGCACCGCCCCCGACACCATGCCGTCGGCGTGGCCCTTATACACCATCATCGAGCCGAAGTAGGACACGTCGCGGAGCAGGTCACGGGCCATGTCCTGGTTCACGCCCTTGGCCTTGCGCAGCTCGTAGAACGTCTCCACGTACTCGGGGTAGTGGGGCGACTGCACCGGGTCGACCACCTGCACGTGGCCCAGGGGTAGGGTCAGCCCTAAGCGTTTTATGGAGGCCGCTACCTCGTCGGGGTTGCCCAGGATGGTGAGGTCGACTACTTCTTGGCGCAACAGGTGGGCGGCGGCGCGCAGAATCCGGTCGTCGTTGCCTTCGGGTAGCACAATGTGCTTGCGCTGACGCCGCGCCCACTGCAACAACCGGTACTGGAACATGTGCGGCGTGATGCCCTCGGAGCGGAAGCTCACCATCTTCTCTTCCAGCGCTGCCATATCCACGTAGCGCTCGAAGGTGTTGATGGCCAGCCGAATCTTGCGCGTGTTATCGGGAGTGATGCGCGATTTGACGGCCGCCACGCGGGTGCTGGTTTCGAAAGTGCCGGTGGGCACGGCTATAATTGGTACCACCGTCTGCAACCCTTCAATCAGCCGCAATACGGGCGCCTCGGGCTCCGAGCCGGCCGTGAGCACAATGCCAGCCACCCGCGGGTAGCTGGCCGATAGGTTGGCCTGCAAGGCGCAAATAATAATGTCGCCCCGGTCGCCGGGCGTCACAATCAGCACGTTGGGTTTGAGGAAGTTGAGGAAGTTGGGCACCTGCATGGCCCCGGTCACGAAGTTGTCGACCTGGTTGGTCAGCGACTCCTCCCCAAATAGCAGCTTGGCGCCCAGCCCCTCGTATATCTCGCGCATGGTCGGCTGCGATAGTTCTTTCTCGGCCGGAATCACGGCCAAGATCAGCTCGGCGGGGAGCTGGGTTTGCAGCAGCTCGCGCACGTCGTCGACCTGCGCGGGGGCTACCTTGTTTACTACCACCATCAGCACCTGCACCTCGTTGGTTTCGAAGCTGCGCAGGGTAGTGAGCACGGTGTTGATGATCTGGGCGGTAGGCTTATCGTCACCCGAAATTACGAGGATAACTGGGGCGCCTAGGTTCTTGGCAATCTGCGCATTGTAGCCAAACTCGAAGGCCGTGCCCGGCCCTACAAAATCACTACCCTCCACCACCGTGAAGTCGTAGTTTTCCTCTATCTGCTTGAATTTGTGGATGATGGTATCGATGATTTCGCCCTGGCCGTTGGTTTCAATCAGGCGCAGCACCTCCGGCCGGGTGTAGGCGTAGGTGTCTTCGTAAGCGATGGGCAGCTTGAAGTGCTGGAGCACCGTTTGGAGGCGTATGTCCTTCTTTTCCCGCGGACTGGCATCAATGATGGGCTTGAAGTAGCCTACCTTTTGGGCTTTGCTGAGCAGCATATTTACCAGGCCCAAGGCTATCAGGGATTTGCCGCTGTAGGGTTCGGCCGTGGCAATGAAGACAGTTTTGGTCATAAGAAAAAGGCAACGACAAGGAAAACCAGGTACCAGGCAGAGCTGGCAAGATACTGCCTGCGGTGCCCATTCATACGCAAGCCGCCATGCAGCGGGTGCAGTACCCTTATACGCCAACGAGCCGGACAGGCTATAGTCTGTCCGGCTCGTTGATGCGCAGGGGGTAGTAAAGCGCTGCGGCTCGCGCTTATACGGCCGCGTCGGCAGGCTCGAGTTGCAGCGTAGCCAGGGCTTTTTCTAGGGCCGTATCCTGCACGCCGGGAATCGACACGCCTTCTACGCGCACCACAGTTACGTCCGTCATGCCCAGGAAGCCGAGCACGGCTTGCAGGTAGGGCGCCACGAAATCGTAGGACGCAGCAGGGCCTTCGGAGTAGATGCCACCGCTGGACATGGCCACGTACACCTTCTTACCCTTGATGAGGCCCTGCGGCTGACCATCCACGTATTTGAACGTGATGCCGGCGCGGCACAGATGGTCCACCCACGCCTTGAGCACGGAAGGAATACCGAAGTTGTAGAGTGGGGCGCCAATCACCACAACGTCAGCGGCTTGCACTTCGGCAATGGCATCGTCGGAGTGCTTGGCGGCGGCTTGCTGCTCGGGGGTGCGGTCGGGAGCGGGCGTGAAGAGCGACTGGAGCTTGGCGGCTTCCAGGTGCGGAAAGGGGTTGGTGGCCAGGTCGCGGGTGGTTATGGTGCTGCCAGGGTTGGCCTCCTGCAACTTGCTGATAATGCCGTCGGCTAGCTTGATGCTGAACGATTGGTCGCCGCGAGGGCTGGAAACGATGTTGAGAATGTTCATAAAAAATTGGAATGAAAAACGGCCCGATGGCCGGTGAGGGCATCACTTGCGAAACAGCTACTTCAGATTATGTAGGAAACGGGTAGCATGTCGGCGTTCAATGATGTACCTACATTTAATGTACCAATATTGTTTTGGCAGACTTCTTCATTTGCCGTATGCCATTCTTGCCGCCACCCAAAACAAAGCGCCCCTACTCCGGAAAGGGAATAGGGGCGCGGCGCAAAATCAGCTTGATTGCGTGGAGGCGCTACGGCGTCATACCATCTTCACGCAGTTGTCTTTCTTCCTCTTGAAGATGTCGTAGCCGTGGGGGTTTCCGACGGGGGTAGGTGGTGAGTGATGATGTCGTCGAGCTTCATGTTGCCTTCTACCACGTAGTGCAGCAGCTTGTCGATGTGGGCTTGGGCGGGCGTCTGGCCGCCCGGGAGCTTTCCCGCAGGTCGGGTTTTGGGAAAGAGAAGGGCCCTTGGCGCCGACCTACCCAGCCGCTCAAAAGTATGCGCGGTACTCGGGCGAGTTACTAGGGCAGTTTCGAAGTCAGTGCACCTGTAGGAGGTAGAGACACCATAGGTTGGGTCTCAATGTGGAGCACGTCAACGGCTTTCGACAGCCTGCACAACGTCAGCAACGACGAGACTTAACATGCTGCTTTTCTAAACACTACACCCTGAATCCGAATTTACTGTAGCGCTCAGCTTCCGCCCGCCAACCAGCAAAAAAAAGCCTTCTGCAATGCGTGCAGAAGGCTTCTGTAAACTCAAACTTTGTACTGGCTTACCGCACCCGGCCGCGGCTACCGCCGCCTTGTCCAAAGGAGCGGCTACCCTCGCTTTGCTCACTTCGGCCAGCCGGTGGCTGTTGCATCTGCTGGAGCTGGGGCGCAGCCTGCTGGCGTTGTGGGGCCTGCTCTGCACGCTGCCATTGGCCCCGGCCTTCGCGCTGCTGACCAAGCTGCCGCTCCGGCTGCACCTCGTTGCGCTGCCCCACCCGGCCGCGGCCACTGTAGCCACCCCATGCGGCGCGCTCGGGATTATTAGGAGCAGCAGCTGCGTCGCCGAAGGGCTGCGTACGCTCTGGGCGCTGCGCGGGGTAGGCGCGGTCGGCATCGGCCAGAGTGCGCGGCTGATTATAGCCAGATCTATCCCGCCGCTCCCGCATGGCGCCATATTCGGGGCGAGTATCGGTGCCAGCACTCACTACCCTACCCCGGCTGCGGTAGTCGCCGCGGTTATCGGCGCCATTGTCGAAGCGGCGCTCCACGGTGCGCGGCGCATCGGCCCGGCCAGTACGCACATCGGGCCGGTAGAAGCCCAGCGAGTTTTGCTGCATCGCCACGCGGCCCGGCCGGTTCACGTTGCTCACGTTGTATACGTTTACGCGGCTGCGAGTTACGGCTTCCAGCTCGCTACGGCGCGGGCCGGCTACATACGTGCGGTTGTTCTGCACATAGGTGTTATTGATAATCGTGGTATTGTTGATGATGGTGACGTTGCGGGCCGGACGCACGTAGTAGTCATGCCAGCGCGGGCTCACTATGTATTGCTGGGGCACAAATACCCACGCCGTGTTTGGCACCACGTAGCGCGGCCCGAAGGATACGTTGATGTTCACACTTGGCCCCAGCGGCGCCCAGCCGTAGTAGCCGCCGCCGCTGCGCCAGCTCACCCAGGCCGGCCCCCACTCAGTGCCGGGCAGCCAGCTCCAGCCGTAGTAGTCGGAGTAGCGCCAGCGGCCGTAGTGAAACGGCGCCCAGCCCCAGTCGTAGTTCGATACCCAGGTGTTGCCGTACTCCGTCATGGCCCAGTAGCCATTGGTGCTGTAGGGTTGAAAGTCGGGGCCCACATTGGGTAGCCACACGTAGCCGTAGTCGGGGTCTTGCACCCAGCGGCCGTAGGGGCTCAGCTCGTCGTAGAAGGTTTGGTACGTGACGCTCACGCTGGGTTGCGCTGTGGCAGTCCAGGGAGCCACGACACCTAGCATCAGCAAGCATACCCAAGCCAACGCACTTCTTTTTAGTAGGGTTATCATGGAGATGAGGAGTTAGAAAGTGGGAGCGATGCGACTGGGAATAAAGGTCGTATAACCCTACTACTCCCTACCCTATCACGCTCTTATTTCTTAGACAACTCAAATCCTGTACCGTTTAATTGCTATTCCACTTACTTCGGAGCGCCCGCTAGCGTATACACCCGAATTTCTTTTGGCAGCAGCACATACGCATACTGCTCGCTCACCAATACCTGCTGCACATCGGCTGTTGGCAAGGGCAGGGCGCGGTCTGTGAAGTTATAGAGATGAAAGAAATGCAGGGCATTATCGGCCACGTAATACAGCTCGTCTCCCAAGAAGCCCACATAGCTTAGACCCGAGAAGGGCAGCTTTTTGCGGTAGTTCCCTAGATTATCAAACACCAGAATGCCCCCTACCCTGTCTACCAAATACACGTTGTTCTGATACTGCCTGAGGAAGCGGAAATCGGGCTTGCTCCTACCCACCAGCAGGTCCATGGGTGTGGTGATGGTAGGGCGTTGCTGCGCTAGGTCGAACTGCTCCAGGGCAATGTTGCTTTCATCGAACAGCCACAGGCGCTCATCGGGCGCGATGGTGGCGGCGCGGATGGTGCCGTCCAGGAAATCGGCGGTGCGTACTTGCGTGAGGGGGGCCAGAAACCGGTCGAGCAGCAGCAGTTGCTGGCGGTCATCGTAGAAAGCCAGTATTTTGGTGGTATTCCAGGCTTCGAGCTGGGCTATGTGCCCCGGCAGGGCCGGCGAGTAGGTGTTTAGTACCTGCCCTTCGGCCCCTAGCTGCACAATATTATTCTGCCGGTCTACCACGTAGAGCGTGCCGCGCCTATCAAGAGAAGCCACGCCGGTAGTAGCTAGCTTAATGGTGCGTACCAGCGTCCAGCCGTCGGCGGCCGGGGCGGCGAGGGTAGGTGCGGCTGTGGTGGTAGGTACCGGCACCGGCCGGCTAGGCGGCGCTACTGAGCCAGCCGCGGGCACTATTACCTGCCCTACCCCTGCCAGGGGCAGCAAGAAGCTCCCTATCAGCAGGAGGCAGTTAGTCAGCTTGCTCGAAATACCGAAGGACCAGGTTTTCACCATCATACACCGCGTAGGAACAAAAATTGACCCATTCGCCGAGGTTGAGGTAGCGGCTGCCGGGGGCTACTTCTACGTCGAGCGGCAAGTGGCGGTGCCCGAAAATGTAGTACTCGTGGTGGTGCTGCGGCTCCAGCTCGCGGCAGTATTGCAACAGCCACTCCGCGTCGCCCTGGTACACCTCTTCTACCTTGGTATTCTGAATGCGGCTCCGCCGACTCCAGCCGTTAGCAATACCAATGCCCAGATTGGGGTGGATGCGCGCAAACAGCCACTGCGACACGGGCGAGGCAAACACGCGCTTCAGCACTTTATACACGTAATCTTTCGGCCCCAGCCCGTCGCCGTGGCCCATATGAAACTCGTGCCCGCCAATGCGCTGACTTACCGGATGCCGGTAAATGGGAATGCCCAACTCCTGGGTGAAGTAGTCGAACATCCACATATCGTGGTTGCCGGTGAAGAAGATGATAGGGATGCCCGCATCCGTCAGCTCGGCTAGCTTGCCTTGCAACCGAATAAAGCCGCGCGGAATGGCGTGGCGGTACTCAAACCAGAAATCGAAAATGTCGCCCAGCAGGTAGATGGCGGCGGCATCGGCGGCCACCTCGTCCAGCCAGCGCACAATTTTTCGCTCCCGCGCCAGAGAGCTGGCGGCCGTGGGCGTGCCCAAATGGAAATCAGAGGCAAAGTACACCCGGCGGCCGGGGGGTAGGGCTAAGTCAGGCAGGCGAGGTGGCGTCATCCAGTAAGAACAGCACGAGGCTGCG
The DNA here is from genome assembly GCF_014333615.1 of Hymenobacter citatus. Lineage (GTDB taxonomy): Bacteria > Bacteroidota > Bacteroidia > Cytophagales > Hymenobacteraceae > Hymenobacter > Hymenobacter citatus. Next base: position 22,065 of record NZ_JACSCY010000004.1, on the reverse strand, counting down.
CGGGCCGTGGGCACCGAGCACCAGCGTTTTTTCAATATCGGCCGTGCGGCTGGGGCCGGTGGTTAGGGAAATCATGGAGGGCAGCTTGTCGCCGTGCTGCTCGCGCACCCGCGCTAGCCCGTCGCCAATATCAGCTACCACCTGCGAGGTGCGGGCCAGCACCAAGTGCTGATCGGGGTAGATGCTAAGGCGGCGGCCGCTGGCCGTGGCAGCACTTACCAAGATGCTACCCGTGCGGGCTATCAGCGCTTCGCAGGTGGTCAGGCCGGCGTCGGCGTTGCTGATGAAGTCGGTTTCGTCGCCGTTGAAGACAATGCCGCCTTGGTGCAACAGCTTTTTCAGCTCCGGCTCCCACACGTACAGGTTGTTCAGCTCTTTCTCCTTTTTATAGATAAAAAGCTGATCGAAAAAATGCTCCTCCGACTCGCAGTAGTAAAACTCGCCCCCTATGCGCCGGAAGCTCTCTACGAACGCAATATCCAGCTCCTCAGCGGGTACACGCGGGTGCAGCGGCAGCCCAAAATCGGGCGCGGGCGGCTGCGGGGCCGGCTTTTGCACCGCCCCCCGAATGCGGCGCAACAGAATATCACGAGACGACTCAGCCATGGGGCAAAGGTAAGGGCTTCTGTATAGTGTTCTGTCAGCGTGAAGTAATTTGTCTGTCATCCTGAGCATTCCGCGCATCAAGCGGCGACGAAGGACTTTCTCACGTGAGAACGAGTTGTAGCAACGACTGTCGTTCTCACGTGAAAAGGTCCTTCGTCGCCGCTTGATGCGCGGAATGCTCAGGATGACAGTTTAGTTTGAGAAGTATCCGAACACAAAAAAGCCAGCGCCTCTTACGAGACACTGGCTTTCTGCATGCAAAAGCAAATACACTATACCGGCGTTACGGCACCGCCGCTGGGAACATCGGTAGAGCGTGGTCCCTCAGGCTTGTCGTCGATGCCGGGTAGGTTCATATCCGGCAAGTCGTCGCCAAGGGCGATAGGGTGCTCGTCCTTCAGTTCGCTCAGCGTTTCGCTGCGGTCGGTGCCAGCCATATGAGCCTGGTAGCTAGTTTGGGCACCATACGGGCGCGGACCTACTAAACGTTCCAGGTCGTCCTGCAACAGCACTTCCTTCGCCAGCAACTCCTGGGCAATGGTTTCCAACTCTTTGTTGCGCTCAGTCAACAGATTTTTGGTGCGGGCATAGGCGGCTTCAATAATGCTGCGTACCTCCTCGTCAATCATCTGTGAGGTAGCCTCCGAGTAGGGCTTCGAGAAACCGTACTCATTCTGACCTTTCGAGTCGTAGTACGATATGTTGCCCAGTTTGGGGTTCATACCATACATCGTTACGATGGAGTAAGCCATCTTGGTGATGCGCTCCAAGTCACTCAGCGCACCCGTCGAAATCTTACCGAAAATCAACTCTTCAGCGGCACGGCCACCCAAGGCCATGCACATTTCGTCGGTTAGCTGCTCGGTGTTGTAGAGGAACTGCTCGCGGGGCAGGTACTGGGCATACCCTAGGGCTGCTACCCCACGTGGTACAATGCTCACCTTCACCAAGGGGTCGGCGTGCTCCAGGAACCAGCCTGCAATGGCGTGGCCGGCTTCGTGGTAGGCCACAATGCGCTTTTCATCGGGGCTGATGATCTTGTTCTTTTTCTCCAGACCACCAATCACGCGGTCGATGGCGTCGGTGAAGTCCTGCATGCCTACCTTCTTCTTGTCGCGGCGGGCGGCAATGAGGGCGGCTTCGTTGCAGACGTTGGCAATTTCGGCGCCGGCAAAACCGGGCGTTTGGGCAGCCAACTTCTTCGCTTCCACGTCGTCGTTCAGCGTAATCGGCTTCAAGTGCACGTTGAAAATCTGCGTGCGCCCGTTAATGTCGGGCTTATCGATGCTGATCTGGCGGTCGAAACGACCAGGACGCAGCAGCGCCGAGTCCAGCGTATCGGGGCGGTTGGTAGCGGCCAAGATGATAACGCCTGAGTCGGTACCGAAGCCGTCCATCTCTACCAGCAGGGAGTTGAGCGTGTTTTCGCGCTCGTCGTTGCCGCCGGGTACATTGCCACGGCTGCGGCTGCGGCCAATGGCATCAATCTCATCAATGAAGATGATGCAGGGCGCTTTGGCTTTGGCTTGCTTAAACAGGTCGCGCACGCGGGCGGCGCCTACCCCCACAAACATCTCCACAAAGTCGGAGCCCGATAGAGAGAAGAAAGGCACGTCGGCCTCACCGGCTACGGCTTTAGCTAGCAGAGTTTTACCCGTACCGGGAGGACCTACCAGCAAAGCGCCTTTCGGAATCTTACCCCCAAGCACCGTGAACTTGGAAGGGTTGCGCAGGAACTCTACGATTTCCTCCACTTCCTCCTTCGCTTCTTCCAGGCCGGCTACGTCCTTAAACGTCACCTTCACCTTGTCGCCGCCCTCAAACAAAGCAGCGCGGGATTTGCCGATATTAAAGATCTGGCCACCGGGGCCACCTGCTCCGCTCATGCGGCGCATCAGGAACCAGAAGCCCACAAAGAGCAGAATCAGGACGCCCCAGGTGCTGATGTACTGGCCATAGCCCTGATCGGTCTCTATGTCCAGCCCGATTTTCTTCTGGCCGGCTGGCAGGTTTGCCTGGAGCTTGTCCAGATCGTCTTTAAACGACTTACCATCCACTACCGGAAAGTAGTATTGTGGGGCATTGGCACTGGTAGCACCCAGCGCCGGCCGGTTACGTGCGTCGCGGTTGGCTAGGTTCTTCTGGGCGGCTTCGCGCGTCAGCGTTACCTGCACCAGCTTGTCGTTGAGCAGCGTAATTTTGCTTACCTCGCCAGCTGCCAGCAGCTGCTCGAAGCGTTGTTGATTGATTTTAGTAGCAGAATTGGTGCCGGTGAAGTAGACCACCCCAAGGATGAACACTACCAGCCCCAGCAACACCCACAACTGCATTCCGGGCCGCGGGGCGGGGGAAGGCAGCGTAGGTTTTTTCTTTTTGGGCGTTGGATCAGGCATGAACTAGAAATGCTAAAGCGAAAAACATAGGCGGAACACGCCGCCAGCGCTAAATGTTCGGGGTAGGCGCGCGTAACTTACTGAGTGGCGGCTTCTTCCTCTACGTACGTAATCTCAGCGTCGCCCCACAGCTCTTCCAGCGCGTAGAACTGGCGCCGGTCGCGTAGGAAAATGTGTACTACTACGTCTACATAATCCAGCAGCACCCACTCTCGGTTGGTGCGGCCTTCCATTTGCCAGGGCTGCTGGCCAGTTACTTTCTCTACTTCCTCTTCCACGGAGCGCGCCAGCGCGTCCAGTTGCGTATCAGACGAAGCGGAGCAAATCACGAAATAATCAGCTACGGCATTCTTCAACTCCTGCAGGTTAAGCACGACGATGTCGACGCCTTTCTTGTCCTGCATGCCGCGCACTACAATATCTGCCAATGTGTCCGAATCCTGCCGAACCGGGGTACTTTTCATCAAGGTATTATTAGGTTTGAACGTCACAACATACGAATAAAGACGTGGAGGAACTTGCCCCCCAAACGCTTTTCACGGGTCAACAGCTGCTTTGGCTGCCCGAATGCGCTTCCACCAACACGGAAGCCCATAATCTTGTAGTCAAAAACAGCGCCACCGACGGCTGTACCGTCATTACCGACAATCAGACCGCTGGGCGGGGCCAACGCGGCAACCGCTGGGAGGCAGCAGCCGGCGAAAACCTAACGCTTTCGGTGGTGTGGCGCCCTACCTTTCTGGCCGCCACCGATCAGTTTCAGCTGAGCCGGGCCGTGGCCCTGGCTGTGCATGACTGGGCTGCTACCCTGCTCGGGCCAGACCCAGCCCTACGACTGAAGTGGCCGAACGATTTGTATTTCGGTACGCAAAAGCTAGGGGGAATACTGATTGAGAACACGCTGAGCGGCGCAAAGATTCAGCATAGCATCGTTGGAATTGGCTTAAATATCAATCAGCAGCACTTTGCAATGCCTACTGCTACCTCACTGGCCTTGCTTACGGGCAGGCCACACGTGCGGCCCGCACTAGCTGCCCGGCTCTTAGAAAGCCTAGAAGCACGCTATTTGCAACTACGAGCCGGGCAAGTAGCGCAACAGCAGCAGGATTACCTTCATGTGCTGTATCGCTACCAGCAGCCAGCTTTATATGAGGTAGCAGGACAAATAGTAACGGGTTGGATTGAAGGGGTCGACCCTACCGGTCGTCTCTTAGTTCGCATCGACCATGAGTTGCGAGCGTTTGGGCTACAGGAAATCGTTTATCGCTAAGCACTGCATGCTACTGGTATGGAGGTAGACGCGGCAGGGCAGAGAATACTTTAGACTTGTTCTTAAAGTAATATCTGCGCAAAGAAGAACGTCATGCCGAGCTTGTCGAAGCATGACGGCCTTTGGAACTTTCTCAACAGCTTCATTCCAAAAAAATGGAACGAACACCAAGCCGCATCTGCGACGTTTATATCTGAATTGTCGATTATTTTAGGGAGTTCATCTAAATTTTAGATTTTATATGACATTATGCGCAACCTTTCGGCTACAATTAGCATCTAAGACAGTAACAAGCCTACCGAATAAGGCGTAACGCTGGTCTGGCGTGCTTGTTGTACTACCTATTCTAGTAAAATTCATCTTTTCCATTTCAACCGACAACTCCTACCCGTCGGTTTTGACCCTGCCCGATGTCATGAACACCTTTACACGACTTTTTTTGGTTGGCCTGTTTATGAGCGTGCGGCTGACGCTGCTGGCGATGCCCGTTACGGCGCAGTCGTCGGTGACGCCGCCTGCCGCCACTACCAGCGCCAGCGAAAGTGCCCGCTCCCTGACTTCTACTCTAAGCCTCTACCCCAACCCGGCCCGTGGCATGGTGATGGTTTCCATCACGCAGAAAGCCGGACAGGAATATAAGCTACGCTTGAGCAACATTCTGGGCCGTGAAGTACGCACGGTTGCGTTGCAGCCTGCTCCCGGTGAGTTTTCTATGCCTGTAAACCTATCGGACCTACCCGCCGGCATGTATTTCTACAGCTTGCTCATGAATGAGAAAGTTGTGAGCACCAAGCGCTTAGTTCTTCAAAACTAAGTTCTCTACCCTCCTCTTTATATATTTGGAAAGCAGTCGGCACCCCGGCTGCTTTTTTTATGCCCCGCGCATTCTCAGACTCTCTCCGAACGTTAGCCTACACACGGCCCGATTTATTGTCTATTTTTGGCGCTTCGCTCGCTATGCTTTCTTCTTTAGCTTAACCTTTTTAGTGCCGCGGCAGGTGGAGCATTCCGTCAGCCTACTCTTACTTCTGTATGCGTTCGTATTCTCGATTGAATAATGGTGTGGGCTGGGGCGTGTTTGGCGTCTCGCTGCTGGTGTATTTGCTCACGTTGGAGCCCACGGCCTCGTTCTGGGACTGCGGCGAGTTCATCGCCTGTTCCTATAAGCTGCTTGTGCCCCACCCGCCCGGCGCCCCCACCTTCCTCTTGCTCGGCCGCCTGGTCTCGCTGCTTAGCTTCGGCGACGTGACGAAAGTGGCCGTGCTCGTCAACGGCCTCTCGGCTGTGAGCAGCGCTTTCACCGTCTTGTTTCTGTTCTGGAGCATCACGCTGCTCGCGAAAAAGCTCGTGCTGCGCCGCCCCGGCCTGCACGACGACCGGGGCCTGGCCCCTACCCTGGGCCAGAGCCTGCTGATTGTGGGGGCCGGCGCGGTGGGGGCGTTGTCGTTTGCTTTTTCCGACTCGTTCTGGTTCAACGCCGAGGAGGCGGAGGTGTATGCCATGTCGGCCTTGGGCACGGCGGCGGTGGTGTGGCTGATGCTGAAGTGGGAGAACCGCGCCGATGAGGCCGACTCCGACAAGTGGCTGGTCTTGCTGGCGTATGTGATTGGCCTGAGCATCGGCGTGCACCTGTTGAACCTACTGGCCATTCCAGCCTTGGGCTTTCTCTACTATTTCCGCCGGCAGACCAACCCGAATTGGGGCGGTGGTATCGCCACGCTGGTGGTCAGCTTTGTGCTGGTGGGGGCTATTCTGGTGGGCATTATTCCGGGCTTGCCCACGCTGGCCGGCAACTTCGAGGTGTTCTTTATCAATAACCTGGGGCTACCTTTTAACTCAGGAATCGTCCTGTTTATGCTGCTGCTGGTGGGGCTGATCTGGCTGGGTTTCCGCCAAAGCTTCGTGCGCCGCTCACAGTTGCTGAACACGTTCATGCTGTGCTTCGTGTTCATCCTGATTGGCTACTCGTCTTACCTGATTGTGCCGATTCGCAGCTCCTACCACCCCACCATCAACGAAAACGACCCCGAGGACGTGCTTAGCTTCGTGAGCTACCTCAAGCGCGAGCAGTATGGCGACCGGCCCTTGCTCTACGGCCCGCAGTTCAACGCGCAAGCGGTCAGCCAGCAGGACGGTGCCCCGCGCTACGTACGCCAAGGCGATAAGTACGTGGTAGCCGAGCGACGCCAGGAACTGGTGTACCGCGACGAGGATAAAATGCTCCTTCCTCGTCTTTATAGCAATGACCCGCGCCATATTCAGGAATACCAAAAGTGGGTCGACATTCGCGAGGGGGTGAAGCCGACGATGGGGCAGAACCTGTCGTTCTTGTTTCGCTACCAGATGGGGCACATGTTCTGGCGCTACTTTTTGTGGAACTACGCCGGGCGCGAGTCGGACGTGCAGCAGGCCGGCACCGTGTGGCCCACCGAGACCAGCCAGGGCCTGCCCGAGCGCGTGGCTGAGAGCAAAGCCCGCAACCAGTTCTTTGCCATCCCGCTCATCCTAGGCCTGCTGGGCTTGTTCTACCAGGCCCGCCGCGACGGCAAGAATGCGCTGATCGTGGGCCTGCTGTTCGTCTTCACGGGCCTGGCCATCGTCGTGTACCTGAACCAGCCCCCGATTGAGCCGCGGGAGCGGGACTACACCTTCACGGGGGCCACCTATGCCTTTGCCATCTGGATCGGGCTGGGCGTGCTGGCCCTGGCCGACTTGCTGGGCAAAGTCGTGAAAGCCGACACGGCCCGCGCGGGCGCCGTGACGCTGCTCGGGCTGCTGGCCCCAGGCCTCTTGCTGGCCCAGGGCTGGGACGACCACGACCGCTCGGGCCGCTACAACTCCGTGGACTCGGCCAAGAACCTGCTCAACTCGTGCGCCCCGAACGCCATCTTGTTCACCAACGGCGACAACGACACCTTCCCCTTGTGGTACGCTCAGGAAGTAGAAGGTGTGCGCACCGACGTACGCGTGGCCGTGCTCAGCTACCTCAACACGGACTGGTACATCGCGCAGATGAAGCGCCGCAGCTACCAGAGCCAGCCCCTACCCATCTCGCTGGACAGCTCGCGCTATGCCCAAGGCACCAACGACTACCTGCCCTACGCCGAAAATCCCAGCGTAGGCGAAGTCAACCTGAAGGACTTTATCAGCCTTGTAGGTCAGAACAGCGACTTACTGAAGGTTAGCTACGGCGAGGGCGGCCCTACCCTGCTCTCCTTCCCCTCCCCAAGCTTCTACTTGCCTATTGATACCACGGCGGTACTGCAAAGCGGTATCATCCCGAAAGACCGTCGCAATCAGCTGGTGGGTAAAATGGAATTCTCCATTGGCAAACGAGCCATTGAAAAGAAGAGCCTGGTGATTCTGGATATGCTCGCCACCAACAACTGGAAGCGGCCCATCTATTTCTCTAGCACTGTGGTGCCGTCGGATATGCTGGGCTTGCAGCCGTACTTTCAGCTAGAGGGCATGGCCTACCGCATCCTACCCCTCCGGGACCCCAACTATTCGCCGAAGAGTAATGACGATGGCTACGTGGAAAAAGCGTTGATGTATGACAAGCTGATGAACCAGTTCCTGTACCGCGGCCTCGACAACGCCAGCATTTTCTACGACGAAAACAACCTGCGCTTCCCGGCTAACTACCGCGACAAGTTTGTACGCTTGGCCAATGCCTACCTCGCCGATGGCGACACGGCTACCGCTAAGAAGGTAGTAGACAAATGCTTGACGGTGATGCCCGATAAGGCGATTCCCTACGACTACTACACGCCGCAGTTGGTGCCCGCGCTGGTAGCAGTGGGCGAGCGGCCCAAGGCCAACCAGATTATGGACCTCATGACTAGCCGGGCGGAGCGGAGCGTGGCTTATTATACCACGCACAGCAGTGCCCTGTTTGATCAGGAGGTGAGCCAGGCGCTGATTACGCTACAAAGCATCTACTTCGCAGCCCAGCAAGTAGGCGACCAGCAACGAGCCAGCAAAGCCATGCAAACGCTGGGGCCGTACCTGCAAGGCGGGAGGTAAGTCTCACTTTCTTGACTATTGAAAAGGCAAACAGCCGGTCTCTCTAACGGAAGCCGGCTGTTTGCCTTTTTATTAGCTATGCAAAAACACAGAACAATGCCTTTGCCGTCGCTTCTTACGTATCCAGAAGTTTACTTCTGTTCTATAATCTGTTTAGTGTGAAGCTCTTTCTGCTTTGTCTGCTGAGTCTGCTGCCAGTTTGCACGCAGGCCGTTCTTCCACCGCGCCACGATTTCAGCGGCCAGTACCGCCCCAACTGTCCGCAGGCCGATACCCGCCGCGAAGCGGACAGCCTGCGGCTGTACGTCCGATTTCCGGCGGGCGCGCCGCCTATTGGCAAGGCACTATACGTAGCGGTGTGGGCCAGCTATGATGCCAAACAGCCCCTGTGGCGCGATTCAGTACGGCATTTGGCCCGGCAACTGCGCCAAGCCCCAGACGGTACGTTAGTGGAGGTGATCTTGCCAGCAGCGCGTTTGCAGGCCAACCAAATCATCAGCGTACAGCCTGATCCTACCCCCTTTCCTGATGCCAGTGGCGAGGCGTGGCTACTGCTTACTGCTAGCCGTTTGACGCGACCTTATGTGCTCGTAGACTCGCTGGGCGACCCACTCCTACGACGCTACGTGCGCACCAACGAGACGTTTGGGGTAGCCTATTACGGGCTGGAGCATCCTTTTAAGATAAAGCAGTACGATGCTGCCTTTGCCGCGGCCCTTCCGCCCATGACCAACCCTGCGGCACAACCTGCGCAGCCCCGCACGCTCACCATTCGTGATACGGTGAATGTCCGACCAGGCCAGTTGGTACGGCTGGCTGGTCAGGGTATTTATGCATTGCAAGACGATGCACAGACGCCGGCAATGGGTTTGCTGGCCGAGAATAATGCCTATCCGGAAATAACTACTGCGCCAGAGCTAATTGAGCCGCTCATCTACCTGACTACCTCCGCTGAACGTAAACAGATATACTCAGCCAACGACCCAAAACGGGCCACCGATTCATTTTGGCTGAATATTGCAGGCAACAATCAAAATACGGCCCGGCAAATGATTCGTATGTATTATGGCAGGGTAGCAGAAGCAAACCGACTTTTTTCGGCCCATAAAGCCGGCTGGATGACCGACCGTGGTATGCTCTACTTGGTGTTGGGGCCGCCAGATGCGGTGTATCGGGCGGGCACAGAGGAACGCTGGGTGTACCACGCGCCGGCAATTGCCAGCGGCACGTATGTGTTCCGGGCCAAACCCAGTACCTTTGCTCCCGACAACTATGATTTGGTGCGCCGCCCTGAGTATGAAATGCTTTGGTACGCCGCCGTGGACCAATGGAGAAAAGGACTGACCGCCCAAGCCGCCCGGTAACCGAGCGCCGCACCTTCTACGACGAAAACAACCGTCCCGTACCCCGCCGCGACAACCGCGAGGAGCGCCCCCGTGAGCCCCGCGCCGACGGCGACAAGCCGCGCTACCCCCACCGGCCCGCTGCCGACCGCAGCATTGAGATGTTGTTTGGCCTGCGTCCTATTCTGGAAGCGCTAAACGCTGGTCGCACGCTGGAGAAAATTTTCCTGCTGCGCACCACCAAAAACAGCATCACGCAGGATATTTCGGCCCTCGCGAAAGCGGCGAATATTCCGGTGGCGATGGTACCGCTGGAAAAGCTCGACAACCTGACGCGCAAGAATCACCAAGGTGCCGTGGCGTTCGTCTCGCCTATTGACTACGCCCCGCTGGATAATGTTGTGGCACGGCTGTTTGAGGAAGGCAAGACGCCTTTGCTGCTAATTCTGGACCGTATCACGGACGTGCGCAACTTTGGCTCTATCGCCCGTAATGCCGAGTGTATGGGTGCCCACGCCATTGTGGTCCCCAGCCGCGGTGCTGCCCAGATCAACGGCGACGCGCTGAAAACCTCGGCTGGTGCGCTCAACCTGATTCCGGTGTGCCGTGAGCCGAACCTAAAGGACACCATCCGTTTCCTCCACGACTCGGGCATTCAGGTGGTAGGCTGCACCGAAAAGGCCGAGGACAGCCTGGAAACCGGCGCCGTAGACCTCACCGGCCCCGTAGCCATCCTCATGGGTAGCGAAGAAGATGGCATTTCCCCTGAGTACCTACGCCTCACCGACCATACCCTACGTATCCCAATGGCCGGGCAAATAAGCTCGCTCAACGTGTCTGTTGCCAGCGGTATTATGCTGTTTGAAGTACTACGCCAACGATTAGCAGCTAAGCAGTAAAGTAGGATCAAATAAAAAGCGGCCGCCTGTACAGTACAGGCGGCCGCTTTTTATTTAGGTAGGGCTGATTAATTATACCCTACCCCTTTTTTCGACTTCACATCAGCTACGAAGTCCTTCACGCGCTGTTCCTCGGTGCGCTTGCAGATGAGCAACACGTTGTCGTACTCGGCCACGATATAGCCATCCAAGCCCTGCACCACTACTAGGCGTTCAGAGGGGGTTTTGATGACGCACTCGCAGGTATCGTAGAGAATCACGTCGCCGTCGATAACGTTGTTGCACTCGTCGCGCTTGCCGATGCGGTGCAGCGAGTCCCAAGTACCCAGGTCGCTCCAGCCAAAGTCGGCGGGTAGGACGTACACGTTATCTGCTTTTTCCATCACACCATAGTCGATGCTGATGTTGCGGCAACGGGAATACGCCTCCGAGATAAAGTCCTCTTCCTGCGCTGTACCCAATTGGGTAGCACCCTCATCAAACACTTCCGAAATATCACTCAGGTATTGCCGGAAGGCGTGCAGAATAACATCGGCGCGCCACACAAACAGGCCGGAGTTCCAGAGGAAGTCGCCGCTGCTCACAAACATCTGTGCCAGTTCTAGATTCGGCTTCTCTGTGAAGGTTTTCACCTTGAACAGGCCGCCGGGCAAGGAGTTGTCGGCATCATCCATGTACTGAATGTAGCCATAGCCCGTATCGGGGCGCGAGGGCTGAATGCCCAGCGTAATCAGAACGTCATTGGAGCGGGCCGCATCTACGGCTTGGCTGATAACGCGCCGGAACTCCTCCTCATTTACCACGGCGTGGTCGGCCGGCGATACGATGATGGTAGCTTGTGGGTCGCGTTGAGCAATGCGGTAGCTGGCGTAGGCAATGCACGGGGCTGTATTGCGGCCAATGGGCTCACCCAAGATCTGGTCGGAGGGTAGGTGGGGCAAATGCTCCTGCACCAAATCGTGGTAATCCCGATTGGTTACCACAAATACGTTCTCAATCGGGCATATTTCAGCAAAGCGGTCAATGGTGAGTTGCAGCATGGAGCGCCCGATACCCATCACATCATGGAACTGCTTAGGATGATGCGTGCGGCTAAATGGCCAAAACCGGCTGCCAATGCCGCCGGCCATCACAACGAGGTAGGTATTCTGCGCCATACAATCTGATGCGGAGTGTCTTAGATAAGAAAAATTCAACTGTAGAAGTACAAATATCCTATTTTATTTATCAAGTGCTACACAATACCAAATTAATTATACTTTAATAATGATTAGATTCGAGACGGAGCTTATATCAAGCCCTCCCGTAATAAATCGTGCAAGTGGATGAATCCGCTGAACTGCTTTCCATCGAGGACTACGAGTTGCGTGATATTTCGCTGTTGCATGCGGTTGAGTGCTTCCACGGCAAAGTCCTCTAAATCTACGGTTACCGGACTCGGCGTCATGATATCGCGGGCGCTAATGGTCCCCAAATCATCGAAATTAGTCAGCATCCGGCGCAGGTCGCCATCGGTGATAATGCCTTGCAGCTCGTCGGTAGCGGGGTGTAGTACGGCGGTTGCGCCTAATCGTTTCCCTGAGATTTCCAGAATAATTTCTTTGAGCGGCGCCTCCGTACTCACGCGTGGCTTGGCATTCTGCACCGAAATGTCGCCTACCTTCAGATAGAGCTTCTTGCCCAGCGTACCGCCTGGATGCAGGGTAGCAAAGTCCTGGGAGGTGAATTGTCTACCATCGAGCAGGCACATGGCCAGCGCATCGCCAACCGCAAGGGCTACGGTGGTGCTGGTGGTAGGCGCCAGGTTCAGTGGGCAGGCTTCCCGCTCTATGGGCGCGTGCAGCACGTAATCGGCCTGTTGGGCCAGGTAGGAATCGGCGTTGCTTACCAGCGCGGCCAGCGGCACGCCTCGGCGCTTGAGCAAGGGCACCAGCACTTTTATCTCGGGTGTGTCGCCGCTTTTGCTGATAGCTACCACAAAATCCTGCGGCTGAATCATACCCAGGTCGCCATGAATGGCATCGGCGGCGTGCATGAATAGGGCGGGCGTGCCCGTCGAGTTCAGAGTAGCCACTATTTTGCTGGCCACGTGGGCACTCTTGCCAATGCCCGTCACGACTACCCTACCCGGCAGCGCGAGGATGGCAGCTATACATTGTGCAAAATCTGGGGTAGCATCCAGCCTCGCCGCTACCTGCCGGATAGCCTCGGCTTCTTGCAACAGCACTTTTTTTGCGACGGAGTAGATGTCGTTAGGCGCTTTCAATCTAAATTTGATATTACGTAACGGTTAAGCTGCTGCTGGCGGTAGTTCGAAATAGTACTTCGCTTCTGGCTTTCGGCATCCTCCACCGCTATTGTAAAATTTCTTAGCTTGAGAATTCAACTCAGTATGAGTTGAGACTCTCGTCTACTATCACCCAACCGAGAAGTGAGGAAGTCTATGCCAGCCGTTAAACAAGCTCCCCTGCCAGAGGCTGATCTGAAAGGCAAGTTAAAGGAAGTTTTTGGGTACGGTCAGTTCCGCGGCACCCAGGAAGCAGTCATTCAGAATGTCATCGAAGGCAAGAACACCTTCGTGATTATGCCTACCGGCGCGGGTAAGAGCCTGTGCTACCAGCTGCCGGCGTTGGTATTGCCGGGCACGGCCATCGTTATTTCGCCGCTTATCGCCCTGATGAAGAATCAGGTGGATCAGCTGAATGCGTTCGGCGTAAACGCAGCCTTCTTGAACTCGACCTTGTCGAAGTCGGAAATGAACCGGGTGAAAAAGGACGTCATCACCGGCGAAGTACGCCTGCTATACGTGGCGCCGGAGTCCTTGACCAAGGACGAAACCATTGAGTTTCTGAACAAGGCGACTATTTCGTTTGTGGCTATTGATGAGGCGCACTGCATCTCGGAGTGGGGCCACGATTTCCGGCCCGAGTACCGCAAAATTCGCGGCATCATCGATAACCTGGGCGCTAATGTGCCCATCATTGCCCTCACGGCCACGGCCACGCCCAAGGTGCAGCTGGACATCCAGAAAAACCTGCAAATGGACGATGCCTCAGTGTTCAAAACCTCGTTCAACCGTACCAACCTGTACTACGAGGTGCGGCCCAAGCACAACACCAAGAAGCAGCTGATTCAGTACGTGAAACAGCACAAAGGCAAGGCCGGCATTGTGTATTGCCTGAGCCGCAAGAAGGTAGAGGAAATTGCTGAGCTGCTGAAGGTCAACGACGTGAAGGCCCTACCCTACCACGCCGGTCTCGACCCGCACGTGCGCATGGCCAACCAGGATGCGTTTCTGAACGAGGAAGCTGACGTGATTGTGGCCACCATTGCCTTCGGCATGGGCATCGACAAACCCGACGTGCGCTTCGTGATTCACTACGACACGCCTAAGAGCATAGAAGGCTACTACCAGGAAACCGGCCGCGGCGGCCGCGACGGCCTGGAGGGCAACTGCCTGATGTTCTACAGCTACGACGACATCGTGAAGCTGGAGAAGTTCAACAAAGACAAGCCCGTAACGGAGCGCGACAACGGCAAACTGCTGCTTCAGGAAATGGCCAACTACGCCGACTCGGCCGTGTGCCGCCGCCGGCAGTTGCTGCACTACTTTGGCGAGACCTTTGAGAAAGACTGCGGCTTCTGCGACAACTGCCGCCACCCCAAAGAGCGCTTCGAAGCGAAAGATGAAATGCTAATGGCTCTGAAAGCCGTGGTGCAAACCAACGAGCGGTTCGGACTCGACCACATCGGCACGGTGCTGATGGGCATGAAAAACGCCCACGTAGAAAGCTACGGCCACAACAAGCTGCCGGTCTACGGCCAGGGCAAAGACCACGATGCGCAGTTCTGGCACTCGCTACTGCGGCAAGCACTACTTAACGGCTTCTTGCAGAAGGACATCGAGAGCTTTGGCGTTGTAAAAATTACGGCCAAAGGACTTGACTTTATCGAAAATCCTTACGCGATTAAGCTCACCAAAGACCATAACTACGAGGAAGAGGTGCAGCAGGAAGAAGAAAAAGAGGGAGAACAGCAGGCCGCCGGTCACGACGAGACGCTGTTTGACATGCTAAAGGCGTTGCGGAAGAAGACTGCCCAGCAGAAAAACCTGCCGCCGTACGTACTGTTTCAGGACCCGTCGTTGAAGGAAATGGCGACGACCTTCCCCACCAAGATGGACGACCTGGCCCACATTGGCGGGGTAGGCATGGGCAAGGCGCAGAAGTTTGGGGCGCCGTTCCTGGCCCTCATTAAGAAATATGTAGAGGAAAACGACATTGAAACAGCCGCCGACGTGGTGGTGAAATCGGCCGTTAACAAGTCGAAAATCAAGATTTACATCATCCAGCAAATCGACAAAAAGATGGACCTGGAGGAAATTGCCGCCTCCAAAGGCCTCGATATGCGCGAGCTGATGGAGGAAATTGAGCACATCTGTTACGCTGGTACCAAACTCAACCTCGATTACTACATTAATAATGTATTGGACGAGGAGCGCCAGGATGAGATTTACGACTATTTCATGCAGTCAAACACCGACAACATTGCCGTAGCGCTCAAAGAACTCGGCACCGACGATTACACCGAAGAAGACCTGCGCCTGATGCGGATTAAATTCTTGAGTGAAGTGGCCAACTAGGCTCACGGATTTTTCGGATTAGACGGATTGGTCGGATTTTGTAGACAATTCACTTGATTGCCAACCGTATTCGCTTAAAAACAGAGGGACTTGCCAACATGGCAAGTCCTTCTGTTTTTACAGGAATCGGCTACAAAATCCAACCAATCCGAAAAATCCGTGATTAGCAGTACTCCTCAAAAGCACCTTGCAGATTGTTGGCAATACGCATCATGTCGTTGCCTTCAATGTGGTAGCGCTCAATCATGTGCACCAACTCGCCATCTTTGAATAGGGCGATGCAGGGCGAAGAAGGCGGGTAGGGCAGCAGGTGCTCACGCACTTTGTTTACCGCGTCGGCTTCCATACCGGCAAACACAGTTACCAGACGGTCGGGCTTTTTATCGGCGCTGGCCACGGCCAGCTTCAGGGCCGGGCGGGCTTTGCCGGCGGCGCAACCGCACACCGAGTTCACGGCCACCAGCACAGTACCTTGATCGGGATTAAGGGCGGCGTCTACTTCTTCGGGGGTCATGAGTTGCTCGAAGCCAGCCTCTACGAGGTCTTGGCGGATGGGAGCTACCATGTATTCAGGATACGTTGCCATTGCGTGAAATGGGCTAAATGAAATAAAATCAACGATTGACTCTCAGCGGAGTACTGCAAAAATACAGAAACTCCGCTATGCGAAAGGCATTTGCTGTCACAACCACAAAGAAGCCGTTGCGGTTTACCAAACCTTGTTTTTCTGCGTAAACAGAAACAAACTATAGCTCTCCTTCTCTATGAACCGCACGCAATTCACCGCTACCCTTACCCAATCGGAACCACCAACCGGCCTTACCCCTTTACTTGAAGCCTTATGGTATGCCGGGCGCGACGAATGGCACCGTGCCCACGCTATCGCCCAAGACCACGAGGATGACCCAACGTATAACTGGCTGCACGCCTGCCTTCACCGCCAAGAAGGCGACCAGACAAACGCTGCGTATTGGTACCGCCGAGCTGGGCGACCGGTGCACACGGGCTCATTGCGGGCCGAGTGGGAAGAGTTGGTGCGCACGCAGCTGCCCCAGTAAGTACTCGGTTCTGGCGCCTAAATCTGGGCTGATTATTTTGTTCTGCCCCGATTAAATTATACTAACAAACGAATTTTCAAGTAGTTAGCGCAGCCTTCAGTAATAGAAGTTATATTTATTCCGCGTTGGTACGGTCCGGCGGAATAGTATGCGAAAGATAGTTGCGTTGACTTTTGGCCTGTTGTGCACTGGCGCCGCTCATGCGCAGGTAGATACAGTACGAGCCACTACCCTCCCGCCCGACCAGCTGGCGGAGAAGCTTTATAATAGCGGCGTAGCCAAGTATAATCAGAAAAGCTACCGCGCCGCCCTGCTCGATTTTGACAAAGCCCTGGCCACCAAGCCTGAATTTGCCAAGGCGTATTACAACCGCGCCACTACGCGCTATGAGTTGCAGGAATATCAGCCTGCCGTGCAAGACTACGACCACGCTATTCAATTGGAGCCTACCGGCACTTCCTATTTTGGTCGGGGGCAGGCCCGCGAGGCGCTAAAGCTACGCGATGAGGCAGAGCAGGACTATACGAAAGCTACAGAGCTGCAAGCCGGTTACGCGCCCGCCTGGTATTACCGAGGCGCGCTGCGCTTCGAAAAGGCTGATTATCAAGCTGCCCGAGCCGATTTTGACCAAGCTATCAAAACAGACCCTACCTACGCCTACGCGTATCATGATCGGGGTAGCACCCAGCGCCAGCTCGGTAACTACGCGGCTGCCATTCAGGATTATACCAAGGCATTGGTACTTCAGCCTGATTTGCTGCCGGCCTTGCTCAACCGCGCGGCCACCCGCCGCCGCGCCGGCGACTTGAAAGCTGCACTGGTTGATTACAATGAGTACCTGACTAAAAAAACGGATAATGCCGTGGCCTACTCCAACCGCGGCGCCACGCGCTACGAGGCCGGTGATTACCAAGGTGCCGCCGACGATTTCAGCAAAGCCGTGGCCTTGCAGGCTGGCTACGCCTTTGCCTGGAATAACCGGGCCGCTGCCTACCTCAAGCTGGAAGATTATAAAAAGGCCGCAGATGATGCCAGCAAGGCCATTGCGCTCAACCCGCAGTACGCTGAGGCCTACCTCAATCGTGGCCACGCCCGCGAAATGCTGCGCGATGCCGGCGGGGCTTGCCAGGATTGGCGCAAGGCGGCTGAGTTGGGTTTAGAAATTGGCAAAACATACGCGGCCAATTCAGGCTGCAACGGTGAGTAGATAAGTGAACGGCTGATTTCTGTGACGATGCAACGACCTCTAGACCTTCGTGTGCCTACCTCCGCAAACCGCTGGGGAAAATTGGCGTTAACCCTGTGTGGCTTTTTGCTAACGCTGACTACGCAAGCGCAAAACGTAGAATTTAGCAAAGACCGTTTCGGCAACGACAAAGAAGGATTGAAAACGGCTCAGCGCGAACTGAAAGAAGGCGACGGTTGGTACGATATGGACCCTTCGCGCTATGAGTTGGCACTACCGCACTATTTGGCGGCCCAGAAGTTCAACCCCGATAATGCGCAGCTCAATTTAAAAATCGGGGACTGCTACCTGCATTCAGGATTTAAGCCAAAGGCGCTGGCGTATTTGCAGAAAGCCTACAAACTCAATCCTGATGTAGATCCAACCATCCACTATTTGCTCGGGCGGGGCCTACACCTGAACGCACGCTGGCCAGAAGCCATCAAAGAATATAAAGCAGCCCAGCCCAACGCCAGTAGCAAAGACAAAGCGGCTTGGGCAGCGGATATTCAGAAGAAGATAAAGGAGTGCGAAAATGGGCAGCAGCTTACGCGTAAGCCCGCGCGCGTATTCATCGATAATGCCGGCGCCGGCGTCAACTCGCCCTACCCCGACTACGGCCCAGTGATTTCGGCCGACGAATCGGTTATCCTGTTTACCTCGCGCCGCGCTACCTCTACGGGTGGCCAGAAGGACCCCGAAACGGGTGGTTTCTTCGAGGATATTTACCAAAGCACGCGCCTACCCAACGGCCAGTGGAGCTCAGCCCTCAACCTGGGTGCGCCCATCAACACCGACGGCCACGATGCGACCGTGGGCCTTTCGCCCGATGGTCAACGGTTAGTAGTATATGTAGAAGACAATGGCGGCGACCTGCACGAAAGCGAACTGCGCGGCACCGAGTGGCGCAAGCCGCAGAAGCTAGGCTCGCGCATCAATAGCCGCGGTCACGAATCGTCGGCGGCCTACTCGCCGGATGGCCGCACACTCTATTTTGTGACGGATAAAGAAGGCGGCCTGGGCGGGCGCGACATATACCGCGTTCAGCCCGAAGGTCGTGGCCCCGCACAGAACTTAGGTCCTATTATTAATACACCGTATGGCGAAGAAGGCGTCTACCTGCATCCCGACGGCAAAACCATGTACTTCTCTTCCGAGGGTCACAACTCGATGGGTGGGTATGACATCTTTAAATCGGTCTACGAAAACGGCCAATGGGGCAAGCCCGAAAACCTGGGCTGGCCCATCAATACGCCAGATGATGATGTGTTTTTTGTGATTTCAGCATCGGGTCGGCACGGCTATTACTCATCCTTTCGGGAAGATGGGCTAGGCTCCAAAGACATTTACCAAATCACGTTTCTTGGCCCCGAAAAACCGCCCGTGCTTAGCCAGGAAGACCAACTGCTGGCTTCGCGGGCTCAACCGGTTAAGGAAACGCTGCTGGCCGCTGCCGTACCTATTGCTACTGCACAGGTTACCATTCTGAAAGGTACCGTGACGGATGATATGACGCACCAGCCCGTAGAGGCGACCATTGAGGTAGTAGACAACGTACTCAATCAAACGATTGCTGCCTTTCGGGCCAACGCGCAGTCGGGGCGCTACCTAGTGTCGTTGCCTTCGGGCGTGAACTACGGCATTGTGGTGCGGCAGGATGGCTACCTGTTTTATTCCGAAAACTTTGATGTGCCGGCTGGCGCCGCCTACGCTGAGGTAGTAAAAGACATTGCCCTGAAAAAAGCAGACCTCGGGGTGAAAGTGGTGCTGAACAACATTTTCTTCGACTTTGGCAAAGCTACCCTCCGTCCCGAGAGTACCGCGGAGCTGGAGCGCCTGCAAAAGCTGCTAGCCGAAGCTCCTACCCTACGCCTGGAAATATCCGGCCATACCGATAATGTAGGCAAAGCTGACTACAACCAGGATCTGAGCCAGCGCCGCGCCAAAGCCGTGGTAGATTACCTCACCCAGCATGGCGTAGACTCTAACCGCCTCACCGCCGCCGGCTACGGCGATACCCAGCCCGTGGCTCCCAATACAACGGATGGAGGCCGGCAGCTCAACCGGCGCACCGAGTTCAAAATAACTGGGAAATAAAAAGGCGGGCCCGATTAAACGGGCCCGCCTTTTTATTTTCTCAGCTTTCGTTCTGGATCTACATCGTGCCATTGGCGCAGGATGTCCAGCGTCAGCAGCCACAGGTCTTCGTAGGGAATAATCTCTATTTCCGCAAATGCCTCACCAGGCTGCGGAACATCGCGCAAGCGGTTTAGTAGCACTAGCCCTTTTTTGGTGCTGTTTTTCAGGTTGAAGTCTTCTTTTACTACCAGCAGCAGCATCCGCAGAAAGAGCTGACTGCGCAGGGTAGCCGCATCGCGCAGGTGACGCTGTTGGTACTTCCGCAATCCTTCCAAGCGAGCAAGCAGCGCATCGGTTTCATGATTGCGCAGGAAGTACAGAAACTGTAGGATTAGGATGGCAATATTATACCCTTGCTTGTCGCGGCTGAAGTCGGGCACCGATTGCACAAAGCGGGCGAAGTGCATGGCCCGCAACGGAGAGCTTTCCGGAAAAACAAAGTGCAGGTAGGCTTCAAACAAATCCCAGCGCTGCTGGGCTGCTACCCGCTGCTTACGGTAGTAGGGATTTTTGTGCGCAGCCGCTAGCAATTCCCGGGCCTGCGAATACTTTCCTGCGTGCATGGCCAGCAGGAAGTAATGCTCCATGAAGTAGAACCAGTTGCCTGAAGAGTAGTGAATATCTAGCAGAAACTTTTCGGCCAGCTTCAATCCCTTATGCACCTGCCGGCTCCGCAGGTGAGCATATACACTCATAAAGTTATTGAACCGCTTGTCGAAGCGCTTCTGATTGATCTTGCCTCGCTCCCACTGCCGATTTACTTCGGCGGTGTACTTGATGATGTTATTGTAATCACCAGTGAGCTCATATTCGCTTATTTTACTAAAATACAGATAATTAAACGTGTTGAAGCTTTTTGCTTTCTTATACAGACCTTCAAGTTCTACTATGTATTTAGCCAGCTTTTCTAATAGGACTCGGCGCGTCTGTACATTATGCGCCGATGACATTCTGGTGTCCCAATAGATATGCTCTGCAATTTCCTCTAGGTCGGATACCTCCTGAAGCCTTTTCAATTTTGCTGACACCGAAGCGAAGCGGGTGGGCTGACGCCTGTCTACATATAATGTGCGCAATGCGCGCGCACTGAGTATACTGTACGTTGTAAACTCAGCGTCCATAGCGATACGTAAGCACTTCCGCATCAGCTTTTCGGAAAGCGTATACTCTCCTTCAAGTTTGAGAATATTCGCCTGATGAAAAAGTTGAATGCATTGCGTTTCGTAATTCCGGGAGACAGGAAAACGAGGATCGTTATGATCCAGAAAGTATAGATTATTCAGTAGTTTTTGCTGGACTCGTGACTTGAGCTTACGAAAGGATGCGTAAGTACTTTCCGTGGTGTTGCCATATAACTCCTTTATAATTTTTGAGGAAGTTGCTCCAGGATCCTTTTCTATTAAATAAACAAGAGCGCTTTCCTTACTCCCCTTTCTATCTCCCAAATTCAGTAAAGGTGATACAGATATTTTTCTATCTGTCACAATTTTAACCAGATTATTCAACTCTTCCATTGCAGAAACGCATTTTTTTAAAGTAACACATAGAAAAAATAATACAGTTATGCCGTTTATAGTTAGTCACAATTTAAGCAACAATAACCTTTTAAACCAACCAGCATCAATCTTCTTTTGTAAAATCATAACTATTTCCTGTGTATATATATAATGTCACATTTTTATGATCAGCACACACACCTCAGCTAAATATAAAATATAAAAATCAATATTTTATATAGATAATACAAAAAATACTAATAAAATAGCTAGTCTTAATACGGCTAATCCCTTCCTTTAATAGGGGCAGAAAGTGCTACAACTTTGTGTTGTTCAATTACTTGACTCACACACAAAACAAAAATAGCCATGTTTCAGCTCCTCACTATCGCTCTTTTTCAAGTTGCTTCTTTCACTAGCACAATGCTGTGTGCTAACGATAATCTCTTAGTTAAATCAGAGAGTACTATCACTGGCAGCGGTGGCTGGGGACATAGCGACGTGACTGGCAGCGGTGGCTGGGGACATAGCGACGTGACTGGCAGCGGCGGCTGGGGACATAGCGACGTGACTGGCAGCGGCGGCTGGGGACATAGCGACGTGACTGGCAGCGGTGGCTGGGGACATAGCGACGTGGCACGGACTGGCAGCGGTGGCTGGGGACATAGCGACGTGGCACGGACTGGCAGCGGTGGCTGGGGACATAGCGACGTGACTGGCAGCGGTGGCTGGGGACATAGCGACGTGACTGGCAGCGGTGGCTGGGGACATAGCGACGTGACTGGCAGCGGCGGCTGGGGACATAGCGACGTGACTGGCAGCGGTGGCTGGGGACATAGCGACGTGGCACGGACTGGCAGCGGTGGCTGGGGACATAGCGACGTGGCACGGACTGGCAGCGGTGGCTGGGGACATAGCGACGTGACTGGCAGCGGTGGCTGGGGACATAGCGACGTGACTGGCAGCGG
>NZ_JACSCY010000003.1 GCF_014333615.1 Hymenobacter citatus | reverse complement strand
TATACTACGCAAAATGTTTGCGCGGCGCGCTATTTTAATTGCGCAGGCGCAGGACCTCACCCTCGGTGATGTAGCTATTAGCTATTAGCTAGTAGCTGTTGGCTGATAGCTTTTCGTTGAACATGAGCTAGTAGCCAACAGCTACTAGCTAACAGCTAAATAGCCGGATGCTCCAGCAAGGCCAGCTGGGCGCGCAGCTCCTCTGGCCGGATGGGGTAGGGCGCGCCGTTCCGAATGGTTTGGAACACGGCCTCAAACAGCCCCAGGTAGTTGCTTGTCAGGCCGGGGTAGGCGGTGGTCGTCAGCTCGTCGGTGCCGGGGGCAGCCAACGTGAGGCGGCCGGCGTGCTCGGGCGCCTCGTGGCCGAAGCCAGGCTCGGTGGGGCGCATGCCGGCTTGCAACTGGGCTTCCTGGGCGTCGGCGCGCGTCTTGCTGAAGCTGCCGCGTGTGCCGTGCAGCACGAAGGCCGGCCCCGGCTGCGCCACCAGCAAGCCGCTGGTCAGAAACACTTCCAAGCCCTCGGGGTAGCGCAGGTGCAGGTGGAAATAATCATCTACCTGAGAGTTGGGACGGTGGCTGGTCAGGGTTTTGGTGCAGCTCAGCGGCGTCCCAAACAGGCTGATGGCCTGGTCGAGCAGGTGCGGACCCAGGTCGTAGAACAAGCCGGCGCCGGGGCCGGGCTCTTCCTTGAATTTCTTGGCGTTGAGCGGGGTCCGGAATCGGTCGTAGCGGAAGTGCACCTCGTGCAGCTTGCCCAGCTGTCCGCTGGCTACCACGTCCCGCACGGCCAGAAAGTCGCTGTCCCAACGGCGGTTTTGGTAGGCCAGAAAGTGCCGGTTTTGCTGCTGCGCCAGGTTTAGTAGCTCTTCCAGCTCGGCGGTGGTAATGGCCACAGGCTTTTCCACCAGCACGTGCTTGCCCGCCCGCAGGGCCTGGGTAGCCAGATCCACGTGGGTGTTGTTGGGCGTGTTCACAATCACCAGTTCCAGCTTCGGGTCGGCCAGCAGGGCCTCCACGCTAGAATAGCTCCGGATGGTAGGGTAGGCTTGGGCGGCGCGCTGCTGGTGGCGCTCCGCTACGGCGTGCAGCACAAAGCCCGGATGCGCGGCCACAAAAGGCGCCTGAAAAATCTGGCCCGACATACCGTAGGCCAGCAAACCCGTTTGGATAGGAGAAGCTGTCGTCATGGCCTAAAGATACGCGGAACCGCCAGGGTAGGCGCCGCGCCGCTTGACCAATCCCGCAGGTTCGCCGTATGTTTAAGCAACTGACCAACTACTCTATGGTGATATTACCAGACTTCCATCGCGTTTTTAATCTACTGTCTGATAAGCTGGCCCGTTGGATACGACAATTTATCCTGCTGCTGCCAAACATATTGCTGGCAGTCGTCATACTCGTCATCACGTATTTCATCGCGCGGCTGGTGCGCCGGGTTATCAGCAACGTGCTGCCGCGGGTGTCGCACAGCGCCACGCTCAACAACCTGATCATCACCATTATCTATATAACGGTGCTGGTGATGGGGCTGTTCTTCACGCTGGAAGTACTCAGTCTCGATAAAACGGTCACGTCGCTGCTGGCGGGTGTCGGGATTATTGGTTTGGCGCTGGGCTTTGCGTTTCAGGACATTGCGGCCAACTTCATCAGCGGCATCATCATCGCCATTCAGCGGCCCTTCACAGTAGGCGACGTCATTCAGACGGAAAACTACTTCGGCACCATCGAGAGCATCAACCTGCGCACCTTGGACCTGCGCCAAGTGACGGGGGAGCTGGTGCGCGTGCCCAACCGCAAGGTGTTCGAAAGCTCCGTGATAAACTACACCGTGACTACTCACCGCCGCGTGGACGTGGAGTGCGGCGTGACCTACGACACCGACCTGGAAAAAACCCGCGACGTGGTGCTGGACTGCATGCGCGGCTTCCCCAACCTGCTCACCGACCGGCCCGTGGAGGTAATGTTTACGGGGTTTGGCGAGAGTTCCATCAACTTCACCCTGCGCTTCTGGATTCTCTACCGCCGGCAGGTAGACTACGTGGGTGCCAAAAGCGAGGCCATTATGCGCATCAAGCGCGCCTTCGATCGGGTAGGCATCGTCATTCCTTTCCCCATTCGCACGCTGGATATTTCGCCCGAGCTGCTGGAGCAGCTCAGCAAGAAGCTGGTGCGGGAATAAGGTTCGCCAGAACGTCATTCCGAGCTTGCCGAGGAATCTCGCGTGCTATCGAAAGATAGTATCTATCATCAGCACGCGAGATTCCTCGGCAAGCTCGGAATGACGTTCAGAATAATGTAATCGACTTTCTAAACAGCTTGCGAAATTTATGAAATGGACAAGAATCAGTAGCCGACTGCCCGCGGCTGTAGTAGCGGCGTTGCTAGTGTTGCCAGTCACCGTTGCAACCAAACACGCACTAGCTACGGATACAATGCGTATGCATACTCCTGATGACCAAACCGACCAGTTGGTAGCTGGCTCTGCCACGCCCCAGCTTATTGCCCGGCAATTCAAGTTTACGGAAGGGCCAGCCGTAGACCGCCAGGGCAACGTGTTTTTCACCGATCAGCCCAACAACACCATCTGGCAGTACGACACCAACGGCAAGCTGTCGTTGTTTATGGCCGATGCCGGACGTGCCAACGGCATGTATTTCGATGCCAAAGGCCATCTGCTGGCCTGCGCCGACGAAAACAACCAGCTCTGGTCCATCAACCCCGAGAATAAGAAGGTAAAAGTGCTGGTGAAAGATTTCGGCGGCAAGCGCCTGAATGGCCCCAACGACGTGTGGGCGCACCCCAAAACCGGCGGCATCTACTTCACCGACCCCTACTACCAGCGCGACTATTGGAAGCGCAACAGCCCCGATATGGTAGGCCAAAAGGTGTTCTATTTGGCTCCTGGCCAAAGCCAGCCGGTGGTAGTAGACGACCAGCTGCGCAAGCCCAACGGCATCATCGGCACCCCCGATGGCCGCTACCTCTACGTGGCCGATATCGACGGCAACAAAACCTACCGCTATCAGTTCGGCCCCGACGGCCGCCTCACCGATAAGCAGCTGTTTGCAGAAATGGGCTCCGACGGCATGACCCTGGACGAGAAAGGCAACGTGTACCTCACCGGCAACGGCGTGACGGTATACAGCGCCGCCGGCCAGAAGCTCGCCCACTTCGACGTGCCCGAGAAGTGGACCGGCAACATCTGCTTTGCCGGCAAAGATCGTAACATGCTGTTCATCACCGCTTCCGAAGGTATTTATAAACTGCCCATGCGCGTGAAAGGGGCGTATTAGTAAGACAGACGCTGCCCCAAAATAGCAACGGGCACCCCGAATCGTTCGGGGTACCCGTTGCTTGTACATATGGTTGAAACCGGGGTAGGCTACTTAGTACCTTTTACCAGGTTTTTACCCAGGTCTTCTACCTTCTTCAGAAATTCATCTACATCGGTGTCGGCGTAGGTGCCGAAGGCGCTGGAGATGGTGCCTTTTACGCCGTCGCGGGCCTCAATGGCGTACAGAATCGACATGTCGTCGGGGTTGCTCTCGCCCTCGAAGCGGTAGAAGTCCACGATGGTTACGTCCTCGGGGGCGTAGGTTTTTTTGTCGTCGCTCATGGCGTGCAGGCGGCCGTCGGTTACCACAAAATCGGCGGTATAGCCTTCCTGGTTGAGTTTTCTTTCAACCGAGGTCATCGAGCGTTCTTCTTCTTTGTCTTGCATAGGAGTAGGGGTTCTGACTAGAGAGAGGGTAGGGAGGGGATAAAAAAGAAACCCCCGCCCCGGCTATACGCAGCCAGGGCGGGGGCAGGTTGTTGCAAAAGGTAGGAAACTAGCGCAACAGCTCGTTACTAACTGATTGCCTGTCGTTTTTCGATGGTGCGCTGCAACGCATCCACATCAATGGTACCACACGCGCCACACCCCTTGGCGCAGCCGGCCGCACTCTTGGTAAAAAACGCCCGCCAGAAAATACGGCCCACGTAGAAGGCCGCCGCTACAAACAGCGCCGCAATGATGAAATATTGAATCTCAACGGAGGTGATAGTCAGAAGCATAGTGGGTATACAACTAAGGCAGGGTAGGAAAAGTTTGCAGGGGTTGCTGTGTGTTTGCACTGCCATCCTGAGCTTGCGAAGGACCTTCTCGCGGCAGAACGAGTCGTTATTTATCCTGTCATCCTGAGCTTGCGAAGGACCTTATCACGTGAAGACGACCATCGTACCAACGGCTCGTTCTGCTGTGAGAAGGTCCTTCGCAAGCTCAGGATGACAGACGAGCGATAATGCCCTATTTCCCCCAATACTCCTTCACCGTCGCCATCATGGCCGGGTGCAGGGCGCCGTTGCTGGCTACCACCTCGCGCCCGAAAATTGGGTCGCCGTCTTCCAGGAACTGTGTCACGCGGCCGCCAGCTTCCAGCACCAGCAAGATACCCGCGGCCACGTCGTAGGAGTTGATGTTGAACTCGAAATAGCCATCGAAGCGGCCGGCGGCCACGTAGGCCAGGTCCAGCGCCGCCGAGCCTACCCGGCGCAGGCCGTGGGTGTTCTGCATGAACGAAGCCAGGATTTTCAGGTAGTTATCCAGCTGATCAAACTTGTAGTAGGGGAAGCCCGTGGCCAGCAGCGAGTCGTGCAGGTCATCGGCCGAGGACACGCGGATGGGCTTTTCGTTGCAGAAAGCGCCCGCGCCCCGCGCCGCCCGGAAGCACTCGTCCTGGTTGATTTCGTAGACCACGCCTACTACCAGCGTGCCGTGCTGCATCAGGGCCACGCTCACGCAATAGGCCGGCTGCCCGTGAATGAAATTGGTGGTGCCGTCCAGCGGGTCGATAATCCAGTTGAACTCCTCGGCCCGTCCGATGGTGGTAGTGCCTTCTTCGGTGATGAAACCCGCCTCGGGTAGCAGCGCGCTCAACTCGGCTACCAATTGCCGCTCACTTTGTTGGTCTACATACGATACCATGTCGTGCAAACCCTTGTTCTCGACGCGGCCGCGGTCGAAGTTGGCGGCTTCTTGGCGGATAAACTGGCCGGCCCGGCGGGCAATATCGGCTACTTGTAGGCTGAGTTGGTTGAAATCCATGCGTAGGGGCGCGTCGCACGCGCCCGGTTTCAGGTTTGGGTTAATAGGCTGTTTTATTGTTCTGTTGTGCCAACAACGGGCGCCTGCAAGGCGCCCCTACGGCGTGCCGCGGCCACAATAGTCCACGCCAGCAGCAGGCCCGTCAGGATTTGCATCAGCGGACCAAGCAGCTCGCCGTGGCGCACGTAGAAGGTTTCTTCGGTGTTGAGGTGCACGGGATAGCGGCGGGCGGCTTGCAGCCACCAGCCGGTGCTGCTCACGCGCTGGCCCTTCTGGTCGATAAAGCCCGAAATGCCGGTATTGGCTGAGCGGGCTACGTCGCGGCGGGTTTCGATGGCGCGCAGGGTAGCGTACTGGATGTGCTGCAAGTGGCCGGGCGAGTCGGACCACCAGCCGTCGTTGGTGATGATGCCCAGCAGGGTAGCGCCGTTGCGCACGTACTCAGCCGTGAAGTCGCCGTAGATGGATTCGTAGCAAATCAGCGGCGCTACACGTAGCGCTGGCTCGTGCACGGAGCGAAACACGGTGCGCTCGTCCTGGCTGCCGTAGCTGCCCACGGTGCCACCCAGGTCGATGTGCGAAATAACTTTGGTTAGGGCAGGCGGAATCTTCTCTACCCCCGGCACCAGCCGCGACTTGTGGTAGAAAGTAGGCGCGCCGGTAGGTCCCGGCAGAAACGCCGCCGCATTGAACACATCGTACCAGCCCAGGTCGTCGCGGTAGCGCACGGTGGGGGTGGCAGCGCCAGCGTAGCGCAGCACGCCCGTGTAGCCCGTTATCAGCTCCACGCCGGGGTGCTGCCCCAGCCACTGCCGGATGCGCTGAATCTTAGGGTTTGCGTCGAAGGAATCTTCAAAGTAGTGCTCCTCCAACGAGGTTTCGGGCCATAGCACCAAGCGCGTTTGAGGCGTCAGGTTTTGCTCGGTGAGCGTGAGCAGGCGCGTGAGCTGCTGGTCGTAGGGGATAAAGTTCGGGTTGCCGGAAAACTTCTCGTTGTAAGGATCCACGTTGGGCTGAATCACCAGTACCTCGGCTGTTTTGCCTTTTTCCTGATAGTTGCGGCCGATACTCAGTGAAATACTCATCGGAACCACCACCGCCAATACGGGTACTACCCACCGCCAGCGTTCCGGCCCAAACGACCACGGAGCCACTGTGTTTTTCCCTCCAAACCACGCCCGAAACACCAACAGATTCACCACCCAAATCCACAGGGAGCCGCCCAAGAAGCCGGTGTACTCGTACCACTGCACCCATTGGTTAGCCTCGGCAAAGCCGTTGCCTAGCGTCAGCCAGGGCCAGGTGAGGTCCCAGTGCAGGTGCAGTTGCTCGAAGGCAATCCAGTAGATGGGTAGGGAGAGGTAGCCCAGCACCGGGCCGGTCAGCCGCTTGGTGTGGTAGAAGGCCATGGTGGGCAGGCACATCAGCAGGGCGTTGAGCACCACGGCCGCAATGCCGCCGCCCAACGTGCTGTAGCTCACCCACCAAGTGGTGAAGGCGTTCCAGAGTACCAGCGTGAGGTAGGTGTAGCGAAACACCCGCCACCCGCTGGCGCCGCTACGCACCAAGAGCTGCTCCATGCGTAGGTAGGGCACCCAGCCTACCAGCAACAGCAGCGCCAGCGGGGCCGAATGCACCGGCCAACCCGCCCACAGCAAAGCAGCACTCAACAGCGCCAGCGAAGCCGGTTGCCAGGCCGGCACGGCCGCCGGCTGGCGCAGGGTAGTAGAGGTAGGAGCAGTTTGGGTAGCCATAGCTTACGTATCAGTTGTTAATGAGTAATTGTGGGGTTGTGAAGTTGCGAAGTGGTGAGTGAAAAACACGTGTCATCCTGAGCAGCGCGAAGGACCTTCTCAAACTAGAACGATGGATGTGAAAACGAATCGTTGGGACGCCTGTCGTGCAAACGTGAAAAGGTCCTTCGCTTTGCTCAGGCTGACACGCGTTTTCTATTCGCAACTCATACCTCACGCTTCATCATATTTATCTGCCTTACTGGGCTTTTCGATTTTAGCGCCTTGTACTACCAACACAATTTCGCCTTTGATGGCCGTGCGGCTGTCGAAATCGGCGTGTAACTCAGCTAGGGTACTGGTCACGGTTTCCTCAAATAACTTGGTTAGCTCCCGACTCACGGAGGCCGGGCGCTCCGGGCCGAACGTCTCGGCTAGCTGCCCCAGTGTCTTCACAATGCGGTGCGGCGACTCGTAGAAAATCATAGTGCGGGTTTCCTGGGCCAGCTCTTGCAAGCGCGTTTGCCTACCCTTCTTCACCGGCAGAAAACCCTCGAAGGTGAACCGCTCGGCTCCGAAGCCTGATTTAAGCAGGGCGGGCACAAAAGCCGTGGCGCCAGGTAGGCACTCCACCTTCAGGCCCCGCGCCAGGCACTCGCGCACCAGCAAAAAGCCAGGGTCGGAGATGCCGGGCGTACCAGCATCCGATACCAGGGCCATTCGCTCGCCCCGCTCCAGACGGTCGAGGAGGCGCTGCACTTGTTGGTGCTCATTGTGCAAGTGGTAGCTGAGCATAGGCTTTTTGATATCCAGGTGCTGGAGCAGGCGGCCGCTGGTGCGGGTGTCTTCGGCCAGTACGGTATCTACCTCGCCTAGCACCCGAATGGCGCGCAGCGTGATATCCTCCAGGTTGCCGATGGGCGTGGGCACAAGGTAGAGCAGGGTAGGGGTAGCAACGGCGTCAGACATATAGCAAAGGTACGGAGCGTGGGCGTCAGGCTGTGGAAATGATGTGGCAGTTGACAGAACACAACCCTGTTTTCAGAAAGCAAGTACACATTAGGAGAAGTTCACCCACCCTAGCAACTGCAACCAACCATCCCATGGCTATCGACCCTAAAGACCGCCCCGTACGGCAGGAACCCAACGACCAGATTGACGAGCAGGAGCTACGCGCCAGCAACATCACGCCCGGCGCCGATCCACCCAAAAACGCCGCTGCCCGCGGTGGTTTTGGTAACCGCGACGGCAAGGAAGGCTACGGCACAGACAGCTCGAACGGCATTACGGCCACCTCGATGAACGAGGACGAAGACCAGCTGCGCACCACCGGCGACAATATGCTCACGGAAGATGAGCGGCGCTCGGACCGCGCCGACCAAGACCTGCCCGCTCCCCAAGACACCGACCACCGCCGCGTGAACAATGGCCCCGCCGATGAACTGGAGGCCGACGACATGCGCAAGGGCCCCGACGAAATGGAAGACCCCGACTCGCGAGTGGGCTTGGGCCAGATGGAGCCCAAAGTGCCCGGCCACAGCAGCGGCGGCGACTTTCCGGCGGAAGCTACTCCCCAAACCAACGCCGACCTGCTGGACCGCAACGCCCAGGATTCCGGCTTGGAAGTGTAGGCGCAGACTGTTTGTCAGTTTGTGTTATATGTGTAACCTAAATAGTTGAACATCATGGCAAATCAAGGTAATGACCATAACCAGCCTTCCAAAGAAAATCACGGCAGCCCTTCGCAGTCGGAGCAGCCAAAAGGCGCCGGCAACCTGCCCGTAGAAAATCAGGACGAAGAGCAGCGCCTTTCTGAAGAGTACACCAACGATGGCTTGGATGAAGTGCCTGCGCACTTGGTCAATAATCCCAATCGTAACTACGATAAGCCCGATCTGGACAAACCAGCGTACAGCTAAATTACCGTCGTTTTTTATGACGCACAGAAGCACCCGTAGCAGTTGCCGCGGGTGCTTCTGTGTTTGATAATCGATTGATTTATAAACGCTTTGCTGTTATATATAAAGCTTGAGTATGGCTCGCTTTGTCACCACCGATATCCATGGCTGCGCCGTTACCCTACGCCACCTGATAGAAGACACCCTGCGCCTGCGCCCTACCGACGAGCTATATCTGTTGGGCGATTACGTGAACAAAGGCCCCGACAGCCGCGGCGTACTCGACTACCTGATGCAGTTACCCCAACGCGGCTACCAGGTGCTGTGCCTACGCGGCAACCACGACCAGAACTTGTTGGACGCCGCTGCGGGCCAAGGTTCGATAGCGTGGGCAAATGACCCCGATTACAATCTTACGCTTCAAAGTTTCGGCGTTACACAACCCAGGGATATACCGCCTAAATACCTAAGCTGGTTGGCAGCCCTACCCTACCACCACAATCTCCCCGACTTCACCCTGGTGCATGCCGGCTTCGATTTTCGCCAGCCCCCAGAAAAAATGTGGACCGACTATCATACTATGATGACCATCAAGCAGTTCACCTTCGATGCATCGCGGATGCAGGGGCGCCGCTTGCTGCACGGCCACGTGCCTACCCCCACCACCGAGGTAGAGCGCCACGTACACGACCGTAAGGAAAGCATAGGACTGGATACCGGCTGCGTATATCGCCACAACCCAGAGTTGGCGCATTTGGCTGTATTGGAGTTGGATTCGTTTCAGCTAACGCTACAACCAAATCTGGAAGAGCCCTACCCCATTGCGGTGAAATAGTGAAATGGTGAGTTTACGAAATGGTGAATAAAAAACTGCGTGTCATCCTGAACGCAGTGAAGGACCTTATCACGTGAGAACGATACTCGTTACAACGACTCGTTTCCACGTGATAAGGTCCTTCACTGCGTTCAGGATGACAGACGATTTTGCATTCACAACTTCACCACTTACTCTTTCCCTATCACCTTGGCGTGAAGCGTTTTTTGGGCTGCTTCTTGGTAGGGATTAAGTGGATCTGCGGCTACTTGCGCGAGTAGTTTGCGGGCTTCGGCAGGTTGGCCGGCTTGCCAGGTAGCCATACCTAAGTGGTAGAGAGCTTTGCCGGCCAAGTCAGAATCTGCCTGTTCGCTTACGCGCTGTAGGTAGAGCCGGGCCTGTGCGGCCTGCCCCTGGCGCAGCAAGAAAATTCCGTTGAAATACAACAAGGTATCCTGTCCCAAGCGCTCGGTGGAGATGCGACGCAATACCCGTAGTGCTGCCGGGTATTGCTGGTGGCGGTACTGGTGCATGGCTTCGGCCAACAGCGGCCGGCGCACAAACAGGCGGGCCGAGTCCGTGAGGCCGGGGTCGGGCACGTAGTAGCGCGCCCAGGTGGTGGTAGGGGCCGGGCGCAGCAGCAGATAGGCCAGCGCCGCAGCCAGCGCTACCAGCGCCGCCACGGCAATACCGCCACCCCAGCGCTTCTGACGCCGCCGGGTATCTTGCTTGATGCGAATCAGCGCGGCTTCCCGCTCATCCAGGGTTTTGTCGAGATTGAGGAGGCGCAGGCGCAGCGTTTCATGGCCCGCCACCCAGCGTAGGTCGGCCGTGAGCTGCTGATAGGCTTGGTAGGCGTGTTGCAGGTCAGGGTCATGCACCAGGCGTTCCTCAAAGGCATCCTGCTCGGCCACAGTCATTTGCCCATCAGAAAAGCGTTCCAGATCGTCCAGGTACGGGCGCAGGTCGATAGAAGAAGGCATGGCAGATGAGGGAGGCGGAGCGGGTGAAGAAATAAAAGTACGCAGAATCCGGGCGGGCGAGGCGGCTACGTTGGGGTAGCTCCACGGCTGCGCAGATGCAAATCGGCGAGGGTGCGCAGGCTGCTGAGTTTTTGCTGGCGGGCCACAGCGGCATTGGGGTAGCCCATTTTGCCGGCTACCTTCGTGAAGTTGTAGCCTCGAAAATAAAAGTACATCAAGACCTTCTGGCTGTCGTCGCTGAGCTGGCGGAAAAAAAGAATCAGCCGGCGGCGGCGCCCGGCCTCGGCGGCGG
The DNA here is from genome assembly GCF_014333615.1 of Hymenobacter citatus. Taxonomy (GTDB): domain Bacteria; phylum Bacteroidota; class Bacteroidia; order Cytophagales; family Hymenobacteraceae; genus Hymenobacter; species Hymenobacter citatus. The sequence continues at coordinate 483,230 of NZ_JACSCY010000003.1, read as the reverse complement.
GTAGCAACTCGGGGGGCATTTCAATTTCCTTCACCGATTCTTGCAGGGCCAGCGCGTAGAGATAGGTACGCAAATCGTCCGGAGCTTTAGTTAGGCGGCCATCGGCCACCTGATCGTAGAACAGCAGCAGGGCGTTGCGCAGGCGTTGGTGTGCCTGCACGGCCGTTAGTGCCTGTTGCTGGTGCGCCCACCGGGCAAAATGGGCGCGGTGGTGCCGGTAAAAATCAACCAACGCGGCTTGGTTGCCAGTGCGCAGCTGGGGCAGGATGTCGGCCAGTGGTTGAGCCATAAAAACGAAGGAAAGGCGGGGTAGGAGCGCAATGTGCACCAGGGGTAAACGGCACTAGGCAAAAACTGTGCGTGTTCAAAAATAGCTTTTTGCCATTGATAAAGCACGACCTCGATTGCTGCCGACTACGTGCTGCTAGTTCCCCGGCTTCGTCCTACCTTTGAGGTATGGAAACGAAAGCCTCTGCCATTGCCCAGGACACGGTAGTGTTCAACCTGATTCAACAAGAGAAAGAGCGCCAGACCCATGGCATCGAGCTCATTGCTTCTGAAAACTATGTTTCGGAGCAGGTGATGCGGGCGCAGGGCTCTATCCTCACCAACAAATACGCCGAGGGCCTACCCGGCAAGCGCTACTACGGTGGCTGCGAAGTGGTAGACCAGATCGAGCAACTGGCCATCGACCGAGCCAAGCAATTGTTTGGGGTAGAATGGGTGAACGTGCAGCCGCACTCCGGGGCCCAGGCCAACGCCGCCGTGATGTTGGCCGTGCTGCAACCCGGCGACAAAATCCTTGGCTTCGACCTCTCGCACGGCGGCCACCTCACGCACGGTTCGCCGGTCAACTTTTCGGGCAAGCTCTACCAGCCATCGTTCTACGGCGTAGAGCCCGAAACCGGCCTCATCGACTGGCAGAAGGTAAAGGAAACCGCCCGCCGCGAGCAGCCCAAGCTCATTATCTGCGGGGCCTCGGCCTACTCCCGCGACTGGGACTACCAGACTCTGCGTGAAGCTGCCGACGAGGTAGGGGCTCTGCTGCTGGCTGATATTTCGCACCCCTCGGGCCTCATTGCCAAGGGCTTACTGAATAATCCCTTCGACCACTGCCACATCGTAACCACCACCACCCACAAAACCCTGCGCGGCCCCCGTGGCGGGTTGATTATGCTGGGGAAAGATTTCGAAAACCCCTTCGGCCTGAAAACGCCCAAGGGCGAAATCCGGATGATGTCGGCCCTGCTCGACTCGGCCGTATTCCCCGGCACCCAGGGTGGCCCGCTCGAGCACGTGATTGGCGCCAAGGCTGTGGCCTTCGGCGAAGCCCTTTCCGACGCTTATACTGACTACACCCAACAAGTGGTGCGCAACGCCCAGGCGCTGGCCAACGGCTTCCTGGAGCATGGCTACCAGATTATTTCCGGCGGCACCGACAACCACTTGATGCTCATCGACCTGCGCTCAAAGGGCCTGACCGGCAAGCTGGCCGAAAACACCCTCATCAAGGCCGATATCACCATCAACAAAAATATGGTGCCCTTCGATGATAAGTCGCCCTTCGTGACCAGCGGCATGCGCATTGGCTCGGCTGCTGTGACGACCCGCGGCCTGCGTGAGCCCGACATGGCCCGCATCGTGGCCTTTATCGACGACGTGCTGATGCACAACGCCGACGATGCCTACCTGGCGCGGGTGCGCGGCGAGATAAACGAGTGGATGCAACAGTTCCCGCTGTTTGCCTAATTTTAGGGGATGCGTGCGGGTCGAAAGACGAATCAGTAGAGAAAACCGGCCGTCAACATCCTAACGACGGCCGTTTTCGTTTGTCTTCCGTTGCTGCTTCCCCGGCACACGCTATCACCCACTCATTCACTCATTCACTCGTTCGTGGATCAACAATATATTCAATCAGGACAGGCCGAGCAGGAAATGTCCTTCATCGACCACCTAGAGGCGCTGCGCTGGCATATTATCCGGGCAGCCATTGCAGTGGTAGTTTTCTCTACAGGCGCTTTCTTTTCCAAAGAATTCCTGTTTCACGATTTGATTCTGGGGCCGTCGCGGCCCGATTTCTGGACCTACCGCATGTTTTGCCGGCTAGGCCAGTCCATTGGTGCGCCCGATCTGTGCATTGATAAGATTGGGTTCGTGATTCAGAACCGCGAGATGAGCGGGCAGTTGACCATGCACATCAGCACCTCCTTTATTGTGGGGTTGGTATTGGGTTTTCCCTACCTGTTTTGGGAGCTGTGGCGCTTCGTGAAGCCCGGCCTCTACCCGCAGGAACAGGAGAATTCGCGGGGGGCGGTATTCTTCGTTTCGGCGCTGTTTCTGACGGGGTTGCTATTTGGCTATTATATCGCCGCACCACTGAGTATCAACTTCTTGGCAGCGTATAATGTCGATCCGACCATTGAAAACCAGATTGACCTGCAAAGCTATTTGAGCACGCTTACGACCATGTCGTTATCATGTGCCCTAGTATTCGAGCTGCCCATGATTGTGTTCTTCCTGGCTAAAGCCGGGCTGATTACGTCCGAAATCATGACCGTGTACCGCAAGCACGCCATCGTGATTATTCTGATTGTGGCGGCTATCATCACGCCCCCCGAAATCACGTCCCAGATTATCGTGACGATTCCCATTGTGCTGCTCTACGAGTTAAGCATCCACATTGCCCGCCGCGTGCGCCGCGATGCTACCAAGAAGCTCAATGCTGAGTTGGCTGCCAATCAAGGGGTTAGCGAGTAAGCAATAGTTCTGTTTGAACGCCCTTGTTCCCGTCGGGAGCAGGGGCATTTTTTATTAAGGAGCTACTCCACTGAATTCGCGTCTGCGAATCCGTGCCTACCTTTGTGGTTCCTTAACCATACAGACAATGCCCGTAACGAAAGCAACCGACGCCGATTTCCAGCAGTTGCTGGAGCAAAATAAAAAGGTAGTAGTGAAGTACTATGCCGACTGGTGCGGCAATTGCCGCCTGTTCACACCTAAGTTCAAGCGCCTCTCGGAGGCCGAGCAAAACCAGGACATTCTGTTTCTGGATGTGAATGCCGAGCACAGCCCCGAAGCCCGCAAGCGCGCCAACGTAACCACACTCCCTTTCTTCGCTGTGTTCGAGGACGGCCAGCTACTGGAAACCGTATCGGCCAGCAAAGAAGAGGCCGTTGCCGGCCTCATCAGCCGCCTCAACTAGCCTGCCGTAGCCATGAAAATGCCCGTTATCAAGCAGCTGGTAGAAACCCAGACGCTGCAAAGCCTGGTAGAAGCCGAAGAGGCGCTGCTAGACGAGCGCCAGCCCGATTTTGAGGTGCCCGGCGAGGACGAAGGCGAGCAACTTACGCATGTATTCGCCGCCATCTTCATTCTCAACCACATGCGCGACCACGGCGCCGACTTCAAAACCGCCCTGCGCGAGTACACCAAGAAAGTCCGCGTGTCGATTAACTAGTGGTGAAGTTGAGAGTTTGTGAAGTTGCGAAGTAAAAAAGTACGGCTGTCATCCTGAGCTTGCGAAGGACCTTATCACATGTGAACGAGTCGTTGTTACGATGGTCGTTCAACTGGCATAAGGTCCTTCGCAAGCTCAGGATGACAGCTGTACTTTTTAACTCACCATTTCACCACCTCACTATTTCGCTACTTCAAAAAGAAGCCCAGCCCAAAAAAGAACAGCAGCATCAGCAAATACACAAATGGCGCTAGCTCGTTGCGCTTCGTGAAGCTGGTGCGGTTGGCATACACTTGCAGGATGAGGGCAATGGCGAACCAGCCCTTGAAGTTTTGGAAGGGAATGATGTGGTAGCGCCATTCCCAAAAGTCGAAACGCACGGCTACCGGCTCGATGCACACATCCAGCCCTACCACGAGTAGCGTGGCTAGCAAGGCCCGCACAAATTCAGGAGCCTGCACATAACGGCTCAGGACCGTACCCATGTAGGTAAGCATCCACCAGTTCACGCCAATCATGAGGGGCGTTTCCAGTACTTTCCAGCCCAGGGTAGCCCCGTAGGTATACTCGCCAAATAATAGGCCGGTACGTACGCCCAGCACCTCCACCAAAAAGCCGACAATGGCCGTAGTCACGCTGAAGGCGATGAACACGCCACTCTTATTAGGCTGAAAAGCAAACAAAAGTGCGGCCGTCAGCAGCAGGTTCAGCGGAACAAATTGCAGAAAAAATGAGGGGTCCTGCGAGAAAGCCAGACCCAGAAAGCCCGTGACATAAAACAGCAGCAACACGCCCTGCGCGAGCCGCAAACGACGGCGCCGGGCGGCCGGGTCTATGACCGGCGTAGCGGGCGGCGAGTAGGTAGGATCGGTATGAGGCATGACAGAGGGAATAGCCGTTGCGGGTAGCACAACGACAATATCAGAAGCAAACGGCCGGCAGTCAGCAAAGGTTGAGTCGCCGAAGATAGAGCGTAGCGGCCGCTTGCCCAGCCACCGCCCCGGAAAAAATTACGCGCCGATTGTGATTAGCCGGCCTGAGTGACCAGATCGGCCACAATGCGTGCCGAGAGTAGACACAGCGGGATGCCGCCCCCTGGATGCACGGAGCCCCCGCAGAAATACAGCCCTGGCAACTGCCGCGCAAAGTTGGGGTGCCGCAAGAAGGCCGCCAGCATGTTGTTGCTGGAACTACCGTACAAAGCGCCCCCAAACGACGATGTGCGCTGGGCAATGCCCGGCGGGTCCCACACGTGCTCGGCGCGTAGCAGCGGCTCCACGTCGCGGCCCAGCGCCCGGCTTACTTTGGCCAGCACGGCGGCGCGGGTTTGGTCTACCAGCGCGGGCCAGTCCTGGCCCTGGTCATGGGGCACGTTCACCATCACAAACCAGTTTTCGTGGCCGGCGGGCGCGTCGTCGGGTGTTTTTTTGGAGGTGATGTTGACGTAGACGGTCGGGTCGGGGCTGATGGTTTTCTGCTGGAAGATGGCGTCGAACTCCTGCTTATAATCCCGGGAGAAAAAGATGTTGTGTACGCCCAGCTCAGGAAACTCCGCGCCTACCCCCCAATAGAAGATAAGCGCCGAGGAAGAACGGGGCTGCCCAAGCGTGCGCTCTGGTGCGGGCTGCGTGGGTAGCAGCTTGCGGTAGGTAGGCACCACATCCATATTGCTGACTACCAAAGGTGCGCGGTATTGGTCCTGCGCTGTGCGTACACCGGTTATGCGGCCGTTTTCCACCAGAATTTCTTCCACTGGCTCGTTGTAGCGAAACTGCACGCCCAGCTCCTCAGCCAGGCGCACCAGGCTTTGGGCAATGGCGTAGATGCCACCCTCGGGATAGTAGGCGCCAATGCCGTGCTCCAGGTGCGGAATCAGAGAGAGGGTAGCCGGGGCTTGGTAAGGGTCAGAGCCGTTGTAGGTAGCAAATCGGTCGAAGAGCTGTACCAGGCGCAGGTCGTTTGGGAAAGCGCGGGTATGGCGCTGGTGCATGGTGCTGAGCAGGCCCAGCTGGGGTAGGGCGGCCACGGCTTTCAGCACCTCGGGGCTGAGGTACGTGCTGGCCTTATGCAACGACTTGTGCAGAAAGGTGCCTTCAGTGGCGCGGTAGGAGTGGCCGCTCTGGGTCAAAAATTGACGTATCTCAGCGGCGGGTGTACCGAGCTTCGTTTCTACCTCCTGCGCAAACTTTTCCTCGTCGGCCCAGGCCGTTACGCGGGTGTTATCGGCGAAGAAGTAGTGCGTGATGGGGTCGAGGCGCTCGTAGCGAAAATAGTCCTGCGGATTGCGCCCAGCCAGCCGGAACAACTCATCTACCAAGTGGGGTAGGGTAAACAGCGACGGCCCCCCATCAAAGCGGTAGCCGCCCGGCAGCGTCAGCTGGTGCATTTTCCCCCCAAAGGATTCCTGGGCTTCCAGCACCGTTACGGGGTGCCCGGCTACTGCCAAGCGCACGGCCGTGGCGATACCAGCAATACCGGCACCGATGATGAGGGCGGGAGACCCTGGCATTTTATTATTGTGTGAGGGAGTGGGCAAGGTGTCAAAAATCAGTGCTACAGATAATATGGCATGATAGTAGATTTTGAATATATAACATCATTTTTCTACTCTTATACCTTCTCTATGTTTACCTTATTCAAGCGACAGTGGCCTCGTGTAACAGTGTATTTAGGTTTTCTGTTCTTGGCGGGGTGTAGTATGCCTGCGCGTTTATATACTAGTCCAGCAACGCATCAATCCCAGCAACGGCCGCGTTCGGTTGCCATTGTGCCCCTGGAACTGGTTTCGGTGATAGACGATGTGCCCGGCAACCGAAATTACGCACATGCCACTACATCTGGTGAGGAGTCGATGTTGCAGGAAATGCTCTTTGCCACTCTATTGCAACACGGGCGCAATAAGCAACTGACTATCCGCAATGTAGAACGCCGGCAGTTGCCCGCCGATTCGCTGTTGTCATTTGGCTCACTGGCCCAACGATTCGGGGTTGAGTCGATCTTAGTGGCCCGGCTGTACCGCACGCAACGGCTGCAAGCAGTAGCGGCATCTACTGTTTCGGTACAAAGCCCTGCGGCTACTACCACAACCAGCACTGCGCCCACCGTGTCTTCATACAATGAAGTGATGCTCGACCTAGCGCTCTACGACCAACGCGGGCAATTGCTCTGGAAGTACAACAACCGGGGCACTACGTTTGTGGGCTACTCAACGGTAGGCGGCATCACGGAGCGGCTAATGGAAGAAGGGCTGCGCTATTTTCCGTTTGCCAGGCGGTAGCGTAGGGTAGGAGGAGCCGTGTAGTGGAGAGGAGTTTGACCATAGTGGGCCGAACTTGTGTCACTCATCCACCTCCAAATGCTCATTTTTCCGCCGTTCTACTCCACGGCCAGCACCAGCCCCTTCAAATATTCGCCTTCTGGGTGGAATAAGCTCACGGGGTGGTCGGCGGGCTGGGTGAGGCGGTGCAGAATACGCGCTGGCCGCCCGGCTTCGATGGCTGCGGCCATGATGGCCCCTTCAAACAGCTCCATGCTTACTACCTGCGAGCAGCTGAAGGTGAACAGCAGCCCACCCGGCGCAATCTGCTTGATGCCGGCCACGTTCAGGCGCTTGTAGCCCATCAGGGCATTGTGGCGGGCCGAGAGGTGCTTGGCAAAGGCCGGCGGATCGAGCACGATAAGGTCGTACTGGTTGTGGCGGTCTTTCAGGAACGAAAACACGTCCTGGGCGTAGGCCTCGTGGCGGTCGGCGTGCGGGGTAAGAGCCGCGTTGCGCTCAGTTAGCTCAATGGCTTTCTTGCTGGAATCGACGGAGTGCACCAGCTCGGCGCCAGCTTCTAGGGCATATACCGAGAAGCCTCCGGTATAGCAAAACGTGTTCAGCACGCGCCGGCCAGGAGCGTAGCGGGCCAGCAGGCTGCGGTTGTCGCGCTGGTCGATGAAGAAGCCGGTTTTCTGGCCCGTTTCCCAGTCTATCACAAAGCGGTGACCGTTCTCGTGCACGATATGCTCCTGTCCGCTGCTTTCGCCGAATAGGTAGCCGTTTTGCGCGCCGGGCGCGGCCTTGGCGGGCACGGTTTCGGCACTTTTATCATATACAGCCCGCAAACCGGGCACCACCGCTTGCAAAGCAGCTGCAATGTGCGGCCGGGCACGATACATACCGGCGCTGTGCGCCTGCACCACGGCCACGTCGCCATACACGTCGATAATCAGGCCGGGGAGGCCGTCGCCCTCAGCGTGGGCGAGGCGGTAGACGTTTGTGTTGCCTTGCCCGGTTAGAGCTAAGCCTTGCCGCAGCTGGTAGGCATTGCGCAGCTTTTCTTCCCAAAACGCAGCTTCCGGTAGTTGGGCATCCGGCCCAAAATCCAGCATCCGCACGGCAATGGAGCCGGGCGCGTAGTGCCCTACCCCCAGCACCTCGCCAGTGTGGGCCAGCACCGTCACGGCCTCACCTTCCACTACCTCACCCTGCAAGCGGGCAATGGCCCCCGAAAACACCCACGGGTGGCGGCGGCGCAAGGATTGGTCTTTTCCGGGTTTGAGCGTGATGGTAGCAGGAGTCATGGGCTGAAACAAGCAAGTGGACCACAAAGATAACTCGTTCTGGCCGCTCCTGCCGCACGCCTACCAATACGGGTCGATATAGGCTATCAGTACGGCCAACGCGGCAAGGCCCAGCAGAATAGTCCACACCAGCCCGCCCCAGATCAACAGACCAATCAGCGCAATGGGAGCTACAATCAACCCCAGCACGCCTAGCACGGTGGTGCCCAGGCCAACTTCGGCTGTGTTGGGGTGCACCACGCCTGCCGAATGCTTGGCGGTGTGTTGCACCGCGCGCAGTAGGCGCTGCGGCAAGCGTTTGGTAGCAGCTGTCGGGACGGTAGCCCGCATTGCTTGGTGTGATGTGCGCACCTTAGCACGAGGCTTGGGCGGCGTATCAGTTGCTACCGGCTCCGCTGCGGCTATGGGCGTTTCGGCCGTGGGGGCAAGCGTGGGTGGGGTAGGGGCCAGGGCTACGGCTGGCTGGGTTAGCCGCACTTGGTAGGCTGTGGGGGTAGGCCGGGCGCTCTGGCAGCCCGCTGCCAAGGTGAGCAGCACGAAACCGACAAGCAAAGAAGGAAGCAGCCGCAGGCGGCGGAGGGTAGCAATCGGCATTAGAATAGACAGTTGACGGGCGAAGAAACGTACGGTTCAGGCGTATACGGCAGCGTCGGCAAGATGGCGCATGCGAAATAACAGGGTGCCTACCCTTGGGGCCGGCCAAACACGCGTCGGTATACCGGCCGACGGTAGGCAAACTGCGCCCACATGGCGGGGTAGAGCAGCACATCCAGCACCCGCGAGCCGGTGCGGTAGGTGATGTCCTCTACAATCACGCTGCCCAAACCGCGAGGATTGGGCTCTATAAGGTGGCGATGGCGCCAGTAGCGCAGCGGGGCGGGCAGCTGCTGGCCTTCATCTATGAAATACTGGCTGCCATCGGGCAGTTGGCCAGCTTCGGTGATGAGGCTAGTCCAGCGCCAGCGCTTCGGCCCCACGGCCAACTCAATCTCCACCCGGTCGCCGGGGCGGCTACCGTCGAAGCGGAGCAGGTGCAACTTGGGAAAGGGAGGCGCCAGGGCCACGAACAATGTACGGTCGAAGCCGGACAGTACGCGGGCGGGCGGCTGCGCCACACGGGTGCGGAGGAGAAGGTGCATACCTGCCAAACGGACGTAGCACCGGTTTGGTTGAGCCGTAGGAACCCCCTTTCCTGCCCAGCGGAACTTGCAGCGCGAGCTGGGTCGTTGTCCGCGAACAAGCGTATCTTGTGCTGGATATCTATGTTCGAAATTTACTTTCATGCGAGAGAATAGTGCGTTTGCGCCGGCGTTGCCTACCCTCCCCAAGTCCCTGACCGGCATCGACGGTCTGGATGAAATTACCGAAGGCGGCTTGCCCAAGGGACGGCCTACGCTGGTGTGCGGTAGCGCCGGCTGCGGCAAAACCCTGATGGCTATTGAGTTCCTGGTGCGTGGTGTGCTCGACTACAACGAGCCCGGCGTGCTGATGACCTTTGAGGAAACTGCCGCCGAGCTGTCGGCTAACGTGGCGTCGCTGGGCTTCGACCTACCCAAGATGCAGGCCGACAAAAAGCTGCGCCTCGACCACGTGCACGTCGACCGCTCCGAGATTGAGGAAACCGGCGAGTACGACCTCGAAGGCCTGTTTATCCGCCTGGGCTACGCCATCGACTCCATTGGGGCCAAGCGCGTAGTGCTGGACACGGTGGAGGCGCTGTTTTCGGGCTTTCCCAACGAGGCGGTGCTGCGCTCCGAGATTCGGCGGCTGTTTCGTTGGCTGAAGGACAAAGGCGTGACCACCATCATCACCGCCGAGCGGGGGGAGGGCACGCTCACGCGCCAGGGCCTGGAAGAATACGTGTCGGACTGCGTGATTTTGCTCGACAACCGCGTCATCGACCAGATTACCACCCGCCGCCTGCGCATCGTGAAATACCGCGGCAGCACCCACGGCACCAACGAATATCCCTACCTCATCACCGGAGAAGGCTTCTCGGTGCTACCCATCACCTCGCTAAACTTGCAGCACGAGGTATCCAACGACATTGTGTCGTCGGGGGTGCCGGCGCTGGACGAGATGTTTGGGCGGGGTGGCTTTTACCGTGGCAGCAGCGTGCTAATAACCGGCACAGCCGGCACAGCCAAAACCACGCTGGCCGCCGCCTTCGCTGCCGAAGCCTGTCGCCGGGGCGAGAAATGCTTGCTGTTTGCCTTTGAGGAGTCGCCAAGGCAATTGGTGCGCAATATGCTGTCTGTGGGCCTGGACTTGCAGCCCTTTTTGGAGCAGGGGCTGTTGACTATTGAAGCCTCACGGCCTACCCTCAACGGCTTGGAGCGGCACTTAGTCACCATTCACCAGCTCATTAACAAGCACCAGCCCCAAACGGTGGTCATCGACCCCATTACCAATCTGATATCGGTGGGCAGTCTGTCGGAGGTGCGCAGTATGCTTACGCGCCTGATCGACTACCTGAAGGTACAGGGCATTACGGCGCTGTTTACGGCCCTCACCAGCCCCCGCAACGGGCAGAGCGAGATGACGGAAGAAGGCGTATCGTCGCTGGTAGATACGTGGATTAACGTGCGCGACCTGGAAGGCATAGGCGAACGAAACCGGGGGCTAAGCATCCTGAAATCGCGCGGGATGGGCCACTCCAACCAGGTGCGCGAATTCCTAGTGACCGACAATGGCATTCAGCTGCTCGACGTGATTATCGGCCCGAGCGGCATCGTAACCGGCGCCGGCCGCCTCACGCAGGAATTGCAGGAGCAGGCGCAGGCCGTTGTTAGGCAGCAAGAGCTAGACCGCAAAGACCGCGAACTAGAACGCAAACGCCGCGTATTAGAAGCCACCATCGCCAATCTGCGCACCGAGTTTGAGTCGGTAGAAGAGGAGTTGCGACAGATAAACGATGAGGAATCTACGCGCCGCGAAGCCCTGCACAAGGGGCGGCAGCACATTGCCAATCTTTCTATCGGACGAATTTCCACCTCGCCCGACGATCAGCCGTAAGCAGTTACCCGTGGAAAATGCACTTGTTGCCACTACCCCCAGTATGGAGAAGGAAACCTGGGAGCTGCGCCTTTACGTAGCCGGACAGACTGCTAAATCGGTCACTGCCCTGAGTAATTTGCAGAAGTACTGCGAGCGGTACCTGAAAGGACGTTATCAATTGGAAGTGATTGACTTACTGAAAAACCCGCAGTTGGCAGAGGGCGACCAGATTCTGGCCATCCCTACCCTGGTGCGCAAAGTACCCTCGCCCATTCGGCGCATTATCGGCGACCTGTCGAACCAGGAGCGGGTGTTGGTGGGGCTGGATATCCGGCCGCTGGAGAGCCCCGAGCAATAGCATGGGGGCCGACCAACCGCCGACGCTTGCCGAGGCCGAGTACGTTTTTCAACTGTTCATTACCGGAGCTACGCCCAACTCTACCCGCGCCGTGCGCAACCTCAAAAGCATTTGCGAGCAATACCTGGCGGGCCGTTACGAGCTACAGATTATCGATATCTATCAGCAGCCGCTGCTGGCCAAGCAAGAGCAGATTATTGCGGCGCCTACCCTGGTGCGCAAACGCCCCTTGCCGGCTCGCCGCCTGATTGGCGACTTATCGGAGCGGGCGGTGGTGCTAGCTGCGCTGGGCCTGCCCGCCCCCCCTGCAACCGACGATGAAAATGCCTGAGCCTGAGGTGAACGTAACGGCGCTGAAAAGCGAAAACGAGGAGTTGCGCCTGCGCTTGCAGGAGGCAGAAGACCTCATTTCGGCGGTGCGCACGGGTGCCGTAGATGCCCTGGCCATTCAGGGGGCCGACGGGCCGCGCATCTTCACGCTGGAAGGGGCCGACCAGGGTTACCGCACGCTGATTGAGCAGATGAATGAGGGCGCCATGCTGCTCAGCCAGGAAGGCGTGATTCTGTATGGCAATGCGGCGCTGGCGACGCTGTTGCGGCAAGGGTTGGAAGACATTATCGGCACTACCTTCGCTGCCTTCGTGCCGACGGATTTTCAAGCGTCCTGGCAGGCTATAGTGGCGAAGGGGTGGGATGCTGGGAAAGGCAAAGGCGAGCTGCCGCTACGCACTCCGGCCGGGCAACTATTGCCGTTGTCATTGTCGGCCAATATGTTGCATTTCAACGGTGGGCTGGTGTTGGCGTGCATCCTGACCGATTTGTCGGCCCAGCACGAAATCAAAGCTATTCAGGCACTGGTAGCCGAGCAAAATGCCGAAATCAGCAGGCAGCAGCAAGCGCTGAAAATCCAGGAAGCCGCCCAGCAGCGCATCGAGCAGGCCGCCGCCGAGGTGAGCCGCCTGCTGGAAGGTATTCCGCAAATTGCCTGGACGGCCAATCCGCAGGGCGTTACGACTTACTTCAACCGCCGCTGGTTTGACTACATAGGGCAGAGCGGTGGCCAGCCGGAACAGGTGTGGTGGTACAACTACCAACACCCGGCCGACAGGGATGCTGCCGCCGCGCGGTGGCAGCAAAGCCTGGAAACCAACCACGTATTTGAAGCGGAATTTCGCCTGCGCAACCATGCGGGCAACTACCGGTGGATGCTCAGTCGCGCCCTACCCTCCTACAACGAGCGCGGGGAGCTGATGCAGTGGATTGGCACCTGCACGGATATTCACGAGCAGAAGATGACCCAGGTGCGTATTGATCAGGCACAGAAGCAATTGCAGGAAAACAACGCCCAGCTACAACGCGCCAACATCGACCTGGATAATTTTATCTACACGGCCTCGCACGATCTGAAAGCGCCCATCAGCAACATTGAGGGCTTGTTGCACGCACTTCTGGAAGAGCTACCTAGCGCTGGCCCCAACCAACCAGAGCAGTCAGTAGCCGTTCTGCTGACGATGATGCAGGACTCGGTAGACCGGTTTAAGCGCACGCTCGACCACCTTACGGAAGTCACCAAGTTGCAGAAAGAATACGCGGCGCCCACGGCCTGGCTGTCGTTGGGCACTACTATTCAGGATGTATGCCTGGACCTGGCCCCACTGATGCAGGAGCTGGGCGTGCAGCTAGAAGTAGCCGTAGCAGATTGCCCGGCGGTGCTGTTTTCAGAAAAAAACCTTCGTAGTGTTGTCTATAATCTGCTGAGCAATGCCTTCAAGTACCGGGCGCCGGACCGAGTGCCGCAGGTGCGTATCTGGTGCGAAGCCACTAGCGAGTACCTCAAGCTAGCGGTGCAAGACAATGGGCTGGGCCTGAACCTGGCTACTCATCAGCACAAGCTATTTGCCATGTTCGAGCGATTCCATACCCACGTGGAGGGTAGTGGCATTGGGCTGTATATGGTGAAAAAAATTATGGAGAATGCCGGCGGACGCATCGAAGTGCAGAGCGAAGTTGGCGTTGGCTCTACATTTTCGGTTTACTTCCGACGTTGGTACACGTAATTCATTTCCTTCTGTATAAGCAAGCTCTATTCTTTACACACACTTATGGAAAAGCTAACCTGCGCCCTGCTGGTAGATGATGACCAGACCAATAACTACCTCAATAAGTTGCTGCTCAGTAGGTTGCAGGTGACTGATAAGCTATTGGTAGCACTAAACGGGCAGGAAGCATTGGCGCTGGTAGAAGAACATTGTCAGGAAGCAACGCCCTCATGCCCCGCTCTGATTCTGCTGGACGTGAAAATGCCCGTCATGAACGGCTTTGAGTTTCTGGAAGCCTACGCCGAACTGTCCCTACCTCAAAAGCACGCCATTATCATCGTGATGCTTACTACCTCCTTGCACCCGCAGGATATGGAGCGCGTGCAGAAGCTACACGTCGATGGTTTTCTCAGCAAGCCGCTGACTAAAGCCAAGGTAGAAGGTATCCTGGAAACGTATTTCCACCGCCATTTGCCCAAGGAGTAAGGTAGACCACCTACAGTGAATACGATAGGGTAGGCGTCAGCGTCAGCATCTCGAAGGTGCGGACTGATATCAAGTAGTAGCCCCGCGCTTTTATCCCCAATCGCAGGCGGGTATCAATGGGGCGGGAGTATTCCAGTCCGGCCACCACGCCACCCTCTTCGGGGTAGTTGTTACCCATGTTGCTCTCATCGATGGTTGTGTAGGGAGCACCGTAGGAATTGGGAGGGCCTGGGTAGAGAGTTTGCGAGGCAGTAGTCATATACAACAGGCCGGCGTGCACCTTGAAATCGGGCGTTAGGGCGCGCTCGTAGATGGCCTGAAACGCATTGTTGACGTAGCGCAGACGAAAATCGACGTATTGGGTAGTGCCCCAGTTGGTAAGGTAGGACAGGTGCTTTTCGTCCATATTCACACTGCGTGTGTAGGCTAGCGCCACCGCCCCAGCCTTGCCTACGCGGTAGGATACTTCACCACCGCCTGCCGTGCCCAGAAAGTTGACGCGCTGCAACTCATAGGGGGTATCTCTAAACGACGATGCGAAGAAGTTGCCTGCCGCCCCGTAATGCACCTGCACTGTAAAGCGGCGCGATACTGGCATCTGTTGCGCTTGGGCCGCTTGCCCATAGCCCAAAAGTGCCAGGCACATCACCCAATATAATTTGCTGCTAGTAGATAGTTGACCCATATAGTGTTACGAAGAGAATGTAGGTCAGCAAGATAGATAAATAGCAGAAAGGATATATATCTACCCCAGCAACTCCTCAATATCCTCCTTGGTCAGCGACTTGATGATGGCTTCATCGGTCGTAATCAGGTCCGTGACGAGCTGAATTTTCCTGTTTTGCAAGGCTAGGATTTTCTCCTCTACTGTGTTCTTAGTGATGAACTTATAAGTGAACACCGTGCGCTCTTGCCCAATGCGGTGGGCGCGGTCTACGGCCTGGGCCTCCACGGCGGGGTTCCACCACGGGTCGAGGATGAACACATAGTCGGCGGCGGTGAGGTTGAGACCTACGCCGCCCGCTTTCAGCGAAATCAGGAAAATGCGCAGCTTCTCATCTTCCTGAAAGCGAGCTACTTCTTTGTGTCGTTCGCGGGTGTTGCCGTCGAGGTAGGCGTAACGCAGGTTCTTTTCGTCCAGCGCATGGCGTATAATATCCAAGTGCTTCACAAACTGGCTGAACACTAGCACCTTGTGGCCCTCGGCTACCACGTTGCGCAGCATGCGCACCACCTCGCGCAGCTTGCCCGACTCATGCTCGTAGTCCTCGTGGGCCATGCGCGGGTGGTTGGCAATCTGGCGCAGCTTGGTGAGACCCTGCAACAGCATAAACTGGGTGCTGGCCGTGCCGTGCTCCTCAATGTTTTGCAGAATCTTGTTGCGGTAGTAGCTCTTGGTTTCCTCGTAGCACTGCTGCTGCTCCTCCGTCATGGGGCAGTAGCTGAGGTTTTCGATTTTCTCGGGCAACTCGGTGGCTACCTGGGCTTTGTGTCGACGTAGAATAAACGGTTTGATGAGCGTGTGGAGGCGTCGCATCTTGCCTTCGTCCTTGCCTTTCTCAATGGGCTTAAGAAATTCCTTGCGGAAAAAGTGCTGCGTGCCCAGCAGGCCGGGGTTGATGAACGACATCTGCGACCACAAATCCATGGTGCTGTTTTCCACCGGCGTGCCCGTCAGGATGAGGCGGTGGCGCGAGTGCAGACCGCGCACGGCCTGCGAGGTAGTGGAGCTAGGGTTCTTGATGGCCTGCGACTCGTCCAGAATCACGTAGTCGAACTTGTAGGTTTTCAGCAGCTCAATGTCCAGGCGCACAATGCCGTAGCTGGTCAGCACGAGGTCGTAATCCTGGAACTGCTCCACGTTTTTGTCTCGGTAGGTGCCCGTGTACACCAGCACCCGCAGGCCCGGCGTAAACTTTAGGGATTCTTCCAACCAATTGTAAATCAGGGAGGTAGGCATTACAAGCAACGAAACGGCACCCGCCGCGTTGCCACTTTCCTTGCGCTGAAGCAGTAGGGCCAGCGTTTGAATGGTGTTGTGCGTGAGCACAAAGTTGTCGGTGACGTACAGTCGGTCGGGGGCATCTACCGAAATACACTGCGCCAGCATAGTTCCTACCAACTCCACCGATTTGATACCACGGTAGGGCTGGTATTTGGTCTTGGGTCGGTACAAGATGGCCTTGCGTTGCAAGCGGAAAGGTACCAGATGGGGCGGTAGGCTCAGAGTAAGCGTGTATGCTAGCAGACCGGTTCGCTGCTCGCCATTGTGCGAGTAAGTAGGCACTTTGCTAGACTGCCGTACCGTACCGCCCAACGACTGCACCAGGAACGTAACACCGGCAATCAGCCCGGTAGAAACAGACGTGAACTGGCACACGTCGCCTGTGGCAGATACGTAACCGTCGGTATCCATCAGGCCTTGTAGCACGCTCAGGCGCGTTGCGGCGTCATTGAACAGATACGCCTCGGGAATGAACTTGTCTTTGGAGCCTTGTCCCTTTAGCCCCAGCTCTTTGATGCGTTGCATCAGCGCGTTGGTCCAGCCTACATCCTTCACGAATACGTGGTCATAGCTCCCCTCCTTCGACCGCACGCGCAAACCGTCGGGTAGGGCGGCGGCAGCATAATTCACTATTTCCACGTCAGCGGTAGAGAGGCTGATGCTGTTCTGACGGAAACACCCATCGCCGAGTAGCAAGCCCAGGAAATACGGGTCGATGGGTATGGGCTGCGGCGCAAAAGACACTGGCGCTACCATCGGCACAAACCATTTGGTGTTGCCGTGGCGGTCTTGCAGGTCGTGGCGCAGGGTTTCCAATGCTTTCACCTGGTAGCCTTGGCCGCGATACTTCTGCACGGGACTTTGCACGGCCCAGAGGTGCTCGGCGCAGCACTCGGCCGTGGCACCATCGGTGAAAGTCACCCGGAAGATTTCTTTCTCGCCCTGCGGAAATACACCTGTCACGCGCGAATGGCCGCCGGCAGAATTCACAACGACATCGCCTACCTGCATATCGCCCATTTGCTTCCATCCCGTAGGCGTCAGGATGTTAGCGTGCAGCGGCTGGGCCTTGCCTAGGCCCATATCGTCGGCCAGGCAGCCGCCGAAATGGTAGTCCTGCACGAAGTGCAGCCAGTTGTAGCCAGCTTTCTGGTAAGGGCGCAGCGTGCCTCGGAAGCCGTCGGGCATGGGCTTGTCCTCCACGGCCTCAAACTCGCGCAGCTTTTCCAGCTTGCGGGTCATGGTCACCTCGGCCAGGTTGCCGCTCTGCAAATCGGTTACCAAGGCCAGGTGGTGCTTGCGTAGCGAAAGGCCCTGCTCGTGCTCCTCAGCAAAAGCGAACAGCTCCAGATATTGTGTAAACCACTCCTCGGGAATGATGGCAATCTGGCCGTTGGGTAGGCGGTACTCGTGGCGCTTGTTCAGAATATAAGGCCGCAGCTTGATAAACGGCACCTCAAACTCGCCAAAATGCACAGTGCCATGCACATCAAACCAGTCGTTGGTTTCGGTGATACCTACCTGCACCGTTACCTCGCCAATAAAATAATCCTTGCTCGAGGTGTCGCCCTGCTGCACTGTGAAACCCAGGCGGGCAAGGTCGTCGGCGTGCAGGTGCAGCCAGCGGAAAGCCGTGGCTTTGTCCAGCACGGCGTGACCGTCGCGCATTTCCAGGGCACGGTCCTGCAACGCCCGAACCAACTCCTGCTCTCGCTCCAGATTGCGAATCAGGCGATGAAACACGTAGCTGTCGTCCGTCTTCTCCAGTCGCACGCACACTTTTTTGTCGTGGCCGCGGGGCACCGTGTGGCCGCCGTACTGAAACGAAAGGTCGAAGTGAATGTGGCTGGTGGGTGCGGCCACAGCGGGTGCCGTATCGGTTGCCGGCCGCCGGCCAGGGCCACGGGTAGGCGGTTCTTGCTCCACCACCACAGCAGTAGCCACGTCCGAAAACGTGAGGCGGGGCCGCGCCAGGAAGCGCTCCGATTTGATGTCGAAGCCGCGTGCGTGCACGTCGAATGACTCCACCAGCGGCGCTACAAAGCGTTGGTAATAGCTGTCTTCTACCTGCCGCGGCACCACGATAAACTTCTTATTCAGAAAAGGTTGCAGCTTCTTGCCGTCTACCTCGTTACGGAAGTGGTAGAGCCGGTCGTTGAGGAGCAACCAAGCCGGCTGCGCGCACACAATCACGGCATTTTTATACTGAAAGTCGAGCTTCTGGCCCTGGTATTGGATGGTAGGAAAATAGTGCGTGTTGTCTTCGTTGCGGCGGAAGTGAAAGAGCACGTTGGCTGGTTCGGGGGCTACCTCAATCTCGTGCCAGGTCGGCTCGCCGTCTTTGCCCATGATGAACACCTGCTTGCCCGCCAGTCGCTCCAGAATCTGGGCCATGCGCTCCTGCACATAAGTGCAAATGGCATTTTGTAGGTTCTTGTCGCCCTTCTCTCCGTCAAATATTTTGAGGAAGAAGTCGGCGGCAGTGATTTTCTTCTTCGGCCAGAACTCCTTAATCACTGCATCCTGCTGAATCTGATCGGTCAGCCCTACCAGTTCAAAATCGGTTTCATCGAGGCCATCTGCAAACTCCGGGGCGTTTTTGGCCGATACGGTTTGGTGTTGCAGCGTAAGCTGGCCGCGTGCGTTGCGCTGCACTACGTACGACTCAAACAAGTAGCCTAGGTATTCGTGTTCGAGTAGTGAATAAACGATCTGAAAGGGCTGTAACGTAGAGACTTTCATGATTGGCGGCAGTGATGCAAAGATGAAAGTAAGGACAAATGGTAAAATGTGGTTATTCTGATAATTTATTATTAGAATAATTATATAAAACCATAAAATCTCCTTACCCCTTTGCTTGCGGCAAAGCAGGACATTAGTTGCGACACTACAGCCGTAAAAAAGGGGTTATAAATTGTCGCGCACGTCTAGGCGTGCCGCGTTCAGAGCCGGCCGAATAGACACGGAAATGGTAATGACAATAATGGCCAAGCCCGTCAGCACAATGTCGGTGGCCTGCATTTTCACAGGGTAGGAGTCCACCACGGCTGTGGCCATACCCATCGAGACAAGGTGGAAGGTTTGTTGCAGCCAGCAGATACTCACCCCTAGTACCAGGCCCGTGATGGCGCCCACCATCGCCACAATGGCGCCTTCGAGCAGGAAAATGTTGCGCACAAGCTGGGTGGTAGCGCCCATTGCCCGCAGAATAGCTACATCCTTCTTCTTATCTATCACCAGCATCGATAGCGAAAAGAAGATGTTGAGCGAAGCAATCAGCAGGATGAAGGCGAAGGTGATGAACACAAACATCTTCTCTACCTTGATGGCTTTGAGCAAGCTCACGTGCTGCTCGTCGGAGTCGAGCACCTGAAACTTGGAGCCGAGTAACTGCCGCAGCTCCTCCTTCACGTCGTCTACGGAGTGTTGGTCGCCCACACGTACTTCCAATGAGGTGCGGCGGTTGCCGTAGAGTAGCAAGTCGCGGGCAAATTCCAGCGGCACAAAGATGTAGCTGTCGTCGATGCGCTGCTCGATCAGGAATACGCCACCGGCCAGAATAGCCTGCTCGTTGAAGGCCGTTTCCGGGTTCATCGACAGCAGCTTTTTGCCCGTGTTGCGGGGGTAGAGAAGGCGCAGGGGCGAGAGGCGGTTGTCGAGGGCAATGCTGAGCTCGTGCTGTACGCCGGCGCCCAGCAGGGCATAGTCCTGGCCATCGCGCACAAGGCGGTGGTCACCTTCTACAATAGCCGAGTCGATGTTGCTCTGAGCAAAGTAGTTTTCGCTCATGCCCTTCATCTTCACCACCATCTGACGGTCGTGGTACTGGAGCAGGGCGTTGTCTTCAATGACTTGCGTGACAAGCGCCACGCCCGGTACGGCCGTGATGCGGTCGATAAAGGCGCTATCAACCGGAAAGGACTTGCCCTGCACCGCCGAAATCATCAGGTCGGGGTCTGATTTGCCGTAGAGGCCGCGCACGAGGTCTTCCAGGCCGTTGAACACCGACAGCACAATGATGAGCGCCATTGTGCCCACGGCCACCCCTACCATCGAAATGTTGGAGATGATGCTGATAATATTGCGCTTCTTCTTCGAGAAAAAGTAGCGCCGGGCAATGAGCAAAGGAACGTTCACGTGCGGGCGTGGGTAGGGCGAAGCGGGAGACTGAATAAGGAAGCGCTAACTGGCGCGCCGCATGAAATCTTCGAGGCGGCGCAGACGCTCTTCGTGGTTATTCGACACAGTTTCTTTCAACTCCCGCACGTCCGTTTTAATAAGACGTAATTCCTGTAAAATAGCCAGATTCACCTCCTCCTGACGGGAGTTGAACTGAACTTGGCGGTCGTTAAACTGCTCCTGCCGTGCGTTGAATTGCTCCTGCTTGGCATTAAAACGTTGCTGCTCCTGATAGATTAAATCCATTTGGTTCAGCATCCGGGTTTGCATGTTTGCTACCGTACCCAGAATTTCGTTTGTCTTGTCAATTTGAACCTGTTGCCGGTCCATGCGAATCAGCATTTCTGCAAGCAGCTCGGATAAGTCGTTTTTATTAGCCATTATCGTATAAGCTAGAAATATACGCCAAGATACGCTACCCCCGGCAAAACCGCTACTTCCAGGCTTTTACGATCAGGCCGGTGCCAGAGTCGTGGGTGGTGCGGGCATCAAACCAGTTGAGCAGCAAGCAAAAGGGAAATACCAGCAGGTAGTAAAACGGCAGCAGCAGGAAAAACAGCCGCGACTTGCCCAGCATGAGAATCGGATACTTCATGCTCATGCGCCAGGAAATCTGGCCCGGCTCCCCGTAGCTGTAACGGGCCTCGATGCGCTCAAAACCAGCCGTGCGCAGCTTCTGCTGAATCTCATGGATGTTGTAGCCGTCGCGCACGTGCTCTTCAATAAAGCTGGTTTCGCCGTCGCCGTGCACGTCGGAACCGCCCTGGTCGCTGGGGGTAGAGATGAGCAACATGCCGCCATCCTTGAGGGAGGTGTGAATGTTGCGAAACACCTCCACGTCTTCCAGAATGTGCTCCATCACGTCCACCGATAGGGCCAGGTCGAAGCTGTTGGGCTCTTGGTACAGCACCAGATCCTGCACGGCAAACTGCACCTGCGGCCGACCAATCTGCCGGAAAAAGTTGTTGGAATCGGCTACTTGCTCCTCTTTCACATCCACAGCCAGAATTTGCCACTTAGAGCTCAGCCCGCTCAGCCAGTAGGTGTATTGCCCGTAGCCAGCGCCGGCATCCAGGATGGTGAGTGGATCCTGGGTGCGGCCTCTGGACCACTGGCGCAACTCGCGGTGCACGTGCCAGGTACGCAGTAGCAGCAAATCGAGCAGGTGATAGAACAGGCGCCGCAGCCACGGCGTGCGGTTGAACACGTTGCCCAGCGAGCGTTTAATCGGGTCGTAATGCAAGTGGTGAAATGGTGAAATGGTGAAATGGTGAGTTTAATGGTTGAATAGCGCAATAGTTAGCAGCGAAAACTCACTATTTCACTATCTCACCACTCACTACTCATCTTCGTCGGCGAAGAGGCGGGGGCGGGGCGGGGTGGGCTTGGCAGTATCGTCCTCGTCGGTGGGCGCGTCGGCGTCGGTGGCCGGGATGGTGAGGCCACCGAATACTTGGTCCATGTGCGCGGCGTAGGCGGCGCTGTCGTCGAGGAAGAAGCTGAGGGCCGGCACCACACGCAGCTGCTGCCGAATGCGCTTAGCCAGGGCCAGGCGAATTTCCTTGCCGCTGTCGCGCACTTGTTCCAGCATGGCCTCGCCATCGCCTACCAGGAGCAAGCTCAGGTACACGCGGGCAATACCCAGGTCGGGCGATACGCGCACCGTACTGATACCGGGCGCCAGGCCCGGAAACAGGTGCGGCAAGTCGCGCTGAAATACGGCCGCCAGCTCTTGCTGGAGCAAGCTGGCTACTTTTTGCTGTCGTTTGCTTTCCATAGAACAGGCAAAGATAGGTGATTGGGGTCTTGTTTGGGGTCTTGGGGTCTTGGGGGCTTAGGGTCTTGGATTTTATTTTCGCATCCCAACTTCCCTACCCAGTTCTACGTGGCTTTGTAGGCTTTTGCCAGGTAGTTTATTGAATGGGTGGTCTTGCACCTGCTACTTTTGTAGGCCAGGGGGATAGTTGATGAGTAGAACATCAACCAAGACCCCAAGACCCCAAGACCCCAAGACCCTGCTCCAATTCTTTAAAAGTCCGCTTCCCTCGCGCTTGGTGGTGCTGCTACTGGTGGTGCTGGCCGTGCGTGTGCCGCTGCTGTGGCTGGGCGTGCCGCTATCGGCCGTAGAGCTGCACGCGTTCCTGATAGGCGAGCGGTTGCACAGCGGCGCCGTACCCTATCGCGACCTGTACGACAGCACTGCCCCACTAGCCAGCGCCTTGTATGGCCTGCTCGAAGCCGTGGGGAGCCGGCCGCTGTGGCTGTATCGGGCGCTGGCGCTGGCGCTGCTGGTGGTGCAGGCCGTGCGCCTCAACCGTATCCTAAACCGCGCCGACGTGCACCCCGAGCGCGGCTACGTGGCGGCCCTTACCTACCTGCTGGTCGCCAGCGTCACATCCGACCTGGATATTCTGTCGCCATTGCTGGTGGGGCACACGCTGGTGGTGTATGCGCTCAGTGCGTTGCTGCCCACCTCGCGCGAGGGCTACGACAACCGCCGCCTGTTTCAGGCGGGGTTTCTGCTGGGGCTGGCGGCGCTGTTCTACCTACCGCTGGCGCTATTTCTGGTGCTGGCTCTGTTTGCGGTTATCATCTTTGCAGCCAACTCCTTCCGAAGCTTTTTGCTGCTGCTGTGTGGCTTCTTCTTTCCGTACGTGGTGGTGGGCACGGTGCTGCTGTACGCCGATGCGCTGCCGGCCTTCTCGCAGTTTCATCTGCGCCCTACCCTGGCGGGCCTCACGGCCGGCGCTGATGGCATGCCCCGCCTAGTGCAGTTGCGGCTGCTGGTGCTGCCGGGCGTACTGCTGGCAGCGGCGCTACTACGCACGTTTGCCACTTCGCTGGGACTGGTCTTTCAGGTGAAATTTTTGCAGCTGATGCTGGTGTGGCTGGTAGTCACCATCGCCATTATCGCCGTTGGGGATGGTAGGGCGCCCGGTACGCTGGTGCTGGCGCTGCCGCCGCTCACCTATTTCGGGCTGTTTTTGTGGCAGCGGGCGCCGCGGCCGTGGCTGCTGGAGCTGCTACTATTAGTATTGATAGGGACGGTGGTAGGCATCCGCTACCGGAGCGTGCTGCCCTTCGGCAACTTACTGCCTATTCCTGCTGAGGCCTCTTTTGCTGTGCAGCCTAACCCTGCCTACGCCAGCGTGCGCAACCAAACGCTATTGGTACTAGGCACCGACCGGCGGCCCTACCTCGCCAACCGCCTCGCCACGCCCTACCTCGACTGGCGCCTGGCGCAGCAGGATTTTGGTCATCTCAACGAGTACGCCGCCGCCTTCCGGCTGGCACGCAACATGCGCCGCCCTCCAGTCTACCTCATCGACGAGCATAACTTACTGCCTGAGCTGCGTTACAAACTTCCCACCACCTTCGGCCGCTACAAGCCCACTAGCACCCCGCATTTGTTTAAGCTGGTGAAATAGTGAGATGGTGAGTGGTGAAATGGTGAGTGGTGAGATGGTGAGTTTGATGTTCTGACGGCGCCACTTGCGCGAACTGTGCCGTCAGAACATCAAACTCACCATCTCACCATTTCACCACTCACCATCTCACCACCTAGCACACGTCGCGGCGTTCCTTTTGGTCTACGGCCAGGAGGTTGTCGAGACGGAGGGTGAAGCCGTCGGTGAGGCGCAGATACTCTACTTTGTCCTGGATGAACAGGTCGGCAATAACGCCCTGGTAGGTGACTGGAGGCGAATCGGGCTGGGTACGGTACACGAGTTGGCAGGGCTGGCGGGTGGTGGCCAGCGCTTCCAACTCATCGTAGAACGAGCAGCTGATGGGCGTATAGGGGGTATCCATACGAAAGCAGGTAAGGGGTGGGAAATGGGTTATTCTTCTAATACGTACTGCCGGCCCAACCCGGTTGTGCTGGCGTGCGTTGTGAAAAGCAGATCAAGCTCCACAAGTATGCCCACTGAAATCAACCTAGCCCCACTCGATGCGCTGCAAGAAGGGGAGCTACGCGCTTTCCCTACCCCCCACGAAGGTCCCGAGGTGCTGCTAGTGCGGCACGAAGGCCAGTATCGTGCCTTTGCCGCGCATTGCCCGCACTACGGCGCCCCCCTCGAAAAAGGCCGGTTGGTACAGGGGCAAATTGTGTGTCCGTGGCACCACGCTTGTTTCAAGGCCACCGATGGCAGCCTGTGCGAGCCGCCCGCCCTCGATGCCCTACCCACCTTTGCGGTGCGCGAGGCCGAAGGTAGGGTATACGTATCGGTGCCCGACAACCCGCCCGCCAGCACCGACAAGCCCGACGAAACGCCCACCGCCGAGGTAGGCGGCGCACCTGTGCCTGCTGCTCAGGAAGAAGAGGCTAAACAGTCTACTATCGTGATAGTAGGCGGTGGCGCAGCCGGACAGATGGCGGCCCAAACCCTGCGCGAGGAAGGCTTTGCCGGGCGCGTGGTACTGGTGTCGGCCGATGCAGCCGCGCCCTACGACCGCACCAAGCTCAGCAAAGCCTATCTGGCGGGCAAGGCCAAGCCCGCAAGCCTACCTCTGCGCGAAGACGATTTCTACGCGAAGCACCACATTGAGCTGCTAACCAATACCCGCGCCACCGGCCTGGACCTGGAAAAAAAGCAGGTGCTACTGGCCGATGCTGCCCCGCTGACCTACGACCAGCTGCTGCTGGCCCCTGGCGGCACGCCCAACTCCCTCCCCAAGCTTCCCGGCCACGACCTGCAACACGTGTTGCTCTTGCGCACCCAAGCCGATGCTGAGGCGATAGTAGAGGCCGCCAAAGAAGCCAAACAAGTGGTCATTATCGGCTCCAGCTTTATCGGGATGGAAGCGGCCAGCAGCCTTGCCGGGCAGGAGGGGCGTACTGTGACGGTCATTGCTCAGGAAAAGGAGCCCTTTGAGAAGGTGCTGGGGCCGGAGGTAGGCAAGATGTTCCGCACCATGCACCAGGAAAAAGGCGTGCAGTTTGAGGCCGAAGCCGAGGTGACGGAGCTAACCGGCAAGAACGGCCGCGTGGCCGGCGTCCGGCTGAAATCCGGCAAAGACCTGCCCGCCGATTTGGTGGTGCTGGGGGTAGGTGTGCGGCCTGCCACCGATTTCCTAAAAGAAGCGTTCCGGCTGGAAAAAGACGGTGGCCTAAAGGTGGATGAGTACCTGCAAGCCGCCCCCAATATCTACGCGGCCGGCGACATTGCCCATTACCCGGCTGCTACAGGCGACACGCTGCGCATTGAGCACTGGCGCGTGGCCCAGCAGCACGGCCGCCTGGCCGCTCGAAACCTATTAGGCCAGCAGGTGAAATATACTGCCGCGCCCTACTTCTGGACCCAGCAATACGGCAAGAGCCTGCGCTACGCCGGCCACGCCGAAAAGTGGGACGACATCCGCTACGTGGGCAACGTAGGCGAGCAGGATTTTCTGGCGTTCTACCTCAAGGACGACCAGGTGAAAGCCGTCGCCGGCATGAACCACGACCCGGACATGATTTACATTGAAGCTCTGCTAGCGGCCAATAAGATGCCGCCTCCCGCCGATATCAGCGCAGAAACCAAGTGGGAACAGCTTGTCAAACAATAACATAGAAAAGGGGCGACGCAAAGTATGTACTTCGCGTCGCCCCTACTGGTTATAGCTGCTTAGTGCCTGCCTTTTCCTTTGCCGTGGCCGTTGCCATTACCGCCCCCATACAGCTTTTTGGCCTGGCCGGGAGGTAGGCCCTTGCCGTTTTGCAGGCGCTTCACCTGGCCGGGGGGTAGGGCCACCGGGTAGAGTTGCCGGTGCCGGGTGATTTGTGCCCAAGGTTGGGAGCCGCGGTAGTCAATCACGACGGGGTGGAAGCTGCTGGGCGCGTACCCGCTGATGGATTTCAGGCGCTGCCATTTGCCTTCCCGCTCCACCACGTAGTATTGGTCGCGCAGGTCGTAGTAGCCGCCTACCTCCGGAATGTAGTAGTACTGCGAGCCGGCCGGCGCCGACGGTCCCCAGGAGGGCGTATTGATGTTGACTGTAACTTGTTGGGCCTGGGCAGAAGGGCTGGCGAAGGCCACCGCAAACAGGGCCGCAATGGCAAAAGCAGGGAGTCGTTTCATGGGTAGGGGGTAGGAGAAAGAGAACAAATCAATTCTAATGGTCCTTAGACAAGAACAAGGCCAAATCCATCTCTGCATAATCCTACTGTGAGGCTCCAAGAGAAGTTTTGGGGCGAACGGGACATTTCGGGGCGCCATGTTGTTGTACCCTATCTGCCGCATATCCGGCAGCCTTGGGTGCCGCTCCGATGTTCGCTAAAATCACTGGCTAAGAAGCTATTCGGAGTAGCCATCCGGCTGCGTTTTGCGTACCTTTGCAGACTTATTCTGACTTGCTTTGCATGGCTAAGAAAAAAGCCCCGGCCGTTGCGGCCGCTACCATTTCTCCCCTTTCCCAAGTAGCCACGGCCCAGGCCGAGCTGACGGCCGCGGCCGTAGCTCTACCTCCCAACGGGCACGACCACCCCAACCCCGCTGCTGCCGAAGCGCCCTTTATTGAAGTGTACGGCGCGCGGGAGCACAACCTGAAAAACGTTTCCATTCAGATTCCGCGGGGCAAGCTGGTGGTGTTTACGGGTATTTCCGGCTCGGGCAAGTCGTCGCTGGCGTTTGATACGATTTATGCCGAGGGCCAGCGCCGCTACATGGAGACGTTTTCGGCCTACGCCCGCTCGTTTATGGGCGGCCTGGAACGGCCCGACGTGGACAAGATCGAGGGCTTGTCGCCGGTGATTAGCATCGAGCAGAAGACTACCTCGCGCAACCCGCGCTCCACCGTCGGCACCATCACCGAGATTTACGACTTCCTGCGCTTGTTTTATGCGCGCACCGCCGAGGCGTTCAGCTACGTGACAGGTAAGAAGATGATCCGGCAGTCGGACGACCAGATTATCAACTACATTCTCAAGCACTACGACAACAAGAAGCTGGTGGTGCTGGCCCCTGTGGTGAAGGGTAGGAAAGGCCACTACCGCGAGCTGTTTCAGCAGGTAGCCAAGCTGGGCTTCACCAAAGTGCGCGTGGATGGCGAGTTGCTCGACATCACGGCCAAGATGCAGGTGGACCGCTACAAGATTCACGACATCGAAATCGTGATTGACCGCCTGGTGGTGAAGGCCGACGACCGCCACCGCCTGTCCGGCTCGGTGCAAAATGCCCTTACCCAGGGCAAAGGCACCATGCTCGTGCTCGACCCCGATAGCAAGAAGAAGGACAACACCCAGTTCTTCTCCCGCTTCCTGATGGACCCGGCCACCGGCATCGCCTACGACGACCCCGCGCCGAACACGTTTTCGTTCAATTCGCCCTACGGTGCCTGCCCCGTGTGCAACGGCCTGGGCGAGGTGCAGGAAATTACGGAGGAAACCGTGATGCCGGATAAGAAGCTGAGTATCAGCCGCGGCGGTATTGCGCCGCTGGGCGAGTACCGCGACATCTGGATTTTCCAGCAGCTCCAGCTGATTCTGAAAAAGCACAAGGCCTCGCTCAGCACGCCCATCCAAAAGCTGCCCGAAGACCTGGTGCAGCGCCTGTTGCACGGCATCCCCGAGGATGAGGACGCCGATACCACGAAAGCTAACTACACCGAGCCGTTCGAGGGCATCATCCCCTTTTTGCGGCGCCAGATGGATTCCGATTCCGACAACATCCGGGACTGGATTCAGCAGTACACCCAAGCCAAGGAGTGCCCCGAGTGCCAGGGCTACCGCCTCAAGAAAGAGTCGCTGCACTTCAAGATTGCCGATAAGCACATTGGCGAGCTATCGGTGATGGACATCAAGGAGCTGGCCGCGTGGTTTGAAGGGCTGGAAGACCGTCTCTCGGAGCGCCAGAATCTGATTGCCCGCGAGCTGCTGAAGGAAATTCGCAAGCGCATCGGCTTCCTGCTGGAGGTAGGCCTCGACTACCTCGACCTGCACCGCTCGGTGCGCACGCTGAGCGGCGGCGAGAGTCAGCGTATCCGCCTAGCTACCCAAATTGGTACCCAGCTGGTAGGCGTGCTCTACATCATGGACGAGCCCAGCATCGGCCTGCACCAGCGCGACAACGAACGGCTAATCAAGGCCTTGCAGCACCTGCGCGACATCGGCAACTCGGTGATTGTGGTGGAGCACGACAAGGACATGATCATGCACGCCGACCACGTGCTGGACATCGGCCCCGGCGCTGGCATCCACGGCGGCAGCATCGTGGCCGAAGGCTCGCCTACCGAGATTTTCAACTCTGGCTCCCTCACCTCGCAGTACCTCAGTGGGCAGAAGCACATTGAGCTGCGCAAGAAAAAGCGCGAGGGTACCGGCGAAGAGCTGGTGCTGAAAGGCGCCAAAGGTCACAACCTTAAAAATGTGACGGCCAAGTTTCCGCTGGGCAAGCTGATAGCCGTTACGGGCGTGTCGGGCTCGGGCAAGTCGTCGCTTATTCACGACACGCTCTACCCCATCCTCAACCAGCACTTCTTCAACGCCAAACGTGAGCCGCTGAAGTATGATAGCATTGAGGGTCTGGAGTTTATTGATAAGGTAATTGAGGTAGACCAGTCGCCGATTGGGCGCACGCCGCGCTCCAACCCGGCTACCTACACGGGCGTGATGACCGAAATCCGCCAGCTGTTTGCCGAACTGCCCGAATCGAAAATTCGTGGGTACGGTCCCGGCCGCTTCTCCTTCAACGTGAAGGGCGGGCGCTGCGAAACCTGCGAGGGCGCGGGCCTGCGCACCATTGAAATGAACTTCCTGCCCGACGTGCACGTGCCCTGCGAAACCTGCAAAGGCCGCCGCTACAACCGCGAAACCCTGGAAGTGCGCTTCAAGGGTAAGAGCATCACCGACGTGCTGGACATGACGGTGGAAAAAGCCGTGGAGTTCTTCGAGTACCAGCCCCGCATTCTGCGTAAGATTCAGACGTTGAATGATGTAGGCCTGGGTTACCTCACGCTGGGCCAGCAGGCTACTACCCTCTCAGGTGGCGAAGCCCAGCGCGTGAAGCTGGCCACCGAACTCAGCAAGAAGGACACTGGCCAGACCTTCTACATCCTCGACGAG
The DNA here is from genome assembly GCF_014333615.1 of Hymenobacter citatus. Taxonomy (GTDB): domain Bacteria; phylum Bacteroidota; class Bacteroidia; order Cytophagales; family Hymenobacteraceae; genus Hymenobacter; species Hymenobacter citatus. The sequence continues at coordinate 454,100 of NZ_JACSCY010000003.1, read as the reverse complement.
CCGACCACCGGCCTACACTTCGAGGACATCAATCACCTCTCCGACGTGCTGCAAAAGCTGGTCGACAAGGGCAATACGGTCCTCATCATCGAGCACAACCTCGACCTGATCAAAGTAGCCGACCATATCATTGACATCGGCCCCGAAGGCGGCGCCGGCGGCGGTACCATCGTGGCCCAGGGCACGCCTGAGCAGGTAGCTAAGTCGAAGAAGGGTTATACGGGGAAGTTTTTGGCTGAGGAGCTGAAGACGAGTAGGTACGCGGAGGTAGTCTAACCTGCCTTTTAAACTTTCATGCAAAAGCGCCCGCACTATTGTAGTGCGGGCGCTTTTGCTTTTATCAAAATACGTAGCATTTATATTCCCGGCCCCTCTTCCGCCCGGCCAAAACGAAACTTGATGCCCCAGCTACCTCGTAGCACGGCAGCATCCTCACTAATACCAATAACGGATAATTCTGTGTGAAAGCCCAGGCGCTTCTTGGCAAACGGAAACACTACGATGCCTACCGGTACCACGGCCCCAGCAAGATTGTTGGTACGGGCCCCAAGGCCTCCATACACGTAGTAATCTTCTTTGTTTACAAATTTGTAATTCAGCGTTAACTCTGGGTCTAGGCTAGAAGTGAAAGCGTCGGTGCCTACCCGAAAATCGGGGTGGAAGCGGCCGAAGTCGTAGGATACGGAAGCGAAGGGTAGACCCGATTGATGGTACGCCACGTTGAGTTGGGCATGCGCCGAGAGGCCGGCACCGCACATAGCTAGCAGCAAGTAGATTTTCTTCATCGAATAAATGGCTGAAAAATAGAGTGATAGCCGGAAAATAGGGAAAGCAATTGCTGCCACGGCTATATCCCAAAAAATAATTTCCTTACCCCAACCAACCTTCTCCCGGCGGAGCAGCACTTTAGGACAACTATCCGCCCCGTGCTAGCTTCCGCCACCTTGCCACTCACCGACGAACAGCTGCTAACCGCCTGCCTGACCCACGACCGGCAGGCGCAGTACCAGCTGTACCAGCGCTACAAAACCACCATGTTCTCCTGCGCCCTGCGCATTCTGAACAGCCGAGACTTGGCGCAGGATGCCTTGCAGGACGCCTTCGTACAGGTGTTTCAGCAGCTGGGCAGCTTCCGGCAGCAGTCGGCGCTGGGCGCTTGGATACGCACCATTGTGGTGCGGCGGGCCTTGCTCACGCTCCGGCGCGAGCAGCGCATGGAGGTCTACGACCCCGATAGCCACCCCGAGCCGCTGGTAGCCTGGCACGACAGCCTGACCGGCGAGGCGCTGGAAAAGGCCATCGGCGAGCTGCCGGCCGGCTACCGCGCTACCTTTTGCCTACTGGAGGTAGAGGGCTATTCCCACCGCGAGGCGGCCGAGCTGCTGGGCGTCACGGAGGGCACCAGCAAGTCGCAGCTATACCACGCCAAGCGGTTGCTGCAACGCAAACTTCAGTATTTGTACCGATGAGTGATTTCCCCAAACCACCCGAGGAAACTGGGCGCGAGTACCTACGCCGAGCCGTAGCCGACCTACCTGCGCACGAGCCTGAGGCGGCTACTTGGTTGCATATTGCAGCGCAGCTCGACGCGGAGCAAGCCATTGCGCAGGCGTTGCCTACCCTACCTAGTCACGAACCCGATGCTGCCCTATGGGCTGCCATTGCCAACCAACTCGATAATGCTGAAGAACCAGCTGCTGCCGTTGTCTTCCGCCTCCTGCGGCCCACGGCTGCATGGCGCCAGGTAGCAAGTATAGCTGCTGTTATCCTGCTGCTACTTGGTGTGTGGTGGCTGTGGCCTACTGGGCTAAACAAGCAGATAGCAGCAGTTCCCCACGAGACAATCACGTTCAGCGAAGAAGAGATAGCCGCGCCGGTTGCTGCTGGGCGGCTTGCGCCACCCACTGACTCGCTGGCGCAGGAGGGGAAGGCTTTCATTGATGCCCATTGCACTTCCCTACCCACAGTGTGCCAGTCGGATGAGTTTCGGGAACTGCGGACACAGCTGAGAGAGGTAGAGGAACAAGAAAGGCGGTTGCAGCAAGATGCGGGGCGGTTTGGCGCTTCGCCCGCTCTGGTGCGGCAGCAAGTACAGCTAACCACATTACGCGCCACGCTCACCCGCGAGCTGGTTCAACTTCTTATCTCATGAGTAGCATCGTACAGAATCGTTGTCGGGTGGGCGTGCTGGTGCTGCTTTGGCTATTGAGTAGCCTTGGCGCTTACGCGCAGCAAAAGGTGCAGGTAGTAACCCGCACGCTGGAGCAGCGCTGGGTGTGCAAACCCAATACATCGGTGCGCATCCGGGCCGAGAAGGCCACACTACGGGTGCAGGGTTGGGACAAACCCATCGTGCAGGTAGTGCTGCGCCTAAGCGCCCGCCACCCCGACCGTGCCATAGCCGAGCGCGACTTAGCGGCAGCGCAGTACCGCTTGCAGCAGAACGTCAGCGCCATCAACTTAGTTAACTTTTTTTCCCTACCCACTGGGGCGCCCACTGTGCAAAGCGACTTGCGAGCTGAGTATACAGTAATGATGCCTGCTGGTAACCATCTGGTTGTTGCCAATACCTATGGTCATACCAGCCTAGTCGACCTGTATGGTTGGCAGCAATTGGAGCAAGACTTTGGACGAATCACTTTACAAAATCTGCAAGGTAGCGTTGCTGTTACTGCCCGTTATGCTGATGTGACGGCCACTGATGTAGAAGCAAATTTCACATGCGAGGCCAACAAATCAGCCATCCGATTGCTGCGGATAGGTGGCACTGCTACTATTCACAATCAGTACGGAAGCGTGCATGCTCAGCCCATAGCATATTTGCACAAACTGGTTATAGAAGCCGATAGAACAGAGGTTACTATTAGCGCCTCGCAACCCGAACAATTTGCTTATCAGTTAAGTGTGCAACAAGGTCGTCTGCTGCTACCCAATAGCTATCAAATGGCTAAGCATATAGCCAAAGACCGCGCTACTCTTGCTACAAAAAATGCATCAACTCAGCCTATAGTACGCGTCAGTACAAGTTACGCGCCGCTTACGCTTCAAACACAAGAGCTTGTATTTCAGCCTTGACTTTCCTTATCATATCACTCACTATGTGCTACTTCTTTTCGCTACTGCGACGCGGTTTATTGTTCTGTGCAGCTGTACTACCTGGTTTTGCCGATGCCCAGACTACTATCGATTCTACGCATGTGAGCTATACGGAAGAAGTTACTAATCAACCCTTAGTAATAGATACCGTTGCGTTACGAGTACAGCAAGAGGAACGCGCTGTGTGGAGACTAGCGCTGAATAATCTTACCTTTCGACGCTATGGGATACATATCATGTACGAACGTAAGTTGTGGAGCCCTGCATGGTCGTTGTTGAGTGAAATTAGTCCTAGTTATCTACGCTATCCTGTTGGTTATTACCCTAATGGCTACTATCGTGGAACAGTCAATGTACGAGGGCAATTGGCTGGGCGCTTTTACTACAACTTAGAACGGCGCATTCGGAGAGGTCATAATGCTGGTAATTTTTCGGCTAACTACTTTTCCGTGAGCCTAGGCGCTGGATTAGGGCGTCATTCAGATTTGCCGTTTCAATTAGACATCCTCCATGGGCAACTGTTACATACCCAAGTAGCGCTACTATATGGTGTGCAGCGCCGTTTATGGAAGCGCGGTTTCATTGATGTGAATGCCGGCTACGTACAGCAGCTAACCGATACAGAAATTTACAATTCTAAGCAGATTACTGGTAGCATACGCATAGGTATGGTACTAAATGGTGGGCCAGCCACGCGTTCCTACGTACCAGAAGTAACTGATGGCATCTTGAGACCACAATGGTATGTTGGAGCCCAATATGGTATTTATGGATATGGAGCGAAACAGGATAAGTCTCCTCAGTTATACAATAGAGTGGCGATGACTGGCCCATACCTATATGTTGGTCGCTACCTGCAACCTCGCTTAGCCGCACAAATAGGTATACAGTATGATTATAGCCGTTTTAATGACTTTTTCTATCCAATACGACAGGGGTATTATCAGAGTTTATATAGTCAACACAAAGTCGCTTTACCGATGTTAGTACGCTACACGTTGACTAAATTACCGCAACGGCGTACGCAAGTAGATGTGGTAGTAGGCGCTGCGATAGTTGCTTCCTGGCAGCAGTACAAGCGTAAAGAATATATCAATGGCCAAACCGAACCATTGACTATTGATAATAGTCGCGACCGAAGTACTGCTATCAATCCTATACTGGGTCTAAATGCTGGGTACGGCTTTGGCCGTACCCAGCGAGTGCAGGCCACTGCGGAGGCTGTATTGATTAATCCTGTCTTTAGTGGCTTAATTGACGGTGTCGGGGTTAGTCTGGGCCTGCGATACCGATTTAAGTACTTATAACGGTGTTATACAAAAAGAAGAACCTCAAATCAATTAAGGTTCTTCTTTTTCTCAACTTTACTTCCTATCACTAGCTCTTTCGAACAGCTGGTCCGTTATTTCCTCGTGCTCCCGCAGCTTGGGTAGCATTTCGGCGGCGTAGGTGCGTAGCGCGGGGTCGGAGACTTTTGCGGCGGCATCGGCGAAGCGGGCAATGGTGCGCTCGTGCAGCTCCTGTAGGTCGCGCATGTACTTTTTGTCGAAGCCGAAGTATTTCCGGTCGTCAATGTCGTCGTAGATGCCTTTGTCGTCCTTGCCCATCATCTGGGGTAGGGTGATGCGGGCGCGCTCGGCAATGGCCTGGAGTTGCTGCTCGGCTTGGCCGTGCTCCTGCTCCATGCGCTTGCCCCACTCTTTCACCTCCGTGGCAATGGCTTTTTGCTGGGCCAGCTTGCCCAGCGCTATTTCCAGCATGTTACTGCTGGAGGCCGCTACGGCAAACTCTGCGTCGTATTGCAACTGGTCTTTGGAGTAAGGCGAGAAGTCGGCTTTCAGCTTGTTGCGCTTCTTATTGATTTTTTCGGCCTCTTTCACTGGCTTCTTCTGTGCCTGTGCTGCTGGGGCGGTAGCCAACGAGAAAGAGCCAATCAAAAGGCCCCCCAAAATATATTTTACAGTTGATTTCATGTGTAATATAAAAAGGCGCTGCTACCTACGTGGTAGCACGCAACAGCTCGTGTATACTGATTGTGTACAATATATGTTGCAACATGTTTTAATCTGTTCCTTGGTAAATAGTTGAATAGTAAATATTTGTGTTGTGCATACATAGCACGCATCGACTAAGTATGGCCCGTATTCAACTAAAAAGCCGCTACCCTGTAGGCAGCGGCTTTTCTCATAAAGCAGAGGTCAACAACGTTACATGGCACTCGCTTGCTGCTTAAACATTGTCAGGTGATTTTGCACCACGGGCGCCGTTTTGGCAATGAAGGCCTTTAGGTCAGCGTCCTGCGTCATTTTATCGTGGGCCTGCATGGTGTTCAGCGTTTTCTGGTGGTCTAGCACCATCTGCTGCGTATACTGCATCTCCAGATCCTTGCCCGAGAGCTTTTGCAGAGTGGTAGCTATGGCCTTGTGCGCGGCATCCATGTCGGTGGGTAGGGTCACGTTTTTCTTCTGCGCAATGGCTTTCAGATCGGCCGTCGACTTGGTGTGGTCGGTTATCATCTGGTTGGCGTGGTCTTTCACCATGCCTGTCACTCCTTTTTCGAGCACCAATTTGCTGAGCTGAATTTCGTTCTGGTCGCTGTGCGCGGCCGATTCCATAAACTGCTCGTCGGTGGCGTGCGGAGCCGTGGCCGTATCGGAGGCCATATTCATGGCGGCCGAAGTACCCATTGTGCTGGAATCAATCAGGGCGCTATTCTCTGTATTCATGGCCGAATCAGAGGTAGTGGTGGCGGAGTCGTTGCCACAAGCAGAAGTCAGTAAGGCGCCAGCACAAGCCAGAGTCAGGAAGTACGTTTTCATAGGACAAAAAGAATAAGATGAGTGGTGAGTTGAACAAGGGTTAATCACGCTTGTCTACTGCCGCCAGCATCTGCTGCGCCATCGACAAATGCTCTTTCAAAATGGGGACGTTCTTGGCCGCGAAGGCCTTGATGTCTGGGTCGCTGGCACGGACGGAAGCTTCCGTGTATTCTTTTACGTCCTCTTCATGGTCTTTCACCATCTCTTTGAGGTACTTCTTGTCCATGTCCACGCCCTTTTCGTCGGTCACGTCATCCAGCACTTCGCGGTGGTCTTCGCCGAGTGTGCTGGGAAGCGTAATGTTCTTTTGGGCGGCTAAAGCTTTCAATTCCTCATTGGCTTTGCTGTGGTCGTCCACCATATGCTGGCCAAATTGTTTGCCCTCGGGAGTAGCACCACGCTGAGCTACCAAGCGGCCCAACTCTACCTCCAGCATGCCACCACTGGCGGCTTTGGTCATAAAGTCGGAGTCGAAATCCTTCTTGTCCTGCTTGATGTCGCCCATTTCTGTGTTGGCAGTAGCGTTTTCGTGGCGGGCTTCGTTGGTTTTCTGGGCTTGATCCACGGAGTCGCCGTTGGACGTGCAGCTGGCTGTGGCTGCCAGCAAAGCCACCGCGCATAGCGGGGCTAACAACATGCGTTTCATCGGAAAGAAAAGAATAGGGTGGAGGGGAAGGGTAGCTTAGGGTTGTTGGGTCGTACCGCTCTTATCCAGCGCGGCCGAGTCGGCGGCAGATGGCGTAACAGTAGGGCCAGCGTTGTTATCGATTACCACGGCATCGGCCTGCACGCCGCCTTCCTCGGCAGCTTTATCAATGTCACTCACCGCTTCGCCGGCGGTGCCATCAGTGCGTTTTTCGGCGTTGCCACAGGCAGAAAGGGAAAGAGCGGCGGCCAGCGTCAGGCCGGTCAGAATACGATACATCATCAGAAAGAAAAGTGAAATGGTGTGGAAAAGAGCGGAGGGGAGAAGGAAATTAAGGTAGTTTCTCAACCTCGTCCTGCACTTGCTGGGCTTGGGTTACCTGCTGTTGCAGCACGGGTAGGTATTTAGCGGCAAAACCCCGGATATCGCCATCGTAGGCGTCTTCGCTGAGGTCTTCGTAGGAGTCTACGGCTTTCTTCTGGCCATCGACCATGGCCGTACTGTATTTTTTATCGAAAGCAGTGCCCGTGAGTGCCGACAGGTTCTTGTATACTTCCTGACGTTCGGCTCCTAATGCTTCGGGCAGTGTAATGCCCTTGCGGCCGGCTAGCGTTTTCAACTCCCCAGTCATTTTGATGTACTGGTTGAGCAGGTTTTGCGCCAAGTTGCGCACGCTGGGGGTAGCGGCGCGTTGCAGCGCCACCGTAGCCAATTGCTGGTTGAGAATGCCATCGGCCGCGGCATTCACCATAAAGGTGGCGTCCTGCTTCTGCTTTTTGGTGATGTCGAGGTCATCAATGCGCTTTTCGTTTTGCGCCAGAGCGGCGGCCACGGGGTCGTCGCTATTGGCGCCCGGCGAGCAGGCATTCAACAGCAACGTGCAGACACCTGCCACAAGCAGCGGTAGCAGACGACGATAGGTTGGGAGGGAGGTAGAGAGAGCCATGCCCTGCTATACGCGCCCTTGGGTGTGGTAGTTTGGTTCGGGGTGGTTAGGCAAACCCAATGCGTTGGGCTACGGTTGCGCTTCTACAAGCCTGAGTACCAGTCGTAGCCACGCTGCGCCCAATAATCGGCTGGGCGCTGCCGGGTGAAGGCAATGCTACCAATGCGCTTAATGTGCTTGATACCGTATTTCAGGGGCGTCACCAGGCGTAGGGGGGCGCCGTGCTCCAACGTTAGCGGTTGGCCGTTCATCTCGTAGCACAAGAGCGTTTGGGGATGCAGGGCGCTCTGCATATCCAGGCCCACATAATATTTCTGATCGGGTGTTACCAGGTGCACGTAAGGCGCCAGGTCGGCCGCCGACGCTAGTTGGTACCGCGTCACGAAATCGGAGAAGCGCGCTCCGGCCCAGTTCACCACCACGCTCCAGCCCTCAATGCACTTCAGCTCGGTGGTCATTTCTACGCGGGGTAGGGCCTGAATATCAGCCAGCGAAAACGTGCGCACCGGCGCAGGGCCATCGGCGCGCATGCCTTGCACCTGCAACCGCCAGGCCGCCGTATCCAATGGACTCTTCAAGCCCAAGCTGCCATTAATGCGCGGCGCTTTGGCACGACTGCGCGGAAATACTGGGGCCAGATCGGCATTAGAGAGGAATTCTTTGGAAATCTTACCATTCACGTCCAGCACGCGGCGCAGGGGCCACAGGGCGCCGTCGTCGGTGGGGCGCGTGACCAGCCAGCGCCAGCCGCCCAGCGCCGCCAGCGAGGCTATGCCGGCCGTCAGAAAAGCCCGGCGGGAACGGCGGGCAGCCTCTTGCTCCACGGCTTCGTCGTCGGGGGTAGGGGTAGGGCGTTGGGGAGAGGTCATGGGCGGGTCGGTTTGGAGGAAGGAGTGGGCGCGTCTACCAGCTCAAAGCCGGCTATCATCGAGCGGAAGTTGTTCCAGCCTGCGCGGATTACCTGCGCCACGTGCACTACAAAAAACAGCGCGTAGCCCAGCGTCAGGATGAAATGCTCGGCCCGTGCCCACTCGTAGCCGCCCAGCAGGGTAGTAAGCCCCGCCAGCTCAGTGGGTTTGTAAATGGCGAAGCCAGTGAGGGCCGAGCCTACCCCCATTAGCACCACAGCCGAGTAAGCAAGCTGCTGGGCCGCGTTGTACTTACGCACGGGTAGGGGCGCTTTGCGGATGCCTAAGTCGTGCATCACCACTTGCCACGCCTCGCGCAGGGCGTGTCGGCCCGGCACCAGGTAGCGCCACTCACCCGAAAACAGCGTGTAGAGCACGTACGCAACGCCGTTCAGCACAAACAGCCACATCACCACAAAATGCCAGGCCATGCCCTTCGCCAACTGAAACGGCACGTGCAAGGCCTCATAAAATGACTTCGGGAAGAACTTCAGCAGGGTAGTGTCGCCCCACCCAATGCGGTACACGTCGTTGGCCCAGTAAATCAGCAAGCCACTCCACATCATAATGGCCAGCACCGGAAAGTTGATCCAGTGGAACCAGCGGATAGCCAGCGGATGCTTTTCGAGCAGCTTTTTCATGGTGGAAGGGTAGGGTTATTAAAAGCTGTATAGTAGGATAGAAACACAACATCCTGTGTCTCGTCGGCTTCGGCTGGTGGGGTTGTTCGATGGTTGCTACCAGCTATTGAACGATGATGCACAAGATAGCGTGCCTCTACCCCGCGGCTCACCCCAACTTACGTAGTGCTGCGCAGAATAGCTTCGGCCAGCAGCAAATCTTCGGGAGTTGTAATCTTGAGGTTGCGGTAGTCGCCGGGCACCAGCTGAATGGGATGCAGGTCCTCTACCACGCTGGCATCGTCGGTGAAGGTAGGCAGCTCGGGCAACTGGTAGGCGCGGCGTAGCAAGTCTAGCTCAAAGCATTGGGGCGTTTGCACGAGGCGCAAGCGGGCGCGGTCTAGCGCATAGGAGCCTTGCTGCGACAGGTTGCGCACCGAGTCTTTGGGCACCACAGCAGCCACAGCGGTACCGTGCGCCTCGGCCGTGGCAAAGCATTCCTCAATCACCGAGGCCGGCACCAGGGGGCGCACGCCGTCGTGCACGGCTACGGTGCCACTTGTCTGGTCGGCGAGGTAGGCGAGGCCGTTGCGCACCGAGGCCCAGCGGGTAGGGCCGCCCGCTATTACGGTGTGCGGTATACGTACATGATGCTCGGCACAGAGCTGGTGCCAGGTCGAGAACTGCTCGGCCGGCAGCACCACCACGCACTGTTGCACCCGCAACGGCGTTTCGGCAAATCGGCGCAGCGTGTGCAGCAGCACCGGCTCGCCCAGCAAATCCAGAAACTGCTTGGGTTTGGCAGCCCCCATGCGCGTGCCGCTGCCGCCTGCTACGAGAATAGCGAATCGGGGGGCTTGGACGTTTGGGGTCTTGGGGTCTTGGTTTTCGGGCATAGGATGGGGTAGGGGCGACGTAGGGGCGGCTTGCAGCCGCCTGTTGTACAGTAAGGTAAGACTTCGGGTGTGCCGCGTAGCGGCAACAGGTTTGTAGCAAGTGTAGTTGAAAATGGGGTGGCGCCGCGTAGCGGTGCAAGAAATACCTGCGCTTTCTTGCACCGCTACGCGGCGCTTTCGTCCAACGACTAGCTAAACTACAAACCTTGCACCGCTACGCGGCGCTTCGAGCAACGCAATAAAAAAACCGGCTGCTATCCTACATGCAGGATAGCAGCCGGTATAAGGCGGATAAGGCAAAGAATCAGAACAAAAATCCAAGATCCCAAGACCCTAAGCCCCCAAGACCCTATTTACAGAATCAACATCGCGTCGCCGTAGCTGAAGAACTTATACTTCTCCTTGATGGCCGTTTGGTAGGCCTCAATCAGGAACTCGTGGCCGGCGAAGGCTGAGGCCATCATCATCAGCGTGCTCTCCGGGGTGTGGAAGTTGGTGAGCAGCGAAGTGGCAATCTTGAACTCGTAAGGAGGGAAGATAAAACGGTCGGTCCAGCCCTGGTTGGCCTTCAGGCGAGCGTGCGCCGACACCGACGACTCCAGCGCCCGCATAGTGGTAGTACCCACCGAGCACACCTGCTTCTTAGCGTCCAGCGCCTTGTTCACAATGGTAGCGGCCTCCTGGGGAACAATAAAGTTCTCCGAGTCCATTTTGTGCTTGGTCAGGTCTTCCACGTCCACGGGGCGGAAGGTGCCCAAGCCTACGTGCAGGGTAACGGCAGCGGTATCTACGCCTTTGATTTCCAGGCGCTTCATTACCTCGCGGGTGAAGTGCAGGCCCGCCGAAGGCGCGGCCACGGCACCTGTGTGCGCAGCGTAAATGGTCTGGTAGCGCTCCTTGTCCTGGGCGTCGGCATCGCGGGTGATGATTTCGCGGGGTAGGGGTGTTTCGCCCAGGTCGTGCAGGGCTTTGTAGAACTCTTCATCGGAGCCATCAAACAAGAACTTGATGGTGCGGCCGCGCGAGGTGGTGTTGTCAATCACCTCAGCCACCATATCCGACTCGCCGAAATACAGCTTGTTGCCTACCCGGATTTTGCGGGCGGGGTCTACCAGCACGTCCCACAGATGGATTTCCCGGTTCAGCTCGCGCAACAGGAATACCTCGATTTTAGCACCGGTCTTTTCCTTGTTGCCATACAGGCGGGCCGGAAACACTTTGGTGTCGTTGAGTACAAATACGTCGCCCTCGTCGAAATACTCGATAATATCTTTGAAAACGCGGTGCTCGATCTTGCCACTGTCGCGGTGCAGCACCATGAGGCGCGACTCGTCGCGGTTTTTGGCCGGATGCTGCGCCACCAGGTTTTCGGGCAGATCAAATTTGAACTCAGAAAGTTTCATGGGCAGATATGGGCAATAGTAGGGGAAGTAACGAAAATTTGAGCCGGCAAAAGTACATAAATTCGCCGGATAAGCACAGAGTCAGGCCGGTAGGCAACGTCTTTCACAGCGCTTACCGACTAAGCTCTACGGTATTCAACACGATTGCCGGCTGCTTTGTGCAATAAATTCATTCCTTGCAGCCATCTTTATTTTTCCATCGGCCTTTTCTACCTATATCCTATGAAAGCCTTGCGTTTGACCTTCGAGAGTTTTCGATTTGCGTGGGACGCATTGAAGGGCAATCTGCTGCGCACCATTCTGTCGCTGCTGGGGGTCACGGTGGGCATTTTCTCCATCATCTCCGTGTTTGCGGTGGTTGATTCGCTGGAGGCCAACGTGCGCCAGAGCATGAGCTTTGTGGGCGATAAGGTGATTTACGTGAACAAGTGGCCGTGGTCTTTTGGGCCGGGCATTCCGTGGTGGAAGTACTTCAACCGCCCCGTGCCTACCGTGCGCGAGTTCCGGGCGTTGCAGCGCAACCTTAGCCCCGGCAGCAACCGTGGGGTAGCCATCTTCGCCAACACCAGCGGTAACACTTTCAAAGCGGGTAGCAACAGCATGACGAGCTGTAGCCTGGAAGGCGTCAGCTACGACTACTACATTGTGTCGGATGTGCCGCTAGCCGAGGGGCGCTACTTCACGCCCCAGGAAGTGGAATCGGCTAGGAGCGTAGCCATCATTGGGGCCGATATTGCTGCCAATTTGTTTCCCAACCGGTCAGCCGTGGGACAAACGTTTAAAGCCAAAGGCCTCACGTTCACCGTTATCGGGGTATTGCAGAAAGAAGGCAAGAAGCTGCTTGATACACCCAGCAACGATGCCAACTGCTTTATTCCGTTTGGCATGTTCACCAAGATATTCGCTGTGGCCACTGGCGGCGGCGGCGGCGTCACGCCCACTATTGGCATTAAAGGCGTAGACTCTGACCCCGGCCTGCTCAATCTTGAATCGGAGGTGCAGGGACTGATGCGGAATATCCGGGGGCTCAAGCCGCGCGAGGAAGACAGCTTCTCCTTGAACCGACCCGAAATGCTGGCCAATGCCATTACGTCGTTGTTTTCGGTGATTGGCGTGGCTGGGGCCGTTATCGGCAGCTTTGCCATGCTGGTAGGCGGCTTCGGTATCGCTAACATTATGTTTGTATCGGTGAAGGAGCGCACCAACATCATTGGCATTCAGAAGTCACTGGGCGCCAAGAACTACTTTATCCTGTTCCAGTTTCTGTTTGAGGCCGTTTTCTTGTGCCTGCTGGGCGGCGGGGCCGGTATCTTTCTGGTATTCCTGATAACGGCCATTCCGCAGGACGCCATGCCGCTGTTTCTATCGGCCGGCAACATCACGCTGGGCCTCACGGTGTCGGTAGTGATTGGCATGCTGGCCGGCATCATTCCCGCCGTGCTGGCCGCCAACCTCGACCCGGTTATTGCCATCCGGGCGAAGTAGGGGCGCCTTGTAGGCACCCGTAGTAGGGGTAGGCGGAAGGATAGGACGAAAGAACGTCATGCTGCGCTCAACATGACGTTCTTTCGTCCCTACCCTGCCAGGGGCGCCTGCAAGGCACCCCTACCCGTAACAAATCCACTACCTATTGTTAACAAATTGTTAACTTGCTTAGGCCTACATTTGGCCGCCCGCCCCAGCGCGGGCGATTTTTATTTTACCCCTTTTGCCATCTGGTCGATTAAGCCCGACCCGACGGTTTTTCAGTACAGGCTATGTCAAAAATTACCAAAAACAGCAAAACCAAGATTGCCGATGAAACCCTGAATGCGGGCAGCGGCAAAACCATTGTGCGGCCCGATGTAAACGACAATAAGGCCAAGACCATCAGCGACATTCGCGAGCAAACCCACGGCCAGCGCACCGTGCAGCTCGACGACGAACAGCGCATCCGCCAAGCATTCGTAGACAAGGACTGGAACGAAATCAAGATTGCCGACTCCTGGCAGATCTTTAAGGTAATGGCCGAGTTTGTGGAAGGCTTCGAGAAGCTGAGCAAAATCGGGCCGTGCGTGAGCATCTTCGGTTCGGCGCGTACCAAGCCAGACAATCCTTATTACAAAATGGCTGAGGAAATTGCGGCCAAGCTGGTGCGCCACGGCTACGGTGTAATTACGGGCGGCGGCCCCGGCATTATGGAAGCCGGTAACAAAGGCGCCCGCGCCGAGGGTGGTAAGTCAGTAGGCCTCAACATTGAACTGCCCTTCGAGCAGTTCCACAACGTCTACATCGACTCCGACAAAATCATCAACTTCGACTACTTCTTCGTGCGCAAGGTGATGTTTGTGAAGTATTCGCAGGGCTTTATTGGCATGCCGGGCGGCTTCGGCACGCTGGATGAATTGTTTGAGGCTATGACGCTGATTCAGACCAAGAAAATTGGCCGTTTCCCCATCGTGCTGGTGGGCTCGGCGTACTGGAATGGCCTGTTTAAATGGATTGAAGACGTGATGCTGCACGAGGAAAGCAACATCTCGGCCGAGGACCTGCAACTGGTGCAGATCGTGGATGATGCCGAGTCGGCCGTGAAAATCATTGACGACTTCTACTCCAAATACCTGTTGTCGCCCAACTTCTAAGCAGAAGCATATTTCTATTTATAGGACAAAACCTGCTAATTCTTCCTTCTGGGAGGATAGTAGGTTTTGTCTTTTTATAATACTATACTTAGGTAAAGTATAAGAATATACTGATAAATAGCTGTTTAAATAGTATATCAGGTAGGTGTTATTGGTTTACTGCATTATTCCATTTGTATTTTGTGTAGACGTGGGTACTAAAGAGGTTATTTCAGAAATGGAATATTTTTTGCAAAGCGGGAATCCGGCTACACTACCTTTGTAGTATATAGATTCTCTAAAACAAACGCTACCCACCATGCCAACTACTACTCCCACTACAAAAACTGTATACATCATTCCGCGCTGGGCAGGCGCTGCTGATAACGACTGGTACCCCTGGTTGGGCAGCCAGTTGGCGGCTGCTGCCGAAGAAGACGATATCAATTATCAAGTGCGAGCGTTGAATATGCCTGCCTGGGACCTGCCCGTGATTGAGCGCGCCGTAGATTATTTGCGTGAGGTATTACCCCCCTCTCAACTCAACGAAAACGTGATTCTGGTGGGGCATAGCGTGGGCTGTCTGGCTATTCTGCATTACTTGGCTAGCGTGGCAAAAGAAGAAGAAAAACCCCGGAAAATAGGCGGTGTGCTATGCGTAGCTGGTTGGTTTTCAGTAGATAGTCCCTGGCAGGATATTCTGAATTGGATGCATGCCCCCGTCGACTACGAAGCGGCCCGCACCCTGATTCCAGAAGATAAATTGATGGTACTGCTGTCTGACGACGACCCCTATACCTCCGGCTACAAGGAAAACGAGCAGCTGTGGGTGGAGCGCCTTCAATCGCAAGTGAGCATCCTGTCGGGGCGGCAGCACTTCAGCGCCGAGCTAGATCTGGACGTGCGCGACGCTGTGCGCGACCTGGCCGGTGGTCTGAAGCTGCACCCTATGATGGCGTAGTAGTTACACCAGGAACCCTAACTTGCAACGGCGGCCGGTCTATTCCGGCCGCCGTTTGCGTTTGGAAAGTTCTGATTTTGACTACATGCTGGTAGGTGGCGGCGCGGCTGGGCTCAGCCTGGCCTATGCCATCACACAAGAGCCACGCCTCCGCGGCAAGCGGGTGTTGCTGATCGAGCCCGAAGCCAAAGACCAGAACGACCGCACATGGTCGTTCTGGACGGCCGCGCCTACCCCCTTCGATGGGATTGTGGCCCACGAGTGGCGGCAGCTGGCGTTTCGTAGCCCTTGGCTAAACCGGGTGTTTCGGCTGGAAGAATATACCTACAAGATGATTAGGGGGCTGGATTTCTACCAGTTCACGCGGGCCGCTTTGGCCGCCGCTTCGCAGGTAACGCAGGTGCGTGGCCGGGTAGAAACCCTCACGGAAATGCCCACTGGTGTGCGTGCTACCACCACGGCCGGCGAGTTCACGGCTCGGTATGCCTTCGATAGTCGCCCGCCTACCCTCACGCGCCGGCCCGATAAGCACCGCTACCTACTCCAGCACTTTGTGGGCTGGGAGGTGACGACCGACCGCGTCGTATTCGACCCGGCCACAGTGGAGTTCATGGATTTTCGGGGTGCGCAGCACCAGGAGGCGCGCTTCATCTACGTGCTACCCTTCAGCCCCACCAAAGCACTAGTAGAGTACACTTTATTTTCGGCCGAAGTCCTACCCAAAGCCGAGTACGAAGAAGCCATGCGCGCCTACCTGCGCGATACGCTGGGGGTAGAGAACTTCCATATTGAGGCCGAGGAGGTAGGCGCCATTCCCATGACCGACCACCCACTGCCAGCGCGGGCAGGAGCGCGCATCATCAACCTGGGCACGCGCGCCGGGCGAGCCAAGCCCAGTACCGGCTACGCTTTTCAGCGCATTCAGGCGCACACGGCCCGGCTGGTGGCGGCCCTGGCCGAAACGGGCGCCCCACCCCACGACCCCACCGGCGACCAGTGGCAGTTTCACTGGTTCGATACCCTGCTGCTCGACATCATGCAGCGCCGCGGCGAAGCCACCCGCCGCATCTTCTCCGACCTGTTCACCAACAACCCCCTGGAGCGTGTGTTGCGTTTCCTAGATGAGCGCACCTCGTGGTGGGAAAACTTCCAGATCATGAACTCCGTGCCCCCGTGGCCATTTATGCGCTCTATCTGGCACGTGCTACGCGGCCGGCCGGGGAAGCGGTGAGATGGTGAGTGGTGAGTGGTGAGTGGTGAGTAGTGAGTAAAAAATACGGCTGTCATCCTGAGCTTGCGAAGGACCTTCTCACGATAAAACGACAAGCGTAACAACGACTCGTTCAACTGGCAGAAGGTCCTTCGCAAGCTCAGGATGACAGCCGTATTTTTTACTCACTACTCACCATCTCACCATCTCACCATCTCACCACTCACTACTCACCATCTCACCATCTCACCGCTTCACAAAGCTTTCCTCGCTTTCCAAATACGCCTTTTCGGCTAGCACCACCTCGGGGGTGAGGGGGAGTAGGGTAGGGGTGGGGCGGGAAAGGTTGAGGAGGTGGCCGCCGGGCGGGAGGGCGGTGAGGTTGTCGAGGTCGTGGGTGATGCAGAGGATGGTCTTGCCCTGTTCGGCTACCCATTGCTGTTGCAGGGCGAACACGCGGCGGCGGTAGTACACGTCTAGTTGCTGGGTGGGCTCGTCTAGCAGGTAGAGCGTGGCTTCCTGCAAGGAGAGTTGCGCCAGCCACACCAGCTGTTGCTCGCCACCGGAAAGCAGCGTAAAATCCTGGGTGGCAAGGTGGGCGGCGCCTACCTGCTGCAAGGCGCTGTCGGCCAGGGTGTAATCGGTGGCGGAGTAGCCGCCCAGAAAGCGGTGGTGACGGTAGCGGCCCATCACCACCAGCTCGCGCACGGCAATGGGAAAGCCCACGGTGGTGCGCTGGGGTAGGTAAGCCAGCAGGCCCTCGGCGGCTGGGCGCGCCACAGTGCGCAGGTCGCGCCCCCCTACCCGGATGGTACCCTGGTACGGTATGCGCCCTGTGAGGGCCCGAAACAGGGTGGTTTTGCCGCAGCCGTTGTGCCCGATAATCGCCACGAAAGCCGGCTCGGGCACCACAAAAAAAAGGTTGCGGAGCAGAACGCGCTGTTCGTACCCCGCAACCAATCCGGAAATGTCGATTGTTGAATGTTGAATGCTGCGTAAGGAATGATTGTCAGCTAATTCAAAATCACTCATTCAATACTCAACACCTAAAATTCAACACTGCTTAATATTCGTCCTCGTTGAACATGAAGTCTTCCTTGGTCGGATAATCGGGCCATACCTCCTCAATGTTCTCGTAGGGTTGACCGTCGTCTTCCAGGGCCTGCAGGTTCTCCACTACTTCCATCGGCGCACCCGAGCGGATAGAGTAGTCGATGAGTTCATCCTTGGTGGCAGGCCAGGGGGCATCTTCCAGATAGGAAGCCAGTTCCAGCGTCCAATACATAGTCGTGTACTATAAAAAAAGGTTGGCAAAAGGTGGCACGTCGCAAGCTCGGTGGTCTACGACGATGTGAAGGTAGACACGGAGGCCGGCAAAACGTTGCTCCTTGCCGACAACGTAAAATACAACTGAAGGTTGCTTATACAAGCACTCCTTTTTGCAGAAGCTCGATTAAATGATTTTTGGTGCGAATTTTCCGCTCAAACGCTCGTATTTTCCCCTGTAGCATGGTTCGAAACGACTCGTTGCCGGGCGATACGTTGAGTTTGCTCAGGTTTTCTTCCAGCACCAGCTGCTCCTGCCGGTCGCTCTTCACAAACTCGCGCAGGGCCTGCACACGGGCAGCTATTTGGTCGTCGCGGGTGCCGGGCTCGGTGGCGCCGCCGTGGCGCTTGCGAATGTAGTGCTCTAATGAGCTGAGCTCAAATACCTTGTCGCAGGCGGCAATGAATTGCTCCCATACCCGGTCCGATTCCTCGCCGCGCACGGGGCCTACCTTCTTCCAGGCGGCTTGCAGCTCCTTGGCGCGGGCCACTGCTTCCGACATGGGGCGGTGCAGCAGAGCCTCAGCCTCGGCCACCAAGCCACGCTTGCGGGCCAGGTTGTCTTCAGGCTGGTTTTCGGCGCGCTTGGTGTTGATGTGCACCTTCAGGCGCTCAAAGAAGTGGTTGTGCGCTGCCCGGAACCGCGTCCACAGGTCGTTGGCTTGCTTGCGGGGTAGGGAGGCATCAATATCTTTCCACTCCTGCTGCAACTGCTTGAGCTTACGGGTGGTGTTCTCGAAATCGTCGGAATCCTGTAAGGCTTCCGACTGCCGAATCAGGGCCATGTACTTGTCCTGCACGCGGTTGGTCATGGCCTTTTTGTCGGCCAGGAAGTCGCGCTTGCGCTGCATAAAGGCATCCACGGCCGCCCGGAAGCGGGCCTCCATGTCCTCAATCAGCTCTTTATCAACGGGGCCGGTCTTGATCCAGACCTGGCGCAGAGCTTTCACCCGCTCCGTGGCGGTCTGAAAGTCCAGGGTGTCACGCAGGGCTTCCAGCTCCTGCAACACGCCCAACTTGGTGGCCATGTTTTTCTCCCGGTTCTGCGCAATCGTCACATTGATACCTTCCTCAGCCTCGGTGAGGCGATGATGGAGGCTCTCAAAATCGCCCAGGCCATCGTAGCTGGCTATTTGTTCTTTCAGGTGCAGGGCCTTCATCAGAAAAGAGCCCTTGTTGTCGGAGTCGGCCATCTTAGCCAGCAGGTCTTCTACCTTGGCCCGAAATAGCTCGAAGCGCTGGGCGAAGTAGATGAGGGAGGTGTCGGGGGAGTCTTTGACCTGGCCTACCCGGCGGGCAGGCAGCGTCATAAACGGACGGAGCCACACCTGGTCACCCTCGACATAGCCGTATTGGCGGGCGGTAGCGAGGAGGTGGTCGTGTTGTTCCATAATTGGGATAGTGCGGAAGCGAATAAGTGGAGGGAGGAGCGGGCGGAATGCGAAGCTAGACTATGTGCACAAGTTTACGGGATGCCGGGCAAAAATGCCTATACACTTAGCATAATGTAGGGCGGAAAGCCACGCAGGACGCTACCTTTGTGGCAAATTCGGCCCTGCCGGGTGGTGTGCTGGCAAGGTATGTCCGGCAGTCAAGTGAAGTTTGTAGAACGAACAATAAGGTGAAGTGTGAGCTATGAAAACCTCCTGTCATGTTATTGATTCAAATCAATCATACGCAAAATAGGGCATCTGTAGTATACTTCCGCTGAAGGCCACTGCAAAACCCGGCGGCGGGCGGCGGTAGCGTGGAGGTGCTAGGGGTAGGAGCTACCCCTGACAGTGCCGTTAATTATTCGTTTCATTTCCATTCTTTTTAGTCACATGAGCGACCAGACGATTATCTTCTCGATGGCGGGCGTCAGCAAGGTGTTTCCGCCCCAGAAACAGGTTCTCAAGAACATCTACCTTTCTTTTTTTTACGGAGCCAAAATCGGCGTGCTGGGTCTGAACGGCTCGGGTAAGTCGAGCTTGCTGAAGATCATTGCCGGCGTCGACAAGCAGTTTCAGGGCGAAGTAGTCTGGTCGCCGGGCTACACGGTAGGCTACCTGGAGCAGGAGCCACAGCTTGATGCCTCCAAAACGGTGAAGGAGGTAGTGGAAGAAGGCGTGGCCGAAACCGTGGCCCTGCTCAAGGAGTTCGACGAAATTAACGAGGCATTTGGTGCCGAGGATGCAGATTTCGATAAACTGCTCGAACGGCAAGGAAAAGTGCAGGAACGCCTCGACCAACTCGACGCCTGGAACCTGGACAGCAAGCTGGAGCGCGCCATGGACGCCCTGCGCACGCCCCCGGCCGATGCCGTGGTGGGCAACCTCTCGGGCGGCGAGAAGCGCCGCGTGGCCCTGTGCCGCCTGCTGCTGCAAGAGCCCGACGTGCTGCTGCTGGACGAGCCCACCAACCACCTCGACGCCGAAAGCGTGCTGTGGCTGGAGCAACACCTCAAGCAGTACAAAGGCACCGTGATAGCCGTAACCCACGACCGGTACTTCCTCGACAACGTGGCCGGCTGGATCTTGGAGCTGGACCGCGGCGAGGGCATTCCGTGGAAGGGCAACTACTCTTCATGGCTGGAGCAGAAATCCAACCGCCTCGCCCAGGAAGAAAAAACCGAGAGCAAGCGCCAGAAAACGCTTCAGCGCGAGTTGGAATGGGTACGCATGGCCCCCAAAGCCCGCCAGGCCAAGAGCAAGGCCCGCCTCGCCGGCTACGACAAAATGGTGAGCGAAGACGCCAAGGAGAAAGAGCAAAAGTTGGAGCTGTTTATCCCTGACGGCCCGCGCCTAGGTGCCCAGGTGATTGAGGCCGAAGGGCTGACCAAAGCCTTCGGCGACAAGCTGCTGTTCGAGAACCTGAGCTTCTCCCTACCTCAGGGCGGCATCGTAGGCATCATTGGCCCGAACGGCGCCGGCAAAACCACGCTGTTCCGCCTCATCACCGACCAGCTGCAACCCGACGCGGGTACTTTCGAGGTAGGTCCTACCGTGCAGACCGCTTACGTAGACCAGCAGCACGACACGCTGGACCCGGCCAAGTCGGTATTCGAGTCGATTTCGGGCGGCACGGAGACGATGCTGCTGGCCGGCCGCCCCGTGAATGCCCGCGCCTACGTGAGCAACTTCAACTTCCGCGGCGGCGACCAGGAGAAGAAGGTAGGGAGCCTGTCGGGCGGCGAGCGCAACCGCGTGCACCTGGCT
This sequence comes from Hymenobacter citatus, assembly GCF_014333615.1. Classification (GTDB taxonomy): domain Bacteria; phylum Bacteroidota; class Bacteroidia; order Cytophagales; family Hymenobacteraceae; genus Hymenobacter; species Hymenobacter citatus. The sequence continues at coordinate 433,472 of NZ_JACSCY010000003.1, read as the reverse complement.
ACCACCCTCAAGCAAGGCGCCAACCTGTTGCTGCTCGACGAGCCCACCAACGACCTGGACGTAAACGCCATCCGGGCGCTGGAAGATGCGCTGGAGAACTTTGCCGGCTGCGCTGTCATCATCAGCCACGACCGATGGTTCCTGGACCGCCTCGCCACGCACATCCTCGCCTTCGAGGGCGACTCGGAAGTGGTGTGGTTCGAGGGCAACTTTTCGGATTATGAAGAAGCCAAGAAGAAGCGCCTCGGCGACGTAGAGCCCAAGCGCGTGCGCTACCGCAGCTTGGGGTAGGGTACTGAGCGTCCACCGGTCCGACGCCGTAGGCGTCCGACCGGTTGCCGTTGCTAATGCCTGCGCCGTGTTAATAACCGTCAGCACGAAGCTCGTACAACGATACCGATCCGACGCCCACGGACTCAGTAAACAAAAACGCACTGCCGAATCAGGCAGTGCGTTTTTGTTTACTCCGGCAGCACTTCGGCCTGAAAGCCGGCATCGCGCAGCAGCTTAATCAGGCAGGAGGGGAGCACGAAGCCGCTGGTGCACTCCACCCGCAGGATTCGGTCGCAGTCGTCCAGGTCGAAGTTGGCGTGGTAATGGGCGAAGGTGACGTGGATCTGGCGCACCAGCTGCCGGGCATGGTGCCGGGTGCGGACGTTGGTTTTGAAAACTTCTACCATAGCGCAAAGTCAAGAGTATGAAACCATCGGATGCGCACTGGCCTACTCGGCGTTGGTGCGTTGGGGGTGGTAGGTGAGTAGCAGCACGCCGGAACCAGTGGGCCGGGCTTCTTGCAATTGCAGAGTCGCCGCAACACCCTCTGTGAATAGCTGCTGCCCGTTGCCCAACACCAGCGGATGCACCATCAGTCGGTACTCGTCAATCAGGTTGTGCTGCATAAGCGTGCGCACCAATCGGCCGCTGCCATACACCAGCAAGTTCTGATGGGGCTGTTGCTTGAGCTGCCGAACGGCCGCGGGCACGTCGCCACGCAGTAGGGTAGCGTTCCACGCTCTGGCGGTTAGGGTAGTAGAGGCCACGAACTTGGGTAGGATGTTCATGCGGTCGGCGCCGGGGGCGTCTGGCATGGCGGGCCAGGCGGCCGCAAACGCCTGATACATGACGCGGCCCAGCAGCAGGGCGTCGCAGTTGTACATAGCTTCTTGTTGAAAATGAGCTACTTCCTTATCGAAGTAGGGCGTGGTCCAGGCAGGATTTTCCATCACGCCGTCCAGCGTAAGGTACATGGCAACGGTTACTTTGCTCATCGGAAGTTAAATATGTTGGTTGGAAGATATTTTGCTAATTCGCATGGAAATATTGGCTATATTTCCGGTGTTGTTGCCAACAAAATTAGTAAAACAGCCTTTGCGTTTGCGGGGGTAATCCCGACTAAATCAGGGGTAAATGCGACATCGCCACATCGTAGCGCACGTACCATGAAACACATTTCGATTCTGGTTCCGAAGGGGGCTATTTTGGGAAGCATTGAAGGCCCCCGGCTGGTGTTTTCGGAGGTGAATGCGTTGTTGCAGCGTATGGGCCGCCCCCCGCTATTTGCCGTGCGGCTGGTAGGCCTGGAGCCCGCCACGCCCGTGTGTGGCGGCCGCTACACCGTAGCGGCCGACCACCTCCTGCCCGACCCAGCGCACACCGACCTCGTTATCATTCCGGCCGTAGACGGCGACCTGGCACTGGCGCTGGAACACAACAAGGCCTTCTTACCCTGGGTGGTGCAGCAACACCAGCGCGGGGCCGAGGTGGCCAGCCTGTGCGTAGGGGCATTTCTGCTGGCGGCCACCGGTCTGCTGGCGGGCCGGCAGTGCACCACGCACTGGGCCGCCGCCCCCGATTTTCGGCGCATGTTTCCGGAGGTAGAGTTGGTAGAAGACCGCCTCCTCACCGACGAACACGGTATTTATTCCAGCGGTGGGGCGTTTTCCTACCTCAATCTGGTGCTCTACCTGGTAGAGAAATACGCGGGCCGCGAAATGGCCGTGCTCTGCGCCAAGGTGTTTCAGATTGATATGGCGCGGGTTAGTCAGTCGGCCTTTGTGGTGTTCAACGGGCAGAAAAACCACGCCGACGAGCTAATCAAACGGGCGCAGACCTACATCGAAACACACTACCAGGACAAAATAACCGTGGATCAGCTGGCCGACCTGCTGGCACTGGGCCGCCGCAACCTGGAGCGCCGCTTCAAGCGCGCCACCAGCAACTCGGTGGTCGAGTACATCCAGCGGGTGAAGGTAGAAGCAGCCAAAAACAGCCTGGAATCATCGGCCGACCACGTGAACGAGGTGATGTACCGTGTGGGCTACACCGATCCGAAAGCCTTCCGGCTGACGTTTAAGCGCGTAACGGGCCTGTCGCCGAAGCAGTATCGGGAGAAGTATAGCAGGGTGGTGGGGTAGAATACTAAAACCTTCACCAATACGCTGTTGGCCGAACTGCATCCCTTTTTTCCTCAGCGAAGGAGCTAGTGCACCGCCTCGACGCCGTGACGGCCGCGTTGCACGTCGCTGGTAGCGGACTACCCTAGGCGTAGGCCCTGCGCGCGTCGGTACCTAGCTGAAAATCAGTATCCTAGCCTCTGTGATGGCTGTTGGAACTAGGGTGAAGAGCGAACTGATTAATCACTCAATAAGCTTTAATGCTTGCGGCGGCATTAGTTCCAGTCGGTGGTCACTTGACCACCTCATTGAGTTTGGAGTAAAGCAATGCGTTAATTTTAATCAAATAAACATGCTATGCATATAGGCTATTGGGCCTATTTTTATCTTTTTGCTGAATAAACTGACAGCTAATGACCCTGCTAGAATTAGAGGAATTTCGAGAGGGAGTAGATTTTGAAGCTAAAGTCGCTCTGGGACGAGATGGGAAAGGAACTTTGCCGCAAACCTTTTGGGAGACATATAGTGCTTTTCCCAATACTGATGGGGGCGTTATAGCGCTAGGAGTAAAAGAGCTGACTGACCATAGTCTAGATGTTAAGGGCGTACCGGAGCCAGAACGTTTACAAAAGGAGTTATGGAATGGTCTGAACAACAGAAAAATTATTAGCCATAATCTGCTGAATAATGAAAATGTATCAATAATAACAGTGCATGGGCACGGAGCAGTGGTGTTGGTACGCGTACCACGTGCCCGGCGTCAAGACCGTCCAGTGTACGTAGGTACAGACGTATTAACTGGTACATTTCGCCGACAGCACGAAGGTGACTACCGCTGCCCTGAGAACCTAGTTAAGCGTATGCTTGGTGAAGCTCAGCACGACACTTTGGACGACAGAGCGTTGTTTGGGTACGGATTAGCTGACCTTGATCTGGATACGCTCAGGGGCTATCGTACTGAGTTTGCTCAGCGTCGTCCTGGACATCGATGGAATAGTTATTCCGACGAAAAGTTTTTGGAATGCTTAGGCGGCTGGCATATCGACCGCATTAGTGGCCAGGGATGCTTGACTTTGGCAGGGCTGCTCATGTTTGGCGAGCAGCATACAATTGCTCAACAAGTGCCTCATTATGGCCCAGATTATCAGGAGCAGGCACCTGGAGTATCACGTTGGCTTGACAGAGTAACCCCCGACGCATCATGGTCAGGTAACCTCTATGACTTTTATCGGCGCGTCTATCCGAAGTTAGTTGCTGATTTAAAAGTGCCATTCAAATTAATAGAAGACAGACGCGTAGACGAAACAGATGTACACAAAGCCCTTAGAGAGGCTTTGGTCAATACGCTTGTTCATTCTGATTATAGCGGTAGTGTGCCTATCCGCATTATTAAGCAGCCAGGACGATTTAGCTTTCGCAACCCTGGATTGTTACGAATCTCTTCAGAAGAAATTTATCGCGGAGGTACTAGTGACTGTCGTAATCGTTCAGTCCAGAAGATGTTTCAGCTGATTGGCGTAGCTGATCGGGCAGGAACAGGCTTCTCAACAATTCTACAAGCATGGAAAGAACAGTCGTGGTTGCAACCTAGCTTATCTGATCATGCTACATTAGAAGCTGTGGAGTTAGATATGCGCTTGATAAGCCTTATTCCTGCTGAAGCCGTCCAGGAACTTAACAAGCGTTACGGCGAAGCTTTTCAGCAGCTCGATGCACATGAACGCTATGTTTTAGTTTGTGCTTGGCACTATGAAAGCGTAACAAATAGCTTTTTAAGCAAACAGATGGAGCTACACTCTGCTGATTTGACCAAACTATTGGTACGTCTGGTAAAAGCCGGTTTTCTTGAGCAAAAGTTAGCAGGACGATGGACAAGTTATCGGCTGGGAGAAGGAAAACCTGAGATTATATATCGAGACTACAAGATCCCAGGCTTGGGTCAACTCCCCCTCTTTAATCAAGTATACAACATACCCCATAATGTTGAAGACATACCTCAAATTGAAAAAGGCATACCTCAAATTGAAAAAGACATACCTCAAACTAGTTCTAACATACCTCAAAAAGCAGGTAGCATACCTCAATTAGAGTACAACATCTTACTAGATATAGCTCGTGTAGCTAGAGAAGGGCAGCCAAGGCAAAATGTTATAGACAATATCATTCTTAAGCTATGTGAGGGGAGGTATTTAACAGCAAGGCAATTAGCTGAAATAATAGGGCGAAGTACAACTAGTATAAGGGATAGATATTTGACTAGGCTTGTAGCTTCAGGGTACTTGGAATTGCTTTATCCGGAGAAGCCACGAAGCACTAAACAAGCCTATCGAGCAATGTCTTAGCATTTATCGTCCGTTTTGCCCGTAGCTTACGCCATGCTGGATGCCGAGCTGTGGACGCTTTTGTAAGACCCCGCCGCCCGCGAGGTGGTGCGTCAGACATTGCTACTGCGCTAGTTTCCGCAACGCGCTTCCGTTACCAACCAACGGCTGGCGCCCAGGCCATTCGACAACAGATGCTGCAGGAGCCTGCTGCTGAGTAGCAGCGCCGCCACGAAGCTATTGCTACCGGTAGCACATCTGCTTGCCGGCGCAGAGTGTAGAGAAGGGCACGTAGCAGGACGCCCATGCGTGCCACACAACCGATAACTATTGCTCACGGAGCGGTGGAAGGCTACTAATTCTATGGCGCAGGGGTAAAAGGCTGATCAGGTTGGGCGATACTTAATCCCTTCTTGCGCTCCTTAAAGACCTGCACAGCCCGAATAACCTCGTGGGTGGGGTTGGAGCCCAGGCCGATAATCAAGCCGGTGAGCACCACGCGAACGGCAGCGGCAAGGGGGGAGATAATACTATTCGATTCGTCTGTTGTTGCATTGAGCACGGCACTGAACAAATCGAGGCGGAAAGCGGCGGCCAGGCCGAGGCCCAGCAATGCGCCAAAGCAAAGGCTAATCAGGCGCCGACCGGAGTTGTCTTTAAACGTAGCCAGGAAGTTCTGCAAACCATCGATAGAGGCATTGGCAACGGCGGCCGCGTGATTGAAATCGGGCAGTAACGTGCCGTACGTGGCTTGCAGAACATTCACCTGCTGCGATACGGTAGCGGAAAGTAGCTGGCGGCGTTGGTTGCCGGGCGCCAGCTTGTGCAGCTCCTGAAGCTGCGCCGTCAGTTTCGTAATTTTATTCTTGGCGTCCTTGGCTGCGGCCTCCACTTCGGTTAGTTGTGCTTTGCCTTCAAGCAGCGCTTTATCAGCGGCTTCCTGGAAGGGTAGCAGCGCCTTGGTCAGGTCGGCAGTCATGCTTTCTATCTGGTCAGTCACTACATTGAAAGGCCAGTAAGCACCCAGCTTTGTGTTGCCGACAATGGTCCAGAGGGTTTCAATGAAACGCTCAATACCCAGCGCAGCAGCCGTGATAAAGCCTAGTGCGGCGGCAGTGTCCTTGAAGCTGTAATTGGCTGGTTTGGCTTCTTGCAACAGGTAGATGGTTGCGGCGACAAGCACTGCCGAGGCAACTGGCAGCCACCACATAATGGCATCTACCGCAGGACGAGTAACCGATGACGTGGGTTGCCGCGCTACATCGGTTACGGCATTGTCAGGAAAAGCGAGGTTGGCTTCCATAGGGAAACAGATTACACGTAAAACAGAAATGGGCTAGCGGACCGGTAGATTACTTTATAAAACCGGCGCGCCAAACAACTCCTTCGTTGCGTGGCGCGCCGGTTTTCGTTCTGCTATGGGGCTAAGCCATAACGGAGGGGGCAGGCGTCTGAACAGTGGCCTCAAACAAATCGGCGGTATGCTCTCCTACCAAGGTGCCTATCTCATAACCGCCATTCGCATCAAATTGGTAGTGCACGCCTAAGTACACGCGGCTACGGCCGTTTTCGAGCGCTGCCTGCGTAAAGGAGCTGAAGCGGCGGGTACGGCGGATGCCGTTTTCGTCGCGTAGGGCGTGCGGATCTTCGGTGGTAGCGGTAAAGGCAATCGTATCGCGGCCGAAGAAGGCCCGCATGGCGGCGGCATGAGCAGCGGCAAAAGTGGAGTGGCCCGAAACGTACGCCGGAAAGTTGGGCGAAAAGCGCATGCCGCTGAGCATCGCCGAGAGGGGCTGCCAGGTGGCATCGGCGGCGGTGCTGGGGTTGCCATCTTCGTTGGCTCGTTGAATGGCCGTTTCGGGGCGCCACAAGCGTAGAGGCTGGTTTTTGTTGGGCCAGAAATACTTGGCTTTCCAGGCTACGATGGAGGCGTTTACCATGGCCGTGCCCACCATGGCAAACAGCCGGGCCGTTTCGAGTAGCCCATTGCCGGTAGGGTTGCCGCTGGAGTTTTGCACATCCACGAGCGTGCCCTGCTGCTGGGCTACCGTCTGGGTAATGGTATAAAGCTGTCCGGGAGGCTTGGAGGTACCGTTGAGGTCGTTGGCCCAGAAAATGGCTATTTCGGTTTGTTCGCGGGTACGCGCTGTGGAATTCGCTTCGCCAAGTAGCTTTACCTCTGCCAGCTGCATTGCATACATCGAAGACTCCAGTAAATCTTCGTAGTTGTTCAAATCATTCGGAATGACCGTTGGCAGGTAGTCTTGCACGGGAGGAGGGAGCAGAAACAGATCAACTTCACCCCAGTTAGGCGTAAGAGCCGGGCCAGAGCCGGTATCGCGCCATTCTCCTTTTTGATCAGGTTTGAGGGTCACTGCCGGGCTTAGCCCCTCGGCGGGGTTGTATTTGGCAAGCAGCGCGTAGGCAATGGCTTTTCCATACGCCTCAGAAGCCTGCGCGTTGGCATCTGTGGTGTGTACTTCCAGGGCGGGCGAGGAGGAATCAGCACCGGGTCTTACCTGAAACGGATCAAAAGGGTTTAGCACTTCCCCTTGGGCCCGCTTAGATGCTGACACATACACTTCCACGGCTTTGGTCAGAATGTGGCAAGCCGCGTAGGCAGCGGTTGTGTTGGCTACTGCATTGCCCGGCATCACTACCTGATTGGTTTTCGGATCTTTAATGTCCGAATCCCGCAAGTGCCTGGGGTAGGGAGAAGTAGCCGTAAGCCGGGTTACTGCCTCATACATAGCCAAGTGCATGAGCGCACCAATGCGGGAGAGTGGACCAGGAGCACCGCCAATCTTCCGGACGAGGTCAAGGTAAATGTTGTTCCATTCTAGTACTACGTTGCCTGGAGCCATGACAAAAATGGGTTTGATGGAAATAGAAAAATACTTGATTCAGAACATGCGCCAGCTGTGTGCTAAACAACTACTGTTCAATGTATTAAATCTACTATGTCCTTCGGTCCACTCGTACCGTACCAACACTGAATTTTAGCCTGTCGCTCGTGCGGTAGCGGCCATTCGGCAGCCGGCGCACGGATAGGAAAGTAGTCTGGGAGCTCACGGCATACCGGGCGTTTCTGTTCCTTTCCTACACCGCTTCCACCTGGTACTTCACCGTCACGTTGCGGTTGCCCTGGGTTATTTCACCAAAGCCCACACCCAGGTCGTCGAAGGCGTTGTCGAAGGAGCCGCGCAGCAGATACAGCTGATCGTCTTTGTTGGCTTTCAGGAGCTTGGCAATGATGTTGAGGGTGAAGTCGGTGGCAGCGCCAATGAGGGCAATCTGCGGCGCCGTGAAAGTAGTTACCTGCAACAGCGAGTCGCGGAAGCTCTGAAACTGGCTGTCCTGGCGCACCTGGTCCAGCAGGTCGCCGGCCTGACGGGCGTCATCGTCCAGCTCCATCACCAAGATGCGGTAGTCCAGAAAGGGCGGGATTTTGCCCTCGGCCTGGGTGCGGTAGAGCGTGATACCGCCGGGGCCAATGGGTAGGGTTGTGCGCCTTCTGACGTTTCGGTACACCTCCGAGCACAGCTGAATCGGCTCTGCCGATACGCCATCCGTCACCACACTAATCACCTGAATCTCGCCTCTCCCCAACTCCCGAATCCGGTTGATGAACACCGACTTCAGGCTCATGCGCACGGCCTGGGTGGTAATGGGTAGCACCTCCCGGCTGAGGTTACCCAGCAGCGCCTGCTGCCCCAGCACGGCCGAGGGCTCAAATACGGTATCGGGTTGGAGAAGGGTAGCCATAGTGGGGTCTTGGGGGCTTAGGGTCTTGGGGTCTAGGTTTTTCGTTGCCCGTCATGTTGAGCGGAGTCGAAACATCTCGCGTGCTACGCTAATCCTAATCGTCAGGAAATTACCGGGAGCACGCGAGATGTTTCGACTCCGCTCCGCTGCGCTCAACATGACGAGTAAGAGCAGCACGTGCTCTACCAATACGTGGTGGTCGGCTCATCATCCATGCACGTAGAACTTTGGGGTCAGGTTGCCGAAGCCGTCTTTGATGTGGCCCAGGTTGAAGCAGAGGCGCCCGGCCTGCGCAATAGCCGCACCACGACCAGCCAGCAACGCGCCAGGGCGCACCACGGCCGTGTGGCCGTGGCCGCCAGTGGGATTGCGCCAGAGCGCCACGGCCGGGTGGCCCTCGTTGGCGCAGCGCTGAGCATCGGCCGCGTCGGTGGGCTTCCAGCCAAAGTGTCGGGTGCCCTGGTTGGTGAGCCACGTGAGCGTGCCATTCACATTCATCTCACTGGCGCCGGCCTGAAACGGCTCGGCCGGATTGCCCTGCGCATTCACCCAGTGCGGAATTTCGCAGTGCATGGCGCGGGTCACATCCCAGAGAAAGATATTGCAATAGGTGTTGCCGTCGCGGGGGCGGTAGCGTGGATTTTTGCCCACGGCAAACTGGTCGATAACTTCGGTATACACGGTGGCCGTGCGGGCCGCTTCTTCGTTGGTCAGGGGCGGGTGAATGAGCTTGGCCGCGTTGATTTCAATGGTGCCGGGCGCGGGCGTGAGGCCGTCGTAGTTGGTAAGGGTAGGGGCGGGGTCGGGCACGCGGCTCGGAATAACCAGCAGCTGCCCCACCACTACAACGTTTGGGTTGGTGATTTGCGGGTTGGCTGCCAGCAGGGTGCTAAGCGTCAGCTTGTACTTGGCCGCGACTTTAGCCAGTGTGTCGCCCGGTTTGATTTCGTAGGTAGCGGTAATGGGCATAGTGGTAGTGATGGTTGGCGTGTGTGTGAATACGGTGCTTGGTAACCGACTTCTGAGACGGCGGGGGCGCTACGGTCTGCTGGAGCTGATCGAACACGGCCGCCAGCGAGCGGGTGGGCCCGAGGGCAAGCGGTACGTGGCGGTTCAATTCCTCTACCAGGTGCAGCCCCAGCCGCCGGTAGCTCTCAAACTGCGACTCATTGAAGAATTGGTCGGCCGTGGACTGGTGCGGGAAATCGGCGTTTTTCTCGGCGTACTCGCGTATGTCGGTCGGCTCGTTGCCCGTCAGCGACGACTTGAGGTAGAGGATGCGCCCCGAGGGCTGGCGCGGTGGGTCTTCGGGGTAGCTGATGGTGCCGATGGCATAATGGCGCTTGGAAACCCGGTTGGTGCGGTTGGTGATGGGCGTCACGTCTAAGTCTATTTCCACCCCAAAATCCACCCGACAGCGGCGGATGGCGTTGGCCAGCCCCTCGCACGAAAACAGGTGGTCCTCCTCGCCGTCGCCCACAATAACGAAGCGGCAGCGGCGGCGCACCAGCTCATACACGCCCATGTTGTCGAAGTGGCCGCCGTCGGAGAGGTTCACGTACCGGTCGTCGGTGCCGGAGCGGCCCACCAGGTCTTTCAGCAGGTAGAGCAGGCCCAGGCGCGGGCCCGAGTGGCGCCAGGTATCTTCCCGCCAGGGGTTACCCATCCACCACCCCAGCCGGATGTTGAACAGCGTGAGCAGGAAAGCCGAAGCCGGCGACGAGCTGTACCCGCAGTTGGGGTTGGCAGCCGCCCCGGATATGGTAAGGGCTGTGCCCAGCGCCGGGCCGTTGCCCTCGGGGTAGGCGTATTGGCGGGTAGGGCGGTAGCCAAAGTCGGCCGACGGCACGGTAGGGTTCACGGCCCGCAGGCTCGTGAAATCGAAGCCGCAGTAGTGGGGCGTGAACACGAAGGACTCGGCCTTACGGTCCTGACGGGCCAGGTCCGTTACCACAGTGGCATTCAGCGCGGCGTTGATGATCAGGTAGGGCGCGTCATAGGGCTTGTCGAATTGGAGTGGGTCGTGTCGGCGCAGGCGACACAGCTTGAGGTCGTCTAGTCGGTCGAAGCTGGTGAAGGGGTTGGCGGTGTGGGCGCGCTCGGAGCGCCTGCGCGAGGCCCCCAGGTAGGCGCGCGTGAGGCGGTTGCGGTAGAAGTGGTGCAACGAAAACTCATTGACATCGATGCGCCAGGCCAGGAGCAAGGCCACTGCGCCCAGCACGCCGGCCAGCGCAAACGCCCGCAGGGCCTCATCGGCAATGACCCACTCCACCTGTACCAGCAACGTTTTTACCAGCGCTGCAATCAGCAGCAGCAGGCCCAGCCCAAAGGCGTAGGGGCCTACGCTTAGCAGGGTGTCTACCCAGGAGCTGGCGCCGGGCTGGTCGGGTTGGGCGGGGGTGCGGGCACTATACGCCCAGCGCACTGCGGCTGCCACCAAGGCTGCCCAACCAGTGGCGGCCACCTTGGCGGCTAGGCTGTTCTGGATAACCTCGAACAGGTAGGGCCCCACGAAAGTACTGCCTACCACCACCAGCCACAGCACGGCCGTCAGGTTGATGACGGCCCCCAGGCGCCCCCACCACTCGCGCCGCTCGTCGGGGAAGTTGCGGCCCAGCAGCGCCATGCGGGCGATAACCGTTACGGCCAGCGCTTCCAGCACCAGCGGCAGCCCCAGCAGAAAAGCCAGATCCATGTACAGCGGGGTAAACGGCGCCACCCGTTGCCGCAGCACTTGGTAAAACAGCGTATCGGTAGCCCGCGCAAAGTAGTCGAACGATCCTATGCCGGGCTGCTGCTCAGGACTAGGCGAAAGTGAGTAATGAAACAGCGTGAACAGCCCGTGCCACACCGCCAGCAAGGCTACCAGCCCCACCACCGCCGCCAGCAGGCTCCAAAAGCCAATCCAGACCCAGGCAAGCCGCTTTTTCCAACGCTTGCGAGGCAGTTGGTCTTCTACGTTGTAGAAGCAACGGTCGTAGCGCCCGATGACGGCAATAAGCAGGAGCACGCCAAACAGGGTGGCCACCACCCAGGCGCCTACCGGCCAGTAGGCCGTCCAGCGTAGGGCCGGGGGGGCGAGGGTAGGCGGCAGCCAGTGCACCATAAGGGCGCTGGCCAGAAAGGCCCCCACCATGCTCAGCAGCAGTGTGAGCGTTACCAGCCGCCGCACGCGCAGCCGGGGCGGCCAGCGGTGACCGGCCTTGTACATGCTCATGCCAAAGCCGCCCGCCAGGCCCGCGCCCAGCGTGAGCACCGTGAGCAGCGCAGACCAGCCGCTGGGCTGCTGCGTCCAGCCTGTGGGGCCGCGCCACAACTGTTGTAGGGCAATGCTCAGCGCTACTACCGCTCCCAGGGCCAGCACGAGTATCAACTGATTCAGTAGCGCATTGCGCAGCCAGGTGAGGCCCATGGTCCAGGAGTCCTGCGACATGATGCTGGGATTGGGCGCGAGGTAGTTGCTGTACATGCGCAGCCAGCGAATAGGGCGCACTTCTTCGGCACGGGGCTCGGGGGTAAGGTCGGGGCACAGGCGGTCTACTACCTTGTCGAGGGAGCCGGCGCGCTTCACCCACGCCGAAAACCACGCCCCCAGGTAGCTCCCGCCCGAGACCGTGGAGAGGTAGTCGACCCGCGGCAGCCAGCCCTTGCCGGCCAGGCCCTGCAAAATGCCCAGGTTGAAGGTAGCCGACCGGATGCCGCCGCCCGAGAAAGCCAGGCCGCACAGGCCCAGCCCGTCGGCCCGCTGCCAGGCGTCGAACGATTCGGGTAGGGTCGGGGTCTGATAGTGGCGGTTTTCTGGCCGGGCATTGCGGCGGGCCTCTACTTCCTTCAGCTCACACCGAAACACCACCTCAAAGGGTAGGGAGCTTTTGCCCGCACCAAGCACCTTGTCGCGGTATCGGTCGTCGGTGAGCAGCCTTCTTCTCCCTTCTGGACCCACAGCTTTGCGCTGCTCCAGCACTTGCCGGGCTTTGGCAACCAAAATAGGCTCATACGGCGCCAGGGCATCGAGCACAGCCACCCTGATTTCGGGATTCGCATACAGCAGCGCCCGAATAGCATAGCGCCAGTGGTCGGGCGGTGGTGAGGCGGCCGTGGCCGATAGCCCGGCCATACCGGCCTTTTTGGCAAGGCTGTCGCGGAGGAAATCCCGATGGGGTAGCAACACGTGGGTTAGTAGCCGCTCCACCTGCGCCACAAAGGCAAGCAGATGGTCTTGTTGCAGCTGCCGCGTTTTGGGAGTATCGTGGTGGTGTTTGTCGGCAAGGCTTAGGTGCTGGTCGGGGGCTGCCATTTCTAGGGCGCCCGTTAGCAGGCCGGGGTAGGCACCCAGGATGGCCAGCAAATGCACCCGCAACGGACCTGCATCCTGGGGTAGGCGGAGCGCGAGCAAGTCGGGGCGTTGGAATCTGGACGTAGTAAGATTGAGGGCCGTGCGCTCATTGTCAGATAAGAGCGCCAGCACATCCTGCACCAAGCCCACGTAGCCCGCAAGGCGCGTAGATAATTCGGTTGCTACATCCATGACACGTTACTTTATAAAGTATATACATAGTGCCGGATGCGCCGATGCGCCCGACAGACAACGCGTACCTGATAAGCTGAGCCAGCGGGCTGTCTATTGCTGTTAGCTGCTACCGAACTCCGTGGTAGATGGCCCTGCAATCATGATGAACCACGATAAAAGTTTAGCGGCATGTGCGGTGTGCCGCCGCTATAGGTACCTGTGCGGCTATCAGTCCTTCTTCAGCCTGCCCGCCGTCATGCTTGCTCCAAAACTGGCTGTTTCCGACACCGGATTTTACCGTGTCACTACTGAATTTTAGGTGGCGCGTGGTACAGGCGTGTATAGCCCGCAGAAGGCGCAGAAATAAAAGCGCCTGTTTTGTAAGTCGCGCAAGCACGACAGTACTGCGCGGTGTAGAGACGCATCCTTGCGTCTCATCGTTGAATAACTCGCGTCAGTACCGTTCTATCAAACAACATCAGCAACGACGAGACGCAAGTATGCGTCTCTACACCGCGCCTACCTATTGATCAACTTCCCTATCGCATCGACAGCCTAATTACCCCATCTTAGTGCGGCATGTGGCTGATTTTGGCCTCATCCAGATCGAGCTGGGCCTCCTGGTGGCGCAGCATCTCCTCGTCGAACACATCCTCGCGGCGCAACACAAACAGCTCCTCGCGCTGCACGTGCAGTACTTGCAACAGTACCTGGTGGTAGCGTTGCAGGGCTTGGCGCTTGGTTTCGTCGTAGTCGAGGGCTTCGAGCAGGTTGCCGGTGCGCTGGGCTTCGGCCTGCATGCGCTGCTGCAAGGCCCGAATCAGCTCGTTGTGCTGCACATCGGCGGCGTAGTGCTGGGCCATGTAGTGGAGGGCCACGCGGCGCAGGCGCAGCCGAATGCCGGCCTCCTGCTCCTCGGCGGGTATGTGTTCTTCAAGCTGGCCCACGCCGCTCAGGCGGATGACCAGGGGTAGGGTGAGGCCCTGAAATACCAGCGTTACCAGAATCACGACGAAGGTGATAAACAGAATCAGGTTGCGTTGCGGAAACGCCTGCCCATCCGTCAGCAGCAGGGGCACCGATAGCGCCGAGGCCAGCGACACCACGCCGCGCATGCCAGCCCAGCCAATCACCACGGGCCCCTGCCAGCCGGGGCTGGCTTCGGTAGTGCGGATGCTGGCACTCAGCCAGCGCGGTACAAACGCCGCCGGAAACATCCACAGCAACCGAATCAGCATCACCAACGCGCTAATGAGCAGACCGTAGGTGATGGCCTGGGGCAGGGAATAGGAACCCAGTCCCTCCACTACCTGGGGCAGCTCCAGCCCAATCAGGATAAACACCAGACCATTGAGCGCAAAGCCCACGCTGGCCCACACGCTGTTGGCCTGCAGGCGCGTATCGGCATCGAACACCCGGTGCGAGCGAAACGACATCAACAGCCCCCCGCTCACCACGGCCAGCACACCCGAAAAGTGAAACTCCTCGGCCACCAGATACATGCCGTAGGGCGCAATAAAGGTGAGGACGGTGTTGATGCTGGGCGTGGTAGGCAGGTAGCGGTGCATGAGGTAGAAACCATGAGCCAGCGCCAGCCCTATCACAATGCCCATCCCACTCACCAGCAAGAAGCTGCTAATAGCCTCCTGCCACACAAACGTGCCCGATACCACCGTAGCCAGGGCGAACCGAAACACAATCAGGCTGCTGGCATCGTTGATGAGGCTTTCGCCTTCCAGAATGCTGGTGATGCGCTTGGGCACCTGCACGCCCCGCAACACAGAGGTAGCCGCTACGGCATCGGGCGGGGAGATGATGCCGCCCAGTAAAAAGCCCAGCGGCAGCGTAAAGCCCGGAATCAGGCGGCGCGAGGCGTAGGCCACCAGGGTAGAGGTGAAGAACACCAGCCCCAGCGCCAGCAGGATAATGGGCCGTTTCCAGCGCCAGAAGTCCTTCCAGGAGGTTTCCCAAGCAGCCTGGTAGAGCAAAGGGGGTAGGAAAATCAGGAAAATAAGGTCGGGGTCGATGACCACGCGCGGCAGCCCCGGCACAAAGCTGAGTGCCAGGCCAGCCAGCACCAGAAAGATGGGGTAGGAGATGCGCAGCTTCTGCCCCAGCATCACGAGTAGGAGCATGGCCAGCAACAGGCCCAGAATGAGCAGAATGGTAGCGTGCAGGTTGTGGGGAAGCATGAAGGCAAAAGCGAGCGTGAAACGCCGGAAGGTAGGCGCTACCTGGCAAAAACGCTACTCGCAACAGGCTCACCCCAAGAAACGACCCTTGGAGATGCAGTACCTCAACATCAGGCCACGGCCACCCAGCCCTCGCGCACGGCTTGCACCACCAGGCCCACCAGCGTTTTGGCGCCGGCTTTCTGCAACAGGGCCCGGCGGTGGCTTTCCACGGTGCGCACGCTTAGGTACAGGCGGTCGGCAATTTCCTGGTTGCAGCAGTCGGCTACTACCAGCCGCAGCACCTCCAACTCCCGGCGGCTGAAGGCCGTGGCGGGCGCCGCGGCCCGACGAGCAGCCAAGGGGGTAGTGAGCAGCGCACTGCGCGGGTCGCGCAGCAGCCGCTCCACCGCTTCTATGATGTGGGCAGGCGTAGTATGGTAGGGGAGTAGCGCCACCGTACCGGCCTGCAACAGCTGTTGCCGCACCGCAGCGGGCAGGCGGCTACCCGTGAGCAACAATACTGGCAACCGAGGCCACAGCGGTAGCAAATGCTCGGGCAGCCGCAGGCCAGGCAAGAGGCCATCTATAATGGCCAGGGCGTAGTTGTGCTGCCGCACCAAGTACGTTAGCTGGCTGGCATCGGCGGTGGTGTCGGTGGTGAGGCCTGGCCAAGCTTCGTGCAGGGTGGCCAGCAGCCCATGGCGCTGCAAAGAAGGCGTAGCCGCCACCAAAACGGAAAGGGAAGGAATAGCCATAACCACCTGACTGGTTAGGGATGGAAGGTAGAAACGAAGGCGCTAGTTTGAGCAAGCAGCAGAGGCTGCTGCCAACAGTGGAATGGTTAAAATTCCAGTATTACGGAGGCCTTGGCAATACCTACAATCAGGTATTTATCAAATATTTAGCATGATTATTCGCTGTTGATAGTACTGTGATGAGAAGGATATGTTTTGTGGTGACTTACCAACTAAGTAGCCTATACAGGATGGCTTATTCCCCAACGATTTGGCCGTGTACCACACCTCACCGCCCTGTGCATTAATTAGCTGCCCAGCCGCACTGCCACTGTCAGCTTACAGTACAATGCCTAGCACGTAGTCGCGGTAAAACAGGATGATGGGCAACTAATGGCAGGAGGCTATCTTCTGGCTATTCGACCACGAGCCTCAGCAGAGCACGGCCAGTAGGCAAATGCCGATAATCAGCTCGGCCCAACATGGCGCGAGGCACAGCCCCGCGCCATTACCATACTTCAACCCTGCCCTACGCCTCCTTGGGCTCGGGGCCCCGAAAGACGTCGGTACCCTGCACAGGAGCCAGCTTCACGGGCCTACCCTCGCGGGCCGACTGGTAGATGGCGGCCATAATGCGGTGGTCCTGCAAGCCTTCTTCGCCGGGCGTGTGAGGCTTTTTATTGTCCAGAATGCACTCCGAGAAGTGGTCCATTTCGGCGGCAAACTGGTTTTTGGCCGGTATGGTGATGTGGTTTTCCATCTTGGCCTTGCCCTCGGCGTGCGAGGTTTGCAGCTGCTGCCCGGTGTAGGCGTAGGCATTGTTCAGGTGCAGCCAGCCGCGCTTGGTGTTCACGCGATAGAAGCGCGAGTCGTGGGTGTTGTAGTGCGTGATGTTGTCGACGACTACGCCGTTAGGGAAGCGCAATTGGAACGACATCATTTCCTCTACCTCTTTAAACAACGGGTTGCCGGGCGTGCTGTAACTGTAGGCAAACACCTCGGTGGGCTCGGTGCCCAGCAGGAAGCGCGAGGTGTTCAGGCAGTACAGGCCAATATCGGGGAGGGCACCGCCGCCGGCCAGGGCTTTTTTGTGGCGCCAGTGGTCGGGGTTGGCCGAGCTTTGGCTGTTTTGGGCTTGTATGTACTGCACCTCGCCATATTTCTTGTCGCGGATCATGTCGCGCACCATTCTATTATAAGGCTCATACTGAATACGGTAGGCAATCATCAGCTTCACTTTGGCCTTGTTGCAGGCATCAATCATGGCCTGGCACTCCTCGGGCGAGGTGGCCATGGGCTTCTCGCAAAGGATGTGCTTGCCGGTTTGCGCGCCCCGAATCACGTACTCGGCGTGCATGGAGTTGGGCAGCACAATGTAGATGGCCTGCACCTCGGGATTGTCCTTCAGCTTCTCGTAGTTCTCGTAGCTGTAGCAGCTTTCGGGCTTGATGCCGTACTGCGCGGCCACCTTTTTCAGCTTCTCGGGCGAGCCGCTCACCAAGGCCACCGGCTTCGATTTCTTGCACTCCCCAAACGCGGGCAGCAGCTCTTCCAGCGTGAGGTGGCCCAGGCCCACCAGCGCGTACCCTACCCGGCGGTCGGGCGGCAGGGGGGTAGGGGTAGGGCCGGACTGGGGGTCGACGTCCGATTTCCAGGCTTCCAGCTCAATGGGCTTTTCCACATCGGCGGGCACCTTGGCAGGCGGCGACACGGCCTCCGACGACGGAATTTTCTGTCCGTCGGGAGCAGTGTAGGTGGTAGAGGCGTCTACCTGCGAGGCCGGCGTGCCGGTGGTGGGCACAGTAGCCGCCGCGGCACCGCCGCCAGTGGCCTCCGACGGCTTGTCTTGGCAGCTGGCCAGGGTGCCGGCCGCCACGCCCACGGCCAGGCCGCGGCCCGCCAGGTTCAGAAATTCCTTGCGCGACACTTCCCGACCGGCTTCGCGCAGCACGGTGTTCAATAGCTCATTGGTGAAAGACATAGGGTAGCAGGTGAAATGGATGACAGGATACAAGGGGTGTGTACGAGGATCTGCCAAAAAGTAATGTCTGCCCCGCCGTCTTGGGTGGCACATAACTTTCGGGTAGCGGCGCGGTTGATGGGACGAAGCGCTGCGCAAGCACGAGCGTAAGGCGTAGTTTTTGTTTGTTTTTGCCGTATGGGTTTGCCGTTGTTTTCGGGCTGGTGGTGGGTGTTGAGTGGACTGTTGCTGGCCGGGGTGGCCCCAGCGCGTGCCCAAACAGCGGATACGCTGCGGCAGCAATCTGCTGCTCCCTCTGCGGCCACCTCCGACGACGACCGACGCGACCTGGGCGACGTGCTCACCTACTTCTTCCCGCGCCTGCGCCCCGGCGTCCGCGACAGCACCATGACGCTGGAAAGCGGCCACCGCTTCGTGTCCATCATTCCCGTGGTCAGCTACACGCTGCAAACCCGCGGGCTGCTGCAAGTGGCCGGCAACGTGGCATATCAGAAGCCCAACGCCAACATATCCACGCTGGTGTCGGCCCTGGCCGTAACGCAGAACAAGCAGGTGATTCTGACGGCCACTTCCTCTATCTGGACGCCCGGCAACCGCATCAACTGGATTGGCGACTGGCGCCTGATGCACTACCCCCAAAACACCTACGGCCTGGGCACCCGCACCAGCACCCGCCGCGGCGTGGTGAATATGGAGTTCGACTACCTGCGCATCTACCAAACCATGCTGCGCCGCATCTTGCCCAACTTCTACGGCGGCCTGGGCTACCAGCTCGATTATCATTGGGGCATCGAAAGCACCAGCGACGGGCAGGAGGTAGTGCGCATTTCGGGCTACGAGCGGGGCGTCATGGGCTCGTCGGTGTCGTCGGGGGCGGCCCTGAACCTGCTCTACGACTCGCGTGGCAACGCCATCAATCCCCAACCGGGCGGCGCTTATGTAAACCTGCTCTACCGGCCCAACCTGAAGCTGCTGGGTAGCACCGTCACCTACCAGACCCTGCTGCTGGAAGCCCGCCGCTACCTGCGTCTGCGCGAGGGCTCCGGCAATACACTGGCCCTGTGGTCGTACAACAGCATCACGCTGCAGGGCACGCCGCCCTACCTCGACCTGCCCAGCACCGGCTGGGACACCTACAACAACACCGGTCGGGGCTTTATTCAGGGGCGCTTTCGGGGCAAAGACATGCTGTATGCCGAGGCTGAGTATCGGTTTCGTATCACGCGCAACCGGCTGCTGGGCGGCGTGGCGTTCGGCAATGCGCAAACCATATCGGAGCCCGTTAGCAACCAGTTCGAGAAGGTGGTGCCCGCCGTGGGGGTAGGGCTGCGCGTGGCCATGAACAAGCTCTCGCGCACCAACCTGGCCATTGATTATGGCTTTGGGTTCGATGGCTCGCGGGCGCTGACGTTCAACGTGGGGGAGGTGTTTTAGGGTAGGGATTGGCTTAGAATAGTGCTGTTGGCCGCATTTTTGGTGTCCTGGCGGCTGCTACTATACTGCACTATCTTCTTTGCTCTTTGCCTATGGATAAGTTACCGTCGCCGGATTACCTGGACCTGACGTATCGGGCCGATCTGGACCTGCTGGTGGCCCGATGGATGCGCCACCCTTGCGTGGCAGAGATGCAGCACGGCTACAACCTAATGTTGAATGCCGCGGCTTCGCAGGGCTGCGTGCGCTGGCTGATCGACGCCCGCCGCCGCGACCATACCAACCAGAGTGGTATTCCGTGGATGATGGAAGTGTTTTATCCGCAACTGGCAAACCGACTGCAAGGCCGGGTGTTTCTGGCTTTTCTGCTGGCGCCCGTGCATTTGCAGGTGCTGGAAGCAGATACGTCCCTTTTGCCGCTATCCTACTTCGATACCCTGCCCTACCAGATAGGGCGCTTCCTGGAGGAGCGGGCAGCCATTGCCTGGCTCGACTCCCACTGTTCGGAGGCAAAGGGGAAGTTGTGAGATGGTGAAATGGTGAGATGGTGAGTGGTGAAATGGTGAGGTAAAAACGTGTGTCATCCTTTATCTGACGTCCGCCTGCGAAGGACCTTCTTACGTTAGAACGATTGTCGTATCAACGACTCGTGTTTACGTGAGAAGGTCCTTCGCAGGCGGACGTCAGATAAAGGATGACACACGTTTTTACCTCACCATTTCACCACTCACCACTCACCACTTCACCATCTCACCACTCACCACCTCACCATGCCTACTTACACTAACCCTATCCTCGACGACGATTTTCCGGACCCTACTATTATTCGGGCGGCAGACGGCTTATACTACGCCTATGGCACCCAGACCAAGCGCGACGGGGTGATTATCAACCTGCAAGTGGCCCGCTCGCAGGATTTGGTGCACTGGGAGTGGCTGGGGGAGGCCCTACCTCACAAACCCCGCTGGGCTGATGCTACCCAGCGGTTGTGGGCGCCGCACGTGAGCGAGGCCGACGGCCGCTACTACCTCTACTACTCGGCCCAACCCAACAACGGGGGCGGCCTGTGCCTGGCCGTAGCTACCGCCGAGCACCCGGCCGGGCCGTTTATAGACAAAGGCGAGCCGCTGCACTGCGGCGAAACGGGCTTCGAGCACATCGACCCCATGGCCTTCGACGACCCCGCTACCGGCCAGCGCCTGTTGTACTGGGGCTCCGGCTTTGGGCCGCTGCGCGTGCAGGAGCTGGGGCCCGACCGGCTGTCGTTCGCACCAAACAGCCAAGCGGTAGAACTGGTGCAGCCCGAAGCAGCCGGCGGTGCCGACGAGTACCAGCACCTGATTGAGGGTAGCTGGGTGGTGCTGCGCAATGAGTGGTACTACCTGTTCTACTCCGGCAACAACTGCTGCGGCCCCGATGCCCACTACGGTGTGATGGTAGCCCGCGCCCGCCACGCCACTGGCCCCTTCGAAACCCTGGCGCAAGCCACTGGCCGCCCCGATAGCACCATTCTGGTAGGAAACGCGCACTGGCACGCGCCCGGCCACAACTGCCTCATCACCGACGCGGCCGGCCAGGACTGGCTGGCCTACCACGCCATCGACCCGCAGCAGCCTACCTTCGATGCCATCAACGACGAGCAAGGCTACTCCCGCCGCGTCATGCTACTGAGCCGGGTGGTGTACGAAAACGGCTGGCCCCGCGTGCTACCCGACGGTACCCCCAATCCCGCGCCGCAGCCCGCCCCGGAAGTGGTGAGATGGTGAGATGGTGAGTGGTGAAGTGGTGAGTTTTCTGTTTATATTATCCCGAACAGAAAACTCACCACTTCACCACTCACCACTCACCACTTCACCACTCACCACTCACCATTTCACCATCTCACCACTTCACCATTTCTCTAATCCTTCAGCGGTTCGGTAACCATTTGCTCTACCGGGGGCTTTATTTTCACGCGCAACGGGTCCTTGGCTTTGCCAATGATAGACCGGTCGCCTTTGTCGTAGCTGAAATAGCTCCAGGTCCAGTTGAGCAACACGGCAAAGCGGTTGCGGAAGCTCACCAGCGAAATGACGTGAATAAACGTCCACATCAACCAAGCCAGTAGGCCTTGCGTGCGGTAGTCTTTGCCGCCGGGTAGCTTCAGGTCGGCCACGGCACGGTTGCGGCCCACAGTGGCCATGGCGCCTTTGTCGTCGTAGCGGAAAGGCTCCAGGGGGTGGCCGTTCAGCAGGCGGGGGATGTTGTGGCCCAGCTGGCGGCCTTGTTGCAGGGCGGGCTGCGCCACCATGGGGTGGCCTTCCGGAAACTCCGGGGTTTGCATAGAGGCAATGTCGCCGAGGGCAAATACATTAGTATAGCCTTCTACGCGGCTGTATTGGTCTACCTTATATCGATTGCCTTTCAGCAAAGCCTCGGGGCGCAGGCCGGGTATGGGGGCGCCCGTTACGCCGGCCGCCCAAATAAGTGTGCGTGTAATCAGTGTCTCGCCGGTGCTGAGTGTCACAGTGTAGCCATCGTAGGACTTCACCCGGCTATTCAGCACCACCTTCACGCCATACTCCTCCAGGTATTCCAAGGATTTCTGCGAAGCCTCCGCCGACATCCCTTTCAGCAGTACCGGCCCGCTCTGGATTAAGTGAATGTCCATTTGCTTGAAATCCAGCTCCTTGTAGTCGCACGGAAATACGTGCTTGCGCAATTCGCTGAGGGCGCCGGCCACTTCCACGCCGGTAGGGCCACCGCCCACAATCACGAAATCCAGCAGGCTATTCATCTGCTCGGCGTCGCCCATTTGCAGGGCCTTCTCGAAATTAGCCAGCACCGTGTTGCGCAGCTCAATGGCATCTTCTATCGACTTGATAGCAATAGCATTCGCCTCCATTTGCTCGTCGCCGAAGTAGTTGGTGGTAGAGCCCGTTGCGATAACCAGATAATCGTAATTGATCAGGCCGATAGAGGTCTGGAGCATATGGGCCTCAGCGTCCACCGACTGCACCTCTGCCATGCGGAAGTAGAAGTTTTTCTGCCGCCCCAGGATCTTGCGGAAGGGCGATACAATATCACTGGCATCGAGGCCCGCCGTGGCTACCTGGTAAAGCAGAGGCTGGAAGTTATGGTAGTTCTGCTTATCGATGAGCACCACCTGCACGGGCACGTCGCGGAGCTGCTTGGCTAACTCCAGACCGGCAAAACCGCCTCCTACTATCACCACACGGGGTTTGCCGAGGTCTGTTAGTTTGGCTAAATCTTCCATGCTGAAGGAGGTAAAGGAAATCAGGAAAAGGTTGCTACCCTATACCTCAAAAGTCCGGCTACTGTTGCAACGGCAAGCAGTTGGCAGCCACCCGGCTATCCTTTGCGTATAGCCATTTCCACGTTCTATTCTCCTCTCCCGCGTGAATTCCACTACTCCCGAGTCGGCGGCGCCTGAGCAGCCGTCTTCCAAAATCGCCATTTTTGGAGCACTAGCGGCCAATCTGGCCATTGCCGTCGTCAAGTTTGTGGCCTCTTACTTCACCGGCAGCTCGGCCATGCTGTCGGAAGGCATTCACTCCCTGGTCGATACCATCAATGAGTGGCTGCTGCTGCTGGGCCTGAGCCGCAGCCAGCGCCCCGCCGATGCGCGCCGGCCGTTTGGTTACGGCCGCGAGCTGTACTTCTGGGCCTTTGTGGTGTCGGTGTGCATCTTCGGGATTGGCGGCGGCGTATCGCTCTACGAGGGCGTGGAGCACCTGCGCCACCCCGAGCCCCTCAGCGACCCTACCTGGAACTACTGGGTGCTGGGCATTGCCTTTCTGCTCGATGGCGGCTCGTTTCTGCTGGCCCGTCGCACCTTCAATGCCCAGCGCCGCGGGGTAGGGTTCTGGCGGGCCTTCCACAGCAGCAAAGACCCCGGCACCTTCGTCGTGCTGTTCGAAGATGCAGCCGACTTGCTGGGCCTGTCAGTGGCCTTCCTAGGTGTCTACCTCAGCCACACGCTCAACATGCCCGCCCTCGATGGGGTAGCCTCACTCGGCATCGGCGTTATTCTATTGATTGTGGCGGGCCTGCTGCTACGCGAAACCAAAAGTCTGCTGATGGGCGAACCCGCCGAGGCCGACGTGCTGCACCACGTAACCGAAGTGGTGCGTGAAGATAAAGCCGTTGTGGCGGCTGAAGAACCGCTTTCCAGCTACTTAGGGCCGGAGGAGTTGTTGGTAGTAGTGCGCGTGCGGTTCCAGCCGGAGCAGTCGGCGCAGGAGGTAGCGGCTGCTGTGGTGCGCGTGCAGGCGGCCGTGCAGCAGCAATTGCCCCACATCAAGCACGTATTTATCCAGCCGATGGAGTGAATGGTGAAGTTGTGAGGTTGTGAAATTGTGAGTTGCAAGATGCGTCTGTCATCCTGAGCTTGCGAAGGACCTTATGCCCGCAGAACGACAGGCGTAACAACGACTCGTTCTTGCGTGATGAGGTCCTTCGTCGCCGCTTGATGCGCGGAATACTCAGGATGACAGACGTCTTTGTTTAGAAACTGGTTTGAGTTGCCACTGAACGGTGTAGAGACGCAACCTTGCGTCTCTACACCGTTTCGGATACCTGTTCCGCTAACCCAAACAGCCTCTTTTACTACTTCAAAATTCCCACAAAAAAGGGGGCGCTGACTACTGTCAGCGCCCCCTTTTTCAATATAAGCTACGGATGAGTTAGTACGGCTTGGCGTCGTGAGCTAGCTCTTCGGCTTGTTCCACGGCTTCTTCGTCTTTCATCATCATTTGCTTCTTCTCGGCAATGCCTTCGCGCAGGCGCTGGCCCCAGTCCGGGTCGCAGTTGGTGCACAGCTCAATCATCTTCTGCTGAATCACTTCAGCGGCATCGGCCAGTGCGCCCGACATGTTGCTGATCAGGTCGTCGCGCTCCCAATCCTCGTGCGTGCGGTACCGCTCACCGGCTTGCTTGAAGTTGTTTTCGCGGTCGATGGTCTGGCGTACCAGGCGGCCGGTGTACTGCGGCGTGTGGTCGGGAGCCGAGCGGGGCGCCTCCTTCAGGCCGTTCAGCGACGAAGGCTCGTAGTTTACATGGTTGTTTTGGCCAGGAGCCGAGTCCACGTGGTAGGTCATCTGACCATCGCGCTGGTTGGTGCTCACGTGCTTCTTGGGCGCGTTGATGGGCAACTGCAAATAGTTGGCACCCACGCGGTAGCGCTGCGTGTCGGAGTAGGAGAAGGTGCGGCCTTGCAGCATCTTGTCATCCGAGAAATCGAGGCCGTCTACTAGTACGCCGGTACCGAACGCCGCCTGCTCTACCTCCGCGAAGTAGTTCTCGGGGTTCTTGTTCAGCGTCATCATGCCTACGGGCAGGTGCGGGAACTGGTCTTCGGGCCAAATCTTGGTGTCATCCAGCGGATCGAAGTCCAGCTCCGGATGCTCGTCGTCCGACATGATCTGCACGCGCAGCTCCCACTTGGGGAAGTTGCCCTTCTTGATGTTCTCGTACAGGTCCTGGGTAGCATGGTTGAAGTTCTTGGCCTGAATCTTCTCGGCCTCGCCAGCGGTCAGGTTTTTCACGCCCTGCATGGGCTCCCAGTGGTACTTCACCAGCACGGCGTCGCCGTCCTTGTTCACCCACTTATAGGTGTTCACACCCGAGCCCTGCATCTGGCGGTAGTTGGCCGGAATGCCCCAGGGCGAGAACAGGAACGACACCATGTGCATGGTCTCGGGGGTGTTGCAGATGAAGTCGAAAATCCGCTCGCCGGTCTGGCGGTTGTGCACCGGGTCAGGCTTCTGCGAGTGAATCAGGTCCGGGAACTTCATCGCGTCGCGGATGAAGAACACCTTCAGGTTGTTGCCTACCAGGTCCCAGTTGCCGTCTTCGGTGTAGAATTTCACCGCGAAACCGCGCGGGTCGCGCAGGGTTTCGGGCGAGTGGCCGCCGTGGCCCACCGTAGAGAAGCGCACGAACACGGGCGTCTCTTTTCCTTTGGTGTTGAACAACTTGGCGCGGGTGTACTTTTCAATCGGCTCGTCGCCTACCTTGCCGTAAGCTTCGAATACGCCGTGGGCGCCGGCACCGCGGGCGTGCACCACGCGCTCGGGTACCCGTTCGCGGTCGAAGTGGCTGATTTTCTCAATGAACTGGTAGTTCTCCAGCGTAGCCGGACCGCGGTTGCCCACGGTGCGCAGATTCTGGTTGTTGGTCAACGGGTGGCCCTGGCGGGTGGTCAGGGTTTGGGCATTTTCGCCGGCCGCGGTGCGCTGGTCGTGCGAAGAGCCTACGCCGTTCACGGCGGTGCCGGTACCGTCGGCGGGCGTGTGCTGGCCATTGTTGGTTTCGTCTGCCATAGTGGTAGTGTTGGATGGTTTTGGTGCCCCGAAATAACTGCTATAAACTGACTTGAGTTTAGAAAAGGTACGGTTTTCCCATTGAATTATTCGATACCAGCATAGCCTCCGTTGATACGACGCGGGTACCAGGGGGTAGGGAAATGGGTGTTGTGAACTCCAATAAAAGTCCGCGCTGGGTGGTGCCTTCGTGTTCCACTTCCTCCACAGTGGCCGTCACAGACTCACTATGATTGTCCGGAAAAATGACCGTCACCGACAAGGGCGTGTGCAGGTCCAGGGGTAGGAGACGCGGAGCCGCCTCGGCGGGTAGCGCCACCACGCCCAGCCCCGGCACCCGAAAGCTATGCGCAACGGTCAGCAGCAAGTCAGGCATTAGGGTGGTGAGATGGTGAGTGGTGAAATGGTGAGTGGTGAGTACAGAATACGGCTGTCATCCTGAGTGCAGCGAAGGACCTTCTCACGTTAGAACGATGACTACAAGAACAAGTCGTTGCAACGCTTGTCTTTCTAACGTGAGAAGGTCCTTCGCTGCACTCAGGATGACAGCCGTATTCTGCATTCACCATCTCACCACTCACCATTTCACCATTTCACAACTTCACCATCTCAACGGAAATAATCAGCTTGTTGTAATGCTGCTTGATATAGGCAAATAGCGTGGAAATGAACAGCAGAATACCCCCCATTTCAAAGGTTTCTTCTAGCGTCATCAGGATAAGGTAGGTAGGCGTTTGATTGTCAGTGGTAGGGTCGGGGTTACCGTCGGTGAAGTAGTTGCCGCCCAGCATTTCAAACACCACCGCGCCCAGCACGAAGATGGCGCCGGCCAGAATAAAGCGCAGCCGCATCGGCGGCGACAAGGAAAACAGGAACTTGAGGTAGGCCACGGCAAACACCACGGCGAAGATGCCGCCCACTATCACCCACGAAAACCGCAGGTAGCCCTCTAGATGAAACATGTTGTGCAGGGGCTCAATCAGGAGTTCGTGCAGGCTTACGCTTTCATCGAGGGCCAGAAACAGGAAAACGAAGCTGAGGCCCTGCCACTGCCGCCAAAAACCATCCTGGTCCTGCCGCTTCAAAGAGGCAATAACAGCCAGCAAAACCGAGGAAAAAAAGAGAATGAACGCCGAGAAAAAAGCCGGGAAGTTGGCTTCACGGTCGAAGTAAAACTTCTCGAACAGCAGGCGGCCAGGCCGGATATCATTCAGGAACTCCGTCACAATCAGCAGCTGCATCGCTACCAGAATACTAAACCCAATAAGCAAGTATTTGAAAACGACACTGGGAAAAGCCCGCACCACCCGGCCTTTGTTGGATTGCAAAGAGGACGAGTGAGTGGAAGCAACCTGCGCCGTTCTTTCTAGAGTTGAAGTGTTTTCCATAGAATAGGATGAGGAAAGGCTAGTAGTAGGTTTTACTTTTACGTAACGTATTGATAATGTTATGATAATATAATGAGATTGTGATATTGTACGCATAACAATCAGTGCAACAAGAAATAAGCGTGCTTTTCGGGGCTTCCGAAAGTGAAGTGTGGGCATGTACGGGGCGTAGGGTAGGGATAGTGCCAACTTCTGCGCCGGGGCTGCGTTTTCCGCAGATACCCTTCCCGACACCACCCACGACGATGACGATGAAGAACGTTCTGCTCTGTTTTCTGCTTTTAGCTACTGGTGTGGCCCATGCCCAGCCCTCGCCCCGGCAGCTCTACCCCGGCCTGTTTGAAGCCGTACAACTGGGCCGCGTGTACCCCGACAACAAGACCTTTGTGGACCTGCTGCCCACCGTGCCGCCGGCCGAGGTGATGGCCGCCTACCAACGCGAGAAAGACCAGCCCGGCTTCGACCTGAAAGCCTTCACCCAGCGCTACTTCGTGCTGCCCGCCGAAGACACCGCCACCTACCACAGCAACGTGGCCGCCGGCATCCGGCACCACCTCGATACGCTCTGGACGGTGCTGCGCCGCCCGGCGCGGGCCACGGCGCCGCCCTACTCGTCGCTGGTGGCGCTGCCGAAGTCCTACGTGGTGCCGGGCGGCCGTTTCCGGGAGGTGTACTACTGGGATTCGTACTTCACGATGCTGGGGCTGCGCGAGGCCGGCCGTACCCAGCAGGTGCGCGATATGGTGGATAATTTTGCCTATCTGATCGACAAGGTAGGGTTCATTCCGAACGGCAACCGCACCTACTACCTCACCCGCTCGCAGCCGCCGTTTTTTGCCCAGATGGTGCAGCTATTGGCCCAGGCCGAAGGCACGCCCGCTACCCTGGCCCGCTACCGCCCCCAGCTCGAAAAGGAGTACGCCTACTGGATGGCCGGCGCCGACTCGCTGCAACCCGGCACCGCCACCCGCCGCGTGGTGCGCATGCCCAAAGGCGAGTTGCTGAACCGCTACTGGGACAGCAGCGACCAGCCCCGCGAAGAGTCGTATGCCGAGGACGTGGCGGTGGGCAAGCTCACGCGGCAGCCGCTGCCGGAGTTCTACCGCAACGTACGCGCCGCCGCCGCCTCGGGCTGGGACTTCAGTACGCGCTGGTTTGGGCCGGCCAATACCATGGCTACCATCGAAACCACCAACCTGGTGCCTGTTGATCTGAACTGCCTGTTGCTGGTGCTGGAGCAAACATTGTCCCGCGCGTATGACCAAAACAGCCAGGGAAGCAGCCAGGGAAAAGCCCTGCGGTATGCGCAGAAAGCCAATGCGCGTGCTAAAGCTATTCGACGATACTGCTGGGACCGGCAGGCCGGTTGGTACGTAGATTACAATCTATCGGAGCAGCGCCGGGCTGGCATCCATACCCTGGCCGGCGTGTTTCCGCTGGCCTATGGGGTAGCCACCACGGGGCAGGCCCGCAAAGCCGCCCGCCGCCTCGAAAGCGAGTTTCTGCGCGATGGGGGCCTGCTGACGACCAGCAACGAGAGCGGCCAACAGTGGGACGCCCCCAACGCCTGGGCGCCCCTGCAATACCTGGCCGTGCAGGGCCTGCGCCGCTACCAGCACCACGCCCTGGCCGATACCGTAGCCCACCGCTGGACCAGCCTGAACGTGCGCGTGTTCCGGGAAACCGGCAAGCTGCTGGAGAAGTACAACGTGGAAGACATCCACAAAACCGCAGGTGGCGGCGAGTACCCGTTGCAGGATGGCTTTGGCTGGACCAATGGTGTCTTGCTAAAACTCCTAAACGAGCGGGAGCAACGCCAGAAGTAGGAAAGCGCCACTGTACAAAGCGCAGCTGATAAGCGCGGTTTTGGCAACAGGCCGGCGCCAGATAAAGGCAAGGACATGAACACTATCAGATAGCATCGTGTTGATAGTAAGGAATGTCCCTTTTCCCTGATATAGCTGCCAGGGGTAGGGGACGCATCATTTTGACCGTTGAGGCGCTGCCGACTCGCTGCCCGCTTTGCTGGGGGATAGGGGCATCTCGTGCGCTCCTCAGCAAAGCAGGTTGCTGGTGCAGCTGCTGTCTGTTCTCGATATTCTACATGAATTTTAGTACGTTCCGCGCCTTTCGTAGCCGCAACTACCGGTTGTATTTTGGTGGGCAGTCGTTGTCGCTGATGGGCACCTGGATGCAGAAAACGGCCGTTAGCTGGGTGGTGTATTCGCACACCAACTCCAAGCTAATGCTGGGGGTAAGCGTGTTTGCTACCCTGTTTCCGGCCGCTCTATTTTCTTTCCTCGGGGGTGGGGTGGCCGACCGCTACCAGCGCTACCGTGTGCTGCTGCTCACGCAGGTGCTCTCCATGGGGCAGGCCTTGCTGCTGACGCTCCTGGTCTGGCAACGACCCGATGCCGTGTGGGGCATCATCGGCCTGAGCACCGTGCTGGGCATCATCAACGGCTTCGATGTGCCTGCCCGCCAGTCGCTGGTGCCGGAGCTGATCAAGAACCGCCAGGACCTGCCCAACGCGCTGGCGCTTAACTCTTCCATGGTGAATCTGGCCAAGCTGGTAGGGCCGGCGCTGGCCGGCTTTGCGCTGGAGCACCTGGGCGCGGTGGCCTGCTTTGGCCTGAATGCGCTGAGCTTTGTGGCCGTTATTGGCTCGTTGCTGGCCATTCGGCTGCCGCCCTACGTAGCCAAGCTGCACACCAAAAACATGCTGGCTGAGCTACGCGATGGGCTGGCCTACGTGGCTGCCACGCCGGCTATCCGGCATATTCTGTTGATGCTGGCGCTTGCCAGCCTGCTAGCGCTACCCTTCACCACGCTGCTGCCCGTGTATGCCAAAGATGTTTTTCAAGGCACGGCCAGCACCTTTGGCATGCTGGATGGGGCCATTGGTCTGGGGGCTTTTATTGGGGCAATTTTTCTGGCGTCGTTGCAGGCCAGCGTCAACCTGAGCAAGGTGCTCACGGTGAATACCTTTATTTTTGGGGTAGGGCTGGTGCTGTTCTCGCAGGCGTCGTGGTACCCACTGGCCCTGCTGTGTTTGGTGGTAGGCGCTTTCGGGATGATGTCGCAGATTACCATCAGCAATACTCTGCTTCAGACCACGGTAGAGCCTGCCCTGCGGGGCCGGGTGCTTAGTCTCTATGTGCTGGCCTACGCCGGGTTGGTGCCGCTCGGTAGTCTACTGGTAGGCGCAGTGTCGGAGCACATTGGCGTGCAGCACACCGTATTGGCCGAGGGCATTCTAACGCTGCTGATTGGGGGGCTACACCTGCGCACGTTGCGCCGCAAGCCCTGTGTAGTGTTGGCGCAACCTGTACCCGCCGATCCGGTTTCGGAAAAGGCGGTGCCTGTATAGAACGGTGTAGAGACGCATACTTGCGTCTCATCGGCCGCGCCGTGTGTACAAAATCGTTTAACGATGAGACGCAAGTATGCGTCTCTACACCATTCACCAGGTAACACAAACAGACGACAACGTAGAAACTGCTATTGACACTACAGTAGAATTGCATCGCGCCGCGCAGCACCTAACCAACCGCTAAACGTAAATAGGTACAGGCAAGGCCCTATGTTCTCTGCGGCTGCCAATTTCCTGCTTCCAAACGGCAGCAGCTTCTTTCATTACTTCCACTCTTTTTTGACTCACCGCTATGTGTGGCCGTTATACTGCCCTCACGCCCGCCGCGGGCCTAGCAAAGCGCTTCGGCGCTACCCTCGCAGAGCCTGCTGAGCCCAACTACAACGCCGCGCCGTCGCAGCACTTACCCATCATCACTAACGCCGCACCCGATAAAATTCAGCTGGTGCAATGGGGGCTGATACCGGGCTGGGTGCAGGACTTGAAAAAAGCCGTGAAACCCATCAACGCCCGCGCCGAAACGCTGGTTGATAAGCCCTCGTTTCGGCAGCTGCTCCAGCGCAAGCGCTGCCTAGTGCTGGCCGATTCGTTCTATGAGTGGCAGCAAACGCCCCAGGGCAAGGTGCCGCACCGCATTCTGCTGCAAGACGAGCAACCGTTTGCCTTTGCCGGCCTCTGGGACGAGTGGCTTGACCGCCAGACCGGCGAGGTGCTACCTACCTTCACCATCATCACCACCGAGCCCAATGAGCTGATGGCCCGCTTGCATACCCGCATGCCCGTGGTGCTACCCGGCCCCGATGCAGAGCAAGCTTGGCTCGCCGACACCCTTAGTCCCGCCGACCACCAGCAACTACTCGTGTCCTACCCCACCGATGGCATGAAGGAATACGTGGTAACCACCCGCGTGAACTCGCCCGCGCACAACGACGCCGAGGTGCTGGAAGCAGCCTGACAATGGCACAAGGTCCTACACGCAAACGAGCCCGTCGCACTTAGTGCGACGGGCTCGTTTGCGTGTAGGAATAAAGCCTTTTAGAAGTTCAACGACTTCTCCTTGGCGTGCTTCACGCGCTTGTGCATGGGCACCAGGGGCTTGCCCGTGCCAAAATGGCTCATGCGGGGCTTAAACATGTCGCTCACCGTGTGGCGCCGGTGCGAATCGGGGCGTCTGTTGGGAGCTTTGGCTGCTACAGCCGAGCCAACACTAATAAAAAGGCAGAGGAGGAGAGAGTAGAAAGCGCGCATATGGTTGAATTATAGTTAGAAAAAATGTGACTTGCTGAAGTGTTTAGCAAGTATATAGAATATTGAATTATCTATTGATATCAGTTATGTATAAAATTTTATCAAAAAGGTAATAAACCCTCTTTGGGTAAGCGTAGACCGTTGTTAAGTTTTCTTAACACACTATTTTAAAACAACCCGGCTGTCCTCCTGAGCATATAGCGCATCAAGCCACATGCTCAGAAGGACAGCCGGGTTGGGTCTCTGTAAATAGGTTGAGCTACCGGAAGCGCCACACTGGCCACACTGTACCGGCCAGAAACTCGTCTTGCCCAACGGGAAGCTCCAAAAAGCCGCTGCTGGGTAGCAAACTGGCCAGGTCGCCGGAGCCATGAGCGCGCTCGGGCGTGGCGAGCAGCCGGCCATCGGGGGTGCTGGTCAGGCTCACGAGCAGGAAATGCGTAACGGGCGGCTTAAACGTGAAATCAGCGGCCAGCACGGCAAACGTGGGTTCTGGTGGGGGTAGGGTAGGCTGCTGCACGGCCCGCAACCACGGCGCGGCGTAGCGACAGTAGTTCACAAACGTGGAAACTGGATTGCCCGGCAGCGCAAATACTACTGCGCCCTGCGGGTGCTGCCCGAACCAAAAGGGCTTACCCGGCCGCTGCTGTACCCCATGAAACAGCTGTTCTACGCCCGCCTCGGCCAATACCGCGGGTAGGAAATCAGCTTTGCCCATGGATACGCCCCCGCTGAGTAGCACAGCGTCGTACTGGTGCAGCAGCGGCGGCAGGCCCTGGCGCAGGGCATCAGGGTCGTCGTTGAAATGAAACCGCTCGGCCTTGCCGCCGGCCTGCCACACGGCGGCTTGCAGCATATAAGAGTTGGAGCGCCTGATCTGGTAGGGTAGGGGCGCCTGGTCCAGCTCCACCAGCTCGTCTCCGGTGCTCACCACGGCTACGTGCGGGCGTTGTGCCACCACCAGGTGCGTGGCGCCTACCGTGGCTGCTACGGCTACCTCGGCTGGTCCCAGCAAGGTGCCCTCCGGTAACAGTATGTCGCCTTGGTGGCGGTCGGTGGCTTGGGCGTGCACGTTGTGCCCGGCTTTGGGCGGCAGCACACGCACAGTGGCCACGCGGCGGCCGTCGGGCAGTTCTGCTATGTCCACGTCCTCGTAGCGCACCACCGTATCGGCGCCGGGCGGCAGCATGGCCCCGGTCATGATTTCGAGGGTAGCGGAAGGGCTGGCGAGGGGGGTAGGGGGCTGGCCGGCAAACTGCGTTCCTACTACCTCAAACTGCGTCTGACCCTGCGCAATAGCTGCGTAGTTGAGCGCAATGCCATCCATGGCTACCCGGTGGAAGGGCGGAAAGTCGCGGTCGGCAGTTACGGCCTGGCGCAGCACCCGGCCCAGCGTATCGGGTAGGGGTAGCGTTTCTGTGGGCAGTGCGCGAACGGTGGACAGCACCAGGCGGGTGGCTTCTTCAACGGTAGTCATAGGGCAAAAGAATGCGAAATTGTAAGACAGGCGGCGGTAGTGCTAGACGATTTGCGGCTGGTTTGGTTATACTGCTTCCGCAGAAGTACACCGTATGTACTTTCTCGCAGAGGTTCGCGGAGGGAGGCGCGGAGGTTCGCAGAACGCAACCGCTAGAACACTGCGAACCTCCGCGCCTACCTCTGCGAGAAATAAACTCACTCCGAAATCAACCCACCTATTCTGATGACATCCGACAATCAAAAACTCACCCACCTCGACGCCAGCGGGCAACCGGCTATGGTTGATGTAGGTGGCAAAACTGCCACCCGCCGTGTGGCCCGCGCCCGCAGCATTGTAGTAGTAGGCTCCGAAATCCTGAAACTGGTGCAGGATGGTGACCTACCTACCCGCAAAGGCCCCGTATTCCAAACGGCTATTCTGGCCGGCATCATGGGAGCCAAGCGCACCTCGGAGCTGATTCCGCTGTGCCACCCGCTGGGCCTCGACGATTGCCAGGTGCGCATAGAAGTGCAGCAGCCCGATGCGGTAATTATTGAATGTACGGCTTCCGTAACCGGCAAAACCGGCGTAGAGATGGAAGCCCTCACGGGAGCATCCGTAGCCGCCCTCACCATCTACGACATGTGCAAAGCCTTGTCGCACAACATCGTTATTCAGGAAACGCGCCTGCTCGAAAAAACGGGCGGCAAACAGGATTTTCATCATGCCGACTAACCAGCCCCTACCCGCCCCGCACACCAAGCACGCCGCCCTGGCCCGGCCCGCCACCGGCGAGTTCAATCGCCAGGAGCTAGCTATTCTGGGCGCGCCCTGCGGCGTGATTAAAGATTTGGTAGCGCGCCTGTTGCCGCACCTGTCGCCTACCTTGCACGCGGCCTACGTAGACGCCGACCACGCCACCGGCGACGAAGCCGCCCCCACCGATACCTTGCTGACCGTAGGCGCCGCCGCCGAGCTGACCGACAAAATCCATTTTCGCCGCCTTGATGTGCAGCGCGGCATGGACAAGTTTGCCCAGCAGCACTGGCTGGGCAGCCAAAGCCTGGTGTTGGTGAATGGCAACCACTTCCGCGCCCAGCAGCAGATTGCCATCATCAGCACCAAAAAACCGCTCGAAAAGAAGCTCGACCGCCTCACCGACGTGCAGCTGATTTTGCTGAGTGAAGGCGAAACCGAGCTGCCCGCCTACCTGCAAGCCCACCTGGGCGAGCGGCAGCCTACTGTCCTCGCCCTCGACGATACCGCGACCATTGCCGACTGGCTACTACAATGGTGGCAGGCCAGTGCGCCGCCTCTGCGTGGCCTAGTGCTGGCCGGCGGCCACAGCCAGCGCATGCAAACCGACAAAGGCCAGCTGCGCTACCACGGCCAGGAGCAGCGCCAGTACGCCGCTGGCCTGCTGACCGAGGTGTGCCAGGACGTATTCGTGTCCTGCCGCGCCGACCAGGCCGACGCCCTCCCCCCCAGCCTCACGCCCCTACCCGACCAGTTCCTGGACCTCGGCCCGATGGGCGGCATCCTCACCGCCTTTCGCCACGACCCCAACGCGGCCTGGCTGGTGGTGGCCTGCGACCTGCCCTTCCTCTCCGCCGAAACCCTGCGCCACCTGGTAGCGCACCGTCACGCCGGCCGCGTGGCTACGGCCTATCAGAGCCCCCACAACGAATGGCCCGAGCCGCTCATCACCATCTGGGAGCCGCGCAGCTACGCGGTGCTGCTACAATTTCTAGCCCTGGGCTACTCCTGCCCGCGCAAAGCGCTCATTAACAGCGAAATTCAGCTCCTGATGCCGCCGGCCCCGCAGGAGCTGCGCAACATCAATACGCCTCAGGAGCGCGAAGCCGCCGAGCGGGAGCTAGGGTAGGGGCGCCTTGCAGGCGCCCCTACCCTGCCAGGGCGTAGGCGTTGAGCTGAAGCACCCATATAGTAGCGCAAACCATGTAGTTCGCGCCTCAGAACAACAACTGGTACAATAGCCCCGAAGCGTGAACTACATAGTTCGCGCTTCGGGGCTATAAATTTTAAAGCCTACCTGCTACCTTCTACTACATTTCTGACTCCATATGCCATACACCTATTCTTCTCTTTCCTATGAAATTACCTTACCTCGCGCTGGCATTGCAACTGGGCGGTGCTACCGTCTCCCTGGCGCAAACTGCGGCTCCGGCGACTACCTATGATTTTGAGTATCCCAGTGGTCAATTGCCTGCTACTTGGTACACCAACAACGGCAAAGGCTACCGCGTCACCCTCGACTCAGTAGTGCGCCACCAAGGCAAGTATGCGCTGCGGATGCAGGACAGCCAGGCCAAGCAGGGGCAATTTGGCGTGGCTACGTTGCGAATTCCGGCGCAATACGCGGGTAAGTCGGTTACGCTGAAGGGCTTCATCAAAACGGAGGGCGTATTGGAGCAGGGCTCGGCGGCCATCTGGCTGCGCGAAGATGGTTCAAGCGGCTCCGTGGCTTTCAAAAACACCCAGGACCAGTCCATGCGGGGCACTACCGACTGGAAGCAGTTCAGCATTACGCTGCCCCTGGAGGAGCAGGCAGAATATATTCTGTTCGGCGGCATTTTGGCCGGCACCGGCACCGCCTGGTTCGACGACCTGGAGCTAACCATTGATGATAAACCGCTGTCCGCTGTAGCTACGCGAACCATATCCGTTAAGCCAGCGGCGCGAGACACGGCGTTTCAGCAGGCCTCGGGGATTATGTTTCCAAAAAAGTTGAGCACGCAGCAGGTAGAAAACCTGGCAGTGCTGGGCCGGGTATGGGGCTTCGTGAAATACTACCACCCGGCCGTAGCCGCCGGCAACTTCAACATGGACGCCGAGCTGTTTCGGGTGCTACCGTCCGTGCTAGCGGCGCCCAACGAGAAGAAACGCAGCCAACTGCTGAGTACCTGGGTGACGAAGTTTGGCGAAGTGCCCGCGTGCAAAACGTGCGTAGAGCTGCCCGCCGACAAAGTGCGCCTGCAACCCGATCTGGCGTGGCTATCGGATAAAAAACAGCTCGGCGAAGCGCTTCGTAATCAACTCGCCTACCTGCGCCAAAACCGCAACCAGGGGGAGCATTACTACGTGAGTGCGGCTCCGAACGTAGGTAACCCCGTCTTTCAGCACGAAGCATCATATGGCCGCACCGTGCTACCCGATGCCGGGCTGCGCCTATTGGCGCTCTACCGCTATTGGAACATGATTGCGTACTTCTTCCCCTACCGGTATGCCATTGGGGAAGATTGGCAACAAGTACTACCGGAGTTTATTTCCAAGCTGACTAGCAGCAACACCGCCGAGCAGTATCACCTTACCCTGTTGGCGCTCATTGCCCGCATTCACGATACGCACGCCAATATTTATCAGGATGAGGTGCTGACCCACTACAACGGTAAGCTGTACGCGCCGGTGCGCCTTCGCTTCGTGGAAAACCAGGCCGTAGTGACGGATTACTACCATGCGGCGCTCGGAAAAGAATCGGGCCTGCAAGTGGGCGACGTGGTGGTGAAAATCGACGGCGTGCCGGTGCCGGATCTGGTGAAAAAGTGGCAGCCCCTTGCCCCGGCCTCCAACGAGCCGGCTCAGCTGCGCAACATTGCCAACCTGCTGCTGCGCGGCAACACAGAGAAAGTACCCGTAGTGGTGCGCCGCAACGGCAAGGAATTTCCGCTCACGCTCACGCGCTACGCAAGCACCAAGCTCGATATGCAAATGAATTGGGGCACGCCGGACCCAGCAGCCTCAGCCTGGCGGTTGCTGCCGGGTAATATCGGCTACCTCTCGCTGGGCACGATCAAGAAAAATAAGCTGCCGGAAATTATGCAGGCCGCAGAAGGTACGAAGGGAATGGTGATTGATATCCGCAACTACCCCTCCGAGTTCGTGGTGTTTGCCCTGTCGCAGTACCTGGTGCCCAAACCCACGCAGTTTGCGCTATTCAGCGGGCCCGACATAACCTCTCCAGGCACTTTCCCCCTGATGCCAGAACCCGTTTCGGTGTCGCCCGGCGTGGTGAAGCCCTACCCTGGTAAAGTGGTCATCTTAGTGAATGAAATCTCGCAGAGCCAGGCCGAATACACCACCATGGCCCTGCGCACCGCCCCCAACGCCACCGTTATCGGCAGCACCACAGCCGGTGCCGACGGCAACGTGTCCAGCATCATGCTGCCCGGCGGCATCCCCACCATGATTACCGGCCTGGGCGTGTACTACCCCGACGGCCGCGAAACCCAGCGCATCGGCATTGTGCCGGATATCGAGGTGAAGCCTACCATCCAAGGCGTCAAGGAGGGTAGGGATGAACTGCTGGAAAAAGCTGTGCAGCTGATTGAAACAGCCGGGTAGAATTGTCATTCCGAGCAGCGTGAGGAATCTGAGTAATTATTCCGAAATGGTTTCACTCAGATTCTTCGCGCCGCTCGGAATGGCCGTTGCGGATGCGCGACTTCCCTACCCTTACTCGGAGCCGGGGGAACCGGACGATTGAAATGTTGCGTGTTAAAAGTTGAATGCTCGTTGAATGGCATTCCTACTTCTTGGGTTCCTCTCGGCTTCCCTTTTTCGGCGGGGGACGAGGCACCCCGTCAGTACACTATATGGGTTACTGATTAGGCCTATTGATGCGGGTGGCGGAGTAAGTGCCACACTATATCTAGTGCTTCTGCTATCTTCCTGACTTCATATCACATACGTTTATTCTTTTCTTTCTATGAAGCTATTCTACCTCGCGCTGGGATTCCAGCTGAGCTGCGCTACCGTTTCCCTAGCGCAAAAAACTGCTCCGGCGGCTCAGGATACCGCCTTTCAGCAACGCTCCGGCATTGTGTTTCCCGAAAAGCTCAATCAGCAGCAGGTAGAAAACCTGGCAGTGCTGGGGCGGGTGTGGGGTTTTGTGAAGTACTACCACCCCGCCGTGGCGGCTGGCAACTTCAACATGGACGCCGAGCTGTTTCGGGTGCTGCCCGCCGTGCTGGCGGCGCCCAACGAGCCCGCTCGTAGTGAGGTGCTGCACGGCTGGGTAGCAAAATTCGGCGAGGTGCCCAAGTGCAAAACGTGCAAAGAGCTGCCCGCCGACAAAGTGCGCCTGCAACCTGATCTGGCTTGGCTATCAGATAAAAAACAGCTTAGCGACGCACTCAGCACTCAACTCCTTTATCTGCGCCAGAACCGGAACCAAGGCGCGCATTATTATGTGAGCACGGCTCCGAGAGTAGAAAACGCTGTATTCCAGCACGAAGCACCATATGGCCGCGCCGAAACCCCCGACGCCGGGCTGCGCCTGTTGGCGCTCTACCGCTTCTGGAACATGGTTGACTATTTCTTTCCCTACCGGTATGCCATCGGCGAAGATTGGCAACAAGTGCTGCCGGAGTTCATTCCCAAGCTGACCAGTAGCAGCACGGCCGAGCAGTACCGCCTCACATTACAGGCACTCATTGCCCGCATTCACGATTCCCATGCTGGTATCTACAAAGATGAGGTGTTAAATAAGTACGAGGGTAAATTATATGCGCCCGTACGTCTTCGCTTCATAGAAAACCAGGCCGTGGTGACCGACTACTACAATGCTGTCCTTGGAAAGGAATCGAGCCTGCAACCGGGCGACGTGGTAGTGCAAATCGGTGGCGTCCCAGTGCCGGAATTGGTGAAAAAGTGGCAGCCCCTTGTCCCCGCTTCTAACGAGCCCGCTCAGCTACGCGACATCGCTAAACTGCTGCTGCGCGGGCATACAGAAAAGGTGCCTGTAGTTGTGCGCCGCGACGGCAAGGAGTTTCCGCTGATTATCACCCGCTACGAGGGTACAAAGCTCAACCTGAAAATGGATTGGGGCACGCCGGACGCAGAGGCCTCGCCCTGGCGCCTGCTGCCGGGCAACATTGGTTACCTCGCGCTGGGTACCATAAAGAAAAGTAAGCTGCCGGAAGTGATGCGGGCTGCTAAGGAAACCAAAGGTCTCATTATCGATATTCGTAATTACCCAGCTGAGTTTGTAGTGTTGCCCTTGTCGCAGTACTTGGTCCGTAAATCCACATCATTTGCATTTCTCAGTCGCCCGGATGTTACGTATCCAGGGCAGTTTCCTGTCAAGCAACCGGAATATGTACGGTCAGGGATAGGCCAATTCTACCCTGGAAAGGTGGTCATTCTTGTCAACGAAATCTCGCAGAGCCAGGCTGAATTTACTACTATGGCTCTGCGCACCGCCCCTAATGCCACCGTTATCGGCAGCACCACGGCCGGCGCCGATGGCGATGTGTCTACCATTGTATTACCCGGTGGAGTTTCCACTTGGATTACCGGCCTGGGCGTGTACTACCCCGACGGCCGCGAAACTCAGCGCATCGGCATTGTGCCGGATATCGAGGTGAAACCTACCATTCAAGGCATCAAAGAGGGGAGGGACGAGGTGCTGGAAAAAGCTGTGCAGCTGATTGAAACGGCTGGGTAACGTTCCCTCTCTTGTGTCATCCTGAGCAGCGCGAAGGATCTTCTCACGGTAGAACGAGTCGTTGCTACGATTATCGTTCACACGTGAGAAGATCCTTCGCGCTGCTCAGGATGACAATCTTCTTGCTCTCCTACCCCTTCCCTCACACCCTACCTACGGGTGTGCCGCTACCCACGTGGTGCCATCTTCGTAAAACTCTTTCTTCCAGATGGGTACCACCTGCTTCAAGGTGTCAATGATATACTGACAAGCCGCAAACGACTCGGCGCGGTGGGGGGTAGACACGGCTACAATCACGGCTACGTCGCCGATGTGCAGGGTGCCTTTGCGGTGAATAACGACCACCTGGCGCAGCATGGGCCACTTTTCCTGAGCCTGCTCGGCTACTTTGCGCAGCTGGTGCAGGGCCATGCTGTCGTAGGCTTCGTAGTCGAGGCGCACCACGCGGCGGCCGGTGCTCTGGTTGCGTACCGTGCCAATAAACGAGTTGACCGCCCCGGCGCCGTCGTCCTCGGCCAGTTGCAGGGCGACAGTGATGTCAATGGGTTGGTCGGTGAGGTCGATGTGCATTCGGGTGTGGGTATGTCCAGAAAAAATTGTCATCCTGAGCTTGCGAAGGACCTTATGTCGGTAGAACGAGTCGTTGGTACGTCTGTCGTTCTTACGTGAGAAGGTCCTTCGCAAGCTCAGGATGACAGACAGCTAAGATATTGCTTACCCACCGCTTACGGGTGGAATCAGAGCTATTTCGTCGCGCTCGTGCAGAGCGGTGTCGTCGGTGGCGTAGTCGTTGTTGACGGCCACGGCCAGGCTGCTGAGCTTGCCCAGCGCGGGGTACTGTTGGCGCAGCTCCGCCAGTAGATTCTGCACCGAATGGCCGTCGGGTGTGGTCAGCTCCAGGGTAGGGCGGCCCACAATCTCGCGGGTGATGCCGAAAAGGGCGATGGTTAATTTCATTGGGCGAAAGAATGAACAAAGCAACTGTTTTGTTGCTTAAGTAGTACCTGCAAAAGAAGCCTACCCGCTTTTTGTTCCAATAGTTGTCCTCGTCGGCATTGGCGAGGCGTTTTCGCATTTGTTCATGTCCGTTACTCCTACTGTTCTCTACGATTCGCACAACCGGCCGCTGGAGTACGTGCGCCTGGCCGTAACGGACCGCTGCAACCTGCGCTGCTTCTACTGCATGCCCGAAGAAGGCATCCAGTACGTGCCCCGCCAGGAGCTGCTGACCTACGAGGAAATGACGCGCCTGGTGACGCTATTGGCTGGTTTGGGTGTGCGTAAAGTGCGCCTCACGGGCGGCGAGCCATTTGTGCGGCGAGGCCTGATGGGCTTCATCGAGCAGCTCACGCACATCCACGGCATTAATGACATCAGCCTGACCACCAACGGCGTACTCACCGCCCCCCACGTGCCGGAGCTGGCCCGCCTGGGTGTGCGCGCCGTAAACCTGAGCCTGGATACACTGGACCGGGCCCGCTTCCACCAAATCACGCGCCGCGACGAGCTACCCCAGGTGCTCGACACGTTTTACGCCCTGCTGGCGGCCGGTATCAAGGTGAAAATCAACGCGGTGGTGATGGATGGGCAGAACATTCAGGACTTGATTCCGCTGGCCGAGCTGACCCGCGACCTGCCCGTTGAAATGCGCTTCATCGAGGAAATGCCTTTCAACGGCGGCAGCCACGCGGCCACCCTACCTTGGAATCACCGCCGTATTCGGGAGCACTTGGAGGAGCATTTCGGCGCATTCACGCCGCTGCCTACCCCTGTGGGCGCCACGGCCAGCGAGTATAGCGTGGCCGGGCACCAGGGTAGCATTGGTATTATTGCGGCCTACTCGCGCACGTTTTGCGGCACCTGCAACCGCATCCGCCTCACGGCCGAGGGCGGCCTCAAAACCTGCCTTTACGACCAGGGTGTGCTCGACATCCGGGCCATGCTGCGCGGCGGCTCCTCCGATGGGGATATCGTAGCGGCCCTCTCCAACGCCTTCCGCTACCGCGCCGCCAACGGCTTCGAGGCCGAAAGCCAGCGCCCCCTACACCAGCTCAGCTTCGAATCGATGTCGACGATTGGGGGATAAGGTAGGCGTACGAAAAAAGAATGTCATGCTGAGCGCAGCCGAAGCATCTCGCGTGCTGACGCCAGGTAGTAATTACCGGAAGCAAGCGAGATGCTTCGGCTGCGCTCAGCATGACGTTCTGGTAACTTCCTGAATAGCTTCTACAACAGCCTTAAAACTAACAGAGCCACTCCAATTTGGAGTGGCTCTGTTGTTATGATATAACCCAGTGCTTACTTCAGCACCTCGGCTGCCTGACGGCACACGTCGCGGGCAATGGCCAGGTTGGTGTCGCGGGAGTTTACTACCAAGTAGATGAACTTCTTACCGTCCTCCGTGATGTTGAGCAAGTGCAGCTGATTGGTGAGGCTGATGAGGATATCATCAATTTTTTCGCCCGACAGCTTCAGGGCCGTCATGGCCTTTTGCTTTTGCTTCACTACCTCCGTGTTGTAAGCCGCCGCGGTTTCGGGGTTCAGGTTGGGGGTGTTGGAGTGCGACGCCAGGGCCATGCCCGACTGAATATCCACCACGGCTACAGCCATCAGGCCGGGTAGCGAGTCGAGGATGCTTTGTACCGATTGACCAGCAGGAGTGTTCGTAGAGTAAGCCATGGTATACTACCTAAAATGTGAGTGAAAACAAATTGAAAGGAAGATTGCGCAGTTATGTAAATCAGAGAGTTAAACTGTTTTTTCTGCTGCATGGACTAGTACAAGGATGACGCCGCTACGGCCGGACAGTCGGCCCTTTTTGCTGAGTTGCTACTTTTTTGCAGCGAACGGTAGGATTTTTATAGCGAGTGGAAAATTAGAAGTGAAACACCGGCCCATGAGTATCGCTTGCTATTTCAGGAGCGTGTTCAATCCTACCTCGTCAAAGAGCAACCGCCCGATCTTCAGCTGCGACCAGCCCGGGCAGAGCCGATAGGAAAATACCGGTCGGCCGTTGGCAATGGAACAGTCGATGCAGTAGGCGCCCACGGCCGCACCCAGCGGCGCTAATTTCGCTTCGAGTCCCAACAGGTGGGTAGAGACAAAGAAAACAGAACCTGGAAAGCGCGTGAGGCCGCTAATGGTTGCCTGGGTGATGTCCAGCGCATCGTCCTGATTAGTGCCGCGAAACAACTCGTCGAACACCGCAAAACACCGCTGCTTCTCTTGCCCTGACTGCTCCACTACGGTTTTGAGGTGCAGCAACTCGGTCATGAAGTGGCTGTAGCCGCTACGCAGGTTGTCGTTGAGGTTGATGCTGACTGCAATGGTATCGAATTAGGGTAGGGTGCACGCCGTGGCCGGCACGCCCAGGCCCAGGTGCGCCAGATACACGCACAAGCTCAGGGCTTTCAGAAACGTAGACTTGCCGGCCATATTAGGGCCTGTGAGTAGGAGTACGTTCTCGCCGGGCCGCAGCTGGAAGGAGTTGCGCACTGCCTGGGGCACAAGCGGGTGATAAAGGTCTTCTATCACAAACTGCTGGGCGTCGAATTGGGCAAAGCACAATTGGTGCTGCACCACACCTTTCGCCACCGACCAATACGCCTCAAACCGAAACAGAAACGACCAGAATGCCGCGGTTTCTTCCGCTGTTAGTTTCTGCACAGCGTTGGTCGTCTGAAGGATGTGGGAGGTGGTGAAGGCATTTTCCCGCACTGCCGCGGTCTGTGCGCCTAAGTTAAACACCGATAGAAAAGCAGTGGCAGCGGTGAGCTCAGCTCTGAAAGCTGACGGAAAATCGGCCGGGTTGAGGCGCGTGAGGTAGTGCGTTTGCAGCCGTTCCAAAAAGATAACCAGCTGCACCACCTGCGACTGAATCTGGTGGCGCTTCTCCTCCGAAAAAAAGAATTGCAGCCGTGCCTTTGCCCCGTTGGCCAGCTGTAGGCGCCCGCTTTGCACCTCGTGCATAAACGACTGCGCTCCGCGGAAATACAGCACCGAGTAGGAGAAATCGGCCAGCACCGCCCAGTTTCTAAGAAAGGCCTGAAGGATGGCTTGGCGCTCGGCTACAGCGGCCGGCGTGGGTGGCCGTTCGTCGAACAGTCGTCGCAAAGCATCCTCCGACTGCTCTTGGTGCGTAAAATTGAAGAGCGGCAGAATGTCGCGCTCCATCTGCAAGTCGTCGATAAGCAGCATAGGGTAGGGGTATAGGCTCTCAACGCCGGACACAGACCAAAGCGTGTGCACTACTCCAACCGCCTAAACCTGAGACGATGGCAGCAATAGAAAGAAGAAAGCGCCAGTATGTGGGCGCCGCCGTATAGAGAAATCTTACTCACGGAGCAGCGCAACAGGCTATGTCGGATATATGGTGGCGAGTGCCCATCTTTATAGGAGGAATCTTTCTAGTATTGGCCACGGTATTGGCTGCCGTGCGCTCCTTCGTGTTGCCCCGCAGCGAAGCGGTACGCATCAATAAGTGGGCGCTGACACTGGTGCGCTACCTATTCGATACGGTGGCAGTACTTGGCAAAACCTACGCCCAGCGCGACCGGGTGATGGCGCTGTTTGCACCGGTAGGGCTAGTAATGCTTCCCCTGATATGCCTGGCGCTGGTAGCGGCCGGGTACACTGCCATCTACTGGGCCCTGGGCAGTGGCAGCCTGGCCCGGTGCTACAAACTCAGCAGCAGTTCCCTGCTCACGCTGGGCACCGACGAGTCCCGCTCGCTCGTAGTCAGTGCCTTTTCCTACTCCGAGGCGGCGCTGGGCCTGCTGCTTATCACACTGTTGATTTCGTACATTCCGACCATGTATCAGGCCTTTGTCCGGCGTGAGGCCGTGGTGAGCCAGCTGGAGCTGCGCGCCGGCAACAACCGCTCGGCCATCGACCTGGTATGCTGGCTGGGCCGCTCCCATGCTCTCGACGACGACCAAAAGGAATGGGACCAGTGGGCTGTTTGGTTTGTGGAGCTGGAGGCCAGTCACACGTCGCTGCCCATGCTCACGTTTTTTCGGTCGCCGCAGCCGGGGCGCTCCTGGGTAACGGCCGCGGATATTATTCTAGACGCAGCTGCGCTCATTCTCAGTGGTGTAGACCAGCCTCACAACCGCTACACGCAGCTTTGCTTTCGGGCCGGGTGCCTGTCGCTCAACCGAATTATGCGCTACTTTCACGACCATTCTCACACGCGAATAACCTTTTGGGGACGGGAAGACAATGCTATTATGGACCCCGATCCGGCAGCCTACACGGCGGCCCTGGAGCAACTGGCCGCCGAGGGTATTCCGGTGATGACAGACAAGGAAGCTGCCTGGCAGAAGTACCAAGAGCTGCGCACGCACTACTCCGATGCCGTGAACTACCTGGCGCGCCTCACCAGCTCGCC
Source organism: Hymenobacter citatus (assembly GCF_014333615.1). Lineage (GTDB taxonomy): Bacteria > Bacteroidota > Bacteroidia > Cytophagales > Hymenobacteraceae > Hymenobacter > Hymenobacter citatus. The sequence continues at coordinate 388,514 of NZ_JACSCY010000003.1, read as the reverse complement.
CCATCTGCAAGCCTTGTACATGGAGCCCTCAGTGGCCGACGAGCAAGCTGCCCAGCAGGCTATGGAAACGGCTGCTGCTCACAATCAAAAAATACCGCTTGATTAGGAAGCACGTAGAATCCAGCCAAATTTGTGCAGCGAAGGCTACGCTACGTAGCTCGTTTTTCAACCCGGCTTGCTTGTATGAAGAAAAGAATCCTCCTGATAGGGTACAACTACGCACCCGAACCCACTGGCATTGGCAAGTACAGCGGCGAGATGATGACGTGGTTTGCGGACAATGGCTACGACTGCTCCGTGGTAACGGCCTACCCCTACTATCCCTACTGGCAGGTGCAGGAGCCCTACGTGAAAAACCGCTTCTGGTATAAAACTGAGCAGGAAACCACCGAGAAAGGCAACCGCCTCACGGTGCACCGCTGCCCCATGTATGTGCCCGCCAAGCCTACCGGCCTCAAGCGCATTCTGCTGGACTTCTCCTTTCTGCTGACTGCCGGCGCTAAGGTGGTGCAGTTGCTTTTCGGGAAGAAGTTTGACTACGTGGTGACGGTGGTTCCCTCCTTCCAATTCGGGTTACTGGGCGTGCTCTACAAGAAGATTCGAGGGGGCAAAATGGCCTACCACATTCAGGACTTGCAGATTGAAGCCGCCCGTGACCTGCAAATGATTAAGTCGCCCAAGGTGATTGACCTGCTGTTTGGGGTAGAGCGCTACATCTTCGGGCAGTGCGACCTGATTACCAGCGTAGGCGAAGGCATGGTGCGCAAAGTGCAGGAGAAGACCGATAAACCTGTACGCCTGTTCCTCAACTGGACCGACACCACCCGCTTCTACCCTCTACCCAACAAGGCCCCCCTACGCGAGGCCTTGGGCTTTGCGGCCGACGACCAGCTGCTGCTCTACTCGGGTGCTATTGGCGAAAAACAAGGTCTGGAAGCCATTCTGCAAGCAGCCCACGAGTTTCGGGCGCAGCCCCGGCTCAAGTTCATTATCTGCGGCTCGGGGCCCTATAAAGCCAAGCTGCAAGCGCTAGCTGAGGAGATGAAACTGCACAACCTGTTTTTCCTACCCCTGCAACCCATCGAAACGTTCAACCAGTTTTTGAATGCTGCCGATGTGCACCTCATCATCCAGAAAGCCAATGCCGGCGACCTGGTGATGCCTTCTAAGCTGACCACCGTGCTGGCAGTAGGGGGCGTGGCCGTCATCACCTCCAACCCTGGCTCGGGCATGTATGCGCTGGTGCAGGAACACCAGATGGGCATTCTGGTAGAAGCCGAAAACCAACAGGCCCTGAATGAAGGCATTGCCGCGGCTATAGCGCAGGATACCACCCAGTACAGCCAAAACGCCCGCCGCTACGCCGAGCAGCACTTGTCGCTGGAAGGTGTGATGGGCGGTTACGAGCAACTGCTGCTGACAAGCTAGCGGCGCAAGGCACCTGCCCGTCTGCCGGTCCGACGCCGTAGGCGTCCGACCGGTCGTCGTTGAACAAGCTTCGTGCTGATGTCGGCCCAACCGGCGCGGCCGTCTGCCCGTGCTTACCCCGGCGGCACGGCCGACTGCAACGACGACCGGTTGAGCGCCTACGGCGTCGGACCGGCAGCCATCAGTAGGTCCTGGCAAACTTGTACCCGGCAAAAGAGGTTAGGATACTATACCCATCATTTCCTACCCTTCATCCTGTGCAATCTTTCCTACCCCCCACCAGCTACGAGTACGTAACTGTGCAGAAGGTGACGGCCGGGCACGGCGCCATCCCTGCCACCGACGTGCTGGCCGCCGAAGAACCCCTGGAAATCAGGGTAGGCTACGGGCCGACGGCCGCCCGCGAGCACCGCACGTTGGCCATTACCATGCGCACACCCGGTCACGACTTTGAGCTGGCCGCGGGTTTTCTGCTCACCGAGGGCATCATCCGTAGCCGGCAGGAGCTGAACGGCGTAATCTATTGCCCCGATGTGACCAAGGAAGAAGAGCGCGAAAACGTGGTGCGCGCCGAGCTGGCTACTTCCGTACCCGTAGATCTGCCGCGTCTGGAGCGCCACTTCTACACCAGCAGCAGCTGCGGCGTGTGCGGCAAAACCAGCATCGACGCGGTGCACGCCAGCAGCTGCCCCGTGCTACCCACCGACGGCCCCTACCTAGAGGCCAGCATCATCCACGAGCTGCCCGAGCGGCAACGGGCGGCGCAGGAGGTATTCGAGCAAACGGGCGGCCTGCACGCGGCGGCCCTTTTCTCGCCTACTGGCGAGTTGCGCCTGCTGCGAGAAGACGTAGGCCGCCACAACGCCTTAGACAAAGCCATTGGCGCGGCGCTGCTCAATGAGCAATTGCCCCTGCATGATACCGTGCTGCTGGTAAGCGGCCGGGCCTCGTTTGAACTGGTGCAGAAAGCGGCCGTGGCGGGCATTCCGGTGCTGGCCGCCGTGGGCGCCCCCAGCAGCCTGGCTGTCCAGGCCGCGCACAATTTCGGTATGACGCTGCTGGGCTTTGTGCGTCAGCAGCGGTATAATATTTACACTCACCCGTGGCGGGTTAGAGGTGAGATGGTGAACTAGGGGATAGAAAAACGTGTGTCATCTTGAGCGCAGCGAAGGACCTTCTCACGTCAGCACGACGAGCGTTGCAACGACTTGTTCTCGCGTTTATCATTCTATCGTGAGAAGGTTCTTCGCTGCGCTCAGGATGACACACGTTTTCGCTACTTCACAACCTCACAATTTCACAACCTCACCACTTCACCACTTCCCACCCATGAAGCTCCGTTTTGAAGATAACACCCTGCGCCTTCGTCTCTCGGCAGAGGAGGTAGCAACCTTCGGCGAAACCGGACAAATAGCCTCCCACGTGCCACTAGCGCCCGGCCCCGACGGCACGCTTACCTATGCCCTGCAACGCGCCCCCGACAACTCTACGGCTGCCGCCGAAACCCTGCGCGTGGCCTATTTGCCGGGTCGCCTCACGGTGCTAGTGCCCGAAACAATAGCGCGCAATTGGGTTGCGTCTGAAGAAATTGGTCTTTCTGCTACCCTGCACGTAGCCGATGCTACTGAGTTGCGTATATTAGTAGAGAAGGACTTGGGCTGTCGGCATTAGCGCGCGGGCGGCTTCTCCTACATACCTGAATCTAAACCACCCAAGATTGTAATGGAAGAATCACCGAAAACCAACCCCGCCAAAGCAGGGAAAAGCGAGGAGCAAAAGGCCGAAAATGCCCCGAAAAGCGGCGAGCGTCCCGATCAGGGTGAAGCCCCTGTAACCGATAATTACCGCCCCGACCCCCAGGGCGACCGGGACCAGACCCCCATCCCCGCCCCCGATGTGGCCGGAGCTAAATTCAAGCATGCTATTCTGGCCCAGCCACCAGAAGCCCTCACGGGCCTGAAGCTGGAGGCACCGTCGAAGGTAGCGGCGGGCGTTACGGCCGTTATCAAATCCATGGAGTTTAGCTGGAGCGAAGGCGGGGTAGGGCGTGGCACCAAGGCGCTGCTCGGTCTCAACCAGAAAGACGGTTTCGACTGCTCTAGCTGCGCCTGGCCCGACCCGGACCACCACCGCTCGGTGGCGGAGTTCTGCGAAAATGGCGCTAAAGCCACTGCCTCCGACGCCGACGACAAAGCCGCCGGCCCCGAGTTCTTTGCCAAGCACAGCCTGGCCGAGCTCTCGCGCATGACCGACCGCGACCAGAACAACACCGGCCGCCTCACGCACCCCTTGATAAAGCGCCCCGGCGGCACACACTACGAGCCCATTGAGTGGCCCGAGGTGTTCAACATTATTGCCCAGGAGCTGAACGCGCTGGAATCGCCGGACGAGGCTATTTTCTATACCTCGGGTAAGATTCCGAACGAGCCGGCCTTCCTGTTTCAGCTATTTGCCAAAATGCTGGGCACCAACAACCTGCCCGACTGCTCCAACATGTGCCACGAGAGCAGTGGCGCGGCTTTGTCTACTACCCTTGGGCTAGGCAAAGGCTCCGTCACGCTGAATGACATTCATGAGGCGGAGGTGATTATGATTATCGGGCAGAACCCCGGTACCAACCACCCGCGTATGCTGTCGGCGTTGCAGGAGGCTAAGCGCAACGGAGCCAAGATCATCAGCGTGAACCCGCTGCTGGAAGCCGGCCTCAACCACTTCAAAAACCCGCAGGATTTCATGAATCCGCTGCTGGCACTAGGCACCCTGCTCAGCAACGGCACGCCCATCACCGACGTGTTTCTGCAAGTGCGCGTGGATGGCGACATGGCTCTCATTCGGGGGCTGATGAAGCATTTGTTGGCCGCCGAGGAACTGAATCCCGGTCAGGTAATCGACCACGACTTCATTGCCAAGTACACCGAAGGCTACGACGCCGTGGTGGAAAACATCAAGAATACCAGTTGGGAGGATATTGAGGAGCTGAGCGGCTGCTCACGCGAGCAGTTGCTGGAAGCCGCCAACCTGCTGGCCAACAAGAAGAAGATTATTGCTTGCTGGGCCATGGGCCTCACGCAGCAGCGCCAGGGCGTGCAAACCATTCAGGAGCTGGTAAACCTGCTCTTGATGAAGGGCGCTGTGGGCAAGCCCGGCGCGGGCACCTGCCCGGTGCGCGGCCACTCCAACGTGCAGGGCGACCGGACCATGGGCGTGTGGGAACAGCCTACCAAGCAGTTTCAGGATTCGCTGGCGAAGGAGTTCAACTTCCAGCCGCCCTACGAGCACGGCCTCGACACCGTAGACAGCATCAAGGCCATGTATCATGGCAAAACCAAAGTGTTCTTCAGTCTGGGCGGCAACCTACTCGCCGCTGGCCCCGACACGGAGGTTATTGCCGAAGGCATGCGTAAGCAGCGCCTCACGGTATTTGTGGCTACCAAGCTCAACCGTGGCCACCTCACCACCGGCGAAACCAGCCTGCTGCTCCCTACCTTCGCGCACGTCGATATCGACATGCAGAAGTCGGGACACCAGATGACTTCCTGCGAAAACTCGATGGGCGTGGTGAGCCAGAACAAGGGCATTCTGGTGCCGCTGGCGGGCCAGATGATGAGCGAAGTAGCCATCTTGTGCGGTGTTGCCATTGCCACCTTCGGCGACAAGACCAACATCGACGACTGGGTAGCCATGACGGAAAACTACGACGTCATTCGTGACCACATCAGCCGCGTGATTCCGGGCTTCGAGAACTTCAACGAGAAGCTGCGTCGCCCCGGCGGGTTCTACCTGCCCAACGGCCCCCGCGACCGGAAGTTCACGACCGAAAACGGCAAGGCCAACTTCACCAAAACGGAGCTGGAGAAATACCACCTGGAGCCCGACCAGCTGGTGCTAATGACCGTGCGCAGCCACGACCAGTTCAACACTACCATCTACGACTACAACGACCGGTACCGCGGCATCCACGGCGAGCGGCGCGTGTTGTTCATGAACAAGCAGGACATGGCCGACCGCGGTCTGGAAGCCAAGCAGCTCATCGACATCACCAGCCACTACGAGGGCGACACCCGTACGGTGGAGAAGTTCCTGGCCATTCCGTACGATATTCCGCGCGGCAACGTGTCGGCTTACTTCCCCGAGGCCAACCCGCTAGTGCCTGTGGCCAGTGTGGCCAAGGTCAGCAACACGCCTACCTCCAAGTATGTGGTGGTGACGGTGGTGGCCTCGGAAGCGGCGAAGAAGACGCAGAAGGCCAAGCCAGAAGCAATAGAGGCGTAGATGCTACTTAGAATATAGTGAGCTGATTATCAATGCAAATACAAACAAAAAAGCCGGGAAACTCCCGGCTTTTTTGTTGTGCAAAAGGGTAGGCGCGCTGCTACTTGGCAATGATTACGCGCTTATTTTCGACGCTACCATCTGTGAGCAAGCGGAAGAAGTAGGCCCCGTTGGGTAGGGAAGCACGCGAGAAGGACACGGACTGCTCTTCGCCGGCGGCTACCTGGCCGTCGTACAGCGTGGCTACCTGGCGGCCCAGGCCGTCGAAGACCACCACCTGGGCGCGGCCGGCTTTCTGGGCCTGGAAGCGGATAGTGCCGTTGTCAACCAGCGGGTTGGGGTAGATTTCCAGCGAGTTTTTGCCGGCCTGCGCGGTGGCTGCGGCGGCGCTGCCGTCGGTTACTACTACACTTTGCGTGGTGCTAGTGGCGCTGAGGCTAGTGCTGCTGCGCACGCTGATTTTGCCGCCCTTCAGATCCTGCATGGCTGTTTTGGTGCCCGTCCAGTTGTTGGAGAACAGCAGCTCGCCGGAAGAGGAGCGGAGCGTAACGCCAATTTTGTGCGCGCCACCCGTTACCGTCGACTCAAAGGCCTGCACCGACAGGTCTAGGTTGCCGCCGATGTTGACGATGTTCAGCGGGTCGGTGATGTCGGTGAGGTTGGCCTTCGTGTTGAAGTCGCCTTGGTTGCCGGCCGTGGTAGAAGAAGTACCCAGCGTGTTGATGGCGCTGCTTTTGATCTGGTACGTGCGCCATACATCCCCTACCAATCGGCGGAAGATGACGGTGGCCTGCCCCTGAATGTTTTTGCCGCTCTTGTTCCACTTCATCGTGAAGCCGAAGTTCATCTTGGAGCCGGCCGTGGCCATATACGTGCCCCCCGACTGCGCAACGACTGTATTGCCGCCACCATTCACGAAGTCCTGACCGGGCACGGCAATGGTAATGAGGGTATAGTCGGGGGTGCTGCCGGCGTAGTAGGTACCCTGTGCAGTGCCCTGCGTTTCGGTGATGAGATTAAAGGTTTTGCCACCGTAGCTCATCTCCTGATTGTTCAGCGTAACGTCTCGTACGCCGCTGCGGCCTACCCCCGCCGTCAAATCGGCAGCGTTGAGGGCTAATACGGGGAAGGTTTGGCCAAACAGCAGCGTTCCGGCGCTTTCCTTGAAAGCTGCGGTGCTCTTGGTGATGTTGCCCGGGAAGTTATCGGCTTTGTCTTTGAAAGTGGCAATGTATTCCACTTTTGCCAGGTTGGAGGTCGAGTTAGCCGTACCGAAGTATTCCAGACCGGCATACGCTACCTCTGCATCTTCCGCGTCAACCACTAGCATGCCGGCAGTGGTGTTCGTAACGCCAGCCAGATTGCTCGAAGCAGGCGTAAACACAGCTGCTACCGTATAGGTGCCCGCGGGCTGCACAATCTTGAACGACTTCGTAACGATGCCATTGTTCCAGTCGGCAGGGTAGGCCGAAGAACCCAGCGACACGGTAGCAGTGCCTGCGCTGTTTGACAGCTTGAACTCCACGGTGCCGCCCGTAGCATTGAGCACCGTTTGCGCCGTAGCCGACGTTGCAGTGGCCGTAAACGTCACCTGGTCGGAGTATTGCACCGGGCCGTTGCTCACCACCGTGAGCTTGGTGGTGGCCGCCGTAATGGCCGCCGTAGTGTTGGTGCTGGCATTGGCGGTGTAGTTGTCCGCAGCGGGCCCGCTGATGCTGATACCCGTGACGCTCACGAGCTTGCCCATGCCCACGTTGGGGTCGGCAAAGGCGGCGTTGGCGTAAGCCGTCGTCAGCTGGTCGCCGGCCACGCGGTTGTCGGCCAGCGTGACGGTAGCGGCGGTAGTGTTATCAAACTCCTTGTTGATACTAGTAGCCGTCACGAGCAGTGGGCGGGCCGTGATGTTGAATTTCACCCCATCCGTGAAGCGAAGCGTGTAGTTGTTGCTCAGGGCCAGCGTGCCTTGCAAAATCGAGTAGCTACCCACCTTCGAGCCTGCTTCCCGGGCCAGACTACCCGCGAAGGCGTCGTTGCCGACCAGGGTCACCTTCTCATAGGCCAGCGCTGGATCGGCGGTGCCGTATACTTTGCTCTGACCAGCCAGAGGTGTCACCGTCACGGCTTTGGGTGTGATGGCGAAGTCGCTCGACGTGTACGTGACGGTGTAGTTGCCGATGGTAGAAGCCTTGGTGGTGCTGTTCTGAATGGAAAGCGTGCCCTGTCCAATAGCGTAGGCACCCACGTTGTTGCCCGCTGCCCGCGTCAGTGCACCCGCAAAAACGTCGGAGGGGGCCAGGCCGCTACCGCCCACGGTGTAGGTGAAAGTAGCAGGGTCGTTGTCGCCGTATACCTTCGTCTGGCCTGCGTCAACCGTAAGAGTGATAGGCCGGGCCGTGATGGTGAGTACTCCCTCAACAGTGTGCACATTGTAGTTGCTGAATGTAGCGCCCTTGGCGGTAGGCACAATGCCGTAGCTAACGCCGGGCCCGGAAACGGGGCTGCTAGCCGTGGCCGTAGTGGAAGCGCCAAACTCGAACGTCTCGTTGTTCTTTTGCCCCTTAATGCTGCCAGTGAGGGTAGGGTTATCCTCACCATACACTTTGGTTTGATTGTTCGCCGTTACCGTCAGCGTGGCCGGCGTGATGGTGAGGGTAGCTGTTACCAGCTTCACGGTGTAGTTGTCCAGCGTGCTGCCGCTCACCGTTGGCGTAATCACGTAGCCGTTGCCCACCGGCGAGGTAGGGTCAGCCGTAGTAGTGCCACCTGTTGTAAACTTCTCGCCGTTTTTCCCGCCCGTTGGGGTAGCCTCAAAGGTGGGGTTTAAGTCGCCGTATTCGCGAGTGGCAGCCTTCGCCGTCACCGTCAGCTCAGCCTGACGAATAGCCAACGTTCCTGCTACATAGGTGAAACGGTAGTTGACGGCGCTGCCGCCGGCTACGGTGATGGGGTAGGAGCCCACGCCGCTGTTCTGGGTGGCTGTGGTAGTAGCCACGGGTGCGGTGGGTAGAGCAGTGGCGTCTTCAGTGTCGACAAAGCCATTGTAGCGTACCGTCAGCGCGGGGTTTTGGTCGCCGTATTCTTTCTGCTGATTATCAGCCGTTACGGTCAGTTCTTTGGGTTCAATCACCAGCGTGCCCGAGGCTGAGCCCTCATAGTTGTCGTTCAGCAGCGTAGCCACCACTGTATATCGCCCAGCGTTGACGGGCGGTGTTGTGGCTCCATTGTAGGTGATGGCGAAGCTGCTGGAGCCGGCAGCCGACGTAGTGGCCGTGGCAGGTTGTGCCTTGCCAGTGTAGATGTGGCTCAGCGCGTCCAGCGTAACCGTAGCGGCGGCTTTTTGGATGGTGAACCCCGTGATGACTGGCATGGCCTCGTAATTCGGGTTGTTGAGGGTGGCCATCACCGAATAGTCGCCGGCGTTAATGGCCGCAGGTACATCGCTGCCATTCTGGCTGTAGCTAATGCTTATGCCGCCCAGTCCGGCTGGGTCAGAAGTATACGCTAACGGTGCCAGCGGAGAGCCAGTGTAGACTTGCGATAAGTTATTAAACGACAGTGTAGTAGTGGCCTTCTTAACAGTAAACTCATGGCTTACAGATGGAGCTGCTAAGTAATTATTATCTCCGGTCTGCGTAGATGTCACCGTTACGGGCCCCGCGCCGGTGAGGTGCACGGTATGGCCGTCGGGGAGTAGCGTGGCGCTACCCGAGACGGTAAAGCTGACAGGTAGCGAAGAGCTGGCCGTAGCACTCAGCTCAAAATCAGCGTCATTAAACGTCTTATCTGGTAGCGAAGCAAAGGAAATCGTCTGCGCTGCTTGGTTGACTTGCAGCGTCACCAATTTAGTCGCCTCTTTATAGTTGGTCGTTGCGGCCGCCGTGACGCGCAGGGTCTGCGGGCCGGCCGCGAGTACTGCTCCAGCGACGGGCGAGTAGGTCAGCGCGCCAGGCGCCGACCCTCCCGTTACGCCCGCCACGCTTGCATTCAGCTGGATTTCTGTCAAGGCAGTGCCGTACGGAATAGCGGCGGGCTGAGCCCAGGTGATGAGCTGATCGGCCTGCTGCACCAGTAAAGAATTGATGCCAATGACCGCCGTGTAGTTGCTGCTGGTAGGAGTGAGGTAGACGTAGAGTGGGTAGGCTGCACTTTGTGCGTCGAGCAGGGTAGCATCCGTTACAACCGTTGTTCCCTGCTTATATACGTAGGTGCCGGCTACCGCAGTACCGTTCACCTCTGCTACGGCATTGAGGGAACTGGCTAGCGTTGTGCCATAGGAAATAGCGGTAAGAGGTGCCCAGGTAAACGTTGGAACAGCTTGATGGATGGCAATAACTACCGTTCCTTGCTTGCTGTTATAGTTATCATCTCCTGCAAACAACCAATTAGCATTACCACCAGGATAATCAGTGAAGCTAGCGCCGAATGAAAGCAGATTACTCAGATTAACGCTATTGAGGCCGGTTGCGGTGCCGGTCGCGCCATGCGGCTGTCCGTCATAATCCCCACTGTATCCTTTAACGGCTACGTTTGCGTTAGCCTTAGTAGCGGCTACAGTAGCTGTTACTTCGTGAGCGGCGTTGTAATTTTCATTGCCGGGTTGGATGAACTTTACGATTCCAGTGCCAGTGCCGCTGATCATTGTATAAGCAGGCCCACTATTACTGAGTGGCGTGGTGCTAGCATAAGTAATAGGCAGCCCCGAACTTGCGGTAGCCGATACGGTAAAGCTGCTGCCGTACGTGGCACTGGCTGGCGCTGCAGTAGCGACGGTAATTGTTTGATTGGCCTTGCTAACGGTTAAATTACCCGTACCCGAACTGGTGGCGTAGCCTGATTCGGCGGCAAAGCTAGCTGCAACATAGCCGGTATAAGCAGTTGACGAAGCATTGATACCAGCAATACTGATGTTTGGTAGCGTCGCCACCCCAGTCGCATCGGTAGTAGCCGTGCCTACAGAGGAGTTGTTGAGTTTAAAGGAAATTTGTTTTCCGCTTACGCCTGTATTGTTCGCGGTAAGCGTAGCTACCAGCGTGGTTGTGCCTCCATACGTGCCTGAAGCTGCACTTACAGTAAGTGCCGTATTACTTACCGATGTAATTACCAAAGTTGAAGAAGCACTTGCCACATCAGTGCCGGATGTCGCCGTTACAGTGAAGTCATTTGTTCCAATTGGGGTGGATGAGCCTGAAGTTAAAGTAAGTATTGAGGTGGCATCGCTGCCCTTACCGATCTTGACGGTCGGACTAGAAAAACTAGCAGTAACATTCTTTGGAAGAATAGGGGTAGTTAATTTAACTGATGTACCGTTTGGAGTACTTCCAGTCGAAATCACCGTCACATTGTATGTTGCATAGCTGCCACGCTCTATAGAAGCAGGCGATTGAGAGCTAATCGTAACACTGCTGATGACATTCCCATCAGTAAACGCCGTCTGCGCCGTTAGCCCCGAACTGAGCCCCGTAGCAGCCAGCGTAAACGATTCGCCCAGGTGAATATCCTGAATGACGTACTCCGTGTTCAGAATGTGCCCGTTATCGTCTGCCGTGGCCGACAGGACGGTGTTGCCGTGCGAAATGGTAGAGTGGTCGATTTCCAGCTTCACCTGTTCGCCGGCCTGCCAGCCGTTACCTTCAATGGTTACCACGTCGCCGGGTAGGTAGTCGGCCTTGTCGGTGTAGACGGTAGCGGCTTGGGCAAACGCACTTACGGCGCTGCATAAGCTCAGGAGCAATACCAGCCAGCCTTTGTGGACTGTGCGTGGTAGAAGTCCTTTCCGAAAGAGTAAGAGTGTATCCATACACAAGCAGATTGAGGGTTGGTGGGGGAGTGAAGTAGGTATAAGGTTCAAAAAAGGCAAGGCGGTGCCAAGCCAGGCAAGCAGGCAATGGTAACTGGAAAGGAAGGAAGGGGGCGCAGTGAAGTCTGCGAATATAAAGGGAGTATTTGTATAATAAATATAAATATTTTTATCCCATTGTAACTTGCTGGACTTTGTGAATTAATTTATAGATGTGTGTTATTGAGTGTCTTACAAGTCAAATAAGCGCTTGTAATCGATGAAAATCAACCAGCCAGTAATATGTGCAGTCCGTCGAGTAATTGTAGTAGTTCAACTTCCGCACAACTTGTTTTAAGAAGATGAATGCTGAATAAATACTTGATTGAAAAAAAAGACGTATTGTAGAAATAATTATATTTTATATCGATTTAGGCAACACGTAGGCTTGAAGGGGCAGGAAAGCACTCTGGTGGCAGGCCGAGCGCTCCATGGTATAAATTGAAAGGCTACTCGTGCCGTATTTTCCGTCAAACGGATGCTTAGCTGCGCCATGATATTTTGATAAATGGCAAAGGCCAACTACCGTAATAGTTGGCCTTTGCTGGATGCTCGCAAAACACGAAGCTAGTTGAGATAAGTAGGCTGGAAGCAGGAACTGCTGCGCATCAGCTTCCCACAGATCTGCTCTATGCTAGAAGGGGTAGCCGATGGCAATGTTCAGTTTAACAGCATCGAGTCCTGGTTTCTGCTTAGAATATATAAAGTTGCGGGTAGGATCATTTGGATAAGCTGGGTTCTGTATGCTTAAATCCACGTTTTTGTAGGGATACACCAACGGATAAGCCGCATCCAGACGAATCACGAAGAATTGCACGTCGATGCGGATACCAGCACCAGCGCCCACGGCCAGCTGCTTCATAAAGGTGTTGAACTTGAACTGACCGTTCAAGCCATCGGGGTTGCCGTTTTCGTCGTAGGTCACGCGGCTGGGGTCGGCGTTTACCAGCCATACGTTGCCGGCGTCTACAAACAGCGCGCCCTTCACGTAGGGAAACAGGTCCTGGCGGTATTCTACGTTGGCTTCCAGCTTGATGTCGCCTACCTGGTCGTAGAAGCCGCCCTGCTCGGCATCGGTGGTGCGGTAGGTGCCGGGGCCCAGGCCGCGGGCGTTGAAGGCCCGGATGCTATTAGGGCCGCCAATACCGTATTGCTTGAGGTAGGGCAACACGTCGGAGTTTTTGTAGGGCATCCCTACCCCAATCAGCAGGCGGGTAGCAAACTTGTTGCCGCTGGTAGGGTCGGGCGACACACGGAAATAGTCGCGGAACTCCAGGTTTACCTGCGTGTATTGCGAGTACGGCTGGCCGAACAGCGTGTAGGCATCGCGTGGATTTGTCTCACCTACGGGCGTTTTGTTGGCGCCGGCCAAACTCTGGAATAGGTAGGCCAGGTTGCCCGACAAGCCAATGCCACCGCTGAAATAGATCTGGTTGCGCTTGTTGTCCAGCACCTGCTGGTTGTAGGTGTAAGTGTAGCTGCTACCCAAGATAAACTGCTGCCGGAAGCTGCGCGCCAAGAAAGGCCGTTCACGCAGAATGGAGTCGAAGACAGCTTCTGTGTTACTCAGGCGGTTGTACTGCAAATCAATGGGTTGCAGCTGCTGCTCGTTGGTGGCTTTGGTTTTCCAGGAGTAGCCATAGCCCAGGTTGAACACATCCTGCCGGAAATACTTGGTGCGCGACACCAGCTTGTAGCCCGCGTTGAAGAATGTGCGCGGCTGAAAGTCGGAGTTGCGCAGCCGAATATCAAACGGAGGCGTAATCAGGCGCGGCACCAGCAGCCTCGCATCCAAACCATACTGCGTGGAGGTGATGCCCGATAGGGTGCCCTTCCCCTGCTCTACCGAGGCCGTAGCATTGACAATCAACTGCTCGGCGCCGCGTAGGGCCGAGCGGTTGCGGTACTCCACCACCAAGGCTGGCCCGGTGAAGATGTTCGACACGTTCATTTGCAACTCGGCCCGCAGCGACTTCTTGGGCACCTGCGTCATGCGCACCAGGGAGTTCAGCTGGCCGTACTCGGCCGAGTCGGGCACGTTGCGGGCCGGACGGTACTGAATATCGACGTACTTAAACGTACCCAGGCTCATCAGGCGCGCCAGGGTCTGGTCGGAGCGGCGGCGGCGGTAAATGCTGTCGGGGTAGAGAAACACGGCGTTGGCAATGGCCTTGGCCCGAAACATCGACTCATCGGGGTAGTACCGATAGCCCCGGTACATAATGGGCTGCACGTTGGTGGTAGTGTCGGAGAGCTTGAAGTCTGTGTTCAGGCTCACGCGGTTTAGCACGTAGGGGCGCGCTGCCTTGGGCGGTATCGTGCCCTTCACCTTCACGTACACGTTGGCTTCGTTGTCAAGGGTGCTATCTACCTGAAACAGAATGTAATCAGGCGTAAAGTAGTAGTAGCCCTGGTTTTTGAGGGCCGCGTCGATGCGGGTGCGCTCGTTGATGAACGTTTGTAGGTTATACGGCTCGCCTACCTTTAGCAGGGTGCCCGGCTGCGTGGCCCGAATAGCGGCGTCCAGCAGCGTGTCGCGGTCGGGAAAGTGGATTTCCTTGATGCGGTAGGGCTTGCCCACGTTGGCCGTGTAGTCCACGGAAGCGGTCTGGTCCTTCGTGACGATTTTGCTGGTGACCGTGGGTTTGAAGTAGCCGTTGTTGTTGAGGCGGTTTCGCATCAGGTCCTGCACGCGTTGCGTGTCTACTTCGGCTAGCAGCACGGGCTTTTCGCCGTACTTATCTGCCAGCCAGTGGCCCAGGCCTTTCTCTTTTCCTACCCCCATGTGCCAGAAATACAGCTTGGGCCGCAGGCCCAGAATAGAGCTGTTGGGCTTGGGCGCAATCACGCCTTCTAGCTGGGTAGTTAGTTCGCTTTCGTTGGGAATGGGCGCGTCCGACTTCACCTGCACGGTGCTGCCCGTGTAGAGTTTAGAGCCCTCGGGAATGAATTTGGTGCCGCTGCACCCGGCCACCGCCAGCCACAGCGAGGCCGCCAGCACCGAGAGCGGAAACGAGAAGCGGGACATTATCGGGGAAGAAAAACGAATCAAAAGGCAGAAATAAGAGGCGAAAACAAGGAGCAGATGAAGCGCGAAGATAGCGCCAGGGCACCGGTGCGCTACCGCTGGGTAGAGTCGCGCCGGGCCACGGTACGGGTGCGGGCCGAGTCACGACGCGCACTTGTGCGGGTAGAGTCGCGGCGGGCGGGTGCCGCGGCATTGCGGGTGGCAGTAGAGTCCTGAGCGGCTTTCTTTTCTTCTTTATCCTGGCGGCGGCGCTGCTTGGTTTCCTGCTTCACGTCCTTGTCGATGCCCTTAAACAGGTCGGCCAGGTTCTGGTAGTCGCGCTGGAAAATCAAGGAGGCCCCGTTGCGCACGTACTGCCCGTCGATGTCGCCGTAGGCGTTGTTGCGGTAGGCGCGCAGGCGCAGGCGGCCGTTGGCCAGGATGTTGTATTCGATGCTCACATCGCCCCCAAAGTTACTGACACTCTGGTTGCCCTGCGAGGCGGGGTTGCCACCGGCCAACGGTACATCAGTGCCCAGGCGAACGGTGAGGCGATTATTAAGTAGTTGGCGGCGCACGGCTACGTTCAAATCGGTGCGGGTGCTTTGGTTGCCGGCTTTATCAAACTGGCTCTGCGAGTCTACGCCCAGCTCTACCCCCAAGTTGGAGAGGTAGCTCCCCGTCAGGTTGTTGAGTTGCTGCGTAAGCACCTGGCTAGCCGAGCCGCGCAATTGGTCGCCCACAATGCTACCGCCACCGGTAGACTGGAAGGGGTCGTCGGTCATGAAGCGGCCTAGCACCAGCAGGGAGAAAACCTGCTTGTTTAGCTCGCTGGTTTCGCTGGGCTGCCGCAGTTGCGCCAAGCGGTTTTCAATCTGTGGGCGCAGCGGAGAACTATTATTTTCCGGTAGCTTAATATCGAAATCAATCAGAGGCTTCAGCATCTCGCCTTTCACATTCAGGAATACGCGGAAGGGTATAGTGTTGCGGGCCAGGTTTTTGTCCGTGTCGGAGTTGGTGCCCTGCGACGACAGCAGCTCCGAGGGCGCCGCCTTGATGTTGTAGATGGCCGATACGTTCAGCTGGGCGTTGTAGGGGTCGCCGCTCCATACAATCGTGCTTCCCTCCGCAATTTCAAAGTCGCGCTCTACCAAGTCGTAGAGCGACATGTGGTACTGGCCCTGCTTCACGGCCAGCGCCCCGCTGAGCGTGATGGTGCCGGCTGGGTCGATGGCAGTATTCAAGGTACCAGCAGCCTGCACGCGCAGGTTGTCGCCCGTCACGGGGTCAATCACGATGGTAAACGGCGTGTCGTCGGTGATGGTGATGGTGGCGGCAATGTCGAAGCCCGCAGCCGTCTGGGCTGAGTCTACCTGCACCTGCCGGGCCAGCATGGTATCCAGCGGCGCGCTCTTGTCGATAAACTGCACGATGCCTTCACTCTCTACCTTGCCGGCTTCGTCGTTGGGCACTACCACCGTCAGGGCCGAGGGGTCTACTACGGTGGCGGTAGTCCGCACACGGGGTAGATTCAGGTCGCCGGTGATGCGCGTATCAGAATCCACCACCAGCTTACCGTAGTATAGCTCGTTGTCTTTGGCGGTGCTCTGCACGGCAATAAAATCGTTGGTAGTAGCCCGAAGCTGGAAGCGGTAGTCGTCGATGTAGTTCTGCGTGAGCACGTAACCGTTTACTACTGCCTTGTTGCGCAAGGAGTCCAGAATGGTGAAGTTGTCGAACCGAATGCCCCGGTCGTCGAACACCAGACTTTCGTTGGGCAAAGTGAAGGGCGAGCCGAGCTGGGTGATGCGGAAGCCCGCGTCGTTGGTGTTCAGGCTACCCCGAATCTGGGGCGCGCTGGTAGTACCCGCAATGCTCATCTGACCCGTGAGGTAGCCGCTCATGTCCTTAATCTCGCCGGCCGCAAAGGGCTCGGCGGTAGCCAGGTTCAGGCGGGTTACGTTCACGTTCATGTCCAGGGCGCCGCTGGCAAGGTAGGCGCCGGTAGCGCGCACGTCGTTGTTGTTGGGGCCACCGGTCAGGCGGGCGTCCACTTCGTAGCGGTCGGCGGTAGGATTGGTGGCTTTCAGCGACACATCCCCAACCACCGATTTGTTGTAGGCAAATTGGTTGAGGTTCGCATCGGCTGTGAAGGCCATGCGCGGCTGCCCGATGGCCCGCACCACGGCCTCGCCGTTCAGCGTACCACCCACCATCGAGTCCTGCAAGCCGCCAGCCGTAGCCAGCATGTTCAGGTCGAGGTTCTGGAGGCGGGCTTGCAGCGGATAGTCGGCGCCGGGTAGGGTTTGCAGGGCAATTAACTGGTTACCCTGGCTCAGGTTCACGTTTTCGGCCCGGATGGCGCCGCTGTTCACATTGTAGGCAATGGAGTTATTGGGTGCCACAGTCCACTGCTGGTCGTTGAGCACCAGCTTGGGGTCGAAGCTGAAGGAGTATGCATCGCCCTGTTCTAACACTTGCAACACGCCGGCCAGGTCCAGCTTGGTGGTGCTGTCTTTTTCGGCCATGCGTAAGTGAGTGCCTACCTTGTTATCGGCAATGCTACCCGTGAGGGTGGGGTAGGGGAGGCGCAGTGTAGTGTCTTGGGTAATGGCATTCAGGCGCACGGCGTAGTCCAGCTTTTGTGGATCCGACGACACGTTCAGACGCAGCGAGTCCATGCGGTAGCCTGTGTATACAATCACCGGCACGCGGGCGTTCATAGTCAGGTCAGCGTCGCGGCTGTCGAAGCTGCCCGTCAGCTTGAAGGGTGACAGGGTAGTAAGGCCATCCACCATGTTGGTGGCAATGCGCGTATCCAGCAGGCTGGCATCGAAGGTGAACTGCCGCACGGGGCCGCCCGGCCGGTAGCGCACGCCTGGCAAGTCAAAATACCGGTCGATGTGCTCTTGCAGTACCGTGGCCAGGTCGCCGAGGGGGGTGTTGCCTTGCAGGTTTACCGCCAGTACGTTCGAATCCAGATTCAGCGAGGTATTGCCGGGCTGCTGCACAATTTTGCCCTGCAACCGGTCGAATACGATGGGCTGGTTGTCGAGCACAATGGCCACATCCTGGCCCGAGAACGTGCCATTGATGGTATTGGCGCTGGCCCCGCTCAGGTCGAAATTCAGATTGCCCTGCACCCGCAAATCACCGCCGGTGTAGAAGCCCAGCTTGGTGAGGTTGGCGCCTTTGATGTTAGTGTTGAAGCTGTACGCCGGGTTGTTGGCGTCGCGTAGGTTTACTACCCCGTCCAGTGTAAACGCCAGGTTGGCGTCGTTCTCGCTGCGGGCCGTGATGTCGTATTTGTTGCGGTCGATGTCTACCACCGCGTTGATGTCGTGGTACACGTAGCCTTGGTAACCAGCCCGTTGCACGTCGGCCACTAGGCGGCCTACCATGGTATTGGGGTCGAGGCCGTGGCCGTTGAAGCGCCCAGTGGCTGTTACACTACCAATGGTGGGGTCGCGCAGCACCTTGCCCACGTTGAAATTCTGCACGGCAAAGCGGGCCGTAATCGGTTCCCGGCCAGCCGGGCCAGCTTCCATATTCACCACGGCGGTAGCGTTGCCGTAGGTGGTTTGCACCTTCAAATTGGTATCAAACACCATGGCGGTGGGCCTACCCTTGAAGGTGCCCGACACGGCAATATTAGGGGGCAGGGAGTAGCCGGCCGGAATAGTGCCGGCAGGGGCCAGGCTCTTGATATCGGCAGCCGTAGTCGTGAACTTCTGCACGTCAAAATCGGCGTAGAGGCGGCGGTCCGTTTCGGGCAGGCCCTGAATGCGGCCACTGCCTACCACCTGCGTATTGCGGAAGCCCACAAAGTTGAGGTTGCGAATGCGCATGTCGCTTACGCGGCCGTCTACCTGCCCGCTAATCAGCACCGACTGGTCGGGGCCGGTGGTGAAGGGTGGGGTGCTGGCAATGTCGGGGTAGAGGTAGAGAATGTCGCGGAAGCCGATGCGGGTTTCGCGCAGGTCGCCCTCAATCTTGAGGTTGGCAATGTCGTCGGCAATGCCGCCCAGGCTTTCGTAGCCCATGGCCAGCGTGCGCCGGATGCGGGTGTGCGGCGTTACGAGGTCGAGGTTATCCAACCGCGTCTGCACCGAGTCGAATATCACGTCGGCCTCGGCGTGGTTGATCTGGAAGCCGCTTTGCTCCTTGCCTTTCAGCTCGTTGATGCGGCCGGTGGTGCTGTTCTCGGTGTATACCAAGTTGTTGGTTTGCAAAGCCAGGTCCGTGAAATCCAGGTGGTTGTAGTCCATGGCTGGCACGCGCGTTTTCTGCTTGGGCTCGTTGAAGTTGTCGAACTTCACGTCCAAGCCGCTGATGTCAGATTTCTTCAGCGTCACGGCCCAGCTGGTCGAGTCGCCGGTGGTCTGCGTCACGGCGCTATCCAGGTCACGCACCGCCTCAGCCGGGTTGAGGTTGCGCTGCTCCGTAGGTACGTCTTTGTTCTGGGCGTAAGCAAAGCTGCTGTTCTTCAGCACCAGCGAGTTCAGCGCTACCCGGCTGTTGATCAGGTCGATATTGTCGGCAGTCACTTCTGCCTGCCCGATTTTCGTGTTGATGTACTGCCCCGAAGGGTCATCTTGATACACCAAGCTCACGGTATCCAGGTTCACCTTGTTTAGGTCGAATGTGAGCGTGAGCGGTTCAGAGGGTGTGTCCGGCGTTACTTTGGTTTGCCGAATGTTGAAGGCAGCGCGAGCTAGCTTAGCATCACCAACCCGGTAAATAGACTTGTCCACGTCCACCTCGTCCATGTTCACCGCCAGCTCGCCTACCCGGCTACGTACGTTCATGCCATCTACCTGATCCTGGTAGGTCAGGAAAATGTTGGTGAGGCGCACATCGCCAATGTTGTATTTGAAGCCGCCCGTGGTATCGGCAGGGGTAGTCGTAGTGGTATCGCCGGTAGCAAAAGCCGCCGTGATGTAGTCGAAATTATAGGCGCTATCGGGCTCGGTGCGGGTGATGTGTACGGTTCCGTCGTTCAGCTCCAACGAGCTAAGGTTGATTTCCGAATTGGTGAGGGCCCACAAATCCAGGTCTACCCCCAAGTGCCCCACCGACACCAGCGTATCGCCCTTCTGGTCTTCCAGATACACCCCATCCAGGCTGATGGCGTGCTTGAAATCGGTGCGAAACTTAGCGATGCGCACCTCCGTGCCAATCTTGTTTTGCAGGTAGGACGCTGCTTTGTTGGCGGCAAAATCCTGCACTCCCGGGAATTGCAAAGCAACGACCACTCCTATAATAAGGAGTAGCACAAAGGCTAGCAGACCAAGGATACCGTAAAGGATGCGACGGGCGAAAGTAGGCAAGGGAAATAGGCAAATAGAGATTGAATCGAGATAACCAACGCAAAACTACCCCCTTAGGTTGGCTAGCGTCGTAGGCGGGCGCGTAGGGGCGCGTTGCACGCGCCCGTCGTTGCTGGTTTTGCGAGGTTGCGCTGCCCCACCCGGCGTTGCCTGTAGAGGCGCGTTGCACGCGCCCACCGTTGTTTGCTGGGTAGGGCGTAGCCGCCCCGCCTAGCGTTGGCATCAGCTAACAAATGCTGTAGCTTCGCGGCCGATTTGACCGTACACCCTTTGTAGCCCATCGGCGGGCGCGTGCCACGCGCCCCTACCCGTGCGTCCTATCAAACCCTTCGCTTTCTTTTCTACCTCACGCGCTGCGTATGATTCTCCGTTTTTCTATTCCCTACTTCACTGCCTGGGGGCAACGCCTGGTGGTGTGCGGTTCTGAGCCCGGTTTGGGCAATTGGAACCTCGACCAAGCCCTAAGCCTGCATTTCGACCCCGCCGTGGGCACCTGGAGTCAGGAAATCACGGTGCCCGATACCGCTAGCGGCACGGTTACCTATAAGTATGTATTGCTGAATCAGCAGGATGGCAGCCAACAGTGGGAGTGGGGACCCAACCGTACCCTCAAGTACGAGCAGGGGCAGTATCAGCGCATTTTGCTGCACGACTTTTGGCGAGCACCCGCCGAGCCCGAGAATGAGCTGTTTACGGCTGCCTTTACCGAGGCCCTGATGCGCCGCCCTACCCCCGCGCCGGCCGAGGCTGCCACGGAGGGCGTGACCAGCAGCAACGTGGTACGCTTCCAACTGGCCGCGCCGCGCGTGCCCTCGGGTTGCCAGGTGTGCGTGCTGGGCTCCGATGCGGCCCTAGGCGCCTGGGACGCCAAACAGGCGCTGGTGCTATCGGATGCTGACTACCCTACCTGGCACGCCGACGTAACCCTGGCCCAGCCCGACCGCATTGCTTTATATAAGTATGGCATCTGGGACCCCGCCACCCAAACCATGGTGCAGCTGGAAACCGGCGAAGACCGCGTGCTGCCGCCTTCCGAGCAGGAGCACACCCTGCGCGTGCGCGCCGACGAAAACTTCCGCTACACCAGCGGCCACTGGCGCGGGGCCGGCGTGGCGCTGCCGGTGTTTGCCCTGCGCAGCCAGCAGGGGCTGGGGGTAGGGGAGTTTCCTGATCTGAAGCTGCTGATGGATTGGGCCGTGCGCACCAACCTGCAGCTGGTGCAGGTGCTGCCCATCAACGATACCACCGCCACCCACACCTGGGTGGACAGCTACCCCTACGCCGCCATTTCGGTGTTTGCCCTGCACCCGCAGTATCTCAACCTCGATGCCATTGCTGAGCTGCAAGACCCCGCCGACCGCGCCGAGCTGGACCGCCTGCGCGAGGAGCTGAACGCCAAGGATTTTGTGGACTACGAGCCGGTGATGAACGCCAAGTGGAAGTTCATCAAGAAGCTCTACCAGCAGGAGAAAAAGAAATTCCTGGCCGATCCGGCCTTCAAAGCCTTCTTGCAGGAACAGCATAGCTGGCTGGTGCCGTACGCGGCCTTTTCTGCCCTGCGCGACCGGTTTGGCACGGCCGATTTTCAGCAGTGGCCCCAGGAGTTCCGCGCCCCGCACGACTTGGAGGCCCTCACGGCCCAGACCCAGCCCGACTTCGACGAGTTCGGCGTGCACTTCTTCACCCAGTTCCACCTCGACAAGCAGCTGCTCGACGCCGTGAACTACGGCCGCGAGCGGGGCGTAGTGCTCAAGGGCGACCTACCCATCGGCATCTACCGCCACTCCGTGGATGCCTGGACCCAGCCCGAGCTCTACCACATGGACCGCCAGGCCGGCGCCCCACCGGATGATTTTTCCACCACCGGCCAAAACTGGCGCTTCCCTACCTACAACTGGGAGCGCATGGCCGAGGACGACTACGCCTGGTGGAAGCAGCGTATGGGCCACCTAGCTCGTTACTTCGACGCCCTGCGCATCGACCACATCCTGGGTTTCTTCCGCATCTGGGAAATGCCCGGCAACTCCGTGGAGGGCCTGCTGGGGCACTTTGCGCCGGCCCTACCCCTGCACCGCGACGAGATTGAGCGCCGCCTGGGCTGGTTCGATTATGGCCGCCTGTGCATGCCCTACATTCGGTGGCACATGCTGCAAGACATCTTCCACGACCAGGCCCAGGCCGTGTACGACGAGTACATGGACGATGCCGGCTACGGCGCCATTCAGCTAAAGCCGCACGTGGCCTCGCAGCGGCAGATTGAGGCGTATATCGACGAGAAGATAACCCGCGAGCCGCACAGCGCCGACCACTACAAGTGGCTGCGCACGGGCCTGTACCAGCTAGTGAACGAAGTATTGTTCCTACCCGCCGGCAACGACTACTACCACCCGCGCATCACGCTCAACAAAACCTACTCCTTCCGCGAGTTGGACGGTGACGAAGCCCGCCGCCGCTTGTACGATGACATCTACATCAATTTCTTCTACGGCCGCAACGAGGAGTTCTGGCGTGAGCAGGGCCTGATTAAGCTGCCGCCCGTGCGCTACGCCACCAACATGCTGATTTGCGGCGAAGACCTGGGCATGGTGCCCGCCTCGGTGCCCGGCGTAATGAAGCAGCTCGGTATCCTGGGTCTCAACATCCAGCGCATGCCCTCCGACCCCAATGTAGAGTTCGGTCACCCCGATGCGGCGCCCTATCTCTCCGTCGTCAGCCCCGGCTCGCACGATATGAGTACGCTGCGCGGCTGGTGGGAAGAAGACCGCCAGAAAACCCAACACTTCTTCGAGAATACGCTGGGCCACTGGGGCGAGCAGGCACCGTATTACTGCGAGCCATGGGTAGCCCGCGAGATTGTGGCGCAACACCTGCACTCACCTGCCATGTGGGCCATTTTCCCGCTACAAGATCTGCTAGCTCTCAACTCTGAGCTGCGTCGCGAAAACCCACAAGACGAGCAGATCAACGTGCCAGCCAACCCGCAGCACTTCTGGAAATATCGCTTACATCTGGATCTGGAGGAGCTAAACCGCGCCACTGATTTCAACCACGAATTGCAGGCATTAATAGCCGTGCGCGGTCGGGCTCTGCTGTAATGCCACTACTCCCTTCCTACCCGCAAAAATAACGCAGTAACATTCTGCGAAAAGCCCTGCTTCACCGTGTGTGGAGTAGGGCTTTTTTTGTATACAATATATTGGTAAAATTATAAAATGTGCTACTAAGCTGAACCGTACTAGTGTCATTAAAATAAGTATATAGAGTAAAGTATATTATATTTTTTAAAGTGCATATCTCGGGCAGTAGTAATTAAAACTAGCTTTTAGCAGCTTATTGACGAAGCGGAATAGTGACAAAATGCGATTATGCCAAGTTGATAGCTTTTGATTGATTTACGGGAGTAAGTTGGCTTAATATTCGTAAAGTTGAGCGCTGTATAATGGGTTATAAAATGCTGAAAAAAAGCATTTTATAATAAATTTTAGAATGCTTTGACGAGTCGCTATACAGAATACAGTAAGTAGGTTATTACTCTATTCCTAAAATGATTCGGCATGATTCAAAAATAGAAAAGTTGTATTTAATTATTCTGGTTGATATCTAATGAATTGTATTTGGTAGATACCCGCAATGCGTTTAGGCAACTCATTCTGTAAACCTCGCCGAGACTGAATAATTGCTGGTGTTCTTTCAGTAAACCTTCCCATTTTGACTTCATTGGAATTAAATCCAATTGAGTGATTCGCTAAGCATCCCTCCATTAGTTCGCATTTCACAGGAATTTTTCACTACATGAAAGCAACCTTACGCTTACTGGGTCTAGTTGCAGTCTTGGCTTCTTCGGGGCTGTTGCCGGCCCTGGGACAAACGTGTACGACTGCCCCCGTCACGCTAGACTACACTGCGCGCACGAACGGTGAAAGCTGGAAAAACCGCCCCGCTGAAGGGGTGCCCAGTACCACTTCCTTCACGCGGGTAGGCACCAGCTACAGCTCAACAAATGACAATGCTACTACCTTGTCCATAAGCTCGCTGAATGGGCAAAAAGGGCTGTCTTGGTCTGCGCAGTATCTCAACGGTTCCTCTACCCTTACCTACACCTTCAACCGGGCTGTATCGGGCCTGTCGATGCGAGTGCGGGACATTGATGCGGTATTTAATCCTGGTGTTGTAGGGATTGCGCTAAGCTCGGGCTATACCGATGAAGTAACGTTTTCCGGCGTTTCATCTTCCGGCGCTACCGTGCTGCCTACCCTGGCGCTGGCAAATAGCGGAAGCAATACGCACGTAACTATCACCAACAACACCGCTGCCGGCAAAACGAGCGGTAATGGTAACTCGGCTATAGATGGTGCATCCATTGATGTGACATTCAATAGCCCCGTTACATCGTTTACCATTGTGTATCGGAACGCGACGACGGCCGCCGGTTTGCTGTCGAGCGGTGAGCAGCAAGTAATCAGTATTCCGAGCATCTCGTGGTGCCGGATAGAGCCCGTTGCAAATGATGTGACGACGGCTGGTATGTCAAATGGCGCCAGCACACTACCCATCAGCACCCTAAGCGCCACGGTAGATGGCACATTGAAGGCGTACAAGCTGGTAACAGTACCCCCGGCCACGCAGGGTATTCTATATGTAAATGGCACTGCCGCTGCTGCCGGCCAGAACCTGACGCCCGCGCAGGCTGCGCAACTCACCTTTGATCCGGCTGTAACGGCAACCGGCCCAGTGAGCTTCACTTACACAGCTATTGATGATGCCGATGTGCAGGACGCCACTCCGGCTACTTATACCATCCCTGTAACGCCAACGGGAGCCAGTGGTGCACCAGCACCCTGCGCTACTCCGGGCAAAGATGGCTCGGTGGCTGGCCTGCTGGTAAACCCCGATACGTACTACCCCAGCCGCGCCGCTCAAACGCTGACGGTAGGGGCGACTTCTATTGTCGTAGAAGCTGCTACAGGTACTACCAAAACTGATATTGCAGCCGGCGACCTGCTGCTGGTTATTCAGATGCAGGGTGCCGACATCAACGCTACCAACACCGATGCTTACGGCGACGGCGTAGCGGGTGGGCCTGCAAGCGGCTACCTGAGCAATGCCAGCTTCACGGCCGGTACGTATGAGTATGTTGTGGCAAAAACTGCTGTTACGGCAGCCGCTGGTGGTACCGTTCAGTTAGCCACTCCGCTCAGGAACGGATACCAGAACGCTCCTGCTAGCAGCACTGCCGGGCAACGCCGCTTTCAGGTGGTGCGGGTGCCGCAGTATGGCAACCTAACGTTGGGCACTACCATCAGCGCCCTACCCTGGAATGGTAGCACGGGCGGTATCTTGGCCCTCGATGTAGCTGGTACGTTGAATCTGAATGGCTTCGCGATAAACGCAACGGGAGCAGGCTTCCGGGGTGGGGCGGGCCGTGTGCAGACCACTGCTAATGGCAACGACCTGTCGTACGTTACCACGGCTGCTTCCAACAACAACGCGCAAAAAGGTGAAGGCATTGCCGGCACGCCGCAATATGTGTTCAACGGCGCTACGCTAGTAACCAACACCGCAGACGGCTACCCTAATGGTAGTAACAGTCGCGGGGCGCCTGGCAACGCTGGTGGCGGCGGCAACAACAACGTGGACAATAGCGGTGGTGGCGGTGGTGCCAACGGTGGGGCCGGTGGCCGCGGCGGCAACAACTTCTCCAGCAACCTAGCTATTGGGGGTGAACCGGGTGCGGCTGTAGTAGAGGCGAGCAGCAGCCGGCTACTGCTGGGCGGCGGCGGCGGAGCCGGTACCAACAACGGGAACACCAACGCCACCGATGGTACAGTTAGTAGTGGTGCCAATGGTGGTGGTATTATTATGGTGCGCACGGGTGCCGTGAGTGGCACAGGCACATTGGTTGCCAATGGAGCAGCAGCCAGCAGTGCCGTGAAAGACGACGGTAATGGTGGTGGCGGTGCCGGCGGGTCTATCCTGCTGACTGCCGTTAATACAGCTGGGTTGACCAAAGTGACCCTGACCGCAGATGGCGGTAACGGCGGTGCAAATACCGGTAGTGGCACAGCTGGTTACCACGGCCCCGGTGGCGGTGGCGGTGGCGGTGTGGTATTGGCCAACGGAGCAGTGGCTGCCGTATCGACGGCCGCTGGTGCCAATGGTACTACAGTGGGCGGTGGTGCTTTTGGCGCTGCCCCTGGCCTGTCGGGTGTGAGCAACACGCAAATCAGTGGCAGCATTGCCAACAGTACTGTGGGTACTACCTGCGCCGCAGATGTAACCACAACGCTAACCGGACCTGCGCTGCTAAATCCTGGGCAGCCCTCGGGTAGCTATACGGCTACGTTCACAAACACGGGCCTGGGAACGGCGGAGGGGCTGACGCAGACCGTTACGCTACCCGTAGGGGTAACCAGCGTGCAGACTCCGAACGGGGCTACCTACGATCCAAACACCCGCATTATCACCTTTGGTAGCAATGTCACTACCCTGAATGGGCGGGCCAGCAACGCATATCAATTCAGCTTCACGGCGCCCAGGCAAACAGGAACGCTGACGCTCCTCAGCAACGTGAGCACGACAACGGCCGAGGGCGTGAGCGTCGCTCCCAACCAGGCTAGCCTTACGGCCACGCTAAACGTGACAGCCGATGTGGCCATCACCATCACCACGCCTACCAACCCTGTAACGGCTGGGCAAACAGGCACGTTTGACGTGAACCTTGCTAACATTGGCACTAATGCGGCAGCGACGCCCGTCGCTCAAGTACAGCTGCCCAGCGGTTTGCAGGAGGTAATCGTAATGGCCAGCAACGGTGTAACAGGTAGCTACAGCAGTGCAACGGGTATTGTGACGTACACCTTCCCGAACAACAATGCGGCCCTGGCTAGCTTGTTCACAGCCAGCTCGTCTATCAAGTTTACCGCGCCGGCTATTGGGCCAGTAACGGCTACAGCTACTATGGGTACTAGTACCTACGAAGCTGGGCAGACAGCGAACAACGCAGCAACCAGCACGCTGAACATTACGCCAACATTCGACCTGGCCACCAGCCTCAATGGTCCGACCACTACGGTAGCGGGTTCGCTCACAACCTTTATGGTGATGACTACCAACGCCGGACCTTCGCCTGCTAGCAACGTAATACAATACGTGCAGCTGCCGGCCGGCCTGAGCAGCGTGTTCGTGTCTAGCAACGGTACATACGATAAGAACTCGGGTATCGTAACATTCCCGCCATTGGCTACGCTGGCGAACGGTACAACGGTAAACCATAGCATCAGCTTTGCGGCGCCTAGTAGCAACTTCACCGTAACGGCCAATGTGGCGCCTACCGCCGGCGACCTATTCACGAACAACAACAGCACTACAGCGCCTCCTACCAGTGTAACTCCTGCCACTACAGAGCTTGCAAACGTTTATACCAGTATATCGGTACCAGACGCAAATGTGGCACCTGGGACTCCGATGGTCTTTTCGGTGATGACGGGCAACAATGGCCCTGCTATTGCCAATAATGTGGTGCAGCGCGTGTTGCTCCCTCCCGGTATGACAGGTGTACAGACTACTGGTAACGGTGTCTATGACCCTACAACGGGCGCAGTAACCTTCCCGCCAATGAGCCCAGTGAGTGGAGCTGCCGAAATGCGCACAATTACCCTAGCCGCTCCGCAGGCTGGGACGGTAATGGCCCTGGCCAGCACCAGCTCAGCTACTTCCGACCCTATGATTGGGAATAACCTGGCTGCCACGGCAGTCGTTATAGCGCCGCAGGCTGATGTTGCTACTGCTCTGCAAGGGCCGCAGTCGACGGTAGCCGGGCAATCGGTTACCTATACGGTAACTACCTCGAATAATGGCCCTTCGGCAGCTTCCAACGTAGTGCAGACAGTACAGATTCCGGCTGGTTTGACGGGGGTAAATGCAGGCACAGGCACGTACGATGCCACGTCTGGGGTTATCACGTTCCCTGCTGTGGCCAGTCAGGCCGTAGGTAGCACCATGACGAGCACCATCACGTTTACGGCACCTTCTAGCAGCTCCTTTGTTGCTACAGCCTACGTTAGCTCCTCTACGGCAGATGCCAACACGAGCAACAATACAGCGAAGGCTACTACTGCTACGCAGCGCAATGCTGATGTGGCCGTGTTCTTGGCGGGCATGACGAGCACCGTTGTGGGTAACCCCGTTACCTACATCGTAACAACAACTAACAACGGGCCGTCGCTTTCCTCAGGTCAGACAACGACCGTACAACTGCCCGCCGATTTAAGCAGTGTAGCAGTTACTGGCGGCGGCACTTACAACGCTGCTACGGGCCTCGTAACCTTCCCCATCGTAACGGACCAGGCAGTGGGGGCAGCCGGTACGCTAGCAAATACCATCACGTTCCTGACCCCTGATGTAGCTCAGCTCACGCTGTTTGCTACGACGGCAACGGCTTCTGGTGCCAACGACCCTAGCCTGGGCAACAATACGGCAGTTATCAGTACGCAGGTGTCTACAACAGCCCTAGAGCCAGTGGATGAGCAAACCATTATTGCAGCCAATGTAGTAAGCCAAGCGGCTGGACAGGCAGTAGTATTCACCGTGAGAACGACAAATGCCAGCACTACCACGGCTGCTACCAACGTAGTGCAACTGGTGAGCCTTCCTGCTGGCCTA
Source organism: Hymenobacter citatus (assembly GCF_014333615.1). Lineage (GTDB taxonomy): Bacteria > Bacteroidota > Bacteroidia > Cytophagales > Hymenobacteraceae > Hymenobacter > Hymenobacter citatus. Next base: position 359,980 of record NZ_JACSCY010000003.1, on the reverse strand, counting down.
ACAGGTGTACTAGTAGAAGACGGCTCATACGACCCGCAAACAGGCGTTGTGACATTTGCTACCCTGAGTACGCAAGCAGCTGCTACCGCCCGTACTCGCACCATTACGGTGAATGCACCAGGTAATGGTCCGCTGGTAGCTCGTGCTAGCGTATTAACTGGTAATCCCGATCCAACGCCTGCCAATAACTACTACACCGCCAGCGTAGCCATCGAAGCCCGCGCCGATGTAATGACGAAGGTAAGCGGTCCGGCGGCCACGCTACCTGGCGCTTTGGTAACCTATAATGTTGTAACACTCAACAACGGCCCTTCGCCGGCCACAGATGTGACACAGAAAGTACTGTTGCCTGCTGGCGCAACCGCAGTGACGCTACCAGTGGGAGCTACGCAGAGCGGCAACGAAGTAACCTTTGCAACCATTGCTGCGCAGGCTGCTGGAGTAGCCGGGGTGGTAACGAACAGTCTAACCTTCATCGCGCCCACACCCGGTTTCAGCGTAACCAGCAACCTGACTGCAACTACAGTCGACGTAAATCCGGGCGACAATACGTCTACGCAAACCACTGCGTTGGCTAACCAGGCCCCAGTTGCTAATACTACCATCAATGTCATGCAGACTCCCCAGGGCAACACGGCTGGGCAGCTAGCAATTGCCCCTCTGAAAGGTCGTGATGCTGATGGCTCGATTGTATACTACACCATTAAATCATTGCCTACTGCAAGCCAAGGAACCCTTTATCTGAATGGTAGCCCAGTAGCAACAGAGCAACTGGTAATGGCATCAGATGCTGGGAATCTTACCTTCGACCCGTTGGCTACTTATACTGGCAACGTATTCTTTTCATACGTGGCAACTGATAACCAAAACACGGTATCAGCTCCCGCACTGTATGCACTAACGGTAGGGCAGGATAACGCGACGCGATACACGAAAACCGCAGTGAAGGGAAACGCTACCCCTTATCAAAATAACGATGTGCTTGCGACAGCGTTTGATGTGAATGGTGGGGCGTATAATGCTGCTACTCCGCAAGCTGTGACAGACAATGGTATTCGCCAAGCCACGGTAGCAAACCAGACGAGTGCTGAGCAGCTCAACGCCCTGGGGCTGACGCTAGACCCAACAACGGGTCAGCTTCTTGTGGCCGACCGTAACAAACTTCGGTCGGGTGCATATACTGTCGATGTGACTACCACGGATGCTTACGGTGGTATCACTTCGCAAGCGGTGGGTTTTGACATTGGCGGGAATCCGCTGCCGGTAGAGCTAGTGAGCTTCACGGCCAAGGCGGTGCAGCAGAATGCCGTACTGAATTGGCGTACGGCTTCGGAAAAGAGCAACGACCACTTTGTAGTAGAGCGCTCCGTAGATGGCGTGGCGTTCGTACCTGTGGGCTCCGTGAAAGGCAATGGCTCTACCTCTGCTGCGCACGATTACCAATTCAAGGATGGAGACGCTGCTCAAGTGGCCCGGCAACTGCACTACCGCCTGCGGCAGGTAGATCAGGATGGCACAGAGTCGTTGTCGCCAGTGCGTACAGTGCAGTTTGCGGCAGTGGCTACAGTAGCACCTACCCTCTACCCGAATCCCGCTTCTACTAGCACGAAGCTGGATCTACGTGGCCTTACTACTGGTAACTACCAAGTGCGGGTATTGGATATGACGGGTCGTGCGGTTGCTTCTTATTCTGTAGAGGGGGGAGTCGTAGCTACGCTGCCGGTAACCCAGTTGCCAGCTGGCTCCTACCTAGTAGATGTGCAGAGTGAAGCAGCTCATTACAAGTTGCGCTTCATAAAAGAATAACATAGCTCATTCTGGAATTCAAAGGGCCCCTCTGGTACAGAGGGGCCCTTTGTGTATACGCAAAAAAGCAACTGAGTGGAGCGGTAATAGACGTGCTTAAACCTGGGCAGCAGAATAAGACAATAGGTAGAATTATCGCCACGAATGGGGTAGGGTAATAACCGGTGTCAGGAAGTATAATTTGTAAATTTTATATGAAGTGATTTATATATGATATTGATATAATTATAAAATTGATCAAGTGGTAGGTAGGCTGAAATTTGTGTTTTTTATAAAGGTGAAATACAGGTTCGCTTTTAATTCGTATAGTCAAAAGTCTCTCTATAAGCTTGTAAGATGGTTTTTGGCATAGATCGTGTATTTCCAATTATTAGAAACGGAGTCTCTAAATGAAAGCGAATGTTTGCCGAGAGAAAAGGCGCTTTTATCGAAAATGTTCCAAATAATTTTAAAGTCGGAAGTAGGTTTGTTATAGCGTTTAGCCCAGCGCTAACGGCATGAAATTCATTTCTGCCCACTCTTCATACAGTCACACCACACATTCACTTATATGAAAACAACCTTACGATTCTTAGCGTGGGTCTTGGGACTAGTACCCTTGGGACTTCCCGCTGTAGTACAGGCTCAGACGCCTACCCTAGAGTTTGCCGCCGGGGCGGGCAACCCCACGACGAATGGCCCGGTAGTGGCCAACCAGGTTATTACGTTTCAGAACAACCTGGACAACCCAAGTAACAACACATTCTCAGCGTACACACCGACTACCACAGCTACGTTTTCGCTGAGCAACCAGCAGTATACTCAGCCTACTACTCAGCTAAGCACGGGGACTGGTGCAGCTTTTGGAGTTGGTACTGGTAACACGACAAACGCTTCTGCTGGTGGCTTAGCACTTTTTCCCAACGTAGGTTTAATTGGCGCATCCAATGCCACTCATTACACTTCAACATCAGGGGTTAATGGTGGTATTGATGTGGATGCGAACAACGGCGTCGAGGTTTTCCTTTCAACTCGAGCTCTACCATCTCCTACTATTCCAGCGAACCAACGGTATCGGTATGTAGACTTAACTATCACTTTCAATAGGGCAGTTGTCAATCCAGTTATACATGTCACTGGTTTAGGTGGTTCTACTACCATCGGTAGCAATCCTAGAATGGGTTTCACTGCGGAACTAGACCTGCTTTCTACTGGTGTTTCTCTTTCTAGGCTATCAGGTTCGTCCGAACTCCAGGTCACCTCAAATCAAATACTGAATAACGTAGCTAATCCAGATGGAACAACTGGATCTGGAGCTGCAAGCGGATCTGTATTAGTTACAACTCCCGCTGCCGGTATTACTACTATTCAGTTCAGGGTGTACCTGCGTCCCAATACTGCCGGTGGTGTTATTTACAATAGCAGTGGCACTGGTCACCCTGGTGATGGCTGGATTATCAGTGTATCCTCCCTCACTCCTGCAGCAGACGTTGTAACATCCCTCACCGGCCCGGCTCTCGCCAGCGCCGGCAACCGTGTTATCTACACTACCACTACTACTAACAACGGCCCTGAACCAGCCACAAACGTAGTGCCTACGCTAACGCTAGCGCCGGGTTTGCCAGCTGCTAACGTTACGCTGCCAGCTGGTGCCAGCTACGATGCCACTAGTGGGGTTGTAACATTTGCCGCCACAGCTTCTTTGGCCTCAGGTGCAAACGTGACCAATACGGTAGTATTTACAATGCCGGCTTCAGGCAATGTAACGGGCAAGGTTGCCAGTACCTCCAACACACTAGACAACACTCCCGCTAACAACAACGGCACGGCTGCTAACGCTAACGTGACGACGGTGCAAACGACTCCTAGCTGCCAGCCTTCTTTCCTGGATAATAGCACCGCTTCCAACGGCCTGACGGCCGAGTATTATTTCACGACTTTCTATCAGGAAGCCGGATTCAACGCAAATGCTATTACGTTTTTCCAACGTACGGCTCCACAGCGTCGCAATGATCAAAGGATAGATTTTACGACCAATACGTTCCCGACGACCGTATTTTCTAGTGGTACTGCAACGAACCCTGATAACTTCAGTGCACGATACCGGGGGAGCATCAACATCCCGGTAACGGGTAGCTATACTTTCTACCTTGGCTCGGACGATGCCTCTTACATGTGGCTTGATAATGCCGCATTGGCTACCGCTCCTAGCGCCGCAAATGCTGTCATCAGCAATGGTGGCCCACATAGCCTAAGCACAGTTGCGTATACCACTACTTTAACCGCAGGCTTACACGATATACTGATTTTGTATGCAGAAGAAGGCGGTGACAACGTTCTGAAATTAGAATACGAAAGTGCAGCCGCTGGCCTAGCTCGCCAAGTAGTGCCAGCCTCTGCATTATGCGCAGGGCCAGCTGCTACTAATGCTCCTCCCGTAGCCAACAACGTTACCAACACAACGGTAGCACCGAACTCAACAGCGGCAGTGCTGTCGCCTAACCTGTCGGGCACGGATACAGATGGTCCTATAGCCTACTACAATATTCTGAGCCTCCCTGCTAGCGCTAGCGGAACCCTGCGACTCAACGGTGTGGCCGTAGTAGCTGGTCAAGCCATTGCGCCAAGCCAGCTAAACCAGCTGACCTTCACTCCTACGGCCGGCTACACAGGCAACGCTACCTTCACGTATGCTGCTACGGATAACGCTGGGCGCACGGGACAAACGGCTGCTACCTATACCATTCCGGTATTCTCAGTAATCAGCGGTACCATCTTCGAAGATGTAAACTATGGTGGTGGCGTAGGCCGCGCATATGCTGCCGCCAATACATCGGCTACTGCATCGGGCTTCACCAGCGGTGGTATTCGTCGTCCGGGCGCTACGGTTGAACTCTACAACGCAAGCGGTGCTCTAGTGGCTACAACTACTACAGACGCCAATGGTGCGTACACGTTCAATACAGCGCCGGCTACGTATACCGTGCGCGTTGTGAACTCCACAGTAACTTCATCGCGCCCTGGTAGCGTTGCTGGCTTAGTGCCCGTGCAGACGTTTGTAAACGCAGCTACCGACCGCGTAGGCGGCGAGGCACCCGAGAAGCAGGATGCAGCTGCTAACAACGGCAGCCAAACACTGGCTAGCCTAACCAGCGGCACGCTCACGCCTCAGTCTATCACCAGCATCACGGTACCCAACGGGGGAACCTCGAACGTGGATTTTGGCTTCAACTTCGACGTGGTGACTAACACAAACAACGCAGGACAGGGCTCTTTGCGGCAGTTCATTCTGAACTCCAACGCTCTGACGAATGCTAATCTGGCGCAAAATGGCCAAACGGCTGGCACAGAAACTAGCATTTTCATGATTCCGAATAGCTCAGCTACGCCTGGTCTGCGGGCAGGTCTAGTATCGGGCTTAACCAATAACGTAGCTGTTATACGGCCTACGGCAGTTCTACCAACTATTACGGATGCTGCTACTAGCATCGATGGCACTACACAGACCACAAACGTTGGGAATACCAACACGGCGGTGCTGGGCACAGGGGGTACGGTAGGAACGGCCGCCACTGCGCTGGACCAAGTGAATGGTCCTGAAGTACAACTGGTAGGCACTCGGGCATTCAACGGCCTGGAGCTTAATGCAGCCAACCTAACAGTTCGTGGCCTCAGCATCTACGGTTTCACTAACGGCATCAACACATCGGCTACGACTGCTGGTATGCTGATTGAACAGAACATCATTGGTGCATCGGCAACAAGCTTTACGGACCCCGGCGACAACGTGCGCAACGTCAACCAGGGCATCAACAGCAATGGCTCAGACAATGGTACTATTCAAAACAACCTGATAGCCTACAACGGTGGTATGGGTATCTGGCTGTTGGGTAACAACAGCAACGGATCGAATAACAATACCATCAGCAACAACGAGATTCGTGGCAATGCTCTTGAAACGTTTATCGGGGGCCAGGGATATGTGTTTGACGGCCTGGAACTGCAAGGAGCCAGCACTGGTAACAATGTAACCGGCAACCTGATTACGGGCAATAGCGGCCATGGTATCGACTCTTTCGCTAACGACAACACGGGTGGCAATACCATTACAGGCAATACCATCTCCAACAATGGTCAAGGCATTGCCCGCAGCCGTACGGCACTGAATAACACCACAGCAGGGGAGGGTTCGGGTCTACGCGTGTATAGCAGCAACAACCAAACGGTCATCTCCAATAACATCATCACCGGCAACGACGGCTCGGGGGTGCTGGTAGAATCGGTTGCACTCAACGTGACCATTTCTCAAAACTCAATTTTCGCCAATACGCGTTTGGGTATTGATTTGCTGAATGGGACTGATGCTGCATCCAATGGCGCTACCGGCGCTACCACCAACGTAACGTTGAACGACAATGGCGACGGTGATACGGGCGGCAACGGCCTCACCAACATGCCGGTAATCACTACGGCTACTATTCGCAATGGCAACCTGGTCCTAACAGGTTTCTCACGCCCCGGTGCTACCCTGGAATTCTTTATTGCCAACGTAGGTACATCGGCTGGTGCTGGTAACACCAATTTTGGTCAGGGACAGACGTACTTATTTACCCGCACAGAAGGTACCAACGACCTGGATGCCACTACCGGCACCTATAGCACCAATATCAACGGGTTCTACCAGGGCACAGAAACAGGCCAAAACCGCTTCTCTTACTCGGTGCCACTTTCCTCGCTGACGGCTGCTCAGCAAACTGCTCTAGCCGCTAACGGAGTTAGACTGACGGCTACAGCCACCCAAGTGGCACTCGTCAACGGTAACCAGGGTACGTCTGAATTCTCGGGTAATGCTCCGCTGATCAACGCTCCAATTGCCGTCAACGACTTCGTCATCACCACGCCCGGCGCAGCCGTGACGTTGACGGTGACGAACAATGACCAGAACAGCATCGATCCAACCACGGTGGCCCTGAACGGTCTTGCCGCTGGCAGCACGACGTCGGTAACGGTGACGGGTGGTACGTTCCAGTTCCTGAGCAATGGTCAGGTGCGGTTTACGCCTGCCGCTGGTTTCACAGGTATTGCTACGGTACCGTATACTGTGAACAATACTTCGGGTGTCAACTCGAACACGGCATACATATCGGTAGAAGTTAAAGGGACGACCTTTAACCTGGCTACGACTATTACGGGTCCTGCTTCAGCCAATGCTGGCGAGCCAGTGTCCTATAGCATCGCATCAAACAACCCTGGCTCGGTAGCGGCTACCAACGTGGTAGAAACCGTACAACTACCCGCAGGCCTCACCACTACCGGCTTCACGGTAGGGGGTAGCGCGGGTACGCTCAACAATGGCACCATCACCTTCCCAACTGGCTCATATAACCAGACGACGGGTCTGCTGACGCTGAATATCGGTAACCTGGCTGCCAACAACGGCTCAGTGACAACGGCCGTGGCTTTTCCGGCTCCCGGCAACAACCCACTGACCGTGACGGCCAACATCAGTGGCAACGGCGGCACGGAAACGATTACAGAGGATAACACGGTAGTAGTAACCACGAACATAACGCCCCGCTCTGATGCGACGACGGCCATCAGCGGTCCGACCAGCGTAACGGCCGGTAACGAGGTGACTTATACCGTGGTAACGAGCAACGTAGCCACCAGCACAAACCCCAACTCCGTGTCGCCGGCAATTAATGTGGTGCAGACGGTGACGCTTTCGGGTAACGTAACGGGTATCTATGCTTCTAATGGTGGTACGGTGAGCTTCAGTTCAGCTTCTAACGCCACGACGGTAACATTTCCGGCTATTGATGTCCTAACGCCTGGTCAGTCTCAGGTGAATACGATTAGCTTTGTGGCGCCTAGCAGCAGCTTTGCAGCACCAATAGCTACCGTTACCTCGGGTAACAGCAACAGCAACGTTGGTGATATAAACTCACCAACGGTAGGGACGAACAACAACACTGCTCAGCTGAACGGTGTAGCTGCTCGCCCAACAGTAGCCGTAACGGCTGGTGCCGGCCCTGCTACCAACGTGTACACGACCATTTCGGCAAACAACACGAACGTAGCTCCCGGTGGTAGCATTGGCTTGACCATTGTAGCCAGCAATGCTGGTCCCGCTGCTGCCGCCGGCGTACAGCAAACGGTGTCGCTCCCCACTGGCCTGACCTTCACCAACCAGGGCGGTGGTACCTATAACCCGAACACCGGCGTGCTGACGTTCCCGGCATTGACGGGTAACCTGGCAGTAGGTACCAGCCAGACGTACAATGTGACTTTCATTGCGCCGCAGCAAGGTACAGTGCTGGCTACGGCTACCGTAACCACTACCAGCCCCGAGCTGACGGCTTCCGACAACCTGGCCCAGACCAAAGTAACCGTGACGCCGCTGGCTGACGTGGCTACTACCCTGGCTGGCCCTACCTCGGCACTGCCTGGCCAGAAGCTGACTTATACCGTAACCACGGCCAATAACGGCCCGGCTCCGGCCAGCAATGTGGTAGAACGGGTGCAGCTACCCGCCGGCCTGACCGACGTAATGCTGAACAATGCACCGGCTACTTCGACGGTGTACAATTCTACCACGGGTATCCTGACGATCAGCTACACCGAGGCAGTGTCGATGGGCTTCAGCCAGACTAATACCATTACGTTCTCGGCACCGAGCAGCATGAGCAGCTTCAGCGCCGTGGCCTCGGTGAGCACTAGCACCAACGAGACGGCTATTGCCAACAACACGGCAATGGTAACGACAACGGTGACGCCCGCTGCGGATGTAGTGGTTAGCGCTACAGCGCCGGCCTCGGCAGTGGTAGGCAACCAGGTACTCTACGTAGTGAGTACTACCAACAACGGTACGGCCGCTGCTACGGGAGTAACGCCTACGTTGCAACTTCCGGCTGGGCTGGGTGCAGCCAACGTAACGTTCCCGGCTGGTTCCGGCACGGGTACGTATGATAACACGACGGGTCTGGTAACCTTCCCAACGGTAAGCACGCTACCCAAGGGCGGCGCTATTGCCAACGAGGTAGTAGTGGTGATGCCAGATGCAGCCCAGCTGAACGGAGTAGCCCGCGTGACAACAGCCAGCTACGACACGAACCTGGATAACAATTACGCCAGCGTAGCAACCACGGCTGCGGCGGCCACAACTGCTGCCGCCGACCTACGTGTGGCATCGTTCACGCCAGCTACTACAACGGGGAATGCTGGTGCACCCACTACGCTGACAGCTACCTTCAGAAATGATGGTGCCGGTACGGCTACCAACGTAGTGCCCCAGATTGTGCTGATACCAGGCTTGAGCAACGTAAACGCTGGTGCAGGTACATATAACACCACCACGGGTATTGTAACCTTCCCCACTGTGGCATCGGTTGCTAGTGGCGCTGCGGTACCTGGTACATACAATGTGACCTTTACGGCTCCGGCCTCGGGTCAGGTGAATGCCGTAGCAGCTATTACTTCCGCAACTTCTGACGGGGCGCTTGCAAACAACACGGCTTCGGCTACGGTGAATGTGACGTCGCAGGCGAATGCCACCACTAGTGTGAGCGGTCCAGTTTCGACAGCTCCAGGCTCGAAGGTGACGTATGCCGTAACGACTTCTAATGTGGGTACATCACCTGCCACCAACGTGGTGCAGACCGTGACGGTACCCAACACGGTGACAGATCTGACGTACCCAGCCGGTAGCACTATTACTACGTCGGGTAACAACATCATCATTACCTTCCCAGCTATTGCCTCACTAGCGCCCGACATGGCCAATACGGTAACCGCCGTAACTAACTATGTATCGTTCACGACGCCGGCCACGGCCACGTCGGTAACGGTAGCTGGCGCTGTAACCTCGAACGTTGACACAAATCCGAACAACAACTCGGCTAGCGTGACGACGATTGCCAACCGTGCTCCGGTGGCCTACAACGTAGTGAACAGCTTGCAGTCGCCAGAAGGCAACACGGCTACCTCAGCCCTGTTTATCTCGCCCCTGGTTGCTGCCGATGCAGATGGCAACACCACGCTCAGCTACCGGATAACGGAACTGCCTGCCACGGCAGCTGGTACGTTGTACCTAGCCGATGGCGTGACGCCGGTAACGACAGCAACTGTACTGACCGCCGCTCAGGCTAGCCAGTTGCGCTTCCTGCCTTTCACCGGACCTACCGGGTTTGTGGGGAATGCTACCTTCAGCTATACGGCTATCGACAATGCCACGGTACCTGCTACCTCAAACGTAGCGCAGTACACGATTCAGGTAGGGTCCGATATCAACTCAACCTACTTGGCCACGCCAAAGAAAGGTGGTGTTAGCAACCCCTACCAGAATGGCGATGTGCTGACGTATATCGTTGACACCAACGGCGCGCGTTACGTGACAGCCGGTACTACTACCGCAGTATACGACGCTACGACAGGCGCACTGCTGGCAAATGCTAGCAACGGCCTGGCTACCACGGGAACCAATGCAGTTATTGCTGGTTCTTCATCACTGACTGCTGATCAATTAGCAGCTGTAGGTATCAGCCTGAACCCAGCCACAGGCCAGCTGTTCGTGTCAGACCGTACCAAGCTGCGGTCGGGCTCGTACTCAGTAGAGATCACCACGACGGATGTGAATGGTGGTACAAACACTGTTCGGGAAAGCATCGAGATTGGTACGAACCCGCTGCCGGTTGAGCTGGTAGCCTTCACGGTGCAGGCAGTGCAGCAGAATGCAGTGCTGAGCTGGAGCACGGCCTCGGAGAAAAACAACGCCTACTTTGTAGTAGAGCGCTCCTTCGATGGCTTTGCCTTCACGGCGGTAGGCCGGGTAGCCGGACAGGGCAGCACCAGCCAGGCACATGTGTATGGCTTGGTAGATGCCAAAGTGCCGCACACCGGTACGGTATACTACCGCCTGCGCCAGGTAGATCAGGACGGCACGGAGTCGCTGTCGCCGGTACGTACGGTGGTGTTTGCGGGTGAGGCAGTGGCGCAAGCTCCTACCTTGTATCCCAACCCAACCACCACGCGCACCACGCTGGACCTGCGCGGTCTGGCAGCTGGCAGCTACCAGGTAAGCGTGGTAGATATGGCCGGCCGTACGGTGGCTAGCTACTCGGTAAGCGGTGGCCTGGAGTCGTCGCTGGACGTGCAGCAACTGCCAGTAGGTACGTACGTTGTGCTGGTGCAAGGCACCAACGAACGCCATGTGCTGCGCTTGGTGAAGCAATAGGCCCCTGCGGCAAACGCTTCGCACCCATAAACAAAAAGCCTCTCCAATTGGAGAGGCTTTTTGTTTATGGGTGGTAGACGATGGTCTGGGGTAGAGAGAAAGTGCCGGAACGGCAAATAAAGATTCGGGTTCACGTATGGATTCAAAAAACCAATTGCCCCGAACTTCGGTACAAGGCTCTTGCTGTCGGGGAGTAGCTCTTCGTGAGTTTTTCCAGGAAATAAGGCATTGCTACGCCGCTGTTCTATTCGTTTCATGAAGCCAACCATTGCTACCGTACGCCCCGCCCGCCAGCTGCTCGCCTCCACCGACTACGATGTTATTATTGTGGGAGCTGGCAGCGCTGGCCTAAGTGCCGCGCTGGTGCTGGGCCGTAGCATGCGCCGCGTGCTGGTGTGTGATGCCGGTGCGCCGCGCAACGCTACCTCGCCTGCCGTGCAGGGCTATTTCACCCGCGATTGTACAGCGCCCGAGGAGCTGTTGCGTATTGGTCGCAGTCAGCTTACGCCCTACGAGTCGGTAGAAGTGCGCGAGCTGCGCGTAACGGCTATTACGAAGGAAAACGGCCACTTTCGGGTAGAGGCCGACACCGAGGCCGACCGAACCACCGTGGCCACTGCGCGCAAAGTGATACTGGCAACGGGCGTGGAGGATGAACTGCCGCCCCTAGACGGTATGCGCGAGTTTTGGGGTAGGGGCGTGCTGCACTGTCCCTACTGCCACGGCTGGGAAGTGCGCAACCAACCGCTGGCTATCTATGGCCGCGGTAAGACTGTGACGGGCCTGGCCCTGCTCGTCAGCCGGTGGTCGAGCCAGCTCACGGTGTGCACCGACGGGCCGGGCCACCTCACCGACAACGCTCGGCGACGCCTGCGCCAGCAGGGCATTGCCGTGCGCGAAGAACCCGTACGCCGCCTGGTAGGAAAACCCGATGGCATGCTGCGCTGTGTGCAGTTTGAGAAGGGCGAGCCGCTGGAATGCCACGCGCTGTTTTTGCACGCGCCCCAGCACCAGCGCGCGCCGTTTGCCGAGCAGCTAGGCTGCCGCTTCACCAGCAAAGGCGCGGTGTGGGTAGATAAAAAGCAGCAGACATCTGTGGCCGGACTCTACGCTGCCGGTGACCTCACGCCCGGTCAGCAGCAGGCTATTATGGCCGCCGCTGATGGCTCTAAGGCCGGCATCGTCATCAACGAGCAACTGACTCGGGAAGAGTGCCCAAAATAAATTGACGAAGTAGCGAAACGACAATCCGTTTGGCGTAGTGGTTGCGTAGGTTCCGGACAAAATTCAATTCATATGAAAAAAGTCCTGCTACTCGCTACCCTGTTTTTGGGGCTGTTTATCGTTGGCTGCAAGGAGATTGACAAGCTCCTGACCTTTTATATCGAAGACAGCCAAAACATTAAAATTGCTTCCTCCTTTCCGGTAGGCATAGCAGCGCCGTTGTCGCCGGTGGCAGTGCCCACGCAGTCGGCCTCCACGTTCAAAAACAATAATACCCGCGCCGACCTAGTAAAAGATGTAAGCCTCAACAAGCTTGCCCTCACCATTGCCGACCCCAACAGCGAAAACTTCGATTTCCTGCGTAGCATCGAAATCTATATCAGCACCGGCAACGGCAGCGACCAGATTCTGCTGGCCTCACTCAGCAATATCCCCACCGGTGTGCAGAGCATCACGCTCACGCCCACCAAGGCCAAGCTCGACAGCTACATAAAAGCCGAAAGCTACACGCTCACCACCAAGGCTACTATTGCCAAGGCCATTACCCGCGATATCACCATCCGCGCCGACTCCCGCTTCAAAGTAACCGCCGACCCGCTGTAAGTGGTGAGATGGTGAGATGGTGAAGTGGTGAATTGAAAACGCGTATCATCCTTTATCTGGCGTCCGCTTGCGAAGGACCTTATTACGTCAGAACGATAATCGTAACAACGACTCGTGCCAGCGTGATAAGGTCCTTCGCAAGCGGAAGCCAGATAAAGGATGACACGCGTTTTCAATTCACCACTTCACAAACTCACCACTCACTATTTCACCATCTCACCATTTCACTACTTCAACAACTCGTGCAGTACGGTTTGCATGGAGAAGACGCGGTTGCCGGCTTCCTGGATTACCAGGGAATTGGGCGAGTCGAGGATGGCGTCGGATACTTCCACGTTGCGGCGCACGGGTAGGCAGTGCAGGAATTTGGCGTTGTTGGTGCCGGTCATGTGTTCGGGCGTGAGCATCCACGCAGGGTCGTTGCTGAGGACCTGGCCGTAGTTCTGGTAGCTGCTCCAGTTTTTGGCCTGCACGAAGTCGGCACCTTCCAGGGCTTTTTTCTGGTCGTATTCGATGCGGGCACCTTTGGTGAATTTGGGGTCCAGCTCGTAGCCCTCGGGGTGAGTAATCACGAAGTCTACCCAATCCACTTCTGAGAACCAGTCGGCGAAGGAATTGGGTACACACTGGGGTAGGGCGCGCACGTGCGGCGCCCAGGTGAGCACTACCTTCACACGTTCTTTCTGCTTGTGCTCGGCCACCGTAATCAGGTCAGCAAACGACTGCAACGGGTGCAGCGTGGCGCTTTCCAGGCTTACTACGGGCACCGTGGCGTATTGCATGATCTTCTTAAACACCACTTCATTGTAGTCTTCGTCGCGGTCCTTCAGGGTAGGGAAGGTGCGCACACCCAGTACGTCGCAATACTGGCTCATCACGGCAATGGCTTCCTTGATGTGCTCCTGCGTGCCGCCGTTCATTACGGCCCCATCGGCCATTTCCAGCGTCCACGAATCAGCGCCGGCGTTCAGCACCCAAGCTTGTGCGCCCAGGTTATAGGCAGCTTTCACGCTGCTGAGGCGGGTGCGCAGGCTGGGATTAAAGAAAATCAGGCCTACGGTTTTATTCTTTCCGATGTGCTGATAGCCGTACGGGTTCTGCTTGATTTCGAGTGCTTTGGCAAGAAGGGCTTTGTAGTCGCCCGCATCGGCGAAGGAGGTGAAGTTCTGCATGAGGGAGGTGTATGTAAGGGTAGGGAGGGGGCTGGTTTTCGTAAGCACGTGTCATGCTGAGCGGAGTCGAAGCATCTCGCGTGCTGACGTTGGATACTATCTTTCATCAACACGCGAGATGCTTCGACTCCGCTCAGCATGACAGGCGGCTAAAGGCATCTACTGCAAAGGTAGGCGCGAAACGAAATCACGCAGTAGGGCGGCTACTTCCTTGGGGGCGTCGTAGGGTAGCAGGTGGCCAGCCCCTCCAATGATTTCCAGGGGAGTATTTTCGGGTAGCAGGGGTAGGGTCTCCAGGCCGTGCACCGAGGGCGACATGATCTGGTCTTGGTCGCCGGCCAAGATGGCGCAGGGCACTTGCACGTCGCACATGCGGGCCGCAATGTTTTCGCGGCTGCCGTGCAGCAACCACGCATCCCAGGCCGCCTTGTTGCTACGGAGGTTGTCTTGGATAATCTGCTCTTTGATAGCAGGCGGCTGCGGCCGGGCCGTGATGGTTTGGAAGGTTTTTTCCGCCTCAGCAGGTTTGCCATAGGCTTTCAGACTCTGTTGGCGGTCCTGCTCCGTCATGGGTTCGGCGGTAGGTGGTGAAGGCGAAAGCAGCGCCAGGCCCACTAAACCTATTGGCTGCCGCGCTGCAAGCGCCAGTGCAATCTTGCCGCCCATGCTGTGGCCCACCAATACATAGTGCGCCAACTGGTTCTCTTCGATATACGCTGCTACCGAATCGGCGTAGGCATCTACGGAGTAGCCGCCGGCCGGAGCAGGTGCACCACCAAAGCCACCCAGATTGGGTGATAGGGAAGGGTAGTCGGGGCCGAGCGCATCGGCTACACCCTGCCAGGCATGGCCGGCGCCGGCCCAGTAATGTAAGTAAATGAGGGTAGGAAATGTGGAGGATGCCATTGCGCAACGATTAGCAGCCGCCAGCGTAGCGGCTGTGCTTGTGTACGGCAACGGAACGGAAAGCGCCAATTTTCGCTGCGGCTCTACGGTTGAGCCAATCCTTCCAGATACGCCTTTACTTTGGGCGAATCGTAGTCGGCCATGCCCTCGTGGCGAGTGACGATCTGGCCATCTGGCCCGATAATAAGGGTAGTAGGAATGGCTTGCGAATCGAAGGCCGGCGGGAGCGGCGCGGCCGGAAAGTACACCGGTACGGTGTAGCCTTTACGCCGAATGAAAGCCTGGGCCTTCTTCGGGTTGCGGTCAAACGACACCAGTACAAAAGCCACTTTTTGCTTGTCTACCTTCTCATACAACGCCTGAATACCCGGCAGCTCCGCCACGCAGGGCGGGCACCAGGTAGCCCAGATATTGAAAAAAACCGTTTTGCCGCGCAGGGCACGCAGGTTGGTTGGCTGACCGTCGAGGGTAAGCAGGGGCACATCGGGGTAGGCGGCGATGTTTGTAGCAGCAGTAGGTTGGGCCGATATAGCTGCTGGCGTTTCGGGCAGAGTAGGGCGCATAATGCCCGTTGCCAGCAACCCGCGCTGCAACGTGCCTACCACTGGCACACGCAAGGCCGGGATGAATACCACGGCTGCCAGCACCAGCCAAGGGAGCCAATCCAATAAAAACCGACGATACTTTCGCATAATCATTTGGGTGAGGATGTCTGTGCTACCGCCACCGAATTTTTTTGCCTGCCTGTCCGGTGTGCAGGCGCTGAGGCACCTGGGCCAGAATCAGCTCGCGCAGGCTGCGCAGCAAGGGTAGGCGCACAAAGCCGTGGTGCACAACCAAACTGATTTCGCGCACCGGCTCGGGCGCTTCGAAGCGCTTCACCATGGGGTTGTTATCCAACTCGCTCAGCACCGACAGCTCCGGTACCAGCGTATAGCCGTGGTTGCGGCGCACCAGCTCCTTCAGGGTTTCGATGGAGCCGCTTTCGTAAGCAAAGGGCTGGCTATCGGCCACGGGCGAGGGGGAGCAGATATTGAGCACCTGATGGCGGAAGCAATGGCCCTGCTGCAACAGCCAGAGGCCCGGCGCGCCCAAATCGGTAGGGCTGATGGTGGCCTGTGGGTAGAGGCTGTGGCCTTCGGAAACGTAGCCCAGAAAAGGTTCTTCCAGGAGCGGCACCTCGCGGAGTTGCCGGTCGTCGAGGGGCGTCACGAGTAGGCCCACGTCCAGCTGGTTGTCCTTGAGCCGCTGCATGATATCAGCCGACTGCATTTCCTCTACCTGCACGCGTAACTGGGGGTGGCGCTCCACCAGCTCCACCAGAAACAGCGGCACCAGGTAGGGTGCCAGGGTAGGGATGATGCCCAGGCGCAGGTCGCCCACCAATTCGCCTTTTTCTACTTGCACCACCTCGCGGAGCTGCTGAGACGTGCGCAGTATCTCGCGCGCTTTTTCGATTACTTTGGCGCCTACGGCCGTAGGAATCACGCCCTTGCGGGTGCGGTCAAACAGCAGTACGCCCAACTCGTCTTCCAGCTTCTGCACCTGCATGCTCAGGGTAGGCTGCGTCACAAAGCATTTATCGGCGGCCAGCACAAACTGCTGGTGCGTATCGAGGGCCACAATGTATTCCAACTGCTGCAAGGTCATCGGCTCACGGATTTTTTCGGATTTTTGGGATTTTGTGGACGATTTATAAGAACCGGGTGGCTCTTGGCAGCTCGGCTTTCGATTGGTACAACTGCAAAGCTTTATAAGGCTTCCGTGTAGCGTGCAGAAAGCAGCTCTCGTGTACACCCTCTAATCGTCCACAAAATCCGAGTAATCCCAAAAATCCGAAAAATCCGTGAGCCTTTACACCTCTACCTTCAGCTCGGCCGGGCGTTTGGTGACTTGGAAGATTTCGCCGTGCGGCACCATCGTAATCTGCCCAAACTCCTGTAGCAGCATCTTGTAGCTCTCGCCTACCGGTCGGATTTTGCGGTTGAGGTCGTAGAGGCCACAAGGATTCACAAAGCCGCGTTTTTCGGCCAGTGAAATGTCCCAGTCAATCTGGTCGAGCAGGGAGTACCACGTAAAGCCCACTACCGGCACCCCGTCCTGACGGATGCGCGTCACGTTCACCCACTGTTTCCAGAGCCAGCACTCGGCATCTAGGGCGTTGAAGGTGTTGGTTTCGGTGTGGAACACGGGCTTGCGGTAACGCTCGTAGTATTGCTTGGTCATGGTATACCAGCCCAGCACGTCCTCGGCAGAGCATAGGTCGCCATTGGGCTTGATAATCTTCTCGTTGCGCCCGTAGTAGTCGTTGCCCATGATCTGGTATCCGGGAGGCTCGCCGGCCATAAACCACTTCAACTCCTCACGGGTCATGCCGTTGTCGAGGCAGTAGAGCAGCACTTCGGCGTCGATAGTGTGGGCGTAGAGTAAGTCCAGCGACAGAAAGCGCAGCTTGTTGGTGAGGCGGGTAGCATCGCTTTCCACCGCGCGCATCTCGTGGATGTACTCCGCCGATTCGCTCTGCACAATCACGCAATCGGGGCGGTACTTGGCAATCTGCTGGTTGCCCATGATGCTGGCCGCTACCAGGTGCTTCATGGCCGTCACAAAGCCCTTATCTGATTTCAGTTGCTCGTTCCAGATGCCATCTTTGGCGCTGGCGCGGGCCGTCACATAAATCTCGTTGACGGGTGTATAGAAACGCACCCAGGGGTAGCGCTGCGCCACCGCCCCGCAATACTCAGCAAAATGTACGGGTAGCTCCGGATTCTGGAAGTTTTCCAGCCAATCGGGCACGCCAAAGTGCATCAAATCCAGAATAGGCGTGATGCCCAGGCGTTTGATTTCGGCCATAGCCGCATCAGCAAACTCCCAGTCGTACTTACCAGGGGCTTTCTGAATTTTGTAGTAGGGTAGGTTGTAGCGGAGCACGTTCAGCCCCATATCCTTCACCAGCCCCAAGTCTTCCTTGTAACGGTTGTAATGGTCGGTTTCCTCTAGCAGGTCGCGCCGGATTTTGCCGTGGCCGATGGTAGGGTAGGAGCACTCGATGCCCGTGGCAAACATAAAGTTGCGGGGCGATTTGGTAGGCATGCCGCTGCCATCACGCCCGCCGGCACCGCCGTGCTGGTCGCCCTCGTAGCTACCATCACCAAACTTCTTTTGAATATGCTTTAAAAAATTTTGTGCCATGTGAAGAAGGAGTAGAAGAAGGTGCGTTGCACGCGCCTGTCAATCGTATAAATGCGTTGGGAAAACGGAGTACAGCTTCCCGACAAGCGCGTGCAACGCGCTCCTCCTACAGATCCCGGCGCCGCTCCTTCTCCAAAAACTTATCGGCGGTACGCAGACTAAGTGCCATGATGGTGAGGGCCGGATTAACGCTTAATGCGCTGGGAAAGGTAGAGTTGTCGCTGATGTAGAGGTTTGGTACATCGAAGGCACGGCCATTGGCGTCTACCACTGCATCGGTGCCGCGGTGGCCCATGCGCGCCGTGCCAATGATGTGCGCATACCGCGGGAAAGCCCAGATATCGGTGGCACCTGCGGCCTCCCAAATGCGGCGCATGATGTTTTCGGCGTGGGCCGTCATGCGCTGCTCGTTTTCTTGAGCCGTGAAATGCACACGGGGTTTTGCCACGCCGCGCCCATCTTTCTCCTCCGCCAACTCCATAAAGTTGCTTTCGTGAGGTAGGCAGTCGCCGAGGATATTGATGCCGGCAATGTTGTTGTAGTTGCGCATGTAGTCGCGGCCGGCCTGGCCCCACAGCTTGCGCGCCCGCGCTGCCTGGCTGGCAAAGGTCACGGGCATCACGCCAATGCTTTGCAATAGGTAACCACCCGCAAAGTCAGCATCTTTAGGGCGGTGCGTATCCTCCGAAATCAGGGCGCCGGGAATGCCTTTATAGGGGCGTATGTCCTCGGCAAACGTGCCCCATACCTGCACCCCGGTGTGCCCCATAAAGTTGCGGCCTACCTGCCCACTGCTAAGCGCCAGCTCGTTGAGGAGCAGCAAACGCGGCGTTTCGATAGCACCGGCACACAGGAACAAGTTGCGACACTTCTGCCGCAGCGTGATGCCGTTTTGCTGGTACACTACGCCTGTGATGGCGCCACTGGCGTCGCGCTCAATCTCCGTTACATAGCTATTAGGACGAATATCGGCCCCGTGGTCGGCGGCCAGGGGTAGGAACGTGACGTCCATACTGGCCTTTGCGCCGTTGTTGCAGCCTGCCTGGCAAAAGCCACGGTTGGTGCACGCCTCCCGCCAGCCCACACCCTCCTGGTAGTAGCGCGCCGATAGCGCCGCATTGGCTGCCGGAGAAGTTTTGATGCCCAACTGCTCGCAGCCGCGCTGCATAAGCTGCGCCGCCCCGTTGAGGGGTAGGGGAGCCAGCGGGTAGCTGCGCCGCCGGGTAGGCCCCCACGGATAATTGGCGGGTCCGGAAATGCCCAGGAAGTGCTCCAGCTCGTCGTAATACGGCTCCAGGTCGTCGTAGCCGATGGGCCAGTCTACGCCCACGCTGAAGTCGCGGTGCAAGTGAAAGTCGTCGTCTTGCGCACGGGGCGTGTAGGCGGTGTAGTGCAGCGTAGAACCGCCTACTCCCTTGCCGGAGTTGTTGCGGCCGAAGGATATAGGGTCTTGGCCAGCAGAAAGCCGCTCGTCGTTCCAGAACAGAAAGCTCTGCGCCTTCTCATCCGTAGCGAAATCCTTGCGCGGGTCGTGCCAGGGGCCGGCTTCCAGGGCCACCACCTTCAGGCCGGCCATGGCCAAGCGGGCGAGTAGGGGCGCGCCGCCTGCGCCAGTGCCAATCACTACGCAGTCTACTACTTCATCGGGGTCGGGAAGTGGTGCGGGCTGCTCCAGCGGGTCGCGGCTGGGGTCGGCCTGCAAATCGTTTTCTTCAAGTATTTCGCGTAGAAGCGGGTCCTGTATTTCGGGTTTCAGCGGGTTCAAGACGCCTTCTTCCAGTACTTCCTCGTCGGGCATAACAGTGAGATGGTGAGGTGGTGAAATGGTGAAATAGTGAGTGGTGAGGGGGTGAGATGGTGCGTTTGATGTTCTGACTGCATCACTTGCGCAGACTGCGCCGGTAGCACCAGCAGAACGTCAAACGCACCAGCTCACCATCTCACCATTTCACTACTTCACCTCTGCTTCCGGCTCGCGGGGTTCTAGTTCGTTGAGCTGGATGTGGTGCCAGCCGGGCACATCGGCCATGCCTACGTAGCCAATTTCCTCCTGACCCAAGGGGTGGGCGTAGTAGTTCTCGGTCAGCTCGGCTAGCAGCTCCTCGAAAAACCGCACAGCAGATAAGGTTTTCCAGGTTTCGCCGGGTGCCTTAGCGTGCTGCACGGCTGTGAGCACCTCGTCTTTCTGCTCGTCGGTCAGAACCAAAAAGTTGTTTCCAAACATCGCCTGCGCACTTTCCCGAATGCCGCCCAGGCCCAACTTGTAGGCTTCACGGTCGGGGGGTAGGATGTCGTAGCGCCACCCGTCCGACTCGCCGTTGAGGAGGCGCTCATCTATGGCGGCGGCTAGTTCAATGGGGTTGTCGGGGCGGTCGGGCTGGGGGAAAAGGCGGGCGGCCACGGCGCGCAGCATCTCATATGTAGCGCCATCGAGGTACTGCGGCTCGTAGAGGGGCGCATCGAGGCGTGCTTGCAGCGCAGCGCGGGTAGCGTCGGTCACAAGGTCCGTAGCCAACAGCGCCCGAACGGTACCTTCCGGATAATGAGGAGAAGCCATAAGAAAGGAGGGGAAACGTGCCTACCCCGAAGGGAATCACAAGTAATTCAACTGTCTACGGTAGAAAGCTGAACAGGGGTTTCTTCTTTTAAGCTAAACAGTGAAATTATATGTAGCAACAGTGGTTAGCGTAGCGTTTTGCTATGAAAAAACCCGAGGCCAGACGTGTGCCTGGGCTCGGGTTCTGAGTAGGTAGCAAAGTCGATGACTACTCGTCGCTGCTGGTTTTGCCGCCCGTGACGGGGATGAAGGCGCCCGTCATGAATGAGCCGTCTTGCGAGGCCAGCAGCACGTAGGCGCCTACCAGCTCCTCGGGTTGGCCGGGGCGCTGCAAGGCCACCTCGTGGCCATACTTGTCGATTTCGGAAGCCGGCATGGTGCCGGGAATGTTGGGCGTCCAGATGGGGCCGGGCAATACCGCATTCACCCGAATGCCTTTCTCGCCCAGGCTCAGCGCCAGCGACTTGGTGAAGGCGTGGATGGCGCCCTTCGACGAAGCGTAGTCGATGAGAATCTTGTTGCCCGTCTGGCCCACAATGCTGCCCGTATTGATGATGCAGTCGCCTTTTTGCAGGTGCGGCACAGCGGCCTGGGCCATGAAGATGTAGCCCATGATGTTGGTTTCGAACGTGCGCCGAATCTGCTCCACCGGAATGTCCTCAAACTTTTCCTGCGACATCTGGTAAGCAGCGTTGTTCACCAGCACGTTCAGGCCGCCCAGCTCGTCGCGGGTACGGCGCACGGCCGAGAGGCAATTTTCGGGCTCGCGCACGTCGTATTTCAACACCAAGCAGCGGCGGCCGGTGCCTTCCACCATCGACTTAGTCTTCTCAGCGTCCTCGTCGTTTTCGTTGTACAGAATGGCTACGTCGGCGCCTTCCATGGCAAAGCCTAGCGCCACGGCCCGGCCAATACCGGAGTCGGCGCCCGTGATGAGGGCTACTTTGCCTTCGAGCTTGCCGGCGGGCTTGTAGTACGAAAGGTCGGAGTCGGGCTGCTGCTTCATATCGGCCTGTTTGGCCGGGTAGGGCAGCTTTTCGGCTTTCATATCATCGGAAGTGGGGCGAAATTCGGTGCTCATAGGAGTTCAGGTTAGTAGGAAAGAGTGGTAGGTAGGGATACGCAAAAGCCGCGTGCACGGCGGAAATCCTACCCAGAAAAAAGCTCCCGACCAGCAAGGCCGGCGGAAGCTTTTTCTGGGTAGGGGCAGGGCTAAATCAGCCGCCTTTGGGCATGCCGCCGGTTACTTCCAGCAGGCTACCCGTGGAGTAGCTGCCGTCTGTAGAAGCGAAGTACACGTAAGCCGGTGCCAGCTCCTCGGGCTGACCGGGGCGGCCCAGCATGGTCGCGTCGCCGAAGGTTTTCAGGTCTTCCTTCAGCATACCGCCGGGGATGAAAGGCGTCCAGATGGGGCCAGGCAACACGGCGTTTACCCGGATTTTCTTGTCGCCGAGGTACTGCGCCAAGCTTTTGGTGAAGGTGTGAATAGCGCCCTTGGTAGAGGCGTAGTCGATCTGATGCTTGTTGCCGACCAGACCCACAATGCTACCCGTGTTGATGATGGAGTCGCCTTCTTTCAGGAACGGAATAGCCGCCTGCGCCATGAAGAAGTAGCCTTTGATGTTGGTATCGAAGGTGCGGTGGATGTTCTCTTCCGGGATGGTCTCGAAGTTCTCGAAGCCCATCTGATAGGCGGCGTTGTTCACCAAGATGTTGAAGCCGCCCAGCTCGGCGTGGGTGCGGCGCACGGCGTCGCGGCAGGCCTCGGCCGAGCGCACATCGCATTGGATGGACAGAAACTTGCGGCCTTGGGCGCGCACGGCCTGGCCCACCACTTCGGCGTCTTCGGCATTGGTATGGTACACCACGGCTACATCGGCGCCTTCCATGGCAAAGGCCAGGGCCACAGCCCGGCCAATGCCGGAGTCGCCGCCCGTGATGAGGGCCACTTTGCCGGCCAGCTTGTTGGCCGGGTGGTAGCTCGACATATCCCAGTCGGGCTTTTCATCCATATCGCCCTCAGCGGTGGGGTAGGACATGGGTTTGGGGTTAATTTCGCTATTGGTAGGCCGGGGTTCGTTCGGATCAGTGCTCATTGTCAGAATAGTTTAGGTTGGTAAGGGATACGCAGGGTAGGACCGAAGGTCAGTAGTAAGCCAAAAAGTTGTTGGGATTGAGTGCCGCGTGCACTATCTATCCGGAGCAAACGGGGGCGAAAACAGTCGGAGCAATGGGGTCGCCACCAAAACAAAAACGCCTACTGCAACGGCAGTAGGCGTTTTCAACTCGCAGCGGGTGCTTGTTAGTCCTGCTCGATATCTTGCGCTGCTTGGCGGGCTTTCTCCAGCGAGGGGTAGTCGATGTAGCCCTTGTCGCCGGGCACGTAGAACGTGCTGGGGTCGGGGGTGTTGAGGGCGGTACCCTGCTCGAAGCGCTCCACCAGGTCGGGGTTGGCAATGAAGGGCACACCGAAGGCAATGAGGTCGGCTTCGTTGTTGGCCAGCGCTTCTTCGGCAGTTTCCTGGGTGTAGCCACCGTTCAGAATGAACGCGCCGTTGAAAATTTCGTGCAGCTTGGCGGCCACGGCAGGCCGGGTGGGCTGGGCCATGGGGTGGCCGGGTAGCGCCTCAATCACGTGCAGGTAGGCCAGGTTGAATTTGTTCAGCTGCTCGGTTACGTAGCTGAAGGTAGCCACGGGGTCAGAGTCCTGAATGCTGGCGCTGCCCTGGGGCGAGAAGCGGATGCCCACACGGTCGGCCCCCAGCTCGTCTACCACGGCTTGCACCACTTCCAGCACAAAGCGGCTGCGGTTTTCCAGGCTGCCGCCGTATTCGTCGGTGCGTTGGTTGCTGCCGTCTTGCAGGAATTGGTCGAGCAGGTAGCCGTTGGCACCGTGAATTTCAGCGCCATCAAAACCAGCGGCTTTGGCGTTGCGGGCGGCTTGGCGGAACTGGTCTACCACGCCGGGAATCTCGCTCAACTCCAGCGCCCGCGGGGTAGGCACCTCTTCCATGCCTTTGCCCGTGAAGGCCTTGGCGCCCTCTGGCTTGATGGCCGATGGCGCCACCGGCAACTCGCCATTATGGAAAAACGGGTGCGACACGCGGCCCACATGCCACAGCTGAATAAAGATGCGGCCACCGGCGGCGTGCACGGCGTCGGTTACCTTTTTCCAGGCGGCTACCTGCTCCTGCGAGTAGATGCCAGGCGTATTGATGTAGCCCACGCCCTGCTCCGATACCTGCGAGCCTTCCGTGATAATGAGGCCGGCCGAAGCGCGCTGCACATAGTATTCCACCACCGAATCGGTGGCTACGTGCTCGGGGTTGGTGGCGCGGCTGCGCGTCATGGGCGCCATCACGAGGCGGTTGGGGAGGGTAGTGGCGCCCACGGTGAAGGGCGAGAACAACTGCTGATCTTGGTTCATGTGTGTAGAAGTTGAGCAACCAGCAGTGTAGCTGGTCTGCGGCCAACAACCTGTGTTTGTACACGAATGTTTTGTTTCTGTGGAAGTGCAATGCTGAAATGGCGCGGGGCTGTGCCCCGTGCCGACTACGCACTGCACCACCAGAACGATTTGAAGATGGATACCTGATGGCGCGGACGAGTGCAGGCCGGAGGCCTGCGCGTAGTCGGCACGGAGCACAGCCCCGCGCCATCGGCGACTAGCCCCCGCGAGTAGCGCTACGTTGTCGTCTGCCGGTCCGACTCCGGAGGCGTCCGGCCGGTTGCCGCGTGCTGAGGTTGAATGAGCTTCGTGCTGATGCCTACCCAAGCCGTCTGCTCCTGATGGCGCGGGTGTCAGCGTGCGGCAACCGGTCGGACGCCGTAGGCGTCCGACCGGCAGACGACTGCCTGCTTCACGAAGTAAACTCCCCGACATCTACCGGGGAGTTTTTTTATGCCTAATCCATCAAATTGTATCTTTTATATAGTGATTGTATGTTGCTTATAAAGTATTTATTTACAGTTATTTATATATAAATTAGTTGGCTGTTTTCTCTCTCCCTATCTCACGGCCAACGCCTATGGAACTACAGATTACCAACCTGTCTAAAACCTACGCCAACGGCGTGCGGGCGCTCAACAATGTGTCGCTCACCATCCCCAGCGGCATGTTTGGGCTGCTGGGTCCGAACGGGGCCGGCAAGTCGTCGTTGATGCGCACTATTGCTACCCTGCAAGAGCCCGACAGCGGCAGCATCCGGCTGGGCAACCTCGACGTGCTGACGCAGAAAGAGGCCGTGCGCCAAGTATTGGGCTACCTGCCCCAGGAGTTCGGCCTCTACCCCAGCATCTCGGCCGACGTGCTGCTCGACTACTTCGCCGGCCTCAAGGGCATCCGCGACGCGCAGGAACGCAAGCTGGCCGTGGAAAGCCTGCTGCACCAAACCAACCTGTGGGCCGCGCGCAAGAAAAACCTGGGCGGCTACTCCGGCGGCATGAAGCAGCGCTTCGGCATTGCGGTGGCCCTGCTCGGCTCGCCCCAGCTCATCATTGTAGACGAGCCTACCGCCGGCCTCGACCCTACCGAGCGCAACCGCTTCCTGGACCTGCTCTCCGAAATCAGCGACAACGTGATTGTGATTCTGAGCACCCACATCGTGGAGGACGTCACGGAGCTGTGCTCCAACATGGCCATCATCGCCAGCGGTGAGGTCATTGCCACCGGCCGCCCTACCGACGTGATTGGCGAAATCCGCGGCAAAGTGTACCGCACCAAAACCGACAAAGCCGCCCTACCCACCCTGCGCACCACCCACGATGTCATTTCGACCAAGCTGGTAGCCGGCAGCCCCGTCGTGCGCGTGTTCAGCGAAACCCCCATCAACGGCGAGTTCACCCCGGTAGAGGCCACCCTGGAAGACGTGTACTTCCACCGCCTGGCGCGGAAGGAGATGGCAGGGGTTTAGCAACGAAGCGCCTCACCCCCAGCCCCCTCTCCGAAGAGGAGAGGGAGAGCCAGATGATTTAGAAACACACGCCTACCCACGCGCCGCTGTGGCTCCCCTCTCCTTTTCGGAGAGGGGGCCGGGGGGTGAGGCGCCCACCAAAACGATAAGTATTCCCCATGTTTCGCAACGTCTTTCTCTTCGAGCTGCGCTACCGGCTGCGGCAGCCTAGCACCTACATCTATTTCGGTATTCTGTTCGCCCTGGCGTTTGTGTTTTTGTCGGTGCAGGAAACGTTTTTTGGGCCGAGCACCGGGGGCAAAGTCTTCAAGAACGCGCCCGATACGCTGGCTAATTTCATGCTGGGCGCCTCCACGCTGGGCATGTTCATCACGGCGGCCATTGTGGGTACGCCCGTGTACCGCGACGTGAACAGCGGGATTTCGCCCTTGCTCTACACTACCCCGCTGGGCAAGCTGAGCTACCTGAGCGGCAAGTTTCTGGCGTCGATGCTCGTTATTTGGCTGATCATGAGCGCGCTGCTGGTAGGGGGCATCCTGGGTTCCAACATGCCCTGGCTCGACCCTACCAAATACGGTCCTTTCCGGTTTGCGGCCTACTGGCAGCCGCTGCTGTGGGGTGCTTTCGTGAATGCCTTTTTTGCCGGCTGCATCTTCTTCGCAGCCTACGCCCTCACGCGCAACGCGCTGGTGGTATACCTGGGCGGCATCGTGCTGTTCTTGCTCTACAACATAGCCGGCTTGTTCACCACCGAAAACAAGAACGAGCACCTGGCCGCCCTGCTCGACCCGTTTGGGCTGGACACGCGTACCGTGGTGACCAAGTACTGGACCATTGCCGAGCGCAACACGCTGCTGGTACCCTTGCAGGGTGAGTTTTTGCAAAACCGCCTGCTGTGGACGGGAGTAGGGCTGGCGCTGCTGGCGGTGTCATTTGTGGCGTTTCGGATGAGCGCCCCGGCCACTACGGGCAAGCCCGCCGAGCTGGAGCCGGCGCCGGCGTTGCAGCAGGTGGTCATTCGCCGCTCCCGGCAGGTGTTTGGGGCCGGCACCAGCTGGTGGCAGTGGTGGCAGCTCACGAAGGTGCAATTCCTGAACGTGGTGAAGTCGCGGACTTTCCTGGCGCTGGTGCTGTTCGGCATTGTCAACATCGTGTTTGGGGCCTACTACCGCTGGAGAAACGACGGCGCCAACTACCCCGTCACCTACGACGTGCTGGCGCTGCTGAACAACAACTTCAGCCTGTTCTTCCTGATTATCATTACCCTCTACGCCGGCGAGCTGGTATGGCGCGAGCGGGAGCTGCGCCTGCACCAAGTGTTTGATGTGATGCCCATGCCCAACTGGGTACCGTTTGCTAGCAAGCTGGCGGCCCTGGTGCTGGTGCAGGTGGTGCTCTACGGCGTCATCTCGAGCATGGGCGTGCTCATTCAGCTCTACAAAAGCTACGACCATGTGCAGCCGCTGCTCTACCTGCAAGACTTCGGGTTGCAGCTGGCCTTCATCGTGGAGCTGTGCGTGCTGGCGATGGTGGTACAGACCATTGCCAACAACAAGTACGTGGGCTACACGCTCATGATCTTGTTCTACGTGTTCGTCTACATTGCCCCCGACGCCCTGGGCCTGCACCACGTCATGCTCAAGTACGACGGCTACGTGCCCTACACCTACTCCGACATGAACGGCTACGGCCACTTCGTGGGGCCGCTGTTTTGGGTGAATCTCTACTACCTGGCCTGGGCCGTGCTACTGGCCGTGGTGTGCAACCTGCTGTGGGTGCGCGGCACCGAAACCAGCGTGCGCCACCGCGGCCGGCTCGCCCGGCAGCGCCTAGTGCCGGCCGCCCGCTGGGGCGCGGTGGCGGCCGTGGCGGCGGTGCTGGTAGTAGGCGGCTACGTGTTCTGGAACACCAACATCCAAAACGAATACCTAACCACCAAGCTCATCGAGAGTCGCAAATCGGGCTGGGAAACCAAGTACAAGCACCTGGCCCGCGTGGCCCAGCCCAAGATTGTGAATACCGTGTTGCAGGTTGATTTGTACCCCACGGCCTCGCCCCGCGGCTACCGTATGCGCGGCGCCCTTACCCTGCTCAACCGCACCCCGCGCCCCCTCGACTCCCTGCTGGTGAACTACGACAACAGCCGCAGCGTGCAGAAGAATCTCACCCTAAGCCGCCCCAACACCATACTGCTCGACGACCCTGAAAACGGCTTCCGCATCTACCGCCTGGCCCAGCCGCTGGCCCCCGGCGACTCGCTGCAACTCAACCTGGACATGCGCTACGCCGCCCGCGGCTTCAGCAGTCGGCCGCAGGATACGGGCGTGTTCAGCTGGGCCAATATCTCGCCCGAAGACCGCCTCACGGCCAACGGTACCTTCCTCGATGGCACTGGTATTACCCTGGGCTACGATGCGCGCCAGGAGCTGGAAGACGACGACGTGCGCGAGCGGAACCACCTCCGGCCCAAGGAGCGCTTCGCCAAGCTGAACGACGCCGTGGGCCGCCAGCAACACGGCTTCACCCTGGATGCCGACTACACCCGCTTCGACATCACCGTGAGCACCGACCCCGACCAAACGGCCGTGGCCCCCGGCTACCTCCAAAAAACCTGGCTGGCCAATGGGCGGCGCTACTTCCACTACCAGATGGACGCGCCCATGTCTAACATGTTCAACATCCTCTCGGCCCGCTACCAGGTGCACCGCGCCCAGTGGCGCGACCCCGCCACCAGCCAGCTCGTGGCCATCGAAATCTACTACGACCGGCAGCATCCCTACAACGTGGCCCACATGGCCGATGCCCTCAAGCAAGGCCTTACCTACTATACCAAGGCGTTTGGGGCGTACCAGTTTCGGCAGGTGCGCGTGCTGGAATTTCCGCGCTACAAGGCATTTGCGCAGTCATTCCCCAATACCATTTCCACTTCCGAAAGCGCGGGTTTTGTGGAAGACCTGCGCGACCCAAGCCGGCCGGACATGGTGTATTTTATCACCAACCACGAGCTGGGCCACCAGTGGTGGGGGCACCAGGTGGTAGGGGGCAATGTGCAGGGGAGTAGTATGTTGTCGGAATCGTTGGCGGAGTACTCGGCGCTGATGACGTGCAAGCATGCCTTCACCGGCGCCCAGATGCAGCGCATCATGCGCGGCGAGCTGGACCGCTACCTAAAAGGCCGCCGCGACGAGCGCAAGAAAGAGCTGCCGCTGATGCTGGTCGAAAATCAGCCCTACATTCACTATTACAAGGGCGGCATGGTGTTCTACGCCTTGCAAGATTATATAGGAGAAGACACGCTGAACGCCGCCATTCGCCGCTTCCTGATGGCCAATCGGTACCAGACCAAGCCCTACCCCAACACGGCCACCTTCATGGCCTACCTGCGCCGCGCCACACCCGACTCGCTTCAGTACCTGCTGCACGATATGTTCGAGACGATTACGCTGTTCGAAAACCGGGTAGAAAACGCCACCTACACCAAGCGCCCCGACGGCCGCTACACCGTGCGCCTCACTCTGGAAGCCGCCAAACTGCGCGCCGACAGCCTCGGCAACGAAACCCCCGTCAAGCTCAACGACTGGGTAGACGTCGGCATCTTCGGCCCCGACAAGCTACCGGACACCGAGTACTACGACGCCACCGGCCAACCGCTCTACCTACGCAAAGTGCACCTCACTCAGCCCAAAACCGAGCTGGTAGTAGTAGTCGACAAGCAGCCCACCAAAGCCGGCCTCGACCCCTACCACAAGCTCATCGACCGCCACTACATGGACAACGTGAAAGCCGTAGAGCCCGGAGCCCCGCCCGCCGTGGCGAGGCGCTGATGACAGGTGTAGAGACGCATACTTGCGTCTTGTCGTTGCTGATGTTATTTATCTTGAGTTTAATCAGGTAGTGTCGTTCAACGACGAGACGCAAGTATGCGTCTCTACACCGTTCAACATTTCCAGTTCCTACTCACTCCACCACCACCTCTACCCGCCGGTTGCGGGGGCGCTGGCGCGGGTCGCGGTTATCAGCTACCGGGCGGGTGCCGCCGTAACCCACCGCCGCCAGCCGAAGCGAGTCGATGCCCTGTTGCACCAGGTAGCGCCGCACTACTTGGGCGCGCTGTTCGGAAAGGCGTTGGTTGAGTGCCGCATCGCCGATGTTATCGGTGTGGCCGGCTATGGTTAGGCGTAGGGTGAGCTGCTGGCGCAGCGTACGGGCCAACGCGTTCAGGGTGAGGTAGGAGGTAGGTAGCAACGCCGCCGTGCTGCGCGTGAAGTAGAGGTTGGGTAGCGTCAGGGTTGCGCCTTTGGCGAGGGTGCGCAGCGTGGGCAGGGTAGGCGGCGGCGCGGCTGTGTCGGCAGACACGGCTTGGGGCCCTAGGGTAGCCAGGGGGCGCGGGCTGGGCAGCCGCCGCACGGTAGGTTTAGTGGGCCGCGCCCTAGCAGTGGGTGCCGCTTTGGCAACTACTGGCGCCGCTGCAACCGCGTCGGGCGGTGATGCGGCGGCTACTGATGGCGGAGTAGGGGTAGGGCGCGGCTGCGCTGATGCCGGTAGGGCGGGGTAGAGGTAGCGCGTCGGAATCGGTGTTGGGTCGGTGTCGCCTAGTCCCACGGCCGCCAGCAGCTCTTCCCAGGCCGAGGGTGCGGTGAGCGGGGGTGTTTGCCAAGCCAGCAGGGCCCGCGTGTCGAAATGCACTTGGTAGTATTCTACCCGCAACCGGTAGTAGCGGCCGCCTGTAAGGCGCACGCGGGTAGAGTATGTTGTTACCCACTGGTCGCGCCAGCCGTCGAGCAGCAGGCGCTGGCCCAGCCACAGGCGCATGCCGTCGTCGGTGGTGAGGTATAGGGTGTAGGTGCCCGAAACCGGCGCGTAGAGGTAGCCTGTCCAGCGTACCGAAAATACCTCCCCCGGCACGCCCGGCCCCGGCGAGACAAACCGCTCCGACGGCCGGCCGGGGGTAGGAGGCCCGTAACTCCAGTTGAAGTCGATGGTGGGGTCGAGGCGCGTGAGCACCAGCTTGTCAAAGTCGCGCCCGGCGTAGTATTGCCCCCGCAAACCTGTGCCGGCAGCAGGCACTACAACCGCCTGCGCCAGCGAAAAGCTGCTGCGCAAGACGC
Source organism: Hymenobacter citatus (assembly GCF_014333615.1). Lineage (GTDB taxonomy): Bacteria > Bacteroidota > Bacteroidia > Cytophagales > Hymenobacteraceae > Hymenobacter > Hymenobacter citatus. Next base: position 329,288 of record NZ_JACSCY010000003.1, on the reverse strand, counting down.
CAACCAGCAGCAGAAAACCTTTTGTGCGTTGCATAATCTTGAAAGTCAGCGGAGTAGTAGCTGATGCGTTCAACTGGCCGCCGACGATACAAAGTGCTTCGGAACAAAGAGCCGTACCGATTTTTTCAACCGAGTGCCGCGTCCTGCCTACCAAGCAAGATTCCCGATCTACCAAGCCAGCGCCGGACAACAGCCCCAGCAGAAAAGCCACGCCGGTTGTAATCTGCGCTTTGCGCCGTATATTTGTTTACTACTTATCCAGAAAGACCGAGGGACTGGGCCCTGTGACGTCTTGGCAACCTGAAATAAAACAAGGTGCCAACTCCCATTTCGCCCCGTCTATCGGGCGGAAGAAGATAAGTGCAGGAACCTGCTTCGGCGGTTTTCTCTTTCTGGATAAGCTTTCGTACCCGCTGCTTTCCCGAAGGAAAATCCATGAAGACTGCCTGCCCCGACTCCCCGCTCTACGACATCCTCCAACGCCGCCTCCTGATTCTGGACGGCGCCATGGGCACCATGATTCAGCGCCATACGCTGACGGAGGAAGACTTTCGCGGCCCGCGGTTTGCCGACCACGCCAAGCCCCTGCGCGGCAACAACGACCTGCTCTCGCTCACGCGCCCCGATATCATCAAGAGCATTCACGCCGAGTACTTTGCCGCCGGCGCCGATATGGTGGAAACCAACACCTTCTCCGGCACCACCATTGCCCAGGCCGACTACGCCCTGGAACACATTGTGTATGAGCTGAATTACGAGTCGGCACGGCTGGCCCGCGAAGTAGCCGACGAGTTTACGCGGCAGAATCCCGACAAGCCGCGCTTCGTGGCCGGCGCCATTGGCCCTACCAACCGCACCGCCTCCCTTTCGCCTGACGTAAACCGCCCCGGCTTCCGCGCCGTGACGTTTGACGAGCTGGCCCACGCCTACCTCGAGCAGGTGCGCGGCCTGGTAGAAGGCGGCTCTGATGCCCTGCTCATCGAAACCATCTTCGACACGCTGAACGCCAAAGCGGCCCTGTTTGCCGTGCAGAAGTTCTTCGACCAAGGCGGCCGCCAGGTGCCCGTCATGATTTCCGGGACTATTACCGACGCCTCGGGCCGCACCCTCTCGGGTCAGACAGTAGAGGCGTTCTGGAACTCCATTCGCCACCTGCCCCTGCTCAGCGTGGGCCTGAACTGCGCCTTGGGTGCCGATCAGCTCAAAGTCTACATCAAGGAGCTGAGTCGCATTGCCGACGTGCACATTTCGGCCTACCCCAACGCCGGCCTACCCAACGCCTTCGGTGGGTATGATGAGTCGGCCGAGGAATTTGCGGGCGTGGTGGAGGGCTACCTCGCCGATGGCCTCGTGACGGTGGTAGGCGGCTGCTGCGGCACCACGCCCCAGCACATCGGCGAGTTGGCTCGGCTGGCCGAGAAGTACAAACCCCGCACCCTACCCGAGGTGCCGCCCGCTACCCGTCTGAGTGGCTTGGAGCCGTTTGGCATCACCGAGCAAAGCCTCTTCGTGAACGTGGGCGAGCGGTGCAACGTCACCGGCTCGCGCGCCTTTGCCCGCCTCATCCGCACCGGCAACTACGAGGCCGCCCTGGCCGTGGCCCGCGAGCAGGTAGAGGGCGGCGCCCAGGTCATCGACGTGAACATGGACGAAGGCATGCTCAACTCGGAGCAGGCCATGACTACGTTCCTCAACCTGATTGCCTCGGAGCCCGACATTGCCCGCGTGCCGGTGATGATTGACTCCTCGAAGTGGAACGTGCTGGAAGCCGGCCTGAAATGCGTGCAGGGCAAAAGCATCGTCAACTCCATCTCCCTGAAAGAAGGCGAGGAGGTATTTATTGCCCACGCGCACACGGTGCGCCAATACGGCGCGGCTGTGGTGGTAATGGCCTTTGATGAGGAAGGCCAGGCCGATACGCTGGAGCGTCGCAAGGAAATCTGCCAGCGCAGCTACGACCTGCTGATGAGCATCGACTTCCCGGCCGAAGACATCATCTTCGACCCCAATATCCTCATTGTGGGTACCGGTATGGAGGAGCACCGCAACTACGCCATCGATTTTATTGAGGCGGTGCGCTGGATTAAGGCCACCCTGCCGGGGGCGCTGACCAGTGGTGGCGTCAGCAACATCAGCTTCTCCTTCCGCGGCAACGATGTGGTGCGCGAGGCCATGCACGCGGCCTTTCTCTACCACGCTATTCAGGCGGGGCTGGATATGGGCATCGTGAACCCCAACCAGCTAGCAGTGTACGATGAAGTGCCCAAGGACCTGCTGGAATTGGTAGAGGATGTGCTGCTCAACCGCCGCCCCGACGCGACCGAGCGCCTGCTGGAATTCGCCGAAACGGTGAAGCAGAAAGACAAAGCAGAAGTGGTAGCCGACGCCTGGCGCAGCCTGCCGGTACAGGAGCGCCTACAGCACGCCCTGGTGCGCGGTATCACCGAGTTCATCGACCAGGATACGGAAGAGACACGCCAACAGGTAAGCCGCCCGCTGGATGTAATTGAAGGCCCCCTGATGGCCGGCATGAACGTGGTAGGCGACCTGTTTGGGGCCGGCAAAATGTTCCTGCCGCAGGTGGTAAAATCGGCTCGCGTGATGAAGAAGGCCGTGGCCTACCTCGAGCCCTACCTGCTGGCCGACAAGCAGAGCGGCGACCGGCAAACCGCCGGCAAAATCCTGCTGGCCACGGTGAAAGGCGACGTGCACGACATCGGCAAAAACATTGTGGGCGTGGTGCTGGCCTGCAACAACTTCGACATTGTGGACCTGGGCGTGATGGTGCCCCTGGAAAAGATTCTGGACGAAGCCGCCGCCCACAACGTGGATATCATCGGCCTGAGTGGGCTGATTACGCCCTCGCTTGATGAGATGGTGTACGTGGCCCAGGAGATGGAGCGGCGCGGCCTGCAAACGCCCCTGCTCATTGGCGGCGCTACCACTTCGCGTCTGCACGCCGCCGTGAAGATTGCCCCGGCCTACACCGGTCCGGTGGTGCACGTGAACGATGCTTCGCGCTCGGTGGGGGTAGCGGCGGGCCTGCTGGGTTCAGCCAAGGAAACCTACGCCCACACCGTGCGCGACGAGTACGACACGCTCCGCCACGACTACGCCGGCCGCCAGCGCGACAAGCACTATCTCACCATCGAGCAGGCCCGCGAAAACGGCTTCAAGGCCGATTGGGACGAAACGCCCATCACCAAGCCTACTTTCCTTGGAACCAAAGTGCTGGAAGACTACGACCTGGCCGAGCTGGCCGAGTACATCGACTGGACGCCTTTCTTCCACACCTGGGAGCTGAAAGGCCGCTACCCGCGCATCCTGGAAGACGAAACCCTGGGCGAGGCGGCTACCAAGCTATTCGAAGATGCGCAAGCCATGCTGCGCAAAGTCATCGACGAAAAGCTGCTGACGGCCCGCGCCGTGGTTGGTTTCTGGCCGGCCAATACGGTTGGCTACGACACCATTCAGGTGTTTAAGGACGATACCCGGCAAGAGGTAGAGACGGAGTTTTTCACCCTGCGCCAGCAGGGCGAGAAGGGCCCCGGCATCCCCAACCTAGCCTTCTCCGACTTTGTGGCCCCGCTGGAAACCGAACGCGCCGACTACATCGGCGGCTTTGCCGTAACGGCGGGCCTGGGCATCGAGAAGCTGCTGGAGCAGTTCGAGAAAGACCACGACGACTACTCCAACATCATGATCAAAGCCCTGGCCGACCGCCTGGCCGAGGCCTTTGCCGAGCGCCTGCACCAGCGCGTGCGGGAGGAGTTCTGGGGCTACGCCTCCGATGAAAAGCTCTCCAACGAAGACCTCATCAAGGAGCAGTACCGCGGCGTACGCCCCGCCCCCGGCTACCCCGGCTGCCCCGACCACACCGAGAAAATCACGCTGTTTGAGCTGCTCGACGCGGAGAATAAAACCGGTATTCACCTCACCGAAAACCTGGCCATGTACCCTGCCTCGTCGGTGAGTGGGCTCTACTACGCCCACCCGGCCTCGCGTTACTTCGGTTTGGGCCGCATCGGCAAAGACCAGGTAGAGGACATTGCTGAGCGCAAGAACATGCCCCTGGCCGATCTGGAACGCTGGCTGGCCCCCAATCTGAACTACGACCCCGCGGCCGTGCCGGTTACGGCGCTATGATTTCACAACGTCCCAGGGCTGAAGCCCTGGGCTACGGAGCGCCTCGCCTCTGCGTGTCATCCTATTCTTTCGCTTCATCCGCCCGCTACATAGCCCAGGGCTTCAGCCCTGGGACCTGGGGCCGCTACCCATGAAAGTCACCGAACACCTCTCCAACGCCCACGGCAAAACGCTCTTCTCCTTTGAAGTGCTACCCCCCAAAAAAGGCGAGAATATTAAAACGCTGTTCTCCAACATCGAGCCGCTGATGGAGTTTAAGCCGCCGTTTATCGATGTGACGTACCACCGCGAGGAGTACGTGTACCGCAAGCACACCAACGGCCTGCTGGAAAAGCACACCGTGCGCCGCCGGCCGGGCACGGTAGGCATCTGCGCGGCCATCAAAAATCGGTTCGACGTAGACACGGTGCCGCATTTGATCTGCGGGGGCTTCACGAAGGAGGAAACCGAAAACGCCCTCATCGACCTGCATTTCCTGGGTATTGACACGGTGCTGGCCCTGCGCGGCGACCCCATCAAGAGCGAGGGCCAGTTCAAGCCCGAGCCCGACGGCCACGCCTACGCCTGTGACCTGATTGGGCAGGTATCGGACCTGAACAAAGGTGCCTACCTCGACGAGGAGCAGGACGAAACCTCGGCCACCAACTTCTGCATCGGCACGGCCGGCTACCCCGAGAAGCACTTCGAGTCGCCCAACTCCGGCGCCGATATTCGCTACCTCAAGCACAAGGTAGACCGCGGCGCCGACTACATCGTGACGCAGATGTTTTTCGACAACGAGCAGTTTTTCAATTTCGAGCAGCGCTGCCGGGCGGCGGGCATCACCGTGCCCATCATCCCCGGCCTGAAGCCCCTGACCACCAAAAGCCAACTCACGGCCCTACCCCGGTCGTTCTACCTCAACATCCCCGAAGAGCTGAGCGAGGCTGTGCACCTGGCCCCCGACAACGCGGCCGCCCGCCAGATCGGCATTGAGTGGTGCATCAACCAAAGCCGCGAGCTGATGGCCCACGGCGTGCCCTGCCTGCACTACTACAGCATGGGCAAATCGGAGTCGGTGCGCAAAGTAGCTGCCGCTCTGTTTTAAAATGGTGAAATAGTGAGATGGTGAACTGGTGAGTTTAACGTGCTGGCGGCGCACGCCGTACACAGGATGTACGTTGAACGTCAAACTCACTATTTCACCAGTTCACATCTCACCTTTTGACCTCCCTCGACGAGCTTTTTGCGCAGTTACGCATAGCCACGGCGCCGGCCGAGATTGAGGCCCTGCGTAACGGTATCTGGCAGCTGTGGCTGACTACCGGCGAGCAGGCGCTGGACAAGCAGCTGGAGGCCGGGATGCGGGCGCTGGCCGCCGAAGAGTACACGCGGGCCATTGCCTGCTTTACGGAGTTGATTACCGCCCGCCCCGAGTGGGCCGAAGGCTGGAACAAGCGTGCCACCGCCTACTTTATGCGCGGCGAGTACCGCGCCTCCCTCACCGATATTGAGGAAACCCTGCGCCGCGAGCCGCGCCACTTCGGCGCCCTAAGCGGCTGGGCCATGATTTTGCGCCAGCTTGGCCACCTCCGGGGCGCCTTGCACGTGCTGCGCCGCCTCGAAGCGCTGTGTCCACACTGGCCCGGTCTGCAAGAAGAGCTCCGCGACCTGCGCGACCAGCTGGAAGGCTGAACCCCTGATTAGCAAGGTTTTTGTCTGTTGATAGGAAATGGTATATTTCCTGCATAGGCGAAGCGCGTCGAATTTTGCCGTAGATGTATGTATGAGCTTTGTTTGCGTAGTAACAAGTGTTTATATATCCAAATAGTATAATCAGTGTTAGCAATACAGTTCGTTGAATATGTATTTTAACAATAATTAGTGTTGCATTTGCTGGCTCCCGTCATTCTTTAGCTCTGCTTTCTCTCCCTCTTCCCACCCATTTATCATCCATGAAAAAAAAGCTACTATACGGAGTACTCTTCTTGTTGCCCGCCCTTGCGCACGCGCAGCGTCTGCGCGAAAACCAGTGGGAAAAAGGCATGATGGACAAAGGCGAAAAGGTGGGCGTATGGGAATACTACGCCTACAACCGCGCCGGTACGCAGCTGCTGGTACAGAAATACGACCACACCGAGCACAAGCTGTTAGAATACCGGCCCCTGAGCGACGTGCCCTACCGCACGGAGCTAACGCCCGGCAAATGGACCTCGACCTTGCTTGACCGGCAACCCATGTTTATTGGCGGCGATGCTCGCTTGGCCACGTATACTACCAAGCTAAACTACCCACAAGCCGCCCAAAACAAGAAACTGCAAGGCCGCGTGCTCATTTCCTTCGTGATTGATACGCTGGGCCAGGCCAGCAACTACCAGATTATCCAGAGCGTGGGCGGGGGCTGCGACGAAGAAGCCCTGCGCGTATGCCGCACCATTCCAAACGAATGGATTCCGGCCCGAAAAAGTGGCCGCGCGGTGCCAGTGGTGTACGAACTGCCGTTTGTGTATAAGCTGCGCGAATAGAGCAGAATGTCGACTGGTGCGGTGGTCAACTTGGGGCCGCCAACCTGCGTACATGCGGGCATGATGCTACTTCGTACGCTACGCAAAACCATGGCCCTGGTGGCCCTACCCCTCGGCCTGTTGACTGCCTGCGACAGCACGCCCCGCGAGCGGCAGGCTGCCTTGGAAAAAGGCGTGAACCGACTGGATACGCTGGCCGACCGCGCCGGCAACAAACTAAACGCCGCCGCCGGCCGCGCCGCCCGCTACGACTCTGCCTCCCGTGCCCGTAACCGCCAGCCCCTCGACCCGGCCGCGGAGGCCACCTTCACCACGCAGTTGCTGGGTACCTATGCGGATATCAGTGCCCTGACGGCCACTACCATCGAGCCGGCCTATACACAGTTTTTGCAGCAGGTGCGCGCCCAGCGCCGCCAGTGGACCCAACGCGACTGGGACTACGCCACGGCCATCTACCGGCGCCTCAACGAGCAATTTCGGGCGGTGCGCCTAGATGTGAAAGGCCGCGACGAAATCCATATCCGGGCGCTGCAAACCGAGTTTACGGCCCTGGAAACCGGCCGCGACGTGAAGGACTTGGGTGATGCTGTCAGCAACAAACAGTAACTCTATTCCCGTATTGCTACTCGAAAGCCTCGCCCTCTGGTGAGGCTTTTCTGTTGAAATTCCGTTGCTTGCCGCTCATGCTACAATCCCTTGCTACCCGTTTTATACTGCTTCTGTTTTGGCTGCTACCCTCGCTGGCGCCGGCGCAGCAGCTGATAGAAAGTGCTACCCTGGTACCCGCCGCCGACCAATGGCTGCAACCCGGCGACCGGCTGCAAGTGCGCCTCAAGGGGCGGCCGGGCAGCCGGGTGACGTTCTATCGCGGCCAGCGCCTTGTGGAGCTACCCAACCAGCGCGGCACCTACCAGGCCACCTACGTGGTGCAGCCCGGCGATACGCTCGCCAATCGGCCCATCACCTTTCAGCTAGTAGCCACCGACAGCACCCGCGCCACGGTCAGCAGTAAAAACCGGGTGCGCCTGCTCAATCCTAATGAGCCCCAACTGGCCCAAACCACTTCCAACCTGTCCTACCTCAACTATGGCCTGGGCGAAGACCGCCTCGGCGGTGCCAAAATGGGCTACCTCGACTCGGCCGTGGTGCTGCACCTCACGGGCCGGGTAGGCAACCTCTACCGGGTGCGCCTGGCCGAATCCCAAACCGCCTGGATACCGCAGGACCAGGTGCAGCTACTGCCGCCCGGCGGCTTCGTGCCTACTTCACTCACCGGCTCCTGGGACGTGCGCGGCGACTCGGTGCTGGACTACGTGCGGGTGCCGCTCACGGCCCGGCTACCCTACCGCTCACAGCTCCTCACCAACCCTACCCGCCTGGAGGTAGATATTTTCGGAGCTACCTCCAACACCAACTGGATAACCCAGCGCGACGGCCTACAAGCCCTCGGCGACGTGCACTACGAGCAGGTGGCGCCCGATGTATTCCGGTTGGTGTTGCTGCTGAAGCACCCGCAGAGCTGGGGCTACCACATTGGCTATAAAGGCAATATGTTGGAAATACAAGTGCGCCGCCCGCCCATCAAGTTGCGGTTGCGCGGACTGGTAGTGGCCGTAGATGCCGGCCACGGCGGTACCAACGTGGGCGCCACGGGTAGCACCGGCGCCCGCGAAAAAGACCTGACCCTAGCCATTGCCCGACAGTTACAACAAGAGCTGGAGCGCCGCGGCGCCCGCGTGGTGATGACGCGCACCGACGATGCCAGCCTGGAAATCAGCGACCGGGTGCGGCAGTTGCGGCGGGCTCAGCCCAATCTGCTGGTCAGCATTCACGTCAACTCCTCGGGCAGCGCGGCCACGCAGGGCACCAGCACCTATTACCGCTACGTAGCGTTTCGGCCACTGTCGGAGGCGTTGTATGCGCAAATGCGCCGTACTGGCCTGCGCGGGGCCGGCAATGTGGGCAGCTTCAACTTTGGGCTGAATGGGCCTACTGAGTATCCCAACGCCTTAGTCGAAACGGCTTTTGTTTCTAATCCCGACGACGAGCGGCGCCTTATCGACCCCAAATTTCAACAGGAAATGGCGGCGCGTATGGCTGCGGGTGTTCAGGAGTTTGTGCGCGGCACGCGAGCCAACGGTTTGAAAGGATGGTTGTTAGGGAAACCGGCTGTGCAATAGCTCATCGAAGCTTCACAAACTATAGATATTTAGCAAAAAATAGTCGTGTCAAATTGATTTTGGTGCGTAAAAGCAGCTATTTACTGATGCGTAGCCCATACAGCATGCCCTTAGAAGCGAATGGGTTGCGCTCCTGTCCTCCTTCTCACCACTCAAATTCCTACCCCCTCGTATGACAGAAGCTTCTTTACTGGACCGCAGCCGCACCATAGCTGGCCCAGGCTACAACCGCTGGCTGATTCCGCCCGCGGCCTTGGCGATTCATCTGGCTATCGGGCAGGCCTACGCCTTTAGCGTATTCAATAAGCCGCTGGGCTCGCTCATCAGCGGCGACCCGGCCAACCCCGCCCCCGACGACTGGACGCCCGGCCAGATTGGTTGGACGTTTTCTATTGCCATTGTGTTGCTGGGCCTCTCGGCGGCCGTGTTTGGCAAATGGCTGGAGCGGGTAGGCCCGCGCAAAGCCATGATGGCGGCGTCCCTATGCTTCGGCGGCGGCTTCCTGATTGGCTCCTTGGGCGTGCACCTACATTCGCTGGCGCTGCTCTACCTGGGCTACGGCGTGGTAGGCGGTATTGGGTTGGGCATCGGCTACATTTCGCCGGTAAGCACGCTGATTAAGTGGTTCCCGGACCGCAAAGGCGTGGCTACGGGTATGGCCATTATGGGCTTTGGCGGCGGCGCCATGATTGGCTCGCCGCTGGCTGTGGCCCTCATGGACCACTTCAAGGGCTCGGCGCCGCAGGGCGTGGCACCTACCTTCATCGTGATGGGTATTATCTATCTGCTGTTCATGCAGTTCGGGGTGTGGACCATCCGGGTGCCCGCCGACGACTGGGCGCCGGAGGGCTACGTGCCCAGCACCGAGCATGACGCCATGATAACCACTGGCAACGTATCGGCCGATAACGCCATCAAAACGCCGCAGTTCTGGCTGCTGTGGGTGGTGCTGCTCACCAACGTAACGGCTGGTATCGGCGTGCTCGAAACAGCTTCGCCGCTGATTCAGAATACGTTCTCGGAGGCCGCCATGGGCACGGGCCGGGGCGTAACGGCCGCCGCCGCCGCGGGCTTCGTGGGGCTGCTAAGCTTGTTCAACCTGCTTGGGCGCTTTTTTTGGTCGTCGGCCTCCGATAAGCTGGGCCGCAAAACCACCTACGCCATCTACTTTATTCTGGGCATCATCTTGTACGCCTTGATCCCAACGCTGGGCGCGGGCCTGCAACTGACGCTGTACGTGGTGGCGGCCTGCGTGATTATCAGCATGTACGGCGGCGGCTTCGCTACCGCGCCGGCCTACCTCTCCGACCTCTTTGGTAAGTACCAGGTAGGAGCCATTCACGGGCGTTTGCTCACGGCTTGGAGTACGGCTGGGGTGCTGGGGCCGCTGATTGTGCACACCCTCAGTGAGCACGCCAAAGAGCAGAACCTGGCAGGCGCCGCCGCGTACCAAAACGTGTTCTACACCATGGCCGGCGTGTTGGTGGTCGGGCTGCTGGCCAACCTGGCTGTGCGCCCCGTAAAAGAAGAATATTACGAAAAAGGCCCCGTTACCATTGAAGCCGGCGGCCACTAAGCTGGCTTTCACCTCATACTTTCATTCCTAACGATATGGAATCACGCAACACTTCCGCCCCCGAAACCGCTTCCAGCGGTGGCGCCCTTGTCTTGGCCTGGCTGTTTGTGGGGGTGCCCCTGCTGTGGGGTATTTCTCAAACGTTCATTAAGGCGCTGGCTTTGTTTAATAGCTAAGCAACTGATCGACAGGCAACAAAAAGCGCACTCTCCGGGTGCGCTTTTTGTTTGGGTAGGCAGAATGGTCGTGCACTGAGCACAACTTCCTTCCCGGCTTTGCTGTTATTTGCTGCCGCTTCGCACCTCATCGTCATGTCCTCCGTCGTTCCTTCTGCCGACCGCATTATTCTGCTGGCCTCTTTCCCCGATTCCATTGCCGCGCACATCGCCAAAAGCCGCCTCGATGCGGAGGAAATTCCCTGCTTCGTGAGCAACGAAAACCGGCCCTACGGCCCTATTTCGGGTGGGGTGCGCCTGCATGTGCGGCAGCAAGATGCTGAGGCGGCACGCACGGCCTTGCTGGAAGAAACCGTACCCATGACCATCTTCCCCGACCCGGATGTGCAGGCGGGCACCACATTAACTTGCGCCCGTTGCGGCTCTCCCGACATTGCCACCGCCGACGTTCGACCGGGTGCCACCACCACTGGCTTTTTCACGCGCCTGATGTACTCCCTGCGCGGCATCCGCTACCACTGCTTCCATTGCGGCTACGAGCTGCGGGAGGAGTAAGAAGCCATTCTGTTGAGCAAAATACAAGTGTCAGGATTTACGCACTAAGCGTTGTGCCAACGCCTGCCGGTCCGACGCCGCAGGCGTCCGACCGGTTGCCGCGTGCTGATGTTGCACGAACCGTATGCGGACGTTGTAGAAGCGCCGGTTCATGCGGCCTCAGCGTCACCAAATGGCGCGGCGGCCAGTAACGCCTGCCGGTCCGACGCCGTAGGCGTCGGACCGGCAGGCGTTGGCACAACGCTTAGTGCGTCAGTCCTGAGTATCTTGAAATCAAAACAGGTTTTATTACCGATAGGTTGCCCCGCTGGGGCTATGACCGACCAAACGCAAAAGCCCCGATTACAAGAGCGTAATCGGGGCTTTCAGCTTATGTGAGAACTAAAATTAGTTCTTATCAGCGCGGTTGATGAAGAAGATGGCTACCCCGGCAAGGGCCGCAATACCCAGTACCAGTTGGGTGGACGTGAACTTCTGCGCCGATTTCTGCAACAGAGATGCCCCGTTTTTGAACAGGTCTTCCATGTGGTCATGGTCGCCCTGGAATACGTGGTAGGCACTCTCAAACGTGCGGGCAATGTCTTCGGGGGTGATTTTGTCGAGTGATTGGATGTCGTTGGCCATAGGAAAGAGTAGAGAGAAAAGTGACGGGAAACCAAGTGGTGTGCCCCAAAGGGCGTTACCGGTACTCCTACGGGAAAAGGCAGGCGTAGGCTGCCTCTTTTTGCTGATTTCTGTGGATAGCAAAAAAAAAGCTCCGCCGAACGGCGGAGCTTTTAAAGCTTTGGAGGGGTCTTTTCTATTCGTACACCTTCACTACGAAAACATAGTTCTGCAACTTCCGGATCTGCTGGGGACGCGAGGTGCCGGTCAGCAAATTGGCGCGGGGCAGCGTAATGTCGTGCGCCACGGTGGCCGTTTGCAGCGAGTCGACGAGGCGCGTGAGGTAGGACGACTTGGTGGCAAACGCCGCACTCTGCACATCCGACTGCTTGCCGCTGACAATGCCAATCAGGTTGCCGCGCTCATCCAGTACCGGCCCACCGGAGTTGCCGGGGTTCACCGGAATCGAAATCTGGTAGAAGCCCGTGTCGCCCTCGAAGCCCGAGCGGGCGCTCAGGGAGCCGTCGTTGAACACCAGGTCCTCGCGGGGGTAGCCCAGCGTGTATACCCGCTCGCCCAGGTCGGCGGTGGTGCGCTTGAAGGAGTAGGGCAGGCGGCCGAAGCCGTGGAAGTCTTTGTCAACGATGCGCAAGATGGCCAGGTCGCGGGCCACGTCGGTAAATACTGGCTCGGCGCGGTAGTGGTCGTGCGTGCGGCTCTCCACCAGCAGCGAGTCGGCGCCCTGAATCACGTGGTAGCTGGTGACTAAATAGCCATTGGGCGACAGCGCGAAGCCCGTACCGCTGAACTTGCCGGGGTTCACTTCCTCGGCCTTAGTACCGTCAATCTGCGTGATGGCGCGGTTCATGGCCCGTTGCGTGCGCTTGATGCGCTCTACCTCGCGGCGCAGCATGGTATAGCCGTAGGTAGGAGCCGGCTTCTGGGCGGCTTTCCACCACTCGATACCCAGCAAGGTGCCAAATACGGCCATAATGGCCACCGAGGCGGCCACGGCAATGGTAGCGCGGTGGTTGCCCCAGAACGCACGCAAGGTGCGCTCTACCCCCGAGATATGCACCGTAGGCATCACGGGGTTGCCGGTTTGGTAGGTTTCCTCGGCGGCAGCTTCGGCGTCTAACGCAGCTTGGAAAGCTTGCAGCTTGCGGCGCGTGCGCTGCCGCTCGCCGTAGCCGCGCAGCGTACCATTCAGCAGGTCAAAATCGGTGAGCTGCTGGGCAAAGCTAGGATCGGCGGCGAGGCGGCGCTCCAGCTCCTGGCGCGCAGGCGCAGCCAGCTCGCCGGCCCGGTAGGCCTCAAATAGCGCGTAATAATCAGCTTCAGTTTTCATACAGGAAGCGGCTGGGGTAGGTCCGCCGGGGCAATAGGGTACACGCTGCTAGAACGATTCTTCCTCCTGATAATGGGTGAAAAACAGCTTTTTCAGACGCACCAGACATTTATATTTCTGATTCTTGGCGTTGTCGGCGTTGGTATAGCCAAACTCCGTCGTAAGCTCCTGCATAGACTTGTCTAACAGGTAGAAACCTTCGAGTAACGAACGGCACGGCTCCCCGATGCGTTCCAGCGCCTCGCCCATCAGGCCAAACTGCCGGTCGCGCTCCTGGGCATCGAGCAAGTCCTGCTCGGCACCCGTTTCGAGGTAGGGCTCATGGTCGGAGAGACTACCGCCAAAGCGGTTTTTCTCAGCCAGCCGTTTCAACCACAACCGGCGGCACACGGCGTAGAGGTAGGTCTTGATCTGGCAGCTGAGCTCCAAAGAGCCGTCGCGCACCTTCTCGTAGAACACCATCACGCCCTCCTGGTACACATCCTTGGCCTCGTCCTCGGTACCGCTGTTTTGCTGTACCAAGTGAAGAACCATGGGGAGGTGCAAGCGGTAGAGCTGCGCCAGCGCCCGGTCGTCGTCTTGGCGGATGGCCGCCACGAACTCTGCATCGGTGTAGGAAGGAAGTCCCTTACCCATTCGCTATACTTCTTGTTTTAATACGGATGGAGCTCTTACGTAACCCATCAAAAATAAATATTCTCGGGTTGGGTTACTTTTCTTTAGAGAAGGGTATTAAGAGCGTTTTCGGACAAAAATCAACCCAACCCCAAAGATGAAAAACCTGCTGAAAGTATCTGCCCTGGCTATCGTATTCGCTGCTGGTCTTGCTTCGTGCGAGTCGAAGCCTGCTGAAACCACGACCACGACGGAAACTACGACCACCGAGACGGCCCCCATGATGAGCGGCGACTCGACTACGATGGCCGGTGACTCTTCGTCGATGGCTGCCCCGATGACGACCGACTCTACCTCGACTACTACTACCACGGTTCAGTAAACCATACTACTTGTTGGCTGGCATTGTACCCACAAGGCCAGCAACAAAAAGGTCCGTATCTTCCTTTGGGAGGGTACGGACCTTTTTGTTGCCATCTACCCAAGCAGGCACAAAAGTAGCGGTTATGTAGGAAAGCCGTTGGGTAAGCAATGAGGCGCTACAGCTTCTCCTCTAGCCAGAGCGTGCCCGCCGCCAGCACAAAGAGGGCCACAAACCAGCCCACTGCCCAAGGCTGCCGAGTAGTGGCGGGAGGCAGGTTGTCGGCAGTGGCGGTGGCGGGCGTCTGGTAGTAGGCGTCGTGCTCCGTAGCTTGCCAGGCAGTGGGTGCAAACACATAAAACCACTGCCGGGTAGCGCCGGGCCCCTGCACTTGGTGCCAGCCCGCAGCAGTGGGCCAGAACTGCCCCGTAGACCACTCTGGCAGGCGGGTGTCTTGCTGCATAGGTAGGCGTACGGCTGGTTGCTTGGCCGTAGTAACAACGGGCAACGTAGCTGGTAGCGTAGTCGATTCCAGGCGTAGCGTAATGGGCTGATGGGGGCGGGGCCAGGGCTCTACTACCTGCCATTGCGCCGCCATAGGCGCCGGGCGGGCCACAGCGGCTAGCAGGCGGCTCCAGAATGCCCCGTAGCCAGCTGTGGTGGCCGTTTGCAACTGCCAGGGATAGGTAGCGGCCAGCGTACTCACCCCCACGTGCCCCAGACCTACCCGCGTTACGCCCGCTACCGGACGTTGGCGAGCATCCGTAGCCAGGGCGGTACCACCCGCTTGGAGCCGTAGCTCAGCGGCGAGGGGAGCTGCCAGTGCAGTTGGTGCATTGGGCCAGCGCACAGGTTGAGGAAGGTCGGCGCCGGTGGGGCGGGGTAGGAGGCTAAAAGCGGCGCGGCCAGGTAGCGCGCGGGGTAGCGCTCCTGGCTCGGCCAGCAGCAATAAGCCTAGCCCTTGGTTTTGGATGGCTGCACGCACAGCCTGTACCTCGGCGGGTGCGAGGCTAGTGAGGGTGCCGTTGTCGGCTACTACTACGTCATAGCGAGTCAGCAGAGCGGGCGAGAGGCGGCGCAGGTCGTGAGTGGACTGGTTGAGGAAGGCGGTTTGGGTGAGGCCTTTGCTGACCTGCGTGCGCAGCGCCACGCGGTGTTGCTGCGTGCCCAAGTAGTTTTTAAGGAAGTTAAATTCGAAACCGGGTGTGGTGGTGAGGAGTAGCACACGCAGGGGTGCTACTGCGGTTACCTCCACGGGCACCGGCTCGCGGGCTACAAGCTGCTCGCCGCGCCGTGCCCACAATTCATACTCGGCCAGGCCAGTGGCTTTGGGCGCGTAGCGAAGCTGGAAAGCGCCGCGTCCGTTTTTTAGTTGCATCGAGTCGCGCGTTTTGCCGGCGGCGCGCAACCCCACCCACACCGGCGTTTTATCCCCGGCGGCCACAAACGAACCATTCACTTGCAACTCCTTGCCCAGCGCTAGCTGCCGCGGCCATTGCCCCACTCGAAAGCCAGCTACCGTTGCACTGCCGTGCCGGATCAGGCGGAGCGAGTCGGCAACGACGGTGGCATCGGGCGGCAGGCCCCGTCCCAGCACGTGCAACTGCCGGAGGTAGGGGAGTCGCTCACGCAAGGCCACCAGGCTGTGGAGGGCAGGCGTGTCGGGGGTAAGGGCCGCGCCGTAGCGCCACAGCTGCGTGCCTGCGCCCAGCTGGCGGAGCAAGGCCTGCAGGGAATCGGGTTGGTAGCCGGGCATCAGCAGAATGGCTTGCTGTCGGCTGCCGGGTATGGTGCGGGCAGGCGGATAAGCAATCAGCCACAAAGCAGCTGCAGCTACCCAGCCCGCTACCAAGCGCAAGGCCAGCCGCTGCCGATTGGAGCGGCGCCAGGCGGCCACGCTCAGCCCAACAGCCAGCAGTAAGCAGAAGAGGAGCAGCGCGTAGAACAGAAAATCAGAGGAGAAAGCAGACAAGGAACTGAAATAAAGGCAAACAATCAGACCAAATAGCAAGGTAGTGCTACGGCTGCCCCAGCGCCTGCAAGTACCGACGAGACAAGCGGTTGGGAGCAGAGGCAGGGGTAGGGGCAGGCGCGGGAGTAGGCAGAAGGGCTGTAAGGGCGCGCTCCACCACGGGTAAGCATTCGGGGCAGGGCGCTGGCTGGCTGGCGCGCATGGCGGCGCTGAGTTGGCGCAGGTCGCGCAGGGCGGTGAGGTAGGCGCCGGGGCGTTGGAGGGCCGCTTGGGCCAGCACGGGGCCGGCGCGGTCGAGCAGGGCGGCATCGGCCGCAGCGGCCGATTGGCCACGGCGCAGACGACCCAGCAGTGCCAGGGCGGCGCGCACGGCGGGTTGGGAGGCGGGCGCGGCCACATCGGCGCGGCGCTGGGGCGTAGCGGCGCCCACCAGCTCGCCGGTGAGGCGCACAGTGGCCTCGGGCATAGGCGGTGGGGTGTAGCCGGCTTTCTTGACGTAGACGCGGGTTTGTTGCTGCACTTCTTTCAGCAGGCGCAGGGCCTTGTACTCATAGGGTAGGGCCTCAGCGGGGCGGACGGTGCGCAGGCGCAGCTCGGCTTCCCACATCTGGCTGAGTACCACGCTGAGCTTGGCTTTCACGGCCGGCTCCAGAAAATCGGCGGTTTCGGCGTCGTCGTGCTTGTGCATGTAGGGGTCCATGAGGGCCGCCGTGGTTTCCAAGGAAGAGGGGTTGGCATCCGTGGCGGGCGTGCCGTGAGCATGGCCGTGGTCGTGCCCGTCGCCTTCGTGGTGTTCTTCTTTTTCGCCTTCGGGTATAGCGTCGGCCTGGCCAATGCTTTCGTCAAACTCCTCGCCCATAAATTTGCCGTAGCGCATACGCAGTACTTTCTGATCGTGTCCGATTTCGTTGGCGCGACTGGCCAATGTGCTTTGGTCCAGTTCTTTGCGCTCCGAAAGCAGCTTTTCTGTGTCAATAATCACTTGGCGCTGACTGCGGAAGTAGGCCGGCACCACGTTCACACCCAGCGAAATATCGGCCCCAGAAGCGTCCACCGTGGTGTCTTCCCACTGCACCAGGTAGGTGTCCGTGCGGGCCATTTGCTGGTGGTTGTCCCAGGCCTGCACGTAGAAGTACACCTCGTCGCCGTAGGTGAGGCCCAGCTGGCGCAGTTGCAGGGTGTAGGTGAGCTGGTGCTGGGTAGGCTGACCGCGCAACTGGGCGCTGAGGTCAGTGGCGACTTCCGTAAACTTCACCGCTTCGCCCTCGCCCTTGGCCACGGTAGCTACCACGCGGGCTCGACTCAGGCCGTAATCGTCGCGCACAGTTACGCGCACGCCTACCTGCGGCTTCTGCCCAAACTCAACCAGGGTATAAGGCTTGGGGCTGACGAGCTGGAGGGTAGGCGCCCGATCAGGAATAATCTCAATAGCATAATCCTCAGAAGTTTGCCCTGCGAACCGCATCCGATAGAGTGCCGAGCTATTCACTATCTGCTCTGCCTCAAACGCCAAGGAATCGCCGGGCACAGCTCGGAGCGGTATCCGCTGCTTGCCTAGCTCTAGCACCGGCGCGCTGGCTCGCCGGCTCACGCGCACCCGCCACCGCACCCGCGACCCGGCCGGCGCCTGAAACGACGGCTGCGCCGCCGCAAAGGCCGCCCGCCGCGTGTAGGCGGGTGGGGTTACCAGCAGCTTCAGCTCCTGAATACGCGGGGCCTTGGCGGGTGCTGGTTTGCCCACAAACCGTAGGGGTACGGCTGGAGCCGTGGCTACTGTGGCAGTAGGCTGTGCGGTCTGTGCGGGCAAGAACCAGCATACGCCAGCCACCACCAGCAACAGGCCAGTAAGCAGCAGCGACGTGCGCCACGGCGCGGGTAGCAGCGCCGGAGTAGCGGCGGTCAGCGCGTCCAGGCGCTCGACCACGTGTTGCTGCTGTAATTCCTCTAAGAGGTTGAGGTCGGAGGTAGGACGTAGGAGTAGGCCGGTGCTGTCTTCCAGCTCTGCAAACTCCCGATCGAGGCGGCGGGCTAATGGCTGGGGTCGAAATTGCCATAGGCGTACCAGCCACACCACTAGCGCTATAACGCCTAGGCCCAGTAACACCAGCAAGGCTGTTCCCGCCTGCGGCCACCGTTTTGCGGCTATCAGTGCTGCCCCACTGGCCGCCAAAAAAGGCAGCAAAAGCTGCACCGTGCGGCGACTGGCATATGAGCGGGCCACGCGGCGCAACAATCCCGGCTCAGCGGCGGCAGAAATTACGGAAGGACTCATATGGAAGCAGTAGCAGTGAGAGGACGCCCGGCAGTGCGCAAGGATAGCAGCCGCTCCAGCCCAAACAGCAGCAAGGCCGCCAGCACCACCCACGGCCGCAGATCGGTGGCGGGCGGAGCGGTATCAGCGGTGGCAACAGGTGCAGCGGCCGGCGCGGCTGTGGTTAGTAGCTGATGTGGGTCGAGGGTGCGCTGGTCGTGAGCGAGCAGACGGATAGGCGCTACAGGCGGCTGAAGCAGCGGCAGCAGCAGCGCCGGCAGGGCCGGACTTTCGCCCAGAGCGCTCCAACCAGGTGAAAGCCGGGTGTGCAGGTGATACAGTGTGCCCGCGCCCAGGGCCTGCCGAGTGAGGAGCGGCCTGCCCGCAGCGTCCTGCCACACGGTTTCGGCTGTCGTTACTGTCAGCGAATCGAGACGCCGAATGGCAACGGCCGTTTGCGTATTAGTAGAAATAAACGTGCTGCCGACAGCTTGGCCGCCCCCACGCCCTACCCGCCACACCTGCGTACCCGGTAAGGCAGTCTGTTGCCAGGCAGTGGGCAACGGCGCATCTTTCAGCCACAAAATCACATCGGGCAGCGGAACGGTGGGCACCTGGGTAGCAGCCGTAAGCTGCAATGGGGCCGCCAACCCAACAGATACGGCCTGTACTGCCGCCCGCCAGTAGCGAGCCTCCGACGCGTACGCGGCATCCGTGAGCAACCACACGCGCACCGGGGTAGCGCGCACGTGCACCATGGTAGAATCTGCTGTGCGCAGCTGGGCGCCGTTGGCTTTGGTCTGGTAGGAAACACCCGGCAGCCCCGCTACCCGCACCGTGGCGCCGTTGGCCGGGCGCCGTACCATCAGACCGCGAAAGGTGGTGCCGTCCTCGGTACTGCGTCCCACCAGCAGGCGCAGACTGTCGGCGCCAACTAAGGCCGCGGCCTGGAGCCAGCGGGCCGAGTCGGGGGTAGGCACCAACTGCCAGCGTAGATTGGCTGGTAGTGCCGGGCGCGGCCCCTCGAACCGCCGCAATGCTGCTGTTGAAAACACGCGGAGCGGCCGGCTGGGGAAGGAGTCGGCGGCTTGCTGGGCGCGCATCCACAGGTTATCGGCCGGAAGCAGAGCCCGGAGCGAATCGGTGAGCGAAGGGGTAGGCGAAGCCAGGCTAGCCCAAGTGCGGGCGGGCACCCGCGGAAAGCCGCGCCGCAGTTGGCGCAGCTCGTAGCCTTGCCGGCGCAGCGAATCGATACCGGGGCGCACGGCGGCCAGGGCCGGTGAGGTCAGAAGGTCGGGGCTGAGCAGCACTTGTCCCCGCACGGGCGGCGCTGGTTCCTGCCAGCTCAGGCCCGCTACGGCCAGCGCCAGCACACCCACCACGGCGGCCCGCAACAGAAATAACAGCAATTGCTCGGGCTTTAGGCGACGCAAACGGCGGTTGGCGGCCGTTTCCAGCCAGCGCAGGCTGCCTACCTGCACCACCTGGGCGGGCCGCCGATTCCAGAGGTAAACCAGCAGCGGCACCAGCAACCCCAGCAGCGCCAGCAGGCCAGCCGTGGGGTGCAACAAGCGGAACGCTGATAGAGGCAGTGAAAGCATAGGCGAAGTGGAAGTCAGAAAAGGAAGCCCCGTATGATTACCGTCGTTTCAGAAACTCGCGTAGGGCCCGATCCAGCGGCTCGGCGGTACTCAGTTGAGCATATTCGAAGCCGTGACGGCGGGCCTGGGTAGCGGCCTCACGCAGCCAGCTGTGCAGGTGCTCCTGCCAGGCGCTGCGTTGCTGATCGGCGTTTAGTTGCAGCGTGCGGCCAGTTTCCAGGTCCTCGAAAGTCACAGCGCCGCGGTAGGTGAAGTCCAGCTCGTTGCGGGCCAGCAGGTGCAGTAGCAGCACCTCGCCGCTGGTGGTGCGCAGGCGCGTCAGCAGCGTGTCAATTTCCCCGTCTTCCTCATACAAATCGCTCACGCAGATGGTGAGGGCGCGCTGCCGCCGGGCCGTGAGCGGGGCCAGCTCAGCCGCGGCCGGAAAGCGGCCGGTGGCCGTGGCATTTTCTAGGGTATGAAAGATGCGCGTGAGTTGCCTGGGGTCAGCGCGGGGCGGTAGGTGTTGCAGGCCATCGGGGCGCAGAATGGTGAGGGCCACGGCATCGCCCTGGTTCACGGCCAGGTAGGCCAGCGCGGCCAGCAGCAGCCGGCCGTAGTCGAGCTTGCTGAGGCCGTTGTCGTCGCGGTGGTTCATGCTGGCGGTGGCATCCAGCAGCAAGTGCACCGTGAGGCTGGTATCTACCTCCGACTCGCGGATGTAGTAGCGGTCGGAGCGGGCGGCCAGGCGCCAGTCGAGGCGGCGCAGGTCGTCGCCGGGCTGGTAGGGGCGGTACTGGCTGAACTCCATGCCCACGCCCCGGCGCCGGCTCAAGTGCTGGCCGTGCAAAAAGCCCTCGGCCACCTGCTTGGCAGCGAGGGGTAGGTTGCGCAGGGCGTAGAGTTGTTCGGGGCTGAGCATGCGGTTGAGGGTAGGGGCGCCTTGCAGGCGCCCGTCGTTGCTGATGTTGGAGGTGGAAATACCGCCCGTCGTCGTTCAACGACGGGCGCCTGCAAGGCGCCCCTACACCGCCACGGCCTTCAGCAGCTCCTGCACTGCCGTATCCGGCGTCAGGTTTTCGGCTTCGGCGTTGAAATTCAAAAGCACGCGATGGCGCAGCACGGCCGGGGCCAGGGCTTTGATATCGTCGAGGGTAGCCGCGAAGCGACCTTGCAGCAACGCCCGCGCTTTGGCGCACAAAATCAGCGCCTGCCCGGCGCGCGGCCCCGCGCCCCAGCGGCCGTAGTCCTGAATAAACTTCACCTCCGAGGTAGCGGGGCGGGTAGCGCGCACCAGGCGGTTCACAAAACTCAATAGCTCGGGGCTGAGGCTCACCTGGCGCACCAGCTGCTGGAGCTGCCGGATATCGTCGCCGCCCAGCACGGGCTGCACCTGGGCTTTGGCGGTGCCGGTGGTGCCGCTCAGCACGGCTAGCTCCTCCTGCTCGGTGGGGTAGCCGATGCGGATGTAGAGCAGAAAACGGTCGAGCTGGGCTTCGGGCAGCGGGTAGGTGCCGCTCTGCTCGATGGGGTTTTGGGTGGCCAGCAAAAAGAACGGCTTGGGCAGGGCGTGCTCCTGACCAGCGTAGGTCACGTGGCCTTCCTGCATGGCTTCCAACAGCGCTGCCTGCGTCTTGGGCGGCGTCCGGTTGATTTCATCGGCCAGCACCAGACTGGCGAAAATTGGCCCCTCATTGAATTTGAACGAGCGGTGCCCCGTGCCGTGGTCTTCCTCCAGCACCTCGGTGCCGAGAATGTCGGTTGGCATCAGGTCGGGGGTGAACTGAATGCGGCGGAAGGGTAGGTCGGTGGCCGAGGCCAGGGTGCGCACCAGTAGGGTTTTGGCCAGGCCCGGCACGCCTTCCAGCAGGGCGTGGCCGCCGGCCAGCAAGGCCACCAGCACCTCGTCTAGCACCTGCGTTTGGCCTACAATGACTTTGGCAATTTCCTCACGGAGCGGGGGCAGTTTGGCAAGCAGGCGTTTTACGTCTTGTTCAGTCATGGATTTTTGAGCTGTTAGCTGATGGCTGTTAGCTGCTAGCTTTTGTCTTGGAAAATGATGTTGAAGTAGGGCAAAAAAGCTAACGGCCAACAGCCATCAGCCATCAGCTCAAGCCGTGAGGGCATACAGCAAGATATTGACGCCGAACTTGGTGTTGTCCTCGGCTAGAAAGCGCTTGTTGCGGAAGTCATAATCCCACTCGCAGCCGTAGTCTTTATTGGAGTAGAGCACGCCCAGGCGGCCGTTGGTTTCCACGCCTTTCAGGTAGTCGTGCACAAGGTCGTCGCCCCAGCCGTTCAGCTCGAAGCCGGTAGGCGGCGGGCCGTCCGGAAACTTGAAAAACTGCGAGTAGATGGGGTGCGTTTTAGGCAGCTTCTTGAGCGCGCCCGCCCCAAAGCACACGCGCATCTGCTCCTCAAAAGAGCGCGCAAACAGCCCGTCGATGTCGTGGTTGCAGTCGTCGACGAACACGAAGCCGCCGTTGCGCACGTACTGCGTGAAGTTCTTCTTTTCGGCCTCGCTGAACTGCACCAACCGGTGCCCCGAGAGGTAGCAAAACGGATAGCGAAACAGCTCCGCCGAGTCCAGCGCCACTACTTTCTCCTTCTGGTCGACGGGCACTGTGGTGTACTGCACCAGTGAGTGCAGCAGGTTGCTAGGCATGCGCTCATCCACGGCATCCCAGTCGCCGGAGTGGTAGCTGAGCCGCACAAACGTGAAGGGGGTAGGCAATCAGTTGAAAATTAATAATGGAGAATGGCAAGGGTAGAAACCGAGGCAAGGACGCGGCAAGCCAGCAGAAGGTGGCATCGGTTTTTGCTAAAAACGCAAAAAAACCTGATTAGCATTGCAACGAATGGCACTTCGCGGGATTGAGTCAAGGTCTGAAGCCCAGCAGTTGCCAAAATAATAAGCTGCCAGATATACTGCGCGGCCCAGCTAACGTTTAAGGAAACAGCTTCACTCTAAAACTGTAACAAACACGCTTCACCTACCATGAAACAATTTTTCTTCCTCCTGTTTGGCCTGCTGCTGAGTAGCGGGGCCTACGCCCAACTCGGCGTGAAAGCAGGCATCAACCAATCCGTGCTCAATGGCGAAAACATCGACGGGAGCACCAGCTACAAGACCTCCTACCACGCGGGTGTGTTCTACGAGGCCAAATTGATCGGGCCGCTATCGGTACAGCCGGAGCTGCTGTACTCATCGCAGGGCGGCAACATCAAGAGTCAGTTTGAGGACTTCGACACCAAAATGCACTACTTCACAGTGCCGGTGCTAGCCAAGGTGCACGTAGGGCCGCTATTCGTGGAAGCAGGTCCGCAGTTCTCTTTCCTCCTCGACGCTACCAAAGACGGTACCCAGCGTGTGCAAGGCACAGGCGGCGCCGCATCTTATGAAGATTACAAGCGCGGCGCTACCGGCGACTTCAAGCGCGGCGACTTCAGCCTGTGCGCCGGGGTAGGGCTGAAGTTTTCGGCCCTGCTCATCGGCGCCCGTTTCAACGCAGGCCTCAACGACATAAATGACGTAGACAACCTTACCGGCGTGAACGATGCCCGCCTCAAAAACCGCGTGTTTCAGGGCTACGTGGCGTTGCAGCTGGGGCATTAGTAGGAATAAAATAGCGAGGATAACGCGGAGCTATGCTTCGTGTTATCCTCGCTATTTTATTTGCGTGTATTTTGGTGTAATGTGCTGGATATCAATATGTTGATAACGATTCGTTTTAGAAGGTATTACTGTCTACAGCAAGTGCGAATGCTATGAAATTACTGTTATTATCAATGTCCGGGTTGCTGGTGGCCACCGCTGCTGAGGCGCAATTTGGTGTTCGAGCCGGCGCCAACTATGCTTCTCTGGCAGAAAGCAGGAAACAAAAATCTTACTACGCTGAGGCAGATGGGCGGATTGGGTATCAAGTAGGCGTGTTCTATGAGCGGAGAATTTCGGAGCGTATTTCGTTGGTGCCGGAGGTACAGTTCAGTCGGCAACGCACCAACCTGTCGGTAGTAGACTACGATGCCCCTATGCAGGCCGGTGCCGCTACGTACCAGGTAGGATTATCTTATCTAAATGTGCCTATTATGGTACGGGCGCACTTGCGGAAGTTCTATGTGGAACTAGGACCACAGGGCAGTATTTTATTGGGTGCTCACGAGAAGGGATTTACCGAAGAAAGCCCTCTGAGTAGCTACCGCGACCCAGCCGGTGGTACTCCGTTTGACCGTCGTGCCACAGACCACTACCACCGCTACGATTTCGGCACCATCGTGGGCCTTGGCGTGGCCCTATCCACTGGTTTTGAGGTAGGTATGCGCATTTACGCCGGGCTACTTTCTGACACCCGTGGCGCATCCTCTCCCTACCCCGGCAAACTGAATAACGTGGTTATCCAGACAAATATGGCGTACCGTTTCCTCGCGCATTAATTCTGCTCAACGACACTGACAATAATGCCTCTGAACCACGTGTTTCCGGGCCATATAGTGTTCTGACGGGGGTAGTAAAGCTGTTATTGAGCAGCTAGAAACGAGTTGTACTCCGCAATAGTCTGCGGCATATCCTGATACTGGTAACCTTTCGCGCGCGCCATTACTTTTTGAGCCAGCTCTGGGGCATCTTGCAGATACGCCGCTACCTGCTCCGTAAATTTGCTGCGCTTCACTTCCAGCAGCTGCCCATTGCGGCGCAGGTACCAATGGTTGCTGGTATAGTTGATGCCAAGAAGCACCACAGTGCTAGCTGCTCCCATCGATGCAATGGCTGCAATCGGCACGATGGGCGGGATACTTTTACCCTCTGCATAGTTAAACAACTCTACGGGCCCTGCCACTAGCCGCGGGGCCAGTATCCGCATGCTCTTGCCGTCGTTGTTGTGTAGGGTTTCAAAATATTGATCACGCACAGTCATGCAGTGAATCTTGTCTACGCTGATGTGCTTGGTTTGGGGGTAGGGGCGTACTTCGGGATGCGTCTCGCAGAAGTCGATAAACTTTTCAAACCCGTTCACCGAGTGGGGCAAATACAAGTGGATAGTACGTCCTTCCGGCGTTGTGACGGTGCCCGGCGCGAAGCTGCTGCGCTTGCTGGTTTCCATGGCAGCGGTATCAGGAACCGTTTGCGCATGCGTGGAAAAAGGCAATGTACACGCAAGAAGCAGGACAAGGGTAGGGAATAATTTCACGAAGCAGTAGACAACAGTATATACAAAAAAACACCCGTAGCAACAGTGGCTACGGGTGCTGCAAAGTGCAATTTCTGTGCCCTACACGGCGTCCGACAGACTCGTGAACGTGAAGTCCCGGATCTTGAGCGGCGGCACCAAGTTACCGCCTAGGCGCTGCTGCTTGCCAATGGTTTCCAGGTTATTCAGCATAATCACCGGCGACTCGTTGAAGCGCAGGTTTTTCACCGGGAACTTCACCTGGCCGTTTTCGATGTAAAACGTACCGTCGCGGGTGAGGCCGGTGAACAGGAGCGTTTGCGGGTCTACGCCACGGATGTACCACAGGCGCGTTACCAAAATGCCTTTCTGAGTGCTTTTGATCATCTCCTCCAAGCTTTGCGTGCCGCCTTCCATGATGAAGTTGCCGGGGAAGGGGGTAGGGGCTACGTTGTTTTTCTGGGCCCAGTAGCGCGAGTAGTACAGGTTGTCGACCTTGCCTTTGTTAATCCAGTTGATGCGCTTCACGGGCAGGCCTTCGCCGTCGAACACGCTGCTGGGCGCGGCGGGGTTGGTAGGGTCGGTGTAGATGGTCACGCGCTCATCAAAGAGCTTTTCACCCTTTTTCGTACCACCGCCTTTTTTGCTCAGAAACGAGCGGCCCTCGTCGGCCGAGCGGGCGTCGAGCGAGTACATCAGGTTGTTGAGCAGGCCTTCGTCCGATACCAGCGCGGCCGGTTCCAGAATCACGGTGTACTTGCCCGGCTCGATGGCGCGGGCGCCCACCGAACCGGCCGCTTTGCTGGCGGCGCGCTCCGTCAGCACCTTTGCATCGAACTGCTTCACATCCGTGAAATCGGCCACGGCGTAGCCCGAGCCCAGGCCGTCGGCCGTGCGCACCGTCACCGAAAAATCGACGTATGTATCGGGCTGGTAGGCTTGCAGGCCCTTGCTGTTGCGCAGGGCCCGGAAGCTGCTGCTGTTTTCCAGGAAACCCGCGGCCGTGAGCTTGCGCGCTTCGCACAGCGCGATGCTGTCGGCGGCGGCTTGGGCGCGGGCGTCTGCCGTATCAGCGGCGGTGCTGGCGGCAAAGGCGTTGGGCGTGAGGTACTGTTGCGGCCCGAGCAGCGGCATGTATTCGGGGTCTTCGGGCGCGAGCCGGGCGGTTTCCTCGGCCCGCTGCACGCAGCGTTTCAGGGTAGCATCATCAAACTGATTGCAGGTAGCCACGCCCGCGCGTTTGCCAAACCGCGACTCCACCGCCAGCGACACGTTATCGGACTTTCCGGCCGTGCTCACGGCGTTGCGGGCGTAGCGGATGTTGCCCGCCGAGCGGCCCGAAAGGGTAGCCTGGCACTCGTCGGCGGTGCTAAAGCTGAGGACCTTTTGCAGAATGGCCTGGGCTTGTTCTTGGGAGAGGATTGCCATGGGGTAGAAAGGTAGGGGCGCGTTGCACGCGCCCGTCGTTGCTGATGTTGTTGCTGGCTGGATAAATAGGGTAGGAAAACAAGCGGTACCGTTCAACGACGGGCGCCTGCAAGGCGCCCCTACCCGATCTTCCGGGCCGTATTAATCACATTCACCCCATTGAACCGCGTGGTGCTGGAACCGTGGCTGACGGCCGAAATCTGTGGGGGCTGGCCTTTGCCGTCAAAGAAGGTGCCCAGGAAGCGGTAGTCCGACTGGTCGCAGGTGGCGGCGCAGCTGTTCCAGAACTCCTGGGTGTTCGACTGGTAGGCCACGTCCTCAATCTGGCCGGTGATTTTGCCCTTCTCGATGGCGTAGAACAGCTTGCCGCCGAACTGGAAGTTGTAGCGCTGCTGGTCGATGGAGTAGGAGCCGGCACCCACAATGTAAATGCCCTTGTCGACGCCTTTTATCATATCGTCCACGCTCATTTTCTTGGCGCTGGGGCGCAGGCTCACGTTGGGCATGCGCTGAAACTGCACGTTGCTCCAGGAGTCGGCGTAGCAGCAGCCGTCGGAATGGTCCTGGCCCACTACCCCGGCCTGGTCGCGGATTTTCTCGTAGTTCACCAGCACGCCGTTTTTAATCAGGTCCCACTCGCCGGTTTTCACGCCTTCGTCGTCGTAGCCCACCGCTCCCAGCGTACCGGGTTGCAGCTTATCAGCCACGATGGTTACGGCCGGCGAGCCGTACTTGAAGTTGCCTGATTTCAGCTTGTCGAGGGTAGCGAACGAGGTGCCAGCGTAGTTGGCCTCGTAGCCCAGCACGCGGTCCAGCTCCAGCGGGTGCCCTACCGACTCGTGAATGGTCAGGCCCAGGTGGTCGGGGTCGAGCACCAAGTCGTACTTGCCGGGCACGACGCTTTTGGCCGTGAGCTTGGCTTTGGCCTGCTTGGCGGCCAGGGCGGCGTCTTCCAGCATGTCGTAGCGCATCTTGTAGCCCACGGTGCCCGTGCCAGCCGGACCGGCTATTTTCTCGCTGGCCTTGGGCGTGAGGTACTCGTAGCCCAGTCCCATGGAAGTGCCCAGCGAGTCGCGTGAGCGGAATTTGCCCGAGGCGCGGTCCACCACCGTCACATCGAAGGTCGGCCAGATGCGATGGATGTCCTGGTCAATATAGGAGCCGTCGGTGCTGGCAAAGTACTTCTGCTCGTTCACCTGAAACAGGTTGGAATTCACGTAGCTCGCGCCGTTTTCCATCGCCTTGGCATTCACCGCCAGCAGAAAATCAGCTTTCTGCTTCACCGGCACCTCAAACGCGTTCTGCTCGATGGGCGTTTTCCAGCTCACCTCGCCGTAGCCTTTTTGGGGCGCCAGCTGCACCGGTGTTTTCTGAATTTTGGCGTTGGCCTTGGCAATGGCTACCGCCTCGCGGGCGGCCTGGGCCACGGCGGCCTCGCTCACGTCGTTGGTTGCGGCAAAGCCCCAGGCGCCGTTCACCAGCACACGCACGCCTACCCCGTAGCTTTCGGTATTCACGATGTTCTGCACCTGCTTCTCGCGGGTGAACACGTACTGGTTCAGGTAGCGCCCTACCCGCGCATCGGCGTAGCTCGCTCCAGCAGATTTGGCCGCGTTCAGCGCTGCATCGGCCAGACGTTTTTTTACCGCTATGTCCACGCCTTCCAGCAGGCGCTCTACCTCTACGGGCGTGCCGCCGAAGCCCGGCAGCGAGGGTAGAAACAAGGCCCCGGTCGCCAGACCAGTCAGCCCCACAAAATCACGACGACGCATAGGTTTGATGTGTTGGTATGCTGATCAGTGGATATGCTGATTAAATATAGTTATTTATTGATATAAAGATTGTTGAGGGACAGAGTAGTGTATAAAACCGTCATTCCGAGCTTGTCGAGGAATCTCGCGTGCTAATGCTGGATACTATCTGTCGTCAGCACGCGAGATTCCTCGACAAGCTCGGAATGACGGTCTTATTTAATCATTCAACCCATCAGCACATCAGTTACCCAATCTTGCGGGCGGTGTTAATCACGTTCACGCCGTTAAACCGGGTAGTGGCCGAGCCGTGGCTCACGGCCGAGCTTTGGCCTGGCTGGCCTTTGCCATCGTTGAAGAAGCCCACGAGGCGGTAGTCCGATTCGTCGCAGCTGGCGGCGCAGCTGTTCCAGAACTCCTGGGTGTTGGCCTGGTAGGCCACGTCTTCCAGCATGCCCGTGATTTTGCCCTTCTCGATGGCGTAGAACACGATGCCGCCGAACTGGAAATTGTAGCGCTGCTGGTCGATGGAGAAGGATCCGTTGCCGGCGATGTAGATGCCTTTATCCACGCCTTTTACCATGTCATCCACGCTCATTTTGGCCTTGCCGGGTTGCAGGCTTACGTTGGGCATGCGCTGGAATTGCACATCCTGCCACGACTGCGCGTAGCAGCACCCATCCGATTCGTTTTGTCCCACGATGTGCGCCTGGTCGCGGATTTTCTCGTAATCCACCAGCTTGCCCTGGTCAATCAGCGTCCAGCGCTTGGTTTTCACACCTTCGTCGTCGTAGCCCACCGCGCCCAGCGAGCCGGGTTGTAGCTTGTCGGCCACAATGGTCACCTGCTTCGAGCCGTACGGAATGTTCTTCGCCTTCCAAGCCAGATCGGCGAAAGAAGTACCAGCGTAGTTAGCCTCATAGCCCAGCACGCGGTCCAGCTCCAGCGGGTGCCCTACCGATTCGTGGATGGTCAGGCCCAGGTGGTGCGGGTCGAGCACGAGGTCGTACTTGCCCGGCGTCACCGATTTGGCCGTGAGCTTCTGCTTCGCCTGTTTGGTGGCGTTGGTCACGTCTTCCAGGATGTCGTAGCGCTGCTTGTAGCCAATGACATCGGAGCCGGCCGGCCCGGCAATTTTTTCCTTGGCGCTAGGCGTGAGGTACTCGTAACCCAAGCCCATCGACGCGCTCATAGAAGGCCGCGAGCGGAACTTGCCCGAAGCCCGGTCGATGGCCGTAACGGTGAAGGTAGGCCAGATGCGGTGGATGTCCTGGTCGATGTAGGAGCCGTCGGTGCTGGCAAAATACTTCTGCTCGTTCACCTGAAACAGCGCCGAGTTCACAAACGACGCGCCGCCGGCCAGGGCCTTGGCGTTGGTTTCCATCAGCAGGTCTACCTTCTGGGCAATGGGTACCTCAAAAGCATTCTGCGTAATGGGCGTTTTCCACGACACCGTGCCGTAGCCTTTCTGCGGCACCAGCTTCACGGGCTCTTTCTGCACCTTGCTGTTGGCCTTAGCAATGGCTACGGCCAGCTGTGCGGCCTTGGCAATGCCTTCGTCGGTTATCTGGTTGGTAGAGGCAAAGCCCCAGGTGCCGTTGGCAATAACCCGGATGCCCACACCCTGGCTTTCGCTGCTGGCAATGTTCTGCACCTGCTTTTCGCGGGTGAAAATGCCCTGGTTGAGGTAGCGCCCAATGCGCACATCAGCATAGGTAGCCCCCGCCGATTTGGCCGCGTTCAGGGCCACATCAGCCAGGCGCTTTTTCAGGGCCACGTCCAGGCCGGGCTCCAGCAGGCGCTCCGGCGTCACCAGCAGCCCGCTGCCGAAACCGGGGATGCTGGGTAGTAAAAGGGAGCCAGCCGCTAAGCCGGTCAGTCCCACAAAATCACGACGTTTCAAAGGGGTAGGGGTTAAAGTGTCATTCCGAGCGCAGCGAGGAATCTGATTTACCACGTAGGCAATCTATGTTCTTCACTGCGGCTCAGCGACAAGTTGTTTAGGGAGTTACTTCCGTTGTCAGATCCCGCCAATCCGGATTGAAGCTGGCAATCAACGCGTCTTTTTTCTCGCGTCGCCAGCCCTTTATCTCCTTTTCACGAGCAATTGCCTGCTTAATATCGCCAAACTGTTCCCAGTACACTAGCAAGTTGCAGAAGTAGCGGCCTGCAAATGTGTAAGGCTGCCCTTCGTTGCTCGTATGCTGATCCAAACGACGCACCAAGTCGTTTGTGACGCCTATGTAGAGGGTAGTTCGTTTGGGATTGGTAACCAGGTAAACGTAATAGTGATGGTGTCGCATATAGCGTGATATGCTTTTGAGTGAAGCAAGAAACCTGAATGCATGCTTATCACTCAGATTCCTCGCTCCGCTCGGAATGACACGTTACACCGCGTCCGACAGGCTGGTGAAGGTGAAGTCGCGAATCTTGAGCGGGGGCACCAGGTTGCCGCCCATGCGCACCGGCTTGCCAATGGCCTCCAGGTTGTTGAGCATGATAATCGGCGACTCGTTGAAGCGGAAGTTCTTCACCGGGTGCTTGATCTTGCCGTTCTCGATGTAGAACGTTCCGTCGCGCGTCAGGCCGGTGTAGAGCAGCGTTTGCGGGTCTACGGGGCGGATGTACCACAGGCGCGTCACCAGAATGCCTTTCTGCGTGCCCTTTATCATGTCTTCCAGGCTCTGCGTGCCGCCTTCCATAATCCAGCCGTTGGGGCGCGGAATATCAGGAATACCGGCTTTCTGGGCCCAGTAGCGCGAGGTGTAGAGGTTCTTTACTACCCCCTTCTCAATCCAGGTGGTCTTCTGGTGTGGGCGGCCATCGCCGGAGAACGTGAGGTCGGCAATGTCGGGGTTGGTAGGGTCCGAGTAGATGGTCACGCGCTCATCAAAGAGCTTTTCGCCCTTCTTATTACCGCCTCCTTTTTTGCTCAGGAACGAGCGGCCTTCGTCGGCCGAGCGGGCATCGAGGGCACCCATCAGCGCAGCCAGCAACGAAGCATCGGTATTAGCGACCAGCGCGGCGGGCTCCATAATCACGGTGTACTTGCCGGGCTCAATAGCCTTCGCCTCGCGCGACATAGCCGCTTTCTTGGCGGCTGTGGTCGTGAGGGCGCTGGTATCGAGCTTGCTGGCGTCGTTGTAGTCGGCGGTGGCGTAGCCCGAGCCGGTGCCGTCGGGCGTGCGCACCGTTACGCTATACGTTACGCCGCTACGCTGCTGGTAGGCCTGCAAGCCCTTGCTGTTGCGCACGGCCCGGAATCCGGCTGAGTCTTCCAGGAAAGCAGCCGACGACAGCTTTTGCTGGTCGCAGATCTGCATGCCGGCGGCTACCTGCGTGGCGCGGTAGTCGGGGTTGATGGCGGCCGTGCGTTGCGAGAACGACTCGGGAGCGGCCACGTACTGCTGCGGGCCGAGCAGGGGCATATACTCGGGGCTTTCGGGAGCCAACCGTGCGATTTCCTCGGCGCGTTGCACGCAGCTACGCAGGGTAGCGTCGTCGAACTGGTTGCAGGTAGCCACGCCCGAGCGCTTGCCGAAGCGCGACTCCACGGCCAGCGACACGTTGTCGCTAGCACCGCTGGTGCTGATGGTGTTGCGCGCCGTGCGCACGTTGCCACCGACGTTGCCCGAGAGCGACGCCTCGCACTCATCGGCCTTGCTGAAGCTGAGCACTTTGGTCAGAATGGCCTGTGCTTCTGATTGGGAGAGAATTGCCATGTATGAAGTGAAGTAGGGGCGCTTTGCAAGCGCCCATCGTTGCTGATGTTGCGAATGGTAAAGGGTAGAGGCAGGCGCCCTACCCGATTTTGCGAGCGGTATTAATCACATTCACGCCGTTGAAGCGGGTGGTAGCCGAGCCGTGGCTCACGGCCGAGCTTTGCGCAGGTTGGCCTTTGCCGTCGTTGAAGGAACCAAACATGCGATAATCTGACTGGTCGCAGGTGGCGGCGCAGGAATT
This sequence comes from Hymenobacter citatus, assembly GCF_014333615.1. Classification (GTDB taxonomy): domain Bacteria; phylum Bacteroidota; class Bacteroidia; order Cytophagales; family Hymenobacteraceae; genus Hymenobacter; species Hymenobacter citatus. The sequence goes on along the minus strand of NZ_JACSCY010000003.1, from coordinate 297,111 downwards.
CCAGAACTCCTGGGTGTTGGCCTGGTAGGCCACGTCTTCCAACATGCCGTCAATCTTGCCTTTGTTGATGGCGTAGAACACGGTGCCGCCAAACTGGAAGTTGTAGCGCTGCTGGTCGATGGAAAACGAACCGCGGCCGGCAATGTAGATGCCTTTGTCCACGTTCTTCACCATATCGTCCACGCTCATTTTGGCCTTACCAGGTTTCAAACTCACGTTGGGCATGCGCTGGAACTGCACATCTTCCCACGACTGTGCGTAGCAGCAGCCGTCGGAATGGTCTTGGCCCACGATGTGCGCCTGGTCGCGGATTTTCTGGTAGTCCACCAGCATGCCGTCCTTGATGATATCCCACTGGCCGGCTTTCACGCCTTCATCGTCGTAGCCCACGGCACCCAGCGAGCCGGGCTGCGTTTTGTCGGCCACAATGTTCACCACCTTCGAGCCGTAGGGCTTGTTCTGCTTTTTCCAATCGAGGGTAGCAAACGAGGTACCGGCGTAGTTAGCCTCGTAGCCCAGCACGCGGTCCAGCTCGGTGGCGTGGCCAATGCTTTCGTGAATGGTGAGGCCCAAGTGGTTGGGGTCGAGCACGAGGTCGTACTTGCCCGGCGTCACCGACTTAGCCGTAATTTTCTGCTTGGCCTCGCGGGTGGCGGCCGTAATGTCCTCCAGCAAGTCGTAGCTCATCTTGTAGCCCACCAGGCCCGAGCCGGCCGGCCCCGCAATCTTGTCCTGAGCCTTGGGTATCAGGTACTCGTAACCCATGCCCATGGGCGCGCTCAGGGCCTGCCGCGAGCGGAACTTGCCCGAGCTGCGGTCCACGGCCGACACTGTGAAGGTAGGCCAGATGCGGTGAATGTCCTGGTCGATGTAGGAACCGTCGGTACTGGCAAAGTACTTCTGCTCGTTGATCTGGAACAGGGCCGAGTTTACAAACGACGCGCCGCCCTCCAGCGCCTTGCCGTTGGCCGAGAGCAGCAGGTCTACCTTCTGGGCAATGGGCACCTCGAAGGCGCTCTGCACGATGGGCGTTTTCCAGCTCACCTCGCCGAAGCCCTTCTGCGGAGCCAAAATCACCTTCTCCTTCTGTACCTTGCTGTTGGCTTTGGCAATGGCCGTGGCCGTTTGGGCAGCCTTGGCCAGGCCGGCTTCCGAAAGGTCGTTGGTAGCGGCAAAGCCCCAGGTGCCGTTGGCAATAACCCGCACGCCCGCGCCCTGGCTTTCGCCGCTGCCAATGTTCTGCACCTGCTTTTCGCGGGTGAAAATACTTTGGTTGAGGTAGCGCCCAATGCGTACATCGGCGTAGCTGGCCCCCGCCGATTTGGCGGCGTTCAGGGCGGCGTCGGCTAGGCGTTTCTTCACGGCCACGTCCACGGTTTCCAGCAGCCGCTCCGGTGTTACCAGCGTGCTGCCAAAGCCCGGAATAGAGGGTAGGAACAGGGCACCGGTGGCCAGGCCGGTTAAGCCCACAAAGTCACGTCTTTTCAAGCAGGTTGTGGTTTTGGTGATAGGTTGATCGGAAGTTTACCAATAAATCGTGAAACTTCACAAGAAGGACGCACGTAGCCGAGCCAGGCTGCATCCGTTGTTCACCTAATCTTCACAAAAAAGTAACGCCGCAACCTAGAGGCTGCGGCGTTACTTTTTTGGGGTATGAGTCAGCAAGTGAACGATGATACGCAAGGAACTATAAGACCGTCATGCTGAGCTTGTCGAAGCATCTCGCGTGCTGATGCTAGATACTATCTGTCGTCAGCACGCGAGATGCTTCGACAAGCTCAGCATGACGGGCTGGTATTTCTTGTAGCCTACCCCACCGCCACGCGCACGGGGCGCTTGTGCGGGCTTTTTTTGTGGCGCCTACCCCACCAGATAATCGTACCCGTAACGGGTAGGCTAGCCGAAATCAGGCTAGCCAGAAAGGCTACCAGCTTGCCCCCAAACCCCAGAATCTGCCCCGTGTGCAGGTCGTAGTTCATATCAGAAAGCTTGGTTCCGGCGCTCTTGGTGGCGTGAAAGCGGGAGTCCAATAGCTTGCCCGAAATCGGGTGAAAGGCGTACTCGTCGCGATGGTAGTAGTGCAGGGCTTTCTGGTAGGTCCAGCAAAACGCCGGGGTCTTGCCCGTGCCGGTGGGACCTAGCAGAATCATCTCATAGGTAGGCGACAGGCGGCGGACAGTGCGGTACACCACGTCGGGTAGGGGCTGGGTAGTGGCCGTCGCGGTTTGCAGGGTGTCAAGCTGAGTGGTCATGATTTCCGGCGGCGCCTTTCGGCCCCCATCCACCGCCACCTGCGTGGCCTCCAGCATACCGGGAAAAATCATCACCAGGCCCGTCAGTGCCAGCACCAGCCCAATGCTGGCCGCATAAAAGCCCAGTACATTGTGCAAATCGTAGTTGACGCGCCGCCAGCGGGCACCCCACTTAATGGTGAGGCGCTGTTTGCGCTCATGCTTGCGCTTGGGCCACCACAGCACAATGCCCGTAACGAGCATCACCACAAAGATGATGACCGAGCCGCCTACCACCCACTTGGCAATAGCCTCTGGCAGCAGCAGGTGCATGTGGATTTCCTGCACAATGCTGAAGAAGTGCGTGCGCAGGTTCTGCTCCTTTAGCACCTGCCCGGTGTAGGGGTTCAGGTACACCTGAATGGGGTTGCCGGCTTTGTCGGTGAAGAACACGGTGGCCGAGCGCTCGGGGCCGAAGTACGTCACCCAGGTATCGGCGGGGGTAGCTTGGCCGGGGTGGGGGGCCAGGGCGGCGGCTTGCAGCTGCGAGGGTAGGGCCATGGCGGTGGCCTGGGCCTCTACCGTGCGCCAGGGCTCCGTCAGGTCCCGGATGTCATCCTGAAACACGAAGATGGCGCCGGTGAGGCTCACTATAAACACCACCAGCCCGGACGCGAGTCCGAGCCAGAGGTGTAGTTTGCCAACGAGCTGCTTAACCGTCATAGGCGGGAGTGTTGGGTTTGGTTGTCAGAGTTGCTGGCTGAACGATGTAGAGACGCATCCTTGCGTCTTGTCGTTGAACGATACCGGTCACGCGGCGCGGGCGATGAGACGCAAGGATGCGTCTCTACATCGTTCAGCCAGCACTCTACCAACTAAAATTTATAAGCGATGCTGCCGATAATGCTGCGCAACTTTTGTGCATTGAGGGTGGTGTAGCCTATCCAGTAATGCTCATTGGTGAGGTTATCCATTTTCACGGCAAAGCGGTAATGCGGCAGATCATAGAAGGCACTGGCGTTGAGCACTGTGTAGCTGGGTAGGGTGAAAACGCCCTGCGATACGCTGTTGAGAATCTTGTTGTCGCTGGCGTAGTTGCCCCCAAAGCCCAGGCCCAGGCCTTTCAGCGTGCCGCTGGGCTGGCGGTAGCTCACCCAGGCATTGGCTAAGTAGGGCGAAGAAGCCGTGTTGGGGCGACGGCCGTTCACGTCATCGCTGGTATTCACAAACTTTGAGTAGTTATAAGCAAAGCCGCCCACAATGTTCAGGCCCTGTACCGGGTTGGCCACCAGGTTCAGCTCGGCACCGCGGCTCCATTGGGTGCCGTCCTGGGCACTCACTGTAAGGCTGGTGTTGGGGTCGGTGTAGAGCGTGCGCAGGATGTTCTGCACCCGGATGTCGTAGTAGCTCACGGTGGCGCTTACCCGGCCCTGAGCCGCGTCGAGCTTCACGCCACCCTCTACTTGGTTGGCACGCTCAGGCTTGGTCACAAACGACTCGCCTTGAGCATTCTGGTAGCTGCTGTTCTGGTTATTAAAACTGTTTTGGTAGTTCGCAAACAAGGAAATGCGGTCTTTCACCGGCTGGTATACCAGACCAAACTTCGGCGAAACGGCCGTCTGCTCATAAGCCTCGATAGGCGAGTAGAGAATGCCGCCTTTGTTGTCGTAACGGTCGACGCGCACGGCAGCCAGCGCGCTGAGCTTGTCGGTGATGTTGAGCACATCCGAAGCAAAGGCGCTATAGGTGTTAATTTTGGTAGTGACCAAGTAATGCGGTGGCGGCGTGGCGGCGTAGGCGGCATCAACAGCCCTACCATTGAAGGTGCGATAATCGTAGCCTGGCACATTGAGTGGGGCCGTATCAATGATGCCCCCGAAGAAGTCCACATTAGAATCGACACGCAGGAAATCCAGGCCTACCACCACACGGTTGCGCAAGTTGCCTAGCAGGAAGTCGCCGTTGAAAAGCTGTTGCACTTCATATACTTGGCGGTGGCTGTCCTGGGTCGACTGGTCGGCCCGCAGCAGGCTAGTGACGCCGGGCGTAGTTACCGTGCCGCCGCTCAGGGCAATGTCTGAAGCCAGATAGAAGTAGGGGCCTTTGCCCTCCGAGAAGCTACGGCTCGATGAGAGGTAGGTAGTAGAGGTGAAGCTAGGCGAAATGCGGTAGCGCACCTGGCCAAACAGGTTGGTGCTGCGCGAGTCCTGCGTCAGACCCGGCCCCTGGTACGATTGGCGGTAGTCCAAAGGGGTCTGGTCGGCCCGTGAGAAGCCGAAGTTGGATACTTTATCGAGGTAATATATATAGACCAGTTGTTTGCCCACGTTGGTACCGCGGTACACTTCCGCATCCAGGTTGATGGTCAGGCGGTCGGTGGGTTGGAATTGCAGACTAGGAGCAATAGCCAGGTTTTTGGTGAAGCCCGTGTAGCCGCGGTTCTGGAAATTATCTTCGTACTGGTAGGCGCCGTTCAGGCGGAAGGCTAGGGTTTTATTCGCGTTCAGCGGCGTGTTCACATCCACACTGGCCCGGTGAAAACCATAGCTGCCCGCCGACAAAGCCACCTCGCCCCCTACCGTTTCGTAGGGCTTCTTGGTCACGCGGTTCAGCAGGCCGCCATACGAGGTCAGGGCACTGCCGTAGAGCGTGGCCGATGGGCCTTTGATAACTTCTAGCTTCTCCAGGTTCACGGCATCTACGGTGCTTGTAACGCTGCCCACTACGCCGTTGCGCAGCTGGCTGGATACCACAAAGCCTCGCGAAGCGTAGAACGAGCCACCATCACCGCTACGGCCAGTGGGCTCCCACATTTTCTGCAAACCCGGCGCGTTGCGGGTGGCATCGTCAACGGTAAATACCAACTGCTCCGTCAGTAGCTCTTTGCCCACGGTGGCATATACCTGCGGATTCTCAAGGTTTGAAAGCGGCATTTTACCTACGTATTCACTCGATTTGCGGGAGAACTTGTTGGTACGGTCGCCTTGCACGGTTACTTCGTCCAGCTGCCGGTCGCCTGGGGTTAGGATGAAATTGCGCGTTTGCTTTTCGCCGGTTTTCACCGTTACGCGATGCTCCTGGTTGAGGTAGCCCAGCAGGCGCACACCTACCACGTAGGAGCCACCCTGGCTGAGGGTAATGGTGTACTCACCATTGCTATCGGTATCGGTGCCCAAATTGGTGCCCTGCACGCCAACGGAAGCGCCAGACAGCGGGGCCCCCGCCGCATTCATTACCCGACCACTAAGTAAGGTCTGAGCTTGCGCCAAGTGGCCCAGTAGCAAGAAAAAAAGAAACAACGCCGTATGCGTTGCCAAACGAGAAGAGGGTAAGGGAGAGGTCATAGATTGTGTGCTGACTAGGCTGCAAAGTTCAGCGGGGTACAATCATTTTCCTAATTTTATTTAGACTAATTACTATTAGTAATGCCCAGTTAAGCTATAAGAGTCAGCAGAGCCGTGGCAATGCTTGGCCAAGGTTGCGCCAGATCCAGCGTGACTATGCGCACCGGGTGGCCGCCCAGGGTATAGCGCACATCTACCTCCTGCATGGCGGCGGGGTAGAGCAACACGCCTTCCAGGTGTTGCCCCGGCGTGGCCGATTGGTTTTGGAGGTAGGCGTAGAGCTGGTAGAGGTGAGGCGCAATCAGGCGCTGGCGGTTGTGGCGGGTGCGCAGGGCGGCGGCGTAGTACTTGGTATCGAGGATGATTTTGCGGTCAGCGGCTTCCAGGGAGGTGTCCGTTACCATGGTAGGGAGCAGGGCCAGGTCCTCGGCAGCGGCAGCGTCAGCCTGCCAGGCAATGGTTTCGGAGCGCACGCGGTAGCGGCGCTGCTCCAGGCGGTAGAAATTGCGCACAAACTGCTCAAACAGCCGCGCCATCAGCACCTCGTCGCGGCGGAAGTCGCGGAAGCGGTGGCGGCCCGTCTCGTCGGGCACGGGGAGGGCGCAGTGGTGGAGTAGGTCGCAGAGGTGCAACAAAAATGCCTGTGGCCCCGGCCACCGCTGCCGCCGGAGCAGACGCAGGGCTTCACCGGTAGGTGGGGTAGGATGCACCGCCGCTGGGAAGCGCCCCAGCACCTGCCGCACCTGCTGGCGCGTGGCGGCGGGTAGGGCGCGGGTGCGGCTTAGCTGCGCGAGGGTGCCCGCCAGCAGCTGGTTGAGCGGCGTATTGGCGTTCAGTTCCTCATACGTACACACGGCGCGGCCCCGCCGTAGCAGGTCGCGGGCAAGGGTAGGGGCCAGCTGCACCCGGCCACGCAGCTCCGTCAGCTCAGCTTCTTGCTCGGTATAGCCTACCGCAAGGCCGCACCGCAACTGCCGCCGGGTAGCCACCAGCAGCAAGTGCGTGAGCAGCGCCAGCGGCCTATGAAACTCCTGCGCCTCCACCGCCTGCGCCTCGGCTGGGTCTGGCAGCCGGTGCCAGGCATAGCAGAGTAGGTAGTACAGGTTGTGGATGGGAATCATGCGGTGAGATGGTGAGTGGTGAGATGGTGAGTTTGTGAGTAGTGATGTGGTGAACAAAAACCGCCTGTCATCCTGAGCATTCTGCGCATCAAGCGACGATGAAGGACCTTATGCCAGTTCAACGAGTCGTTGTTACGTCAATCTTTCTACCGTGAGAAGGCCCTTCGCAAGCAGACGCCAGATGGAGATGACAGACGCCTTTTATTCACTACTCACCATTTCACCACTCACCACTTCACCAAAAGCCGCTTCAACTCCGCGGCAGCTTTAGTGGGGTCTCCCTGCCAGTATTCTTCCAGCAGCGGCCCGATTTCCTGTTCCACAATCAATTGAAACCACGTCTCGGCCCCGGTGCCATTGGGCGGCTGGCAGAAATAACTATGCCCAATGCGAAACTCCGGGCCCAGTTCGGGGTCATCGGCAATGGTTTCATTAAGAGCGTTGAGGCGAGTAGTTAGGCGCTCTGCCAAAGAGCCTGGCAAGCCCTTTTCGAGTAGGGAAGCTTGCAGCTTCAGTCCAAACTCCGGGGCCAGCGCTACAAAGGCAAAGCGGCGACGCAAGGCGTAGTCGAGGGGCGTGAGCGAGCGGTCGGCTGTATTCAGGGTGCCAATCACATAGAGGTTCTCGGGCACGAAAAAGCGCGGGGCTTCGGCCGGCGAGTAGGGTAGGCGCACGGCGTGGGCGGGGCCGCGCTTATCGGCTTCCAATAGCAGCAGCAACTCCCCGAAAATACGGGCCACGTGGCCGCGGTTCAGCTCGTCGATCAGCAGAAAAAACGGCCGTTCGGGCACGGCGGCGGCGCGACGGCATACGTCTACTAACACCCCATCCTGCAACCGAAACGTCCCCGATGCATCGGGCCGGAAGCCCTGCACAAAGTCCTCGTAGCTGTAGCTCGGGTGAAACTGCACCCGCTCGATGCGGCTTTCGTCGGTGGCACCCAGCTCCAACCACGCCAGGCGCTGAGCCAAAAACGTCTTGCCCGTGCCGGGCGGACCTTGCAGCAGCAGATTCTTGCGCCGCCGCAGGGCCGCCAAGGCTGCATCCAGCTGCTCTTCGCTGATAAACAGCTCGGCCAACGCCTGCGCATGGGTGTAGGGTAGGGGGGCAGACGCCGCCGGGTAGGGAACCATCGGCTCGGCCGCTATGGCAGGGGTGTCGGGAGCATCGGCGGCAATTGGCTTGCCAGGCGCGGGCTTTTCGGCGGGGCGGCCGGGGTAGAGGTTGGCAGGCAGCTGGTCCTGCTCGGCCACATTGCCATCCTGCGGGGAGTTGGCCAGGGTAGGGCGCTTGGTGGCAATCGTGAAATCGAGGCGCTCCAGCAGGGCGTTGGTGGGCGTGCCGCTAGCCAGCGGCCAACGGGCCTGTGGCTGCTGGCTGGCCAAACGGTAGGCCAATTGCGCTACGGCCCGCGGCGGGTAGCGCCGGCTTTCAAACACCAAGTCATACACGGTGCCGGGCGCCAGGCGCAAGCCGTTCTGCTCGATGTGGCGCAGGGCGTCTAGCACGTGCGCGTGAGTAAGGTGCTCGGGTAGGAAAGGAGAAAGGGTAGAATCGGCCGTCATGCAAGCAAAAGATACGAGCAAAACGTTACGGACTGCCTTGCGGTTCGTTCTGGCGGTGGACCTCACCCCCCGGCCCCCTCTCCTCGGGGAGAGGGGGAGCCAGATGATTTAGCGGTTAGCCACTAGCTGTTAGCTGATAGCTTTTCTCAAACCAGAGCCAATAGCTAGCAGCTACAAGCTAACAGCTTACTACAAGGCTCCCCTTCTCCCTTTTCGGAGAGGGGGCCGGGGGGTGAGGCATACCGTGGAAGTCGACAATAATTCACCGCTCACAATTTCACAACTTCACCTTTTACCGCACTTTATACAACCGAGCGCCAAACAGGAAGATGACGAAGTAGCAAATGATGGGTAGGTAGTAGGCGTGGGCTACGTCTTCGTTGGCAACTTTGCCCATGAGGTAGGGGAAGATGGCGCCGCCGGCCACAGTCATTACCAGGAAGGAGGAGCCTTGCTGGGTTTTGGCGCCCAGGTCTTTGAGGCCCAGCGAGAAGATGGTGGGGAACATGATGCTGAAGAAGAAGTTCAGTCCCAGCAAGGCAATAAACGACGGCCAGCCCCAGCTTTGGGCAATAATGAGACACAGTATGATATTGGCGAAGGCGAACGTAGCCAGCAGCTTGTTGGGCGCAATAAAGCGCATCAGGAACGTGCCTACGAAGCGTCCTACCATCATCATCACCATGCTGAGAGCGAAGTAGCGCGATGCCACGGCATCGGTCAGGCCCATCTTCTCGGCGCCGTAATTGATGAAAAACGCCCAGGTGCCACCCTGCGCCGCCACGTTGAAAAACTGCGCCACCACGGCCCACACAAAGTGCGGCCGGTTGAACAGGCCCTTGGCCTCGGGCACTTCCTCGGCCGTGCCGCTGTAAAAACCGGCCTCTGGTTCGGCCGATACGTCAACGGCGTGGGCGTCTTGTAAGGCTGGCACCCGCACAAAGGCAAAGCATACCCCAATCAGCAAAATAACGCTGCCGATAGAGAGGTAGAGTGTTTTCACCGACGACAAATCACCATCAGCGTGTACGCCGCTCAAAATGAAATAGCTACCCAGCAGCGGCCCAATCACAGCCCCTAACCCATTGAACGACTGCGCAAAGTTGATGCGCTGGTCGCTGGTATTGGGGTGGCCTAGGGCACCCATAAAGGGGTGCGCTACGGCCTCTAGGGTAGCCAGGCCGCAGGCCAGCACAAACAGCGCCCCGCGGAAGAAGCTGAACGACTGCGCATTGGCGGCTGGTACGAACAAAAACGCGCCCAGCGCATACAGCCCCAGCCCCAGCAATACGCCATTCTTATACCCGAACCGCTTCATGAATAAGCCCGCCGGAATGCCCATAATAGCATAGGCCCCGAAGATGGAAAACTGCACCAGCCCGGAGTCGGCCTTGCTGACATTGAGCACATTCTGAAAGTGCTTGTTCAGCACGTCGCCCATCGTAATAGCCACGCCCCACAGCAAGAACAGAGAGGTGACGAACACCAGCGTGACGAGGTAGCGTTTTTCGGTGAAGGGCGCTGAGGTGGGGGTAGTAGTAGCCGGAGCGGTAGACTGCATAGAAAGAGTTGTTAGGGGGGAGTTGTCAGTTGTCAGGGCAAGGTATTGGTGAGGAAGTTAGGTTTATTCTGACAACTCACAACTATGCGAAGTAGAGACACAACATTTTGTGTCTCGTCGTTGAACGACCAGCGTCGAGTAGGCTTAACAACATCAGCAACAACGAGACACAAAATGTTGTGTCTCTACATTTTACTCCACCGGCCGAGTGGCTACCGCAATTTTCGAGTCGGCGGTGCCGTAGTAGAGGTACCAGGTGTTGCGCAGGCGGGCCAGGCCTTCTAAAAATACCACCTGGTTTACCTGGCCGGTGGTTTCGTAGGGCTTCTCGGGGCGCATAAAATAGGTGTTGGTGCGGAGCAGCAGCTTGGTGGGGTCATTTTTGTCGAACAGGGCCTGGGCGGCGGTGTAGGTGCCTTCGGGTAGGGATTTGTCGCCGATGGCGGGAATGTTGCGGCTGTTGTAAATCAGCAGGATGCCCTGGTCGGTGAGCATGGCGGGCGGGCCGGATTCTACCAGGTCGCTGTCGAACTTACCCTCGCGGGTAGGCAGTACAATCTTCAGGTTGGGTAGGGTTTGGGCCTGGGCGCGCAGGGGCACGGGCGGCTTTTCGCCGGGCGCCATCTCAATGGGCGTCCAGTGAATGAGGTCGTCGGAAGTGGCCGCCCAGATTTGCGCATCGCCCCAATACATCCAGTACTTGCCGTTGATTTTGGTAGCCACAATGCGCCCATCGGGCTCGTAGCGCGACACAATTGCCCCCGATTTGCTCCATTTGGGCACGTACTCGTCGTTTTTGGCCCCAGTGAAGGCGTTGCCGTACTTGGTCCAGTGTACCAGGTCAGGGGAGGAGGCCACGTGCAGGCGGGCCTTGTCGCCGTCGTAAGCGGTGTAGGTCATGAAGTACATGCCGTTGGCGTCTTCCACCACGCGCGGGTCCTCGGTGCCACCGGGCCACTCGTATTTTTTCTGCGCGTCGTTGTCGGGGTAGAATACCGGCTCCCGGCGCCGTGTGAAGTGGATGCCGTCGGTGCTGAAAGCCAGCCCGATGCGCGAAGCTTTGCTCACGGCGCCTTTCGCTATATTCTCGGCCCGGTACAGCATATAAATGGTATCGTGGCGCACCACCACAGCGGGGTTGAACACGTCTTTTTCTTCCCACTGCACCTTCTGCATCAGAATTGGGTCGGTGAATACACCTACCGGGCTCGGCCCCATGATGGGGTTGGCGCTATCCACCTTCGTGAAGTTGAGCATGCTCCACTCCTTGGGCTTGGCGGGGGTAGTAGGCGTATCGGCTTTATCGGCGGAGTTGCAGCTGGTGAGGGCAGCCAGGAGGAAGGCGAGAGGGTAGGGGCGGAATGTCATGCGGCGTGGTGTATGGTTGGGGTAGAGTCTTGATCGAATAGCGGCTATCCAGCCCGTCATGCTGAGCTTGTCGAAGCATCTCGCGTGCTGATGCTAGATACTATTTTTCGTTAGCACGCGAGATGCTTCGACAAGCTCAGCATGACGGTGTTTCGTCAGCACGCGAGATTTCTCCTTGCAGTCGAAATGACGGTCTAATCTGGTTCACAGCGTATTCTCAATCGTATAAATAGAGGTTACCTCCGCATCCGTCAGGGCGCGGTTATAGAAGCGGATGTCGTCTATTTGACCCTTGAAAAAGGCTGGCCCATAGTACTCGAAGTAGCCGGGGTCCTGGCCGGCGGTGGGGGTGCGGTTGTAGGCTTCTTTGGGTAGCTGCTGCCCAATGGCCAGGTTCACGGGCTCAGGAATGGTCTTCATGGGCCCCTGCACATTGGTCCAGGTTTTCACCAGCTTGCCGTCGAGGTAGAATTTCAGAGTGCCGTCTACGTAGCTGGTTACCACGTGCGTCCAGGTATTCACGGCCACGATGCCTGATTCGGCATCCCGGTCGAAAATACCGGTGGTCGTGGTGGCCGTCAGGAAGGGCTTGCCGGCGCCTTGCAGCTGAAATTTGAAGCCGTTCCAGCGATTCATCGACAACAAATAGTTGGCGTCGTTGGAGTCGAAGCGCTTGCACCACAGGCTGATGGTCATGGCCGGCGGGTTGAACGCTGCCGCATAGGGCACCTCAATGTAGGCGCCGTTGGTGAACTCGTAGGCTTGGTTGGCGCGGTTGAAACGGTCGGCTACCAGCTTGGGGAGGGTAGCGCCGTCGCCGGGCGCGGTGCCGGGGCCAGTGGGGCCGGTTTTGGGGGTGCCGTTGTGGCCGTTGGCAGTGGCGTCGTTGGCGTTGCCCTCAAACTTCCACTGCGCCACCAGGTTCGCCACCGACACATCCTCAATCAGATTACTCCGGAAAGCTGCCACCGCCCGGCGCAGGTTGGCCGTGGCGTTGTCGATTTGCAGCTGGCTGTACTGGCCGTTGCCGCGGGTGCTAATGGCCAGGTCCAGGGCGGTTTTCAGCGGAGCTTTGGAGCCGGTGGCGTAGTTGCCGGGCTTGTTGCCTTCGGCGGCGGCGTTGTAACCCACCGTCACGGAGTCAATCAGCGCGGCCAGGCGGGTAGTATCGGCGGCCACTTGGGGCGTGTCGTCGTCGGAATCGGAGCAGGCCGACAGCACCGCGGCACCTAGCAGCCAGGGTAGGAGCAGGAAAAGAAAGTGCCTTTTCATAATCAAGTGATACAAAGAGGGTAGGAAAAGATGGCAGTGCGACTACAAGCCCAGGTTGCGGTTGGTGTCCCGCTCGCTCTGCGGAATGGGGTAGAACTGGTTGCGGGCGTAGTTGAAGTTGGGCCGATCAGCCAACGCCTGCCGCGCATAAGCCTCGCCGTAGCGGATAATATCGAAGAAGCGGTGAAACTCCAGCGCCAGCTCCGAGCGCCGCTCCCGCCGAATCAGCTCCCGCAGCTGGCCCTGGTCGGTGGTGGTGATGTCGGGCAGCAGGCCCGCGGGTACGGTGCCCGCGTTGGGTAGGGACGAGTCGTAGAGGTAGCTCTCGCGGGCACGCTTGCGCACCTGGTTGAGGGCGGCCAGCGCCCCGGCGCCGTTGCCCGCTTCGTTCAGGGCCTCGGCCTGCATCAGCAGCACATCGGCGTAGCGCAGGGCCTGGTAGTTGAGGCCGCCGTCACCTTTGATGGTAGCCGGAACCTCGGAAAGTGGCTGCAAGTGCTTTTTCGACACGTAGCCGGTAGAGGTCCAGCTAGGGTCAAACGCCACCCCAAAAAACGGCTGCCCGGCCCTACCCAGCGTGTAGTCCAGGCGCGGGTCGACCACCCCGCCCGAGGTCCGCTCGAAGTTGTCGACCAAACTCTGGGTAGGCAGGAAAAAGCCGTAGCCGTTTTGCGGGCGCGGGGCAAACCACTGGTTGAGGCCGCTCCCCTGGTTGGGGCTGAGGCCGGTGGTGTGCTGCACCGAAAAAATGATTTCTGAGTTGTTGTCGGTGGCGGCCCGGAAGTTATCGGCAAACACGAGTTGCAGCTTGTAGCCTAGCGCCCCCACGGCTTGAGCCGTTTGGGCGGCTTGAGCCCATTTTTTCTCGAACAAGTAGGTTTTGGTGAGCAGGGCCAGCGCTGCGCCCTTAGTGGCGCGGCCCACGTCGTTGCCGGTCCAGGAGGTGGGTAGGGCATCGGCGGCGGCCTGGCAGTCGGCCTCAATCTGGGCGTAGATCTGCGCCTGCGGCACGGCCGGGCTTTGCAGCTCCTCGGGCGTTTCCACCTTCACGCGCAGCGGAATAGCGCCGTAGAGGTTGGTCAGCTCGAAGTAGTAATAGGCCCGCAGAAACAGCGCCTGCCCCCGCGCCTGCTGGCGCACGGCGGCGCTGATGCTGGTGTTGCTCTCGGGCAAGCCATCCAACACCACGTTGCACTTAAACACGCCGTCGTAGTCGCGGCGCCACTGGGCTTCCACGGCCGCGTTGATGGGCGTGATGTTGAACTGGTCGATGTTCTCGAAGTCGGCCTGGTCGCCGGGGTTGCTGCCCTTCACGGCGTCGTCGGAGGCCACGTCGCCCAGCACCCAAATCGTGTTGGAGCCCCCGTCGCGGAACGACAGCGGCACGTAGGCGGCATTCACCGCTAGGATGGCGTTGGTGTCGGAGGTGAAAAACTGTCCGGCCTCGTACTGCCCCAGCACCGGCTGGTCCAGGAAGTTGTCGCACCCGGCGGTGGTAAGGAGAATGAACGTGCTTAGTATGATGTAGTTGCGTTTCATAGGGCAGGGTAGTTTTACGTTGAAAAGCAGACGGCGCGGGCGGTGGACCTTACCCCCCGGCCCCCTCTCCTCGGGGAGAGGGGGAGCCTTTACCGGAGTTGTTTATTGATGTTTTTCGTTGGACGAGCGCTATTATCTTAATCGCTCGGCTCCCCCTCTCCCCGAGGAGAGGGGGCCGGGGGGTGAGGTCCACCGCCCGCGCCAACACTTCTAAAACCCCGCGTTAATCCCCACCGTGAAGGTGCGGGCGGAAGGGTAGGTGCCGAAGTCGATGCCGGTGGCGCGCACGCCGTCGCCGAGGGAGTTGCTGTTGGTGCCCTGCTCGGGGTCGAGGCCGGTGTACTTTGTGAAAGTCAGCAGGTTCTGCGCGCTCACGTAGAGCCGCACCGACGATACTTTCAGCGGCGAGAGCAGCTTGTCACCGAAGGTGTAGCCCAGCTGAATGTTCTTGAGGCGTAGGTAGGAGCCGTCTTCCAGGAAGCGCGTGGAGGGCTGCTTGTTGTTGGAAGCCCCTACCCACGACAGGCGCGGAAACTCATTGGTGCTGCCGGGGCCGGTCCAGTAGTTGGTGGCCGCCCGCTCCGTCAGGTTGAAGGCCCGGTAGAAGCCTTCTATGTCGGTGTTTACCTGGTTGTAGAGCTTGTTGCCGTGCACGCCCTGGAAAAACAAACTCAGGTCGAGGCTCTTGTAGCGGAGGTTGCCGGTGAGGCCGTAAGTGAGCTTGGGAATGGGGCTACCCACGAAGGTGCGGTCATTGCCGTCAATCACGCCGTCGGGCACGCCGTTGGGGCCGCTGATGTCCTTGAACTTCACGTCGCCGGGCTGGATGCCGGGGCCCTGGTAGGCGTGCGTAAACACCTCCTCGGCCGTCTGAAAAATGCCATCAGCCTGCAACAAATAGAACGAGCCGATGGGGTGGCCCACCTGCGTGAGCGTAGCAAAGTAGTTGTTGTCGATGCGGCCGCCCACGATGGGCGGGGCGCCGCCCAGGGTCCGTACCTCGTTTTGCAGGGTGGCCAGGTTGCCGCTCAGGTTGTAGCTCCAGTCCTTGCCGATGGTGTTGCGGTACAGCAGTTCCAGCTCGAAGCCCTGGTTGCGGATTTTGCCGGCATTCACGGCCGGGTTGCCGCCGTTGCCGGCGCTGCTGGGCTGGGGCAGAAAGAGCAGCACGTTGGAGGTGTTCTTCACGAAGTAGTCCAGCGTCAATTGCAAGGCGCCCTGCAACAGCCCAATGTCCAGGCCCACGTCGGTTTGGGTGCTGGTTTCCCAGCGCAGGTTGGGGTTGCCCTTGCTCACCACGCTCAGCCCCTGCGTAGAAACCCCGCCGAAGGGGTAGTAGAAGTTGCCACCCACCAGTGAGGCATAGGGGTAGTTGCCGATAGACGAGTTACCCAGCTGCCCCACGCTGGCGCGCAGCTTCAGGAGCGACAACGCCGATACATCACGCAGAAAGCTTTCCTGAGCCAAATTCCAGCCCAAGGAGCCCGAGAAGAAATTCTCGGCCCGCCTGCCCGGCAGGAACTGCGAGGAACCGTCGCGGCGGAAATTGAAGCTGGCCAGGTAGCGGCTGTTGTAGTCGTAGCTCACGCGGGCAAAGCCCGAGAACAGGGCCGAGTGGGCCTCGCCGCCGCCGTTCTGCTGCACGCCCGTGCCGTTGTCGAGGTATTGGAAGGTAGGCGACTGGTCCACGTAGCCGCGGCGCGAGGCCGAAATGGCCGTCACGTTGTTTTTGATGGCCTCCGTACCCAGCAAAATGCTGAAGGTGCTCTGGCCCACTGGCAGGTCGTACACGGCAGTATTGGTCCAGTTGTAGTTGAACTCCTTGGTGTTGGACTGCGCCAGTTGCGCTGGCGAGTTGAACGACCGGTCGATTCCGAACGTGCGGAAAAACTGCTTGTAGTCGGTAATCAGAAACGTGATGCCGTAGTCGGAGCGGATGCGCAGGCCCTTCACGGGCGTCAGCTCCAGGTAGGCATTGCCTAGCGCCGAGTAGCGGTTGAAGTTGCGGTCCGTGGCGTCGGCCAGGGCCATGGGGTTGATGCCGTCGCCCAGAAAAGCCGTGGCCTGGGAGCCATCAGGGAGGGTAGGCAGGTCCACAAACTGGCCCTGCGCGTTGCGCACCGGCGTGCCCGGCGTGCGGAACAAGGCAAAGCGCACGATACTAGCGCCGGGGTTGCCGTCGCCGAATCCGTCGCCGGAGGTGCCTACCTGCCGGGTTTTGTTGTAGGAAAGGTTGGCGTTGGTGCCAATCTTCACAAACCGCGACAGCGTGGTGTTCACCGCCGTGCGCAGGTTGTAGCGGTCAAACGCCGAGTTGTCAATCAAGCCATCCTGCTTCAAATAGCTGCCCGACACGATGTACTGCGAGTTTTCGGTGCCGCCGCTCACATCGAGCTGGGCGTTGTACTGCCTGGCGGGCTTCAGCACCTCCTTCAGCCAGTTCACGTTAGGTAAGGTAGCCGCCACGTCGGCCGGAATTTGCGCGCGGCCGTCGTTCTGCGCCGCCACGTTGTAGGCCGCCACGTACTGGCTGGTGTTGGCCATATCAATCAGGTTAGAAGCCGTTTGCACGCCCGCGTATGCGCTGGCCGTAAGGCGCGGCTTGCCCGATTTGCCCCGCTTGGTGGTAATAATCACCACGCCATTAGAGGCCCGCGCCCCGTAGATGGCCGCCGACGAAGCATCTTTCAGAATGTTGATGCTTTCGATATCATTAGGCGAAATCTGGTTGATGCCGGTCTTGGTGGGCACCCCGTCGATGATATAGAGCGGGTCGTTGTCGTTGATGGTGCCTACCCCCCGGATGCGCACGGCAATGTTTTCGCCGGGTGCACCGGTGGCCTGCGTGATGGCCACGCCGGCCGCTTTGCCCTGTAAAATCTGGGCGGGCCCGGTCACCGGTAGGCCGTTAATGTCGGCCTGATTCACCTGCGACACGGCGCCCGTGAGATCGGCCTTGCGCTGGGTGGTGTAGCCGATGACCACCACATCATCCAACGACTTCACATCGGTTTGCAGCACCACATTCACCTGCGTACGTCCCTGTAAGGTAACTTCTTGCGATATGAAGCCGATGGCCGAAAGCACCAGCGTACCCGAAGCGTCAGGGAGGCTCAGGGTGAAGTTGCCGTTGGCATCGGTGGTGGTGCCATTGGTGGTGCCCTTCACTACCACCGTCACACCGGGTAGGCCCTGGCCATCGGCCTGCGTTACGCGACCCGTGATGGTGGTTTCCAGGGGTACTGGGCGGGCGTTGCGGGCCTCCAGGGTAGGGGGAGGCACCGCGCCCGTGGCTGCGGCCTTGCTGATGACCACCTGCTTTTGCAGAATCTCAAAATCGAGGTGCAGCGGGGCGAGTAGTTGTTGCAGCACGTCGGGGAGGGGCTGCTCGTGGGCTCGTAGCGTCACGCGCTGCTGCGGGTCAATCAGGCGCGGGCTATACACAAACTTCACGTCGGCCTGCTGCCCAATCAGGTGCAGGGCCGTTTTCAGAGCCTGGTTGCTGACTTGCACGCTGATGCGCCGGCTAGCGGGGTCCTGGCGGGTAGGGGGCGCCGCCGCGGCTTGGCTGGCACCCAGAGCTATTACAAGCATCGTCAGCCACAAGAGCTGCGCAACGCCTCGCCGCCAAATCGGATAACGTAGGAGTGGAAGCATAGGATAGGGAGTTGGATGTAGGACAGAGAAGCAGTAGGCACTACCCTGCGATAGGGTAGGAAACTGTGGGTATAGCGAAGCCGAAATCGTTTGCAGGCGAACGGCTGAAAAAGCGAAGCGGTGTTATTGGCAACCTAGTCCCGTCACCACAATCTGGGCGTCCTGCACCTCATAGCGGGCGCGCACGGCTTTGCAGATCAGGCGGAGCTTTTCAAACAGAGGCTCGTCGGTGAAGGAAGCCGTGAGCGGGCAGTTGCCCAGCGCGGCCTTGTCGTATTCAATCGACACGCCGTAAGCTTCTTCCAGCTGCGCAAACACTTCACGGATAGGGGTTTCCTCATACTCAAACACGGCCGCCGCGCCACCCGCCAAGGCAGGTCGCGCCAGAAAGGTGCGCGTGAACTGGTGGTTGGCGAGGCCGTAAGTGGCCTGCTGATTGGGCGTCAGCACCAGGCCTTCCAATTGCGGTGTGCTCAATTGCTGCCGGGCTTGCTCTCCACCCTGCGGATACACCGAGACGCGCCCGGTTTTCACCGTCACCACCACGCGGGGCGATTTAGCCGCTGCCTGTACCTCGAAGCTGGTGCCTAGCACCTTAGTTACCAGAGCGCTGGTGTTCACAAAGAAGGGCTTCTGCGGGTCTTTCGCCACCTCAAAGAAGGCACTCCCCTCCAGATACACCGGGCGGGTAGGCCCCGCAAAACGCGCCGGAAATGCCAGCCGGCTGTGCGGCCGCAGTAGCACGGAGCTACCATCGGGCAGCGACACCAACCGGGTACTTGTCGTAGGATTATCGATGTCGCGCAGGGTGCCAACATCGCGCCGGGCCTGAGCCAGCAGCGCCCGGTAGTCAGGCACGGAAGTGGGCTGCTGCAACTGCCACAGCTGCCCAATACCCAGCAGGAACAACAACACGCTGGCCGCCGCTACCCACTGCCAGGTAGGAACCAGCCACTGGTGATGCGCGCCCAGTGCAGGCGTTTCTGCTGTTTCTATCTCGGCAAAAATGCGCTGCCGCAACGCCATCTTCTCCGCCGACGACAGCCGGGCCTGAGGCAACTGGTGCAGCCCCAGCACCAATTGGCGCGCTGCTTCCACCTCGTCGCGCCGAAACGCGAATGTAGAGAGCCACTGCTGCCAGAACGCCTCCGTCTCCGCATCGGGCCGCAGCACCCACCGCACGAAGAACTCGTCCTGGGCAAACTCCTCGGCGCAAAAGTGTGGGTAGTCGGGCATGGGGTAGGCACCGCGCCAGCAGGTAGGCGGCGGATATGTAGAAGAGGGGCTATTATGGATTTACTACTACGCGGGCAGGAAATATTTTTTTGAAAGTTTGTGATATTGCTCTTAGCCAAGCGTTTGCGAGTCGCCTGCCGGTCAGACGCCGTAGGCGTCCGACCGGTTGCCGTTGCTGACTGCCGCACCGTCTGCTAATGTTGGCACCGCATAAACAAGTGCGCTTGCCACGTCCGCCGGCCGTTCGTGCAACGTCTGCACGCGGCAACCGGTCGGACGCCGTAGGCGTCCGACCGGTTGCCGCGTGCAGACGAGTCGTGCGTAAGGTCTGATCACCCCAGCAGCCACAGCAGCACGCTCACCAGCAACGACTGCCGCAGCTTTCTGAGCGCCCGCGACAACAGATTGGCCACAGTTTGCTCGCTGAGTTGCAGCATGGTCGCAATTTCCCGAATCTTGAAGTTGCTGAAGTACTTTAGGTTGATAATCTCCTTTTCCCTACCCGACAGCTGCGCCAACGACAACCGCAGTCGCACGCCCCGCTGGTGCTCCTCCTCAGTATCAACCAACGACTGCTCGATGGACGGCGTGTAGACCTCAGCCTGTTGCTCCTTGGGTAGGCGGGTGCTGCTGGCTACCCGTAGCAGCTCGTTTTTGAGGCTGCGGTAGAGGTAAAACTTCACCGTTGTCATGTCACCCAGATATTCGCGCCGTGCCCACAGATGCACAAATACGGTTTGGATAGCATCTTTTACTACTTCGGCATCGTGGGCCAGGTGGTGGCCGTAGGCAAAAAGCTGCTGCGCGTACCGGTCAAATAAGGACCCAAGCGCCGCCTGCTGCCCCGCCCGAAACGCCTGCCACAATGCTAGGTCGTCGTCGTGGCGCTGCTCGTGGTGCGAAGGCGGTGGGGTGTACATAGTGTGAATGCAGTCAGGGACTTACTTCACATTGGCGAAGTATATAAAGCTAACGGAATAGTTGACAGGAAAGGTTGCGGTGGCTGTCGGCTGGCAAAACGCCTTAACCAGGGTTGCGTGGCGCGAGCGGCTTATCGTTCTGATGACGTGAGTCAATACCTGACTTTTATCGTACTACTGCGTATTTGGAGCGGCAAAACGACGAGCAGCTGGCCGGGCCCGGTCGCACTACTTTTCAGACCGCTAACTGTTTTCGTACTACATTCCGGTCTTACTATGCTCCCGTAGCCACCGGGCGCCCCTACCACCTGCTACCCATGAAAACATTCAATTGGGGCATCATCGGCCCTGGCAAAATTGCCCACAAATTTGCTCAAGACGTAGCCCTGGTACCGGGTGCCCGCCTGCATGCCGTGGCCTCGCGCACGTTGGAGAAAGCTCAGCAGTTTGCCGCGCAATACGGTGCGCCGCACGCTTTCGGTAGCTACGAAGAACTGGTGCAATTGCCCGATCTGGATGCCGTGTACGTGGCCACGCCGCACTCCGAGCACCACGCGCACACGCTGCTGTGCCTGCGGGCCGGCGTAGCGGTGCTCTGCGAAAAAGCCTTTGCCCGCAACGCCGCCGAGGTAGCCGAGATGGTGGCGGTGGCCCGCGAGAAGCAGGTGTTTCTGATGGAAGCCCTCTGGACGCGCTTCATGCCCGCCACCCACAAAGCGCTGGCGCTGGTAGAGGCCGGCACCATCGGCCGCCCCGTGCACATGGTAGCTGATTTTGGTTTTGCGGCTGACTACAACCCCACCAGCCGTCTGTTCGACCCAGGGCTGGCGGGTGGCTCGCTGCTGGATATTGGCATCTACCCGGTGTTCTTCAGCAAGTTTTTTCTCGGCGAGCCTACCCAGGTGAAAGCCGTGGGCATCCTCACCGAAACCGGCGTCGACCTGACGTGTAGCATGGCGCTGGCCTACCCTGGCGGGGCCACTTCCAGCCTCTACTCCACCCTGGCCGCCACCACCGATACCACCTGCACCCTCTACGGTACCGAGGGCAAGCTGCACCTGCACCACAAGTTTCATCATGCTCAGCGTATTACGCTGCACCGCACCGGCGAGGAGCCGCAGGACTTCCACTTCGAGGAACCTGGCTACGGTTACCATTACGAAGCCCAGCACGTGCAGGAGTGCCTGGCGCAGGGCCTCACGGAAAGCCCGCTGCTACCACTTGTATTCAGCGAAAAGCTGATCGGAACCCTCGACGACATCCGACAGCAGCTAGGCGTGCACTACCCCGGCGAGTAGCAAAAGGGTTCTGACTACGTGATTCAGAGCCTTTTTTGCACTAAGTAGCGCAGCTGTAGAAAGTTATTTGCGTTGATCAGTGAACGGTGTAGAGACGCATATTTGCGTCTCGTCGTTGAATGATTTCGTGCACACGGTGCGGATGATGAGACACATCCTTGCGTCTCGTCGTTGAACAACTCGTGTCAGCGCCGTTCTAGCAAACAACATCAGCAACGACGAGACGCAAATATGCGTCTCTACACCCGTTCACCGACCAATGCAAACTGCTTTTTACAGCAACACGTGCGGCACAAACTCGGAGAGGTTGGTCATGAAGCCTGTGTCGCGGCGGTAGCCGATGGCGCAGCCCTGGCCGGCCCAGAATACGCCCGCTTGGTAGTAGCGGCCCTGGGTGTCCTGGGGTAGGGTGGCGTAGCGTTGGTATACCTGGGGCTGTTGGGCGAAGTCGCCCTCTACAGTCTGGCCCAACTGGCCGGCGTGTAGCTCCGTCACGTTCTGCCCTTCGCGGCCAAACACGGGCTTGCGCACGCTGTGGCCAGGTAGTTCATCAAACGAAGCTTCTAGCAGCAACGGGTGGTGCGGAAACTCCTGCCACAACCAGGCCAGCATGGCCTTGCTCTGGAAAAGCAGCGAATAGGCCGGATTAGCCACCACCACATCCCGCGACTGCATAAGTTGGGTGAGGTCGGTGGTCAGCTCCGGTTCTTCTTCGGCCAGAATCTCCCAGGGCACCAGCTTAAACACGAAGTCAAACTTCTGCCACTGGCCGGGCTCCACCTCGGCCCAGGCGCCGCGGTCGGCCCCGGCTACGGAAACCGTCATGGCATCGGCTTCGCAGAGGTGCGTCAGCTCGAAGCCAGCGGCCAGGGCGGCTTCGGCTAGTACGGCGCAGTTGGTGGCGTCTTCCTCGCTGCCCGGCAAGTATACCAGCAGCAGGGTAGGGGCCAGGTCGTCGTTCAGCTCCAGCCAGTGCGTGAATTGGGCCTGCAACCCCTCAAACAAGCCATTGGCTTGGCGGTCTTCCTCGTTGAGGCCGGCCGCTACCAGGCTGGCCCACTGCACCACGGCGGCTTCGGGGAGGCTGGTGGCCGTGTCGGCGTTGAACTCAAGAAGCTTGGGGCCATCAGGCGTTTGGGCCAGGTCGAAGCGGCCGTAGAGGTGCCAATGGCGGTCATCGGCCCAAGAGTGGCGCACGGCGCCCCAGAGTACCTCCGGAATAGCCAGGCGGCGCAGAAAATCGTCAGGAAGGTCGTCGGGCACGGCCTGCACCAGCATGTCGTAGAGCGTGTCGGTGGCTTCCAACAGGGCATCGGCCTGCTCCTCGGGAAGCTGCACGGCTTCTTGCGCCACATAGTGCTGGCACACGTCTTCCATGGCCCAGTCCCAGCCTAGGCGGTGCAGGGTAGGGGCAATGTTACCGGTGAGGGGTAGGAGCTGAATGGCGGGCATAGAGCGGGTAATGAAAAGCAAATGTGCCTGAAAAACGGCTGGCTGCCGGGCCTACCCGCCAAACCCACGACCACCGTAGCCGCGGCTACCAAAGCCGGAGCGCCGGCCCGCAGGGGCGCTCGTGCGCACGTTGCTGCGCCCACTATAGCCCGTGGAGCGCACCACGCTGGTGCTGGGCCGAATGCCATTATTGCCCGCAGCAGTGCGCGTACCACTGAAGCCTCGCCCAAAAAAGCTACGGCCCTGGTCACGCTCCTGCGCTACCTGGCTGCGCCAGCCCTGGTTCTGACGTAGCAGCCCAGGGTTGGCGTAGGCGGCGGGCTGCGGTGTGAGAAAGCGCCCGGCCATGTAGCCCAGGCTGCTCCACATCAGAATATTCATGAGGCCACCACCGCCGCTGCTCACCGTCTGGTTTTCGGGGTGTTGCTGGCTGTATTGGCGCATCTGCTGTTGCAGAGCCTGGCCTTGTAGGGTGTCTACTTTGCCGTCGAAGTGTTTCAGAATAGCCGCCACTTCTTCTTTGCCAGCTGGGCGCTCGGCGGTAATCTGCCACTTGTCGGGCTGCACCTCCGTTAGCTCCGTGATAACGCCCTGGGAGTAGGAGTCGGCAGCATTGTCCCAGCTGCCGGCTTCGGTGGTAGTCGATGCCTGATCGGAGTTGCCGGAGCAGGCGGGTAGGGCCACGCCTAGGCTAGCCGCCGCGGCGGCCAGCAACAGGTTGCGGCGCCAGTCGCCCAGAGGAAAGTAGGGTTTGTGCATGCGTCTTGTGGCTAGATCAAGTGGAATGGTGCCGTTCTTCTACGGATAATCAGCGAAACGGGTATGCGGTGAAGTGTCCTACCCTACCCCTACTGTACGCCGGATGCCCAGCTTCTTCATGCGGGCTTCCAGGGTTTTGGGGTTGATGTCGAGGAGCACGGCCGCGCCGCTGGGGCCACTCACGCGCCCGCCGGTGTGGTGCAGCGCCGCCAAGATGTGGTCGCGCTCCTGGTCCTTCAGGGTTTTGAGGGGTTGATTGCCCGTGAGGGGTAGGGTAGGCATTTCGGACGCGGCCGGGTGCAGGGCCGCCGCAAAGCCCCCAAAATCCAGAAACGGCCCATTGGACACAATCACGGCCTGCTCTACCACGTGCTCCAGCTCGCGCACGTTGCCGGGCCAGGGGTAGGCCTGTAAGGCGCGCAAGTCCTGCTCGCGCAGGCTGCGCACGGGCTTGCCCATTTGCTTGGTGAAGCGCTCCAGGAAGTGGCGCATCAGGGGCTCAATGTCCTCGGGCCGCTCGCGCAGGGCGGGCAGGCGCACCGGAAATACGTTGAGGCGGTAATACAAATCGGCGCGGAAGCGGCCGGCGGCTACCTCGTCTTCCAGCACACGATTGGTGGCGGCAATTACGCGCACATCGGCCTTCAGCACGCGCTGCCCGCCCAGGCGCTCAAATTCCTTTTCCTGCAACACACGCAGCAGTTTGGCTTGCAGATCGAGGGGCAGTTCGCCTACTTCATCCAAGAAAATACTACCCCCATCGGCCACCTCAAACTTGCCAATGCGCCGGTCGATGGCCCCCGTAAAGGCGCCTTTCTCGTGTCCAAATAGCTCACTTTCAATCAGCTGGGCGGGTAGGGCGGCGCAGTTCACCTTCACCAAAGCCCGCGCCCGGCGCGGGCTCTGCTGATGCACGGCGCGAGCCACCAGCTCCTTGCCGGTACCGGTTTCGCCGGTTACCAGCACGGTAGAGTCGGTGGGGGCTACCTGCATGATGCGCTGGAAAACGCCCTGCATGGCCTCGCTGCCGCCCACAAAATCGGCGAAGCGGGCGGCGGCGGTGGTGTTAATCTCGTCGATGAGGTAGGTGCGCTCCCGCTCCAATTGGGCGCGCAGGTGCTCAATCTGCTCGAAGGCAAACACGTTTTGGATGGCCAGCGTGAGCTGGGGCACCAATAGCAGCATCAGGTGCAGGTCTGCTTCCGCGAAGGGCGTTTCATCCTGTTTGTTGGAGAGAATGATGGTGGCGCTCTGGTCTTCTCGAATCCAGAGTGGTACGCATAGAAGGGCGCGGGTGCCGCGCTGCTCCCAGATGTGGCGCATAAGCGGGTAGCGCGCCGCCAACGCCTGAAACTCGGCCCCGGCATACACACCCGGCTTGAAAAACAACGGCGCAATCTGCTGTTGCAGTTGGGCATAGTCGGGGAGGTGGTTCCAGCGGGTAGGATCAGTGGGCGCGAACGTGCCGTCGGGCTGCCGCATAAACTCGGCAAACACTTGAATCGGGCCATCAGCTTCCTGCACGCGCACACCAAAGTAGGTGCAGGGTACCACCCGGTCTATTTCAGTGGCAATGCGCTGAAACAGCTCCCCGCGCTCCTTAATGGTCAGCAGGGCATTGGTAAGGGCCAGCTGCATACCTTTCTCCTGCTCTCGCCGCGCCACGTCCTCAAAGGCCAGCGTGTTGTTTACGGCCACTGCTACCAGGCTGCCAATCTTTTCGAGCAGGGAAATATCCTCGGGTGAGAAGGTAGGGCGGCGCCGCGCCACCAACGACAGTAGCCCAATGAGCCGCCCACCGGTGCGCAACGGCACCACCGTGAAGTAGCGCAGGCCCTTTTTGAGCATCTGGGCCAGCGGCTCGTAGTTGTTGTAGCGCGGCAGCAGCTCCGTAAGGTCGTATTGCCGAAGCTGGGTAGCACTGCCCACAAACTCTGAAATAGGCGAGCCCGTAATAGACTTGCGGAAGTTCGCCATGGGGGGTAGCGTCTCGCCCAGGTAGTCACGCAAAAACACGCGCCGGTACTGCTGCTCGTTGTCGAGGGTGATGATGGTGATGGCGTCGAACGGAAAAATCAGCCGTAGCTTTTCCGTGACGGTCTGAAACAGCGCTTCCTTGTTGCGGGTAGTCGCAATGGCGTCGTTGAGGTAGAGTAGCAGCGACTCGTCCTGACTGTTGGGCTGGGGCATATTGGAGGGGTAGTGGCCGAAGCAACAACAAAAGGTAGCACAATTATTCCTGAAATATGAGGAGATAAAAATCAGGTATTCCTAATATATCAGGAAAATAAACAGGTTGGCACAGTAGGTTTATCTGAGTTATTCTGCGTAAAAAGCCCCTTAGTAAGGCGTTAAGAGGCTTTTTGGGTGATGTAAGGAGCAATAGCGGTAGCTGGCACATCTTTCGGATAGGGGGCAGCATTCATACGCTGTTTTCTTATGCATCTCCGACCAACCTTTGCTGCACCGCTACTCACAACCCTGGGGTTGCTGGTAGGTAGCGCCGCCTACGCGCAGGTACCTATATCTACGGCCACCGCTGGCGATTCGCTGTCGTTGGAAACCACCATCCGCTCGGTGCTGGATGCCAACCCATCCATTAATGCCTTGCAGGAGGAAGTGAACCAGGCCCAGAGCCGCTTGGCCCAGCAGCGCACCTACCTTAAGCCGGTAGTGACCGGTACGGCCAGCTACACTCGCATCGACCCGCAGGTGAAGCTGAACCTGACCCCCGAGCAGGCACCGTTTCAGCTGGCGCCCAACAACAACTACGATACCCACGTGGCCGCGCAGTATACGCTGCTGGACTTTGGGCGGGCCAATGCGGCCATTGAAGTAGCCCGCAGCCGCACCCTCACCGCAGCCGACAACATTGACGTGACCCGCCGCGACTTGGCCTACGCCGCCGCACAGAGCTACTATAGTATCCTGTTTGCCCGCGAGGCTATTCGGGTGCAGGATGCGCAGATTGCCTCCTTGCAGCAGCACGAGCGCGAGATGCAGCGCCGGGTAGAGGGCGGTGTAAGCACGCAATTTGACGTGACCACTACCCAGGTGCGCATTGCCCAGGCTCAGGACAAGAAAATCGACCTGCAAAACCAGCTCCGCAACCAGGAGGTGCAGTTGGCTCGCCTACTGCACAAGTCTGAATCGGCGGTGGTGCCGGTGCGGGGCCGCTTCGAGTACAACCCGGAGGCCGTGAACGTGCAAGCGGCCCTGGAAGCCGGCGCTGCCAACCGCCCCGAGGTGAAGCTGGCCAGAGACAACGAAGCCACCGCTGCCGCGCAGCTGCGAGTAGCCGAGGTAGGCAACAAGCCCCAGCTGAACGTGCTGGCCCAGGCCGGCGGCAAAAACGGCTACATCGTGCCCAACCTGAACCGCTTCCGCTTCAACACGGTGGCCGGTGCCCAGCTTTCCATTCCGATCTACGACGGCGGCCGCAACAAAACGCAGCGTGCTGAAGCGCAGTCGGCCATTAAAGGAGCGCAGGCCCGCACTCAGGACACGCAGGAGCAAGTGCGTGCCGATGTGCTGCAAGCCGTGAACAACATGCAGGCCAGCACCGCCCGCTACGACAACTCGCAGGTGCAGATTGGACAGGCCACCGACGCCCTCACCCGCGCTAAGGCCCGCTACCGCTACGGGGTAGGCAACAACCTCGACGTGCTGGACGCCGAAACGCAACTGGCTCAGTCGCGCCTCTCCCGCCTGCAAGCCATCTACAACTATACCATTGGCCAGTACCAGCTCCGCCGCGCCACCGGCGAGCAGATCTGGGAAGCGGCGAAATAGTGAGATGGTGAAATGGTGAGTTTGATATTCTACTGTTGCTATTCGCGCATTGCACGCAAGCCGAACGTCAAACTCACCATTTCACCATCTCACTATTTCACTACTCACCACCTCACCATTTCACCAGATGACCCTCACCACTGTTTTGTGTCCGCTTGATTTCTCGGTTGCTTCGGCGCCGCTGGTGCGGTACGCCACAACGCTGGCGGCGGCCACCGGTGCCGAGCTGCGGTTGCTGCACGTGCTGGAGGCCCAGCCGGAGTTGCCCGTAGCCGGGCTGTCGCGCCCGCTGGATCTGGATATTGCCTTGCAGCTGGCCAACTACCGGCTAGAGGCGGAGCAGGAGGGCGTAGCAGTTACCACGGCCATTGTGCAAGGGGAGGCGGCCACAGAAATTGTGGCCGAGGCCCAGCGCCACCCCGCCGACCTGATCCTGATTGGGGCGCACGGTCGCACCGGCCTCACGCGCTTCCTGATGGGTAGCACCGCCGAGGCCGTGGTACGCACCGCACCTTGTGCCACACTTCTCGTAAAAACCTGTCAGGCTGATGAATACCGTCAGTCGGCATAACCAACATGGCCCGTGTAGGGTTGACAATACGCTTCGCGCCACGGCCTTTTCTTTCGTATTCAAGTACTTCATTCTAAGCTCCCTTTTCTAATGGCAACTTCTGTTCAACAAGACGCCGCCGTAGTAACGCCTACCGACGCGCAGCCGGAAAGCAGCTCGCGTCGCCCGATTATCTTTATTATTCTGGCGCTGGTGCTGCTGGTGGGAGGCTACTTCGGTTACCAGCGCTACCAGTTTGGCCAGGCCCACGAAGAAACCGACGACGCCCAGGTAGAGGGCGACGTGTACCCCGTGATTCCGCGCGTGGGTGGCCCCGTACTCGACGTGAAAATTGACGACAACCAGGTAGTGAAAAAAGGCGACGTGGTCGTAACCATCGACCCCTCTGACTACCAGCAGCGCGTGAATGCTGCCGAGGCAGCCCTGGCCGCTGCCCAAGCCAACGTCATAGCTGCCCGCACCTCCATTGGTACGGCGCAGGCCAACGTGAAAGCCGCGCAGGCTACCATCGGC
The DNA here is from genome assembly GCF_014333615.1 of Hymenobacter citatus. Lineage (GTDB taxonomy): Bacteria > Bacteroidota > Bacteroidia > Cytophagales > Hymenobacteraceae > Hymenobacter > Hymenobacter citatus. The sequence goes on along the minus strand of NZ_JACSCY010000003.1, from coordinate 268,912 downwards.
GTAAGCTCGGCCAACCGTGCCCGCCTCGAAAAAGACCTCAAGCGCAGCACCTTCCTGCGCAAAGAAGACATCATCCCGCAGAGCGACTACGACGCCGTGCAGGCCAACCTGCAAGCCACCACCGCCCAGCGCGCTACGGCCGAGCAGCAGGTAGCCGTGGCCCGGCAGCAAGTGGCCTCGGCCGAGCAGCAGGTAGCTGTGGCGCAAGCCGTAGTAAAGCAGCGCCAAGCCGACCTCGACAACGCCAAACTGCAACTCAGCTACACCACCATTACGGCCCCGGCCAATGGGGTAGTGAGCCGCAAGAACGTGCAGCCTGGCCAAGTGGTAGCGCCCGGTCAGCAGTTGTTTGGCCTGGTAGCCAGCGACCGTACCTGGGTGGTGGCCAACTTCAAGGAAACCCAGCTGGAAGACATGAAAGTGGGCCAGAAGGTGAATATTGAAGTAGACGCCTACCCCAACGAGGAGTTCGAAGGCCACGTGGAGTCGCTCTCGGCCGCTACCGGCGCCCGCTTCGCCCTGCTCCCCCCCGATAACTCGACCGGCAACTTTGTGAAGGTAACGCAGCGCGTGCCCGTCAAAATCGCCCTCGACAAAGTAGACCCCGAACACCCCCTGCGCGCCGGCATGAGCGTGACGGCTACCGTAGCGGTGAAATAGTGAGATGGTGAAATGGTGAGTTTGATGTTCTGCTGGCGCTACCGGCGCAATTTGCGCAAGTCGCGCAGCTAAAACATCAAACTCACCATTTCACCATCTCATTATTTCACCACTTATTAGCGCTTTGCCTTTTTGCGGGCGGTGGCTAAGACGGCTAGGATTTCGATGTATTCCTGCTGTAGGCTGTTTAGTCTTGCTTTTGGTAGAATGCCTGCATCACCTAAAAGCTCTAGCCAAAATAGAGTTTCGTCGGCTTCCTCCACGCAGATGCAAAGCTTCGCATACCACTCAGCTGGCGACCTACCCCGGCAAGCAGCTCGAAAATTAGCTGCTACAGAAGTGGCAGCCCGCAGAAGTTGCTTTCCTAAAATGGCTGCTTCACCAGTTTTAGGCAATTGCTGAAATAATCGAATGACCCGGAGAGAAGCTTCTTTCGTTCGCAGACGGTACGTTTCATTAAACGGACTGGTAGCTATTGCCTCTTCTTCCATAATTATCAAGGGTGAACATCATAAGGTGACTTATTGCCAGTAAGAGCAAGAAACTCACCATTTCACCATTTCACTATTTCACCTCATGGAAACCGGATTTACCAAGTGGATCATCGTCATTACGGTGGTGATGTGCTGCTTGCTGGAGCTGATTGATACCAGCATCGTGAACGTGGCCCTGACCCAGATGATGGGCAACCTCTCGGCCACGCAACAGGAGGTCAGCTGGGTGGTGGCGAGCTACGCCATTGCCAACGTGATTGTGATTCCGATGACCGGCTTTCTGGCCGAGCAGTTCGGACGCAAAAACTACTACCTCGCCTCTGTGGTGCTCTTCACCCTGGCCTCTATGGCCTGCGGCCAGAGCACCGATATTTGGGAGCTGGTGGCCTTCCGCTTCATCCAGGGGGTAGGCGGCGGTGCCCTGATGGCTACCTCGCAGGCCATTCTGGTCGATACCTTCCCGCCCGAGGAGTTGGCCCTGGGCCAAGCGCTGTTCGGCATGGGTGTAATCATTGGCCCTACCATCGGCCCTACCCTCGGCGGCTTTATCGTGGATAACTACGACTGGCCCTGGATTTTCTACGTGAACGTGCCCGTGGGCATTCTGGCCAGCATCTTCACGCTGCTGTTCATTCGCGACCCCGAGCGCATCAAAAATGCTATTCCGCGGCCGCTAAGCCAAATCGACTGGGCGGGTATTTTCCTGCTGATTATGGGCGTGGGTGCGTTGCAGCTGGTGCTGGAGCAAGGCGAACGGGAAGAGTGGTTTGAGACGCCCTACATTGTGGTAGGCACCGTGCTGGCCATCATCGGCCTGGTAGGGTTTGTGGTGCGCGAGATGACGGCCAAGCAGCCCATTGTGGATCTGCGCGTGCTCACCAAGAGCCGCAACCTGTCTATCGGCGCGTTTTTGTCGTTTGTGCTGGGCTTTGGCTTGTTCGCCTCAGTGTTCGTGTTCCCGATTTTCTGCCAGCGCATCCTGGGCTTTTCGGCCGAGCAAACGGGCTATATTCTCCTCCCCGGCGCTGTAGTATCGGGTATGATGATGCCCGTGATGGGTAAGATGATTCAGAAGGGCATTTCGCAGAAGTTTATTCTGCCGGTGGGCTTCATCATCTTCTTTATCTTCTCCTACTGGATGAGTGTGCGCCTGACGCCCACTGCCGGCGAAGGCGACTTTTTCTGGCCGCTCATCCTGCGTGGTTTTGGCCTGAGCATGCTGTTCCTACCCATCACCACCATGTCGCTGGCCGGGCTGAGTGGTAAAGATGCAGGCCAGGCAGCTGGTCTCACAGGTATGATTCGCCAATTGGGCGGCTCGTTTGGGGTAGCGCTGGTAGGTACGTACCTGGAGCGCGCCATCTTCCAGAACCGCAACGCGTTGCTGCCTAACATCTCCCTCTACAACCCCGAAACCGTTTCGCGGCTCAACGCTTTCATCGCCAACTTCCGCGCCAAGGGCGCCGACCTGGTACAGGCCCAGCAAATGGCCTACGCCGCCCTCGAAGGCACCCTGATGAAGCAAACCTCCATCATCACCTACTCCGAAATCTTCCTGATGATTGGGGGCTTCTTCCTCATCTGCGTGCCGCTGGTAATATTCATCAAGCGCGCCAAACCCGGCGAGAAAGTGGATTTGAACGCCGCGCACTAGGTGGTGAAATTGTGAGTTTGTGAAGTTGTGAGTTTGTGAAATAAAAAAGTGTGTCATCCTGAGCGCAGCGAAGGACCTTCTCACGAGAGAACGACAATCGTAAAAACGACTTGTCCTACTGTCATAAGGTCCTTCGCTGCGCTCAGGATGACACACTTTTTTATTTCACAACTTCACAAACTCACCATTTACTGGTACTGAATATACAGCGGCTTGGGATTTAGTTCGGCTAGCACTTCTTTGGGCGTCATCATGTGGTGCGGGGCGGGGCGGGGGTCGTACTCGTAGAAGAGTTTGAAGCCGGTGTACTGCACGGGCTGCTTCTGGATGTAGGCTTTATAAGAATCCTTTTTCAGGATGGGGTTTCCCCAGCCATCCATGTGCATCACCACCTGCACGTGCGGGTCGAGCTTGATGTTCTGGTAGTTCGTGACCATACCCTGCGTGAAGCGGTGCACCATCAGAATCTTAGGCGGCAGCTTGTTTTCGCGCACGATGCGCGTGAGAAATTTGATGGCGTAGTTCACGTCCTTGGCATCGTAGGTGCCGATTTTCTTACCCGGCCGCACGCCCTTGGTGGCCATGGCAAACTCCGGGTCGATGCCCAGGTGCACGGTGGGGTCTTTGAGGTAGGGCTCTAGCTTGGGCAGCTCGTGCTCCAGGTCGCTGAGGCCCACCTGCACGTCCAGAAACAGAATGGCGTTCTTTTCCTTGGCCCAGCGCATAGTTTCCTCGATGGTGGCTTTGGAGTTCATCAGGCGGTACTTGCCGTCTTTGCCGGCCGCGCCCTGTGCCGTAATGGTCACGCTGTGCAGGGCTGGTAGCACGGGTAGGGTTGTGTCGGCGGCCTGCCACTCTTTCAGTACCCCATCAAACTTGCGGAACATCTGCTCCTTAGGCTCGCGGCCCAAAATGCCCATGCCCTTTGCTCGGATGTTGCCATAGAAGGCCACAATGCGGTGCCCCGGCAAGATGGCGCCCGGTAGCTGCCCGTTCACGCGGGCCACAGAATCGGCCCAGAGCGAGTCGCGGCGCATGGCTTCCAGCTTCAGCTGTACCGAGTCGACGGGCGGTGGGGTAGAAGCTACCTGCTCCACGCTGGCCGTGGAGGCGGCATCAGGGTTGGCGCGTTCCTGGCGGGAGCCGCAGCTAGTCGAGGCAAGTAGTAAGCCAGAGCTAACAAAGAACGCAGGTGAAATTAAGCGAGATACGAATGCAGGCACAGCGAGTAATTAGGCAAAATGATAAGGCTACGGACCATAAAGCTAGGAAGTTCGGCAACAAAAAAATCTATTGATCAAGGAATAAGGCTATATAGCTTTGTTAAGTGACTGAGGATGTTGCTGTGGCGGTCCGGCTACGGATGAGCTAAGCCATGCGTCCTGCAAGAAGCAGACCGGCTGGTATAAAGAAGCCCTTAGACCGGTGCAGGTGTAGGAGGGTAGGAGTGGTGAAATGGTGAAATGGTGAGTTAAAAAAACGTGTGTCATCCTGAGCTTGCGAAGACCCTTCTTACGAGAGAACGAGTCGTTGTTACGACAGTCGTTCAACAGGCATAAGGTCCTTCGCTGTGCTCAGGATGACACACGTTTTTATTTCACAATTTCACAAACTCACCATTTCACCACTTCACCACTCACTGATACTGAATATACAGCGGCTTGGGGTCCAAGGCGGCTACTTCGGCGGGGGTCATGAGGCGGGAGCCGGGGCGCCGATCGTTTTTATAGAACAGCTTGAAGCCGGCAAACTCCACGGGCTGCTGCTTGATGAACTTGCGGTAGGAGCCGCGCTTGATTTTGGGCGTGCCCCAGCCGTCCATGTCCATCACAATCTGCACCCGCGGGTCGGTTTTGATGTCCTGGTAGTTGGTGACCATATCCTGGCGGAAGCGGTGCACCACCAGCACCTTAGGCGGCAACTGGTATTCGCTCACGATATCGGCCAGAAAGCGGCGGGCGTAGTTCACGTCCTGCGCATCAAACTCGCCCACCTCCGTACCCGGCCGCCGGCCCGATTTCATCGAAAACTCCGGGTCGATGCCTAGGTGCACGAAGGGGAGGCGTAGGTAGGGCGCCAGGCGCGGCAGCTCCTGGGGCAAGGTGCTGAGCCCCACTTGCACATCCAGAAACACCAGGGCGTGCTGCTGGCGGCCCAGTGCTATCATGCGCCGGATGGTACTGTCGGGGAGGGAGGCGCGGTACTTACCATCGGCACCGGAGTCGCGCTGGGCGATGATGGCCGTGAGGTGCAGGGCCGGACGCACGGGGCGCTTGGGGTCGGCGGCTTCCCATTCTTCAATCTGCTCGCTGAGGCGGCGCAGCATTTCATCCTGCGGGTACTGCCCCAAAATACCCATGCTCTTGTGCAGCGGATTGCCATAATAGGCCACAATGCGCGAGTCGGGCAGGATGGCGCCGGGCAGCTCGCCGTGCACCTTGGCAACCGAATCGGCCCGCAACGAATCCTGGTGCAGCTGCTGCTGCCGGGCGCGGGCCAGCTCGGCTGGAGTAGGCTGCGCCCGCTTCTCCTGCGGCGCCGAGCAACCGACGCTCAGCAGGAGTGCTGCTACTCCGTACCGTAAGCGGGTAGGGAAAAGACGAAAAAGCCGGATAGAAGCCACAGGTGCGCGCGAGTCCTCAAGTGATGTGGAAGCTAAAGATACGCGCCGGGCTGAAAGGTCGTTCCGGGAGGTGGGGAATAAAGTTTGCCCGGTACTCTGCCCAGGCAGGTAGGATAGTGGGCAAATTTTATTTTAGAGTATAGTCAACGGGAATAGTAAAGGCCACACCAGCCGGCTCACCATCGCATGTGCCCGGGGTCCATTTTGGCAATGCTTTTACAACGCGTACTGCTTCCGCATTCATTTCCGCCGCAGCGTCAGGATATTTTGCAGAAGTGATGCCACGACGAATGCTTGTTTCTGTTACCTGACCATACTTATTGACTACGAAATTGACCCAAACCTTTCCCTCTAATTTGGCATCTATACCGCTTCTGGGGTATGTGGTATTCCGTTCTACAAATTGCAATAAGCCAGGTGCTCCGCCTGCCGGGACTGGGAAGATGGCTGAGTAAGCTCCTGTGTCTGTACTCATTGGTTGGCTGGCAAAACGCGTCAGCATTCTATTGGTAAGCCGCCCATTCAGTATCGATTTGCCGTTAATTACCGTGATAAAATCGCGCTGATTGCGCATCCGTTTCCAGTTTCTTGCCGTCCTGGGGGTATTGCTGTTAGGGTCTTTGCGAACTTCTATTGACTGTGGTAAGGATTTGGAATCAGTTAGTTGAATAGATGACATAAATAAATCAACGGTGTTTTTTTCTCTTTTCTGTGAGCTGGTAGATACCTTCTTGTCACAGGCCACTAAACCGAGCAGCACGCAGCCAAGCGGTAGGAGCAGCCACTGTTTCCAGCGACGAGGAGGAGATAGGCGGTTGAGCATGGCAATGCGGATTAAGGTGGAGGATGAAAAGAAAGAGTGCGCCAGGGCCGGCGTGCGATTACGCCAGCCAGTGGCTTGGCAGGCCAACAGGCGGATGTAGTGCTGCGCCGGAGCACCAGTTGCTACGGCAGCATCAGCGAGGTACTCGTGGGTGAGGTCGAGCGCCCGGAGCAGCAAGTGCACGAAGGGGTTGGGCCAGAGCAAGGCTTGCCACACGCGCAGCCACAAGCGGTCGAGCGTATGCCGTTGGTACACGTGCGCTAGCTCATGGCGCAGCACTTGGCTAGCCTCAACAGGAGTAAGCGGCACGGTTTCGTCCCAATACACCGTGCGACCAAAAGACCCTGTAGGGCGCCGCCCGCCTGTGCGCCGCAGCGTATAGCGCTCATACGGTGCGGTGGGTAGGGAGCGAGTGAATCGCCATAGCTGATAGAGCTGCCAGCTTAGTCGGGCCAGCATACAGAACACACCGGCGCCGTAGATGAGCAACCACCACGAAATGGGAGTAGAAGCCGGCACCTCAGTTCTGATAGTCGACTCCGGTAGCAACAAAGGCAACGCTGGTATTACGCCCGCATCGGCAGGAGTTATCGGTATAACAGGTAAGTAGCCAGCGGGTAAGTAGCGGGAAGGTACCTGTAGCAGCGGCCATACAGCCGCTACGACAGGTGCCGACAGTAATAGTATTCGGTTATAACAAAAAAGCCGCTCTTGTTTCAAGACCAAATAATAGAAGGCCCAAAAGAGGCCCAGCACCAGCGTGCTGAGCCAAAACCAGCGAAATATATCAGTAGATAATAATAGTGTGCGCATTGGTTTATATGTCAGTGCTTTATCAATTGTATAGCATATAGTCGTTACTTCAAAGCGTAGCTGACCGGAATCGTGAAGGATACATTCACGGGCTGACCGTTTTGTTTGCCTGGTGTCCAAGTGGGTAGGCCCTTGACGACGCGCAAGGCTTCGTCGTTCATCGCCTGCGCTGCTGCTTCGTGTTCGGGAGAGGAAACGCCTTTTCGCAGCTGTACGTCTTCTATGTTGCCATCTTTATTGACGGTGAAGCTGACAAATGACTTGCCTTCCAATTTCGCCGCTTTGGCACTAGCTGGATACTGAATGTTTTCGCCGATATATTTCAATAAGCCACCTATGCCACCTGGGGGCTCCGGCATTTGCTCGACGTAGGCGTAGATTCGCTCACCCTTTGCAGTGAAGGCAGGCGGCGGCGGGGGAGGTGTAGTAGATGCCGATGATATTTGAGATGAAGAAGACAGATGCTTTCGCAACACTTCGCCTATCTCATCTTTTTCATATTCACCTTCAATCTGTTTACCATCCAGAAGTATTACTAACTTTTTTGAGTTAGGCACCTTGCGTATTTCTATATGGCTAGGTCTTTTGCTTTCCTGCGTTTGGGGTGCTGCGGCAACTTCATCAGCTGGTGTATTCTTCTCACAGGCTACTACGCCCAGCAGGACGCAGCCAAGGGGTAGGGCCAGCCACTGCTTCCAGCGGCGGGTAACGGACGGACGGTTCAGCATAGCAATACGGGTTAAAGTGGAGGATGAAAAGAAGGAATGCGCGAGGGTAGGCGCCTGCCCCAACCAGCCGGTAGCCTGCCGCGCCAGCAAACCAACGTAGTGGGTGGGCGAGGTAGCGGCGGCGGCCTCATCGGCGAGGTACTCGTGGGTGAGGTGTAGGGCGGGCGGCAGCAGGTGCACGAAGGGGTTGGGCCAGAGCACGGCCTGCCACACGCGCAGCCAAAGCCGGTCGAGGGTGTGGTGCTGGCGCACGTGCGCCAGCTCGTGAGCTAGTATCTGTCGGCCCTCGGCGGGTGTGAGGGGTAGGGTATCGTCCCAAAACACGGTGCGGCCGAAAGAGCTGGTAGGACGCCGGCCGCTGGTGCGGCGCAGCGTGTAGCCCGCGTGCTGCTCGGCGGGTAGGGAGTGGCCGAAGCGCCACAGTTGCCAGAGCTGCCCGCCCAGCCGCGCCAGCAACACCACTACCCCCATGCCGTAGCAGAGTACCAACCATGGCACAACAGTAGCCGCTGGGTGGGCAGTATCTGCATTGGCCGTTGCCTCGGGTAATAGAAACTGCAACGGCTGCCGCGCCAAAACCGGGTTAGCCAACTCCAGAGCAGGTAGGGGTAGCAGCGGCAGCGTGGCAGCCAGCAGCGGCGCCATCACCAGCAGTACCCGATTGTAGCGGAAGCTTTGCTCGCGCCGCAGCCCAAGGTAGTAGAACAGCCAAAGGGCACCGAGCAGCAGGGTGCTCAGCCAAAGCCAGTGAAGTAGCATAACAGAAGGAATAAAGGAGAGTGTAATACAGTGTGCACAAAAGACTAACACACCTACCTTATCTCAAGGCATAAACTATTGGGAGCGTAAGTAATACGGCCACGGGTTTCCCATTCTGTTGACCAGGTTTCCATTGCTGAGGCATGGCCCGCACCACGCGTAGGGCTTCCTCGTCTATAGCTTGCCTTGCGCCCGACGTTGCATTCCCCGCTTTGGCTTTGCCATCAGTTGCTGTATATCCAACTACTACAATATCATTCAAAGTGGTTTTTGCATCGAGGTCTTCTGCTATTCCCTTATGGATTTGCACAGCCTGCACGCTTCCATTAGCAGCTACGATAAAACTAACCAGCACTTTACCTTCCAGATGTTGTGCCTTTGCAGCTTCCGGGTAGCGGATATTCTGCGTAAAGTATCGTAGTAATTGATCCATCCCACCTACGGGCTGAGGCATCTGATCGACAGCAGTATACAGGGCTGGGGGTGGGGGCGGTGCCGGCATCGATGCTTGCGCTTGATGATTAGGATACATCGTGCGCACGGTTGCCTCACCTGCTACTGTGTTTTTCGCATAGGCAACCATAACCAACGACCCGGCACACACGGGCAGCGCCAGCCACTGCTTCCAGCGGCGGGGTACAGACGATGAACGGTTCAGCATGGCAATACGGGTTAAGGTGGAGGATGAAAAGAAGGAATGCGCGAGGGTAGGCGCTTGCCCTAGCCAGCCCGAGGCTTGGCGGGCCAGTAGCCGGATATAATCGGTAGCAGTAGAAGGCGCCGCGGCCGCATCGGCGAGGTATTCGTGGGTGAGGTCGAGGGCGCGGGGGAGCAGGTGCACAAAGGGGTTGGGCCAGAGCACGGCCTGCCACACACGCAGCCAAAGCCGGTCGAGGGTGTGATGCTGGTGCACGTGCACCAGCTCGTGGCGCAGCACGTGGGCAGCCTCGGCGGTAGAGAGGGGTAGGGAATCGTCCCAGAACACCGTGCGACCAAAGGAGCCGGTAGGGCTCCGGCCGCGGGTAGGGCGCAAGGTGTAATCGGCGTGGTGCTCGGGGGGTAGGGTGCGCGTGAAGCGCCAGAGAATCAGCAGCTGCCAACCCAACCTACCTAACAGCAAGGCTACGCCGGCACCATACAGCAGCAACACCCAAAAGAGCAGCGGCGTGGTGGGCGCACTGGTAGCCGGGGCGCCTACCGTCACGGCCGGCAACAGCAGGTGCAGGGGCGCCTGGGCCGCGGGAGTAGCCGGCAGCCAAGCTGTGGGCAGGCGCAGCAACGGTAGCAGCGCCGCCAGCGGCGGGGCCAGCAGCAGCAGGGCGCGGTTGTACTGGAAGCACCGCTCGCGGCGCAGAGCCAGGTGGTAGAGCAGCCACAGCGCGCCCAACACGAGCGTGCTCAGCAGATACCAGTTAAGCAGTGGGGGCGTCGTCATCGGGCGAGTCGGTGGGGGTAGGGGGTAGGTCCTGCTGGGCGTGGCGCAGCAGCTCGTCGAGCTGCCGGGCATCCAGGTTTTCTTCCTGGGCAAAAAAGCTCACCAACCGGCTGAACGACCCGCCGAAGTAGCCCCCCAGCAGCTTCGTGAGCGAGAAGCGGCGGTAGGCATCCTGCGCCACCAGGGCGTGGTAGCGGTGGGTGCGCCCAAAGGCCTCGTGCCCCACAAAGCCCTTCTGTTCCAGAATGCGGATGATGGTAGACACTGTAGTATAAGCCGGGGTAGGCGCGGGCAGCTCCGGCAGCACGTCCTTCACAAACGACGGCCCCCGCTGCCACAGCACTTGCATGACTTGCTCCTCGGCACGGGTGAGTTCGGGTAGATTTTCCATGTAATTGGGGTTGATGGGAGTAAGGTATAACTAATTATTTAGTTATACAACTAATTTTTTAGATAAAAGTCTAAACCACGGATTCGCTCGGATTTTTCGGATTGGTCGGATTTTGTGGACGATGGTCGTTCGGCTTTCCCAGGGCTGAAGCCCTGGGCTAATTAGTGGAAAGAAGAAGATGGCATGAAAGAAACGAACAGCGCTGCGTAGCCCAGGGCTTCAGCCCTGGGAAAGCCGAACGACCATCGTCCACAAAATCCGATCAATCCGAAAAATCCGAGCGAATCCGTGGTTCTGACAGCAAAATCGAATTTTTCGGGCGCATCAGTGTTATACAACGACCTACCATTCATCTATATAGATCGTGCGTTTTCCTAAGCTTGCTACCCGCCTGGCGTGGCTGACTGGTTTCCTGGGCGTGGCCCTCGGGGCTGGCACGGCCACCAGTTGCAATTCCGATTCGCCTACCCCTGCCACCGCTACCGAAACCCCTGAGGCGCCGGCCGCCGCTACCCATTTGGTGGGCAGCAAACTCATTGGCGAGTACAGCGTGCAAACGCTGGCCGGGCGTGTGTCGCAGGTGCCGCTGGTGGGGGCGCTGGCGAAGTACCCGATTAAGGTATACCGGCTCACCTACACCACCCAAAACACCGATGGCCAGCCCGTGACGGCCTCCGGGGCGCTGCTGGTGCCCACGGCGCCCGTGGCCCTGCCGCTGCTCAGCTACCAACACGGCACCCTGCGCCCCGCCGACGAAGACCACGCGCCTTCCTACTATAGCTCCAGCAGCGAGGTGTACTCGGCTGTATCGGTGCTGGCGTCTACCGGCTACATTGTGGCGGCGCCCGACTACATTGGCTACGGCGCCAGCAAAAACCTGCCGCACCCCTACGAGCACGCGGCTTCCCTGGCCTCGGCCTCGCTGGACATGCTGCGGGCGGCGCGAGAGTTCTGCGCCCAGCAGAAAATTCAGCGCAACGACAAAAACTTCCTGGTAGGTTACTCCGAGGGCGGCTTCGCCACGATGGCGCTGCACAAGCTTATCGAGGAAAAAAACAGCCAGGAGTTTACCGTCACGGCCAGTGCGCCGGGCGCAGGTGCCTACCACAAATCGGCCTTTGCGCGCTACATTCTCAACAGCAATCAGCCCCTGAATTTCCTGAGCACCTACGTGTGGGTGCTGAGTACCTACGACCGGGTATACAAGCTGAACCGGCCATTCAGCTACTATTATAAAGCGCCCTACGCCGCGCAGCTGCAAGCCAACCAGTTCAGCGCCGTGCCTCAGTTGCCCAGTCAGCTCTTCACCACCACCTTCCGCGACGCGGTGCTGAATGGCAACGACGCCCCCCTGGCCGCCACCCTCACCGACAACGACATCTACGACTGGAAGCCCACCGCGCCCACGGCCCTCTTCCACGGCACCGCCGACGACTACGTGCCCTTCTTCAACTCCGAAGACGCATACAAAGCCATGCGCGCCCGCGGCGCTACCCAGGTAGAGCTACGCCCTATTGAGGGCGCCAACCACTTCTCGGGCGCTGCCGCCTACACGCTGGCGGCCTATGCCTTCCTTGCGCAATATTAGCGCGTGATGTAATTGATTATAACTGAAACGTCACCTTGGCCAGTGGTCAGGGTGACGTTTTCTTTTTTGAGCACAATAAGGGGAAATAGGTAGCTGTACTCGAATTGTTAGTGGCTATTTGAGTTAGTTAAAAAGGTAATCGAAGCGATGTAGAGACGCATACTTGCGTCTCATCGTCCGCGCCGTGTGCACGAAATCGTTCAACGACGAGACGCAAGTATGCGTCTCTACACCGTTCTAGCGACCTTAAACAGTATCTACTCCACCAGCACCGTTTGCGCGTACGTAGCGTGCGCAGAGGTGATGCGGGCAATGTACAGACCGGGCGTCAGGTGCGCGAGGTTTAGCTCGTGGGATTGATTGCGGGCGTGCAGCTGCGTGGTCAACACGAGGCGGCCACTGGCGTCGTGCAGCGTGAGTTGGCTGTCCTCGCCGGTGGGGGCCAGGGTTTGCACGCGCAGTACGTGGCGCGTCGGGTTGGGGTACAGGGCAAAGCGGGCGGCTCCGGCTGATGAGTTGCCGGTGGTAGCCACTGGGGCCAGCCACTCGCCCAGCGCCAGGGTATACAGGCGGGGCGGCAACGTAAGGAATCGCTCATTGGAAACCAACGCGGTGTAGCGGTCCGTGAATGTGAGTCCTTCTACCTGCCCTACCGCCAGCGCCGAGGGTAGCTCCAGGCGGCGCTTGTTGCCGCGCAGCACCTGGCCCGCCGGAAAATCAAACAGCAGCCATACAAACGCGGCGCCCGTGGTGGTGTAGCCCAGCAAGGCGGCCTCCGTGCCCGCGGCGTTGAGCGCGGCCCCGGTCACGAGGCCGCTGGTGTTGAAGGTGCCCCGGTACCGGGCCGCGTAGGTGCCCGGCGTGGCCGGTACGGTATAGTAGCTGGTCTGTTGGTTGGCCCAGTTTTTCGTGAAAATATGCAGCGAGTCGTGGGCGTAGAAAAAGGCCTCTGCGTCGAAATTATGCTGATTGACGGCGGGTTGAAAATCGGTTTGCTGGGGGTAGGAAAACGTTATGGCCTCGGCCGCCACCGCCACTTCAGGCGCCGTGCCGATGGCCGATTTTGGGACGCGCAGCACGCGCAAATCGCGCCGGTTGCCGGCGTTGTTGCCAAAGTCGCCAATGTAGAGGTAGTGGTCGTCGTCGGTCAGGTCTTCCCAATCCACATTCGCAAAATTGCTGATGCGCACGCGCTGCTGCACGGCGCCGGTAGCCGCATCGAGGCGGTAGAGCACGGGCTCGTTGCCGCTGTCGTTGAGCGTCCACAGCTGCTGGTTGGTGTAAGTCAGGCCAGAGGTTTCGTTCACCTCCGCGGGGAGGGTTGCCCGAAGGGGTAGGGCTACGCTCGTGGCAGGGTAGCGGCAGGAGCCATCATTGGTGGTAGCCGTAGGAGCGTAGTTGGTGGCCCGCGCATCGGTGCAGCCGGTTTGTGCGGCGGCGCGGTAGCCCAGGCAAACCGTAAGAAACAGAAGCAGTGCGGTCGGTTGCCGTTTCATACGGAAAGGAGTGAGGTGGTAGTAGGTGAGGTAAGTTACTGAATAGCAATGGCTACTGCGTGCCAGTAACGGGTTCTGGAGCCAGCGTAGGCCGCCAGACCGCCTGCCGCAGCCAGCAGCCGGAAAGCGCGGCCAGCCCGCCTACCACTCCGCCCACTACCATCGTCACGAGCAGGAGCAGCGCAATGCTGCCGCTGAGGGGGAGCAGCTCGGCCACGCGATGCGCCAACACGCTGTTGTTCTGCCCATTCAACCAGATAGCCAGCACCAGCCAGCCCAGCCCTACCCCAAAAAAACCGGCCAGAAAGGCCTTGCCGCCCGTGCGCCCTACCCACAGCGCCAATAAAAAGGCCACCGGCACAATGCACCACCAGGGTAGGAAAACCTGCGCCACAGCGGCGGCAATCAGAATCAGAAGAAAGAGCAGCATGGGTTGAGTTGCTTAGGAGTTGTCAGGTTGTTAGTTATCAGTTGTTAAGTTGTTAGTTGTCAGCATGTCCGGGGCCGCGTAGCGGCCGGAGGTTTGTAGTACGTAGTGTATCGGTAGCGGCCAGCGCCGCGTAGCGGTGCAAGAGTGGTCGGGCGGTTTCTTGCACCGCTACGCGGCGCTTTGTCCTGATGGCGGCATGTTCTACAAACCTCCGGCCGCTACGCGGCCCCGAACGCCCTGACAATTAAAAACCAGAAACCAGAAACTCACTTCCCGCCTACCAGTTTCCAGGCGGCGCGGATGCGTTCGTTGCGTTCGTTGGGTTTTTGCAGAAATACCAGTTCCGGTAGCTTGCCCTGCACCCACGGGTCAATCATGTTGTCGTAGTAGCGCGAGCCAGGGTTGCCGCTTTGCCCGCCCGGAAACAGGCCGTAGGCCTTGGGCTGCGGCCCCAGCGCCACCACCATGCGCCAGGAGGGGCCGTTGCGCTCGGTAATGGCATTCACGATGCCCACGCCACCGCCCACGTTCAGATCCAGGTGGCCGAAGCCGGGTAGCTGGGCCAGGTGCAGGATGTCGGCGCTCTTTTGGTTGGCCCAGTGCCAGTCGTCGTTCAGGGGGCCAAACTTTCGCGTGAGCGAGTCGGTAGCCCAGCGGAAGGATTGCAGCACGAGGTCGGGTAGGGTCTCCTTCTCGGGTGTCAGCTTGTCGTCGATCCACGGCGAGTTGGGCTGTTGCAGGATGAGCGTGTTGGTCCGGTCGCGGTTGGGATAGCGCATTTCCAGGCCGGTTTGCTTGCCGAAATCATCTTCCCAAATGCGCTTAATCAGCTGATTGTACCACAGCTCGTAGATGCTCGGGCCCAGCTCGTCAGGGTCGTAGTTGTAGCGCCAGCGTTGCAGCTCCTGGTACACGCGTTGCTCCGCGGGCTTTAGCTGGGTAGGCGCTACCAGGGCCAGCAGCCGCGGCAGCATCAGCTGGGCATTGATACCAAAATTATCGAGCTGCAACAGGCGCAGGCTGTCGGGCGTGGCCTGGCGCATGCGGGCCAGGCGCTCGTTGATGCGGTGCCCCCGGTCCCAGAGCGAAAACTGCCACCCCAGGTAATACGGGTACTCCGGCCCCACCGGCGTCTGGTTGGCCGACGACACAAACCCGCGCTTCGGGTTGACGGACAACGGGTTTTGCTGGGCCGGAATCCAGCCGTGCCAGTCGTAGGCCGAGTCGGTGCCGTCCAGAATAAACTTGCCTTGGTCGTTCCACTTTAGCGGAAAACGGCCGTTGGGCCGGATGGCAATGTCCTTTTGGTTGCTGGCGAAGATGAAGTTTTGGGCCGGCGAGCCGTAGTGCGTGAGGGCCGCCAGGTAGTCGGGGTAGGCGTGGGCGCGGTTGAGCAGGTAGAACGTCAGCACCTCGTTGGCGCCGTCGTGGGCGGTCCAGCGCAGGGCGTGGTGCACGGGCGTTTGGGGCGAGAAGGGCTTCTCGTCGTGGTCGTACACAATGGGGCCGTGGCGCGTGTAGAGCACCGTGTCGAGGCGGTCGGGCTGGCCTTTTATCTTGATGCGCTCCACCACGCGCCGCACCGGCAGCCAGCGCCCGGCGTATAGGTACTCGCGTTTGGTGGCGTCTCTGAACTTGATCTGGTACCAGTCCATCACGTCGGCGCCGGTGTTGGTCACGCCCCAGGCCACGTCCTGGTTGAAGCCGATAATCAGGGTAGGCGCCCCCGGAATCGACACGCCGTACACGTTCACGCCCGGCGCCGAGAGCTGCATCTGGTACCAAATGCTGGGCAGGTTCAGCTGCAAGTGCGGGTCGTTGGCCAGAATGGGGTAGCCCGTGGCCGACTTGCCCGCGCCCACCGCAAAGTTGTTGGAGCCCAAATCCGGTGCCGGCTCGTGCTGCGGCACCTTCCCCGACATAGCCGCCTCGAACCCCGCCGGGGTAGGCGGCACCGGTACCGGCGTGAAGCTGCGGGGCGAGCCCACCGGCACAATCGGGTCTTCCAGCCGCGGGTAGTCCGGAAACAGGTCCTTCACCACCTCCGGCCCGTACTTGCCCAGCGCATTGCTCAGGCGCAAATCGTCGGAGCGGCCGCTCAGGTCGAAAGCCATCAGCTTGAGCAGCAGGGCGCTTTTCAGCGGCTCCCACGGCTCGGGGGCGTAGTTCAGGAGCTTGTACTCGAAGGGGTAGTCTTTGGGATTGAGGGAGTTGATGTAGGCATTCACGCCGTCGGAGTAGGCCGTAAGGGCCAGCCGGGTGCGCGGGTCCACCAGCATCGAGTCGAGGGAGTGTTGGGCGCCGTAGACCATGCCCATGCGCCGGAAAAAGCGGTCCATCTCCAGGCGCTCCGGCCCCACAATCTCCGCTAGCCGCCCGGCTGCCACGTGGGTCATAAAGTCCATCTGCCAGAGCCGGTCGCGGGCCGTAAGGTAGCCCTGGGTGTAGTACAGATCGTGGTCGTTTTGAGCAAACACATGGGCCACGCGCTGGTCGTCGAAGCGCACCTGCACAGGCTGTTGCAGGGCGGGTAGGGCCAGCTCCTGCCGCTTAGGAAAGTCGGCAGCCGTTTCGCCGTCGCGCCAGAAACCCTGGTAGGGGCTCAGAAACTTGCCAAACGGCGGCACCGTGCCGTGGCTGGTGTGCAGCACCCAGGTGAGGGTGATAGTGAGGACGAAAGCAACAGCAAACTTGATCCAGCGGAAAACCATAGCGGGCGAGTTAGGCAGCGGAAGGTAGGGAAACAGGGCGAATTTTGTAGGAGCGGCTTGCAGCCGCCCGTTGCCTGGGAAAGTGAGAGTTGCTTCGAAACAATGAGCAGCAAGCGGCGCAGACGACGGGCGGCTGCAAGCCGCCCCTACCCCAGCAGCCACCCCAATAACCCCAGCCGCACGGTCCACAGCACCGTGCGCAGCCAGTTGGTACGAATGAGCCCATCAATGGCTACGTAGTTGTAGCCGTGCTGCCCCAGCCGCTCATGAAACGGCACCGACACGAAGAACGTGGCCGCCCAGATGGCTACCACCAGCGCCAGCCCTACCCAGCCGGCCGCGCCCAGGGTAGCGCGCCCCTGCCATGCCAGCCACGCAGCTAGTCCCAGCTCAGCCACCATCGGCCCCAGCACCACCCAGCTGATGCGCGTGGAGTGCCGCTGGTGAAACGCCGCAAACCGCTCCGGCGCCACCTCCGCAAAGGCTGGGTATACCACCAGTTGTACCGTCCAGATGACGCCGGTAAGGTAGGCTGTGAGGGTGAAGTTGAGTAGGAGTAGAGTAGGGAGGGACATTAGAGTAGGGGGTGATGTACATCTTCCGCACTCGCTCGGCTGTGCCGAGTGAGGACTACGCTTCAGCAGCTTTGCTGCGCGTGTCTTCTTCGTCTGTGCCACTCAATCAGTTTCGTACAGGCGGCGCGGACGGATTCGGGGCATAGCCCCTCATGCATAGGCCTCACTCGGCACAGCCGAGCGAGTACATAGGTTCCAACAGCTATGGCGCAAGCTTGATACGAAGGGCACACCAAGCAAGCCCAAAATTCACGCATTCCACACCCAATTCTCTGCTGCTTCGCGGTCTGTTCTTACACTTGTAGTCTGTATAGTATGTGTCTCTCCCCGCGTCTGTTGCTCCTGCTACTGTTTAGCTTGCCGCTGGTCGGCCGGGCGCAAACCGTGCCCGGCCAGTCAACCACGCCCGCTACCAGCACCGTGCCGGCCGCGCCGCCCATAGGTCCCGATGCCCGGCCCGCGCCCGACTCCACTAGGCGCTCGGGTTGGAGCCTGCACTTTCAACAGACGGTGATTACGCAGTGGCACGCCAACTTTGCGGCGCCCTACACTGGCGAGTATAGCCTGCAACCGCGCGAGAAGGCCAAAACCTCGCTCACCAGCACTGTATTTATTGGCCGCCGACTGTGGAAGGGTGCCAGCGTCTACTTCAACCCCGAGCTGGCGGGCGGCAGCGGCCTGAGTGCGGCGCGCGGCATTGCAGGCTTCACCAATGGCGAAACCTTCCGCATCGGCGACCCCGCGCCCAAGCTCTACGTGGCGCGGCTGTTTCTGCGGCAGGTATGGGCGCTGAGCGACTCCAAACGTGGCACCTCGCAAACCGTGAACGACGACGGCCCCAACCAGGTGGCTGGCCCCGTGCCCGACCACTTCCTGGCCCTAAACGTGGGCAAGTTCAGCCTGTCCGACTACTTCGACCAGAACAGCTACTCGCACGACCCGCGCACGCAGTTTTTCAACTGGGCCCTGATGAGCGCCGGCGCCTGGGACTACCCCGCCAACACCCGCGGCTACACGATAGGCGGCGTGCTGGAATACGTGACGCCGGAGTTGGCCATCCGGGCGTCGTCGGCCCTCACGCCCACCCAGGCCAACGGCCCTACCCTTAACTTTCATTACGGCCGGGCGCACTCCGAAACCCTGGAGCTAACGCATATCTACAACCTGCGCGGCCACGTGGGCACCGTGCGCCTGCTGGGTTTCCGCACGGTGGCGGGTATGGGCGACTATCGCACGGCCATCCAGCAGCCCGATGTCGACATCACCCAGACGCGCCAGGCCGGCCGCACCAAAACCGGCGTGGCCCTAAACGCCGAGCAGCACATCAGCAACGACCTAGGTCTGTTTGCTCGCGCCAGCTACAACGACGGCCGCCGCGAAACCTGGGCTTTCACGGAAATCGACCGCTCGGTTTCGCTGGGCGCCGTGAGTGCCGGCACCAGCTGGCACCGCCCCGACGACCGCCTGGGCGTGGCCGTGCTGGCCAACGGCCTTTCGCAGCCGCACCGCGCCTACCTGGCGGCCGGCGGCTACGGCTTCATCATCGGCGACGGCCAACTCAACTACCGCCCCGAGTACATTGGTGAGGCGTACTACAGCTTCAACTTCACGCACCAGCACGCCACCATCAGCCCCGACTACCAGTTTGTGCTCCACCCGGCCTACAACCGCGACCGGGGCCCGGTGCACGTGCTGGCCCTGCGTGCGCACGTGGCGTTTTAGGGTAGGGAACAAGCAATATTCAGGAGGACGCCTGCTTCTGCGCCCTCTGCGTACTCCTCTGCGGCTTCTGCGGGCTCACAACGTAGGAGCAGTTTTGTCATCAAATCAGCTGCTTAATGGGTAATTAACGGAATACTATTCAACTTCCAGGCAACCCTTGTGTGGGCTGCTGCATCTGCCGCAGTATACCTCACCACTAAACGCACTCCCATGAAAACGCTGACCTTTCTTTGCCTGCTCTTATTCGCTGCTTTCCTAACGCAGCCCGTGCTAGCCGATACCCGCGAAACGCGGCAGCTAAGCGCTTTTTCGGAAATCGGATCGGGTGGCTCGGCCAACGTGATTTTGCGCCAGGGTAGCCCGCAAAAGGTAGAAGTGGAGGGTAGCCCCGAGGACTTGGCCCGCCTCGAAACCATTGTAGAAGGCAAGCGCCTGCGCATCCGCCGCAAGCCCGAGAATAACTTCCGCGGCCGCGACTACCAGGGCAAAGTAACCGTCTACATCACCATGCCCGACATCAACGCATTGTCGGTGAGTGGTTCGGGTAGCATCAAGGCCCTCACCGACGTGCAAAGCCATGTGTTGATGCTGTCTATCAGCGGCTCGGGCAACATTGAGCTGCCCGAAATGCAAGCTGATAAAACGGACATTTCCATTTCCGGCTCCGGCAGCGTCAACGTGGCGGGCGTCAGCACCGATACCAACGTGAGCATCAGCGGCTCGGGTAGCATTCAGGCCGCCAAGCTGCGCGCCGAAACCTGCGGCGTTCGGATTGCGGGCTCGGGCAACGCCCGCGTGCACGCCTCCAAATCGCTCGACGCCCGCATTGCCGGCTCGGGTAGCGTGTACGTGAGCGGCAATCCGCAGGTGAATAGCTCTGTAGCCGGAAGCGGCCGCGTGCACCGCAGCTAGAGGGTAGGGAAAGCAAACAGGCCGTCATGCTGAGCGCAGCGCAGTCGAAGCATCTCACGTGCTCCCGGTAATTTCCTGGCGATTGGGATTACCATTGCACGCGAGATGCTTCGACTCTGCTCCGCTGCGCTCAGCATGACGGCCTTTCTCTTTGGCTTAGCGCTCTAAAAATCGAACAGGCCGCGGCGGGTACCACTTTTCTCTTTATTCTTCTTCTTTTTTCGGTCGTTGTCGCCGCCGAAAACGTTGTTCAGAAAGCCGGTTTTCTTTTCCTTGATCAGAATATACCGCACCGAAATAGCCGTGGGAAAACGCGCCCAGTCGGAGGAGCCAAACTCCACGCTGGGCTTGAAATCGGCGGACAGCACCAGCCGGGTGATAGGCAGCTTGTACTCCAGGCCCACAATGGCATCGATACCGCCAAAAGCGCCGTCGTCTTTGTGCGTGCCCACGTGGCCGCCCGCGCCCAGGTAATAGTTGAGGCTGGGGCCCAGGATACCAAAGTGGCGCTCGGCCAGCAGCCCTAAGCTCACCTCGCGGCTGCCTACCAAACCCAATCCCTCAAGAGTAGTTTTTTCGAAGATTTTCTGCTGCACCGTGAGGCCGTAGTTGCCGGCACCCAGGCGCACGCCGGCTGCCGTGCGGTACTTTTGAGCTTGTGCTGTCGAAGCTAGGCCTACGAGCAGCATGAATAGAATTAGGGCAATACGTGGGGGGAAAGCGGGAAAAGTCATAATCTTGTAACGGCAAAGCGTGAACTCAGCCTAGGGGGTGGCGTTTGTTGGGGCAGAGCCTGCAAAGTACGGGTCGCTTCGGCAAAACGATGCCCTGGTGCTGATCTGATGCGTGGCCCCTTCTTTTTTTCTTGCTTCCCCTAGTTCCTTTCCCGTGTATATTCATCAGGTAGCCACGTATCTACCGACGCAAGTAGTAACCAACGAGCATTTCACTCAACTCAACGGGCTGTCGGACGAGTGGATCATTGAGCGCACTGGCATTCGGGAGCGACGCAAAGCCGCCCCCGGCGAAAATACCAACACCATGGCTGTGGAGGCTACCGAGCGCGCCCTGGCTGCCGCGCCGGAGTTTGTGGCCGGCCTCGACCTCATTGTGGGTGCTACCTATACGCCCCACGATACCATTTTCACGGTGGCCCATGCTGTGCAGATAGCCGTAGGTGTCGATGATATTCCAACGGTCAGTATTTCCTCGGCTTGCTCTTCGCTGCTGAACGCGGTGGAAATTGTGGAAGGCTATTTTGCGATGGGTAAGGCTTCGCGGGCTCTCGTGGTGGTGTCGGAGCACAACACGGCCTATAACAACGAGCAGGACACCATGGCTGGCCACCTCTGGGGCGACGGCGCCGCTACCCTGCTCATCAGCAAAGAGCGCCTGAGCCCGGACGATATTCGCATTGTGGATGTGGTAACGGGCGGCGCTGCTACCCGCGGCAAAGCCAGCACCGCCGTGACCTTGAAGCCCGTAGAAAAAGGTATTGTGATGCCTTTCGGCAAAGACGTATTCATTCACGCCTGCCAGTACATGGCCCGCGTAACCACGCAACTGCTGGAACGCAACACCTTGGGCGTTGACGATGTGCGCTACCTGATTCCGCACCAAGCTAATCTGCGCATCACGCGCAACGTGCTGGAGCAGCTGGGCCTACCCGAAGACCGGGCCGTGTCCAACATTCAATTCCTGGGCAACACGGGCTGCGCCGGCGCCGCCATCGGCCTAGCCGATACCTGGTCCAGCCTCCAGTCCGGCGACCGGGTAGTTATTACGGTATTCGGCGGCGGCTATTCTTACGGCGCTATGTTGCTGGAGAAGTAACTTTGTGAAGTTGTGAGTTTGTGAAGTTGAGAAATTGTGAATGTAAAAGCGCCTGTCATCCTGAGTGCAGCGAAGGACCTTCTCACGTATGAACGATACTCGTATCAAGGACTCGTTCTACCTCGATAAGGTCCTTCGCAAGCTCAGGATGACAGGCGCTTTTGCATTCACAACTTCTCAACTTCACAAACTCACAACTCACCTACAGCCGAATAAACCGCACGGTGCCTTTGCGGCCGGTTTCGTCGGTCCAGCGCACAGCGTACCAGCCGGGGCGCAAGTCGTTTACGTTGAGGGTGAATAGGTTGAGGCCGGTTTGCAGCGACACAGCCCTACCCTGAATGTACCGCCCGAGGGCATCGTAGATGTATAGCCGCAACGTGGTGGCCGCGCCGGTGTTGTATTGAAACTGCAAGGGGCCGCTGCTCAGCGGATTGGGGTAGAGCGCCAGGCCCGTGAGGGCTGAGGCATCGGAAGAAGTAGCAGTGGGCGTGGTGGTGTCCAGCGAGCCATCGGGGCGGCGGATGCGCAGGCGGTAGTAGAGTAGGCTGCTGGTAGGCGCCTGGGCATCGGCGTAGCCGTAGTTGTTGCCGGTGGCGCCGGCGGGTATGGTAGCCAGGGTCTGCCAGTTGCGGGCCGTGGTGTCAGCCCCGGTGCGCTCCACCACAAACTCCTGTACGAAGCATTCGTCGCGGGTAGTCCAGGTGAGGATGGGACCAGTAGCAGTAAACCGGGTAAGCGGTGCGGGTAGCATGGCGGGCTCGTCGCAGCTGGCTCTGGGGAAGCTGCTCGTGCGCAATACCAGGCGCCCGCCGGCAATGTCGCTCACGGGGCTGAGTGTGCGGCTCACCTGCCCGCGCGATACGGCGTAGTGCATCACAGCAGAAGGCCGAATCAGGTGGGAAAGCTGCTGGGCGTGCCCCAACTCGTGCACGGCTACCGTCTCAAAATCAAGCTGTTGATTGCCGGGTGTGGTAGGGCCAAACTGCCAGGCCGCCGCGCCGGAAAACAGCATGTCAATCTCACGCACGTAGAATACAATGCTCCCGTTGGCGTTGCGGCAGCCGCTGTAGTAGCTGGTGGTGCGCCCCAGCACGTTCACGGGTAGGGTAGCGCCGGAGGTAGAGCCGCTGCTCTGGTCGAAGCCCACGGAATTTTGCCCGTCGTCGGCCACGCCGCTAGTGGTGCGGGTATCGCCTATCTGCCAGTTGATGCCCGAGGAGCACCGCCAGTTTTCCAGCGCCCGCTGCCAGGCCGCCGACGCGGCCGCATTGGCCGCAAAGCCCGGGTCGAAGCGGAAGGTATAGCCGCCGTTGTCGTTTTGGTTGATGTGGCCGGGGCGGTAGGTAAGCTTGCCGGTGGTTTCCTGCACATTGCTGATGGCGTATACCACTGTGAGCACCTGGGCGCTGGTAGCGCTTATCTGGTCGCTGCTGGTCACGCGTACTTGGCCGGTGCCGGCGGGGTGGGCATCGGCACTGTACGAGGGCACCCGCACCTGAATGCTGGTATTGCTCCAGGAAACATAATCCGTATCCAGGGGCTTGGTGAACGTCGCGCCGCCGTCATCTGCATTCCGGAACTCCACGAAACCCGTGCCCCGCGTGGTACCAAAGCCCGTGCCCGTAATCGTCAGCACCGACTCGGTGCCAGCCGTAGTCGTAAGCGGCGACAGGGCCGCAATAACCGGCGCCTGCCCGCGGGCGGCGGTGCCTGCCCGCCGTTGGGCGGTGCTCAGGGCCGGGTTGGCCTGCACCACGCGCCGGGCCTGGCCCGTGAGGTTCGTTAAGGAAGCATAGAACGTATCGTCGAGGGTAGGGTAGGAACGGAAAGATTCCGTAGCCGTGGCGGTGGCCAGGTCGTACTGAATGAAGCCCTGCTCGCTGCCGTACGCTGCCCAGGCTGTGCCCGCCACGGCATCTAGCCCCGCAAATGGCGCTGGGTACAGGAACAACACGCCCTGCTGGCCCGCGCTGAGTGTGAGGGTGTTGGTGAGGCGCTGTTGGTCCAGGTCTACGGTGCCGCCTTCCGTCACGACGGTAATTTCGGTGGCCGCCGTGCCTTTAAATACCTGATACACCCGCACCCGGTGGGCCGTGTAGATGTGCTGGTGGGCCGCGTCCCAGAAACCCTTTGAGTCTAGTATTTCACCTTCTATCACCAAACTAGCCTGCCCAGCCCGGCGTGCGGGGTCGAGGGGCTGCATCAGGCAGTGCAATTCGTTGGTGGGGGTAGGGGCAACTAGTTGAGCACGGGTAGGCAGCGCAAGGCCGCAAAAAGCAACGCCCAGTAAAAGCCGGGTAGCGCGGGAGAAGAGCATAAAGAGTGGCGTAGACGGTGTATCACGCACAAGTACGGATTTTCGTATCAGCCGAGTTGAAATTTTTTTAGGACCCCAACCAACCTGTTCGTATTCTAGATGCTCTGCTACTTATCGATGCCTTTCCATTTATTCTATATAGTGTATCATGAAAACCATTCTAGCGTCGGCCGCTACTGCCGCTCTGCTGCTGCCAAGTGTTGCGTTTGCACAAACCGAGAGGGAAACGGAGGCACCAACCGCTGCTGCCTCCACCCCCTCCACCACGTGGCTGCCTAATACGCTCTTCAAGCTGGGCACGGGCTTAACTCGTGAGTCGGGGTATGGTAGCTATTCCGGTTTGCTGCTACCGATTACGCTCGGGGTAGAGCGTCAGCTTACGCCTAAATTTTCTGTCTACGGTAATATATCACCAATGCTACAAACGGGTGGCCGTTATCGAACGAGTGATAGATCATTTGTACAACTAGCCCGGATCAACACAGACCTTGGAGCGCGTTACTACTACAATCAGATAAAGCGAGAGCAACGCGGCCGTGCGCACGGTCCTTTTGTAGGTAACTATTTGGCTTTGCAGCTTAGCAATGATTGGTATAGCTACAAGCCATACTATGCGACAGATATGCGGCGTCAGTATGTGTACGACTATTCAGGTGTGACAGCACTATGGGGTATGCAGCGCCGGATAGGCAACTGGGGGCTATTTGATGGTAACGTAGGCCTAGGCGTAGGAAATCATTCAAAGTACACCTACAACTATGCTACAAATACAGGAGAGATAAAGCGTCCGCTGAGTCCTATAGCAGAGCTAAACATTCGCCTCAGCTTAGCGCATTGAATAGTACCTGCGTTGCGCCCCAGGCGATAAAATAAACCCCGGTTTCTATCTTCTAAGCAGGAAGGGAACCGGGGTTTACTTTATCTGATTAAGACACGTATTGCCTGCATCATTCTTAAAAAGGCCTTACACCCGAGTCGCTCGCCGGTCCGACGCCGTAGGCGTCCGACCGGCAGACGACTCGGGCGTTGCACGAACGGCAGGTGGACGTGGCAAATGCGTCGGTTCATGCGGCCTCGACACCAACAGACGGCGCGGCGGTCAGCAACGACAACCGGTCGGACGCCTACGGCGTCGGACCGGCAGACGACTCGGGCGTAAGGCCTGTTAGAACAAGCTCCCCTGCACCGGCTGCGGAATCACGCGGGGTGGCTCTACGGCTATGCCCGTGAGCTGCTGCACACGCTGCAAAAAGTGCTGCGTCCAGAGGGGCGAGTGCATAATGTCTTTCTGGTGGATGAACACGTAGGCCGTTTGCAGGCCGGCCCCGAGCCACGCGGCCAGGCGCTCGGCCCAGGCGTCGGCGCGCTGGTAGTCGCTGGGCACCAGGCCGTGGCCGTTGAGGCGGATGAAGGCCGTGGGCGTGGTTAGGCGCATGTGTAGCACGTCGCGGCGACCGGCTACGTCACTTAGCACCAACGTTTTGTCCAGCGCTTCCAGCATGGCCGACACGGTGGCAAACAGCTCGGTATTGGCAAACCACGCGGGATGACGCAGCTCCACAGCCAGCGGGATTTCAGCGGGAAAATCGAGCAGGTAGCGTTCCAGGCGGGGTAGGTGCTCGGGGCCGAAGTGGGGCGGCAGTTGCAGAAATGCTCGCCCCAGCCGCTCGCCCAACTCGCCTATGCTGCGGCAAAACGACAGTGTGAGGTCGTCGGCGTTGTACAGGGCGCGGTCGTGGCTGATGCTTTGGGGTAGCTTGGGGCAGAAGCGGAAACTTGGTGGCACTGCGTCGCGCCAGCGCCGCACGGTAGGCGCATCCGGGATGCGGTAGTGGGTGGTATTCAGCTCGATGCTATTGAACTGCCGGGCGTAATAGTGCAGATAGTCGGCGTCTTTGATACCTGCCGGAAAATAGGAACCCAACCATGCTTTGTTGGTCCAGATGGGGCAACCCACATACACGGCAGGGGCCGGTGGGGTAGCCGTTGTGCGAGCCAGCACGGCGGCAGTGGCAGGGTGGTCGGGGGGCAGCGAAAAAACGACGTAGCGCAGATCAGAAAGGCGACCAAAATCCATAGAATACAAGAGTAAGTGCAGCAGTCCGTCGTACTATAGGGCATACGGAATAATTCGGACTTTTCCAACCTATGGTATACGGGAGGAATCAGACGAAGATCATAATTTTTTTAGGAGCCGGATAATCTTATTTCTGCCATTGTCTTTGATTTGTCCTATAATAGCATAAAAGTTGTCTTTACTAAACACAAATGACGATTTGAGCATCGTTGCTTCATGCAAACATCAAATTATTTTAATGCAAATTTTATATAAAAAGTACAATTATATAGAAAGCTCACAGGTGCGAAAATAGGACGATGCAAGGCCGGTTTAGTTGTGGGCCTCTAGATTTGTCGGATTCACCAATTCGTGTTTGAATGAAGTTGCCTCTCCGACAGCGTGTTTCTGGTTCTCTCATCGCAGTGCTTTTTGCCGTGCTTTTGGCGCTGCCACAGACCACCCGAGCCACCCGCCTCAGCGACGACGAAAAAGCTCTGACTGCTACCTCTCACCGCACCGCCGTGCTGCGCGGCCGCGCCTCTTGGTACGGCCGGGAGCACCAAGGACGCCGCACTAGCAGCGGCGAGCGGTTCGACCGTCATAAGTACACCTGCGCTCACAAAACCCTACCCTTCGGCACCCGCCTGCGCGTGACAAACCCCGACAACGGCCAAGCCGTGGTGGTGCGCGTAGCCGACCGCGGCCCGTTCCGCCAGGCCCGCATCCTAGACTTGTCTGAAATAGCAGCCCGTCCTTTAGGTGTTATCACGCACGGCTCGGCTGAGGTGGTAGCCGAGGTAGTGCCCGATGATACGCCCCTGGGCCCCATTGCTGCCCCCGCCGACCTGGCTGCCTTGATAGAAGATGATTCGCTGGCCTTGGGTACGCCTCTGGAAACAACGGAGGTAGCTGTAGAGGTGCCCGCCCCCGCCGCCCCGGTTGTGCTGAAGCCTACCTACGTGGTGCAAGCCGGCACGTTTGGCGATGCCCGCAACGCGGCCGCTATGCAAGCCAAAATCCTGGCCGTAGATCAGCAGCTCTCCGTAACGGTAGCCACCGAAACCGTGGCTAGCCGCTCTCTCAACCGGGTAGTGATAGGTGAATTCGCCGACTGGGCTACCGCCGATGCCGTGCGCAAGCGCCTGCAACGCGGCGGTATCACAGGGCTGGTACGCAAAGTGCCTGCCGCAGCCGCACACTAGCACACCTCCGTTCTCCTGACAAAATACCCTGTCGACTAGCGTTGGCAGGGTATTTTTGCGTAGACGCTACCTAGCGCTAAAAGCTAGTTCTCCCCCTTAAAAAAGGAGGGGAACTAGCTTTTAACGCTAACCTTATTCCTTACCCTCATTTGACCGTTTTCCTGTTATGGCCCTACCCCCCGCCGATTATTTTTGGCCCGAGCTTCAGGTACAAACCAGCCGTAGCAGCGGCCCCGGTGGCCAGAACGTGAACAAGGTAGAGTCGCGGGTGGAGCTGCGGTTTCACCTGGCCACCTCGCGCCTGCTCACCGACGAGCAGAAGCTGCGCTTGCAGGAAAAGCTAGCCGGCCGCATCACCACCGATGGCTACCTATTGGTAGTAGCTCAGGAAGACCGCAGCCAACTGCGCAACAAAGAACACGCGCTACGGAAGTTCTACGCGCTGCTCCAAGAGAATCTGCAACAGCCCAAAGCACGAAAAGCCTCGCGCCCCAGTGCGGGCGCCGTGCGCAAACGCCTGGAAGAAAAGAAACGCCACAGCGACAAAAAAGCCAACCGCCGCCTCGATTTTTGAGGGAGCCGTTGGCTTTTCTGGTAACTACAGGGGTATGAAGCTACGCCGTCCGGAAGCCGGTGGCTTGCTTGATGGTGCGGTCGTTGCCGGTAGCAGGGTCGGCGTAGGCGTGGTCCGATACTTCTACCGACAGTTTTTTGCCGATGAGCTGTTTGGTATCGATGTCCTTTCCTTCTTCGGGGTGCACGCCGGCCGCCTCGCAGAAGCTCAGCAAGATGGGCATGCCGGCCGGAGACGTATAGAAGCGTTGCGTTACGAAACCCTGCTCATTTTCCAAGCGGGCAGCAAAGTAAGGCACGTTTTGGTGCTCACTGGTACCTTCTTCAATGTCGGTGATTTCAACCGTATAGCGGCCATCGGGCAGGAAGCCTTTGTCTTGACCTTTTTCAACAGGAATTTTCATGAGTGCAGCGTTAGGATATATAAGCTGCTAACGAAAATAGGATAAAGAAGGTTTGAGTTATTTATTGCTAATTATATTAGTGAATAAGGACTTTGTTAATTCAGATCCAAGCCGAATAACAGGCCAAACCAGGGTCGGTGCTGGTAAATCCAGTACGTTCGGTCGGGGCCCAATAGGTTGTCAAATCCCACAGCTAAACCTACATTGAAGATACGAGCATCATAAATTGTAGCTGCCCCGGCGTGTAGCACAAACCCCTCATACTCGGGGCCGGCGTGCTGGCGCGTCACGTCGTTTGTTACGTTGGTAGACCCCATTCCAAAGAACAGTCCGTAGCCCAGCCCGGTAGCCCGAATGCGCGGCTCGTGTTGCCAGGGCGCCAGCGTGTGCTTGTGCAGGTAGTAATAATCGACGCGGCGGCCCACGTATACGGCGGCGCTGAAGGTGGTATTGAGCTGAACCGGCACCCCCTCGCGGGGCGGCCGGGCCTTCACGGGCAGCGTAAACACATCCACGTCGAAGGTGCGGTTGAATAGCAGGGCGTGGTGGTTGCTTTGCAGCTCATAGTGGTAAGTGCTAGGCTGCGGCTGCTCGGTATAGGGCGAGAGCAGGAGCGTATCGGCGCGCTGCTGCACATACACCAGGCCTTTTGGAACCTGACGAAGCTGCTGCGCCAGCGAGTCGTTGCCGCCCAGGTGGGGCACGTGGTACCAGCCATCTTCCAGCTGGGTCAGACGACCTACGGCAGCGCAGCCGCTGAGAAAGAGCAGGGCCACGCAGCCGCACACGTAAGCAACAATCCGAACAGAAAGACCAGTAGGCATAGGGTAGCAAGAGGCCAGCAAGCAGCTCCCTTGCTACGGACCAGCGGCCGATGGGTTGGGGCGAGTTACCGCCCGCCTAGTGTAAATGCCCGCGACACGTTGAAACCGAAGTACAGGTCGCCCTGCCACCAGCGGCCGGTGGTTTGGGGAACGAAGAATTTCTCAATCATACCCTGCGAGTTGGTCACGTGCAGCTGAAACACGTGCCCGCCGGTTTCAATATCGAAGCCCAGCGCCAGGGAGTTACGAAACTGGTCGGCGGTGGTGCCGGGCAGCAGGTAGTAGTACTCGCCTGTGAGGGCAAAACGCTTGGTGAGCTTCTGCCGGGCCGCCACGCCCACGGCATACACGTCGTTTTGGGCGTTGCTGGTAGCCACAAAGTTGCGGTGGATGAGCGTGGGCATGAGCTGCACCGATAGGGCCGGACTGATCTTGCGGGCCAGCAGTACCTGGTAGGTGTAGGTGAGGCGACGCACGCCGGTGCGCTCGTCGCCAAATTTCAGGGTAGACAGGGCCGAGGTAGCCAGCAAGGTAGCCGAGAGGGGCATAGCTCGTGGGCCGCTGCCCTGCCGCAGCAGCTTGTATTTCAGAAAGCCATCGAAGGTTTTTTCCAGCGAGCTGCGCCCTACCCCCACGGCCAGCCGGTCGGTGAGGCCGTACTCCAGCCCCAGCCGAATGGTGGCTTGGTCAAGACCGAAAAAGTTGTAGGCGCCGCTGTTGAGCTGCCCAAATCGGTGTGAAATCAGGAACAGCAGCGTATGCGCCCCCGGCGTCTCCACCGACTGCCCATTGATGACGCGCGTGCCCTTGAAGGTGGCCGTGGTATAGGTAGGGCGTAGGCTGTCGGCGGTTTGCCTTTCCAGGGAGCTGAGCAAATCGTTCTGGCAGTAGGCGCGAGTGGCGCCAGTCAGCAAAAGGAGCAGCACAAGGTATCGGAAGAAGAGAAAAGGTCTGATCATAACCAAGTAGGAAGTAGGCGTAAGAAATACTCCAGTTGGCTTGTCCTGCCGAGCGCCGCTGCCACGTTGCTGCCTCGGAAAAATCACGGACGAGAGGCGCCAGTAGCGCTCAGTAGGACAAGCCGTTGAAGCAATGGTTAGGTGGCAGGTCCGCAGGCGGCTTCTACCGTCACCTCCATTGTTTTGGCAAGGTGGGCGCGCACCAGCGCTGGTATTTCAATCTTGAAATCGGCAGGGGCTACGGTAAATTTCGACTGCATCAGTAGCTGCGTCCCGCGTAGCTCCAGCGTACCGGGCACCCGCACACGGCGCGTTACGCCGTGCAGGGTCAGGTCGCCCTCTACCTGCACGGTTTGCGGGCCAGCCTGTTGTAGCAGCTCCGGCGTATAGCTCAGCACGCGGCCCGCAAACGTGGCCTTCGGGTAGCGTTCCGATTCCATGTAGTTTTCGTTGAAGTGCTCCTGCATCAGGCTGCGCTTGAACTGAAAATCCCTCATGGCAGCCGTGAAAGCCACCTGCCCGGTAGCCGCATCAAAGGCGGCGCCCACTTGGCGGTTATGCGCGTCGATGTCTTCGAGGGGCGTACTAGAGAAAAAAGAAATAGAAGCAGTACGCGTGGTGTATTTCAGGGGCACCGCCAGCCAGGCCGGCAGCACCACCAGGAGCATCAGTAACACGTTCATAGCAGACGAGCAGTAGGGATGAGCGTTAATTATTGAGGGCGCCGTCGTCGATCCACTTCTTCAGGCGGGTGATTTCGCAATCCGACAGCTTGGGGCCGTTTTTGGGCATGGCCGGGTAGCCCGCCGCGTGGCTGACCACGCCCAGCAGGGTGCCGTTGCGGGCATAGCGCTGCACCTGAGCCAGGTCAGCGAGGTTGGCGCCGCCCTGCGGAAACTGCGCGTTGTGGCAGGAGCGGCACCGCTGGTCCAGCAGCGGCGACACAAACAGCGCGTAGGTAGCGGTAGCGGTGTCGCAGGCGGTAGGGGTAGGCGCCACCGGCTCATCGGCGTGGTCGTACACGCAGCCGGCCAGCAATAGCAAGCTGCTCAGAAGGCAGGGTAGAGGGCGTAGCATACAGCAGAGAAGTAGGGTAGGTGCTGCCTAGGGATTTGCCACGGTCCAGGTGTCGTCGCCGTTGCGCAGACCGTGGCCGTCGGCGTGGCCGCGGGTGCTGTTGTCGCCGCTGTAGAGGTAGAGGGGCTTGCCCTTGTAGAGCAGCTGCTGCCCATTGCTGCGGTTCAGTACGCCAAAGTCGCTGGCTTTCAAGCTGGAAGGTAGGCTAGTGGGTGCAGTGTAAAACGCTGGCCACGCCGACAGGCAACCATCCTGGCAGTTGGTCGCGAGGGAGCCGGGCAGGCGCGTATCTTTCCCGAATAGGTAGAGCGTGCGTCCCTGCGCATCAATCAGGAAGTTGGCGTTGGCTGTTTGGCCCGTGGCTTTGTTGGTCACGGCTTTGGTCGCCAGCATCAGGGAGTAGTCGGGCTTCACCACAAACCACACATTGCCTACCCCCTCGCCGGTAGTGGCGCCGGGCTGCTCGCGCACGTTTTGCCCGTTTACGGCCGGCGCGTAGTAGTACAAGGGCCACCCCTTATAGTAGGTCTGCGGTTGGCCGCCAGCCGTGTTCTTGGTGGTAAAATCGGCCGCGTTCAGGCCATTGCCTACCTTCAGATCGGGCTCGTAGAAGATGGGCCACACCGCCGCGCAGCCGCCGGTGCACACGTTGGCGCCGTCCACGTCGCGGGTGAAGTAGTAGAGCGTGTTGCCCTGCTTATCAACCAGAAAGCTACCCATGGTAGGGGTGGTAGTCAGCTTCACCGTGGCTTGGGCATCCAGGTCGGGGGGCGTGTTGTTGTCGTCTTTGCCGCAGCTCACGGCGCCTATGAGCAGGCCACCGAGTAGCAGGAGGTGCACTACCCCCAGCAGGCGGCGTACGGAAGAAAATACGGCTACGTTTTTCATGGTGATGATTGGTTAAGTGGTTGATGAAGAATTAGATAGAGGGTGTGAGTGTGAAAATGCAGGCACGCAGCGGCTCGGCCGGGGGCAATGCGCGCACCGGAGCAGGAGCCTTGGGTAGGCCGAAAAGCAGGGGAAGAAACCTTAGCGCACGGGCTGCGTGGCTGTGGGAAGCAACTGGTATTTGAGCGAGAAGAAAACGCCGGCGCTGCTGAGCTTCACTTTGCCGAAGCCCACGCCACCCAGCGGCAGCTTCACAAACGGCTCGGCCTGGCCCGACCACCGGCCGCCGAGGGTGCGCTCATACCCCGCCGACAGGTTGAGCACGCTAAACGGGTGGTTGGAGCCGTTCTTCAGCGTCCATTCGCGGCTGACGCTTTGGCCCTGTAGGTAGTAGTCGTAATCGTAGGTTTCGCGCCGCATGAATAGGGTAGAAAGGCCTGCGCTGGTAAACACCGCGTAGCGCGGGCGCACCAGGGCATCGAAGCGCATATTCACCGGAATGTCGAGGATGCGGCAGTTGGCATACACCTCGTCAATATCGTAGCGGGTGGTCCAGAAGCCGGCGGGGGCGTGGTAGTCCGAGCCGCGTGCTTCGTACAGCTTCACCGAGCGAATCAGGCCCGTGGTGATGCGCCAGCGGGCCGTGGCGCGGTACTCCAGCAACACGCCCACATTGCTGCCCGGCCGCGTGGCTTGGGCAAACCGCACGGTGCTTACCTCGGGCGCATACACCAGGCCCACACCAAAGCGGTAGGCTGGCTTGCCCAGCTTTTCGGGCCGCGTTGGGGGAGCTACCGAGTCGGCCGCTGCAACAGCCAGTGGCACCGCCTGCACTACCAGCGAGTCGGACCCTGGTGCGGTAGGCGCAGGCATAGAACTTGGCGCTGTGGCTGCGGCAACCGAAGAAGGGGTAGGCGCTTCGGCCACTGACGCACTGGCCCCAGGCCGACTGGTTGCATCTGGCGCGTGAGCAACAGAAGCAGCGGCAACCGGCTGCGAATGCACGTTGCGAAGCCGCGCGGCCGAAGCAGTACGTTTGTATTCCTTGCGGTTCGCTACACGCGATGGAACTCGCTGCTGGCGAGGCAGAGCAGCAGCGCCTTCTGCACTGCCTGGTTGCCCTGCTGGTATCGGATTAGGCGACTCGGCCAGGGTAGGGGCAGCGGGAGTTGGCAAAGAGGACGCAACGGGCGCCACAAGCGAACTGGCAGTGGCCGAAGCCGCCGCACTGGCGGAGGAGGTAGGGCGCGTAACGCCGGAAAGGCGGGAAGTACTAGCGGGTCTGCGTTGGGAAGTATCGATGCTGGTAGCCGTTGGGGTGGCAGTAGCGCACCGGTCGTCGCTACCCCAAAAAGCGTCTACTATATAAAAGCTGCCTAGCAGCAAAATCAGCAATGAAAGCGTTTCGGCACCAAACAGGCGCACGACGCTGGCTCGCTCGCGTTGCACTTGCATCTCCGTGTCGAGGCGCGTAGTCATACGTTGCCAGCCCTCCTGTCCGTCTAGCTCCGGATAGGACGCCGCGCTGCGCTGGAAAAGCGCGTCGAGTTCATTGTCCGATAGATCGTCCGGTGTAGACATGGGAAATACTAGGTTGTAAAAAATGCTTTAGATGTGCCCGCGCTTTCGATAGATTAGACTTGGAAGCCCCCACCGAGATGCCCAGCTGACCAGCAATTTCTTCGTGCGAAAAACCGTCGATGACGTAGAGGTTGAACACCGTGCGGTAAGCCGGTGAGAGTTGACGAATAAGCGCCAGCAGATCCTGGTAGGAGAGCTGGTCGAGGGCGTTGTTGCCGTCGTCGGGTAGGGTATAGGCTACCGTATCCAGCTCCTGGGTGTGCGCGTGCTTTGCCGTGCGCCGGTAGTGGTCGATGGCCGTGTGCACCATCACCTTGCGCAGCCAGCCCCGAAACGAGCCCGTCAGCTCGTGCAAGGCCGGGTCGAAGCGGCCGATATCTTGGAAAACCTTCATGAAGCCATCGTTCACGGCTTCCATGGCCTCATCGCGGGTGCGGGTGTAGCGCAGCGCAATGCTCATGCCGTAGCTGTAGTACCGCAGGTACAGCTGGTGCTGGCACTCCCGATCGGCACGGCGGCAGCCAGCCAGGAGAGCCAAAAGCATCTGAGGTTCGGGGTCGAGCTGCGCCACGGTTACCAGGTTTATACTCGCCTACTCGGCCGCTATCCTGAAATGGTTGCCTGCAACAAAAGAAAATTTTTTATATTCAGCAAAGGATTGATAAATAGGGATTTGTGTGCTTTGGTAGCGTACAAGAAAGGTAAGCGAAACGCGCTTACCTCCTGCGACTAAGAAGCTATTTTGCGCTGCAGATGCACGCGTAGAGACGCATACTTGCGTCTTGTCGTTGAACAATTTCGTGCACATGGCGCGGCAGACGAGACGCAAGTATGCGTCTCTACACGTGCTGTAGCAAATGTATAAGCCAGCCTAGCAAACAGGGCACCTGCAACTCCTCATAAGTGGCGCGAAAACATAGACTTATCCAGCGTGGGCCGCGACGTTACCGATACCAGCTCCAGCTCCAACCGGCTCTGGTCGATGTTGCGGTAGTGCATCCGCACGAACCCATAGAGCGGGTTGAAGTACGATTCCAGCGCGGTGGTGCCCAGCTTGCAGGTACTTATTGCCTGCACGCGGTGGCAGGGTAGGCTCCCAAGTGGGGTAGGGAGGAGGGTGGAATCTGTGATTTTCCATTGCTGC
The DNA here is from genome assembly GCF_014333615.1 of Hymenobacter citatus. Lineage (GTDB taxonomy): Bacteria > Bacteroidota > Bacteroidia > Cytophagales > Hymenobacteraceae > Hymenobacter > Hymenobacter citatus. Next base: position 234,234 of record NZ_JACSCY010000003.1, on the reverse strand, counting down.
TGGAGATACAAGGAACCTTCCCAGGTAGCCCATGCCGGATTAGAGGCATAATCCGGCGCATAAAAATTTTTCACCTTCCACGTTCTACCTATTTTGGCCGGAAGCTCAATATCAGGGAAAGGATTGAGTTCCGTGATATTGTAGTGACTGCGGCGCGGTGGATGCAACCAGAATTTGTTGGGTTTGTCGAAAGCACCTACTACTACACTTTGTGCAGTAGTTAATGTAGTGTCCAGTTCAAACCGAAATGACCACTCATATGCTGTCTGAGTAGAATCAGAAGCCCACGGCTTCCCCAGCGCCGTCAGCACCACCGTGTCTAGAGTAGCCGTGGTAGTGCCCGGTGCGTACCAGCGGGCTGCGTACACGAAGCGGCGGTTTTCGGTGAGGATGGGGTGCCAGCCGGTTCTCTGCGTGTCCGCGGCGGGTGGGTTAGTGGCGTCGCAGGCAGTTAGTAGCAATAGGCAGATTAACAAGAAGATACGCATAATACACCAAGGTAGGAAAATCCTTGCGGCGCATTTTCTGTCAACGAGGGGCGGCTGCAAGCCGCCCCTACCCCTTCCTACAACAATGTGCCGCTCAGGAACAGCGTGGCTACCGAGAAGTAGATAATCAGCCCCGTCACGTCGACCAGCGTAGCCACAAACGGCGCCGACGATGTGGCCGGGTCGAAGCCCAGCTTCTTGAGCAGCAGCGGCAGCATAGAGCCCGACAACGACCCCCACAGCACAATGCCCACCAACGACAACCCTACCGTGCAGCCCACCAGAAACCAGTGCGGACCGTAGTCATAGAAGCCCGTTTGCTGCCACAGCAGGATGCGCAGAAAGCCTACTGCACCCAGAATACCACCTAGCAACGCCCCCGACAGCAACTCCCGGCGCATCACTTTCCACCATTCACCCACCGTCAGCTCGCCCAGCGACATGGCCCGGATGATAAGCGAGGTAGCCTGCGAGCCAGCATTGCCACCGCTGGAAATAATGAGCGGCACAAACAGCGCCAGCACCACCGCCTTCTCAATCTCACCCTCAAAAAAGCCCATGGCTGTGGCCGTCAGCATCTCGCCCAGAAACAGAATAACCAGCCAGCCGGCCCGCTTCTGAATCATCTTGGCGAGCGAGATAGTGAGGTAGGGCTCATCCAGGGCCTCCGAACCACCCAGCTTCTGGATGTCCTCGGTATCTTCTTCCTCCCGAATATCCAGGATGTCGTCGATGGTGACGATGCCGTACAAAATACCGTCGCTGTTCACCACGGGTAGGGCCACGCGGTCGTTGCGCCGAAACACTTCAATGGCTTCTTCCTGGTCCTGCATGGTTTGCAAGTGCACGAAGCGGTTGTCCATCAGCTCGTTCACGCGGGTTTGCGGGTCGGCCAGCAGAAACTCCCGGATGCGGATATCATCAATCAGCCGGCCGCGGCTGTCGGTCACGTACAGCACGCTCAGGGTTTCTGACTGCCCGCCGTGGCGGCGGATGTAGTCCAGCACCTGCTGCACGGTCCAGTTCTCGCGAATAGCAATGTAGTCGGGCGTCATCAGGCGGCCCACCGAGTACTCGGGGTAGCCCAGCAACTCCAGCGTTACCTTGCGCTCCGGCTCCGACAAGGTCTGAATCAGCTCCCGCACCAGCTCGTCGGGCAGAAACTCCAGCAGGGCCGTGCGGTCGTCGGGCGACATCTCGTTGAGGATGTCCGTAATCTTGTCCTGCGCCAGGTTGGCCAGAAAATGCCGCTGAATATCCAGGTCGAGGTATTCGAACACCTGCGTAGCCAGTTCCAACGGCAGCAGACGGAAGATAATCAGCTGTTCGCGCTCTTCCTCTTCCTCAATCAGCTCGACTACCTCGCCCGGCTCAAACTTTTTTAATACTTCCTTGAGTTTGAAAAACTCGCCCTCCTGAATCAGGGACGTAATGAACTCGGTGGTCGGGTGCTGATTCATACAATAACTAAGGGGAGGCGTTTTTCGCTAGGCAACGACGTTTGGTACAATTGAACGCGCAAAAGTAGAAGAATACGGCCGGTTAACTGTGGCGTTTGGCACCCTTAAAGCCTATTTTTTTATAAATGGTGCGTCCTTGGCTGTTCGCTTCGCGTACTTCCCGGGAGCTTGCCAGCCAGCTGCGAATTGATTCGTCCCGTTTTCACGGGTTGGCTAAGCGCCTGCCTTACGTTGTTGCCCACTATTTTTGGGCTTTCTCTACCTGCCCTGAATGCTTTCATCTGACTTTCCGCTCGGAACCCTTGTAGCCTTTGGTGGGGGCGACGATGATGCTCTACTGGCCCAGCTGTGCACCCTGCTTCCGTCGCCGAAGCTACCTGTTGAAATCATCACCACGGCCTCGCGCGACGTGGCTGCCACGGCGGCGGCCTACGAGCAGGTCCTGCGCGAGCTAGGCTGCCAGCACGTGCAGCACTTGGCCATCGACGAGCACCACCCCGCCGACCACCCCGCTACCCTGCGTCGCCTGCAGCAGGCCGCGCTAGTGTTCTTCACGGGCGGCGACCAGGAGCGCATTACCGATTTTCTGGCCGATACCGAGTTTCTACGCGTATTGCGCTACCGCTTCCAGACCGATGCCGCGTTCCTGGTGGCGGGTACCAGTGCCGGTGCGGCGGCCCTACCCGCCCATATGCTGGTAGGCGGGCAGGGGTGGCGGGCCCTGCGCAAGGGCGGCATCGAGGTGCTGCCGGGCCTGGGCCTGTTGCCGCATCTGCTGATTGATCAGCATTTTGTGGAGCGTGGCCGGTTTGGGCGCCTGGCCCATGCCGTGCTCGCGCACACCTCATATCTGGGTCTGGGGCTGGGTGAGGAAACGGGTATCATAATTCGACATGGGCAGCAGGCCGAGGTATTTGGCTACGGGCAAGTGATAGTACTGGATGGCCGGCACCTGCACGGCTCTACTCTCAATCAGATAGCGCAGGGCGAGCCTGTGAGTATGCTCGGCCTGCACGTGCATGTGCTGGTGCAGGGCCACGTCTTGGATATGCACACCGGGAAGGTCAGGAACATATAGCAAGAACGGTAGGCTTTTTGTTGCTTTGCAGCCCAATAGCGAAAACGATTTCGAGAAAACGCAAACTACTCGGCAAGCATACTTTATCCGGGTTTTCTTTCTACATTTAGTTGCGTTGATTTCCGATTCTGCTCTCTTCAAAATCTCACCTTTTTATCACTGTATGAAGCTTAAATCTTTACTCCTCGTGAGTGGTGCGCTGCTTGCCGGTACGGGCAGTGCTGTGGCCGGTGGCTACCAGGTCACGTTGGCTGGTATCAAAAACAACGGCATGGGCGGCGTAGGGGTAGGCCTGTCGCTGGATCAGGCCGCTATGTTCTACAATCCTGGCGCGCTGGCCATGGTGCGGGAGCGGGGCGTGCAGCTGGGCGGCAACGTTACGCTTGCCCGCAACGCTTTTGTGGCCGAGGGGAGCAACATGCAGCGCGAGCTGCGCAACAGCGTTGTCACGCCGTTCAGCTTGTACGCGGGCTTTGGGCCGGCCGAGGGCAAGTTTCGGGCGGGCATTGCCGTGTACACGCCTTTTGGCAGTAAGCTGGGCTACGCCAATGGCTGGGAAGGCCGCACTGCCCTCACGGATATCGACCTGAAATCTGTGTTTGTGCAGCCTACTTTCAGCTACGCCATCACCGACGAGCTGAGCGTAGGTGCTGGCCTGGTGGTGCTGGCTTACGGTGCCGTAAACCTCCAGCGCGACATTGCCCTACCCGACTCCTACGGCCACATTGAGTTGGATGGCAAAGCCAAAACCAAGCTGGGCTTCAACGCGGGCATCTATTATAAGCCTTCGGATAAGCTGAGCATCGGCATCAGCCACCGCTCCAAAATCGACGCCGTGGTGGACAACGACGGCGACGTGACGTTCACCAACATTCCGGAATCATTCCGAAGCCGTTTCCAGGCTACCAAGTTTGGCGCTACCCTGCCGCTGCCCGCTACCACCTCGGTAGGTATTGGCGTGATGCCCAACGAAAACCTGACTATTGGCTTCGATGTGAACTTCGTGCAGTGGAGCAAGTACCGCGAGCTGCGTTTCGATTTCGACCAGCAGATCAACGGACAAACCACCAGCGTTTCCAAGCGCAACTACCAGGATGCTCTCACGTTCCGCCTGGGCGGCCAGTACAAGCTCACCAGTGGCCTGACGGTGCGCGCCGGCGGCTCCTACGACATGACGCCCGTGCCCGACGGCTACGTGACGCCCGAAACCCCCGACAACGACCGCGTAAGCGGTACCGTGGGTGCTTCCTATGCGTTCGGCAAGTTCAGCCTGGACCTCTCGGGGCAGTTTATCCGCATTCAGAAGCGCACCGAAACCCAGGCCGATCTGGTCAACAACGGCACCACCGACCGGGTAGCAGGTACTTACAAAACCAATATCGTGATTCCGGGCCTGGGCCTGAACTACACTTTCTAATTTCCCACCTCCCGTTCTGAACACATGTATACGATTACATTTCGTAGAGTAGTGCCGTTTCTGGCGCTGCTAGGGCTCGGCCTCACTGCCTGCCAGCCCGACCTGGAAGACGAAGTAAAAACCAGCGCCGGCACCGCCGATTTCTCCCGCTACATTGCCGTGGGTAACTCGCTCACGGCTGGCTTCTCTGATAATGGTTTGTACCTGGAAGGTCAGCAGAACTCCTACCCCGCCATGCTGGCCCAGCAGTTCCGGGCGGTAGGCGGCGGCGACTTTGTGCAGCCGCTGTTTACAGAAGCCCAGGCGAATGGCTCGGGCTACCTCTACCTCGCGGGTATTGATGCCAATAACAACCCGCAGATTGCCAATAGAGCGCCAGGAGCAGTAGTAGGCACCGGAGCCGATACCAAAACGCCGCTGCTTGCCAAGCCTGCCAATGCCGCTGCCAACCAAAACCTGGGCGTGCCCGGTATTCGGGTGGCCGATGTAACCACGAATGGTTATGGTCTGAATAACCCGCTGGGCTTCAACCCGTACTTCGAGCGCCTGCTAAGCAACTCGCCGGCCAGCTACTTACAATATGTGCAAGAGCGAGTGGCCACTATCAAGCCTACCTTCTTTTCTAACTGGCTGGGTAACAATGACGTGTTAGGGTATGCCAGCTCGGGTGGTACTAGCGCTCCGCTCACCCCGGATGCGGAGTTTACTACCAAGTACAACCAAGTGGTTGATGCCCTGACGCAGAACGATGCCAAGGGAATTGTGGCAAATATTCCGAGCGTTACCAGCACGCCGCTGTTCACCACTATTTCTACGGCAGCGGTTATTGCGCAGGTGAATGCTACCCCTATTCCGGCTGCACAGGCCCCGCTCATTGCGCAGGCGTTGGGGTTGCCCGCGCTACCGGCCGGTACCCGCTTTGCACTGTACGTGCGCACCAGCAGCACCACTACACCTGTTCGGTTGGCAACGGCTAGTGACTTAATTCTACTGCCCGCCCGTTCGGTTATCAATACGCCAAGCGCTACCAGCCCCTTCCCAAATGGTATTGGCCTGGAAATTCCTGGTGCACCGGCTGCCACTGCGGCGCTGCTGGCTGCTGCTGCCAACCCGTTGGCTAACGCCCTTGTGCTAGATGCTGCCGAAGTAACAGCCGTGAATAACCGCACCACAGCGCTCAACAATATCATCAAGGCAAGCGCCGACCGCAAAGGGCTGGCCTACTTTGATGCTAATGCTTTCCTAACCCGGGTGGCAGCCGGTGGCGTGGTTGTGAATGGCGTACCCAACAACGCCGGTTTCATCAGTGGCAACCTGTTCTCGCTGGATGGCGTGCACCTCACACCCCGCGGGTATGCCATTGTGGCCAATGAGATGATTAAGGCCATCAACGCGAAGTACAACGCCAGCGTCCCCCAACTCAATCCGCTGGATTATCGGGGTGTTAAGTTTCCCTAAGCACTACTAAAAAGTCATAAAAAAGCCGGTTCCAGCTACCTGGAACCGGCTTTTTTTACTTACATAAGCTGCTACTTCGACATTTGCACCGGCTGAAGAACCTGTGGAGTAGCCGGAGCCGCCTCGCCAGCCAGGTGAGCCGCAATAACGGCTGCATGGTAGCGGCCGTTTTCAATAAACCAGCGGCTGGTATTCAGGCCACCGCACACAGTGCCAGCCATATACACGCCGGGGCGGTTGGTCTCAAACGTGTCTGGGTTGTGGGTAGGCGTACGTGCCGCGTCGTCTTGCGTGCTGATGCCCAAGGCATCTAACAGCGAATAGTCGGGGCGGTAGCCGGTGAGGGCATAGGTGAAATCCGTGGGCAATGTAATTAAGCCTTCCGGCGTGGCTATGTCCACCTCAGTGGGGCGGATTTCCTGAATCGTTGCATTGAAGTATGCTTTGATGCGCCCTTCTTTAATGCGATTTTCCAGATCTGGTCGTATCCAGTACTTCACTGACGGCGACAACTCGGCGCTACGCACTACCATGGTAACATGCGCACCGGCGCGCAGCAGTTGCAAGGCGGCTTTGGCTGAGGAGTTTCTGGCCCCTACCACCACCACCCGTTGGTCGACGTGTGTGTACGGCTCTTTGTAGTAGTGGCTCACGTTGGGCAAGTCCTCGCCCGGCACGTTCATCTTCACCGGCACATCGAAGAAGCCGGTAGCCACCACCACAAACCGAGTGGCAATGCGCCCTTTGGTAGTTACTACCTCGTAGTGGTTTTCTTCGCCTTCCAGCCCTATTACTCGCTCATAGAGCCGAAGCGTGAGTTTCTCCGCCTGGGCCACCCGACGGTAGTAGTCGAGGGCATCTTCGCGGAGTGGCTTGTAGTGGTTGGTTGGCATGGGGTAGCCCCCAATCTCCAGCAGCTCCGGGGTAGAGAAGAACTCCATCTGGTTGGGATATCCTACCACAGAGTTAACCAAGGCGCCCTTATCCACCACGCACACGGTAAAGCCCCGGCGCTGGATTTCGAGGGCACAGGCCAAGCCCACCGGTCCGGCGCCAATTACAACGGTATCGAAGGAAGAAGTTGATTCGTGCATACTACACTCAATACCACCAGTAGGCCCGAACTGTTTCTGTTTCCCCCACATATTCTCTGCCGAGTGTATGTGGGGGAAAGACAGAGCATTATTGCCGCACAATCTTGAAGCGCGACTGCCAGGTTTTGCTTTGCAGCCAGAGGTAGTAGGTGCCCGGCTGTTTCATGCCGCGTCCTAGATCCAGCTTCAGCTCGCTGCCAAAGGCGCCCAGCGAGGCCTTGCCTCCCGAAACGGCACTGCCTGTGGCCGAAAACAAAGTGTACCATACCTCGCCGGTCTGCGGTTCAGGCAGCGTAATAGTCACCTGCCCATCGGGGGTAGGGTTGGGGTAGGCAGAAAGCGTAATAGCAGTCAGGACGGGTGCGGCAGCCGAAGTAGGTTCTGCTGCCACGGCGTACTGCGTGCTGGCGGTAGCTGCCAAGGTAGTACTGGTCGATAGCACCTCAATGGCGCACACTTGCGGCTGATCCGATCCACCATCCGATTTCAGGGCGCTGAAATCAATGTTGAGCGAGCCGTCTTTCACCGTAGTTGTGAAGGTTTCCGTCTTCATGGTGTAGCGCCCCACTTTGCGGTAGATGTCATAGTTGTCGAGCACCTTATTACCTTCCAGCGTAACATCAAACACGCGTCTGCCAGCTTCCGACCAGAAGGTTTCGGCAAAGTGTAGCACAACGGTGTATTGTCCGTTGGTCACGGGTAGGGCATACCGGAAAGTACCGTTGGTGCCGTAGCGCTCTGTCTGATATAGTGCGTCGTTTATTGTACCAGCAATGTTACCAGTAACAGCAGCCGTGTTCCCTGGAGCGGGCACGTAGTATTTATCGGCGGCAAACACGCCTCGATCTGTCGATACCTGCTTCCCACCGGCGTTGATACGGTGTATCACGGAACCTGTGCTTATGGTTGGCGTGCTGATGGCCGTGATGCTTTCAGCAGGCCTAGCAGCCGTATTCGCAAACGTGAAGCTAATAGCAAACGGAGCGCTGGCCGTGCCACCAGCCTGCCCGGCTGAGTAAGCAGTAGCCGTGAGCGAGTACGTGCCTACCTGCGGCACCCAGGGAGTATAGCGGCCATTGTTGTCACCAAACAAAGTGTAGAAAGGGATATTCTCCGTCACCTGCTTGCTAAGTGTGCCACTCATCTTAATCACCACGCTACCCACAGTAACCGGGTTGGTGTTGGCACGGATAGCCAGATTCTTTGTCGGCAACGTGCTTAGATTGATAGTTTCGCCATTTACGAAGGTTTTAATGTCCTGCGAGTTATCGGCATTTACCAGCGTAAAGCTTACTACCTGCTGAGCAGCGGGCACCACAGCCGGAGCAGCCACCTTGTTCACAACGCTAAAATTAATGGCCAGTGGCGCGCTGGCCGTACCTCCAGCCTGCCCGGCCGAGTAGGCCGTAGCCGTGAGCGAATACGTGCCTACCTGTGGTACCCAGGGAGTGTAACGGCCGTTATCGTCGCCGAACAAGGTGTAAAGCGATGTATTATCAACCGTTTCTTTGGAAAGCGTGCCTGTGAGCTTAAGTGCGACGCTACCTACTGTAGAAGAACCTGTATTGGCGCGGATAGCCAGGTTCTTGGTGGGCAGGGTAGCCAGATCCAGCGTCTCGCCACTAGTCAGCGTTCTAATATCCTGGGAGTTGTCAGCATTTACTAAAGTGAAGCTGGCTACCTGTGGAGGTGCTGGGGCTACTACGGGCGCAGCCACGGGAGTAGGCACAGCGGCAGCTACCGTGTCGCTGTCCAAGAAAATGGCCTGTACTATGCCAACGGCGCCTGTTTGTCCATTGTCCACAGTGAGTGCGACAGCACCCTTGAAACGGAACTGGAAAACGTGGTTCTGCCCCATGGTTTCTTGCACTGTATATCGTGCAGCAGGACCATTCTGGGAAACGGGAGCCAGCGATATGGAGAAGTTACGAGCGTCATCAAACCGAGCAGGACAGAATACCGTGGCATAGTGCCAGTTGTCGTCAGTCACATCAATTGTAATCTTGCCTGCTGGGTTGCTATACAGGCCAGCATCTTTGCCTGAGGTGCCATTTACCTGAAACTTAAACTTCAGGTACGTATCGACGCGCCAACCACTGCCTTTGCTTACTTTGAAAGGTGCCAGCACATTGGTATTGTCGCTGCCATCACTGTTCCAGTTGAAGAGCACGTAGCCTTTGCGACCTACCTTAGTGAGTGCCAGCGGCTCCGACACGTAACGCAGAGGGGCTTGTAGCTGCAAGGAAGAACTGTTTTTGCTTGGCGCCGAGGGGTCTACCACAAACTCGGTGCTGTTGCTGGCTTGGTGTCCAACGGCTTGCACACTTGCGTTTGGTGCAAGTGGTGTAGCCATCACTTCCGCTGATGCTGGTCCGGCACCCGCTGCCAATTGTGCAGCCACCGATACATAATAAGGAATGCCATTTGTCAGATTTGGAAGCGTATAGCCAGTGCTGCCAATGCGAGTAACTGTGCTATATGGTCCCCCAGGGGTAGTAGAGTACGATACCGTGTAGCTAGTGGCGTTGGGTACAGGCTGCCAGCTCAGTTGTAAGGTTGATTCGCCGGGTACGGCTGTTAGTTGCTGCGGGAAAGTGGCAGTGGGCGCTGCTACTACAATAGTGCCCCCTAGGCTGCCTGTGCCCTTGGCTTCCTGTACTGTGCCAGTGCCAACCAAGTGCCACCGTTGCGGACCGTGACCACCTTCGTCATTCACCCACAGGTAGGTCTCGCCGTTCACAGAAGCCAAATCAGGAGAGACGGCGTTGCCTGCTGAACCGGCAATGACACCTTCGCGGGCGTCGTGGTTTTTGGTGGTTTCACCAAACTGACCGACAAACAGACCGTTGTCGTAGAAGTGCATGAACTGACCTGCCTGCGCGTTATTCCAGAACTCGCCGTGGTACCCATACAGAATATGACGGTCAGTGGACAACACCGTGTTGCCGCCGTATTGCACGCCATTGCCAATGTCATAATTGCCTTTGCCGTTCAGCGGGCCCGTGGGGCTGGCTTTCCAAAGCCACTTGTTGCTTCCCTGTAACAAACCGCCCAAGTGCCAGCCGTTGTTCTTCGAGTAATCAAGCGATACCACAACTTTTGATGAAGTGATAGGGGTAGCAATGTCGCCAATGCCACCAGTGCGCGACACGGGGTCGGTAGTGCCTACTGGCGTGCTGGCCAGTGCTATTGGTGTGCCCCATTGCGGATTATTGGCCGCATCGAAGCCGCTTAGAGGACGGGTATACCAGGTAACAGTAGTGCCTGGGCGTGGGTTGAAAGGAGCGAGGTTAAGAGAGCCATCTGCCATCAGGCTAGCTGCTTCATCCGTAGTGCGGGCTGGTTTGATACCCGTAGGGCGTAACTTCGTGCCAGCCAACTCGGCTACCTCCATATAATCCTGACTGATGTTGCGTAACAGAGCGTATGTACGCCCATTGGAGAGTGTTGCTACCTGCCGGACGCCCTGGAAAAATCCAACGTAATCGGTAGATAAGCCTGCACGCCAGTTTTTTACCAGGGTCCACGACTCGCCCAGCGGCTTGCTGTAATCAACTTTGAATTCCAGGAATTCATTAAAAACCCGTGTTGGGTTGTTTGCATCAACTGAGGTAGCGTAGGAGTGGGGCTGATACATAATCTGCTCCTGGTAGGTGCGAGCCGCCGAGATGTGCAAACAGCGGCTGTTGGCTATGTCGCCTACCCAGAAGGAGTGGTCAGGTAGTATCGTGACGAAGGTTGTTTCACCTAGCACTGAATGGTGGAACCACAGTTTGTCATTCCGGACGTCGCTGCCATTGGCAGGGTAGCCACCGGCTTGTCCGTACGTCCACAGCGAACCACCAGCCGCAGAAAAGGCTTTCACCTGCTGGCTCGATCCACCATCGGCTACTAGCACAATGTCTTCATTGGTGGGGTCGGTGGCAAGGGCCAACGGCTTGCTAAGGCCCGTGATGGTGGCTGCCACGGTGGGATTGCTGCTTAGGTTAGTGTAGCGCACCACGCTAGTGCCGCTTATGGCCCACAGGTCGCCATTGGGGGTCATGCTGAGCGAGCCGGGGCTAGCCGTATTGATTGTGCGCAGTAGCTGGCCGCTGGTTTTATCAAATAGGCGGATGATATGCTGGTTGCGGTGGGCTACTGCCAGAAGTTGCCCTTTCTTTTGTACTGCCAGCCCGGTAGCAGCATTAGAAAGAACGGTGATGCCTGTAGTAGAGAGAGCCGTACTGGTTTGATCCAGATCTAATACACTAGTGTAGTATTGATCAGGATAGTTATTATTCAGGCGTACTTCCTGGCCAGCAGCAAAGCGTACCTCTGCGTTATCACTTATGCGGCGGGCATAAATAAAGGAAGCCCGACCACCAGTATATACGCCCCCTTCGTTGTTGGCGATATATAAGTTAGTACCATCGGTGTCCAACAGCGTTAAGGCCGTAAAGCCATCTACGCGGCCTACATTATACTGCGTCCGGGTATTGCGATGCGAGAATCGGTGTAGGTTGTTCTGCCCTTCATTAAATCCCGTGACATAGTAGGCTGCTGTGTCGGTAACAGCGATGTCACGAATCGGCAAATAGCCTTGAAATACGCGCGGTCCTGATTGAGCCAGCGAAGTATTGCCAATTGCACCATCCCACCGATACTGCATATTGTGCGACAGCACCCGAATTTGATAAGAGCCTTGCGCCATTGCTTGGCCATTATCGTCTTTCCCGTCCCATGAAGCGGTATGATTGCCGGCTGCGTACGGAACAGCGCTCCATAAGGTTCGAATTAAAGTACCATCCGGCGCATATGCTCCGGCACTGGTAATTGAATTTTGTCCTAATGTAAATTGGATTTTAGTTTGAGCGGTTGTTTTATTAGCTACAAATAGTGCTAATAAAAATGCGTGAAACGCAAGGATCGGAAATCTCCTAAACATTGAATATTGTTTATGTTTGAGATTGATTGGTTTTGACAAATATACTGACAGATAGTTTGTTATGGCTATAATTTAGATGTGAGTTTGCAACAAAAAGTATAATATATTAAAGAATTATCAGCGAAATGAATAATTAAATAACATGTGTATACACATGTTTTTATTCAATTTTATGAATTTAAATGTGTTCCATATTCTAATTAAATAGCCTATATGCGCCTATTAGCATAAACACATGTAGATATTTTGTTACAATTTCATGAATGAGAGAGCTATTTGATTTATCTCGGATAACTGGATTTATTTAGCACCCAAAACCAGCTTTGAAAATCACTCTCGTAATCAATCGACAAATGCATACGGCCCGAGCGCAACACGTTATTTTATGTTGCGCTCGGGCCGTATGTATGAGGGAGAAAGGTAGCTATTCCTGCATTACACGTTGCCGGATGAAGGAAGCCGGATTACCGGCATAGATGCCCCATGCATCTAATGAACGCGAGGCAACAGAGTTAACTGTTAGAATAGCATGAGAGTGGCAAGTAACCCCAGGGCATACAACGGCCCGGGCGCCTACCCAGCTACCGTCTTCCAGAGTAATAGGTCCGAGACGGTAAGGAAAGCTACTGCGCGTGTAATCGTGGTTGCCAGTGAGTAATAAGGCTCCCTGCGAGATGCTCACATGGTTACCGATAGTTACATCAGCCAAGTTGTCAATCCACACCGACTCGCCGATCCAACAGTGGTGCCCAATACGCAAACGCCAAGGGTTCTTGATGCGTACGTTGGGTTTAATCACAAGTCCGTTGCCTACTTGGGCTCCAAACAAGCGGAGCAACGCCGACTTGATGGCGTAGGGCCATGGTATGGCAGTGTCAAAAATGAAATAGTTGATGGGATACCACAGCGCTACCTTCCAGGTTGGGCCGGCCCGGTAGGTGCCTACGCTGAAGGTGGATAGGTCGGTTGTTGTCATGCAGAGGTAAGGCTAGGGTAGGGACTATGATTTGGGCGCGCGCAGCCGATGCTCATACAGTTTGGCATCGACCAGAAAGCGGTACCAGAAGCCTTGCAGAAAGTGCCAGATAAGGCCCGGCTTCCCGTCCAGAAAGCCCAGCAGTAGAAAGTAGCGGTACAGGAAATAAAAGAAGGGTCCCACGAACAGTGGAATCCGGCTGTACAGCTTCTCTTTCACCCAGCGCTTGCGGGAGTATTGCTCGCCGCTAAGAGAAGCGTCTACGTTCTGTGCCGAAGTGGTCTTATTGTGAATAGCAAGCAAATCCAGCATCTCGCGGGTAGCGTAGTGGTTGTGCTTGTTGATCCACCATGTCAGATCATTCAGGTTATGATCCACCATATCGTGCGTGAGGGCCTCCGTGGTGCCGGCTTCCAGTACCACGTGCTCGTCCATCCAGCGGTCCTCGAGGGTAGCCGTATTGGTGCGCCAGATGCGCAACAACCGATGCGGGTAGAAGCCGCCGTGCTTGATCCAGCGGTCCATGAAATACACGCGGCGTTTGATGATGAAGCCGCCTACCTCGGGACGCGCAACGGGAATCTTCTGTTGAATCTCTGTGATAAGCTCGGGTAGCAGATACTCGTCGCAGTCCATGCGCATGGTCCAGGGCGTCTGGATGGGGCAGTTTTGCAGGGCCCAGTTGAACTGGGTGCTGTAGTTCACCCACGGGTTCTGAAACACCTGAGCGCCCATTTCGCGAGCAATAGCACAGGTGCGGTCGGTGGAAAAGCTGTCGATAACGAATACTGCTGCCGCAATAGGCGCCAGACTCTTCAGGCAGCGCGCAATGTGCTTTTCTTCGTTGTGGGTCAGCAGGATAACCGTAATAGCGTTCATCAGCGGGGAGAGAGTTAGAGGGCTACCTTCTGGTAGAGGTCCACATATTGCTGGGCGAGGTGGGCATCGTCGTAGGCTGCCCGGATGGCGGCCGGTGCCGTGGCCGTAATGCGGGCCCTGGCCGTGGTATCGTGCGCAATAGTGGTAAGCGTGCGGGAAATAGTGGGTAGGTCCATCGGTGTCACCCAGCCATACTGGTGCTCTGCTACAAAGCTGTGCAGGCCCACCTGGTCGCTCACCATCACGGGGGTACCCACAGCCAGCGCCTCAATGACCACAATGGCGAAGTTCTCGCTGTGCGAGGTGAGGGCAAACAGGTCTACCCCGGCCAGGTAGGCAAACTTATCTTCGCCTTTTTTCCACCCTACCCATTCCACGCGCTCGGCTATGCCCAGCGAGCTGGCCAAGTCCTTCAGCGACTGAACATAGGCTGGGTCGCCGTCGCCGGCCACACGCAGGCGGAAGGGAAACGTCACGTTGCTCAGGGCCCGCAGCAACACATCCAGTCCTTTCTTCGGGTCGAGGCGCGACAGAAAGCCAATCACCAGTTCCGAAGAAGGCTGCTTGCGGGGGTGCTCCTGCTGGGCCAGCGTAACGGGGTTGGGGATGATGGCGCCTGGCCAGTTAGAAATCACGCGGTGCGACTCCTGCCACTCCATATCAGTGGAAACGTGCAGGAACGTGCCCTGCAACAGGCGTTTGCCCAGCAGCCGGTGTAGCCACTTCTTTTTGCCCGCGTTGTTGGTGTCCAGAATGTAGTTGCTGAACATGCCGTGGGGAGACAATACCGGCGTCACCCCGCGCAGGCGGCATACCCAGGCCGCTCCGATAATGAGCAGGTTCCACCAGGAATGCATGTGCACCACATCGAAAGCGCGGACATTCTTATATAGGTGTTGCCACAAGGCTGGTGAAGCATGCGTGTGGTCGCCGGTTACGCGCTTGAAATAGTACACCTGCACTCCATCCACGTTCACCGGCTTACCGACGGGCACATCTAGTTCTTCTTTGCCATTGGCGGTGGTGGTATAAACTGTTACGGTGTGCCCAAGCCGAACCAATGCCTCAGCCAACAGGGCAATAACCACAATAGGGCCACCATAGGTGTAAGCAGGTTTATAAGAAGGAACAACAAAAAGAATATTCATGCAGCAGAGGCAGGTGAGGCAAAGCGAAAAGCAGGCTTAATACACAAAGCCTTCGGAACGGTTGAAATAGGCCGCGGTGCGGGGTAGCTCGCTCACGGCGCGGGCTGGCACCCCGCCGTAGAGCGTCCATTCGGCAGTGTGTGCTTTATTCAGCAACGACTTGGCGCCCAGCACGCAGTAATCGGGTAGGACGGCACCGCCCAGCACCACCACGTTGGTACCCACAAACGTATAGGCGCCGATATGAATGGGGGCACTGTCTTGCCGATTATCCAGCACATTAATGGAGTGTGTCAGAAACTGTGAGTTATAGCCTGCCACCGTAGCAAAAGCACCGATGGTGAGGCTGTTGGTGCAGTCCAAGTGATGGTTTTTGGTAACTGCCGCGGCCCTACCTAGTTGCAGCTCAGCCCGCCGGGTAGCGGCTTGGTGACGAAAATGAGGAGAGTCGCTATCCGAAGGAAAGCCAGTAATCCAGTTGCTACGGCCAATAGTAGCTTCAGCATCCAGCTGTACCAAATCCAGGTGAATGGCCACTGTGAAGTGGTCGATACGGCTCTTTTCGGCCATAATCAGCTTAGTGGGAAATACCCAAGCCCAGCCCAGACGGGCGGTAGGATGAATCTCGTAGCCAAACCACCGCATTAAGGCCCGGCGCCGCAGGGGCCAGGGTAGGAGAAAAGAAAGGATTTTGAGCAGCAAAACGGTAGAGGGTTAGGGGAGGTGCTAGGCCAAATCGTAGAGGCGCAGGTAGGCGTCCGTCATGTGGGCGGGTTCGAAACGGGCGCAATTCGCAAAGCCGCGCTGCACTAGGCCGTGGCGCGTAGCCGGGTCCTGCAACGTAAGAAATGCCTCGGCAAAGGAAACAGCATCATCGGGTGAGGCGTGCAGCGCAGCACCCCCGCTCACCTCGGGCATAGGAGCAATATTGCTGGCAATAACCGGGGCGCCACAGGCCTGCGCTTCAATAACGGGCCAGCCAAAGCCCTCGGAGTACGACGGAAAAATAAACGCAGCGCAAGCGCTGTACAACGCTACCAGCGTTTGATGATCGGGTCGCGCTACGGCCACCACGCGCTGGGAAAGGCCCAGTGCGGCCGCTTGGGACAGCAGCGCTTCGTCGGGGGCTTCGCCGGCAAAGCAGATCAGGCCCGACCAGCGGTTGCCCAGCGCATGCACCATCTTGAGCAGTAGCCCGCGGTTTTTGCGGGCTAGGCCGGAGCCTACGTGCAGCAAAAAGGGCTGCCCGGCCGGAACACCTGCCTGAAGCACCAATGGGGACGCCTCTGCTGGGGGTAGGGCCGCAAACGGTGCATTGAATGCATTATGAATGACCTGCCACTTGGCAGGCTTCTGCGCAACGGCGCGGCCATCTAGCTCCAGCAACTGATCGAGGGTAAGCTGCGAGACGGCGGCGAGGCGCTGAGCGCGCCGCAGCCGCCCAAAAATCCACTGCTGCAAAATACGTCCGAAGCGAGAAGCCGGTACATAGGCATCGCTGTGGCCCAAGCCACCCCGAATAGCCAACACATCGTGGCAGGTAATACCCGCCCGTGCCGCTGGCAAATGGGCGAGGTAGGGTGCGTTGGAATGGTCGCAGATATGGAAGTAGACATCACGCTGCTGTAATTTCTGCTGCCGCAAACGCCAACGGATTACTAACGGGAAGACAATCCACTTATCCAGATAGCCAAGCCACTTCCGAAAGCCCGAAGTGGTGGAACCGGCGCCGGCACCAAAGAACGGAATGGGACGCCACAGCTCCGTTTGCACCGCTGCCTGATGCAGGCCATGCTGCATCATCTGCGCAAAGCGCTCCATGCTTTCCTGGCCATCGAGCGGGTAGTTGCCGAGTAAAATGATACGCATACGTTAAGCGGCCTGAGCAGCGGAAAGTGGCGGGCGCAGCACCGGTGCTAGTCGCACGCCGGGCCGCATAGCCGCCAAAATGAGTCCCCCAATCAGGGTAGAAAAACCCAGGGTAGTGGGCTGAGCCCATTGTGCCTGCGGAATGGTAAGCAGCGTATACCCCAGCAGAATCCAGGGTAGCAGATCGTTTTGGGTGAGGCGGCGGTAGGCAGCCACTGTAAATTTAACGCACAGGCTCAACCGGATAAAAATGACAGTTAGCCCCATCAGCGGCCCCATTTCGCCAATAAGCCTACCCCACTCACCTTCGGAGATGAGGTAGCCGATTGTATCGCCGGTAAGGAGCTTGTTGCCGGCGTTGGTACCCATACCTAGGCCATACCCGAAGAAGGGCTGTTTGGAAGAGCCAGCTACGGCTTCTACCATGCCGCCCAGGTAGCGCGTGCCCAACGACCCTTTCAGGCCGCCTTCTGCATCACTGGCATTTTCAAAACGTGAGGTGAAGGCTTTGATGGGTGTTTGCATGAAACTGAACTGACTCAGCACGGCCATGAGCACTACCCCCAGCAGTACCATGGCGATAATCCGGCCGACGTATTCGGGCTTACGCACCATGCCGATGGCGCCAAACAGAAAAGCCACAGCCACATACATGAGCAGGCTGCGGCTGATAGAAAACGGAATAGCAGCCAGCAGGCCTACCGTGGCGGCAATCAGAGCCAGCTTGTTTACGTTTTCGTTGTTGATCCAGAAGTAGCAGACAAAGCAGGCTACTAGGCCAAAAAACAGGTGGACGCCGTTGGTAAAGGAGAAGGTACCCGGCGGACGGAAGAAACCCATAGCACCATCGAAGCCGCCACCGGCCATATCGCCGCCTACCCCGCGGTTTACCAGCGCCGACTGCGGGCTGTAGAACTGCATGGTAATGAGCACCGCCATAGGGATGGCAATCCAGATGAGTGCCTTACCCATCTGCACTACGTCGGCCCGGTTGAAGATTCGGCCGATGACAAACATTAGCGGGAAGTGGAAAAGCAGGATGCGTGCCCCGTATAAGGCTACGGCAAGGCTGCCATGGCCAAGCAGCAGGGCTGTGAAGATGGCTACAATGCCAATGATGATAATGACCGTCTGGTAGATGTTGGCGGGTAGCAAACCCTTGCGCCACGTGGTATAAATCAGCCAGATGGCAATGGGGTCCCGCACGATGAGTAGTGGGGTAGCCAGACCCGGAAGTATCCACTTACGCAAGCCCCCTTCAAAAATAAGCAGCAGGAAATACAGCCAGATTCCTTGTTTGATACGGCGGTTTGGGTCGACGGTGGTACCACTGCCACGGCCAGCAGAAGCCGCCGGTGACGTTGTCATCCAAGTAGGAAGTGTCGTAGGGCCTGCCATATAATATATAGTATAGATGAGGATTAAAGCTAAACCATTTGCCGGAGGCCCGCCAATACATCGGCCCCGTAGTTCTGCCACGTGTAGCTGGCGGCGTGCGCCTGGGCCTGCTCGCGCATGCGTGGCAACTGCGCTCGGTTCTCCAGAAACCACAGAAGCTTTTCGGCAATGGCCTGCGGAGAACGAATAGGCACCAGAAAACCAGTTTGTCCTTCTTTAATCAGGTCTTCGCCGCCTGTGTTGGGTGTTATGATGAGCGGCAACCCCTGGCTCATTGCTTCTTGCATGACCAAGGCGCGACCTTCCACAATAGATGGCAAGCAAAACACGTCGCAGGAGCGCATGAGGGCCAGCACCTGGTCGTGAGGGCGACCGGCTTCGTAGGTGAAGGTAGGTAACTCGCTGCGGTAGAATTCCATGGGAGCGAGTGGGGTACCTAACACTACCAGCTCCAGGTCAGGACGATTCAGCATCCGAACGGCCGCAAACAAGTCGCCCAAACCTTTGCGCTGACCCAGTGCCCCTACAAACAGCACACGCAGTGGCCGATTGGAAGTGGTCGCTGGCTCCGATGAGCGCGCTGTGCCGGCTGGTGAGCCAAAGGGCGACATGATAGTCTGCTTGGTGCGTGCCCAGGCCGGGAGCGAGTCCATCACGAATTTCCCCGGCCCTACCACCACATCGGCTAGCTCTAGCTCTTTGGTTTTGCGTTCCAGCTTGGCTGGGGAGTCCTGAATACCGCCGCCGAGGGTAGGCGCCCATTGTGGCAGCCGCTCGGCTTCCTCCAGCATCAGGCGGCGGCCGGTTTCCCAGTAAGCAATGGGTAGGTCGTATACGCACTGCATGCCCAGGGCCTTGGCTTTGGTGAACGTGGCCAGAGCGCCATCTTCGTAGGCATACACGGCCGTGGCACCTTGGCGCTGCAAACGCGGCAAGCGCGTAGCCACTTCCTGGTCCAGATTCTGATACACCGCATCTACGCTGGCCCAACCCCGCTCGTGCTGCACGTAGCTGTGCATGCCCAGGCGCGGCAGTAGCATGCGCGCTACCTCCCGGATGGGGTAGGCCCTGATCAGGCTATCGGGCACCGGGAAGGTGCGGCGCAGCCATTCCTGGCGCAGGCGCTCCGGCAGCATTTTCAGCCACGTAGCCGTCGGGTTCACCGCCAGGGTCGTCGCAAATTCCGTGAGCATGTCGGCCTCGTACATGGCGGTCATCACTGCTCTCACGTTGCGGTTGCCGGTAGGGTGCAGGAGTACAAATTTCATGACGAGGGAAGAAATAGTAAGCTGACTAAAGACTGACGCGTGTGGTCAGGAATGATACGAAGTAAAACAGCGCGGCTGTGCTCAGGCCTGCATCCAGGCGCGCATCGAGCGACCAATGGCCTCCCAGCTACGGGTCTGCCAGAACCAGGTGTGCAACTGCTGCCGGCGCTTCTCACCCAGCGTACTGCGTAGGATGTCGGGCTGAGCCTGCACTTCTTCCGGCTGGAAAAACACGTGCCCCGGCGGCTCGTCCAGGGTAGGGTCGACGCTGCAAATGATGGGCACGGCGTGTGCTGCCAATGCCGCAAAGGTACCAGACTTGCGCAGGCCATCCACGTTGAGGCCTACCAAGGCTGCTTCCGCATGCAGCATTTCCTCCGATACCTCCTCTGGTTTTAGGGCGCCTACCTGTGTGAAGATATCGGCACCTAACGTTGTTCTACCCAATTCCAATTCCTGCTGGGCATAGGTTGTATCGGTGGGGCCAATGGCGCGTAGCTGCCGGAGCACACCGCGCGCAGCCATATCCTGCAAGAGAGGCAAATGCGCTTGCAGGGTCCACAGTCGTGTATGCGCCAACCCAAAAATCAACCACACCCCCGGCTGGCGGCTGCTATGGAGGCCCGCTTCGGGGTAGGCGGGCAAGATGTTGGAGCCAATAACATTCATATGAATATTATCACGATGAAGCAGTAGCTCAAGCTTCCGCTGCTGCTCCGCATTCACCACACTCACACCTCTCGACAATTCTCCAATTTGCTGCATAGACCACTTCGTAAGGCGAGCTTGCAGCGCATGATGGGGACGTAGCTCAGAACTACCATTCCAGGTTTCATGAAAAAAGGTGAAGACCTGATTGCTGGGATGAGCTTTCTTGAAGCGTTGCAAGGCATTAAGCAAGGAAACCGCTAGCCCCGACCATGTATAGCTGGTAGGGGTGTAGTTCAGCAGCACATCGTAAGAACCCTGCGGGCCTGTCTGCGCTAGCAGCTGTTTCCAGGGCGTCACCCGAAAGCCCCCGGTGGTAGCCGGACTCTTTGGTAAGCGCTCTACTCCCAACTGAATAGTAGAGTACAGGCCCTGTAGTGCCGTTGCCGTTTGTAGCGCGTAGTCACTCACGCCGCATACCTCCGGAGGAGCAGTGGGGGAGATGATTAGCAGGTGTTGATTAGGGGCAGCAGGCATGCGTGAGAATACTAGGGAGGAAAAGACAAGCGGCTAGCTAAGGAAAGCCGTCCGGTAGAATTCCATGGGTTTCAAATAATCGGAGAGGGAGGACAGGCTGAGCGCGCTCCGCTCGGCGTACTCGGCATCGGTCATGGCAGCGGCTTGGCGCATGCAGTCGGCAAGGCCCGCTACATCGCCGGGCTCAGCCAGCAGGGCCGCCGGGCCACCCGACTCGGGTAGGCCACCGTCGCGCGTTACAATAGCCGGTACCCCCACGCTGCGGGCCTCAATGGGGGTTAGGCCCATGTCTTCCTGCGTGCGGGCCGGCGCTAGCAGCCAGCGGGTCGACGCCAGGTAGTGCTGCTTGCTCTCGTCATCCACAAAACCCGGCATGCGTACCTGCGAAAGGTTCAACTCCTGTTGCAGCGCTAATACTGTGGGCTTGAGCGGCCCATCGCCCAGGATAGTAAGAGGCCACTCCTCCGGATCGAAGTTGCACTGTGCGTAGGCTTGTAGGATTTCCTCGAGCCCTTTGTTGTTGATCCAGCGCCCTACAAATAGGAAGCCACGGCGCTGCTCCACGGGGTATTGCAGTTGCGGCAGGCGGCACACGGTAGGGATACACGCACTGTTGGCGGCCTTCGTACGTGGCTCCCAGGTTCCCCACACAAAGCGGGAGTTGTACCAGCGCTGCTGGGCCAGCTTGATGGTGAAGGCCCAGATAGCGTTGTGCAAACTAGCGGTAGGAATGCGGCGGTTGTGCACCGTCAGAAAGATCTTCTTACCCATCAGCTTTGCCGGCAGCACAATATCGGGCGGCATATTCTGCACATGCAGCACGTCGGCCCACGAGACAAGAGCTGTCAGCTCTTTTGAGCCGCGCTCTACGTAGTACACCTGCGAGCAAACCTTCTCGGCCAGTGCCCGGAGGTCGTCTTTGAAGGTGGCTCCTTTTACCAACTTGAAGCACAGGCGAACGTCAAATTCGGGCCAGGCAGCGGCAGCTTCGGCCACCGCTATCATAAACGCCTCAATGCCGCCATAACCACCCTGGGTAGCTCCAATAATCAGTAGTTTGGTTTTTGTAACTTTCATACGCTAGCCAAAAGGCTGCAAAAAATGAGTGGGTAGGCTTTCTTACAGTTCCGCTACAACAGCCTCAGAAACAGGGCCTATGTTGCGAAGTTGAAGGTAGCCATACACTAGGTGCATGAGCAGCTGCACGGCCGCCACAAAAATGTCCAGCATGAAAATGCCGCGGAGCGAAGTCACATCAATAAAGAAGGCCCCGCACACAATGGACGCGATACTAAGCGGTATGGAAACCAGCGGGTTGATGACCCACCCCTTGCTGGTGCACAGCAAAAACGCGGAGGAAGCCACTAGCGCAATGCATTTTCCCACCATCATCAGCACTACTTCGGTTTCTAAGTTGGCGTACTGCTTTCCCAATACCCATAAAATCTGGGTAGAGAACAGCCATACGCCCCCCACAATACCAACGCTCAGCAGTAGCAGACCCGCGATAATGCGGCTGAATTGGCGCTTCAGCAACGAGCCATCGTAGGGCAGGCGGGCAAAGCGGGGCAAAATCAGCGAGGAGAACAACATAGTAAACAAGCTCAACGCTACTGCCAAACGGCCTAGAGCTCCCAACGAAGCAACCGCCGCAGTAGAGCCGAAAAGCGACATCAGCCACACAGCAAACTGGGCGGAAAAGCAGTAGTAGATGGCATCCGGTAGCAGGCGCTTCACCTTGTTCAGGATATTCTGCCGAATAACCGGGTCGACAGGCTGATCGGGGGTAGCGTAGGTGTGCGCCAGTTTGCGCAGCCGGAGATTAGCCCAAATCTGTGGTAGGCCAGATGACAGTACGGCAACGTAGGACCACGGAAACAGAAACAAACTGGCCCCTAGCAAGGCCAGCCTACCCACAGAGGCCCCTACCTGAATGGATTGCAGGGGTACAATGCGCTGGTGCAGCTTAGGACCAATTTCCCAGAGCGTGCCGGATAAAGCTGTGAAAAAGGCCGGAATCAGCGAAAGTGTCAGCAAAATCGACAGCAACCAGCTAGCGTTGTGATGTCGTAGCAGGTAGATAAGCGCGGGCGTTGCCACCAATAAGCTGATGAGCGCAAACCTTCGCCGTAGGTCCATACCAGTTGCCAGCACAGTGCCCAGCCGGTCACGGTCTTGCCATACCTGGCCACCTTGCGCCATCACGCCAGTAGAAATACCACCGTCTGCCAATAGCACCATGGTACCGAGCATCGTGTTGGCAAGCGTGTATAGGGCGTACTCCTGCGTGGGTAGCAAGCGTATAACCAAAATGCCGCCCACAAAGCCCAGCGCCTGCACCGCAATTTGCGCCGAGCCCATAACGGTTACCAGCTTGCCCCATTCGAGTAGCTTGGCCGTCTTAGGGTTGGTTTGAATACGTTGCGTGAGTACTTTCATGCGGTAGGCGGGAAAGCCGAAATTTAGATGGGCAGATGCCCAAGCAAAAGAATATTTAGCAGCCTTTTGATGCCACCCGGGGTAGGAATCTTGCTCAAATGGTCTTCGCTGAAGTAAATGCGAATAGCCGTTTTGAAACGCTTGTTGGCAATTGCTTGCCCCACAGCCACTGCGGCTCTGCTCTTCAACCACTTCTTTTTCAGAAGCGCCGATTGCGCCGGAACCGGAACTTCCTTCACCATTAAGTAAGAGGCCAAACCAGCATCATTCTGTTTCCCAGTGGAAACTGCGGAGTTCGAGATGCGGTATTTGGCAGTATAGGTCGGCACAAAGTGGATTTTTGCTCCGGTTTGCCCAACCCGAAATCCAAAATCAAAATCACATACATCCCCTACCTCCCGGTATCCTACCCGTTGGGCTAGCGCAGTGTTCATCACATACGCGTTATTAGGAAACTGCTGCACCATGCCCGCTTCCAAAGAGGTGAGGGTAGAGCCAGCATAAGGAGTCGTGCGGTAGAAGGCCTCATTAAATAATACAGAGCGGGGGTAGGAAATTTCCCCATCATCCGTAATAATATACTGCTGCCCATACGCTACTTCAATGGTTGGGTCGCGTTCAAACTCCGCCGCTAGCGTTCCAAGCGCTGTGGGAAGCAACGCGTCATCATCATGCAACAGCATGAGCTTTTCGCTCTGCACGCGCTGCATCAAAGCATTCACATTGCCTGCCTGGCGCAACGGGGGCTGGTGGTGGATATACTGAATGGGAATGGTAGTAGTAGCCTGTAAGGCAGTGACTACATCCTGCGTTATCGTATCAGGCGAGTCGTCCCCAATCAGTATAGCATAAGGAGGGTAGGTTTGCTGTAGGCAGGAAGTAACAGCCTCCGCCAGAAACTTTGGTCTTTTGTAAGTAGGAATAACAATGGTAATGCGTACCATGCTGAGAAGTATGGATGTAAGTATGTGAAACGCTACTTGGTGAGTAGAGTCCTTTTCTTCTTAACCTCGTATCCATAGCCATGTCCGTACCCGTATTCATTCGCTTTTTTAGCATCATTCAATACAATCATAGGATTAGGTAGTAAATGATTGCTGAAAATATTAGATATAATATTTATCTGTCGTTTATCGGTGTAATTATAGCGTACCAAATAAATTGTCTGATTAATTAACGTACGAAGACTGAATGCATCCGAAACCCGACCGATAGGGGCAGTATCAATAATAATATGATCATACATGTCTTTTAGCTCGCTAATAAGATACTGGAGCTTGTCAGACATCATTAATTCAGCCGGATTATTGGCCAGGCTAGTGCCAGCACCTATTATATCCAGGTGAGGAATGCTCTCTATTGGCTGAATAATATCTTTAATGCTTACCTCGTTGGAATTAATGTAGTCTGTTAAGCCAGTCGTAACTTTTTCGCCCAATTCATATAGCAAGCTAGGGTTGCGCAAGTCTAATTCTATCAGCAGCGTACGCTTTCCAGCTAGCACCAGGGATGCACCTAGGTTAATAGCAAAGAAGGTTTTGCCTTCGCCACTCATGCTGGATGTCACTAGTATAACTTTTCCGTTTTCCGCGTTGCCAGCTGCGAAGCTAAGGTTAGAGCGTATTAACCGGAACATCTCGGCTAAAGTAGATTTATTTTCTCTTGTGACGACAAGAGTACCAGACGAGTTATGTGCTAATTCCCCTAAAATAGGTGTAGTAGTCAAACGCTCCACGTCCTGTTGCGTACGGATTTTGTCGTTCAGCAAATCTTTAGTGTAGAGGATACCGAAAGGCACAAGAGCACCCAACAGCAAAGCCGTTAGATAAATAATTTGCTTGCTGGGGCTAATTGGATAATTGGTACTGGTAGCCGTATCAATTATTCTGGAATTAGAAACTGTAGAAGCTAGCGATATAGCAGCTTCTTCTCTTCTTTGAAGCAAAAATAAATAAAGCTTTTGCTTGGTTTCCTGTTGACGGTTAATTTCCTGTAACTCGCGCTCTACCCGAGGAACACGTTGAATTCTGGATTTAAACTGCCCGGAGCTAGCTTTTAAACTGTTGCTAGTGATAACAAGACTTTTCTTGATATTCCCTAAATTCTCGAGAATATTAGCGCGCAGATTACTGAGCTGCTCATTGAAATTCTGAACCAGCGGATTGCCTACCTCTGTAGTACGCAGCATTCGCTCCCGCTCTAGTTGTAGCTCATTGAATTTATTAATCAGCCCTAATAACGTCTCATCCTGGATGCCCAGCGTGCTAGGCACCATTTTGTACTGTCCTTTATTTTGATTTAAATAGTTTTCAATAGACTCCAGAATGTCAATTTGAATAGCCCAATCAGACAAGCGCTTGTTATAGTCAGTGGCCTGCTCTACATAGTTAGAAGCTTGTGTTGTAACGTCAGTTAGCTCATTAGAGCTCTTATACTGCGCAACGCTTTTTTCTACATCCGATAATTCTCCGGTTATATACTTCAATCGGTCGTCTAGGAAGGTAATGGTATTGGTTGCCATTACGTTGCGGTCTTCCAATGCCTCTTTGTTGTATACCTGAACGAGCTTATTCACGATGTCAATTCCGCGTGAGGGAATAGCATCTGTAATACCGATACGCAATACGGTCGCATCTTCTTTTATAGGAGATACTGTCAGCCCACCGCTGAAATTTTCAGCTATATCACGGGTGTCATGCAGCCCGATGATAATTTTCTGATTTAAGTATTCTTTTAATAGCGCGTTATTATTGGCAACAATTGTAAAAGATCCATAAGGTTTATGGATAAGTTGGCCAAAACGGTATGTAATACCTTTCTCGTCGTTGTTATCAAATAGCTGAAATTCAATAGTTGACTTGGCAACTAAATAGATGTCTTTATTAACAATGTTAGTATCTAGTTTGCTAACAATGGTGCGAATAGGATTACCGCTGTTATACAATTCTTCGTTGCGGAATCTGCCCTCTACGTAATAAGTCGTGCCTAGATCCAGCTCTCTTACCACGCGGTGCATAAGACCAGCAGACTTGAGGATTTCTATCTCGTTGTTCAGGTTTTTGGAAGATCTGAAAACGTTAAGATCAATAGCTCCACCAGACATAGCAGTTCCACCACCATCATCATCTTTCACTAATACAGTACTCGTTATCTGATAACGGGGAACTGCATAGTATTGCAGGTAGGCAAAGGCAATGCCTAAGGCCAGTAAGATACCAAATGCAAAAAGATACCAATACCGTAAATAATAGGATAGGATATTTTTAAGGCTTTTTGCCTCTGGTTGCTCAACCTGCAGTGGAAATAGCTCTTTGTTATTCATCGAAGTAAAGATTATTTAAATGCAGTGAACAGAATGCTTAAAACGGAAATAGCAGTTAATACAATAGGTAAATAATAGGTTCTTGAGCTTACTTGTAAGGCTTTTGCTTTATCTGGCTCTACATACACAATATCGTTTTGCTGCAAATAAAAATAAGGTGAGCTTAAAATATTTTTATCATTCAGATTTACACGTGTGGTAGTACGAAGACCATCTTTTTCGCGAATAATTAGAACATTTTCTCGCTTTCCGTAAGCCGTCATGTCTCCGGCTAAGCCTAGTGCTTCCAAAATATTAATTCGCTCCGTTGGAATAGTGAAGCTAGCTGGGCGCGTAACTTCTCCGATAACTGTAATTTTGAAATTAAGGAAGCGAATATTGACGATAGGGTTTTTGACATGCACTCGAATAGCATCCGTTAATTTCGCGGTAGCCTCTTCTTTTGTAAGACCACCAAGCTTGATTAAGCCTAATACAGGAAAATTGATATTGTTATTGGCATCCACCAGGTAACCATTGTCTGTGCGGGTTGGTGTAGCAGGGAGATTATTGCTGGCGGAGGGAATAATGCCATTGTTAAACAAGACATTCGACTCTGGATTTAGACTGCTAACGGTTATGGATAGCAGATCATCTGGCTGAATCTTAGGCGATACAACACTCGTTACAGGTACTTTAAATTCATCAGAGTTTTTCAGGTTGCTGAAGTACACCAAGTTGCGGTCAGCAGAGCAACTGCTGATAGCAACCAGTGCAGCCAGAAAGGATAGTATGCGTAGATACAAGCTGTGTTTAGGTAGTGAGATAACCATGCTTTCGATGACCGTATTGGGAAATGAGGAGTGCTATATTGGGAGATTCTACCACCGAACTAGCAGCAGTGTAGCTGGCTAGTCGTCACTGAAACACCACCAAAGGTAGAAAAGAGGAATATGAACAGCTTCTGGCCCTACCTTATAGGGGGGAAATATTTACAAAAAACAACAATATTATTCAATTTCGCAAAGAAATATAAAATTTTTGCGAAATTCAGATGGTATTTCCCCAATACATGGCATTATTTCGGCTTCCGCAAACGATTACGGAAGCCGATATCATACGCACTACTTTAGTCTCTAGTGTGCCTGCAACCAGTTGCTACCCGTGCCGGCTTCTACCTCTAGGGGCACACCGTGGGGTAAGAGCAAGGCATTGGCCATTAGCTCTTTAATTTTTGGCGTTACCACTGCCAATTCCTCCTTTGGTACATCAAAAACCAGTTCATCGTGCACTTGCAGAATCATGCGCGTGCCGAGCTTCTGGTCCACTAGCCAGTGATGAATGTCAATCATGGCTTTCTTGATAATGTCGGCCGCGGTGCCTTGGATAGGAGCGTTGATAGCATTGCGCTCGGTGTAGCCACGCAAAGTCGCATTACGGGAATTGATGTCGCGCAGGTAGCGGCGACGGCCGAGGAGTGTTTCGGCGTATTCCAGCTCGCGGGCTTTGTTGATACTGTCGTCCATGAACTGCTTCACGGCCGAAAACTCCTGGAAGTAAGCATCAATAATATCGGTAGCCTCCTTGCGCGAAATGCCCAAGCGCTGGGCCAGC
The DNA here is from genome assembly GCF_014333615.1 of Hymenobacter citatus. GTDB lineage: Bacteria > Bacteroidota > Bacteroidia > Cytophagales > Hymenobacteraceae > Hymenobacter > Hymenobacter citatus. The sequence continues at coordinate 206,235 of NZ_JACSCY010000003.1, read as the reverse complement.
CCAAAGGCTGAAATGCCGTAGATGATGCCGAAATTGACGGTTTTGGCCTTACGCCGCATTTCGCCGTCTACCTCGTTCAGCTCTACCCCAAACACCTTGCTGGCCGTGCTAGCGTGGATGTCCTGCCCCAGGCGGAAGGCCTCAATCATGGTAGCATCACCCGAAAAATCAGCCATGATGCGCAGCTCGATCTGCGAGTAGTCGGCGGCGAGCAGCACGTGGTCGGCGTCGCGGGGCACAAAGGCCTTGCGGATTTCCCTACCCTTCTCGGTGCGAATGGGAATGTTTTGCAGGTTGGGGTTGGTGCTGCTGAGGCGGCCGGTGGCCGTCACGGCCTGGTTGAAGGACGTGTGCACGCGCCCATCCAACTCACACACCAGCTGGGGTAGGGCCTCCACGTAGGTAGAGCGCAGCTTAGTGAGCTGGCGGTGCTCCAGAATAAGGCCGGCAATGGGGGCATCCGAAGCCAATTGGCTTAGCACTTCCTCGCCGGTGGCGTACTGGCCGGTTTTGGTTTTCTTAATTTTGTTGCCGCCCAGGCCCATGCGGTCAAACAGGACCTCGCCTAACTGCTTGGGTGAGCCAATATTGAATTCTTCGCCAGCGGCCGCAAAAATCTGCTGCTCTAGCTCCGTAATGTAACCTTGCAGCTCGGCCGAATACTCGCCCATCGCCACGGAGTCAATCTTTACACCCTCGTACTCAATAGCGGCTAGCACCGGCACCAGCGGGTTTTCTACCTCATTCAGCAGGTCGAGTTGGTTAAGGGCTTTCAGCTTGGGCTCGAACACGTGCTTGAGCTGTAAGGTCACGTCGGCATCTTCGCAGGCGTAGTCTGACACCTCGGCGGGCGGCAGGTCGGCCATGGTTTTCTGGTTCTTGCCTTTGGGGCCGATGAGTTCGGTAATGCTGACCGGCGTGTAGTGCAGGTAGGTTTCGGCCAGCACATCCATGTTGTGGCGCATGTCGGGCTCCAGCAGGTAGTGAGCCAGCATGGTATCAAACAGCTCTCCGCGAATCTCGACGCCGTAGTGTTTGAGGATGGTGAGGTCGTACTTGATGTTCTGGCCGATTTTCAGGATATGTTCGGCCTCGAAAAATGGGCAAAACTCGTCTACCAACGCCTGTGCGGCCGCAGCATCGGCGTGGGGCACGGGCACGTAGTAGGCCTCGCCGGGCAGCCAGCAAAACGACAGTCCTACTAGCCGTGCCGTCATGGTATCGAGGCCGGTGGTTTCGGTGTCGAAGCTGACTTCCTTCTGCTTCAGCAAGTGCTTGAGCAGCGACTTGCGCGCCTCGGGCGTGTCGATGAGGTGGTAGTGGTGGGGCACATCGGCCAGGGTGCGGCGCGGGCCGCTGGGCTCCAACTCGGCCAGCTCGGCGCTGCTGGCCGTGATACCCGGCCCGTCAAACAACGACTGCTGGGCAGCCGGCACCGCTGGGCGGCGGGCACCGCGGCTGGGCGGGGGCGTGGAGGTAGGCGCGGCCGGACCACTGAGTACCCGCGCTGCCAACTGCCGGAACTCCAACTCATCAAACAGGCGGCGTAGTTCATCTTCATCGGGCTTGTCCAGCACCAACTTGTCGGCCTCAAACTCGATGGGAACGTTTACGTGAATGGTAGCCAGCTCCTTACTCATCAAGCCCTGCTCGGCGAAGTTGCGGACGTTTTCCTGCTGCTTGCCTTTGAGCTTATCCACATTGGCAATCAGGTTTTCCACTGAGCCGAACTCCTGAACTAATTTCTTCGCAGTTTTCTCGCCGATGCCCGGAATACCCGGAATGTTGTCAGAAGCATCGCCCTGCAAACCCAGAATATCAATCACCTGCTCTACCCGCTCAATCTCGAAGCGTTGGAGCACGTGGGCCACATCGAGCACTTCGGCGGCATTGCCCATGAAGGCGGGACGGTAAATTTTGACGCACTCCGTTACGAGCTGGCAGTAGTCTTTGTCGGGTGTCATCATATACACCTCGCCAAAGCCCTGCGCCTCGGCGCGCTGCGACAAGGTGCCAATCACGTCGTCGGCCTCGTAGCCTTCCACCATCAAAATAGGGATGTGGAAAGCTTTGATTATCTGTTTGATATAAGGAATGGCCAGGCCAATATCCTCGGGCATGGCCTGGCGCTGGGCTTTATAGTCGGCAAACTGCTCGTGCCGGAAGGTTTTCTTGGCCGCATCAAACGCTACCCCAATGTGGGTAGGCTTTTCCTTTTGCAGCACTTCCACCAGCGTGTTGGTGAAGCCCAGGATAGCACCTGTATTCAGGCCTTTGGAGTTCACGCGCGGGTTTTTGCTGAACGCAAAGTGGGCGCGGTAAATCAGGGCGAAGGCGTCGAGCAGGAACAGCTTTTTGGCGGGGGCGGCGGTATCGGTCATAGTAGGGCGAAGGTACGGTAGGAAAAAGTCGGGTAGAAGAAGGACAGAATTAACAGTAGTTTTGGTGCCTACTTTCTATCATATTCTATGAAGACACTCATACGCTATATCTGCTGCTTCGTAACAATCCTAAGTAGTGTTTCGCTTGCCGTATCACAGGAATTAGATCCTACGTTTGCATCGGTTTTCGTTTTACGAGCAGGTGTGGTAGCTAGCACCGTAGAGCAGCCCGACGGAAAACTGCTGGTAGCCGGGTACATGAACCGGGTGAATGGTCAGACTGTTGCGGGCTTGTTGCGGCTGAACGCGGACGGCACATCAGATCCAACATTCAATGCCGGACTCAGCAGTGCTATAAGCCAGATTCGGCTGTTGCCGAATGGCCAGATTATAGCCGTTGCGAACGGCCTGATACGGATAGGAAACCGCAATTTCAATGGTATTGTAAAGCTCAACGCTGACGGTACGCTGGCAGAGGGCTTTGATGTGGGAGCTGGTGCAGTGGGCTCCATCGCAGCGGTGCAAGTGCAGCCAGATAGCAAGATAGTGCTGGGGGGTAACTTCACTGGCTTTAATGGTACAGCGACCAACGGCTTGGTTCGATTGAACGCAAATGGCAGCGTAGACCAGCAATTTGTTGCGGCTTTGGGAAGCGGTTTGGCTGGTGGAGCGGTGAATGCTCTGCTGGTGCAACCTGACGGTAAACTCGTGGTAGGCGGTGATTTTCGCTACGCCACTAATCCAGCGCAACCCAATCTCTTTCGATTAACCAGCAACGGTACGCTAGATACCAGTTTTGAGGCCGCCTTGCCTTTAGACAATTTTCGAGAAAGCCCTAGTGTCACTGCGTTGGCGCTAGACCCCCGAACGAACTACATCGTGGTCAGAACATTTTCAACACGAGACGGCATCGTACGCCTGACCGCCACGGGTAAACCAGATCCGGATTTCACGCGGCCAGTATTCTCGGCAGGTCGTACCAATAACTATGATCTGGTAACTGTGGACGCTAAGGGTAGGATCTTACTGAGTGGCGATTTCGATTTTTCCGTTGGGAGTAATAAAAGGAAATACCTCGCACGTTTTCTCTCCACTGGAGAGTTGGACAATACGTTCATCCCACAGCAATTCGACTTTTCAGTGAGGGAGACGCACGTCCTCGCAAACGGGACGCTGCTAGTAGCGGGAAACTTTTCTCGCTACGGCCAAACGGCAACAACCAGTCTACTAAAACTCAATGACCAAGCGCAGATAATTACAGATTTCAACCCGAAAATCCAGATGACCGGGACCATTTTGGGGTTTGCACAGCAGCCAGATGGTAAGCTAATCGCAGCCGGGACGTTTACAGAGGTCAACGGGGTGCTAGTGCACAACCTAGTGCGTTTGCACCTGGATGGTACGCTGGATGTTTCATTCAACACACCACGTATAAACGGCCGGATTGATAAGGTAATAGCCCAGGCCAATGGGAAAATTGTAGTGGCTGGCGATTTCACCGAGATAGATAATCAATCCGCACCGTACGTTGCCCACCTCACTTCGGACGGACGCATGGACCCGTCTTTCAAATCGAACCTTTCGGCTAGTACTGTTACAATTGGCTCAGTGGCCGTACAGGCCCTCGCAGTAGAAGCCGATGGTTCCGTGTTGCTTGGCGGTGTGGCTATTGGCTTTGGCAATCAAACGAGAGATATCTATCGGCTGCTACCTACTGGCGCGGTAGACGAGCAATATCTTGCCAATACAAAAGATCAAGTGAGAGGCACCGTACTCTCTCTTGCACTGCTGCCCGACGGCCGGCACTACGTGGGGGGCGCTTTTGACCCGGTTAATACCAATCCGCCAGCAACCGCCATCATCCGATTAAAAGCCGACGGCACGCGCGACGAAACGTTTCAATCGGCTGGCCCTGACCTGAATTTCACGTACGCCCGGCAAATAGCAGTGCTACCGGATAATAAGGTATTGATAGGGGGCAATTTCATGTCGTACAAAGACGTAGCGCGCGCCAAATTAGCTCGGTTGAATCCGGATGGTAGCGTAGATAAAACGTTCGACGCTACGCCAAACGGCTATGTAGCCGGCGACTACGTGAACGACTTCGCCGTGCAATCCGATGGTCGGATTTTGGTGAACACACTGAATAATCTTGGTAGAAGCAATCAGAGTAGGGGCACATTGTACCGGCTGCTACCTGACGGCGCCCTAGAAAAAGTTTTTTCTGATTTTGCCTCAAATGCTTCTAGGGTCACTAGCATGCTGTTACAGCAGGATGGTCGTATCGTAGTTAGTGGCGCTTTTACCGAAGTAGACGGGCAGCCACGCGCTGGTATAGTTCGCTTAAGCAATGATGCGGTTTTACCGGTGGCTGATAAGCAGTCGGTAGCGCTGCTGGAGGCTTGGCCCAATCCGGTTACAGACCAACTACGCCTGCAACTAGATATGGGCGCTATGCCCCAGACCATTTCGCTAGTAGACGTTACAGGTAAATCAGTTTTCGTTAGCGCAACACCTACAGCACAAATGCAAATCCCGGTGCGCCACCTCACAGCGGGTGTTTATATACTGCGGGTAGCCTATGCCAATTGGCCTGTGACACGGCGCGTGTTGGTGCAATAGCAAACGCTCAACGCATTTGAGTTGGTCGCGTAGAGCAGAAGCATATGCGCTACGTCTCCCTCGACCTCGAAACCACCGGCGGCAACTTCGAGCGGCACCAGATTCTGGAGCTGGCCGCCGTGGTAGAAGACACCAAACACCCGCTCCCCCTACGCGAGCTGCCCAGCTTCCGGCGCGTGGTGCGCCACCCCGAGTATGTGGGCTCGGCCGGGGCGCTGGCCCTAAACGCCCGCCTGCTGGAAGAGCTGGCCCGCAAAGAGCCCAACCCCGAGCTATGCACGCCCGACGAGCTGCTGCCCCAGCTACGGGAGTTTCTGCTGGCACAGGGCTTCAAGACCGACAAGAAAGACTGCGTCACCTTCACCATTGCCGGCAAAAACGTGGCCGTGTTCGACGTGCCGTTTCTGCGCCGCCTACCCGGCTACGGCACGCTGGTACGCACGGAACCCGCCACCCTCGACCCGGCCGCGTTCTACCTCAACTGGCACAAAGACACGCGCCTCCCCACCATGCAAACCTGCAAAGCCCGCGCAAAATTCGAGGATGATACTGTGGCGCATGAGGCCCTGGCTGACGCCTTGGACGTGGTGCGTTTGTTGAGGCCGTTTTATGAAGTGGTGAACTAGTGAGATGGTGAAATGGTGAGTTTGACGTTCTGGCTGCGCCACTTGCGCAAGCTGTGCCAATAGCACCGGTAGAACATCAAACTCACCATTTCACCATCTCACTAGTTCACCACTTACCAGCTGCCGCTGGCGCCGCCGCCGCCGGAGCTGCCGCCCCCGAAACCGCCGAAGCCTCCACCGCCGCCTCCGAAGCCTCCGCCGCCACCACCAAAGGTGCCGCGGCCGCCGGAGAAGTCCCCGAAGATGACGGGCGGAATGAACATACCGCCAAAGCCCCGGCTGCGCCGGCCGCCCCTGCCTCCGCCGCCACCACCGCCACGCCGGCTCAGGAACCAGAACAGCACCAGGGCCAGAATAATCAGCCAGAAGGGAAAACCGGAGCCCGACGAATCGCGGTTGCGGCGCTGGTCCTTGGGGTCGGCTTTGTACTCGCCTTTGGCCAGGGCAATCAGCTCATCAGTAGCAGTGTTGAGGCCTTCGTAGTATCGCTCTTGCTTGAAGGCAGGCACGATGGTATTGCTGATGATGCGCTTGGCTAAGGCATCGGGTACGGCGCCTTCCAGGCCGTAGCCGGTCTGGATGCGGGCGCGGTGTTCCTGCTCGGCCACCAGTACCAAAATGCCATTGTCTTTGCCCTTGCGGCCAATGCCCCAGCTTTCGTAGAGCTGCTGAGCATAGTTGGCAATGTCGTCGCCGCCGAGGGTAGGCACCGTGACTACGGCAATCTGCGAGGAGGTGCTGTCGTCGTAGGCTACCAGCTTGCGCTCCAGTTGGGCTACCTCATCGGCACTCATCATGCCGGCTAGGTCATTTACCAGGCGCGGCGGATTAGGCCGCGGCGGAATAGACTGGGCTGTAGCCGGCAGCCAGCTGCTCACAAGTAGCAGCAGCAGCGCAACCAAGACCGGCAGACGTGAAAAGGGTAGCGTAGGGGTAGGGTAGGTCATGGGCGCGGCGGCGAAGTAGAAGGGCCGTACGAAATAGAGTCGTCCAGTTCGTTTTGGTCGGTGGCGGCGTCGTAGGGGAAGTAGCGGTGCAGCTGTTCGCCTACCAACTGAATACCGCGAGCCAGCCCCGCGGCTAGCTGCTTCCCCCGAAACTGCTCTAACACGGCCTCTTTGGTGGTTTCCCAGAAGTCGTCGGGCACGGTGGCGTTGATGCCCGCGTCGCCGATTACGGCGAATTGCCGGGTTTTCCAGGCCAGGTAAAACAGCACGCCGTTGCGCTGGGCGGTTTTGTGCATGCCCAGCTCGGCAAATACCTGCGCAGCCCGGTCCAGCGGTTCGGGGGTAGGGCAGGTATCTTCTAAGTGTACCCGAATTTCGCCCGAGGTAGTGCGCTCGGCCTGCTGAATGGCGGCAATCAGGCTAGCTTCCTGCTCCGCGGTGAGTGGGGTAGTCATAAATAAGCTGTTAGCTGATGGCTGTTAGCTGATAGCTTTTTCAATCAGAATTAAGCCAACAGCCAATAGCCATCAGCTAACAGCTTACTTTTAAAATTGTACCGTCGGCGCTTTTTGCGAAGCAGCGTCTGCTTCAAAATAGGGCTTCTCGCTGAACTTGAACAAGCCCGCAAACAGGTTCTGCGGGAAGGAGCGGATGTAGGTATTATAGTCCTGCGTCACGGTGTTGAACTTGTTGCGCTCCACGTTGATGCGGTTTTCGGTGCCCTCAATCTGCGCCTGTAGCTCCTGGAAGTTGGCGTTGGCTTTCAGATCGGGGTAGTTTTCTGACACGGCCAGCAGTCTGCCTAGCCCGGCGCTTACTTGGCTTTGGGCCTCTTGAAACTGTTTGATCTTTTCGGGCGTGAGGTTGTCGGCCGATACCTGCACGCTGGTGGCTTTAGCGCGGGCGTTTATCACGTCAGTCAGGGTCGATTTCTCGAAGTTGGCGGCACCTTTCACGGTGTTCACCAGGTTCGGAATCAGGTCGGCGCGGCGCTGGTAGCTGTTTTGTACCTGGGCCCACTGCGTTTTCACGGCTTGGTCTTTCTCAACCATGGTATTGTAGCCGCACGACGACTGCGAAAGCAGCACGACCAAGCCAAAAAAGTAAACTAAAAGGCGTTTCATAGGGAGTAAAAATGAAGATGGAAAAAGGAGAGAGGACTGAAACGTAAAACCTGAGGCCAGGGACGGTGGTTAGCCTAACGAGCCGTAAGTTGGTGCAACGTACGCATTCGGCCCATAGCAGTTGCAATGCCGCGCTACCGTTGGGTTTTGCTACTTTGCAAATCGCACGCTTTTTCCCCTCCGCATGAAAGCCGTAATTCCTGTTGCTGGTATTGGTTCGCGCCTTCGTCCGCACACGCACACCCAGCCGAAGTCGCTGGTGCCCGTGGCCGGTACGCCTATCCTGGGGCACATCATCGACCGGGTAGTGGCCGCTGGTGTTGATGAGTTTGTCTTTGTGATTGGCTACCTGGGCGAAAAAATCAAGCGTTATGTGCGCCGGCACTACCCCGAGCTGCGCGCCGAGTTTGTGGTGCAGGACCCCCGCGAAGGCATTGCCCACGCCCTGTGGCTGGCCCGCGAGCAGTTCCGCCACGACGCCGATGGCGTACTGATCCTGCTCGGCGACACCATCGTAGATGTAGACCTGACGGCTATTCTACAAGCGCCCGGCTCGGTGCTGGCCGTGCAGGAAGTGAAAACGCCATCCATGTTTGGCCTAGTGGAAACCGGCCCCGGCGGCCGCGTGCTGAAGGTGGTAGAGAAGCCCCGCATCCCGAAATCGAACTACGCCATGGTAGGGCTATACAAACTGGCGCACCCCGAAACGCTGGCCCTGGCCCTGGAGCGCCTGATTGACGAAAACCTGCGCACCTACGACGAATTTCAGCTCACCGATGCGCTCATGCTCATGATTCAGGGCGGGGAGGAAATGACAACGGCCACGGTAGACAGCTGGTTTGACTGCGGCCGCAAGGAAACCCTGCTCGAAGCCAACGCCCGCCTGTTGCGCCGCCCCGACGCCATGCGCCGCCGCGAGTACCCCGAGTTTGCCAACACCATCATCATTCCGCCCGTCAGCATCGGCAAGGACTGCCAGATTTCCAATTCCATCATCGGCCCCAACGTGGCTATTGGCGACAAAACCATCATCCAGCACACGGTTCTCAGCGACTCCATCATTGGCTCCTACAGTGAGCTGCGCCAAGCCGTGATGCACGATTGCATTGTGGGTAGCGACTCGTCGTTTAGGGGCGTGAACCACAGCTTGAACATTGGCGACAACACGGAAATAGACTATAGCTAGTCTGTTGATTTCACGTCAAGCATAAAATTTTCCTACTATCCCATCGTTCCTACACAACCTGCCGCCGTGCGCGGCAGTACGCAAGGTTGCGGCTTCGGCCGACAGTCTTTACCTTGGTTCGATGCACCTACCTCTCCCTTCCCGCTTTCTTCCGGCATTAGTGGCCGCCACCCTGCTGCTTTCGGGTTGTTACTCCCGCGAGGACATGAAAGGCGAAACCGGCACCGCCGAAACGGCCGCGGCTGTTGAAAAGCCTGCTGTCACCGAAACACCAGCCGCGGCAGAAACAGCCGCTGCTGCCCTTGCCCAGCCGTTGGCCCAGGCCAACGTATTTCTGGAAGTATCGGGCTCGATGGAGGGCTTTATGCCCAAAACCGGCGCCGACGCGCAGAACACGCAGTTTCAGCAGCACGTGGCGCAGTTTCTGTCCGATCTGAACCGTAGCCCGGCGGTGCGGCAAAAGACGTTTTATCGCATCAAGGAAAAGCCCTACCGCGACTCCTACCCCCAGCTTTCCCAAACCGTGCGCGGCGGCATTCGGGAGGCGGCCAGCAGCACCAGCATTCCGGCTATTCTGGATACGCTGGTGAGCCACTACTACCAGCCCGGCGCCGTGAGCGTATTGATTTCGGACTTCATCTATGCCCCGCCGCGCACCGGTGACCAAGCCTATGTGAAAACCGACATCACCGACGCTCTGAACAGCGCCAGCCGGCCCGATCTGGCGGTATCGGTCTACGGCTTTACTTCCGATTTTAAAGGCAATTTCTACCCCGCCCTGAAAACCGGTGCCAAGCGCATCAACAACTGCTGCGATACGCCGATTCCGTACTATTTCTGGGTGATTGGTCCAGCTGATGCCGTGCGCCAGTTTGATGCGGCCCTGCTCACGAAGCAGCCAGGAAAGCAGACGCATTTTGGGGTGAAGTACGCTACGCCCGCTTCGTCGCTGCTCAACAAGTTTCAGAACAAAGGCGCCTGGTACTACGGTGATGCCGGGGCCAGCAAGCGGGCCGCTGGGGCTACCTACCATACCGTGGCCGTGCAGGAAGTTTCGGCCGCGCAGCCGGTGGAGTTTGTGCTGGGTCTGAACCTGAAGGACTTGCCGGCCAGCTTCCGCGACGTAGCCTACCTCAAGCAAAACCTCCAACTCAGCGGTCAGGACACCGATGCCAAAGTTGTTGACGTATTTGCCGCCAACGCGCAAACGCAGAACAGCAGCGGCCCCGAGAGCCACTACTCGCATTTTGTGAAGGTGCGCCTCACGCAACAGCCCCGCGCTGCGCGGCCGTTGCAACTGCTACTCAACCACCGTCGCCCGGCCTGGGTAGGGCAGTGGACCACCCAAAACGACAGCAACATCAACCAGGTAGGCGCCAAAACCTTCGCCCTCAGCAGCCTGCTCGACGGTGTGGCCGCCGTGACAACCGACGAGCAGGAAGCGCCCGTATTCTCCATTCCGCTTATGCTCCAGCGCGGCGAGTAGCACAGCCTTTAGTCTGCGCGTCTGCACCATTCCAACGATTTCGGTTTATCCCTACCCTTCAACGAAACGCGAGCTGAAAGTTCGCGCTACCCTATGAAAAGCCTCTTTCGCTTCCTCTACGAGCTCATCGGTACGCCGCAGCCACCCTCGGAAATTCCCGTCTACCGCGACGTGATTTTCCCCAACATCGGCCTGATCAACATTGGCGTGTCGCTGGCGCTGGTGCTGATTTTCTACTACCTCATCAACCGGGCCATGGGCGTAGCCACGTTCAACAAAACCGGCAATTGGGCGCTGTTCCTCATCCTGAACGCGCTGATTGCGTTTGGGGTAGTGGTGTGGCAAACCAACGCGCAGGCGGTGGCTTCGCACTCGTATATCTATTGGCTGGCCACGTTCAACGCGTTTTACGGGCTGCTGTGGTTCTTCCTGTTTTCTCTTATTCTAAAAGGCGGCTCGCGTAATGCGAGTACGACGCCATTTTAGAGCTAGGAACTAAAGATTTAGAAAAGCTAGGAAACTAGCTCCCCTCCTTTTTTAAGGAGGGGGTAGGGGGTGGTAAAAGTCGTTGTTTGATTGAACGTTATTTCGAGCTTGTCGAGAAATCTCGCATGCTGACAGTAGATAGTAAAATACTATCAAGCGAGATTTCTCGACAAGCTCGAAATGACGTGCTAATGATGACATTCTACTACAGTCGTTCTAAGTAAACAACCTCAGCAACGACGCCAACCACCCCAGTTGCCGATGAAGCGGCAACGTCCCCTCCTTAGCTAAGGAGGGGAGTTTCGTTCAACGACTTTCATCCTTATGGCTAAACTCTTTTTATTCGGTATTGGCGGCACGGGCTCCCGCGTCATTCGCTCGCTCACGATGCTGCTGGCGGCGGGGGTAGAGCTGCCCAACTGCGACCGGGTGGTGCCCATCATCATCGACCCCGACGCGCACAACGGTGACATGAACCGTACGGTGGCCCTGCTCAAAAGCTACCAGCAGATTTACAACAGCCTGGGCCAGCGCGACGAGGGGTTTTTCCGCACCAACATCAGCACACTCAGTAGCATCTCGCAGGACGTGAACGGGTCGGTGAAGGACACGTTTGTGTTCGACTTTGGCGGCATCAACCAGAGCTTCCGGCAGTATTTGCACTACGATCAACTGTCCGTCGATTCGAAGGCGCTGGTGGAGTTGCTGTTTACGCAGGACAACCTGGAAAGCCCGCTGACGATTGGTTTCCGCGGTTCGCCTAACGTTGGCTCGGTGGTGCTGAACAAGGTGGTGGAGTCGCCGGAGCTGCGCTATTTCGCCGATAACTTTCAGGAGGGCGACCGGGTGTTTTTCGTGTCGAGCATCTTCGGCGGCACGGGCGCGGCGGGCTTTCCGCTGTTGCTTAAGAACCTGAAAGACAACAACACGCGCCTGAGCAACGCCCGCTACCTGCGCGACGCGCCCACCGGCGCCGTGACGGTGATGCCCTACTTCGCCCTGCAATCAGAGGATAACGCCATCATCGAGTCCAACAACTTCTTGACGAAAACCAAGGCGGCGCTCAGCTACTACGAGCACAACCTGCAAGGCCTCGACGCCCTCTACTACCTCGCCGATACGCCCGATACGCCCTACGAAAACCAGCCCGGCGGCACGCAGCAGCGCAACAAAGCCCACCTCATTGAGCTGCTGGCGGCTCTAAGTATCGTAGATTTCATGCGCTACCCCACGGCCGAATTACGCTCTGGTCCGCACTTCCACGAGTATGGTCTGGAGAGCGACGCGCCAGAAATTCAGTTTGCACACCTGCCCACCGAAACCCGCGAAATCGTGGCTGAGCGCCTCACACAGCTGCTCTACTTCTCGCGCTACCACAAGCAGCACTTACCCACCGACAAAGCGCCCTACTTCGACACCCTGAACCTAGACTACGCCCTACGCAACGAGCCTATCTTCAAGGAACTGAATACCTTCCTCCACAGCCCCGAGTTCGGGGTAGACGAGTGGCTAAAGGAGCTGGCCCAAAACCGCCGCGCCTTCCGCCCCTTCGACCTCAGCACCGACGACTTCAACGCCATGATTCTCGGCAAACCTGTGGAGAAGAAGTGGAGCGAGTTCTTCAACAAAGGGCTCAGCCACAACTACTTCCTCAACAAACTCAACGATGCTTCCAAGAGCAACGCCGAGCCGGATAATTTCCGCAAGCTGCTGGCGCTGTTTTATGATGTGACGGAGAAGGGGTTTGAGGAGAAGGTGAAAGTGGTGTAAGTCAGAACGAAACTCCCCTCCTTAGCTAAGGAGGGGACGTTCAGCCGAAAGGCTGAACTGGGGTGGTTGGCGTCGTTGCTGATGTTGTTTAGTTGTTTCGCATGTCATCCTGAGCATTCCGCGCATCAAGCGGAGACGAAGGACCTTGTCACATCTGGATTACTACCGAACGACAATCGTTCTTACTTGATAAGGTCCTTCGTCTCCGCTTGATGCGCGGAATGCTCAGGATGACAGAGGGAACAACGACCACAACCACCCCTAGCCCCTCCTTAACAAAGGAGGGGAACTAGCTTCTAGTTTTCTAGACACTAATCGTAGTTTCTAGTAATTGTTAATTCTAGCTAAACCCACGTACGCCTGGCTCCCCCTCTCCGGAGGATTTCGCGCATCAAGCGAAGAAGGGGCTGGGGGTGGGGTCCTACTATGCCCAAAGTCCTTCGCCTGCACAACAACGGTTCCCAGCAAATCCAAGGCTGGCAGAAAACCGCGCCCATCACTAGTACCGAAATCAACACCGTGACGGACCCGACGGGTAGTAAAGCCCGTAACGTGGCCGTGTCTATCCCGACGCCGTTTGCGCGGATGCACTTGTTTGAGGCCGCGTTTGATTTCGTAGCCCGCGAGGGGCAGCGCAATCCTAACTCGGTGTACCACGAGTTGGTAACGCACTTCTGGGACCTGTTTGAGCTGCTCTATAACTACCACCTCTACACCCAGGCCGGGCGCAAAATCACGTTGCGGCGCTGGAATGCGGCGGCCGAAGTGCAGCGCATGCGCGCCGACGAAGGCACGCGCCTACTCGGCGAAACCTTGCAGTTGTTTCTGCAAGACGAGCGGTTCCGCGACTTCTCGGATATGTACTTGGTGTTCTATGAATCGCCGGAGTTGTCGGGCGGGCCGCGGCTGCTAGGCGGTACCTCGCCGCTCACGCTGTTCTTCACCGCACCCAATACCCAGCCGCTGGAGCTGGAGCGCGCCCAGGCGCGCGGCCACTACTTCGACCACAACATTGTGCTGTTGGCCGACCGCTCGCCGCAGTTTCAGGAGTTTGTGTACGAACTGTTCCTAGCCTACCCACAGCTGCAACGTCGCGAGTTTGCCGGGGCGGTGTACGCGGCCTTAGACCGCGGGCGCATCAACCAGATGCAGATGCAGGGCGAGCACACGGCCCAACAGTTCGCCGCTAAATATCCGTCGCTGGCTGATATTCAGGGCAACCCGGCCGGGGTGAAGAGCGTGCCGCTGCCCGGCCGCGCCGACCAATCGGCCGTGACGAGCTCCGACTTGTTTATTCAGCCCACGCGGGCGGCGGTGAGCAATGGTCCGCGCCCGCTAGTGCTGCGGCCCAACCTGACCATGCCCGGCGCCAACTACCTCAACGGCCAGCCCTGGGACGACCGCACCGTGGTACCCTACCTCGACGAGCTGGCGCTGGAAAACCGCGTGCTGCCCGGCAAGGGCTTCAAATATCCCTACCTCACGGTGGGCGACTTCCTGGAAGACGCCTTGGTAGAGCTGCCCTACGAGCTGAATACCCAACGTTTCCACACTGGCAAGGTGTCGTTCCAGTACGGCGCCGACACGCAGGGTAGGGCGCGGTTTCCGTACCTGCTGCCGCTGCGGCAGACGTTCTTCGAGTACTTCACCGAAAACGAACTGGCCGAGCTGCTCACCTTCACCATCGACCTGAACCACGTGCGCGTGCAACTCCGGATTCCGGTGCAAGCGGGGCGCTTCATCACCTTCGAGCGCAGTTACTACCCCAACCCGCAGAACCCCAAGGATGCGCAGGGTAGGGAGATTTTGGAAAAGGGTCGCATTGTGAAGGCCAACATTGGGCTGGGCGTGTTCCCATTCTACAAACACCGCTCGCAGCCCGAGTACAACGACTTTTACAAGGTGATGCTGGTGGACGCCGACAATTCGCCTACCATGGTGAGCCGCCGCTACGACCTGAAGTTTTTCGTGGACGGCTCGGGCATCAGCGAGCAGGGCGCTTCCAAACGCGCTACTCGCTTCGAGCGGACGCAGAAAAGCGTGTCTACGGCCGGCAGCACCTACTATGAAATCACCGGTACGCACTTCGACCTCGCGGAGCTGACTTGCCCCCCCGCTGTGCTGAACGGCGAGCCCGCCCGTGGCCTCATTGTGCCGCGCTGGCGCGAGGTGGAGCGCGGCACCCGCCGCTTCACCTTTGCCGTCGATTTTGGCACCAGCAACACCCACGTGGCCTATGCCGATGGACCGTCGGCGCACCCGCGGCCGTTCACTATCAGCGAGCAGGACGTGCAGGTGGAGCTGCTGAACGCGCCCCTACCCGACACGGGCTACTCTGCCTACCAGCGCTACATGCGCGGCCCCGGCCAACTGTTCGACGTGCCGTTGATTCAGAACCGTGAGTTTGTGCCCAGCATCATTGGGGAGCAGCAATCGGTGTATGAATTCCCGATTCGGACGGCGGTGTGCGAGACGAATACTTACGCCAACGAGCCGAGCAAAGTGCTGAGCAACATCAACATCGGCTTCAGCATCAACACCGAAACCGGTCAGCCGCCGCAAAACCGTTTTGTAACGAACCTAAAGTGGTCGGCGGAGCTGGACCCGCAGGGCGTGTCGCGCATTGCGGCGTTTTTCAAGGAAATTCTGCTTTTGATGCGCCACAAAGCGGCGCTGCACGGGGGCATTCTGGAGGACACGCGGGTGGTGTGGTTTGCGCCGTTGAGCTTCGATGCGTTTCTGCGCAACCAATTCCAGCAGGTATGGGACGAGGCTTTTCAACAAGTTTTCCACAGTCGGCGCAACACGCAGTTCGTTTCCGAATCGGTGGCGCCCTATTACTACCTCACGGCCACCAACCAGGTAGTACCCAACCGCGACGAGAATGTGGTGAACATCGACATCGGTGGCGGCACCACCGATTTGCTGGTGTTTGCCGACCAGCGCCCAGCGTTCAGCTCGTCATTCCGCTTTGCCGGCGACGACTTGTGGGGCGATGGCTACGCCCGCGTGCAGGGCGCGCCCAAGCAAAATGGCCTGCTTCGCCTGGGTGTGCAGCACGTGGAAAGCCTACCCGACTCGGAAGAAAACCAAGAGTATAAAGGCTACCTGCGGGCGGCCCTGCAAAACCCCGATTTCGGCTCGGCCGACGTGACCAGTCTACTTTTCACCTACGACGACAAGCTTCGCTTCTCGCAGAGCCTCGGCTTGGGTAAGGGGCGGCAGCTGCGGGTGCTGTTCTACTTGCACTACACGGCCATTATCTACCACGTGGCGCAACTCACGCAGCAACTCAACCTCAAAACGCCGCGCTACATTTGCTTCTCCGGCAAAGGCAGCCTCTACCTGCGTCTGCTGGCCGGTGGCAGTAGCCTGACGTCTATTGAGAAGATTACGAAAGCTGTATTCAAAGGCGTAACCGGCAAGGAACCGCCGCAGAACTTCCGCGTCATTCTGGCCGATAACCCCAAGGAAGCCACTACCAATGGCGGCGTGCTCTTCGAGGAAAGCAGCTCCAGCCGCGCCGACTTCGACGCAGTACGCACCGTGAAGCTCACCGGCGCTGAGCAAAGCGCTGACATCGACGAGCAACGCCTGAAGCTGCCCCAGGTAGACGTCGACCTCAAGCAACACGTGCTCGACAACGTGCGCAAGTTCCTGAAGCTGGTGTTGGAAGGCGACGAAGTTGCTCCGCTGATGCGCGAGGTAGGCGTCGATGTGGACCGCAACCGGGTAGAAGACCTGCTCCTGCGCGAAATCGACGACAGCCTCAGCCTTGGCCTGCACCAGTTAGATCGCCAGCTTAGCCAAGACGAGACGCTGCCGGAAACGCTGTTCTTCTATCCGTTGAAGCAGGCGCTGTATAATCTGAGCCGGGAGTTGCAGAACCCGGGGTAGGGTTAGAAAACTAGCTCTCTTCAAAAGAAGAGAGCTAGTTTTAGCTCCAGTTTTAGCCTCTCCATTCTTTTGCCTATGACTTTCTCCCGACGACTCGCTACCCTCCTCACCTGCCTACTCCTTTCCACTACCCTCACCCACGCTCAAACCCTCGGTCAGCCTACCCTCGACGAGCAGAAGGCGCAGATCTGGTGCGCGGCGGTGAAGTTTGTGTACAACGACACCGGCCGGCCCAACCTGAAGAACGGCGTAAACTGCGGCTCATTGAAGCAGCTGGAAAACAGCATCAAGGCCGACAGCCAAAAGGTGTATAGCCTGCTCTACCAGCCGCTGGAGGGTAGGGGGGCTATGTACAAGGGGCTAGGCTCGGATAAGTCGCGCTTGCAAAAGCTGACGACGGAAATCATCAACAAGCTGAAGGCCTCGCCGAGCCGGAAGGGTAGTCCTGCCCGGATGCAGGCCGTAGATGCGCTGGCCGCTTCGCTGACTAACTACGTGGAAAACGGCACCCCGCCCGGCGACGTAAGCAGCAGCCTCAACGCCGAAGCCACGCCCGACACCAGCACCGACGAAGCCACCGCTGCCGCCCCGGCCGATGCCGGGCCCGAGGAAAACCCTAACTATGCAACGCCCGCACCCGCCGGCAATAAAGAAGGTGTTATGAGCAGTTTGTTTGCACCCATTGCGTTCATTTTAGCTCTGCTGAGCCTCGTGCTGTTTTGGTTGTTGCGTAGTAGTATGCGCAATCTAAACACCCGCATGGACCGACACCGTGACGAGCTGGAAAAGCTAAAATCAGCCGGGCAGAATGTGTCGACAGCACCCGGCGGTACCTTCTCGTCTAAGCGCCTCACGCCGGAGTTGCGCGCCGAGATTGAGAAGATAGTGCAGCAGCGGGTAGCGGAGGAGCTTGGGCAAGACTTCGATAATTCTGAAGATGGAGCGCTGGGCTACGTAGCGGCACCCCAAAAAACGCCAGCGCCAATTGAGCGCCAGCCAACTACAAACAGTCGCTCCGTAGCCCAAGGTTTTAACCCTGGGTCAACTGAAAAGCCTGCGCCATCTGCCCCGGCTACACCACCTGCTCCCGCTAAGCCTGTTACCGAGCAGCCTGCTCCAGCTTCGCCAGCGCCCGCCGAAACACCGCAGCCTGCTACCCCGGCATTCGATAATATTGCCGCCGCCCCTTCGGCCTACGCGCCGCCCGCTGCGCCGCCCCTGGAAATGCCCATCCCGGCAGGTCCGCCGTCGGCCTCGCCGCGGGATGAGTTCGACAGCCTGGTGCCGCCCGTGCAGCTACCCGCGCCCGAGTCGTATGCCTCGGTAGCGGCGGCACCGGCTTCGGTGCGCTACGTGTATGCCAAAGTGCCGGTGAATGGCATTTTCAGCGAGTACGATTTTCAGGAAGAGGCGCAGCACGATAGCATCTACGAAATCACGCTTGATTCCAACAAGCCGGATACGGCTACCTTCCAGGTGAACCCCGATCCGAGCGTACATGCCTATGCTATCCAAAGTGCCCAGTACTCCTTGCGCGACGCTTGCCGCTACCCGCAGCCCAGCGGACCGGTGTCGTATATCATCAACGATGAGCCGGGCACGTTGCGCAAACAAGGTGGGGCTTGGCATATCGAGCAAAAAGCCGTAGTGCATTTTGAGTAAATAGTTGAGCTGTCATCCTGAGCGCAACGCAGTGGAGCGAAGAACCTTCTCACGCTGAAACGACCGTCGTAAGAACGACTCGTTGACTGTGAGAAGGTTCTTCGCTCCACTGCGTTGCGCTCAGGATGACAGATTGTTTATAGCTTTAGCTATTCGTTGCTTCTTCCTTTCTTCATGCTCGAAATTATCCTTGAAATAGCGGTGGTGCTGGTGGTTGTAGGCTTGCAAATCCGCACGTTTCTGCAAACCAAAGCCCAGGCCCTACGGCTCGGGCAGCTCTACCCCGAGCGGCAAGCCTTGCGCTTAGAGCGCCGCTTACTACTTCCCGACGGCCGCGACCTACCCGACTACGCCGCCGACGCGCCCGAAGGCGCCTACCCCGTGGACATGATCAAGGCGGACACGGCCTCGCCGGAGTTTGCCGATATCCTGCGCGACACCAACGCCTACCTTTACCACAACAAGGGAGCGGCGGCCAACTTCGATATTCTCAAAGACATTGCCGCCCGCCAGGCCCAGGTGCTCGACAACGCCACCCAGGCCAACGTAGCCACTCCGCTTTACTTGGGCTTGCTCGGTACATTTCTGGGGGTCATCCTGGGCCTCGTAGGTATTGCCCGCAACGGCGTATCCGACGATAATGCCCTGACGCCCTTCCTCACCGGCGTGCTCATCGCCATGACGGGCTCGTTTGTGGGGTTGCTGCTGACGCTGCTGGGCAACGGCGTGGTGCGCCGCGCCCGGCAACTACTGGATCAGCACCAGAACCAATACTACACGTTTCTGCAAGCTCGCCTGCTACCCATTCTGCACGATGATATGTCGAGCAGCCTGAGCACGCTGAAGGGTGTGCTGGATGCCTTCAATCAGGATTTTGTGGGTAAGGTGACGTTGTTTGAGCCCATTATGGACAAGCTCACCAATAATATTCAGGTGCAAAGCCGCTTCCTGGAGGCGCTGGATAAGATTGGCTACGACGAAATGGCGAAGGCCAATATTGCGGTGTTCGACAAGGTGCGCGAGTCGGCGGAGCTGTTTGGGCAATTTACGGGCTACCAGCAGCAACTGAACAAGATGCTGGCCGACGGCGCCGCAACGGCGCAGCAGGTGAGCAGTATCCTGGACCGCCTCACTGGCTTCGAGCGCGGCATCAACAACGTGGGGCAGTACATCGGGCAGCAAAGCAACATTGTGCAGCACCAGCTGTCGTTTTTCCAGCGCCACCAAACGGAAATGGACAACCTCGCGGCCCGCACCGAGCAGTACTTCGATACGGCTACCCTGCGCCTCACCGACCTCATGCAGCAGCGCCTCAACCAGCACGAGCGCGACGCCCAGCAAGCCTACGAAAAGTGGGGCGACTATTTCCGCCGCCTCAACCAGGACAACGTCTTCGAGCGCATTCTCAAGCAACTCGACCCGTTGCGCGACGTGAAAAGCAACCAGGAAGCCCTCTTCCGCGACGTGACGGCCACCCAGCGCGAGCTGCTACGCAAGATCGAGCTAGACGCCCAGGTAGACGCCAAGCTGCTCACAGAATTATCGGCGCTGAATACGGTGCTGGTGAAGGCCACAGCCAAAAACCGTTGGCAGCGGTTTATGGATAAGCTGTTTGGGGGCGTGCGGCCGGTATAATTATTAAAGTGATGCTCTGTCTAGGATGGTAGTAGATGCATTCCATATTGGATTGATAATGTTATATCCGGCTATAGTAGTGATAGGATTCATCTTTATTATGAGGAGACCAGCGGAAACGAATTGGTTAAAGTTGCTGATACGTATTATAGCATCTAGCATCTGGATAGGATTTGTGATGCTATGGCCTGTGTTCCTATTTATACTACCAGTGCTGGAGCAAGACTAGAAGAGGCTATTTTTTATGAATCAACCTACGCAAAACCGCGAATCTTCCGACTTCTTCTGGCCCAGCTACGTGGACCTAATGACGTCGCTGTTTGTGGTGATGCTGGTGCTGTTTGTGTACAGCTTCAAGCTGTTCAAAGACCGCGAAGGGGAGCTGAAACAGGCCAACGGTGAGCTGAAAGCCAAAGCCGAGGAGCTGGAGGAAATCAACAAGATCAAACGCTCCTTGCAGCAGCTAGAAGGCAAATACTTTAAATACGACCCTACGAATGAGCGCCACGAGCTGCTGGTGCCGGTGCAGTTTAGGGCGGGACAGGACGTAATTGAGGAGCGCTACAAGCCGGCATTGCTGCAAGCGGGACGCACCTTGCGCACGGTGCTCAAGAGTATCAAAACCGACCAGCCGGTGCGTTACCTCGTGATTGTGGAAGGCATGGCCGCTCGCTACCCCCAGGGTGACCCGCGCAACGCCCACGAGGAGCAACTTACTTACCAACTCAGCTACCGTCGTGCCCTCAGCTTGCTAAACTTCTGGAAGCAAAACGGCCTCGACTTCACCCAGGACCGCAGCATTGAACTGGTGATTGGCGGGAGTGGTTTCTATGGCACTGGCCGCTACGCCGGGCGCCGCGAGGGCGACAACAAACGCTTTCTGATACAGGTGATTCCGAAGGTAGGGAGGATGCGGAGCAGCCAGTAGCCAATTGGGTATGTATAAGATTTTGTGAATAGTGATTTCACTATAACAAGATTGAAATGCACTTGGTTGGTATATTCGTTGCCTGCCTCCCAAGTGTATCTGCATGAAGAAATTTACTTTCCCGCTCCTCACGTTGCTGGCCGTGGCCTCTTGCCGCTCGGCGGGGCCGCAGGGAGGCTTTACGGCGGCTAGTCCGAAAGCTACCAGCGCCAAGCAGGCGCCGCGCATTCCGGTGCAATATCCTACCGCCCCGCAGGGCGAGCGGGTAGACGACTACCACGGTACGCCCGTACCCGACCCCTACCGTTGGCTGGAGGACTCGGACGCGCCCGAAACCAAGGAATGGGTAGCAGCCGAGAACCAGGTGACGGCGGAGTACTTCAGCAAGATTCCGTTTCGGAGGCAGATTCGGGAACGGCTCACGAGCATGTGGAACTACGAGCGCTACGGCGTGCCGCAGCGGGAGGGCGACAACCTGTATTTCACCAAAAACGATGGCCTGCAAAACCAAGCCGTGCTCTACGTGCAGCCGGTGCAAGGCGGCGAGGCCAAAGTGTTGCTCGATCCCAATAAGCTTTCCGACGACGGCACCACGGCGCTGGCCGGCACCTACTTCTCGCCCGACCACCGCTACCTGGCCTACGCCACCTCCGGGGCGGGGTCCGACTGGCGCAAAATTCGCGTGATTGACCTGAAAACGCGCAAAACGCTGTCCGATGAAATCAACTGGGTGAAGGTATCGGGGGCGGCCTGGGCCAAGGATGGGTTTTACTACAGCCGCTACGACGCGCCCAAAGCCGATGGCAGTCGCTTAGCGGGGCTGAACCAATTTCAGAAGGTGTACTACCACAAGCTGGGGAGCAAGCAAAGCCAGGATAAGCTGGTGTACGAGGACCGCCGGATGCCGCTGGGCTTCCGCTACCTTACCACCACCGACGACGGCCGCTTTGCCGTGCTGCACCTCACCAATGGCAAAGCCGACGGCAACCGCCTGCTCGTGCGCGACCTCACGGACCCGAAGCAGGCCACCAAGTTCACCTCCTTCGTTACCAGCTACTCCTACAACAACAGTGTAGTAGGCACCACCAATGGCAAGCTGTTGGTGCGCACCAACTATAAGGCGCCGCACTACCGCCTAGTGTTGGTAGACCCCAAACGGCCCCAGGCCGCCAACTGGAAAAACGTACTGCCCGAAGCCGAGCAAAAGCTGGAAAGCGTGAGTCAGGCCGGCGGCCAGCTGATTGCCACTTACCTGAAAGATGCCAGCAGCGCCGTAAAGGTATTCGACGAGCAAGGCAAACCGCTGCACGAGGTAGAGTTGCCCGCGCTGGGTACTGCCACTGGCTTCGAGGGCCACCGCACCGACAAAGCCGTGTACTATGCTTTCACGTCGTTTGCCCACCCCACTACTATCTACAAATACGATTTGGCTGCCAATACCAGCACGGTCTATCAGGCGCCAACGGGCAAGGTGAACCCGGCCGATTACGTGACCACGCAGGTATTCTACGCCTCTAAGGATGGCACCAAGATTCCGATGTTCATTGTGCACAAGAAAGGAGTGAAGCTGAACGGGCAGGTGCCTACCTACCTCTATGGCTACGGCGGCTTCAACGTTTCCCTCACGCCTTCGTTCAGCATGGCCCGCATGCTGTGGCTGGAAAACGGCGGCATTCTGGCCGTGGTGAACCTGCGCGGCGGCGGCGAGTACGGCGAGGAGTGGCACCAGGCCGGCATGACGCCCCACAAGCAAAATGTATTCGACGACTTCATTGCTGCCGCCGAATACCTCACCATTCAGGGCTACACCAACCCGGCGCACCTGGCCATTGCGGGCGGCTCGAATGGTGGCCTGTTGGTAGGTGCTACCATGACGCAACGCCCCGACGTGGCCCGCGTGGCCTTTCCGGCGGTAGGCGTGCTGGATATGCTGCGCTATCAGAAGTTTACGATTGGCTGGAACTGGATACCCGAGTACGGCACCTCCGACAACTACAACCAGTTTCAGAATCTCTACAAATTCTCGCCCCTACACAACCTGAAGGCCGGCGCTAACTACCCTGCTACCCTCATCACCACCGCTGACCACGACGACCGGGTAGTGCCGGCTCACTCCTACAAGTTTGCCGCCGCCCTGCAAGCCGCCGATGCCGGCTCCAACCCGCAGCTCATCCGGGTAGACACCAACGCCGGCCACGGCGCGGGCAAAAGCACCCAGCTCCAGATAGACGAATGGACCGACATCTGGACCTTCGCCTACCAAAACATGGGCGTGAATCCGTACGGGAAGTGAGATAGTGAGTTTGTCGTTCTGCCGGCACAGTTTGCGCAAGTAGCGCGGTTCGGGCAGTCAGAACGACAAACTCACCATTTCACCATCTCACTATCTCACCGTATCTTGCGCCTCCAAACGTCAATGCCCGTGTCATTTCGGTTTATTATGAAGAATACGCTTCTGATCGGTCTGCTGGCCGGTGCTTCGCTGCTGTCGGTTGCTTCGTGCAGCAACCCCGATTACAAGAGAGAGGATAACGTGGCCGTAGAGCCCCTACCCCCGCTGCCACCCGAAGCCGATACTACCGGCGGTAAAGCAGCCCCCGAAAACCCTGCAACCCGCGAAATTAACGCGGTTAATGCGACGGAGGACATCAAAAAGATGCAGCCGCAGATGTAATACGGGCCACTTGGCCTGTGCCAACGCCCGGTTACGGCCCTTTCGCCGCAACCGGGCGTCGTTGTTTTTCACCTATTATTTTTTCGCTGATGTCCATTCCGTCCTCTATCACCGTTCGGCGAGGCGTGGAAGCCGATTTGCCGCAAGTGCTGGCCCTGATTCAGGAACTGGCCGAATACGAGCGCGCCCCACAGGAAGTCACCAACACCCTGGCCGATATGCAGCGCGACGGCTTCGGCCCGGAGCCAATTTTTAAATTCTTCGTGGCCGAAAACACCGCCCACGAGCTACTCGGCATTGCGCTGTACTACACCGCCTACTCCACTTGGAAGGGCAAGATGCTGTTCCTGGAAGATTTAGTGGTAACGGAAGCCGCCCGCGGCACGGGCCTGGGTAGGGCGCTGTTTGGTGCCGTAGTAGCCGAAGCCCGCGACACCGGCGCCCAGCGCATGAAATGGCAGGTGCTCAACTGGAACGAGCCCGCCATCGGCTTCTACCAAAAGCTAGGCGCCCAGCTTGATCCGGAATGGCTCAACGGCAACCTATCAGCCGAGCAGCTGCGGGACTGGCGGTGAAATGGTGAGATAGTGAGATGGTGAAATAGTGAGTTTGACGTTCTGTCATCCTGAGCGTAGCGAAGGACCTTATCGCGTTGAACGACAAGCGTACCAACGACTCGTTCTAGCGTGATAAGGTCCTTCGCTGCGCTCAGGATGACAGAACGTCAAACTCACTATTTCACCATCTCGCTATCTCACCTCTTAGTCAAGAATCTCCAGCATGGTGCGAAAGGAGATGAACTGGCCGGGGAAACGAGTTTCTAAGGTAGCGTTGAGGCCGGGTTCGAAGGCGTTCTGGAAGGCTTCGAGCTGTTCTAGGCCGAGGGCGTAGTACTGGGCAGCGTAGGTGTAGCCGTCATTTTCTTCGTTGAGCAGGCGGCAGAGCTGGTGCTTCACGAAGAAGCCCGTGGCCATTACTTCGGGCATGTGCGCGTCGCGGACATATTCCATCCACTCCTCAGCCACTTCGGGGTCGACGCTGCTGGTTACGTTGTATAAAATCATCAGGGAAAGTAAAAGGTTAAGTGAGCCAGCCCTCGCCAGCGTCGGGCGCGATGCGGGTAGGCGTAGATTCAATGATATCGTAGTGCACGGCGCCGGCTTGCGTAAAGGGGTCGGCAGCTACGATGGCCTCGATGGCCGCACGGCTCTCGGCGCGGGCCAGGAGCATACCGCCCGTGCGCGGTATTTTTCGGCCTGAGAGCAGCAACGTACCTGTCTGGTAGTGCGTGTCTACCCATGTCATGTGCGACGCCATCAGCGGCTCTATCTCCTCGAAGGGAACCAAATAAGTGAGGGAAAGCAAAAACATACCCACAAAGGTACCACTCAGACCCGCATGTGGTCGAAGTGAAAGTCCTGAATGCGGGCCTGAATGTCTTTGGGCGATAGTTTCTCCCGAATAGCCGCTTGCACCAGCGCTGGCAGCTCGGCATCGCCGGCAAAGCGCAGATTCAGGATTTGGGGTAGGGTGAGCTGATCTTCCAGCGGCCGCAGACTCTGGCCAGTAGCTTCAAAATACTGCTGGCGCAGCTCCAGCCGGATAATGCGGTCCTGCAACGTGAGAGCGTAGTGCTGCCGAAGCATCAACAGTACACCTAGCCCTACCACGGCCAGCGCCGCCACCGTAAACCACAACCGCGAGTTCTCCGAATCGTTGCCGGCTACATCGGTATAGCGCCGCACGCCATACGCAGCCAGAATGAAAGCCGCTGGCAGCAGCACATAGTGATGCCAGGGGTAGTACATAACGGTGTTCTTGGTTGGGGAGGCAGCCATAAGCGAAAGTAGAAGTAGAACGTAAGTGTAGATAAAAAAGAAAGCCCCGACCACACGGCCGGAGCTTTCTGTACGGAGAAGCGCAGGAAAAAGCCGTTTGAGCGGCGTGTGTTACATAGTAGCCGCCTTCTTTTCGGCGCGGGCTGCTTTTTTCTGCTCACTCAGGGCTTGTTTTTCGGCGTGCGCCTGCTGGCGGGCCATTTTCTCCTGTTGCTTGGCTTGCTTGGCCACCATTTTCTGTTCTTTCATTTGCGCTTTCTGCGCTTTCATGGCATTGCGCTGATCCTTTACCTCGCGCTTGCTCTCACGCACAGCATCGCGGCTAGCGGCTGACTGTTGCTTCTGCTCGCGCAGAGCAGCTTTGGCATCAGCCGCGCGCTGCTGCTGGCTCTGCATGTCGGTAGTAGTTGTTTGTGCTTGTGCGGGCACGGCGAAAAATGCGGCGCCAGCAACGGCCAAAAGGCCCAGTATCTTTTTCATTGTCAGAGGGATGTTGATACTGCCGTATACGGCATTGGCGGTGCCCAGTTGAACGGGGCTCAAGTTATTTACTCCACATAGTCGAGGTCTTTGCCATAGCTTTCGGGGAGGGTAGCGGCTCCAAAAAAGGCCAACGACAACGTAACCACACCGATAACCAAGGCCGCGCCCACAATGCCTAGTTCCGGCCGCAACGCCAGAAACGCTGGATTGATAAGTACAATGGCGCCGCGCGCAAAGTTGGGGGCTGTGGTAGCTACGGTGGAGCGCAGGTTGGTGCCAAATTGCTCAGCCGCCACCGTTACGAACAGCGCCCAGAAACCGCCCGCAAAGCCTATCAGAAAGCACACCCCGTAAAAAAGGGTAGGTGAGGCCCCACGCAACCCAAACAGGTACACGCCTACCATCACGGTGCTGGCCGCAATAAAGGCTTGGAGGGTGCGGTTGCGGCTGCGCAATAATTGGCTGAGGCCACCGCTGGTGAAGTCGCCCAGGGTGAGGCCGAAGTAGCACCAGAACACGCTCAGCCCACCCGTTACGGGTCCAGTCAGACCAAATTCTCGCCCAAATTCCGGCGCCAATGTGATAAGGATGCCAATCAGAAACCAGAAGGGCACGCCCAGAAACAGGCAGCGCAGGTAGCGCCCAAACCGCTCCCCGTTGCTGAACAAAGCCAGGAAATTGCCGCGCTCCACGCCTTCGCGCTTGGCTTGCTCAAACATGCCCGATTCAAACACGCCTACCCGCAGGGCCAGCAACGCCAGCCCCAGCCCACCGCCAATAAAATAAGCATTGCGCCAGCCAAAGGCCGCGCCTATCCAATACGCCACCATCGCGCCCGATACGCCCACCGAAGCTACAATCATGGTGCCGTAGCCGCGTTTTTCTTTGGGTAGGCTTTCGGCTACCAGCGTAATGCCGGCGCCCAGCTCCCCGGCCAGCCCTACCCCCGCAATCAGGCGTAGCCAGGCGTATTGGTCGATGGTCTGCACGAAGCCGTTGGCAATGTTGGCCAGCGAGTACATGAGAATAGAGCCAAACAACACCGAAAGCCTACCCCGTTTATCACCCAGCACGCCCCACAAAATGCCACCCAGCAGCATGCCGCCCATCTGCATACTCAGTAGGTATTGACCTTGTTCCGTTACGGCGTTGGTATCGGTAATGCCAATACCATTCAGGCTCTGCACCCGGATAATGCTGAACAGCACCAAGTCGTAAATATCCACGAAGTAGCCCAGCGAGGCCACAATAACGACGGCGCTGAGCAAGGAGGCCGTTTTGGGAGAGGGGGTAGGGGAGGACATGGGTAGGAAAAGGTTGACTGCAACAATGTAAGCAGTTCCGCCTACCCACCGCAACTCAGCCAGCCGCTGCTACCGACTGCTGCGCCGCCACACATCCTTGGCAGCCGTCTTCGTGCGGCACGGGCGTGGTGTCTTCCAGCTGCACGGTGATGTGGCCAATGTTGAAATGCTCCCGCAACTCCACCTGCAAATGGCTCAGAAACTGGTTGTCCTCGCTGGTAGCAGGGCGCACTAGGTGGGCCGTGAGGGCCGTTTCTTGGGTGCTGAGGGGCCATACGTGCAGATCGTGCACTTGCGTCACACCGGGCTGATCCAGCAAAAACTGCCGCACCTCGGGTAGCTCAATGCCATCGGGTACGGCTTGCAGGCTGAGCTGCACGGTTTCGCGCAGCAACCCCCACGAGCCATAAGCGATAATACCCAGGATTAGGAAGCTAATAATCGGGTCGAGCCACAGCCAGCCGGTGAAGTACACCAGCGCCCCGCCTACCACTACTCCCACCGACACTAGCGCATCGGTGAGCATGTGCAGGTAGGCCCCGCGCACATTCACGTCGCCCTTCTGCCCGCTGCTAAACAGCCAGGCCGTGAAGCCATTCACAACAATGCCCGCGCCGGCCATCAGCATTACTAGCTTGCCATCTACTGGCTCGGGATGGCGCAGGTGGTCGATGGTTTCCCACAGGATAAAGCCCAGCGCGGCGTACAGCAGAGCCGCATTCACCAGCGCGGCCTGAATGGTGGCGCTCTTGTAGCCGTAGGTGTAGCGCGCCGAAGCCTGCCGCTTGGCCAGCAGCGCGGCGCCCCAGGCAAGGGCCAGACTAAGCACATCGGAGAGGTTGTGGCCCGCATCGGAGAGCAGCGCCGCTGAGTTGCCCCAGAAGCCGCTGGCTGCTTCGGCTACCACAAACACCAGGTTCAGCCCGATGCCCCAACCAAAGGCTTTTCCAAAGTTGCCATCGGCCGGAATGCCGTGGCTGTGGCCGCCGTGGTTGTGGTTATGGTCGTGCGAATGGTTGTGGTTGTGTGCCATGCGGAGAAGGAGACCCTGTCTGTCATCCTGAGCGGAGCGAAGGATGACAGACAGGGTCGAAATGACGTTCTATTATTAGAAGCCACTCAGTTAAACGCCAGCGGGACTACCAGCTTCACGCTCACGTTGCGGCCCATATTGAATACGCCGCGTCGGCCGGTCACGTTGTTGACGTCGGCGTATTTCAGGCGGCTCAGGTGACTCTGGTAACCCACATCAAACAGGTTGTTGGCGGCCAGGTAGAGGCTGAAGAGCGTTTGCGCGTTGGCATTGCGTACATCGGTGCCCAGGCTGGCATTGCAAAGGGTGTAGCCGGGTGTGCGGGTCTCGGTGGAGTAGGCCGCGTAGAAACGGTCCTGCGCAAAGGTGTGTTCCACCAGAAAGCTGGCGTAGAGGTTCGCCAGGTGCTGGCTTTGCCCTACCTTCCGAAAGTTCACCCGCAGCTCCGACTGAAACCGATTGGCCGGAATAAAGGGTAGGTAGCGCGTGCTATCGGGCTGGTGGAGTTGGGTGGCCCGCACCATCGAAAAGGTATTTTCGAAATGCAGCCAGTCCAGCGGGTGGGGGTGTATGTCGAGGCTGACCTCGCCGCCTATTAGCCGGGCATCGCCCTGGCCGTACCGAAACACTGGGTCGCCAGTGGCAGCAATAGAGTCGGCGCCCGAAGCAGTAGCCAGGCGACTGGGGAAGATGTAGTGGTTGATGCGGTTATGAAACGCATCCACGTTCAGGCTGATGTGCTGCGTGGTATAGCTCACGCCGGCGTCCAGCTGGGTGCTCACCTCAGCCCGCAGGTTGGGCTCCCCAATTTCGTAGCGGATAGTGCCTTCGTGCTGCCCATTGGAGCCCAGCTCGGCAATATTGGGTGCCCGAAACCCGCGCGACACGTTGGCCTTCAGTGTTAGATCATCGGTAGCATTGAAGGCCCCGCCCGCGCTACCCGACACGTTGCGAAAGGTGCTGGTGAAGCTACCAAACTTGGTTTCGGCGCCCGGCGCGTCGGCCGGCACGGGCTGCTCATCGGCATTTAGGTAGAGCGCCTCGGCTTTGATGCGCCGAATGTCGTAACGCAGGCCGCCGCTCAAGTCGAGCTTGCCAATGGTTTTTTTGGTAACGCCAAATACGCCCCCATCAAACAGCCGATACGCCGGAATCAGGAACTCTACGCCTTTGTTGCGGTTCTGCTGTGCTTGGCCACTCACCCCGAGCGTCGTGTTCCAACCGTTTTTTTCGGGTAGAAAATAGCGGGCGGCGTAGTCTACGGTGTGCAGTTGAAAGTACAGCTCGGGCTCGTTGGGGGCTAGCACGTCGCCAAACTCGCGGCGCAGGTTTTGCTGCCAGCCCACGTTCAGCGTCAGACGGCTCTGGCCCAGAATAAAGTTGTTGTCGGTGCCAATGCGCAGGTGGTTTACCTGCTGGCGCGGCACCGACAGGCCGTAGCCGCGCAGGTCGCTACTGCTCACGGGCACCGTGGCCACGGCGTCGGTGCCTACGCGCACATCCTTCAGAAAGCGGCCGGTGGCCTCCTCCCGGTCGCCTTCGGTCAGGCCTAGCTCCTGGTTAAAGGAGTTGAACGTGAGGTGCGCAAAGCCCCAACTCTTATTTAGCCCCACATAGCCGTTGCCGTCCAGCTCCCGAAAACCCGAGTTGAACACGCGGCCATCATATGGATTGCGGTAGGGGCCGGCTAGTTTGCCAGTGCCGCGCACCAGCCAGTTCAGCCCGTTGCGGTTGCCGGCATTCATCAGCGAGTAGCCTTGCAGGTGGTTATTGGTCTGGTAGTTGGCCGATACTGCCCCCAGCACCTTGCCTTCCTCCACGGGGTCGGCGGGTAGGAAGTTGATAACGCCGGCCATGCCATCGGAGCCGTAGAGCAGTGAGCCAGGACCTTTGATAATCTCTACCCGGTCCACCGAGTACTGGTCGATTTCGATGCCGTGTTCGTCGCCCCACTGCTGGCCTTCCTGCTTGGCACCGTTGTTCAGCATAATCACGCGGTTGGCTCCCAATCCTCGGATAATGGGCTTGCTAATGGCTGGCCCAGTGGTAATTTGGGCCACGCCGGGCGTATGAGCCAATGCGTCTACGGCGTTGGTGCTGGCCCGCTGGCTCAGCTCTTTATTACTAATGATGGTGGTAGGCACAGGCGAGCGTCGCATTTCCGTAGCCGCCGACACACCCGTTACCACTACCTGCCCAATTTCGGTAGTGGCCGGCATGAGGGTTAATTCCAACGGCTGCCCGCTACCCGTGTCCACGGTGCGCACCAGGGTAGTATACCCCAGAGAACGGACCTGCACCAAAAACCGCCCGCGCGGCAGATTGGAGAAGCTAAACGTCCCATCGGAACCAGTGGCAGTGGCCTGCCGCAAATCCTGAAATAGCACGGTAACCCCTGGCAACGCCTCGTGCGTGTCGGCATCTATCACGCGGCCCGTAACTGGCGAAGACACTGTAGCGCGTGCTGTAGATGCTGCTGGAGTGGTGGTTTGGGCGAAAGCGCTCTGAGCGAGCAGACCAACAAAAATCAGATAACGGGTCATAAACAGCTGCATGAGATAAAGCGCCAAATGGTAACCATTGCAGTCGACCTCCGTAAAGCAGCGCTTCATCTATTCAAAAGTAGCAGAAAGTTGTGCAACGGCCCGAGAAGCTGTCATTAAGTAATGTTATATAAGAATAATACAATTAAATAGTGTAACAGGTTATATTGAACTATTTGCAGTATAATCTGTTTCCATTTATGGGATAAGCTGACGAAGGCCTTCATTGGTATAGCGCATTTAGCTTATTTATGAACGCATTTATTCTGATAAATAAAGTATTATATACGACATTACTGTATTCTACTCCTTGGAATACAGATCCAAATAATAGATTTGAATAAATATTTTTTGCATAATTCATATATAAACGGAAATCGATATACCTTTGCCTGCATCATGTTATATGACTTAGATTATATGCTTATTCAGTATGCCGACGAGCTTCGGCTGCTGCGTACTCAATGGAAAGCCGGGCACTCTATGCAAGACTTCAAACAAGGGTTATTACGTATACTGGAAATAGCAGAGCAACAAGCAGTTACACGTGTAGTATTGGATCTGCACGACTTGCCAGATATTGATATAATGGAGCAGGCTTGGATCAGTCTGACGTGGCTTCCAAAAATGGCAAGCCAACCACTACAGCAAGTAGCATTGGTGATGCCGCCCCGTAGCCTCTACAACCAGATGGTAGTAGAGAGTATCTTGTGGATGGCACAAGCGCTTATTCATTTTGATATTCAGTTTTTTTCGGAGGCAGAAGATGCACTCGAATGGGTTACCGGAGATTCGCCACTGCTACCGGCATCACAGCAGGAATGGCACCGCCCCAGCACGCTAGCTGCAGCAACGTCTGACAAACATTACGTAAGCGTAACGTGCTCATAATATTGAGGTAGTAGTAGCAGTGCAATTTTGTAGTAGTCAACCTGTTTGCCGCTTACTGCTATGAAAAAGATGCTGCGCTTACTATCGGGACTGTTGCGCCCAACAAGTCCGCTCCCTACCGCTGCCAGCGATACACCAGAAATGCTATTCGTGTAACGAAGGGGATTGTTCGCCG
Organism: Hymenobacter citatus; assembly: GCF_014333615.1. GTDB lineage: Bacteria > Bacteroidota > Bacteroidia > Cytophagales > Hymenobacteraceae > Hymenobacter > Hymenobacter citatus. The sequence continues at coordinate 174,544 of NZ_JACSCY010000003.1, read as the reverse complement.
GGTGAAGCTCTCCAACGGCCGAAAAGACATATCTCGTTGCTAAGCTCAACAGTAAATTTATCTATTCCGTGGTATGGTCTAGCCGGAATAGTATAATGATCTATCGGTTTCCTTGTGTTACGGTTCTCTTTGATGCCAACTTGCGGTTGCTATGGTGGAAATGGGTCGATGCATCCAAAGACGTAGCTTTTAAGGAGGTCTTTGAGCAACTGTTGCAGCTGTCCGACGAGTTGAAGCCCTTTCGCTGGCTGGCCGATGTCAGTAGCCTACCCGCTGTGAGCCTCATACACCAGCACTGGCTGAGTGAAAGCTGGTTGCCTCAATATCGGCGGTTGCATATTCAGGCGCTGGCTATACTGCTCCCTTCCTCGTTGCACAATCAGCTGGCGTTGGAAAATCTGGTAGACAATGCCCTCCCCACCACTCATTGCGATATGCAGTATTTCACTGAAGTATTGGCGGCTTTGGATTGGCTGGCGCTGATGGATGAGGAATGCGCAGCGCAATTGCATCGGCAGTGGCTGGCCGCCGTATAAGCCGGTTTTGAAGGTAGGGTACCGCAAAGCGCTGTCAAACTGGCAGCCAAAAGGCTCGTGGAATATCTTTTGAAGGGAGCAGGGCACTGCGCCACTCGGCGCCTGAAATTGTCTGTTCACCCTAATATTCCTGTTATGCAAGAGAAAGGTAGCATCTCGATTCACACCGAGAATATCTTCCCCATCATCAAGAAATTTCTGTACTCCGACCACGAAATCTTCCTGCGCGAGCTGGTGAGCAATGCCGTGGACGCCACCCAGAAGCTGAAGAGCCTGGCTCAGCTGGGCGAGTTTAAAGGCGAGTTGGGCGAGCTGAAAGTACGCGTGACGGTGGACAAGGAAGCCCGCAAAATCACCATCTCCGACCGCGGCATTGGCATGACAGCCGAGGAGATTAAGAAATACATCAACCAGATTGCCTTTTCCGGCGCCACCGAGTTTGTGGAGCAGTACAAGGAGAAGGATGCCGCCACCAAAGACCAGATTATCGGGCAGTTTGGCTTAGGTTTCTACTCAGCTTTCATGGTAGCCAAAGAGGTAGAAATCTGGTCGAAGTCGTATAAAGAGGATACGCTGACGGCCCACTGGACCTGCGATGGTAGCACCGAGTTTACCTTGGATGAGCCCACTGGCGAGCACGAAAAAGCTGAGCGTGGCACTGACGTAGTACTGCACGTAGCCGAAGATTCGGATGAGTTTCTGGAAGAAGCTCGCCTGAAAAGCATCCTCAGCAAGTACTGCAAGTTCCTACCCATCCCGATTGAGTTCGAAGGCGAGGTAATCAACCAGACAGCCCCCATCTGGACCAAGCAGCCTTCGGAGCTGACCGACGAGGACTACACCAAGTTCTACCAGGAGCTATACCCCTTCTCGGAGCCGCCGCTGTTCTGGATTCACCTGAACGTGGACTACCCCTTCAACCTGACGGGTATCCTGTACTTCCCCAAAATCAAGGACGAGCTGCAATTGCAGCGCAACAAGATTCAGCTCTACTCGCGTCAGGTGTTCATCACCGATGAGGTGAAGGACGTGGTGCCCGAGTTCCTGATGCTGCTGCACGGCGTAATTGACTCGCCGGATATTCCCCTGAACGTGTCGCGCAGCTTCTTGCAGGCCGATGCGGCGGTGAAGAAAATCAACACCTACATCACCAAAAAGGTAGCCGATAAGCTGGCCGAGCTGTTCCGCAAAGACCGCGAAGGCTACGAGCAGAAGTGGTCGGATATCGGTTTGTTTGTGAAGTACGGCATGCTGTCGGACGATAAGTTCTACGACCGCGCCAAGGATATTGTGTTGGTACAGGATACTGCCGGCAAATATTATACGCTGAACGAGTACCAGGAGCACATCCAGGCCAACCAGAAGGACAAGAACGACCAGACAGTTATCCTCTACACCACCGACCCCGAGGCCCAGCACGGCTACGTGCAGGCGGCCCTGGATAGAGGTTACTCGGTACTGAAGCTGAACGCCGTGCTCGACCCGCACTTCATTGGGCAGCTGGAGCAGAAGCTAGAGAAAGTAACCTTCAAGCGCGTGGACGCCGACACGGTAGGCAAGCTCATCGAGAAGGATGAGACGACCGAAAGCGTGCTCAGCGACGACGACAAAACCAAGCTGACGGAGGTATACAAAGCCGCTATCAACAACGAGCACATGCAGGTGCAGGTAGAAGCCCTGTCGCCACAAGATGCGCCGGTGATTGTGACGGTGCCCGAATTTATGCGCCGCATGAAGGATATGCAGCGTGTGGGCGGCGGTGGCGGCATGCAGATGTTCGGCTCCTTACCCGACAGCTACACGGTGAGTGTAAATGCCAACCACCCCGTGGCCCAGCGCGTGCTGGCACAGGAGGGTGAGGCCGGCCAGAAGCTCGCCAAGCAAGCCTTTGATCTGGCCCTCCTCAGCCAGGGTATGCTGAAAGGCGAAGCGCTAACGGCTTTCGTAAAACGCAGCGCCGACCTCCTAACGGCCGAATAGAGGAGGTTGCTCAGTACAAGAAAGTCTGAGAAGTTTTAAAGAGTACAAAAGCCCGCTGCCTGTTACAAGGTAGGCGGGCTTTTTGTTGTTTAAGGAAAGTGGGTTTCGGTGAGTTTTATTTAGATGATGAAAGCCCGACTTACTCACTATCTCACCATTTCACTACTCACCATTGGGCACCAAAGCGGTGTATCTTTACGTTTGGCTGGGATATTCTTTGGCTACCTTTCCTACCCTGTTTGCATGCGTAGTACCCGTTTACCCCTTGTCGGACTTCTGGCTCTGCTGCTACCGCTGACGGAAGCCTGTACCCGCAAAACCGTGTCGTTCAGCAGTCAGCCCGATGCGGCTACCTTACTGGCTACTACCGATTCGTTGACCACCGCCAGCGATACGGCCAGTGCGCCTTCGCTCACCAATAAGCGGGTGGCACTGACTAAGGAACAGGAAAAAGCAGCGAAGGCAAAAGCCAAAGCGGAGCAGCGCAAACCTAAAAAAAAGAAGAACATCTTCATGGGCCAGCCCATCAAGAAGGGTTATGCCAAGTCGGGACCGAAGGGGAAAAATCAGCAGGTTGAGATATTCTACTACCTCAAAAACTTTCAGCAGCCCAATCTTCAGGCGCCCGGCCGCTATATCTACGATGCTAGTAAACATCGCATTTATAAAGCTAGCCCTGGCGAGCTAGACCCAAAGAGTCTGGTGCTACACGGCCCCTACAAGCGGTTGAAAGGCGGAAAAGTAGTGGAAACCGGGTTCTTTGCGGTAGGTACCCGCCACCTCCGCTGGGAGCAAACCACACCCGACAACATCTTACAGGACAAAGTGCACTATGAAATGGGCTTCCCCCGCGACGCCGTTATTTCGTACTACGACGCCGAGCACAAGCAGCTGAAAGAAGTGATTCCGTACGTGAACGGCGAGCTGGAAGGCGACTATGTGCGCTACAACGAAAATGGCCAGCGCGAATGGGACGGTCAGTTCGAGAACGGTAAGAAGGTAGGCCTCTGGATCAACTATTGGGGCTTCCGCAACCTAAAGGACCGACGCCATTATGTATACGCCTACGGCGAATCGGGTTACGAGCCGGAGGTAGCCACGCCCGAACTGGTGATGGAGTACAACCGCAACGGCGTGCTGATCTACGACAAAGAGAAAGGCTACGACAAGCGCGGCACCGCCGACGCCGACCCCGTAGACAAGCGCCGGCCAGGTAATACGCGCCGGAAATAAGTTGCGAGTAGAACTGTGTGTCAGCCTGAGTAGAGCGAAGGACCTTCTGCCCACAGAACGAGTCGTTGTTACGGCAGTCGTTCTAGCATGAGAAGGTCCTTCGCTGCGCTCAGGATGACAATCACGTTCTATTTACAATTAACCACTCAATAAAAGGCATCCTCGAAGTGCTCTACCCGGAAGCCGGCCGCTACGGGCGTGACGGCCAGCACATCGAAGCGGATGTCGCCGTGCCAGTCAAGTTCTTCCTGCACCTGCTCGGCCGCTAGGCGAAATAGCTGCCGCTTACGCTCCGTCACGAAGGCCTCGGGGTAGCCGAACTGTGAGGTAGAGCGTGCTTTCACTTCTACAAACACCAGCAGCCTAGTGTCCAGCGTGGCAATCAGGTCGATTTCGGCACGGCGGTAGCGGTAGTTGCGTTGCACAACGGTGTACCCTTGCGCCGTGAGGTGCGCAGCGGCGGCATCTTCGCCGGCCTGGCCGAGTTGGTGGGCGGGGGATGTCATGTGGGGGTAGGGTAGGGGAGAAGCACCAATGGGTTGGTGCTAAATCTAGTACCTTTGAGGTAGTTTATGTGCCTACCCGTCGCCGGAATCGGAGGTAGCCGTTAGTGGCAGGCCGAGAGGATGTGGCTACTAGCCAGCACGGCTTACTTTTTGTACACCGCAGTTTTTATCAGGATGGACACATTGCTTACTTCTTGCAGTACATCGGTTCCGGCTAGTCCGGTTCTTCATAGTGCATCAGCTGCCACGCCCCACCAAAATCGTGCGCTGTGCGTGCGTAATTTGGGCGTGCAGCCCTACGAAGAGGCCTGGGCTTATCAGGAGAGCTTGCTGGCCAACACCCTAGAGCGCAAAAAGCAAAACCGCAACGCTATTGAGCAAGGCGAAACGCCTGTGCCTACCCCCAATTACCTGCTGCTCTGCGAGCATCCGCATGTATATACGCTGGGCAAGAGTGGCAAGCCCGAGCACCTGTTGCTCGACGAAGCGGGCCTGACGCGCTATGGCGCTACGTTCCACCGCATCAACCGTGGCGGCGACATCACCTACCATGGCCCCGGCCAGCTGGTGGGCTACCCCATCCTCGACCTCGATAACTTCTTTACCGATATTCACCGCTACCTGCGCGTCTTGGAAGAAGCCGTTATCCTGACGCTGGCTGATTTCGGCGTTTCAGCGGGGCGCATTGCCGGCCTTACCGGCGTGTGGCTCGATTGGGAAGAAGGTGCTCCTAACCCCCGCAAGATTTGTGCAATGGGCGTGAAGTGCAGCCGTTGGGTAACCATTCACGGCTTCGCGCTCAACGTCAACACTGACCTCAGCTATTTTAGCCATATTATTCCCTGCGGCATCGACGACAAAGCCGTAACATCGTTACAGCAGGAACTGGGCCGCACCGTGCCTTTGGCTGAGGTTGCGGACCGCTTGGTTCCGCACTTGGTATCCTTGCTGGGGGCTACGCTAACGCAAGAATAGCTGCGCCTGAGCGGCCGTTTTACCTATTGAGTACTATGAAAGAAGACATTTCCTTTGAACCGGTGGAGGGCGTTTCTATTGCCGTTGTACCCAGCCAGGAAGCCGCCGTGGAAGACGGCAAGCCCGGTTGGCTGGTATACTTGCTGAACTACAATTCCTTTCCGCTCAGCAACGTTATCGTTAGCTCCAATGGCTACGGTACCGATGCGCAGGGTGAGCCGGTGCGCACCTCTACCCTGCGCCACGCCTTGCCGGAGGTAGATCCCCGCAGCGCCGTTCCCATCGAACCCATCGACCCGGCCCTGTTTCATCTCAACAATCAATACTGGCTCAGCTACTACCGTGGGACGCAGATTTTCGACAAGAAATTCATTTTTGTTCCCGATTCTATTGTGCCCGCCAACCTGACGCACATTTCGCTGCTCGAACAGGAAGGCGTATTGCATAGCTAAACTGTCCTTGCCCGATTCCACCCCTTTCAATTTGATCTTGACGTTACGATGCCCGTTCTCGGAGTAAAACTGGTACTGTCGGCTCTGTGGTCGTTCTTAGTGGCGCTATTTGCCGTGCCATCTATCATCTACATCGCCCACCTGAAAAACATGCTCGACACGCCCAATGTGCGTACTGTGCATGAGTCGCTTACCCCCCGCCTGGGCGGAGTAGCCATCTTCGCGGGCTTCATGTCGGCGCTTACCATTTTTGCGCCCTTGGAAAATGGTATTCAACAGCTGCTGGCTGGTTGCATCGTGCTGTTCTTTGTAGGGCTGAAGGATGATTTGGTGACGATTTCCGTTACCAAGAAATTCATCGGTCAGCTGCTGGCCACTGGTATCATCATGGTGATGCCTGACATAGAAATTCGCATTACCAGCTTTCAGGGCATCTTTGGCATTCACGAGCTGCCCATGGGCGTGAGCTACGCCATTACGTTTGTAGCCATCGTAGGCATTACCAACGCCATCAACCTGATTGATGGGCTTGATGGCTTGGCGGGTACCATTGTGAGCATCATCTCCGCTACGTTTGGTTACTATTTCCTGCGCTACGGTGGCCCTTCTTATGGCAATTACGCCTACGTTGCTATCTGCCTGATTGGTGGAATTATTGGTTTTCTACGGTATAACTTTCACCGGGCCAGCATTTTCATGGGCGATACTGGCTCCTTGGTATGTGGGTTTATCGTGTCGGTGCTCACCATCCAGTTCGTGGAAATGGGCGCTACCACAGGGCAGCCCTTTGGCGCCTCGTCGCCGTCGGTAGCGGTAGGAATTCTATTTGTGCCGTTGTTTGATACCCTGCGTGTTTTCATCATCCGGATGCTGGCGGGTCGCTCGCCCTTCTCACCCGATAAAAACCATGTGCATCACCGCATGCTGGCCATGGGCTTTCAGCAGATCAGCACAGTGCTACTGTTGGGGTTGCTGAATCTGGTAGTCATCCTATTCGTTATCAATTTTGCTGCTTTAGGCAACACCCTATTGATATTGGCCCTAGTGGCTTTCTCGGTATTACTAAGTGTGTTTTTGGGCGTATACCACAGTAAGCGGGGCGTACAGCGTCGGGTAGCGTAGTTGTGCAGCGAGCAAGTTTGCCAAGTATTATGATGACCAACCACTCAATTGCTACACGCCACCACTGGCGCTGGGTGTTGGTATGGCTACTCTGCTGGCTGACCCTACCCATTGGCGCCTCTGCAGCTGAGTACCGGCCGCTGCCCCCATCCGCCAAAAGCGGCTTGTCAAACGATTGGTTGATTTACAACGCAGCCCGTAATCGGCTGACGTTATACTTACCTGGCTACCACGCGCCGGCGCACGCGTATTACCAATGGGTAAATATGCGCCCTGGCCGGCCACTACTCATCACCTTTGTAGCCCGTCAGGATGAGTGTTTGTTTCTGGACAACCAATTGATTTTCACCTCGCCAGCAGCTGCTTCCTATACCCTGGATCTGGCTACCTTTCTGTTAGCTTCTGCGCCGGCTGGTCAACACTTGCTTTGTGTCTGGCATGCCGATGCGGTACCTAATCTATCATCATTTGCAAATGCCATTCCAGAGGTAGCAGGGGCTTCAGGCAAGCCAGCTTCCACTGTAGCCAAGGTGCTTCCACGTCCTCGTGGCCATCAGGGGCAAACCGTATTCATCGGATTTTTGCTGCTTATCGGGCTACTATACGGTGGACTGCGGGCTTTCTACCAACCAGGTTTCGCGCGTATTTACCAGTTCGAGCAGCTATGGCGCCGCGGTAATAATGAGCCCGATTTTCTAGTGAAGCCTACCATTACCTGGCTCAATATCCTCCTCGTTCTGATTTTCTCGCTCTCCTTTGCGCTACTGCTCGTTGCTATTCATACCAATATTCAGAGCATTGTCATTCTACGACGCTTGTTTGCCGTGCCCGAATCTGCTATCGTGCTTCGAGTGTTATTTTACACCAGCCTTATTGCAGCCTTCGTGTTAGGAAAGTACCTTTTCCTTGAGTTGATGGGGTACATCTTTGATGTGACTTCTTTGGTGATCGTCCAGTATCGGGAATTTATTCGAACAATTCTCTTTATGGGCTTATTCCTACCCCTTGTAATGCTACTCTATTTAGGTCTTAATCAGACCTTACCTGAAACAGTTTTGTGGGTATCTAATGGGGTGGTTTCCTTGCTGTTATTAGGCTCCGTGTTTCGCATTGCTCGTACGCTGCACCGACGTGCGTCATTACTGAATCTGCATTTGTTTTCGTACCTTTGCGCCACGGAAGTGATTCCACTCATCATTCTGCTTAAAATAATCGTTTTTACTTACTAATACCGCGCTGTTGCGGGCTTGAAGCACTGTACACAACCCTCTTTTTGCGCTAGATTTACTTAATTACCTATGGCCGAAAGCAAAGACCAACCGGGAACGGGCCGGCATGCCAAAAGCATCGCCAGCATCCTCGTTACGCAGCCTAAGCCCACCGGGGATATATCACCCTATTTTACCATTGCTGAGAAGTATGGTATTAAAGTTGATTTTCGCGAGTTCATACAGGTCGACCCCGTTTCATATAAAGACTTTCGGAAGGAAAAAGTAAATATCCTCGACCATACGGCTATCATTTTTACCAGCCGCAATGCCGTTGATCATTTTTTCCGGATTTGTCAGGAAGCCAAGATTGAGATGCCTGCTGAGATGAAGTATTTCTGTATCTCAGAGCAAACAGCCAATTACTTGCAGAAATACATTGTGTTGCGGAAGCGGAAGCTATTTGTAGGACTTCGTACTGCATCTGATCTGTTTGAAGTTATCAAGAAGCATAAGAGCGAAAAATTCTTGTACCCCTGCTCTGACATTCGCAAGGACGATATTCCAGAGTTCATGCGGGCCAACAATTATAAATTCACGGAGGCAGTTATCTACCGCACGGTTGCCAGTGACCTGTCGGACCTAAGCGACGTGAAGTATGATTGCTTAGCGTTTTTCAGTCCCTCCGGCATCAGTTCCCTTTTTGTTAACTTCCCTGACTTCGTGCAGGATGGTACGCGCATTGCGGCATTTGGCCCTACCACGGCGAAGGCCGTACGCGATGCGGGCTTAGAATTGGATATCGAAGCTCCTATGCCCAATGCACCGTCCATGACGGGCGCTATCGAAGAGTACATCCGTCGGAATGCCGAAGCTGCCGCTGCCCTCAAAAGCAGCAAGTAAAAGCAATACACACGATAGTATTAGCCCCCTTTTCCAGCAATCAACTGTTGGGAAAGGGGGTTTCTCTTTTACTAGCGCAAAACGGCAACCGAACCAACTTAATAAGTGTATTTAAGCAGGTAAAAACATAATGCTAGATAGACACTTAATCTGGCAGTGGAGCGTTTTAGCGCAAAGACACGACCGAGTTTTTTTTCTACATTTGAAAACGTACCCGCGTGGCCAGTTACGGTATACGCTCTGTTAAATCTGTTGCTATATGAAGCGAATTTTACTTGCCGGTTTTCTATTCACCTGCGCTGGTACTGCCTTTGCCCAGCAACAGCCCAATTTTACGCACTATCCGTTTGTTGGCCTTTATCTAAATCCAGCCTACGCAGGTATCAAGGGACAAGGAGAAATTACAGCGTTAGGTCGCTATCAGTACCTTGGTTATAACGGTAGTTTCGATGATGGTGGTTCGCCTCAAACTTATCTTCTTTCAGCCTCACTACCAGTGTCAGTTCTAGGTGGTGGTATTGGTGTCCAAGTATATCGTGATGTAGTAGCAGTACTGAAGACTACTAACGCTCAGCTTTCTTACTCCAAGCATTTTAAAATTGGCGAAGCCAGGCTGGGAGTCGGTATTCAGGGTATCTACAATCACGTGGGCCAAGGCGGTTACCGGCCCGTAGACCCAAATGACCCGAGAGTACCTGTAGAAGGATCTGACGCGAAATTTGATCTAGGCGCTGGGGTGTGGTATGAGGCGCCTAAGTTCTATATAGGTCTGAGCGTAAACAATCTATTGCGGGCAAATGGATACCGCTATCTAGCACAACCAGTAGATCCTACTGCGCAACTTTCCGAAACGGCTCGGTACCTAAATGAAAACCATTCGTACCTGACTGCTGGCTACAATATTGAGGCTTCTTCATCCGTTGTAGTGACGCCCACCGTACTCATGAAAATGGTGCTACCGGGTAAGTTTGGAGACAGTGATAAATTTAATTTCAAAAATAATTCCTACGAAGCTGGTGTTCGTGCCACAGTCAATGACCGGTATTGGGCTGGCCTTGGCTACCGCTACGATGAATCCATTACTGGCTTGGTAGGATTCAGTTTTGGAAAAGACAATGCTGCACGCGTTGGATTAGCTTACGACCTTATTGCATTTAATCAAGATGCAAGGGCGTTGAGTTCTGTTGAGTTGATGCTATCCTATCGTTTACCCAAGCCCAGAATTTTTACGCGTCCAGCAGTTCGTACGCCGCGTTACAGTTTTTAGCCATCATATCTGGCAGGGTTTTCGCGGTTTAGGTGAGCAAGAAAGACGAAGAGGATAATCGTAGGGAACCATGAGGAGCTATCCACCTGTTTCACCGAATGTTGCATCTTCTTGCGGTCTTTTCGACGCGTCAGAGGAAAGGCTTGTGCGCGTACGCTTCAATGAGTAAATTTGCCATTCCATAAAATTGTAATCTTTGGGTATTGCCGCCCAATCAGCCTTTTCTACACCTACCTCATGAACAAGTTACTTCTACTACCTCTGGTTGCCTTCTCGGCATTGTTTCTGGGGGGCTGTGGCTTTGGCAAAGGACCGCAGGGCGACCTGGTAGGGGCGGAGGACCGCCCTGAATATAACCCGCAAGAGGTTCCTTTTGGCATGGTACCCTGCCCTGGTGGTACATTCCACATGGGCCAGACGGATCAGGACATTTCGGCTTCCATGGTGAACATGAATAAGCAGGTGACCATCGCTGGCTTTTACATGGACGAGACGGAAATCACTAACAACGAGTACCGTCAGTTCATGAACGCCATCCGTCAGGATTCCATTGATGTGTTGGGCGAAGAATATGTGATGACGGAGCTGTACCCTGATACTACCGTATGGGTGCGCGACTTCACATACCACATGGGTGACCCACTGATGGAGTACTACTATACCCACCCGGCATTTGATGATTATCCAGTGGTAGGGGTAGACTGGTTCGCAGCCAAGTATTTCTGTAACTGGCGCACTAAGAACAAAAACGCCGCCAACGAAGAGGCTGGGCTTGCGCCTACCCCTAACTTCCGCCTGCCCTCCGAAGCAGAGTGGGAATATGCCTCCCGCGGTGGTCGTGATTTGGCTACTTACCCTTGGGGTGGTCCTTACCTGCGCAACTCTCATGGCTGTATGCTAGCCAACTTCAAGCCCGGCCGTGGCGACTATGCTTCTGATGGTTATGCGTACACGGCTCCAGTAGGCGCTTTCTTTCCGAACGACTTTGGTTTGTATGACATGTCGGGCAACGTAGCCGAGTGGTGCGATGATGCCTACATGGAAGCTTCTGTACCAGTTGTGTGGGATATGAACCCTACCAACCCCGATGACAACGAACCTCGCAAAGTAGTACGGGGCGGTTCGTGGAAAGACATTGCTTACTTCCTCGAAACTGGTACCCGCAATTTCGAATATCAAGATTCTGCTCGCTCTTACATCGGCTTCCGTTGCGCCATGATTCAGATTGGCCGCAATTCCCGCTAATACAAACTTCGCTTTCAATTAACCAATCAGGCCGGGTGGCCGACGCATTAACCTCACCAACCCCTCATCATTTCCAATCTTCTTTTCAACAATGGCAGCAAAAGGTAACTTTTTCTTCGACAGTGTAATGCCGAAAATCTACGGTATTGGAGCTGCAGTCGTAATTATTGGTGCACTATTCAAAATTCTACACTTACCCGGCGCTAACGAGATGCTGATTGTAGGTCTGGGCACTGAAGCAGTTATTTTCTTCTTAAGCGCGTTCCAGCCTAATCCCAAAGAGGTTGACTGGTCACTGGTGTATCCTGAGTTGAGCGAAGGCTATGACCCCTCTACTGGCAACTCTAGCTTCCGCACCAACGCTATTGCTGATAACGGCAGCACTGGCCTAACTCGCAAGCTAGACGACATGCTGAAGGACGCTAACGTAACCCCCGAAGCTATCAGTTCGCTGGGCGCTGGCCTGAACCGTCTGAGCACTACCACGCAGCAGCTTTCTACTCTGGGTGACGCTACCAACGCTACCGAAGAATATACCACCAAAGTGCGTGGTGCCGCCCAGTCGTTGGAGCGCATCAACGAAGCATATTCTAATACGGCTCAGGCTATGTCGGCCATGGCTGAAGCTACTTCAGATGCTAAAGAATACCACGCACAAGTGCAGAACGTAACCAAGAATTTGGGTGCTTTGAATGCAGTGTATGAGATGGAGCTGCAGGATGCCAACACGCACCTGAAGTCGATGAACAAATTCTACGGTACGCTGAGCCAGGCAATGGAAAATCTGACTGAGGCTGGCAAAGAAACTGAACAGTTCAAGCAGGAAATCACTGGTTTGACTACCAACCTGACTTCGCTGAACCGTGTGTATGGCAACATGTTGAACGCTATGCGTGCTACCAGCTAATCTGGTAGGTAGAACAACTTAAGAGATTCTGTCCCCACTATATATTTACTAGGAAGACAAGATGGCGGGAGGAAAAGAAACCCCACGGCAGAAGATGATTGGCATGATGTACTTGGTACTGACTGCTCTTCTGGCTCTGCAAGTAGACTCAGCAATTCTGCTGAAATTCAAATTCCTGGATGATGCACTGTTTGGCATCAACCAAAAGGTAGAAAAGGCAAACGGTAATGCTGTAAAAGGCATTCAGGCACAGGTTGAGAAAAACCGCAACCAAGCCAGCGATTTGGCTGTGTTAAAGCAAAGTGAAGAGATTCGGGAGCGCAGCAAGGCAATGGTAGCTTATCTGAACGATGTTCGTGACAAGCTGGTGACGGCCACTGAGAATAAAAAGGGCCAGAACTCTTATAACAACATGGATGCGAACGATAAAGTAGCAAATGCCATGTTGGGTCAAAATAAAAACGGCTTGGCTTACCCTCTGAAAGGTAAACTTAATGAGTATGCCAGCTATATCAAAGGGTTTGTACCCAGTGCTACTCCACTTGCATTGGATGCGAAAGAAGATCCTTTGACGGCTGCTGACCCAGCTCAAAAGACCAAGGACTTTGCAGAACTGAATTTCGAAAAGACTCCTCTTGTAGCTGCTCTGGCTGTGCTTTCGCAGAAAGAAGCCGAGGTATTGAAGTACGAGTCAGATGCCTTGGCTGCACAAGCTGCCAAAGTAGGTGGTACAACCATCGTATTCGACAAGGTAGGAGCTTTCGCCAGTGCTGAGTCGAACACAGTAGCTGCTGGCACTAAATACAAAGCGGAGCTGTTCCTAACTGCTTCTGCTTCAAACTTGAAGCCTTCTATGACCCTGAATGGCTCGCCCTTGTCAGTAGGTCCTGATGGTCATGGTAAAGTTGAGTTCACGGCTACGCCTGGCGGTTTTGATGCTGCTGGTAACGCAAAGAAGCAGTGGTCAGGTACGATCCGTTTCAACCAGAACGGCCGTGACACTACTTTCAAAGTGACGGTTCCTTACACCGTTACCAAGCCGGTAATGCAGATTCAGTCGGCTTCGGTACAGGCGCTATACTTTAAGTGTGGCAATAAGCTGAGCGTACAGGTACCTGCTTTGGGTGCTCAATACAAGCCTAGCTTCTCCGCTTCGGGTGCCTCGGCTATTGCCGGCTCAAAAACAGGTGATGTAATGCTAGTGCCTAACTCGCGTGAAGTAACATTGAATGTGAGCAGCAGTGGTAATGCTATTGGCTCACAAACCTTCCAGGTGCGTCCCGTACCGAAGCCCGATATCAAATGCGTAGTAGGTGGGCGTGAAGCCAACGAAAAACAGGGCACTCCAATCACTGCTGTACGTAACCTATCATTGCGTGCTATTCCAGATGCCAGCTTTGCCAACTTCTTGCCTGAAGATGCTCGTTACCGGGTGACTAGCTACGAAGTAACTCTGGTGCGTGGACCACGCCCAGTAATGCCTTCTCGTACTATCAGCGGCCCTGATGCTAACTTGAGCGACGTAGTAAACACAGCTAAGCCTGGCGACCGTTTATACATTCAAGTTAAAGAAGTGAAGCGTATGAACTTCCAAGGCCAGCAGGAAGAAGTGAATATGGGCAAGCAGTTCAATATTCCGCTGATCTAAGCGTTGTCTAACTGAACGAAACGCGGCGATTTACTGATTACTACGGTATGAACAAGATTCTCTCCTTGGCTGCTTTGGCAGCAGGCCTCACGCTGTCGGTAGCAGCTTCGGCACAGGAACAAGCTACTACCGCGAGCAGCAATGGCTCGTACCGTCCGATTCCGAACTCGGATATCATGTTCAGCAAAACCATCTGGCGTGCTGTTGACCTTCGGGAAAAGCAGAACAAGCCGATGTTTGCCGAGGGTAAAGAAATTAGCCGCGTTATTCTGGATGCTGTGAAGCGTGGGGAGTTGCAAGCTTATGCAAACGACTCTCTAACCCGGACGCTGACTCCTGCTGAAGTGAAGGCTAACGCTTCCTTCGTAGAAGAAACGCAGGGCCTGACCGATGCTGAAAAGGCTGCTGGCTTTACGGATGCTGACTTGGGTGGTGGTAGCGACGATGGTTGGGGTAGCAGCAGCGGTGGTGGCGACGGTTGGGGAGCCCCGGCCAAAAAGACTACCAAAAGCACTGCTAAAGGTAAAAAGGGAGCTACTACTAAGAAGGTAGCTGCTGTTCCCAAGGCACCGCCCGCACCGCCTAGCTACGAGTATCGTCCTAAGGACCTGTATCAGATGGAATTGAAGGAAGATATGATCTTCGACAAGAAACGGTCGCGGATGTATCACGACATCAAGTCCATCACGCTAGTGGTTCCTTCTACGCTGCCCTCCAACGCATCTGGGATTGAGAAACCAATTGGCACGTTCAAATACAGTGATTTAGTACGGGTATTCCGTAACAATCCAACCAGCGCCATTTGGTTTAATCCTCAGAACGACGCCCAGCATAAGAACTTAGCAGATGCGTTTGAATTGTGGTTATTCAACTCGTATATCGTGCGAGTGTCGAACCCAAACAACGCGCGCCTCGACGAAATCTACGGTGGCCAGCAGCAAGGTATTTTAGCTTCCCAACAAGCCGCCGCTGATTTGATCGAGTATGAGTACAACCTATGGAGCTTCTAAGACCGTAGATTAGCTCAGATTTCAGCGAATTTTGCTGGTCTAGAGAGGATTCTCTTTTTAAATAAAAAGCCTCAACCACTTATTGGTTGAGGCTTTTTGTGTTTAAACGGTCAAAGCAAAGAGTTACTCCGATGTGCCGTTAGCTTCCTGCATGGCGAAGTAAGTCAGCAGTACTTTGGCTTTAGCTTTTCCTACCTCCGCCACTAACTCTGACTCAGTAAGCTCCTTGATCTTTTTAACAGATTTGAATTTGGAGAGCAACTTATCGGCTGTAACTGGACCGAGGCCCTTCACGTCGGTAAGCTCTGTTTTGAGGGTAGCGGCGTCGCGACGACTGCGGTGGAACGTAATGCCGAAGCGGTGTACTTCATCACGCATCCTCTGAAACAGACGCAGGGATTCGCTCTTTTTGTCGATATAGAGCGGTAACGGGTCGTTGGGAACATAAATTTCCTCCAAGCGCTTGGCGATGCCAATGACTGCCATTTGGCCCCATAGATTCAGATCCTTTAGTGCTTTAACAGCCATGCTGAGCTGGCCTTTGCCACCGTCCACAATTACCAATTGGGGTAAGCTGGCGCCTTCATCCACAAGGCGGCGGTAGCGCCGTGTTACGACTTCATACATTGAATCGAAGTCGTTAGGGCCAATCACTGTTTTGATGTGGTAGTGGCGATAGTCCTTCTTACTAGGCCGCGCGTTACGGAAACACACCATAGCAGCCACTGGGTTGTCGCCTTGAAAGTTGGAGTTATCGAAACACTCGATGTGCTTGGGCAGCTCTGTGAGGCGCAGATCTTTCTTGATGGTTTCCATGATGCGTACCTCGTTCAAATCCTTTGAACGATCATTCATGCTTTCTTTTTCCTTGCGGAGGTAGAGCACGTTTTTGAGACTTAGCTCCAAGAGTTTGCGCTTATCGCCAATCTGTGGTTGTGCCACTGATACGCCGGGTAGAGGTAGGTCGGGTAGGGGAATGTTGGTCAGAATTTCTCTTGACTGACTTTCAAATTCTTCGCGCATCTGCATCAGCAGCGGCGCCAGAATATCCGCATCCGACTCGTCTAGCTTTTTTACTACCTCCAATGATTGGGTAAGAATAATGGAGCCGTTCATCACTTTTAGGTAGTTGATAAACGCTGATTTCTCATTGGACGCAATGCTGAACACATCAATGTTTGACAGCGACGCATTTACCACCGTCGATTTGGCCTGGAATTCCTCCAATTTATCCAGCTTCTGCTTGAACTGATGCGCTAGTTCATACTGCTGTTCCTGTGCCGCGGAAGTCATTTTCTCGCGGAAATAGGCACGTGCTACCGTTAGGTTGCCGCTCAAAATATTTCGGATCTGGGTAATGTATTGAGTGTATGTTTCCTCATCCTGTAGGCCCTCACATGGTCCTTTGCAGTTACCCAAGTGATATTCCAGACATACTTTAAACTTACCGGCTTCTATGTTTTGCGGTGATAGATTGTATGTGCAAGTGCGCAAGGGATACAAGGCTCTAATCAGCTCCAGTATCACGTTCATGGCCGTGAGGTTGGCGTAAGGGCCATAGTAACGGCCATCACCGGGCTTTTTATTACGGGTTGGGATAAGGCGCGGGAAACGCTCGTTGGTCAGCAGCAGGTAGGGGTAGGTCTTGCCATCTTTGAGCAGGATGTTGTATTTAGGCTGGTGCTGCTTGATCAGGTTGTTTTCCAACAAAAAGGCCTCCGACTCATTGTCCACAATCGTGAACTCGATGCGCTTGATGTTCTTGACCAACTGCTGCGTCTTTTTATTATGGTCTTGCTTGGTGAAGTAGCTACTTACACGCTTGCGGATATCCACCGCCTTGCCAACATAGATAATGCCTTCATCATCAAAGTATTTGTAAATACCAGGACGATGGGGCAAATGGCGAATCTGTTCTTGTAAGTGGGCGCTGGCAGCCATAGGATAGAGTGAGTCGGAAAGGTCCTACTGCGTACGCACCAGTAGGAGCAGGAGATGCGGGAAAAACTGTGGCCTATAGAAACAGCAAATGGCGAGTGTTTATCACCGCCATTTGCTGTTTTTTTATGAAAAGATGCCTTAAATATCCTGATTGCGGATATCCTCCAGTTTCACTTGGTTGAGCTTCTGGTCGTCTGGGATGGTATCGCGCTGGCCGGCGCCGTAGTAGCGGCTGCAATCAATTTCCACGGTCAGCGACTTCGTAGGTTTGGGGAAGGGGCCGGTGCTAATGCCGATATTCTTGTTATCGGCGTACACTTTCTTCATAAACAACCCGTAGAGGGGTAGGGCCATACGGGCGCCCTGGCCGTCGCGGCCGGAGCGGAAGTGAATGCTGCGGTCCTCGCCGCCTACCCACATGCCACATACTAGGTCGGGCGTGATGCCCATAAACCAGCCGTCGGAGTAGTTGCTGGTAGTACCGGTTTTAGCGCCCATTTCATATGGGAATTTGAAGCCGGTTTTGAGGATGGTACTGGTGCCGCCGCGCTCCGTAGTAGAGGCTTGCAGCAGGTAGGTCATTAGGTAAGCTGTTTCTTCGCTGATAGGCGTGCGGGTTTGCGGCACAAACTCAATCAGCGTGTTGCCGTTTTTGTCCTCGATGCGCGTTACCATCATGGGCGCCGTCCACACGCCTTTGTTGACGAACGTGCCGTAGGCGCCACACAACTCAAATACGCTCACGTCGCTGGAGCCGAAACCCACGGCCGGCACTGCCTCAATGGGCGAAGTAATACCCAAACGTTTTGCGTATTCTACCACCGTTTTTGGTCCTACCTTCTGCACCAAAAAGGCTGTAATAGAGTTCATCGACCGCGCCAGCGCTTGCCGGATGGTGTACATCTGGCCGGAATATTTGCCTTCAAAGTTCTTGGGAGTATAGGCAGGGCGACCGGCCTCGGCAGGGAACGTTACGGGCACGTCGGCCACTTGGTAGCAGGGCGAATAGCCTTGGTCAATAGCTGCCAAATACACGAAGGGTTTGAAGGTAGAGCCCGGCTGGCGCATTCCCTGCTTCACATGGTCGTATTTGAAGTAGCGAAAATCGTTGCCGCCTACCCACGCTCTGATCTGTCCGTTCAACGGGTTCATGGCCATAAAGCCGGTTTGCAAGAAACGCTTGTAGTAGGCCAGCGAGTCCATCGGCGACATCGTCACTTCCTTTTCACCCTGCCACGTAAAGACCGTCATCTTGTACTTCTTGCGCAGGTAGTAATTGATGGAGTCCTTGTTGCCGTCGAAGCGGTTGTTGAGCGAGCGGTAGCGGCCCGTGCGCTTGATGGCAGTTTGCAGGAAGTTGGGAATCACGCGGCCGTTCTCATCGCGCCAGGGTTGCTGGCCCTTCCACACCCGGTCAAACAGCTTTTGCTGCTGCGTCATGTGCTCGGCCACAGCTTGCTCAGCGTACTTCTGCATCCGCGAGTCGATGGTCGTGTAAATCTTCAGGCCGTCGGCGTAGAGGTCGTGGTCGGTTTCGCGGGCCCATTGCAGTAGGAGCTTCCCTAGTTCGGTACGGAAGTATGGCGCAATGCCTTTGTTCTGATTCTCGACGCTGTAGTTGAGCTTGATGTTGGTGGCTACGGCCTTCGAATACTCGGGCTCCGTGATATAGCCATACTTCTGCATCTGGCCCAGCACCCAATCGCGGCGGCGCTTGGAGCGCTCTGGGTTACGCACGGGGTTAAACCACGAGGGCCCGTTCACCAAGCCCGCCAATAAAGCCGATTCTTCCAGCTTCAGGTCTTTGGGCTTCTTATTGAAGAACGTTTTGGCTGCTACGTTAATACCGAAGGCATTCGAGCCAAACTCAGCCTGGTTGAGGTACATGCGCAGTATTTCGCGCTTGGTGTAGTTGCGTTCCAGGCGCACGGCCATAATCCACTCTTTGGTCTTCACGATGAGCACGCGCAAACCCTTTACATCATTCAGCGCGCCGTCGTTTAGATCCTCACGAGTACGGAATAAGAGCTTGGCCAACTGCTGCGTGAGGGTTGAGCCGCCGCCACCTTTGCTACCTGTCAGAATGCCACTTGCTACCCGGCCCATGGCTTTCAGGTCGATGCCCGAGTGGGCCTCGAAGCGCACGTCTTCGGTGGCAATCAGAGCATCAATCAGGTTTTGGGGCAGGTCTTTATACTCGGCGGGCGTGCGGTTTTCACGAAAGTATTTGCCCATCAGCGCGCCATCAGCCGAATAAATTTCGGAGGCCAACTCGCTTTTTGGATTTTCCAGCGTTTTCAGATTAGGCATACGCCCAAACAGGTTCAGGAAGTTGACACTGACAGCCCAGACGTACAAAACGAACAACGCCAGCCCGCCTCCAAACAGCACCCACAGCGTCCGAGTGATGCCCCGGAAGCGGTGACTCCGCTGAGGTTTGCGCGAGGAGGGTTTATTCTTCGTGGCAGGGTAGGCCATGGGGTAGTTGGGAATTAAAAATTAATAGGGAAGAACTAAACAGTAAATCACAAAATGCCTTAAGCAGTTGATTCACAATCAGAAAACAGCCGTAGGTTATCGGGGCGCTTTCTGTAAGACTTCACTCAAAATTAGCGGAAATTGTTGTCGTAGAATTGCTGGTACTCATCCAGGTTCTTGGTTTGGCGTAGCAGCGGTAAGTTTTCCGTGCTAATTACAACGGTTTGGTAGCCCGCGCCCCGCAACCGGCTCAGCGGCGACTGTGGTCCGCGCAACTTGAGCGCGTAGCTTTGTGCTTCCTTGAGGGTAGGGAGGCTGCTCACGACCACCAAGACTTGCGTATCTCCGAGCGCCTCAGTCTGCACCGCTAGGTTCTTAGCGCGATAGAAGCGACCATTGTAAGCTTCCAGCTGCTTGGGAAGTTCTGCTAGCAGGGTGGCATCTGAGGAAAAAACCAACGCTACGGTATGCGCCGAGGTAGGCACCACGGTGTAGGGGGTAGTTGGTTTGGTAGGCTCTGTTGCCGCAGATGCGGGGGTAGCGCCAGCCGGAGCTGGAGACGTTGCAGCAGGAGGGGGCGTTTGGTCAGGCGCTGGTGACGACGACGAGGGCGTAGGCGTTGGTGCAGCGGTGCCCGTCGGTGAGGTAGGAGTAGCGCCCGGGGTAGGCGCACCTTCACGCGATGGAGAGGCCGCCGGGCGCTCTGGGCGGTACACCTCTACTGGCGTTGCGGGCACGGGGGCTTGATAATAAGCGCGCGGGCGAGTGTCTACTTCTCCTGGTCGGAAATTAGATACGATGGGTTTTTGTGTGCTGGCCAGTGCGCCCGGTAGCTGCCCGGCTTCATATTTCTGGTAAGATGCCTGCAACGTAGTAGCCTCACTTACCAATGGGCTTTCAGGGTAGTCTTTGATGAATTTTTCGACGGCTGCTTTCGCCGTGGGGGGCGTTTGGGTCCGAATGGTAAGTAACGTACCCAGGTAAGCTGCCCGGTCGTTGAGGTCAGTATCGGGATATTGTTTCCGGGCCTGCGCTAGCGTTTCAGAGGCCTGTTTGAAATTCTGCCGCTTATACTGCGCGAAGGCCGAATCCAACTGCACGCCCATCTTCTCATTGGCTACCGAAACGCGCCGCAGGTACTCCGGATCGGCTACCAGCTTGGCATACGACGAGTTCGGGAATTGGCCCCGCAGCTTCTGTGCATACACCTCGGCCCGCGGGTTGTTTTGATCTTTATATAATAAGTAGAGACTATAGTATACTTCGGGTGCATGCTTGGTAGCGGGAAAACGCGTTAGTAATTGCTCGTAAGTTTCGACGGCGCGGGCAGGCTCTTGCAATTGAAGACGGTAGATGGCCCCTAGCGCAAACAACGCTTCCTCCACTTGCAGCTGCGAGGTTTGCAACTGCGGCTCAGTAAGCGGAATGCTCTGGCGATACTGCGCTACCAGCGTTTGCAGCTGTGCTTCTGGGGTAGGGGCCGCCTCGGGCGTAGCGCCTAGCTGAGCGCCATTAACGATATTTTCGCTACCGGCGGCTACGGCCGTCACGGGCGCCCCACCGTTTTGGTCGTTCACGGGCGAGTTGCTGGCCTGCGTTACGATGCGCCAATTATCTTGGAGCGGCCGGTTGCCCCATTTCCGCAGGAAGTCGGCGCGGGCCGTGGCCATGGAGGTAGGGTTGTCGAAATACCACGCGGCACCAGTGCTGGTGCTGGCAAACAAGTCGGGGTCGGTGCCCACGTTGCCTGAGCGAGCTGCACTCACGCCAGTAGCCGTTTGCAGGCGGTTTTGTGCCTCAGCAGCTCTCTTAGCTCGTATCTCCGCCTCGCGGCGTGTGTCTAACTCCGCCTGAGCGTAGGCATTCAAGCGCGTATCCAGCTCGGCCGGTGCCAGCTTAGCTAGGGTTTGCAGGCTATCCTGCGTTTCCACAATCGTAATCTGCTGGGCAAACTGTTGCAGCACATCACTGCGCTCAGCCGTTACGGCATACTCGGGTACCTCGCGAGGCATTGCCTGCACAGCACTATCATAATAGGCTGCCGCAGCGCGATACTTCTGCAGGTTATCGTAATAAATACGCCCGGCCAGCAGTTGAGTGTAGCCTTTCTGCGCGCGGTTACTACCACCGACCCTAGCCGATTGTTGCAGAAGTGCCAAGGCCTCGGGGTAGCGCTGCTGGCGATACTCCAGGCGCGCCATCTCGTAGTAAATCTTGTCGCGGTACTCCTTATTATTCGGGTTGCGGAGCAGCTTCGCGAAGTATTTATTCAAACGCGTCCGGTCTTCCTGATCCAGATTCGACACCTGACCCAACAGTAGCTTGGAATAGAAATCCAACTCGTAGGGCGGGTTGCGCTTCAGAATCTGATCCAGCTCGGCGTAGGCTTTCTTGTCTTCCCCGGCCTGTTGATACAGTTGCGCCAGAATGTAGCGCGTGCGCGACTGCTCGTTTTTAGGCTCTACCAGCGGCACCGCCCGCTCCAAATTATCGATGGCCCGTTGCGGCTCGTTCATCGCCAGATAATACTCGGCGCGGGTCAGAAACAAGTCTTTAGCATTCACCGGCGTACCTTCCTCCCGCTCCAAAATAGACGAAACCGCGGCGGCACTTTCATACTCCTTCATCGCCATAAAGGAGCGCATCAGCCAAATGAGCGCGGCGTGGCGGGTGTTGATGTCCGGGCTGGTGGTATTGATGAAGCGAAAGGTTTTCACCGCGTCCTCGTACTCCATCTTATAAAACCGCGCCTTGCCTACCAGCAGATAGGCATCGTCGGTCCAGTCGCTACCGGGGCGGTGCTGGATGGGTAGCGAAGCTTTCTTGATAATGTCGTCGAGGTCGGCCGCTAGGCGGGTCGCTGTGGCTTCGTCGAGGGTAGGAAACAACGACAGTACATGGTTGTAGTCGTTTATGCGGCTTTTATATAGGTCTGCTTCCACGGCGCGCATCTTTTCCCGCGCCAAGAAATACGCGTTGTCGCGGGCTACTACATTATCATACGCATGACCAACCAACGAGCGGTTCTCGGAAGAACAAGCCGTAAGAAATACGCCCAGTAGCAAGCAGCCAGCCAGGGCAGAGAGCAGACGGAAAGGTAGCGGAGTAATCAAAGGCACAGGCAGGTAGACGCGATATGGAGCAGCTAAAACGCACGCCATCGGCCAATTTGTTCGGCCATGTTGCGCGGACTTTCTACACAACGCCGTCAGACCGGTAAAATTACGGGATTTTCCGGGCCAAACGGCCGCCGCTCTGGCGGAAGTTTTCGTAAGAAGAAAGGTAGTACGCCGAAAATCAATACTTTCGCACCCCCAATGCCTCTTTTATGGCCGTTCCTACCCCTTCCGAGCCAGAGTTTGATAGTAACAACCGCTTGCGTGCATTGGCCAAATATTCAGGGCTAGGCTTTCAGATGCTGGGTATTATTGGGGTGTTCACATTCATTGGGATAAAGCTAGATGATTATCTAGGTACCAAAAAACCGTGGTGGACCGTGGCCTTTGTGCTCGTAGGAGTGATTGGCGCCATGTACCAAGTGATTCGGTCTGTCACCCACGACGAGTAGCGTTCTTCGCGTACACAGAAACATATATGCTACAGTTTTTTCGCCAACTGTTGATTTTCTCCCTGCTCATCGGCGCCGTACTATATGCTCTGTACACGCAGTATGGAGCTACCCTTGTACACCCTTTAGCACGTTATATCTTCGGATTCTTTATCCTGATTACCATCATCACGTACTGGATTACCCTACGGCTAGTGCGTATCAGTCCCGATAACTTCATGGCGGCCTATTTTGGCTCCATGGTGTTACGCCTGCTGTTGTCGCTAGGCGTAGTAGTTGTGTACCTCTACCGGGGCGGCGCACGCGAAGGAGACGCCCGTTGGACCTTCCTCGGCGCCTTTTTTATCCTCTATTTTCTCTTCGCCGGATTTGAAGTCTGGACTGTTCTGAGTAACTTGCGCCCGTTTTCAAAACGGGGTGTAACTATTACATGAAGTTTTTGTGAACCCATCACTAAGCCTTTCTGAATGAAGCGTTTATTTATAGCTCTCTTCTGCATTCTCTCGCTTCCCGTCTTCGCGCAGCACACCGCCGACACCATGACGGAGGCTTCGGACTCGGAAGCGTTCAAGCCAGGCGAGATGATTTTGCACCACATCGGTGACTCGCACGAGTGGCACTGGTTTTCCACCGACAACGACCATTTCACCACCTACCTGCCCATCATTGCCTTCCAACCCGGCAAAGGAGTAGAGGTGTTTTCGTCGAAGCATTTGGCTGAAGGCGAAACCTACAACGGTCTAAAACTGGAGCACGAGCACCTGGTAGCCGAAGACGGTGGCAAGGTGTACGATTTCTCCCTAACGAAGAATGCCTTCGCCCTATTGCTGAGCAGCGTGTTGATGCTAATTCTCTTTATCAGCGTAGGCAATGGCTTCAAGAAGCGCCACGGCCAGGCCCCCCGCGGGTTGCAGTCGTTCTTCGAGCCCATCATCATCTTTATTCGGGATGAGGTAGCCAAGAAGTCCATTGGGCCGAAGTACGAGAAGTACATGCCCTACCTGCTCACGGTGTTCTTCTTCATCTGGTTCAACAACTTGCTGGGCCTCACGCCGGGCGCCGCCAACCTCACCGGCAACATCGCCGTGACGTTCACACTGGCCGCCATGACGCTGCTCATCACCTTGTTCAGCAGCAACAAGAACTACTGGGCGCACATTTTTGCTACTCCTGGCGTACCCAAGCCCCTGCTCATCATCATGATTCCAGTGGAACTGATTGGTGTTGTGGTGAAGCCGTTCTCGCTGATGGTTCGTTTGTTTGCCAACATGACGGCCGGCCACATCGTAACGCTGAGCTTCATTAGCTTGATTTTCATCTTCCGTAGCCTGGCTATCAGCCCTGCTTCGTTGGCCTTTGGCCTGTTTATTAACATTCTGGAATTGCTGGTAGCCATTCTGCAAGCTTACATCTTCACCCTGCTCACGGCCATGTACATTGGCGGCGCGGTAGAAGAGCATCACCACGATGAGGCGGACTACCAGATGGAGGGCGACCATATTGCTCCCACGGCCGCTCACTAAGGTTTCACCACCCCTCTTTTTTTGTTTTCACACTCCCCACAAACCTCTTTTATTATGCTTCTCTCTTTGTTGTTGCAGGTTGCCAATTCGGTTGGTCTGGCTGTATTCGGTGCCGGTATCGGTGCTGGTCTGGTAGCCCTGGGCGCTGGTCTGGGTATTGGCCGTATTGGTGGTCAGGCAATGGAAGCCATCGGCCGTCAGCCGGAGGCTTCGGGCAAAATCCAAACTGCTATGCTGATCGTAGCCGCCCTGATTGAAGGTCTGGCCCTGTTCGCCGTGGTAGTTTGCCTGCTGATTTCCCTCAACCTGTCGCCCCAATAAGGTAGAGCAGTAGATGGAGCAGCCCGCTGCGCTTCGCTTCGGCGCACGGCGTAGCGGGCTGATTCAGCTTTCAGGTAGGGAGTTATAGGAAGGCGGCGTTGCGTAAGATGCCGCTTCTTTCTCACTGCACCTGCTTACCTGTTTTTTGCTTACGCAGTACGATGTATCGCTGACTGACGACCCTCCCATGAATCTCGTAACCCCCGAATTAGGCCTGATTTTCTGGCAGACGGTGATTTTCCTCATCGTGCTGTTCTTGCTCGCCAAGTTTGCCTGGCGCCCCATCCTCAGCTCGCTGAAGGAGCGCGAAACCTCCATTGAAAACGCATTGCGCATGGCCGACCAGGCCAAGCTGGAAATGCAGCAGCTGAAAGCCAGCAACGAAAAACTGTTGGCCGAAGCCCGATTGGAGCGCGACCGTATTCTGAAGGAAGCCTCGGCTGTTGCTGCCCAGCACATCGAGGAAGCCAAGAATAAGGCAACTGAGGAAGGCAACCGCATGATTACGCAAGCCCGCGAAGCTATCCAACAGGAAAAGAACATGGCGTTGGCCGAGGTGAAAAACACTGCTGCTCAGTTGTCGATTGACGTAGCTGAGCGCATCCTGCGCCGCGAGCTAACCGACGCGCCCGCCCAGCAGCAACTGGTGGATTCTTACCTGAAAGAAGTAAAGCTTAACTAAGCTGTTCGCGAGTGGCGGTTAGCTGTTGGCTTTTACGAGCACGACAAGAGCTACTAGCCATCAGCCATCAGCTATCAGCTAAAAAAAATGTCTGAACAACGAGTTGCTTCCCGATACGCTAAGTCGCTGCTGGATCTGGCAGAAGAGCAGGGCAATCTGGCGGCCGTGAAGGCTGATATGGATCTGTTCAGCCAAACGCTGGACGAAAGCCGCGACCTGCGCCTGCTACTCCGCAACCCTGTCGTGAACCACGATAAGAAACTGGCTATTCTGAAAGCTGTTTTCGGAAGCAAAGTCTCGGATTTGACGATGAAGTTTCTGTCCATCATCACCCAGAAAAACCGTGAAAGCGCTCTGGAATACATTGGGCCGGAATTCATTCATCAATATAATGTGTTGAAGAGTGTGCAGGTAGCCGAGGTAACCACGGCCACGCCGCTCACAGCAGAACTGCGCACCCGCATGAATACGCTGGTGCAGCAGCAAACCGGCTCGCAAGAGGTGCAGCTAACGGAAAAGGTAGACCCGGCCCTTATCGGCGGCTTCGTGCTGCGGGTAGGCGACCAGCTCATCGATGACTCCGTGCGCTACCGCCTGCAAAAGCTGCGGACCGAATTTTCTAAGAACCCCTACCAATCCCAACTATAAGTCATGGCAGAAGTACGTCCGGATGAAGTATCCGCTATTCTGCGGGAGCAGTTGTCGAACTTCAAGACCGAAGCCGAACTCGAAGAAGTCGGAACGGTTTTGCAGGTAGGCGACGGTGTAGCCCGCATCTACGGGCTGGGCAAAGCCCAGTCGGGGGAGCTACTTGAGTTTGAAAATGGCCTGCAAGCCCTGGTGCTGAACCTGGAAGAGGACAACGTAGGTGCCGTAATGCTCGGCGACTACTCCGATATCCGGGAAGGTGCTACGGTGCGCCGTACCAATAAAATTGCCGCTATCCAGGTAGGCGAGGGCATCATTGGCCGCGTGGTAAACACGCTGGGCCAGCCCATCGACGGCCGTGGTCCTATCACAGGCGAAACCTACGAGATGCCGCTGGAGCGTAAGGCTCCCGGTGTTATCTACCGTCAGCCCGTAAACGAGCCGCTGCAAACCGGTATCAAGGCCATCGACGCCATGATTCCGATTGGTCGTGGCCAGCGCGAGCTGATCATCGGCGACCGTCAGACGGGTAAGTCTACGGTGGCGATTGACACCATCCTGAACCAGCGCGAGTTCTACGACCGCGGCGAGCCAGTGTTCTGCATCTACGTAGCCGTGGGTCAGAAAGCTTCTACGGTAGCGCAGGTAGTAAACGCCCTGCAACGCGGTGGCGCCATGGACTACACGGTAGTCGTGTCGGCTTCGGCTTCGGACCCGGCTCCTATGCAGTTCTACGCTCCCTTCACGGGTGCTGCCATCGGCGAGTTCTTCCGCGATACGGGTCGTCCGGCGCTGGTAGTGTACGATGACTTGTCGAAGCAAGCTGTGGCTTACCGTGAGGTGTCGCTGTTGCTCCGTCGTCCTCCCGGACGCGAAGCCTATCCCGGTGACGTATTCTACCTGCACAGCCGCTTGCTGGAGCGCGCCGCGAAGATCAACGCTTCCGACGTGATTGCCCGCGACATGAACGACTTGCCCGAAAGCATCAAGCACATCGCCAAGGGTGGTGGCTCGCTGACGGCTCTGCCGCTCATCGAAACGCAGGCAGGTGACGTTTCGGCCTACATCCCGACCAACGTAATTTCGATTACGGACGGCCAGATCTTCCTCGAAACCAACCTGTTCAACTCGGGTGTACGCCCGGCTATTAACGTAGGTATCTCGGTATCGCGGGTAGGGGGTAACGCCCAGATCAAGTCGATGAAGAAGGTAGCTGGTACGCTGAAGCTGGACCAGGCACAGTTCCGCGAGCTGGAAGCCTTCGCCAAGTTCGGTTCTGACCTTGACGCATCGACCAAGCTCACGATTGAGCGTGGCCGCCGCAACCTCGAAATCCTGAAGCAGCCGCAATTCTCGCCCCAGCGCGTGGAAGATCAGGTAGCCGTTATTTACGCTGCTACCAACGGTCTGCTCGACCAAGTGCCCGTGAACAAGGTGCGTGAGTTCGAGAAGGAGTTCGTGCAGGTGATGACCACCCGCCACCCCGAGGCGCTGCAAGCCCTGAAAGCCGGCAAACTCGACGACAGCGTAACCAACGCCATCCGTCAGGTAGCCCGCGACTTGTCGGCGGTATACGCTTCGAAGTAATTATCTAGCTGTCAGTTGTTGGTTGTCAGTTGTCAGGACAAAGCGAAAGCTCATCCAAACTGACAACCGACAACTAGCAACTGACAACTTATTTTAACAAAATGGCTAGCTTAAAAGAAGTCCGCAACCGCATCGTATCGGTGCAAAGCACGCAGCAGATTACCAAAGCCATGAAAATGGTAGCTGCGGCCAAGCTGCGCCGGGCGCAGGATAACATTTTGCGGATGCGCCCTTATGCGCAGCGTCTCAACGGTATTCTGGCGAACCTAACGGGCCTGACTGGCGGCGAGATGGTGAGCGAATACGCGGAGCAGCGCGACGCGCGTCGGATATTGGTTATCGCCATTACGTCGGACCGTGGCTTGGCAGGCGCGTTCAACAGCAACATCTTCAAAGGTGTAAACGCGTTGTTGCGTGAGCAGTATGCCGCGCAGGCTGCTGCTGGCAACGTAACCGTGATGGCCATTGGCCGGAAGGCGCAGGATTACTTTGGTCGCCGCCTGCCCACGTTGGGCAGCTACGGCCACGTGTTCACGCAACTGTCGTTCGACACGGTGCGGGTGGCTGCCGAGCAAGCCATGGACGGTTTCCGCAACGGCGACTTCGACCAAGTGGTGATGGTGTACAACGAGTTCAGGAACGTGGCCACACAAATTGTGCGCACTGAGCAGTTGCTACCCCTGGTACCTGCCGAAGCTACCGAGGAAACGGCTACTACCAACGTGGACTATCTGTTCGAGCCATCGAAAGAGGAAATCGTGCAGACGCTGATTCCGCAGTCGTTGAAAATCCAGCTGTATAAGGCCGTATTGGAAAGCAACGCTTCGGAGCACGGTGCCCGCATGACGGCCATGGACAAAGCCACCGACAACGCTGGTGAGCTGCTGAAATCGTTGAAACTGACCTACAACCGGACACGCCAGGCGGCTATTACCACCGAGATTCTCGAAATCGTGGGTGGTGCTGAGGCACTGGCTGCTGGTTAAGCAACTTTGCAATGGAGAAAGAAGGCCTGTTTCTATACTGGAAACAGGCCTTCTTTCTTTTTAAACACTAAGAGGCTGTTGTTCCGAACGCAGTGCGGAACGACAGCTTACGCATCTTGGGCATACTGCCGGCTGGCTAGCTCCTTGCTTGGGGTAGGCACAGGCGTATTCTGCTCTAGCAACTCCAATGTAACAGCAGGCGTAATTTCCGTGAAATCCTGAATAACCCGGAGCGGTGCCTGAAATTTATCGGCGGAGATGCTGGTGCTGAGGCAGAGGCAACGCATACCTGCTCGGTAAGCAGCTTGTTCGCCCATAATGGCATCCTCAAATACCAAACAGCGCTCAGGAGGTATGCCTATCTTCTCGGCGGCCACAGAATACGTGTCCCCGTGGGGTTTGCCCCGATCAACGTCGTCTTTCGTGATGACCTCGTCGAAATAACGGCGCAGGTCGAGGTGGTCGATGATGTAGCCAATAGTGTCGTTGCCGGAGCCTGTACCGAGCGCAATACGAAATCCCATGGCGCGGGCCGCTTGCAAAAACGGAGTGAGACCCCGCACTTCTTGGCGGTGGTCCCAATACAGCGTGCGATAAAGAAATTCGCGCTGGTTGGTGTAGCGCTCTATATCTTCCTCGGGTACGGCATGCCGGAAAACCGACCGAAGAATGGCGCCAGCGGGCATGCCGTTCAAGCGTTGAAGTAGTTGATGCGCATTGGTTGTCAGGCCCAAATCACGGAAGAGCATCTGAAAAGCATGAGCCTGAATGTCGGTGTTATTCACCAGCACGCCATCCATATCGAAGATGAGTGCGTAGTCGGAAGCGGTAGCCATACGGTCGGGTAGGGAGGAGGTAACCAAAATATAATGTGGATTGACTTACGCAAACAGTCCACTTTTGACTGGGCAAAGCAACATTTTGCGGCGCAGGGTCTATCTTTACCCGCATAAACCGTGGTGCTGCGGCACCTGCATTTTGCTTTGTGATTTGAAAAAAAGTCTGTCTTTGCTGCTGGCAGCCGCGTTGGCGCTACCAGCCGCAGCCCAAAAGAAATCTTCTCAAAAACTAGAGCGTCCGAAGCTGGTAGTGGGCATTGTGGTAGACCAGATGCGCTACGACTACCTCTACCGCTATTGGGATAAGTACGGTAAAGACGGATTCCGGCGCTTGCTAGGCGAAGGCTTCAGCTACGAAAACACGCACTATAACTATGTGCCCACCTACACTGGGCCAGGCCATGCTAGCATCTACACGGGCACTACGCCCTCTGTGCACGGTATTGTTGGTAATGATTGGTACGAGCGCGAGGCTGGCAAGAATACCTACGTAACCGAAGATAACACTGTGCAGGCAGTGGGTAGCACAGGTACCGTAGGGCAACAGTCGCCGCGCCACATGCTGACGACGACCATTACCGACGAGCTACGGCTGGCGACCAACTTTCACAACAAAACCATTGCCGTGTGTATCAAAGACCGCGGCTCTGTACTACCCGGTGGGCACACGGCCAACGCGGCGTATTGGTACGATGGTAAGACTGGAAGTTTTATTTCCAGCACCTTCTATCAGAATAGCCTACCCGAGTGGGTAAAGGCTTTTAATGACCGCAAGTTGCCGGCACAATACCTGAGCAAACCGTGGCAGACGCTCCTACCCATTGAGCAGTATACCGAAAGCACGCCGGACGACGTGCCGTGGGAAGGCGCTTTTAGAGGAGAAGCCAAGCCTGTATTTCCGCACAACCTACCCCAATTGAGTGGCCTGCCCGACGCCTCAGTGGCCACTAAAATGCGCGATGCAGGAGAGCCAGTGCCCGTTACGAACTTAGACGTGGTGCGCTCTACCCCCTTTGGCAACACGCTGGTGGCTGAGCTAGCCATGGAAGCCGTGCGCGCCGAGCAGCTAGGGCAGCGCGGCATTACGGACTTCATGCCGGTCAGCTTTTCGTCTACCGACTACGTAGGGCACCAGTTTGGGCCGAACTCGATAGAGGCTGAGGATACTTATTTGCGGCTGGATCAGGACATTGCCCGCCTGCTCACTTACCTCGATAAAACACTAGGCAAGGGTAATACCCTGGTATTTCTGACGGCTGACCACGGCGCGGCGCACTCGCCCGAGTACCTGATTGACAAGCGCGTGCCGGCCGGCTCGGTAGGTCCCCGGTTTATGCGCGACTCGGTACAGCACGAGTTGGTGCGCCGACACGGCGCCGGCAACTGGGTACTCACCTACGAAAACCAGCAAGTATACCTCAACCGCCCCCTCATTGCCCAGAAGAAGCTAGACCTGCGCCTGATGCAGGACGAGGTGGCCAGCATTATGCTACAGTTTGCGGGTGTGACGCGCGCTATCACGGCCGATGATGTGCAGAAGTCGCACTGGGAAAGTGGCATGTTGATGTATCTAGAAAACGGCTATTTCCCGAAGCGCTCCGGCGACGTGCTGGTGGTGCTGGAGCCTGGCTGGCTGGAGTCGTCGTCCTACCCCAAGCCTAGCAAAGGCACTACCCACGGCTCAGCCTCGGCCTACGATACGCACGTGCCGTTGCTTTTCTGGGGCTGGCATGTGCGGCGCGGCAAATCGTCGGCCGCGGCCGTAGTACCCGATATTGCGCCTACCATTGCGCGTTTCCTCCACATTCAGGAGCCCGATGGCTGCACTGGTCAGCCACTGCGGGAAGTGCTTAGCTGGTAGTGAATTTTAGAAATAGTGGTGGTCGGTTTTCGTTTTGGTGCCGTATAAGGCTATCTTGGGAAGGCCAGTCCCGCGCAAGCGTAGCGCTTGTGAAAACGTCTGTCACTACTCGCGTACCTTTTACCGAACAACCTCTTACAACAAGACTCTTTACCCTCAATGGCTAAATTTAACCCCTGGCACGACGTATCGCGTGGCGAAACCGCTCCGCAGCTGGTAAACGGCATTATCGAAATTCCGAAAGGTTCTAAGGCAAAATACGAACTGGACAAGGATAGCGGCCTGCTGAAGCTAGACCGTGTGCTGTTCTCGGCCGTGCACTACCCCGCCGCTTACGGCTTCATTCCGCAGACGTACTGCGACGACAAAGACCCACTGGATATCCTGGTGCTGTGCTCCGTAGACCTGGTACCCATGTGCGTGGTAGAAGCCAAAGTAATTGGCGTGATGCAGATGATTGACGGCGACGAGGAAGATGACAAAATCATTGCCGTAGCCGCTCACGATATTTCCGTGAACCACTTCAACGAGCTGGAAGACCTGCCGCCCCACACGCTGCTGGAAATGCAGCGCTTCTTTGAGGACTACAAAGCCCTGGAGCACAAACACGTAACTGTGGAGCGCTTCATGGGCCGCGAGCAGGCCTATCGCATCATCGAGGAAAGCATTGAGCTGTACAATACTACCTTCAATAAGGAAGGTGCCGTAGCCGAAGCGTCGCCCAACGCGTAGCTTTCGTTGCTTACGCTGAAACTACAAAACCCACCGGCCCGCCGGTGGGTTTCTTGTTATACGCAACGGCCCTACCTTGCTCACTGCCGAGGCGGTGTATCTTGCCGTTAGCTCCACGTTTTCTCCGCATGCGCGAATCTTCCACTACCCACGCGCCTACCTGGCCTGCCATGCTGAAGCGCGCTACCAATGCGCTGCTCTATAGCAGTACGTGGCTAGCGTTGGCAGCTGTGGCGCTTACGTGGGCGTCGTTTCTGTTTTGGCGGGTGCACATTCCACCCCGGTTGGCGGGGCTGATTTTCGCGGCCACCCTCTTTCTATATAATCTCGACAGCGTACTGCCTTACAAATACAGCCAGAAGCTGGTGCTCTCGGAACGCAAGCTGTGGATGCGCCAACATCGGCGCGAGCTATTTGGGCTGGCGTTGGTGTCGTTGGCAGGGGCCGGCGCCCTGTTTTGGTACGACGGCTGGTTGCACCTGAGTGGCTTTCTGAGCCATCTGGCCTTGATTTCGGTACTGTATTCCCTACCCTTGGTGCGGGTGCGGGGGCGGTGGCGTGCTCTGCGCGACTTACCTCTGCTGAAGGTATTCTTGATTGCCTACGTGTGGGCCGCCGTTACGGTGTGGGTGCCGGCACTGTACCTGGGCGTGCCCCTAAGCACTCCCGAATTGCAACTGCTCTTCGCCCGTCGCTTCTTTCTGATTCTGGCGCTGGCCTTTGTATTCGATATCCGCGACTACACCAAAGACCGCCTGACGGGTACTTACACCTTTCCGGGCGTATTTGGCGTGCGCGCCACCAAGTGGGTGGCTTTGGGGGCGTTGCTGATATCGTGCGTGCTGCTGCCGCACAACCTTAACATTCGCCAAGGGCTGCTGCTGTTGCTTCCTGCCGCCCTGGCCGCCGTCGTCATCTGGTACGCCGACGAAACCCGCCCTGATTATTACTTCGCCTTACTCACAGATGGGGTGATGATTGTGTATTTCCTGGCGGTATACTGGGCGATGTGAGAGTGGTGAGATGGTGAGTGGTGAGATGGTGAGTTAAAAATTATCTGTCATCCTGAGCTTGCGAAGGACCTTATCACGGCAGAACAACAAGCGTAACAAGGACTCGTTCTGCGGGCATAAGGTCCTTCGCAAGCTCAGGATGACACCCGTACTCTACACTCACCACTCACCACTCACCATCTCACCACTCACCACTCCTCCGATGCAGTTAGCTCTTCAAAAGCTAAGCCTAGTTTCTCGATGAGGTCGTGGGCGAGGCTGCCGGCTTGGCCCAATGCCTCGGCGGCGAGGGTGCCAGCGCGGCCGTGGGCATATACACCCAGCAAACAGGCATCGAGCGGGCTGAGGTGGTTACTTTGAGCGCGCAGGGCAGTGAGTACACCCGTGAGGGCGTCGCCGGAGCCGCCGCTGGCCATGCCAGGGCTGCCGGTGCTGTTGAAATATAAAGTGCCATCGGGAGTGCCTAGGCAAGTGTAAGCTCCCTTTAGCACGCAGTAGCAGCGGTGTTTTTGGCAAAAGTTGCGTAGCAATTCCAGGCGGTGGTAGTCGTCGCGGGCGGGCTCGGTGAGGCGCTCAAATTCCTTGGGATGAGGCGTGAGTACGGTATCGGGAGGTAACAGCTCCAGCAGTTCGCGGTTTGCTCCCAGCAAATTCAGCGCATCGGCATCCAGTACCAATGCTATGTCCTGCTCGCCAGCTTCGCGCAGCAGTTGTTCCAGCACAGCCTTCGTGGCATCTTCTTGCCCCATGCCCGGTCCCATACCTACCGCATCGTACGATTTCAATGGGGGCAGCTCGGTCAGGCACTCCTGGTTTGGATCAACCAACGCCATGGCTTCGGGCGCTGTGGTTTGTAGTATATCGTAGCCGATGCGGGGTGTGCGCACCGTAAGCAGCCCTACCCCGCTACGCAGGCAGGCGCGCGTAGCCAGCACACAGGCCCCAATCTTGCCCTTGCTGCCTGCCAGCAGCAACGCGTGGCCATACAGCCCCTTATGCGAAAACATAGCGCGGCGCGGCAGCTTGCCCGCCACAAAATCGGCGTCTACGAAGTGATGGTCAACTTTTGCCTTGTCAAGAAACTTTGCATCAAGACCAATTGGGACCAGATGCCACTGGCCCACATACTCGGCGTTGTGGGGTAGGAGGAAGGCCAGTTTGGGCAGCTCGAAGCTAACGGTATGATAGGCGCGCACCACCACTCTGTCGGCGGGTTGGGGCGCGTCCGTGAACAGACCGGAGGGAATATCCACCGCCAGTACCCGCGCCTTGGCTTTGTTGAGGTGGCGAACCAGCGCGGCGGCCACGCCCTCCAGGGGCCGGCTGAGGCCGGTACCAAACAGGGCATCTACCACCAGCGCGCCATCGGGTAGGGTAGGGAGGGCGTCTGCGGCTATTTCGGTCTGCGGTACGTTGGTGGGAAGCCGGTCGAGGTTGGTCTGGCAGTCGGCAGAGCGCTTCTCGGTAGGTAGAAGCCAGACGCGCACGGCGTAGCCAGCCAAGTGCAGGAGTCGCGCCAGCGCCAGCCCGTCGCCACCGTTGTTGCCGGGGCCGCACAGGATGTGCGTTTCGCCGGCTTCGCTGGGCGAGAGTCGGCGCATCAACCAGTCGGCCAGCGCGGTGGCCGCGCGTTCCATCAGATCGAGGGAAGAAATACGGTCGGTTTTGATGGTAGCCTGGTCGGCAGCGTGGGTTTGGTCGGCGCTAAGAATTTTCATGAGACGAAAGAGGAAGAAAGCAGAGCAGAAAGGCTATCCTGCATCCTACGCATAAAAACGCCCCGTGGCGCATCGAAACTAAACTTAGCGCCTACCTTCCGCGTTTTCACCTATACATTCTGTCCCGAACTTCAAAACCAACTATATGCAAACCTGGAACGACGTTATCCGGCTGGCTAACCACGGCAGCCCTACCCCGCCCCGCCGCGTGGAGAAAACCAATGCCGAATGGCGCGAGCAGCTTACGCCCGAGCAGTACCACGTAACCCGCGAGCATGGTACCGAGCGTGCCTTCACCGGCGAATATTGCGAGGCCCACGAAGCCGGCCTTTACGCCTGCGTATGTTGCGGCACTCCGCTCTACGACTCGCGTACTAAGTTTGAGTCGGGTACTGGCTGGCCCAGCTTCACGCAGCCCGTAGAAGAAAGCGCTATCAAGTACAAGAAAGACACCAGCTACGGCATGGTGCGTGTAGAAGTGCTCTGCAACGTGTGCGACGCCCACCAGGGCCACGTTTTTCCCGATGGCCCCCCGCCCAGCGGCCTACGCCTGTGCATCAACTCGGCCGCCATCAAACTGGTAGAAGCAAAGGAAACCGCCGCGTAGCCACTACGCTTCTTGCCCTATCCCAGAGAGCAGCCGGATTTAGCGGCTGCTCTCTGTTTTTGGTGGAAAATTCTGCTGAATTTTGTAGGCTACAGCGTATGCGACGGTCAGAAAATGCCGCCGTCCATTCAATTTCAGGCACTCGCTATTTCATCACTTGTCATTCCCCCCGCATGTCGCTCCTATTCACTGATTTTGCCAGCTGGCAGGCGCACTGCGAGGCCACTGGCGAAGCCCTCTACCAGCCCGTACTAGCCTACGAGGTAGAGCAAAAAGGCCGCGCCGAAGCGGACATCTGGCCCGGCCTGCAACGCGCCTACGACGTGATGCGCGACGCCGTACAAACTGGCCTGACGCAGAACATGGTATCGCGCTCGGGCATGGTCAACAACGGCGCCCGCAAGATTGCCGCTTCGCCCGTCACGGTGCTCTCGCCCGAGTTCAAGCAGCTCGTAACCAGGGCGCTGGGCGCCAAGGAGGTGAACTCGTGCATGGGTAGGGTAGTGGCGGCGCCCACAGCCGGTGCTTCGGGTATTTTGCCGGGCGTGCTGGTTACATTGCAAGAGCAGCACCAGCTAGACGACCGAAAGATTTTGGAAGGGCTGCTAGTGGCAGCAGGCATTGCCCTCATCATCGAGCAGAACGCCTCGCTGGCCGGGGCCGTGGGCGGCTGCCAAGCCGAGACGGGTAGCGCGGCGGCCATGGGCTCTGGCGCCATTGTGTACTGCCTGGGCGGCTCGGTAGAGGAGGTGTTTGCAGCCGTAGCCATCACTATTCAGTGCATGTTGGGTTTAGTGTGCGACCCAGTGGCGGGCCTGGTAGAAGTGCCCTGCGTGGTACGCAATGCCTCGGCGGCGGCCATTGCTTTCAGCTCAGCCCAGATTGCCATTGCCGGCGTCGACCCCGTAATTCCTGTAGACCAATGCGTGGCGGCGCTAGGTGAGGTAGGGCAGAGCATGGAAACGCGCTACAAAGAAACAGCCCTGGGCGGGCTGGCCAACACTACCCGCGGCCGCGAGATAGAGCGCATGGTGCTAGTGCAGGACGTGCAGATTTTGCCGGACGAGGACGAAGGGTAGTTGTTCGCTTTCCTACCCTGCTCAGGTATTAAACCAGTGTGCCAATGCCCGGCGAAATTCCTCACCCGTCTGCTCATTCACCTGAAAGCGCCCCAACGTGCCCAGTGCTGACCGTGGCGTGATGTTTTCGCCTCTCGTGGTGAAAGCTGCCGAGAAGCCAAGTTGCCGGACAAGCGCGGGAATCGTTGCATCAAGGTTGCCGGAAGGGTAGGCGAATAGGCTCACTGGTTCGCCTACCAACTGCTCTAGAAATAATTTGTTGCTGCGAATCTCGTGCTCCTGGTATTGCGCCGAATGGTGTGCCAGGGCCGGGTGCGACGCCGTATGCGCGCCAATGGTAAATAATGGGTTAGAGCTTAATAGTTTTAACTCGCTGGCCGTCACGCTTCGATAAGCTGCTCGGCATAGTGGCCCTACCCCAGCCCATTTCCGGATGGCTGCCAAAGCATTTCGCTGTTGCACGTCTGGCAGCGGGCTGATGTATTCCCACAGCTTCGAATAAAGCTGCGTACGCGCATCAAACGGCTCCCAGGCAATGTAGGCACGGTACTGTTTGCTTTTTTCAGCTGTGAGAAAGGCG
Source organism: Hymenobacter citatus (assembly GCF_014333615.1). GTDB lineage: Bacteria > Bacteroidota > Bacteroidia > Cytophagales > Hymenobacteraceae > Hymenobacter > Hymenobacter citatus. Next base: position 137,389 of record NZ_JACSCY010000003.1, on the reverse strand, counting down.
TCGTTTCCTAGATCAAAGTGAAAACTATCTTCTGTACGGGGCAGCGTAATTTCTTTCGGTAGGGTAGGGCTTTCCAGAAGAATGCTGGCCAATTCATCCCACCAAAATTCAGTAGGCGTATCAATATTTTTGTTGGTGATAAAAAAGGTAGCAGGTAGCGCAAATTTTTCTAATAAAGGAGCGGCCGTCTCGTAATTATCGATGTAGCCATCGTCGAACGTGATGGCTACGTAGTTTTTATCCAGCTTATTTTCTTTGATCTTGTCAACTAGCTCTGCGAGTGGTAGCACGTGCGCGTGCGTACGCAACACGTCCAAATGCTCCTCAAAAGCAGCGGGTGATACGGCGAGCTGCCACGGGTCTAGGGTAGGGGTAGCCACCCGATGGTACATCAGAATGACGGCTCGCTTGCGAAATAAGCGGAACAGGTTGTAGCGGTGCCATCGTGCCATATGCCTACCGCTTCACTACCCGGGCCGCCGTAATCAGCTGGTAGCTAGGGTCGTGATAGTCCAGCTTGTCTTTGGGTAGTTCCGGGAGGCCTACCCCATACAAGAAAGCCCCCGCCGCCAAGACGTTGCCGTAGGAAGTAACTTCTTTCTCCGCCGTAGGAAACGTGTCGTGCAGCAACTGCCGAACGGCTTTGTTGGTGAAGGACCAGTACCAGAATTCATTCCAGGTGACGTCGGCCAGGGGCGTGATGCCGGGCACAGTCAGCAGCAACACGCCGTTGGGTTTCAGGATTCGCGCACACGTAGCTAGCGCGGCGCGGCAGTCATAAATAAGCTGTAACGTCTGCGTTAGGATAATGCAGTCAAACGCCGCATCCGGTAGCTGGGGAGCGTCGCACAAGTCACCGATAAACGTAGCCAGCGTGTTGGTAGCGTCTACATGCAGAATGTCGCTTTTCGTAACCTGACCCTTACCGAAGCGCATGGTGTATTCGTTGTCGCCGATTTCCAGCACACGCCCGGTAATATATTTCGACTCCTTTTGCAGGAAGTTCTCTATATAATAGCGGTCCACCGGCCCCCCCCGATCATAGGCAAACGAATTGCTGAACGGAGTAAGCGTGTCAAAATCGCCGAACTGTATATCGCCAATGGCAGGATTGATTTTTCTGCCCAGAAGCTTGTTCTTTAGTTTACTGGCTTTTTGGCGTAGCGTTGATTTCATGTGGCGCTTTAAATAACGTAGGTAGAATATTTTGTTGCCCCGGCGGAGCGTGACTATTTCCGTTGCTGTGAGGTGCTGCTTCTTAATATTTGCTTTGATTAATAGCTCTAGACAGTAGAAATTCCGCAAAAACTTGTCCCCGTAGGCATATGCAGCCTTTTCCCGGGCGGAGGCAAGCAAGGGCTTTTGGGTGGCGCGCACTTTCAGGATGCCCTCCAACATTGCCGGAATATTGCCCGACATGTTGGTTGTGTGTAGGCGGTAGGCCGCAATAAATTCTGTGTGGTGCAGTACGGGGTGGCAACGCGCCACGCGCAGGTACACATCGTAGTCCTCGCAGTTCCGCAGGGTAGGGTCGTACAGTACCTCCTCAAAGGCCCAGCGCTGGTACAGTACCGCGGCAATCATACCAATGTAGTTGCCGCGCAGCAGGTGCAGATAGTGGTCCGCGTCGATGGGCTTGGCCTCGTATTGCAGACGGTTTTCGTCGACGAAGACGCGGGTGAATGCGCCGGAGACGAAGGCGGCGTGGGGGTGCTGTTGCAGGTGGGCCACGTTCAGAGCCAGGGCCTGGGGGTAGAGCCAGTCGTCGGCGTCGAGAAAGACCAGGTACGTGCCCGTGCTGTGGCGGATGCCCGTGTTGCGCGCCGCCGACAGGCCCTGGTTATCCTGGTAGACGTAGCGCAGGGCCGGCTCGTAGGCCAGGGCCACGGCGCGCGTGTTGTCGGTGGAGCCGTCGTCGACGAGCACAATCTCGACGGCGGGGTAGCTTTGCTGCTGCACGCTGGCCAGGGCCTTGCCCAGAAAGTGCGCTTGGTTGTAGCACGGAATAATCACCGATACTACGGGCAAAGCGACGGAGGCCGGGGCAGCAGACATAGGGTCAGGAAAGTGACGAAGAGTGCAGGAAAAATGGGTAGGCTAACTGAGTGGGGTAGGCGCCAACTTGGGACGGTAGAGGGTAGCGACGAAAAACTTCAGTAAGGAGAAAGGGTGATGTTTCAGCAGCGTCCGCGCAATAGGAACTGATAAGGCCAGTTGCCGGTCACGTAGGCGGTTATATAAGCCAGTTGCGTAGTATTTTTTCCAATTCCGGATGCCGTCCTGGTAAGCGCGCTTCTCGGCCGGCGTGCGTAGCTGGGGCTTGTGCTGATAAAGAGTTTGCAGCACAGCGTTCAGCATGGGAATAATATTACCCGACATATTGCTGTTGTGCTGGCGGTAGGCGGCCACTGGTTGGGTATGATGCAGAACAGGATGATGCCGCGCCACGCGCAGGCACAGGTCGTAGTCGCTGCAAATGTTCAATTCCGTGTCGTACAGAAAATCATCGAACACCCAGCGTTGGTAGAGCGCCACAGCAGGCATACCCAGGTAGTTGCCACGCAGCAGGTGCAGGTAGTGGTCGGCCTCAATGGTGCGCGTTACCAAGCTGATGATGTTTTCGCCTGTAAACACGCACATAAACGCGCCGGAGACGAAGGCAGCGTGGGGGTGCCGTTGCAGGTGGGCCACGTTCAGAGCCAGGGCCTGGGGGTAGAGCCAGTCGTCGGCGTCGAGAAAGACCAGGTACGTGCCCGTGCTGTGGCGGATGCCCGTGTTGCGCGCCGCCGACAGGCCCTGGTTATCCTGGTAGACGTAGCGCAGGGCCGGCTCGTAGGCCAGGGCCACGGCGCGCGTGTTGTCGGTGGAGCCGTCGTCGACGAGCACAATCTCGACGGCGGGGTAGCTTTGCTGCTGCACGCTGGCCAGGGCCTTGCCCAGAAAGTGCGCCTGGTTGTAGCACGGAATAATCACCGATACTACGGGCAAAGCAACGGGGGGGAGAGACTCATTCACCAGATAGGTAGGGTAGGGGGTGGTACAATAGCGAATGGTTCTGGTGAGGAAAAAAATTAGTAGAGCACGGGCTCAGCCTGCTCCAGCCGAAACGGAAAAATAGGCCGCACGGCTCCCCACCACTTGCCGTACCAGCGAATGTCGCCCCGGTAGTCTTCCAGATCAAAGGACAAGCACTCCTCATAGGTATAGAGCGGGGTAGCCGTGTCTTTCACCACGTAAAGCGAGATGAAGTAGGATCCATCGTTGAGGAAGTTGCCAGGTATGATGCACTCGCCTTCCACCACGCCCTCCTGACACAAGACGTTGGGCGAGGCCAAGTCGAAAATACACTCGCCACCGTAGGAAAACAGAACCAGATTAGTGCTGAGGTGCGCTTCGCCACTCAGGTTCCAGAACTGAAACTTCACGGCCAGGGGTGTACGAATGTCCAGCGGTGCGTCCGGGTGCGACAACTGCGGAACCAGCTCTACCTTTTTGAAACGAATCAGCTCATTGCCTGGGCCTTCTTCAGGGGTTTGCCAATGCTGGCTGAATTTAAACTTCTGTGCATCCGTCAGATACCCATTTGCTACCTGAGAAATAGGGCCTAGTTGTTTCACTTTGCCTTTTTCAAGCCACAGCCCAGTGTCGCAGATGTTGAGGATGGCTTGCAGGTTGTGGCTCACAAAGAGAATGGTGCGGCCTTCGTTGCGGGATACCTCGTTCATTTTGCCCAAACACTTCTTCTGAAACTCGGCGTCGCCAACGGCTAGCACTTCGTCCAGAATCAGAATATCGGGTTCGAGGTGGGCGGCTACGGCAAAGGCCAGGCGCACATACATGCCAGACGAGTAGCGCTTTACGGGCGTGTCCAGGAACTGCTCCAGGTTGGCGAAGGCCACTATCTCATCAAACTTGGATCGAATTTCTGCCTTGGTCATGCCCAGGATGTAGCCGCTGAGGTAGATGTTTTCCCGGCCCGTCAGCTCCAAGTTGAAACCAGTGCCTACTTCCAGTAAGCTACTGATCTTCCCCCTACCCCGAATGGCGCCTTGTGTAGGGCGAATGATGCGGGATATAATCTTGAGCAGCGTTGATTTGCCGGCCCCGTTGCGCCCCACGATACCCAGTACTTCTCCTTGCTTTACCTCAAACGAAACGTCGTGCAGCGCCCACAAACCCTTTTGGCTGGGCGGAGCATTGTCGGAGGGGTTTAACCCAAAAAAAGGGTCATGCTTTTTACGCACAGCAGTGGTCCACCAGCGTTGGATATCCTGCAAAAAATAGCCTGTGCCGATTGAACCCAGCCGGTACAACTTCGATAAATTCTCGACCTGTATAACGGTTTCAGCCATGCGTATTAAATGATATCAATGAGTTTATCGCTCTGCTTATTGAAAATCAACAGAGAAACAATGAGCACTGCGAAAGTGAAAACACAACTGTAGACAAACTGTGTTATCGTAATTAATCCTTCTCCCAAAAGAGCCAGGCGAAATAATTCAAAAAGCGGAGTCAGTGGATTTAGTTCTACCAGCCAGCGCCATTTATCCGAAACATAACTCACAGGATAAATAACAGGTGTTAAAAACATAAATAGCCGAATTACCATGCTGATAATATAGCTGATATCACGGTATTTGGCAGTGATGATAGAAAATAGTAAGCCCAAGCCTAGGCTCAAAAGCCCAGTTAAGATAATACAGACAGGTACTAATAATAAACCGCTTGCGGGAGGTAGCTTAATAGATTGGAAAACTAAATAATAGAGCAGCACGCACAGAAGCAATCCGAACTGAATACCAAAGTGCAAGAGGTAACCACTCAAACGAGCAAACGGTACAATTAAACGCGGGAAATACACTTTACTAAATAGCTGGGCATTTTCCCGGAAGGTAGAAGCAATACCCAGAAACGTGTCGTTAAATAGATTCCAGAGCACGATACCTGCCAGGTAAAATAATACAGGCGGCAGCCCACCCGTAGAAATACCGACTACTTTTCCAAAAACCAGTACATATGTAAACAGAGTGAGAATAGGCTGTAGTAGCACCCACAAGGGCCCTAATACAGTTTGCTGATAAATCAATAAGAAATCACGACGTACGAAGCCTACCGCCAAATGGCGATACAGCCATAGCTCCGTAAAGCTATTTCCCCACCAGTTGCTTTTGCCAGTGATTTCCCAGTCCCACTTGGTGTTCTCTTTAGTTGGCATATTTCTTCTTTAAGGCAGTAAGTACAGTTGCTACATATTTATTTTGAATAAAATAGCGATGAATATATTTATACTGTATAATGTATTTCATGTATAATTTTACGGCTAAATAAATGGTTTTTGGATTCTGATCCATTTGCAGCGCACCGTGTAGTTGTCGGAAGGCGGCCGGTTTATCTCGCAAATACAATCCGTTAGCAATATGTGCTATGTAAATAGACGCTCTCTGTAAGGCTATCTTTTTACAAGTAGCTTTTTCACTGTCTGGTAAATAATTTTGTATAATCTGTATTACTTTAAGGGAGTCGGCAATATTTTGCCCAGACATAAATGACTTGGATGTAATATTATCGCGCTGCAGCGTTCTATAGCCAGCCAAACATTTGGGAGAATAAGCTACTGGAAAATGAGCGGCAATCCGAGTCCACATTTCCCAATCTTCGCCATAGTGCACAGCAAAAAAGCCTCCCAGCTGTTCGTATACTTTGCGCTTCACCACCATACAGGGTGGGTCGAGGTGCTGGTATTTGGCATTTTCTACCGCAAAGTTTTCTAGTAACCCAGGCTGCTCTGTTAGGGGCTTTTTGCCAATCAGAAATTCTCCTTTCTCGTCGATGAAGGAAGAATTAGTGAAGGCCGCGCCAGCTTCAGGAAACTGGGTGAAGAGGTGTTGAATCTCTGCATAAAAGCCTGGTTCCACTACATCATCTCCGTGTAAAATATGCACCCACTCTCCTTGTGCCCGATTAATGCAGGTTTCAAAGTTGCGTAGGCTGCCCACGTTGTGCTGCTGGCGGTAGTAGCTGACGCGGCCTTTAGCTAATGCATACACCATGGCTTGCACGTCGCCATCTGTGCTGTAGTCATCCACTACCTCAATCTGCATCACATCGGCCCCTGGATCTTGGGCTAGTACACTGGTAATCGTATGGTGCAGATAAGCAATGCAATTATAGGCCGGAATCATGACCGACCATGTATAGCGCTTGCTCCCTGGGGCAGTGGGCAGGATGCGAGGTGGCTGCTTGGGAATACGTACAAAGGCCTCCCCTTGCTCTAAGGAAGAATCACGCATTATAAATATGATTTTTTATACTCTTACCCAAGCAATCAGGCGGGTTATCCGCTCAAATACCAGGAAAATAGGTGTGATAAAGCGTCAACTGACTGGAAATATACAGCCAATCTATGAATAATAGTCAATTAAATATTGATATTATTAAAAAATATAAAGGTGATGTGGCTAAGGTAGACGAGTTGTGCTTTCCTCACAACGGGCAATACTGGTGTTCTACTTGCAAAAGGTCAAGGTATTACCTGCCTGCTCCCGATTGCCCTTATACGGACTATGGCTCTTTTGAACGCGCACTGGCTAGCGTGTTATAGCACAATAGGAGTATAGAGCCACTGCTTGCAGGTAGCTATGCGACCAGGGTCTATCGCCGTTCCCGCCACAGTTTATTGAACGACTTGGGCGCCACCTCCAACGCCTCGCGGCGCTTGTTCCAGCCTACCAGCGTCAGCATCCGGAACAGGGCCCAGTTTTTAGCGCGGGCGGGCAGCAGGTTCAGCAGGCGCCGGTTCAGCATGGCCAGTTTCCAGAAGTAAATGGCGCGGGTTTCCTCCGAGTCGACATGGCCTTCCTGCACGCTCTGCTGGCGGTTTTTGAGCAGTAAGTTGTGAATATTGATTTTGACCGGGCACACCGAAGTGCAGGCGCCGCACAGGCTGCTGGCGTAGCTTAAGTGCTTGTTTTCGGCTAGGCCCGAGAGGTGGGGCGAAATAACGGAGCCGATGGGGCCGGAATACGTGGTTTCGTAGGTGTGGCCGCCGATGTTTTTGTAGACGGGGCACACGTTGAGGCAGGCGCCGCACCGGATGCAGTGCAGGGCCTCGCGCTTGTCGGGCTGGGCCAGCAGGTTGGTGCGGCCGTTGTCGAGCAGCACCACGTACATTTCCTCGGGGCCGTCTTTTTCGAGTGGCTGGCGCGGGCCGGTATAGATGGTGTTATATACCGTTACCTGCTGGCCGGTACCGCTGGTGCTGAGCAGGGGCCAGAACAAATCCAGGTCCTGAAGCTTGGGAATCACCTTCTCGATGCCCACAATGGCAATGTGCGTGCGCGGAAAAGTGGCCGACAAGCGGGCGTTGCCTTCGTTCTCGGTCACGGCTACGGCGCCGGTATCCGCAATCAGGAAGTTGCCGCCCGTGATGCCTACCTCCGCTTGCGTGTATTTGTCGCGCAGGAGGTGGCGGGCCGTGAGTACCAGCTGCTGGGCATCGTCGGTGTGCTCAATGCCTAAGTGCTTCACAAAGATGTCGGCAATGTCCTTTTTGCTCAGGTGCATGGCCGGCGTCACGATGTGGTAGGGCCGCTCACCGTTCAACTGCACGATGTACTCGCCCAGGTCAGTCTCGATAGAGTCTATGCCGTTTTTGCCGAGGAAATCGTTTAGGTGAATTTCTTCGGTAGTCATGCTCTTGGCCTTCACCACCGTGCGGGCCTTGCGTCGGGCCATAATCTTGCCCACTTCCAGCAGGGCTTCCTGCGCGTCCTGCGCCCAAATCACTTTGCCACCCCGCGCCGTGAAATTGCGCTCAAATTCCAGCAGGTACTCGTCCAGGTGGTTCATCACCTTGGCCTTGAGGTAGGACGCCCGTTCCCGCGCCAGCTCGTGGTCCTCGTAGAATCCCAGGCCGGTTTGTACAGCCGCGTTGTACTTGCCAATGTTGAAGCGAATCTTACGACGGTGCTCCAGGTCAAAGGCTTTCGACTCCGAATCGGTGAGGAATTGGGTGGACTTCATGATGTTGGGTTTTGTTTTGCGCGGAGTGCGCAGCGTTTTGGGGCGTCTGTTTGGTAAGGACTCAACTGCCGACCCAACAGACAGACGCCCCAAACGCTGCGCACTCCGCGCAAAAAATTAAAACTATGGCTTGTTGGAATCTACCACAATCCGCTTATCCCGGTTGGCCAGGTCCCAGGCGGTGTAGAACACCAGGCGGGCGCGAGGCTCCATCTTCTGAAACTCGATTTTCTCTACCTCGTCGCCGGCGCCGTGGTAGTCGTCGTGCACGCCGTTGAAGAAGAACGCCACCGGCACCTTATGCTTGGCAAAGTTATAGTGGTCGGAGCGGTAGTAGAAGCGGTTAGGGTCCTGGGGGTCGTTGAAGCGGAAGTCGAGGTTGATGTTGTCGTGCTTCTTGTTCTCGTCCTGCAAAATGGTGTGCAGCTCAGAGGAGAGCTTGTCGGAACCAATCACATACACGTAGGTAGGCTGGCCTTCGTGCTCCTTGTCGGTGCGGCCTACCATGTCGGTGTTCAGATCGGCTATGGTGCTTTCCAGCGGAAACACGGGGTGGTCGGTGTAGTATTCTGAGCCCAGTAGGCCTTTCTCTTCGCCCGTCACGGTCAGAAACAGGATGCTGCGGCGCGGACCGTGGCCGTCGGCCTTGGCCTTGGTGAAGGCCTCGGCCATTTCCAGCACTGATACCGTGCCCGAGCCGTCGTCGTCGGCGCCGTTGTTTACCTCGCCATTCGTGATGCCGATGTGGTCGTAGTGGGCCGAGAGCACCAGCAGTTCATCCTTCTTATCGGTGCCTTCGAGGTAGCCTAGCACGTTTTCGGTGGTGAAATCCTCGGTTTTGCGGGGCGCTTTGATGGCAAATTTGGTAGGCTTGAAGGGCGCTACCACCGGCTTGCCGGCCTTGCTCACGCTCTGCTGATACTTGGTAACGGCCGCCGCCGTGGTGCCCAGCATCTTGTACCCTACCGCTGGCGATACAAAAAACATGGTAGCGCGCGGCGTTTTTTGCGCGTCTTTAAACGCAATGCTCGGCCGGTTCACGTAGCCCGCCATCCGGCCCGCCAGCTTCTGGAAATTGCTATTGGGGTTGAAATCCACGAAAAACACGCTGCGCGCCCCTTTTTGGATGGCCAAGGCAGCCTTGGCCCGATAATCGGTGCCCCACTTGCTGGGGTTGCCATCTTTGCCAAGCAGCGGCTGGTTTTGGGCATTGGTCGGCTCCCCGATTAGTATAATCAGGTCCTTCCCTTTCACGTCGAGACCCGTGTAGTCGGAGTAGCCGTCCTGCTCGATGCCGTAGCCCACAAATACGGGCTGCACCGTGGTTTCCTGCTGGAAGGGCGAGGCGCCCATACCGTAGAAATCCTGGAGCCACTGGTAGGTCTGGCCGGCCACCTTCAGAGTAGCGCCGTCGGCCCAGGAGCTGCGCTCCATCGTGAAATGCTGGAGGTAGGGATTGTCGGAACCCTGCACCGGGCCAGTCAGGCCCAGTTCCTTGAAGCGGTTGGCAATGTACTCGGCGGCCATTTTCTGGCCTTTCTCGCCGGTTTCGCGGCCCTCGTACGCATCAGAGGCAATGATGCTCAGGTGCTTGCGCAGGTCTTCCTGCGTGATGGTCTGGGCGTAGGTAGCGGCCAGGTCGGAACCGGCGGGTAGCACCGTTTGCGGGGCCGACTGCTGTGGTGGGGTGGTAGGTGCCTCGGTTTGGGCGCCGCGCTTGTGCTTTACTTTGACTTTTTTGGGCTGCTGCGCCACGCTGGCCGTGGTGCAGCACGCTGCTAGCAGCAAGGTCAGGAGAGAGGGTTTATTCATTAGTTAGTTCTTAGAGTCTTCGTTTTTTAGGAGAACGTTATTTGATAGAACGTCATTTCGAACGCAGTGAGAAATCTCGCGTGCTGATGAGAGGTAGTAACTCAATGCCAGCACGCGAGATTTCTCACTGCGTTCGAAATGACGTTCGTAACCAACGGTTACTGCTGCACAATCAGGACCGAGGCATAGGCCGCTACACCCTCACGCCTACCCACAAAGCCCAGCTTTTCGGTGGTGGTAGCTTTAATGCTGATGTCGTCTTCGGCGATGCCCATCACCTCGGCTAGCACGCGCTGCATTGCCGGGATGTGCGGGTTTACTTTGGGGGCTTCCAGGCAGATAGTGGAGTCGATGTTGCTGATCTGATAGTTTTTCTCGCGCAACAGGCGCACCACTTCGGCCAGCAGGCGCTTGCTGTCGATGCCTTTGTACTGCGGGTCGGTGTCGGGGAAGTGAAAGCCGATGTCGCGCAGGTTGGCGGCGCCCAGCAGCGCATCGCAGATAACGTGAATAAGCACATCGGCGTCGGAGTGGCCCAGCGCGCCGTGCGTGTGGGGCACCTGAATACCGCCCAGCCAGAAGGGTAGGCCCTCCCGGAGCTGATGAACGTCGTAGCCGAAGCCGGTTCGGATTTTCATAGGAAAAGCGAGGAATAGAAAATGAAGGCCCAAGATACGGCCCTCGCCAGACTCAGCCTGTATGGGCGCGCAACGAAAAAAAGTATAGCAATGGTAAAATATTACGCAGTGCCATCCGTCTGCCCCAGCATATAGTAAGGAGCCGCTGAAAAAAACAGACGGAAACTTTGGAGTCAATTAAAGTTTCCGGTGTATCTTTGCAGCGTGAGTATGGAAACGAAAGACCGGATATTACACGCTGCCAGGGAGTTGTTTATGCGCAACGGCATTCGCAGCGTATCGATGGACGACATTGCCAACCACCTGGCTATGTCGAAGAAGACCTTGTATAAGTGGTTCAGCAACAAGGATGAGATTGTGCATACATCCATCCAACAGCACTTGATACAGGAATCAACCTGCGAAGTTCCTACCAAAGGGGCTGCTAACGCACTGGAAGAAATGTTTCAGCTGATGCAATGGCACCGGCAGTTTCTGAGCGAGTTGCACCCCAGCATCTTCTACGATTTGCAGAAATACCACCCACAGGCCTGGGCGCTGTTTGAAGAGCATAAAAAAAACTTCCTACTACAAAAGGTAATTGAAAACCTGGAGCGGGGCATGGCCGAAGGCGTGTACCGCCAGGATCTGGACTTGGCTGTATTGGGGCGCCTGCGCCTCGCCGAAATAGACCTCTGCTTCAACCCCGATATTTTCCCGCACCGGCAGTTTGAGCTGCTTCAGCTGCACACTGTGTGCCTGGAGCATTTTTTACTAGGCATATCGTCTCTCAAAGGCCATAAACTCATCAACCAGTACCGTCAGGTAACGGAAGCCGAATAGCCTTTTTCTCTTTCCCTATATGAAAAACATTTGCCGCCTATTGCTGCTCCTCGCAGTGCTGGGTTTCCTGAGCTTGCACGAGATGCTGGCCCAAACGCCGGCCACTGGTCAGCCCGTTGCCACCAACGCGCCTCTGGCGTTGTCGTTGCCCCAGGCCATCGACTACGCCGTTAAGAATAAATCCACGCTTCAGTCCACGCGCATCGACCAGCAGCTGGCCGCCGCACGGGTAGGGCAGGTGAAGGCGCAAGGCCTGCCGCAGGTAAACGTAGCAGCCTCCGTGACGGATAACTACAAGCTGCAACGCTCCTTGGTTGATTTTGGCGCTTTTGGGGGCAGTCAAGGTCCATTAACGGGTGCTGCCCTCACGCCAGAAGCTGTTGCGAATGCACAGAACGGACAGGTAGTGACGCTCTCGCCTACTTATGACCCGTATGTGCCCGCACCGCCTACTGCACTGTCGCTAGGCTTTCAGTGGCAAGGCAATGCTTCTGCCTCGGCTTCGCAGCAGCTATTCAATGGCTCCTACCTTCTGGGGCTGAAAGCGGCTAAGGTATATCAGGAGTTGTCGGTGAAGCAGACCAAGCAAAGCGAAATCGACGTGGTAGAGCAGGTATCGAAAGCCTATTATAGCACGCTAGTAGCCGGGCAGCGGCTGGAGCTATTATCGCGCAACGTGGCCCGCCTCGATACGCTGCTGTACCAGACCCAAAAGACGTTTGAGGCTGGCTTTGCCGAGAAGCTGGACGTGCAACGCCTGCAAGTGCAGCGCAACAACCTGCGCATTGAGCAGCAAAACGCTGAGCGTCTGATTGATCTGAGCGTAGCACTATTGAAGTTTCAGATGGGCCTCGACCAACGTCAGCCCGTGCAGCTCACCGATTCGCTGAGCACGGCCGTGCTGGATGCTGAGCGCCTCAAGCAGAGCCTGACCCAAGCCGACGCCAATTTCAACTACCAAAACCGCATCGAGTACTCGGTGCTGGAAACCCAGCGCGACCTGGCGGCCCTGGATGTGCGCAACCAGAAAGCCGGCTACCTGCCTACCCTCAACCTGATTGGGGCCTACGGCTTCCTGGGTTCGGCTCGCTCGCTGCCTACCTTAATGGAGTTCCGCGGAACAGGTTCGACAGATCCGAAAACGGGATTTCCCAACCAGAACTGGTTTGCCTTCGGCAACGTGGGCTTGCAATTGCAAATCCCGGTGTTTGACGGCTTCCGCAAGAAATATCAGGTGCAAACGGCTAACCTGACGCTGAAACAGGTGAATACGGGTTTCACTACCCTCCAGCAGACCATCGACCTGCAACGCACCCAGAGCCAGACCACCCTGCAAAACGACCTAGATGTGCTGGCCAACCAGCGCGCCAACCTAGACCTGGCTACGGAAGTAGCGCGGGTAGCCAAAATCAAGTTTCAGGAAGGGGTAGGCTCCAACGTGGAGCTGATTACGGCCGAAACCGACCTGCGCCAGGCGCAGACCAACTACTACTCAGCGCTCTACGATGCGCTGGTTGCCAAAGTAGATTACGACAAAGCCAGCGGCACACTCTATAACAAATAAATAGTCACTGGCCCTTTTTCAAGATACTCCTCCGCTCCTATATGAAACGCTCCTTCTTTACAACTGCTAGCCGTCCGGTGCTAGCCATCAGCCTGATGAGCCTGCTGGCCGCTTGCGGTCAGGGCGACAAAGACCCGGCCGCCCGGTTGGCGGAACTCAAAAAAGAGCAGGCAGCTACCCAAGCTAAAATTGCGGACCTAGAAGCCAAAACCGGCGCCAAGGAAGCGCAAGCCGCCGCGCAGGCCGTGCCCGTATCGGTACTAAATGTGCAGCCCGAAAACTTTGCTAGCTACCTGGAAGTGCAAGGTAGGGCCGATTTTGATGAGAATGCCAACGTGTCGCCGCGGGCGCCGGGCACCATCACCAGCATCCGCGTGCAGCGCGGCGACCGGGTGAGCAAAGGTCAGATTTTGGCTACCCTGGACGCGGCCGTGCTGGAATCCGGCATTGCTGAGCTGCGCACCCGCATGGACCTGGCCCGCGTGATTTACGAGAAACAAAAGCGCCTCTGGGACCAGGAAATCGGGACGGAAGTGCAGTATCTGCAAGCCAAGAACAACTACGAGGCGCTCAAGAACAACCTGACTACCCAGCAGCGCCAGCGCGACCAGTACAACGTGCGCGCGCCCTTCGCGGGCACCGTGGATGATGTGCCGGCCAAGGTAGGGGAGTCGTCGGGGCCTGGCTCGCCGGTGGTGCGCCTGCTCAGCGGCAGTAGCGGCAAGATTGTGGCCGACATCTCGGAAGCCTACTCCAATAACATCAAGCCCGGCGACAAGGCCTTAGTGAGCATCCCCGACATGGGCGAGGAAAATATTTCCGCCACGGTGCGCACAGTCAGTAGCATCATCAACCCCACCAGCCGCACATTCACCATTGAGCTGCGCCTGAATAGCTCAGCCGCTGTGAAGCTGCGCCCCAACATGGTGGCCACCGTACGCATCCAGAACTATAACCGACAGAACGCCACCGTGCTACCCGTAGACCTGGTGCAGCGCGACGAGCAGAACAGCTACGTGTACGTGGTCGAAAACAAAGGCCAGCAGAAAATAGCCGCCAAGCGCGTTATCGAAACCGGCGCTACGTACAACGGTAAAGTGGAGGTAACCAGCGGGTTGAAAGCCGACGACCAGGTAGTATCTGCAGGCTATCAGAATTTAAACCCCGGTCAGGTCGTTTCACTGTAGGGGCGGCTTGCAGCCGCCCGTCGTAGAACGAAGGTCGGTAGAATGGATACGTGCGAATACATAACGACGGGCGGCTGCCAGCCGCCCCTACGCCTACCAGTATGCAGGATATAGAAAAAGAATTTGGGCCCACCAGTTGGTCCATCAACAATAAGACGAGCATTTACATCATCACGCTGATCTTGTGCATCGCGGGGGTATTTGCGTACATCAAGCTCGGCAAGGAGAAGTTTCCGGATATCGTGATTCCGCGCATTATCGTGGCCACGGTGTACCCCGGCACGTCGCCTACCGATATTGAAAACTTGGTGACGCGCCAGCTCGAAAAGGAGATTAAGAGCGTGAACGGGGTGAAGAAAATCAACTCCACCTCCAACCAGGACTACGCCATTGTCGACGTAGAATTCAACTCCGGCGTGGATGTGCAATACGCCAAGCAGCTCATCAAGGACGCCGTGGACAAGGCCAGCTCCGAGTTGCCTAATGATTTGCCTACCCCGCCCACGGTGCAGGAAGTGAACATATCGGAGCAGCCGATTATGTACATCAACCTGGCCGGCAACCTGCCGCTGAGCCAGCTGAAAGCCTACGCTGACGACTTCCAGGACAAGATTGAGGCCCTGCCCGAAATTACACGGGTAGACATTGTGGGGGCCCTGGAGCAACAAGTGAACGTGGACGTGGACCTGAACCGCCTGCGCGCTTCCCGCCTCAGCTTCACCGACATCAGCAATGCCATTGCCCGCGAGAACATCACCATCTCGGGTGGCTCGGTGGACGTGGGCAACCAGAAACGCGCCGTGCGCGTGGCCGGTCAGTACGCCAACGCCGCCAACATTGCCGATATCCAGATCAAGAACCTGAACGGTTCGGCCATTCGCCTCGGCGATATTGCTACCGTGACGGATGCGTTCAAAGACCGCGAATCCTACGCCCGCCTCGATGGTAAAACCGCCATTACGCTGAACGTGGTGAAGCGTCAGGGCGAAAACCTGATTGAGGCCTCGGATAAGATCAAAACGATTATTGCCGATGCCGAGCAAACCCTACCC
The DNA here is from genome assembly GCF_014333615.1 of Hymenobacter citatus. Lineage (GTDB taxonomy): Bacteria > Bacteroidota > Bacteroidia > Cytophagales > Hymenobacteraceae > Hymenobacter > Hymenobacter citatus. The sequence continues at coordinate 122,292 of NZ_JACSCY010000003.1, read as the reverse complement.
AAGGAGCTGACCATCACCGTGACGGGCGACACCTCGAACGACACCCGCGTGACGCTCAACGACTTGATCAACACTATCATCATCGGCTTCCTGCTGGTAACGTTGATCTTGATGTTCTTCATGGGTACCACCAACGCCCTGTTCGTGGGATTGTCGGTGCCGCTGTCGATGTTCCTGGCCTTCGTGCTGCTGCCTACCCTGGATTTCTCGCTGAACATGATTGTGCTCTTCGCCTTCCTGCTGGCGCTGGGCATTGTGGTGGACGACGCCATTGTGGTTATCGAAAACACGCACCGCCTGCTGCACGAACACCCCGAAATGACCACGGCCCAGGCCGCTAAATACGCTGCTGGTGAGGTATTTGTGCCCGTATTGGCCGGTACGCTCACCACGGTAGCGCCTTTCGTGCCGCTGATGTTCTGGCCCGGTATTGTGGGCTCGTTCATGTTCTACCTACCCGTCACGCTCATTCTCACGCTGATGTCGTCGCTCATCGTGGCCTTCATCATGAACCCGGTATTTGCCGTGTCGTTTATGGAACGCGAGGAAAACCACGGCGGCAAAGTGGTGGCCTGGAGCGAGTTGTCTACACTGGCGAAGCTGTCGATTGGCGCGGTGGCCGTAATTGCCGTCATTGGTTACATCAGCGGCTCTACCTTCCTGGGCAATCTGATGGTAACGCTGCTGGCCTTCATCTTCCTAAACAACTATGTGTTGGTGAAGCTGATTGCCGGGTTCCAAACGAAAGTGCTGCCGCGCTTCCAGAACGGTTACCAAAGCCTGGTACGCTGGGCGCTCAACTGGCCGATAGCTATTATGGTGAGCATGATCGTCCTATTTGTGGTAGCGTTCATGGCGGTAGGCGCCCGCTCGCCCAAGGTGGAGTTCTTCCCCAGCGGTGACCCCAAATTCATCTATACCTACCTGAAAATGCCGGTGGGCACGCGGGTAGAGGTAACGGACTCGGTGGCCCGCATTCTGGAGCGGCGCATCTACGGCGTTATCGGCCGCAACAACCACGATGTAGAATCGGTGATTACCAACGTGGCCATTGGTGCCGGTGACCCTGGCGAAGCCACGGCCACTGGCGTGTCGCAGTCCAACCTGGCGAAGATTGGCGTGGCATTCAAGGAAACCAGTGAGCGGACTGGTCCGGCTACTAGTATGTACATGGACAAAATTCGGGAGGTGGTGAAAGGTATTCCGGGCGCCGAAATTTCGGTGGATAAGGAAGCCAGCGGCCCGCCTGTGGGTAAGGAAATTGCCATTGAGGTGGCTGGTGATGACTATCCTACCCTCGCCAAGCTCTCCAAGAAAGTAACGCGCTACGTCGACTCGCTCAACATTGGCGGCATCGAGCAGCTACGTTCCAACTTGGAAGACCGCAACCCCGAAATTGCGGTTGACATCAACCGGACCCGCGCCAACCGCGAGGGCATCAGCACGGCCCAGATTGGCTCCGAGGTGCGCACGGCCATCTACGGCTTCGAGGCCAGCAAATTCAAAACCCCCGACGATGAGTACCCCATTCAGGTGCGCTACGCTGAGCCCTACCGCAACGATGTGGACGCCATCCTGAACTCGCCCCTGACCTTCCGCGACGCGACTGGCCAGGTGCGCCAGGTGCCCATCTCGTCGGTGGCCGATGTGAAATACGGCACCACCTACGGCGGCATCAAGCGCAAGGACACCAAGCGCGTGATTACGATTTCCTCGAACGTGCTGGGCGGCTACACCGGCCCCGACGTGGTGCGCAACATCGAGCAGGCGCTGAAATCCTTCCCTACCCCGCCCGGCTACACCATCCGGATGGGTGGCGCGCAGGAAGACCAGCAGGAAACCAGCTCGTTCCTGGGCATTGCGGCCATCGGCGCCATCGGCCTGATCTTCCTGGTGCTCGTGACGCAGTTCAACTCCGTAAGCAAGCCCATCATCATTCTCACCGAAATCATTTTCTCCGTGATTGGGGTAATGCTGGGCCTGGCCATCACGGGCATGAACATCAGTATCGTGATGACCGGGGTAGGGATTATTGCCCTGGCCGGTATTGTGGTGAAAAACGGTATTCTGCTGGTTGAATTCACCGATATGCTCCGCTCGCAGGGCATGAAGCTGCGGGAGGCTATTATTCTGGCCGGCCGCACGCGTCTGAACCCGGTAATCCTGACGGCCACGGCCGCCACCCTGGGCCTGATTCCGTTGGCTATCGGTCTGAATATTGACTTCTACGAGCTGTTCAACTCCGGCCACCCCAACTTCTTCATCGGTGGTGAATCGGTGGTGTTCTGGGGGCCGCTGGCCTGGACGATTATTTTCGGGTTGGTGTTTGCAACCATTATCACCCTGTTGGTAGTCCCCGTGATGTACCTGCTCAACGAGCGGCTACGGGCCAAGATTACGGGCGTCGACCCCGACGCTCCGCGCGAGGCCCCGGCTGATGCGGAGGAGGTGCGCGCTGCCCGCCCGCCGGTGTTGGCCGAAGCGTAATCAGTATTTCACAGTAATTTCACGCCAGCGTAACCAACCTTACCGGCTGTTGCCTGCTCTAAGGGGTAGCAGCCGGTAAGAATCGGCCCCGACCGCTGCCGGTTGCTGCAACTGCGGTGTTTCTTTTTCTCCCTTTATGTTACCTACCACTACCCCAGCCGTTAAATCCATCGAGCAGCAAGTGTTGCGCATTGTTAGTCAGCGCCGGCCCATGCGCCCCGTTCGTCTGCGTAGCCGCCTCAACCACGAACTGGGCTTCGACCAACTTGATGTAGTCAACATCATTCTGGCTTTGGAGCAGAGCTTCCACATCGTCATCCCCGATGAGGTACCGCTCACTACCGTAAGCGACTTTGTGGCTTACGTAGCCGAGCATACGCCCGAAACAGCCAGCCAGGCAGCTTAATATAGCTGCTAAACAGAGAGGCCCGCAACACAGCTGTGTTGCGGGCCTCTCTGTTTACGAGGGGTAGGGCCTGTATCGCCTACCGGATATTGCCTCCTGTGTCGGGGCCAGCGGTGTTGGGCTGGCGGCTGCCGCTGGTAGTAGAAGGTACCACATCGGGCTGCACATGCGAGTCGGAGGTAGTATCGTTGTCCAAATCCGTTGTGCCGGCTTTCTTAGCCGATTCGGGAGCTTCTTGCGCAGGCGCATGGGCAGAAGCAGGGGCGGTCTGAGCGGGTGTTTGTACGCGTGGAGCGGTATCCGCTACAGTTGCGCTGAAACCGGTGGCTACGGCGCTATCCTGTACCACCACTGGCCGGGTTTTTTCCCACTCCGCAAATTTATCGAGTTGTTCCTTGAGCGTGGAGGTGAACCACGCTATCAGGGCCACATCATCGAGTAGGCCAATTACCGGGATAAAGTCCGGAATCACGTCGATGGGGCTCAGGAAATAGATAAGTACAGCTACGGCTGCCAAGATAGAAGAAGCTGGCAGGCCCGTATACTCGCCCGTGCTGGCCGAGCGCACCAACCGAATCAGCGTTTGCACGGTTTCCCATGCCTCGTGTGCCAGGTTGCCCAACTCGTTTTTCTCGCGGGCTTTGTGGTACGCATCGTTCAGTAGCTGTTTGATGCGCAGGGGCTTATTCAGGTATTCTTCGGCTTTGCCCAGAAACTTCTTGAAGATTGGGGAAGAAGCAACATGTTCGCCTTTAGGTGCTTTCGTAGCCATAGGGTAGGAGAGTAAAAAAATACAAGGGTGTGACTATTATAAATGGCCACCGATGCTACATACTAGATCAACCGGAAATAGTTGTAGCTGAAACGAAGGTAAAAAAAAGCCCCGTTCGCGGGAACGGGGCTTTCGAAGCATAAGTAAAAAGGCAAATGGGCTAGTTGAGGGCTACCCGGCCAGCGGCGTAGAAGTTGCGCTGGTAGTAAGCCTGTTTCAGAGAGCTAACCATCACGCCGCCATTGGTGGCAGAGTGGGCAAATTTGCCATCGTTGAGGTAGATGCCTACGTGGTAGATGGGCTGGCCCGGCCCGCGGCGGAAAAACACCAGGTCGCCGGGCTGCATTTCGTCTTTGGCCACATGCTTCACATTTTGGAACATGGAGCGCGAGCTGCGTTGCAGCGTGATGCCGTATACTTCCTTGAACACCCGCGTCACGAAGCCCGAGCAGTCGGTGCCGCGCTTGGAGTTGCTGCCGTAGCGGTAGGGCGTACCCAGCCAATCGAGCACGGTTTCCAGCAGGTTCTTGTCTTCGGTGTGGTCGAGCGATACGCCGAGCTTCTGCTCGTAGTGGGCGTAGGCCACCGAATCGTTGGCGAAAGCAGGCAGTGCGGTGCCGTCGGCAAAACCAGAAAAGTCGGGGAGAAGCGAGGCTTGAGCTACTATGGGCGCCGAATTGTTTGTTTCGGGAGTGCGCTCAAAGAAAAACGAAAGGGCCATCGAGGCAGCGGCGAGGCAATACAGAATTCTGTTGTTCATTGTCCGTCGTAGGGTGGCGAAAAGCTGCGGCCAATGCGGAAAAGGGCACGCTAGCAGAGAGAAAGTACTTCGATAAAAAGCAACTGCTATAAGCAGAAAATAAGGAAGCAATAAAGAAGTGGTCAGGCTGGTAAAACCTCGGTATTCCTAGGATACCAGATTTTTAAAGCTAACCCGTAATGAAGGAGCTATCCAAGCAAAGCCGATATTTTATTCCTATTTTATTCGCTAAATTCAACAAGTGAGTCAAAAAATTATATAAAACTGAAAACTACCTTGGGGTATACACCGTATAAATCGGCCCAAATTTTATACATGGAAATAGCGCCCGTTATCGAAAATTCTCCTTTCGCCCGCATTGCCCGCATGGTGCTCAAATCGCGCAGCGTGGCCATGGTATTGGGCGGCACCATTCACCTGAGTGGGGCTACTAAAGAGGAATTTCTGCGCGACCCGCGCTGGGTGGCGCACGAGATGTGCCACATCCGGCAATACCAGCAGTATGGCCGGGTAGGGTTTCTGCGCCGCTACCTGCGCGACTGGCTGCGCCACGGCTACTATCATATTCCGTTTGAAGCCGAGGCACGGCTGGCCGGCGACCAGGAGGCGCACCTCTACGCCAACGGCCGCCCCGTGCCTTCGCGCGCCGACTCGCATAAGGGCGCCGGCGAGGCGTAGTGAGAACTCTCAACCCAGCATGAACCACATAAAAAATGCCGCCCCACGGAGGTAGGGCGGCATTGGTAGTAGCACGGCGGGTAACCTATTTCGTTGGTTCAAACTTCTTCTGGTTGCTAAGGGCCAGCCACGTATCGGGGATGACCTTGGTCATGGCTGCCAGGAGCTTGTTGCTCACGCCCGAGATAACGCGGGTTTCGCCCTTCATCAGGGCCTCGTAGCCGTCCTTGGCTACCTCTTTAGGGTCGGCTTTCTGACCTTGTCCTTCCTCGGTATGCTCGGCATGGGCCGTGTAGAAGAACTCCGTTTCGGTGGCGCCGGGGCACAGGGCCGTTACGGTCACGCCAGAATCTTTCAGCTCCACCGTGAGGGCTTCGGAAAAGGAAAGTACGAATGCCTTGGTGGCACTATAGACTGCTAGCAAAGCGCCGGGCTGAAAAGAAGCCAGGGAAGCAAGCTGCAAAATCCGGCCTTTACCGCGCTCCTTCATGTCGCGCCCGAATAAGTAGGTAAGTTCTACAAGCGCTGTCACATTGGTGTTGATGCAATTCAGGTTGCGATTTATATCAGACTCCAGGAAAGCGCCCGCCAGGCCGAAACCAGCATCATTTACCAGAATATCCACCTGCAAGCCCTTGCTTTGCACTTCGTCGTAGACGCGCTGGGCGGCGCCGGGGGCGCTCAGATCCTGCGTGATGAGGGTAGGGGTGATGTTGTGCTTGCTTTGCAGATGCTCCGCGAAACCTTGCAACCCGCCGGGATTCTGGTCAACTAGCACCAACTGGTACTGGTCTTTGGCAAAGAGATGGGCTAGCTCTTGCCCAATGCCACTGGCGGCACCAGTGATGAGCGCAACGGAATAATTCGGGTCTTTGGCCATGAGAGTAGGGTAATCGGATGGATAGGGAAATGCCAGCACCAAAGCGTAGCAACGGAATATCATACTACGGTAGCCCAGGCAGAGTTATAGTCGAGATTAATCAGGACGGACAGTAATCGGGTTGGTAATGCAACTAAACGTAAGGGTTTTACGAAAAAAGAAGGCAGCACAAATTCGCTGCCCGCGTAGTGGCTCTGTCCCTGCGCGCTTCTCTCACTCGCTTTAGATCTGTTTCACTTATGGCAAACAAAACTCGCAATCAGCAGTCCACACGTACCACTTCCAGCGCCTCTACGTCAGGCATTTCGGCCGGCGTTGTGTCTACGGGGGCTAGCAGCCACACCGACCCCGGCAGCTACCGCAACGACGATTCTAATCCGGCTCAGGATCTGGACCTCAGCCCAACTCCCGCCCCCCGTTCGCGCGGTTCCTGGATTGAAGGCGTCAACCAGCTTCCGCAGCAAGTGAAAGAGTGGAGCAGCAAAGCCGTTGACCAAGTGAGCGGCCTGAGCACCACTCAAAAGGTGGTAGGCGGTGCCCTGCTGTTGGGCGGTATTGGCTGGCTGTCGTGGCGTGCCAAGAACAGCGGCGTCGACGCAGATGAGTCGTCGTATGATGCCGTTACGAGCGCCCGTCCGTGGGGTAGCACCAACCGCACAGAGATAGACCCGCAGTTTCAGCCGGTAACCAGCTACCGAAACGGCTTGGCCGGCGATACGGTAGTTGAGTAAACGCTTGCTATACGCACAAAAAAACAGCGCCCCGATGAATTTCTTCATCGGGGCGCTGTGCGTTGAGAGCCTTCTACGGGACTCGAACCTGCGACCTGCTCATTACGAATGAGCTGCTCTACCAACTGAGCTAAGAAGGCGTTTCCGAGGTATCCGGCGCTACCAAGGGCTGCAAAGATAGCCAGACGTTCAGAAACTATACAACTCGTAGTGCCAAAAAATATGGATGCTGGTTGAAAAAGGGTGGCATAACCCCACATTACGGTTTGGCGTTGGAAAGATACCCGTGCTGCATCGCCCGGCGGCGACGGATACTCTATCTGATTTCTTACTCATGAAGAAAAATAAACCTTCTGCCCTTGTGCAGGCCCTTGGTAGCGGCCTGGCCGGCGCCGTGGCAGTGACTCTGCTACACGAAACCGTGCGCCATCTGCGCCCCGCCGACGCTCCTCGCATGGATGTGCTCGGTGAGCGAGGCCTGCGCAAGCTGCTGGGCAAAGCCGACGCACCCCAGCCCGATGAAGAATCGGCCTACTACCTTACCATGGCCGGCGACCTGCTCAGCAATGGCCTTTATTACAGCCTGGTGGGTAGGGGCAAGGGTACGTGGTGGCGTGGTGTAGCTCTAGGCGTAGCGGCTGGGGTAGGCGGGGTAGTACTGCCCGGCCCAATGGGATTAGGCGAAGCACCCAGCAACCGCACACCCCAAACCAAGGCCATGACGGTAGCGTGGTACCTGGTAGGCGGCGTGGTAGCGGCGGGTGTATCGCGGTGGTGGAGCAAGAGCCGTAAATCGTAGTGCAGTAGGCTGGCCTTGACGTTCCGGCACTTTCCGGCATCTTTGCTGCGTGATGAAACAACTCCGTAAACTGCTGGTGCGGGCGCTGGGCTTCGAGCGCTACATTCGTCTGGTAAGCCGCGTGTATTTGCGGCTGGTGGGCGCGGGGTGGGGTAAGAAGAAGTACCCAGAGCTATTTTTCCTGCAAAAGCTCATAAAGCCGGGCTTCGTTTGCCTAGATATTGGGGCCAACCTGGGGTACTACTCCGTAGCCCTGTCGCGGCTGGTAGGCCCAGAGGGTAGGATACTGGCTGTGGAGCCCATTCCCGATTTCCAAGCCATCTGGAAGGATAACGTGAAGCTGAGCGGATTTGATAATCTGACGCTGCTGCCCTATGCCTTGGGTGGGCAAAACCAAGTGGTGCAAATGGGCACGCCCGAGCGTCACGGCCTGTTGCACCACGGCATGACTAAGGTAGCCAGCAGTAACCCTCACGAGCACTACGCTCGCACCTACGAGGTGCCCATGCGCGTACCTGATGAGCTGCTGCGCGACCTCACCCGCCTCGACTTCATAAAGTGTGATGTGGAAGGGTTTGAATCAGAGGTGTTTGCGAACTTGCAAGCCACGTTGCGCCGCTTTCAGCCTCTGATCCAAACCGAGCTAAATGGCCTGGAAAACCGCCAAAAGGTAGTAGCTGTGCTGGCCGGCCTGGGCTATAAACCATTTGTGCTCTCCGAGCGTTTGGAATTGGTACCGTGCTCGGCGGCGCAGCTCACCAGCGCCGTCACGGCCGACTTTTACTTTCAACCTACCCCCACGGCGGTATAGCCGGGTGTTTTTGTATTGATGGGCAAATTCCTGCTTTTCCTCTTCGTTTTCTTTTTCCTGGTTCGCTACGTGGTGCCGCTGGTACTGCGCTTCGTAGTAGGCCGCTTTCTGCAAAAGCACGCCCGGCGCTACGGCGACGCGTTTGGCCAACAAGCCCCATTTGGGCAGCCCCGGCCGTCGTCGCCCCCGCCCGCGCCCGGCCAGGTGCGCGTCGATTACGTGCCGCCAAAAACTGCCAAAGCGGGCGACAAAGACTTTAAGGGTGGCGAATACGTTGATTTTGAAGAAGTGAAATAGCCACTTAGCTGTGTAGCCGATAGATAAGGCTGTGCCCCCGTTGGCAACCCGTTTGTGGTTGCTGGCGGGGGCACAGTCCTTACTAAATGAAATAAACATTCTACCTTCGGGGCTGCTTCGCCGGGCCGGGGGGCCGGGCGGGCGTATCAGGCTTCTTTCTTCCTCGGATGACTACTGTTTCTCCCGCTCCCGCGCCGTTGTGGCGCCGCGTACTGCCGCACTTGCTGGCGGTGGTATTCTTTCTGGTACTGGTGGCCGTGTACTTCGCCCCGATTCTGTTTGAAGGCAAAAGCCTGGCGCAGCACGACATTGTGCAGTTTCAGGGTGGCGCCCACGAAGCGGCGCAGTACCGTGAGGTGACGGGCAAGGAAGCTCTCTGGACGAACTCCATGTTCTCCGGCATGCCTACCTACCTCATCAGCACCCGCTTCCCCGGTGACCTATCCATCTACTTGCACCAGCTATTTACGCTGGGTTTGCCGGCTGTGGTAGCCAACCTGTTTCTGACGTTGCTCTGCGGCTACGTGTTGTTTGTGGTGCTGGGCGTACGGCCATTGGTAGCCACGGTAGGAGCCATTGCCTTGGGTTTCACCAGCTACAACCTCATTATTCTGGCGGCGGGGCACAACACCAAGTCGTTGTCGTTGGCCTATGCGCCGCTGGTACTGGCGGGGCTATTGATGGCGTTTCGGCGCAATAAGTGGCTGGGGGCCGGGCTGTTTGCGCTGGGCCTGACCATGAATGTGCGCTCCAACCACCTGCAAATCACCTACTACCTGCTGCTGCTGGTGCTGGTGTTTGGTATTGTGGAGCTGGTGGCTGCCGTGAAAGAAAACCGCCTGAAAGACTTCTTTACCCGCACGGCCCTACTAGGCGTGGCGGCGCTGCTGGCGGTAGGCGTGAGCTTTGGCCGCCTCTACACCACGGCCGAGTACGGCAAATACTCTATCCGTGGTAAGTCGGAGCTGACGAAGGCGCCACCTACTGCGCCCGGCCAGCCTGCCGCGAGTGAGGACGCCCCCAGCGGCTCTGGCCTCGACCGGGACTATGCCTTTGGGTGGAGCTACGGGGTAGGCGAAACCATCACCCTGCTGATTCCTAACTACTACGGTGGCGCATCGTCGGGCGCTCTGAGCGAAAGTTCGGCCACGGCACAAGCCCTAGGCGGCCTGGGTGTGCCGCCCGTGCAGCTACACGAGTACTTGCAGCAGTTGCCGCTTTATTGGGGCGCGCAGCCTATCACCAGCGGCCCGGTATACGTGGGTGCCATTGTATGCATGCTGTTTGTGCTGGGCTTATTTGTGGCCGACCGCCGCACGCGCACCTGGTTGCTGGTGGCTACCATCCTATCGATTATTCTGGCCTGGGGCAAAAACTTCGAGACGTTCAACAACCTGATGTTCGACTACTTCCCGGCTTATAACAAATTCCGGTCGGTGTCGATGGCGTTGGTAATTGCCCAGCTGGCTATGCCATTGCTGGCGGTGCTGGCACTGGCGCGGGTGCTGCGCGCCCGTGTGATGGCTCCGGCGGCTACCCGTCCCGGCCTGCCACAACCTAAGGTAGAAACTCCCGAAACCGCCGACCTCAAGCGCAAGCTACTCTATGCCGTGGGCAGCACCATTGGCGTGTGCGTACTGGCCTACTTAGTAGGGCTAGGGCTGGATTTCTCAGCGCCTATCGATACGCAATTGCAGCAGCAGGGCTTCCCGCTGGATGCTTTGCGCCAAGACCGCGCCTCGCTGATGCATACTGATGTGCTGCGCTCCATCCTGTTCATCGCCTTTGCGGGCGGAGTACTATGGATGTTCTTGCAGCGCAAAATCACGGCGACGGTAGCAGCGGCCCTAGTAGGCCTACTTACGCTGGTGGACCTGTGGGGTGCCGACAAGCGCTACCTCAACGACAGTAACTTCCAGCGCGGTACTGTGGCCCAACAGTTTGTTCCTACGGCCGCCGATCAGCAGATTTTGCAGGATAAAGATCTGAGCTTCCGGGTGTTTAATCTACAGGCGCCTTTCCAGGAGGCCAACACCTCTTATTTCCACAAGAGTATTGGTGGCTACCACGGCGCCAAGCTGCGCCGCTATCAGGATTTGTACGAGTGGCAGATTGCGCGCAACAACATTCAGGTGCTTAATATGCTGAATACGCGCTATATCATTATGCCGCCGCAGCAGGCTGGGCAAACGGAGCAAGTGCAGCGCAACCCCGCCGCCCTGGGCAACGCCTGGTTTGTGAGCGACATTGAGAAAGTACAGTCGCCTGATCAGGAAATCAATGCCCTCAGCAGCTTCAACCCGGCCACTACGGCGGTGGTGGATGTAAGCAAATTTCCGCTAGCGGAAACCTCCTACCTCACGGCGGGCTCTACCATCAAGCTCACTGCCTACTCGCCCGACGAGCTGAAGTATACCTACAACGCGACCCAGCCGGGCTTCGTGGTGTTCTCCGAAATCTACTACAAGGATGGCTGGAACGCCTTTATCGACGGCAAGCCTGCACCCTACGTGCGCGCCAATTACGTGCTGCGTGCTATGCAGGTGCCGGCCGGTCAGCACACTATCGAGTTTAAATTCGAGCCCAGCGCGTACTCCATCGGCAACACTATCTCGCTGATTTCTTCTATTCTGCTGGTCGTGCTGTTGGTAGGCGGCATCGTGTACGCCGTGCGCCGCCAGCCCACACCCGATGCCGTATCGGATGATTTGCTGATGGCGTAGACGTAGTGAAGTTGTGAGTTTGCGAATGACACACGCTTTTTCACCACTTGTTACGCTTTTAGAGCCCGCTGCCGCCCGGCACAACATTCGACTGCTCTTGCTGCGCGACGATCTGGCGCACCCGGCCCTACCCGGTAACAAGTGGCGCAAGCTCAAGTACAACCTACTGGAAGCCCACCGCCTCGGTCATGATACGCTGCTGACCTTTGGTGGAGCCTACTCCAACCACCTGGCTGCCGTGGCCGCGGCTGGTCCCCTGCATGGCTTCCAAACGGTAGGGGTAGTGCGTGGTGAGCCTACACTGCCGCTCAACCCTACCTTGGCCGGGGCGCAGGCCCACGGCATGCAGCTCCGCTACCTCGACCGCGCTACCTATCGCCGCAAAACTGAGCCAGAAGTGCTGGCAGAGTTGCTACAAGAGGTAGGACCGGCCTACGTGATTCCCGAAGGTGGCTCCAACGCGCTAGCCTTACCCGGCTGCGCCGAGCTGGTAGCGGAGCTGGCCGCCAAAACGGATTTCGACTACCTCTGCGTGGCCTGCGGTACGGGCGGTACCCTCGCGGGGCTGCTTACTGGCCTGGCCGGCACGCGGCAAGCCGTAGGCGTAGCCGCCCTGAAAAATGCCGACTTCCTGCGTGCGGATATCGACGCGCTAACGCACGCAGACACTGGTGCTACCTATACCAACTGGCAACTGCACACCAGCTACCACCTAGGGGGCTATGCTGCCTACTCTGCCGAACTGATGGCGTTTATTCGGCAGTTCCAAACGCGGCACGGGGTGCTGCTCGACCCGCTGTATACTGGTAAGCTGCTCTACGCCATTCTGGATTTGCTGGAACAGGATTACTTTGCACCGGGCAGTACGGTAGTGGCGGTGCATACGGGTGGGTTGCAGGGCTGGCAGGGTTTCCGGCAGCGGTTTGAAAGCCGTAGCGCGTGGTGGCCGACGGTAGGGTAGGGAAGCAGGTTGTATAGTGTGCTACCGAAAAGGCGCCGGAGCCATTTTGCGCAACGGAATCAACCACCCGGTTTGTGCGCCTATCTGGACCTTTCCGGCCGAATTATCGTTACTAGCGCAACCTTAGCTATAAATCTACTCCCGCCCCGCATGATTCGTTTGCTTCGCCGCCTGTTGCCGTTGTTGTTCTTAGTAGCGTTAGGTTGGTTTTTGTGGGATAAAGTGAAGCCTACCCTGGACGATTGGGGCAAAAACCCGCTGGATATGGAGCCCAAAATCACTGTGACGCACAACACGGTGCTGGAAAAGATTGAGGGATTAGGCCGCTTGGAGCTAGTGCGCTACCAGTTTAAAGACGTAGTGGAGTATAAAAAGGAATATTCCCGCTTTCTGCCCAACGCCAAGGTAGCTCTCATTGTGGCTGGCAATGCCATTGGCTGCCTCGATTTGCAGAAAGTGCGCCCGCAGGATGTGGTCTTTGTCGGCGACTCTATAGTGCGGGTAGCGCTACCCCCCGCACAACTCTGCACCTGGCAAATAGATCATACCAAGAGCAAGGTGTATTCCATCGAAAACGGCTATTTTCAGGATGCCGAGCTGGTGGACGCGGCCTACAAATACGCTGAAGCCAACGTGCGCCGCGCCGCCCTGCAATCGGGTATTCTGGCCCAAACCCAGCAAAATGCTCAGAAAATTCTGCGTCCCATGCTGGAAACTCTCACCGGCCGCCGCGTAGTGCTCACGCAGCAAACCGCCCCCCCGCAGGCGCCCGCGAGGCGATAGGGCAGGAGAGCAGGAACGACGTAGGGACGGCTTGCAGCCGCCCGTTCGCGTGGTTGGGCAATGGAGGGGGTAGGGTGAAGTTCGTCTGTCATGCTTCGACTCCGCTCAGCATGACGCATTATTATACCTTATCCTACTCATCCTCATCCGGCTCTCTACCCAAATCATCCAACGCCATGCGGATCAGGTCTGATTCGTAGCCTTTCAGGGTAAGATACTGCGTGAGTTTGAGGCGGCGCTTGCGTGGATTCGGCTCTTTTTCCTGAGCATCTTTTTTCTCTACCAAGTCGGTGAGGTTCTGGTAGTATTCGTCGCCGTCGATTTCCTTCAGGCCAGCTTTGATGCAGAAGTCCGACAAGCCTTTCTGCTTCAGCTCCTGCGTGATGCGGCGGCGCCCCCACTTTTTCTGGCGGTAGTGGCCACGCACGTAGCTGCGAGCGTAGCGCTCCTCGTCGAGCAGGTTTTCGCGGCTGAGCTTAATGATGATTTCGCCGGCCTCGTCTTCAGTCAGGCCGTAGCCGCGCAGTTTACTTTCGGTTTCCTTAAACGTACGTTCCTGATAGGCACAGAAAGAGGCAATCTTGTGCAGCGCTTCGCCGGGCGTGTAGGTTTTCGGTTTCTTATCGGGTTGATACATGCAGAAGAATAAGAATTGGTAAGATAACGAGGATAGTACGGGCCGCGTTCCGATGTCGAGAGCACTACGTTGCATAAATGAGCAGCGCGGGAACAACAGGCAACCTTTGCCTGGCAAAATCCCTCTATCTTCACAGTTCCCGTGTTTATTGCAAAAGTTGATGCGCTACCTGCTGCTTGTATTATTGATGGTGACTGAGTTGTCGGCACGGGCAGGCATTGTGCGTGGCCTCGTGACGGATACGCAAAACCAGCCGCTGGCTTTTGCCAACGTGGCCGTGCGCGCCACGACTACCAGCACCGCCACCAACGAGCAGGGTCGTTACCAGCTGCGCCTGGAGCCGGGCCAGTACGAGCTGGTGTTCCAGTACGTCGGCTTCAAGCCGCGCCTGCAAACCGTGCGCGTGGCCGGCGGCGACACCGCCACGGTGCTCAACGTGCAGCTCACGCCCGAAAACTACCAGCTCAACGAGGTAGTGGTGCGCGCCTCCGACCGCGACCCGGCCTACGCCCTGGTGCAGCAAGCCATCAACTGGCGGCGCTACCACGAGCGGGAAGTGGCCGCCTACCGGGCCCGCCTCTACGTGAAAGCTCTAGGCCGCCTTTCCGACGTGCCGGGTAAGGTGCTGGGCCTCGTCAAGATTGGGCCCGACATCAAACCGGGTATCTTCTACCTCTCCGAAACCATTTCCGACATCACCTTCCGCCAGCCCAACGTCATTCAGGAAAAGATGCTGTCGAGTCGCGTAAGTGGTGATTCCAAGCGCGTTAGTTTCAACATTGCCAGCGCCGGCAAGGGACTGAATTTTTACAGCAACCTGCTGAAAAGTAGCTTCTCCCAGCGCGGCTTTGTGTCGCCGATTGCCAGCAACGCCATGCTGTTCTATCAGTACGAGTTGGTGGGCTCTACCCAGCAGGGCAACTTGCTGATTCACAAAATCCGCGTGACGCCGCGCCGCCGCGCCGATCCGGCGTTTTCGGGCTTCATCTACCTGATTGACGGCACGTGGCGGCTCTACTCTGTGTCGCTCGACCTCGATAAAAGTGCCCAATTGGAGTACGTCGACCACGTGCACCTGGAGCAGCAGTTTATGCCCGCGCCGGGGCCCTCTGGGGTGTGGGTGATTCAGTCGCAGAAAGCTACGGCTACGTTTGAGGCGTTCGGGTTTAAGGGTAGCGCCAACGCCACGGCGGTGCTGTCGAATTACAGCGTAGTGCCTACTTACTCCACGCCCCAGCAAGTGGCTGCGCCGCCCGCGCCGGAGCCCGTGGCCAACGCCCCCGTGGAGCGCGAAACTGTGGCCGATGTACGCAAGCAGCGCCCTACCCTGCGCGGTCTTAATCAGAAGGTGAAGCAACGCCTGCGCCGCAGCAACGCCGACTCTATCAACACCGCGCTGGGCATTGTGGAGCCCTTGCGCCGCGGCGAGATTCAGCGGGTAGAAGCCGGTGCCACCAACCGCGACTCGGCCTTCTGGAACGAGGCGCGCCCGGTGCCCCTCACGGAGGAAGAACAGTTGGATTACCACGTGAAGGACAGCACCGAGGTGGTGCGCAACTCGCGCCCCTACCAGGACTCGCTGGACCGCAAGCGCAACGAGCTAGGGGTAGGCAAGCTGCTGCTCAGCGGCTACACGCATAATAACACGTTCGCCAAGCGCCGCCTGTACGTGCGGCCGGTGTTCAACATCCTGCAATACAATACGGTAGAGGGTGTGGTAGCCAATGCCGAAGCCACCTACACCCAGGATACCGATGACCGGCGGCGCTTTCAGTTCACGCCCATCATCCGCTACGGTTTTGCAGCGAAGCTACTGAGCCCCTCGGCGCAAATAGACTGGCAGCTGGACCCGGTGGTGCTGCGTCGCCTTACCGTGCAGGTAGGCCGCACGGTGGAAAACTTCGCCGAAAACACCCAGCTTACACCCTTCATCAACTCGGCCTATACGCTGCTGCGCAACCGCAACTACGCCAAGCTCTACCAGCGGCGTGGGGCCGAGGTGGCCTATCTCACCGAAATCACCAACGGCCTGACCGTGCGCGGCGCCGTGAACTACTACGACCGGCGCGAGCTGTTCAATAACACCTACGACCTGCTCATCGACGTGCCCGGCCGCGCGTTCACGCCCAACACGCCCGCCAACGCCGAGTTGGTCGATACGGGTTTTGGCCGCAGCCAGGCCCTCACCCTGGAGCTGACCGCTACCTACCAGCCCGGCCAGCGCTTCCTGTCGCGCCCCGATGGCAAGGTGAACCTCTACACCCGCAAGCCGCAGTTCCGTTTCACGTTTTTGCAGGGCGTGCCCTCGGTATTTGGGTCCGATGTGCGCTACACGCGCTTGGCGGCGGGCATCCGGCAGAGCGTGCAGATGGGGCTATTTGGGACGGGTACCTACGATGTGGCGGGCGGTGGCTACTTAGGTTCGCCGCGCCTGCAGTTCATGGACTACCGCCACTTTGCCGGCAACCAAACCATTTTGACGGGCAACTTTGCACAGTTTCAGCTGCTGGACTACTACCAGTACAGCACCCGCCGCGCCTACCTCGAAGCGCACTACAACCAGCATTTCAACGGGTTTTTCCTGAACAAAGTACCGCTGCTACGCCGCCTGAAATGGCAGGAAGTGGCTTCGGTGAACTACTTACATACCCGCGCTGCGGGGCACTATGTAGAACTGGGCGTGGGTATCGAGCACATCTTCAACATCCTGCGCATTGATGGCTATACGGCCCTGCAATCGGGCGAGAGGGTAGGGACGGGCGTGCGGATTGGGTTGGGGTTTTAAGAGCTGTTACATAATGTTTTAGGGTACTATGCAACCTTCTCTTCGGGAGTAGGGCTCCATTCGCTACACCTATACTGATAAGCGATGAAGACACAGATACGTATTGCATTGTGTGCCTCTTTGATGGGAGTGTTGTGGGGAAGTGCTGGCTGCACGAAAGAAGAAGGACCACTGGATGAAAACCTGGTAGGCCGTTGGACTTTGACTGGCCGGTATCATGGTTGGGGCGGATATGTTGCCGCTGACCCTGCCAAGCCTGAAGCCATAGAGTTTGACGCGAAGGGGCGCGTGTGTTACTACGAGAGCAACGTGCAGACGCGCAAAGCCACCTACCGGCTTAAAACCAGCTCCGAATCAAACGCTAATATGGATATCAGAGGCGGAGGTGGTAGCCAGGTATACAGCATCCATGGCGACAGTCTGTCTATCGGAATGCCTGATAACGTGGCTGATGGTAGCACATATTTCTACTGCCGTGTCTGTGCTGGTTCGGACAAAAGTAAATAGCTAGCCGCGTAGCGGCGGCAGGTTGGTAGTAGTTGTAAGTAACCAATAAATAGCGCCGCGTAGCGGTGCAAGAAACCCTGGTATCTCTTGCACCGCTACGCGGAGTTGTTGGTTTCCTAAGCGGTTTTCTACAAACCTGTTGCCGCTCTGCGGCACGTCGCGGCAGCATTAGGACCAAAGAACCAGATCCGCAACGCGCCTATTTCTCCGCTTGCAAACGCGCTACAACTGGTCCTCCAACTGCCCTGCCCCGCACGTTATACAACACAATCGACACCAGAATAACCGCATACGCCCACAGCTCCACCGGCCGCGGTTGCTCCCCGAAATACCAGAACGCCAACACAAAACTCACCACCGGGTTCAGGTACATCATGATGCCCACGGTGCCGGAAGTGAGGCCATTGAGAGCGTAGAGGTTGAGGAATAGGGGCAAGACGGTGAAGCCAATGCTCAGGATAGCAGCAAAGAACAATAGGTGCGTATCGGCAAAGCCAGCGGCTAAGTCGGCCCCCAGCAGCGGCGCGGCAGGTAGGAGAATGACCGTTGCTAATAGTAGTTGAATGGTGAGCAGCACCAGACGGTCGTAGCCCTGCACAATCCGTTGGGTGATAAGGTAGAGGGCGTAGGTAATGGCCACAACCAGGCTCATCAGCAAGGAGCGTAAGTCGCCGGTAACGAGTAGGGTACAGCTCAGTGCACTCAGGCCTACGGCCAGCCACTGCGGCAGCCGTAGCCGCTCGCGCAACAGCAGAAACCCCAGCAACGACAGCAGAATCGGGCAGATGAGGTAGGCGAACGAGCCCGCTTGCACGCTCACCTGGTTGATGACGTAGATAAACAGCAGCCAGTTGCTCATCAACAGCAAGCCGCCTACCACCGTGCCACCCGCTACGCGCCATTGTTCTCGATGCGAAGCTGCCCGATACTGCCGTAGCGTAGCGCGCACCACGCCCACGCGCCCTACCCCATGCAGCACCAGCAACACCAGTACCGACAGCAACACCCGAAACAGCAGAATCTGCCCACTCGGGTATACCGTGAGCTGGCGTAGGGGTAGGGGAAAGAACCCCCAGATCAGGAAGGCGGTGAGGGCGGCTACGTAGTAGCGGGAAGTTTTCATAGAGGCCAGAAAGGGCGCAAAGATACGCTGCCAGCTGCGGGCCGCCCGCAACCGTTTTACCTTTGTGGCGGTTGTATTGCTCGCTATGCTTCAGTTTCTCGATTTGCCGGCTCTCACGGGCGGCACCCTGCTTCAAACGCCCGCCACACCCGCGCCCGTGCAGCACCTGTTGCTAGATAGTCGCCGCGCCGATGCCCAAGCGGGCGGCGTGTTCTTCGCCCTGCGCGGTGCCCAGCACGACGGCCACCGCTACCTTGCAGAGGTGTACCAGCGCGGCGTGCGCCTGTTCGTGGTCGACCAGCCTGATGGCTTGCCCGCCCTACCCGGCGCTGGCGTGCTGCTGGTGCCCGATAGCCTGGCGGCGCTGCAAGCCGTGGCCGCCGCGCACCGGCGGCGGTTTCGCCTGCCCGTATTCGGCATCACGGGTTCTAACGGCAAAACCATTGTGAAAGAGTGGCTGGCCCAACTGCTAAGCCCCGATGAACTGGTGTGCAAGAGTCCGCGCAGTTACAACTCGCAGGTGGGTGTGCCGTTGAGCGTATGGGAACTGAACGCGTCGCACACGCTGGGTATCTTCGAGGCGGGTATTTCGGAGCCGGGCGAGATGACGCGGCTGGCTCGCGTGGTGCAGCCTACCCTGGGCCTCTTCACTACCCTCGGCACGGCCCACGATGCGGGCTTTACTTCGCCCCAGCAGAAAGTAGCGGAGAAGATGCAGCTGTTTGCTGGGGTTGATATGCTGTTTTATTGCCGCGACCAGGAGCTGGTGCACGCTGCCGCTCAGCAGCTGCCCAAAAGCGTGCAACGCTTCACTTGGAGCCGCTTTCATCCCTACGAGGCCAACGTGGCCGTCACGCTGCTGGAGTCGGCCGCCGACCGCACCACCGTGCGCCTGGCCATGCAGCGCCCCCTGTTGCAGGAGCACACGTTTACCCTACCCTTCGCCGATGAGTCTTCGGTGGAAAACGTCCTGCACTGCCTCTCGGTGCTGCTGTGGCGGCAGGTGCCCGCGGCCGAAATCCAGCGCCGGCTAGACCGCTTGCAGCCCGTGGCGATGCGCCTGGAAATGAAGCAGGCTCTCAACGACTGCTACGTACTCGACGACACCTACAACAACGACCTGGCCGGCCTCACGCTGGCCCTGGATATGCTGGCCCGCCAGCCGCGCCGGGGCCGCCGCACGCTCATCCTGTCCGATGTTCTGGAGTCTGGTCTGAAATCCGATGAGCTGTACGGACGCGTGGCCCGACAGCTGGCTACCCACGGGGTAGAACGGCTGGTAGGCATCGGCCCGGAAATCAGCACACACCAGCGTATGTTTGATGGCATCGAGCAGGAGTTTTATCCGGATACCGAAGCCTTCCTGACTGGTTTTCAAGCCGATGACTTCCACCAAGAAACTATCTTAGTAAAGGGTGCCCGCCGCTATGGCTTCGAGCGGATTGTGGCGGCGTTTCAGCAGAAAATTCACGGCACGGTGCTGGAAGTGAACCTTGATGCGCTGGTGCACAATCTCAACTACTACCGCCAGCGCCTCGCCGCCGATACCAAGCTCATGGTGATGGTGAAGGCTTTTGCTTATGGTAGCGGCAGCTATGAGGTAGCCAACCTACTCCAGTTTCACCGTGCCGACTACCTCGCCGTGGCTTATACCGACGAAGGCGTGGACTTGCGTGAGCACGGCATCAGCCTCCCCCTGATGGTGATGAACCCCTCGCCCGACAGCTTTCAGAAGCTTCGTCAATATCATTTGGAGCCCGAAATCTACTCTTTTGAGCGTCTGCACGAGTATCTACGAGCTGCCCGCGAGCAGTCCCTACCCGCCATTCATCTCAAACTCGATACCGGTATGCGCCGCCTGGGATTCGGCGAGGAAGACTTGGATGAGCTATGCCAAGTGCTGCAAGCCAATGCTGCCAACTTGCGCGTAGCCAGCGCCCTCACCCACCTAGCTGGTGCCGACGAAGCCCAGCACAATGACTTCTCGCAGCGCCAGTTGGCCACTTTTCAGCGCATGACGCCCCGCCTCGAAGCAGCTTTGGGTTATTCTATCCTCAAGCACGCGCTCAACTCGGCGGGTATTATTCGCTTTCCGGCGGCACATTTTGATATGGTGCGGCTGGGCATCGGGCTCTATGGGGTAGAAGCCACTGGCCAGCAGCCCGACGCTCTGCGCCCGGTTAGTACGCTGCGCACCACCATTTCCCAGATCAAAACCCTACCCGCCGGCGAAACCGTGGGCTATGGGCGCCGCGGCCAGGCTGTTGACTACAACCGGCGCATTGCCACCCTGGCCATTGGTTACGCCGATGGCTACGACCGACGCTTTGGAAATGGGGTAGGGGAGGTGCTGGTGCGCGGGCAGCGCGCGCCACTGGTAGGCAATGTGTGCATGGATATGTGCATGGTAGACGTGACGGGCATTGCTGACGCCAAAGCTGGCGACGCTGCCATCCTCTTTAGCGAAGGCCTACCCCTCACAGAGTTAGCGATGCGCATCGACACTATTCCGTATGAATTGCTGACCAATGTGAGCGAGCGAGTGAAGCGAATATTCGTGACGGAGTAGAAGACTGAAGAAGAAAGTGGAGAATATAAAAACACCTTTCTTTCTATATATATCGTACACTAGCCCTACATACTCCCTCACCTATAGTTCAACATGAAAAAGCAATTTCTTTCTCTATTCGCCGCAACAGCGCTTTTAGCCTCGTGCAGCGACCTGAAAAACCCAGAAACTAAAAACGAGCCCCAGGAAGCTACCGCCGACACGGCAGTGGTGTACCGCAACGGTGAAACACCCGGCACCTTGGCCGACTCCGTTGGTAACGATATCAGTAATGCAGCCGCAAAAGCTGGTAACGCCGTCGAAAATGCTTGGGACATGACCAAGGCTAAATTGGCGGATACTAAACTGGAAGAAATCGACCTGCCCGAAATTACCGTGCGCGGAGATGAGCGCTACAACGTATATGGGTTAGAAGAAAAAGTGCTGTTCGATACGGATAAAGCCGTTATAAAACCATCGGCAACACGTGCCTTATCTGAAATCAGTGCGTCTATCGGCCGCCGCTACGCAGGTAAGGACATCCGTATTCTAGGTTTTGCCGATTCGCGAGGAGACAAAAGCTACAACCGTGACTTAAGCGCCCAACGCGCGGCGGCCGTAAAAGACTGGCTCGTAAAAAATGGCCAGATGAAAGCTGAGCGCATTAGCTTAGAGCCGCTAGGCGAGACAGCGCCAGTGGCTTCCAATGCAACAGCTGCCGGCCGCCAGGAAAACCGCCGCGTCGAAATTGCAGTACTGAAATAATATCTTCCTGAATTATAACGACAAGAGCCCGTGCTATGTAGCACGGGCTCTTGTCGTTATAATTCAGGGAGTACAGTCTTTTAATCTTTCAGCATGTCTACCTCCGCCCGAATCATGGCGTTGTAGCGCTGACCGTTGCTAGCCAGGGTGAGCAGGCTCCAGCCTTTGCCCATAGTATAGCTCCAGGTACGGCTCTCCTTGAACTCGAAGGTAGGGCGCAGGATCTGGCCGTAGGGCGTATAGGTATCCATAAAGTTGGTGGTGTAGAACTTGTCACCACTCACAATCCACTCCATGGCCACAAAAAAGCCCTCGGTGGGTGCCTCAATATTATAGGTAGTGAGGTCTACGGTATACCACTCGCCGCCCTTGGGCGCCGACACAACCACGTTTTCGGTGAGCAAGTCGGTATTGGGCGAGTTGTAGTTGCCGTCGGCACGGTAGATGCGCACGCGGAATGGCTCTCGGGGAAAACCGTTTTCCCCGATGTAGAACGACACCGAGCGCACGTTGCCGAGCTTCTTGTTCTTGTCATTCTTAACGAAGAACGCATACTGGCTGCCGGGCATACCCTGGATCATGCCTTCGCCGGGCGTGTTGTTGCGCGACCCCAGCGACAGATCCTTCACCTTGGCGCCTTTTACGGTTACGTTGGCCAGCTCCACCACGCGGCGAGGAACCTCCACAATCATGTCGGGCACGTTCACGCCGCGCTTTATGGCAACAGCTTTGCGGTAGTAACCCAGCGCCAGGATAATCAAGGAGTCTTGCGGCGACTTTTCGGGCGCGGCGAGCTGGAAAAAGCCAAACTCGTTGGTGAGTGCACCGGTTTGTTCTTCCTTCAGTCCTAAAGAGGCAAAAGGAATAGGCTCCTTCGTCTCCTTATCAACGATACGGCCGGAGATTCGAAACTGTCCTGCTGCTTGGTCCTGAGCAAAGCTCAAGGCAGGTAGGAAGAGAGCAAAAGCAAGGAGGGTGAGTAGTCGTCTGAGCATAATAGAGTACGCTTGTATACTCCAAAACTACAAAAAATCGTGCCGTAATTGGGGGATAATCTTACTATATTCATAATTATACAATTTGATTTTGGAATAATGATACTGCGTGCAAAAGCAATATGAAACCACCAATTTTTAGTATAAATCTGGCCTTTGACTGAAACATAAAAGGGTGGTACCTTTGTTTGAATAGAATCTAAATAGAAACTACCGCCGTGCCCGTGTCCTCTGCTTCTGCCCCCACCTCTACCGCCCGCAGCGTGAAAGACCTGCGCGTGGGCGAATCTGGTACCATCTGCTGCCTAAATGACCCTGAGATGGCGCTGAAGCTGCTGGAAATGGGATGCATTCCCGGTACGCAGGTGCGCCTGAACAGCAAAGCCCCGCTGGGGTGCCCTGTTACGCTGGTGCTCGGCAACGGCGACTACACGCTGTCGCTGCGCGTAAGTGAGGCCGCTACCATCATGCTGCGGGATTAGTACGAATAGTTAGGTAGGTAGATGGGTAGCGTTGATGTTACGATAAAGCGAGCGGGCGCCGGCATATCGGCTGCTACACTGGAAACGGCGTCGCCGCGGCTGCCGGGCACGCTCACACGCATTGCGCTGATTGGGAATCCCAATTCCGGCAAGTCGTCGCTGTTCAATCAGCTCACGGGCCTCAACCAGAAGGTAGGCAACTTCCCGGGGGTAACGGTGGACCGCAAAACTGGTGTGGCGCAGATTACACCCCTACTGCGCGCCGAAATCATCGACCTACCCGGTACGTACTCGCTCTATCCTAAAAGCCTGGATGAGCGGGTGATTACCGATCTGCTCTACGACCAGACATCGGCTCAATATCCCGATTTTGTGGTGGTAACGGCCGACGCTAGCAATTTGCGGCGCAACCTGCTGTTGTTCACGCAGCTAGCCGATCTGGGCCTGCCCGCCGTGCTAGCTCTCAACATGATGGATACGGCCGAGCAGCACGGTATTAAGATAGACGTGGCGGCCTTGCAGCAGGAGGTAGGTGTGCCCGTGATTCCCATGAATGCCCGCAAGGGCATCGGTATAGCTGCCCTCAAGATTGTGATGGGCCAGCAGCTCGCGCCGCCTACCGTGCGTTTCTACGAGCCCACTGAGGAACTACTGCCCATGATCCGGCAGATTCGCTACTACTTCAACCTACACAACGATTATTTGGCGCTGCACTATGCCCACCAATACCAGCGTATTAATTTCCTGACTGCCGACGAGCAGGCCTACATCGGGGAGTTAGTGCAGCAGTACGGTTTCGAGCCTACGGCGCAGCAAGCCCAGGAGACGATTGACCGCTACGCCCGCATCAACGAGCTGCTGCTAAACGTGGTGGAGGTGACACGCACCGAGGAGGCCGAGCCCTACAGCAACCGCATCGACCGGGTGCTGACGCACAAAGTATGGGGCTACCTGATATTCTTTGGGGTGCTATTTTTAATGTTCCAGGCGGTGTTTGCCTGGGCTAGCTACCCTATGGAGTTGATTGATGAAGGCGTGGCCTGGATCAATCAGCTGGTGCAAAGCAACTTCGAAGGGCCGCTCATCAGTCTGCTTACCGAGGGCGTATTGGCTGGCCTAGGTGGCGTGCTGATTTTCATTCCGCAGATTTCCCTGCTGTTTGCCTTCATCGCAGTGCTGGAGGAAACAGGCTATATGGCCCGCGTCACGTTCATGATGGACCGCATCATGCGCAAGTTTGGGCTGAATGGGAAGAGCGTGGTACCGCTGATTTCGGGGGTAGCCTGCGCCGTGCCAGCTATTATGAGCGCCCGCACCATCGAAAACTGGAAAGACCGCATTATCACCATCTTCGTTACACCGCTGATGTCGTGTTCGGCGCGCATTCCGGTATATACTGTGCTCATTGGCTTGGTAGTGCCCGATGTACCGGTGCTGGGTATCTTCAACCTGCGGGGTATTGCGTTGATGGGGCTATACCTGCTGGGTTTCTTCGCCGCTATTTTGTCGGCGTTGGCAATGAAATTTCTGCTGAAAACCCGCGAGCGAAGCTACTTTATTATGGAGTTTCCGGTGTACCGCTGGCCGCGCTGGAAAAATGTGGGCATCACCATCGTAGAAAAGGTAAAAACCTTTGTATTCCAGGCAGGTAAGGTGATTGTAGCTATTTCGGTTATCCTATGGGTGCTGGCCTCCTACGGTCCCGGCGACCAACTAGCCCAGGCCGAAACCCAAGCCCGTACTACGGCCACGCAGCAGCAGCTCTCACCCGAAGAAACGGAAAACGCCGTGGCCTCGGCCAAGCTCGAAAACTCCTACGCCGGTACAATCGGCCACTTGCTCGAGCCCGGCATCCGCCCCCTGGGCTTCGACTGGAAAATTGGTATCTCCCTGATTACCTCCTTTGCCGCCCGCGAAGTGTTTGTGGGTACTATCTCCACAATCTACAGCGTGGGCCAGGATGCCGATACGCGCACCATTCAACAAAAACTGGCTACCGCCCGTGACAGCCAGGGCCAGCCGTTTTTCACGCCCGTGCGGGCATTGTCGCTGCTGGTATTCTACGTATTCGCGATGCAGTGCATGAGCACATTGGCCGTCACCTACCGCGAAACCAAAGGCTGGAAGTGGCCCATTCTGCAAGCCGTCTATATGACCGGCCTAGCCTACGCAGCTTCTCTGCTAGTGTATCAGTTGGGTTCTTAGAGGTGAAGTTGTGAAGTTGTGCATACGCGTGTCATCCTGAGCGCAGGATGACACGCGTATGCACAACTTCACCTTTACTGTCCCACTAGAAATACCGCTGGTTGCTTGTGAATCTCGGGTAGGCCGCGCTTTTTCCAGCCAGCAACCGTGTCGGTGCGCACGTACTCGTTGGGGGCCGTGAGGCTGGCCGCGATGCACAGGCGGGTGGAGGGCTGCAACTGATTCAGTAGATCTTCGAGGAGCTGCATGTTGCGGTAGGGCGTTTCGATGAACAGCTGGGTCTGGTGCTGCGCAAGGGCCACGCGCTCCAACTGTTTCACGGCAGCGGCGCGGCGGCCCCGGTCGATGGGTAGGTAGCCGTGGAAGGTGAAGCTCTGCCCATTCATACCAGAGGCCATCAGGGCCAGAAGCAGACTGCTGGGGCCTACCAGCGGCACCACCCTAATACCCAATTGGTGCGCCCGACGTGCTAACTCAGCACCAGGGTCGGCTACACCGGGACAACCCGCCTCGGACAGCACGCCCGCATCTTGTCCTGCCGCCACCGGCGCCAGCGCCGCCTGAATTTGCGCCTCTGTGCTGTCTTTGTCAATCACCGTGAGGCGCAGATCTTCAATAACTTGCGCAGGCGCTACCTGCTTGATAAAGCGCCGCGCCGTGCGGGCATTTTCTACCAGAAAATACTGTAGCGCAGCAATTTGTGCGGGCACCTGAGCCGGCAACACCTGCGCAGCCGTATCATCGGCCAGCACGGTAGGGAGGAGGTAGAGCGTACCGGGAGTCAAGAGAGAATAAAAAATAAGAAGTAAAATGGATTGCGAAACGCGGTTTTGAGCGCATAGACAGGATGAGCGGTGTATCCCTCTGATAGCGCCTACATGTAGTTCAGCCTACCGTTTCTTACCCTCCTTGACCGACAAAGGCTTCTACCAACTCAAATACCTGATCGGGCTCCTCGGCGTGCACCCAGTGGCCGGCGTTGGGGATGGTGGCAATGTGGCTGTTCGGAAACAGGGCCGGAATACCGTGCAGCTTGTCCTCGGGCGTGATGTAGTTGGAGCGGCCGCCGTTGATGAACAGGGTAGGCTTCAGGAAAGGTGTGTCGTTGGTGATTTCCTCGCCAATCTGGGCCATTTCGGCATCCAGCACAGCTAGGTTGGGGCGCCAGGCGAAGGAGTTATCTTCGCGGCGATAGAGATTTTTGAGCAGGAACTGTCGTACGTCGGGCTGTGGGATATGCTGGGCTAATGCGTCGTCGGCGGCTTGGCGGGAAGTGCAGGTAGTGAAATCGACGGCGTGCAGGCCAGCCAGAATATCGTCCTGGTGGCGCATATCCGAAAAAGCCGGCGCAATGTCTACCACAATGGCTTGCGCCAAGTAGTTGGGGTGGTCGAGGGCGAAGCGCATAGTGACCTTGCCGCCCATGCTGTGGCCCAGCAGGGTAGTGCGGTCGGCGGGCAGTTGCAAGTGCTCAAACAGCTTGCGCACATCTTCGCTCATCAGCTCGTAGGTGTGCTCGGGTGCGTGCGGCGAGCGGCCGTGGTTGCGCAAATCCACCAGCACCACGCGGTAGTGCTCGGCCCAACGCCGGGCCAGGGTTTGCCAGTTGTCGAGGGTGCCGAAAAGGCCGTGCAGGATAACGAGGGTACGTTCGCCCTGTCCCAGTTCGCGGTAGTGTAGTTGCATAGTGCCAGTAAAGGTCGGAAGAAGCTGGGTATTACGCTGGCAACGATTCTAGGGTGGCGCTGGGAAGCTCAATTTCAATAGTGGTTCCCTGGCCCTGTGCACTGTGAATGCGCAAGTTGCCGTGTTGCCGGTCTACAAAAGCGCGGCACAGCACTAGGCCCAGCCCCGTACCCTCGCGCCGCTGCCAGCGGGTAGGCTGCGCCAGGGAGTTAGGATGCAGCAGAGCTGTTACCTGATCGGCAGACATACCTGGACCACTATCTGTACAAGCAAGCACCACGGCTTGAGGACTGGCAGCGGGGTAGGCGCCCAGCCGCACGGCACTACCCACAGGCGCAAATCGCAGCGCGTTGCTTAGCACGTTGCGCAGAATGGTGCGCGTCATGTTGTAGTCGGCATGTAAGGTGAGTGGAACCGGAACGTCGGTTAGCAGCTGAATTTGTTTGGCCTGCGCGGTTGTTTGGTACAGCTCCACAATTTCGGCAAATAACTCCGCCACGGGCAGCGCCTCGGGCTGAAAGGCTAGTTCTCCACTCTGGTTTACAGCCCAACTCAACAAGTTATCTAGCAAGTGGTTGATACTGTTTGTGGTCTGGTGCACCAGGGTAGGGAGGCGGCGCAAGCTGGCTTCATCGCCGTTGTTGAGGTAGAACTCAATGAGCTTGGTTACGCCCGAGAAGGAAGTCACCGGCCCACGCAGATCATGCGCTACAATCGAGTAGAGACGGTCTTTAGAAGCCGCCATACGCTGTAATTCCGCTGTAGTCTCTTGCAAGGCCTGGTGGTTGCTGGAAAGCGCCGCTCGGCTGCGCCGCAATTGCAAATAGATGAAGATAAAGGCAGCCAGCCCCACGGCCAGAATCACAATGGTAATGATGAGTTGGCGGTTCAGCATACTCTGCAACTCCTCGTTGGCAGTGAGACGGGCAATTTGCTGCTCCTTATCCAGGGTTTCGTAGCGTTGCTGCAAAGCGGCCAGTGCCACCAGTCGGTCGTGGTTGTTGAGCGTATCGTTGAACAGCAAATAACGCTGCTGCCAAGCATAGCCCTGGGCAAAATTGCCCCGCGCCGCCGCAATTTTGCCCAGGGTGCCATACGCATCAAGCAGCAAAGAGGAGTAATGGTGCGCGCGCGCCAGCTCCAAGGCCTGTGTGGCAGGAATTTCTGCCTCGGCAGGGCGGTAGCGAGCCAGTAGCACATGGCTCAGCTGTAGCAACGCACTGGCTTCTACCTTCGCACTGTGTCGTTGCTGTGCCAGGCTCACGGCATTACGCATCAGCCCCTCGGCCGTTGCGTACTGCGCAATAGACTGATAATAAGCGCCCAAATTGACGGTATACTGAGCTTGTGCGAGCATGTCTTTGCCACGGCGAGCCATTAAAAGGGCGCGGTGCAGGTAGCGCAATGCCTGCTGATTGCGGTGCATGGCTAGTAGTAGCACGCCCACGTCGCCAAATAGCGCAATCTGAGTGGAGTGTTGCACGCCTTTATGGTAGGCCAGCGCCAGCGCCGGGCGGTAGAGGCGCCACATGGTGGCTGTATCGCCGCGGGCCGAGTGTACGCTGGCCATGTGGTGGTAGCTGCGCACAATGCCATCGTAGGAGTTGAGCCGCCGGGCCAGCGACATGGCCTCCTTGTACAGCGTGAGAGCATATCGGCTGTCGCTGAGATTGGTGTAGCATACACCCAAACTAAGCAGGCTCAGCAGCTGCCCCCGCTGGTCGTGTAGGTGCCGGGCCAGCGCGAGAGCCTGCCTACCATATATGATACCTTGTTCCGGGGCGTTATCGTAGTGCTGCACGCAGAGCGAGTCCAAAAGACGCACACGGTTGGTATCGGGGGGGAGGATGGCCAGCAAACGGTGCATTCGTTGCACGGCTAGTGAGTCCTGGGCCTGCGCAGACGAAATTCCGGCGACACTTACTAGCAACAGGCAGAGCCATAGTTGCTTGAGTGAACCGAAGAATGACACAGCGTAGGGATAGAAATAAAGAGAAGCCAGCAAACTGTACCGATTTTATCGGCGAAGCAATGGATTGCCAGAAAATAAGATAATAGAATTAAAATTAGTTTTTTTTTCACAAAAAGCAAAACCACTGCTGGCGCTGCTCCAAGTGCGTGTTCCGAAGAAACTCTGCCAGTGGGTGCAGATCGGTTAGGATAGAGGTAATAGTAAGTGCTTCGCCGCTATTTAGATGCAGGCGTAAGTACTCGTACTTGTTCCAGAACACGTGCCGCGATACGCAGGTTACGTACTCCACCCGCACCAGATCGGCCCGACTAAAGGGAATGCGTACCCGTTGCTCGTATACTTCCAAGCGGTTCTGCTTGTCATCAAACACCAACGTGGTGCTGAAATTGCGCGCATAGTATTGAGCATGTAGCACCAATGAGGGTACCGAAAAACCCAGGATAACGGCCCCCAGCGCCACCGCCAGCACCAGCTCCACTGCCGACAACGTACCCAAGTAAAAAAACGATAGCAGGAAGGGTAGGCCCACGCACAGGCACAGCAGGGGCCAGAACAGCAGGTAAAACTGTCGTAAAAAGGTAGGCTGGTATACCTTGCTGTTCTTGCTGAAAAAATTCGTGATAAACCGCAGTCCTACCACTATCACCAGAATGGCGAAAGTGGCTTCTAGTAGCGGGCGTAAGAAGGTTAGAAAGCGCGTCATTTACCGAACGGTTATCCACGGCTCACCCGCCGCGTGGGGGCGTAGCGTACCAAACGGTGCTAGGTGCAGGCCGTGCCTCTGAAAAATTGTTTGGGCAGCCTTCCTACCCTCCGGCGCCACGCACACCAGCAGGCCCCCTGAGGTTTGCGGGTCGCAGAGCCACTGGCGCTGCTCGTCGGTGATGGGGCCTACCTTGTGGCCGTAGCTGGCCCAATTGCGGCTGGTGCCGCCCGGTACGGCGCCTTGCTGCCGGTAGGGCTCGGCGGCAGCCAATAGCGGCACCTGGGCAAAGTCTATTTCGGCCGTCAGGTTGCTACCCTCGCACACCTCCGAGAGGTGACCCAACAGGCCAAAGCCCGTTACGTCGGTCATAGCGCGTACGGCTTCCAGCGTGCCCAACTCAGCCCCAATTTTGTTGAGCTGCATCATGGACTGCGGCGCCAGGTGGGCATCCTCGTCGCGCAGAATGCCTTTTTTCTGAGCGGTGGTTAACATCCCTACCCCCAGTGGTTTGGTGAGGTACAGCTCACAGCCAGCAGTGGCGGTGTCATTTCGCTTGAGTTGCGCAATATCCACCATGCCCGTCACGGCCAGTCCGAAAATGGGCTCCGGTGAGTCGATGCTATGGCCGCCAGCCAGCGGAATGCCCGCTTCGCGGCAGATGCTGCGGCTGCCTTCCATCACGCGTTGGGCTACCTCGGGCGCCAGCTTCTCCACGGGCCAGCCCAGCACGGCAATGGCCAGTACCGGCCGCCCGCCCATAGCATACACATCGGAAATGGCGTTGGCTGAGGCAATGCGCCCAAAATCGTAGGCATCATCTACAATGGGCATGAAGAAGTCGGTGGTGCTAATGAGCGCCTGCCCATTGCCGATGTCGTACACCGCCGCATCGTCGCGGGAACCGTTGCCTACCAGCAGCTTATCGTCGTGCGGCTGGGCAATGGTGGTGTGCAGGATCTGGTCGAGCACGGCCGGTGCGATTTTGCAGCCGCAGCCCGCGCCGTGGCTGTATTGGGTGAGGCGAATGTGTTCGGGGGAGTTTTCCATAGGATTCACAAAGATTTATGCTGAAGAGCTAAAGGGGCAAAACAGGATTACTCCTTACCCATAGCCGCCAATACTAGCTCCGCATTCACCGCCGCATCGCAAGTGTCGGACACCACGCGGGTGTAAGCGCGGCCTTCCAGCCCATAGCCGTAGGTTTTATCGTAATAGTCGAGCACCAGGCTCACCATCTTTTCCATGTCATCTTCGCCGATGGCGGCCAGGGCTTCCTTGGTAGCCAGTCCGCCCAGGCGTTTACGAATGCGCAACACGGAAGTAGCCAGCGCGCCAGCATCGTGGCGGCCGTATTCTTCGGCCAACTTGCGCACCCGCACATCTCGCGGGATTTCCAGCACTACCAGCGGCGCTTCCTGGAGCTGCGCAAACAGCGGCGGCGGGATGTGCACGCCGCCGATGGTGCGGCTTTCGTCTTCTGCCCACGCAGGTAGGGTAGGGGGTAGGGCGGCTATTAAGAGAGCCAAGTCATTTTCGAACTGCTCCTGGGTAGGCTGGGTGGGCTGTCCGATACTGCCGAAGGCCGAGCCTTTGTGGCAGGCCACGCCTTCTAAGTCTAGCACGGCCTCGCCGCGGGCGGCCAGCTGGTGCAGCACATCAGTCTTGCCCGAGCCTGTGAGGCCGCCCAGTACCCGTAGTGGCCGGGGCTCCGTGAACTGTGCCAGCGCCCAGCGGCGGTAATCTTTGTAGCCTTTGTCGAGCAACTCTACCCGAAAACCGGCTAGCTCCAACAGCCACTGCACCGCCCCGCTGCGCATGCCACCCCGCCAGCAGTGCAGGCGCACGGCCCGGCCGGGCGCCACCTTCTGCGCCTGCTTCACCATCTGGCTCATCTTTGGCCCAAACAAATCCAGCCCCAGCAGCACGGCCCGCTCCTGGTTGATTTGCTTGTAGGTGGTGCCAATGCGTGCCCGCTCCTCATCCGAAAACAACGGAAAGCTCACCGCTCCTGGAATATGCCCTTGCGCAAACTCAGTAGGCGCCCGCGCATCCAAAATAGGTAGGTCTTCGGATAGTTGCAGAAAGTCGGGTAGGGCGAGGCGGGGCATTGTTTAGGTGAAAATAAGAAGGTTCCAGAACGTCATTTCGACCATGTTGCTTGATGCGCAACATGGCCGAAATGACGTTTTCTGTGGTTTTTACAGCAATTGCCGCTTATACAGCTGAATTGTATTCTCTAAACCCAGATACAGCGCGTCGCAGATGAGGGCATGACCAATACTGACTTCGGCAAGGCCGGGTAGGTGTTGGTGAAGGTAGGCCAGGTTGTCGAGGTCGAGGTCGTGGCCGGCGTTGAGGCCCAAGCCTAGTTCCTGCGCCAGCTCGGCCGCCTGGCGGTAGGGAGCCAAGGCAGCGGCGGGGTCGGCGGCGTAGTTGCTGGCGTAGGCTTCGGTATACAGCTCAATGCGGTCGGTGCCGGTAGCTACGGCGGCTTTCACCATGGCCGGGTCGGGGTCGAGGAAAATGCTAACGCGGCAGCCCAGCGCCTTTAGCTCTTGCACTACCCCAATGAGGTATACCTGGTGCTTGATTGTGTCCCAGCCAGCGTTGGAGGTAATGGCGTCGGGTGCGTCGGGCACCAGCGTCACCTGCTCGGGGCGCACCTTGCGCACCAGATCCAGAAAATCGGGGGTAGGGTTGCCTTCTACGTTTAGCTCTGTGGTTACTACTTGCTTCAGGTCGCGCACGTCCTGGTAACGCACGTGGCGCTCGTCGGGGCGCGGGTGCACCGTGATGCCTTCGGCGCCAAACCGCTCACAATCACGGGCTGCCTGTAGTAAGTCGGGGCGGTTGTGGCCACGCGCGTTCCGCAGCGTGGCTATTTTATTTATGTTTACGCTTAGCTTCGTCATCAGAAAAAAGAAGAAGTACGATTGTACAACTCATCGTAACCGGCCAAAGTTACGTTTTGCCTGCGTAGTGGCCCACAGATTCGTCGAGCCACTGCCTTACTCATTGTAGTTACCTATTCCTACCAAAAATGGCTCTGAAAGAAACCATCGACGCTGATATTAAAAAGGCTATGCTGGCCAAAGACAAAGTGCGTCTGACCACGTTGCGCAGCATCAAGTCCCAGATTCTGCTGGCCGAAACGGCAGAGGGTGCCCACGGCGCGGCCCTCACTCCGGCCGACGAAATCAAGCTGCTGACCAAAGCCGCCAAGCAGCGCCGCGAGGCCGCCGATACCTACCAGAAGCAGTTTCGCTCCGACCTGGAAGAAACCGAATTGGCCGAGCTAGCCATCATCGAAGAATACCTGCCTCAGCAGCTTTCTGAAGCGGAGTTGGTAGGGCGCCTCACCGAAATCATCCAGCGCGTGGGCGCCACCGGCCCTTCCGACCTGGGCAAAGTGATGGGCATTGCCGCCCGCGAGCTGTCCGGCCAGGCCGACGGCCGACTGATTTCTCAAACCGTAGGTCATCTGCTTAACAACACGAACTTTTAAAGTCGTGAGGTGGTGACTAGATACGTCTGTCATCCTGAGCTTGCGCAGGATGACAGACGTATCTAGTCACCACCACCACCTCACCACCTCACCGCATGTCTGGCCTTGATATTCTGCTGCTGATTCCGCTGGGGGTAGGGGCCGTGAAGGGCTTTCGGCGTGGACTGATGCTGGAAGCGGTTTCGCTGCTGGCCTTTGTGCTGGGGGTGATTGGCGGGCTGGCTCTGCTGCACGACGTCATTCCGCTGGTGCGCCATTATGTGGGCGAGGCCTTCGGGATGCTGCCGCTGGTGGCTTTTCTGCTGGTGTTTGTGCTCATCATGTGGGGCGTGCACCTGCTGGGCGGCTTTATCAGGACGGCCGTACACCTAACCCCCTTAGGCATGCTCGACCACCTGCTGGGCGGTGTGGCGGGCTTGCTCAAGTGGCTGCTAGGCCTGAGCTTATTGCTCTACGGCCTCTCACTTTCGGGTATATCCTTGCTCTCACCCCAGCTTGTGGCCGACTCGCAAGTACTACCCATAGTGCAACGCGCTACGCCGTTGGCCTTGCAAGTGGTAGCGTGGGTGATGCCCTTCGCCGGTACGCTGCTGGCAAAACTTCGAGGCGTGTTTTAGGTTAGTGGTGAAATAGTGAGTAGTGAAATGGTGAGTTTGACGTTCTAAACTACGCCACTTACGCAAACTGCTTCAGCAGAACGTCAAACTCACCATTTCACTACTCACTATTTCACCGGATGCGCCTGCTGCTGCTCGACAACTTCGACTCCTTCACCTACACCCTGCGCGATTACCTGTGCCAGGCCGGGGCCGAGGTGCGTGTAGTGCGCAACGATGTGTCGCTGGCGGCTATCCGGCAGCTCGATTTCGATGGCATTGTGTTGTCGCCAGGACCGGGCGTACCCGCTGCGGCGGGCGTGATGCCGGCGGTTATCAAAGCCTACCATCAGCATATGCCGATGCTGGGCGTGTGCCTGGGCCACCAAGCGCTAGGCGAGTTTTTTGGGGCGAAGCTGGGGCGAGCGGCCCGGCCCATGCACGGCAAGGTATCGATGGTGCGGTGGGTAGGGGAGGAGCCCCTGCGGCACGGCTTGCCCACGGAGGTAGCCGTCACGCGCTATCACTCGCTGGTGCTGCGAGAGCTGCCGCCTACCTTGCAACCTTTGGCCTACACCACAGACTCTACCCAGGAGTTGATGGCCTTCCGGCACACCTCCCTACCCATTCACGGCGTGCAGTTTCATCCCGAAGCTCTCCTGACAACCCACGGCGGCGCTATGCTCCGCAATTGGGTCAAGTATTGTATCATTGCAAAGAGCGGTGGGGTAGAAGTTTCACTTACCGACCAGACTATCCTTTGAGACGATGGAGCTGCAGATAAAGGAACGTAATCATTTTCAGTATATTGATGAAGGCAGTGGCGAGGTATTGCTACTGCTGCATGGCCTGTTTGGTGCACTCAGCAACTGGCACGACGTGGTAGAGAGCTTCCGCGGCGAGTATCGCGTCATCATCCCTCTGCTTCCCATCTACGATATGCCACTGCTGAAAGCAGGCGTACCGGGGTTGGTGAATTTTGTGGAAGACTTCCTCGCCGAGTTGGGTCTGACCGAGCCCATGGTGGTGCTGGGCAATTCCCTGGGCGGACACGTGGCGCTGGTATACACGCTGCACAACCCTACCCGCGTAGGGCGACTGGTACTCACAGGGAGCAGTGGTTTGTTCGAGGATTCAATGGGCAGCTCTTTCCCTAAGCGCGGCAACTACGATTTTGTGCAGCAGCGGGTAGCCTACACGTTCTACGACCCTCAGATTGCCACCAAAGAGTTGGTAGACGAAGTGTTCGACGTAACTAACTCCAACTCCAAATGCCTGCGTATCAT
The DNA here is from genome assembly GCF_014333615.1 of Hymenobacter citatus. GTDB lineage: Bacteria > Bacteroidota > Bacteroidia > Cytophagales > Hymenobacteraceae > Hymenobacter > Hymenobacter citatus. The sequence continues at coordinate 87,406 of NZ_JACSCY010000003.1, read as the reverse complement.
CAGCATTGCGCGGTCGGCGCAGCGCCACAACCTTAGCAAGGAGTTGCACAACATTCAGGTGCCCGTGCTGTTAGTATGGGGTCTGAACGATACCATTACGCCGCCCGTGGTGGCGCACGAGTTCTACCGGCTGCTACCCCAGGCAGAGCTGCGCTTCCTCGACCACTGCGGCCACGCTCCCATGATGGAGCGCCCTGCGGCCTTCAATCAGCTGCTCCGTCAATTTCTCCACCGCACCCAACCCCACCCTGTCGATTAATTACGTATTATACCAAAACGAACGGCCGGGCTTCAAAAATAAGAGAATGCCCGGCCGTTTCGTTTACTGCCCGCGTTGCTTTCCCTACCTCTGATTAGTTCTTCCTGCCGATGCTTTCGATGATAGCCGAAGACTTAGTAAATCAACTGATTCCGCCGCTCAAGGTGTCGGATACCGCTGGGAAAGCTGCCAAGTGGTTGGAAGAATTCCACGTGAGCCAGTTGCCCGTGCTGGATGGCCGCCAGTACGTGGGCCTCGTAACCGACAGCGACGTGACCAATTACGAGCACCCTGCGCACCAGCTGGCTACCCTACCATTGGGCTACGCCACGGCCTACGTGCAGCGTCATCAGCATTTCTACAACATCATGGAAGCAGCCGTACAACACAAAATTCAACTGGTACCTGTGCTCAACGACCAGCGCGAATACCTGGGCGTGGTCACCATCAGTGACGTGCTGGCGGCCTTCGGGCAAAGTCCTGACGTGGCCGGCCGTGGCGGTATTCTGGTTCTATCAATGAACGAGCGCGACTACTCCTTGTCGCAGATCAGCCGCTACGTGGAGGAGAATAACGCCAAGATCCTCAGCGCCCACGTGGCCCAGGATGAGCAGGATAGCTACAAAATTCAGCTAACGCTGCGGCTCAATACGCCGCAGATGCAACGTATTGTGGCTACGCTGGAGCGGTTTGGGTTTGTCATCACGGCGCAGTTTAGTGGTCCCGAAGACACGGTGCCAGAAGATCAGGAGCGTTACGACGCGCTGTTGAAATACCTGAGCTTATAGCTGTAAGGGTCCAAATAGGGAAAAGGCAGTAGCTTGCGCCGCCAACAAATGCGCATCTGGCGGCCTGATTGTTGGTTGAGAGCCGCATCTGGTGCTACAGTAGCCCGAATACTGTTGGTCTTCCGGTTATTTCTTCGACTCTTTACTCCAACATAAATTGCTGGCTTGCTTACTTGCCTTCCTACTGAACTGGCTGCCAGCGCCAGTCTCCGCTAGCTCCCTACCCGATACTACCCGGGCTTCCGTAAGCAGCGACAGTACGCTTCGGGCGCAATGCCCTGGGTACACACGCGTGCGGGTAGAACAGGTACTGTTTGTGGGTAATATTAAAACCAAAGAGCGCATTCTCCGCGCCGAATTGGATTTCCGGGAAGGTGACTCGTTGGATGTAGCTGAATTGGGTAGGCGGCTGGAAGCCAACCGCCGCCGCATCTACAACTTGCAGCTTTTTCATGAGGTAGCCTTGCAGATGGTGTGCCGCGATGGTAGCATAACGGTGCTATTTGGGATGCAGGAACGCTGGTATACCTTTCCGGTGCCCATCTTCTCGCTGGCCGACCGCAACTTCCGTTCTTGGGCCAACCGCCCCGACCGCTGGCGCCGGGTAGACTACGGTATTCACCTCACCCGCAATAACTTCCGAGGCCGTAACGAACAGCTTATCGCCAATCTGCAACTGGGCTTCAACCGCAAATACGAGGTCTTCTATGAGGCGCCTGGCTATGGGAAGCGCCGCCGCCTGGGATTGGGACTAGCGGCCTCTTACTACCAAAGCCGCGCTTTGGACTACGCAACTGTGCAAGACCGTCTCGTAAACTACCGCACCGACAATGGGTTTGCCTTGGAGCGGCAGTATTTTCTGGCCGGTTTGCGCTGGCGTCATACAGTGCAGCGCTTGTCGGCTTTCGATATTTCCTACCATCACGAGCGTGTAGCACCGGAGGTCACGCAACTCAACCCCAACTATTACCTAGGCAGCAACTGCCGCGACTATCTCGATTTTACGTTTAGCACTACCCTGAATCAGCGCAATACTTTTGCCTATCCACTCACCGGTCGCTTCGTGCAAGTAGTAGCTAGCCAGCGGGTGTTTTTGCGCACAGGTAGTCCCGGCATTACTACCCTGTACGGCACATATGCTCGCTACTTGGCGTTAGGCCGCGGGTTCTATTACAGCGTAGGTGTACAGGCGCGGGCCCGATTCGCTCAGCGCATTGCCTACCCCGATAACCACGCGTTCGGTTACGAGGCCTTGGTGCGAGGCTACGATGCGTACGTGGTAGATGGGCGTTACTACGGCTTGGCTCGGCAGGGCGTATCGTACCGTCTACTCGATCTGGGCCGTCTGCGACTCAATAGTATTGGTAATCCAAAGGTCAACAGCATCCCACTGGTTTTTTATTTGAATACCTTTACCGACGCCGGTTACGTACTAGGGCGCTCTGCTGTGGCAGAGCGTTTCCAGAACCGGCTGCCTAACCAAATACTAGCGTCAGCAGGCGTTGGGCTGCATCTGGTTACGTACTACGATTGGGTATTCACAGCGGAATATGCCCTCAATGGTCGGGGCGAAACCGGCTTTTTCTTCCGCACCTCTTTTCCTATCTAACGACGCTGGGAAAGGATGTACATTCAAAAGCGTTACCTATGAAAATTGCTATCCTGGGTAAACCATTCAGTAACGAAGCCGCATCCTATTTACAGGCGCTACTCAATGATCTGGCCGATCGTCAGGCCGAAGTGCTGATAGAAACCCGGTTCTGTGACTACTTGCACGAGCATCTACAACTACCCGGTAACATCACATGCTTTCAGCGCGGCGATTCTTTGCAGGACGTACAATTCGTGCTCAGCATTGGTGGCGATGGGACCCTACTGGATACGGTAACCTATGTGGGCAGCCTGGAAATACCGATTTTAGGTATCAACACCGGTCGGTTAGGGTTTCTGGCAACCATTAACCCCGAGCGTATCGCGCAAGCGTTGGATGCACTGTTCAAAGGTCATTTCGTCATTGAGGAGCGCAGCCTGATTCGGGTAGACACTGACCCCGAGGTCTTTAATGGCATTAATTTTGGGCTGAACGAATTTTCTATTCTGAAGCGCGACACTTCGTCCATGATTGTGGTACACACGTACATCGACGGCGAATACCTAAATTCATATTGGGCCGATGGCCTAATTGTGTCGACGCCGACCGGTTCTACAGGGTATTCGCTAAGTTGTGGCGGCCCGGTGATGCTTCCGCAAACCAACAATTTTGTCATTGCTCCCGTATGTCCGCACAACCTGAATGTTCGGCCGCTCATCGTGCCCGATGAGAGCGTGATTTCTTTTGAGATAGAAGGACGTAGCAACAACTTCCTCCTCTCGCTGGACTCCCGCTCCGTTACCGTCGATGCCGGCATTCAAATAGCCGTGCGCCGCGAAACGTTCAACGCGCACTTGGTAAAGCTGAACCACGTTAACTTTTTGAGCACCTTGCGTAGTAAGTTGAACTGGGGGTTGGATCGTCGTAATCCGGCCGGCATTCCGGTCTGAAACATTGATAAATAATTATTTTTGTTTTTTAAGTTCTTCGTAACCTCTACTTTTGTCGTTGATTACGACTGTGCCATAACGGTTTTGTCACATTTCTTCTGGACCTGCATATCATAATTTTCGCTTACTTATGAAGCAAATTTTCACTCACACGCTGGCTTCGCTACTGCTTATGGGACTGGTAGCTACACAAGCCAACGCGCAACAGTTTAGCAAGCGGAAGCAGTACAACTCCATTGGGGTAAGTTTAAATGCGATGAACTATTTTGGCGATATTGTGCCAAAAACCAGCTTGCCTAGCTTCCGTGCTGCTGCTACACGCCCAAATATTGGTGTATACTACATGCGTCGTTTCACTCCCCGTTTTTCTGGAAAAGTGGCGTTAAATTACGGTCGTATTTCCGGTGATGATTCCAAAGCAGCTGACCCAAATGGTCCTGACTCGCGGTATCGCTATAACCGAAACATGAACTTCCGCAACGACCTCATAGAGCTATCTGGTATGGCGGTATTCGACCTGATTGAAAACCGCAACAATTATCTAAAGCGCCCCGACTTTGTGCCCTACCTCACAGCCGGTATTGCTGTATTTCACCACAATCCGAAAGGGGCTGACGCTAACGGTGACTACGTGAATCTGCAACCATTACAAACTGAAGGTGTAGATTACAGCCTCACGCAATTCGCTATACCATTTGGGGGCGGCGTTCGTTACCGGGTAAACAAGAGCTTCGACATTGGTCTGGAGCTGATTACCCGCAAAACTTTTACCGATTATCTAGATGACGTAAGTGGTACGTTCGTAGAGCGTAGTACGCTGGCTCCTGGCCCCGCTCAGTACTTCGGTCATGATATTACCCGCAGTCAGGATCCTGCGCAGGGATTTGGTAGCTTTACCGAGCCCGGCCAGCGTCGGGGTAAGGATGGTAACGACTGGTACACTACTTTAGGGGTTACTGTAAACTACATTCTTGCTCCCCGCGTAAAGAACCCCAAATTCCGCTAGCCTATGTGACTTAGGCTGGCTACCCTCGACCATAGTCTGTCTAATGTTTAAATTGCATCTCTTTAAAACGCTCCTTGCCTGTGGTATACCGGCGGGGAGCGTTTTTTTTGCTACCACTGCTGTGGCTCAGAATACCAGCGAGTTAGGTGTTAGTGTTGGTGGTGCTGTGTACCGCGGTGAAATAGCGCCCTCGTACCAGTTTCGTAATAACCGGCCAGCTGTTACCGCCTTTTACCGGAAAGATATTACCAACCCAGTTACACTACGGGGTGGTCTTACTTATGGCATGCTGCGTGCTGACGATATCAACCAAAAAGGTAATAACGATGCGCCACTTCCTTTGCCTGCCTACCGGCAGGCTGGGCTAAAAGGTGGGCTGCTAGAGGCATCTGCTGTGATAGAGTATAATTTCTTCGACTATCACGATCGAAAAGATAAAATACACTTTACCCCCTACGTATTCGTAGGCATAGCCGGGTTTTATGCCAATACACGCGTTAGCACCGCCAATGCATCGTTGGCAGGAATAATTGATAGAAGTGGATCAATGCTGGGTTTTGCTATTCCGGCTGGGGTAGGCATCAAATACGCTATTTCGCCGCGCTGGAACATAGGCGCAGAGGTTGGTGCACGCAAGACTTTTACCGATAATATCGACCATCTGAGCACCAAAAATACGCGGCTCAATGCAAGCTCCGAGCGCGACTTACTGGTCAATCGACACACACAGGATTGGTATTTTTACAACGGTATCAGTCTCTCCTATACCTTCTACAAAATTCGCTGTCCTGAAGGACAGTGAGTAAATAATGAACGGACAGAGTTGAGCAGCCAATTGTGCAGGGAGGGTATGCAACCATTTGCGTAACTTGCAGCCTCCTATACACAAAGAACAACAATGGCCGCTCGGTCCGAAATTGACCTTCAGAAATTACCCACGCACGTTGCCGTTATCATGGATGGCAATGGCCGCTGGGCCAAGAAAAAAGGTGGCTTACGCATCTTTGGGCACCAAAGCGCCATTACAGCTGTGCGCGAAACGGTGGAAGCCGCTGCAGAGTTGGGTATACGATTCCTGACCCTTTATGCGTTTTCTACCGAGAACTGGGCACGCCCGGCGCACGAAGTAACTGCTTTGATGCAGTTACTAGTGCATACCATACGGCAGGAAACACCTACCCTATTGAAAAATGGGGTGAAACTACAAGCAATTGGTCAGCTGGACAGCTTGCCTGCCAGTTGTCAAAGAGAACTAGCGGAAGCTATTGAGCTAACGCAAAAAGGAGAACGTACTACGTTGGTACTGGCCTTGAGCTATAGTGGCCGGTGGGATTTGGTGCAGGCTACACGCCGCTTAGGTGCGGATGTAGCAGCCGGCAAGTTGCGAGCAGAGGAGGTTACAGAACAAACTATTGCTGGCTACCTCAGTACAGCTACAATGCCTGATCCGGAATTGCTGGTCAGGACAAGCGGTGAGCAGCGCATTAGTAACTTTTTGCTCTGGCAACTCGCTTATACTGAGTTATATATAACTGATTTGCTCTGGCCGGACTTTCGGAAGGAACATTTTTATGAGGCCATCCGCGAATACCAACGCCGGGAGCGGCGTTTTGGGAAAACCAGTGAGCAGTTAACCGTTTCGTAATTTCTTCGAATGACTTCTTTTTTCAACCAGCTTCGCTGGCTAGCTGCGCTGTTAGTGCTACTCGGCGGTGCTATAATGAGCACTTCTGCGCAGGCACAAACCGCACCTCCTAATGATGGAGCGGAACACTACGTGCTGGGCGGTATTACGGTAAGCGGCGCACGCTACTTAGATAACAATACGCTGATTGCGCTAACAGGTTTAAAAATTGGTGACCCAATCTCTGTTCCTGGTGAAGAAATCGGTAAAGCTATCCGTAAGCTGTGGGATCAGGGGATTCTGGGTGATGTGAGCGTATCGACCACGAAAATCGAGGGGAACAAGATCTTTCTGGATTTCAACTTAAAAGAGCGGCCGCGTTTGTCACGCTTCGAATTCACGGGTATTGGCAAAGGCCAAGCCGATGAGCTGAAGAATAAAATCAAGCTAATTCGGGGTAAGGTAGTGACGGATGCCTTGCTCAATAACACGCGTACACAGGTAAAGAAGTTCTACACCAACAAGAGCTTTCTCGATGTGAAAGTAAATATCACGCAGCGACCCGATTCGGCCCTATCGAACAGCGTTGTGCTGGTGATTAATGTAGATAAAGGCGATAAAATACGGGTGCGTGATATTGCCTTTGAAGGTAATGAAGCATTTTCGGATCGGAAGCTGAAGGGTAAACTCAAGAAAACAAAGGAGAAAAAGCCCTATAAGTTGCTGACCTCCGGGAAATTCCAACGAACCGAATACGAAGAGGACAAGCAAAAGCTACTCGACTTTTACAACGCCCAGGGGTACCGCGATGCTGTTATCGTTTCGGATACACTGATCCGCAAAGATGACGGTCTGGCACTGCGCATTACGGTAGATGAAGGACCAAAATACTATTTCCGCCACATTACGTGGAGTGGTAACTACCTCTACGATGACAAGACTCTGGCCTCGGTATTGGGTATCAAAGAGGGTAGTGCATATAGCAAAGAAACGCTGGATAAGCGCCTGAATTATAACCCGACTGGCCAGGATATTACGTCGCTTTATATGAATGACGGCTACCTGTTTTTCAGCATCGAACCGGTAGAAACCAAGGTCGAAGGCGACTCGATTGACATTGAGATGCGCATCAATGAAGGCGTGCAAGCCCGGGTGAAAGACATCAATATTGCGGGTAACACCAAAACTAGTGACCACGTGATCCGGCGCGAAATTCAAACGCTACCGGGTGATAAGTTCAACCGGGAATTGTTGATTCGGACGCAGCAGCGTCTATCGGGCCTGGGGTATTTCGACCCGGAGAAGGTAGGGATGAACCCCGTGCCAAACCAAGCCGATGGTACCGTAGACATTAACTACACGGTAGAAGAAAAACCCTCCGACCAGATTACGCTTTCGGGTGGCTGGGGTGGCTATGCCGGTTTCATTGGTACGGTGGGCTTGGTGTTCAACAACTTCTCGCTCCGTAAGGCCGGTACGCTCAGCAACTGGCGCCCCGTACCAGCCGGCGACGGACAGCGCCTGGCTTTGAACGTACAAGCCAACGGTTTGCAGTACCAAGCCTATTCGTTCTCCTTCACGGAGCCGTGGCTGGGTGGCCGCAAGCCTAACTCGTTCTCCTTTAGTTTAAATAAAACGATTTCGCGCTTCGGAACCAGCTTCGATCCTACGACTGGGCAGTTCATCAAATCGAATAGTGCAACGGTAGCTCTGGGCCGGCGCCTACGCTTCCCCGATGATTACTTCACGCTCAGCAATTCAGTATCAATAACGCAGTATAAGTTCCAGAACTATCCACTGAATCTCCGGAACAGTGCAGTATCGGAGCTAACTACGGGTGACGCGAACAACTTTGTGTTTAATACCACGCTGACTCGTAACAGCATCGACAACCCTACCTTCACCCGTCGGGGCTCTTCGTTGTCATTGTCGTTGTCGCTGACTCCTCCTTACTCGTTGTTCCCAGGGGCTCATCCTAACTCCACGCAGTGGCTGGAATACCACAAGTGGATGTTTGACGCCTCGTGGTTTACGCCGCTGGTAGGAAAGCTGGTGCTTAACTCCCGTGCCCACTTCGGCTTCTTGGGGGCGTATAATAGCAACCGCGCACTGGGGCCGTTTGAGCGCTTTAAACTGGGTGGCTCGGGTCTGGGCTACGGTGGTGCGTCCAACTTTATTGTGGGTACTGAATATATCGGTCTGCGCGGCTATGCTGACCCGAATGATCAGGAAGCTATTCCGACGGCGCAGCAGGCAGATAACGGTGGTATTGCCTACAATAAGTTTGTCATGGAAATGCGTTACCCTGTGTCGTTGAACCCAGCCGCGACGGTGTATGTTCTGGGTTTTGCAGAAGCAGGTAATGCATTTAATACCTACTCGCAGTACAACCCTTACAAGCTGTATCGCTCGGCGGGTATTGGCGCCCGTGTCTTCATGTCGGCATTTGGCTTGCTTGGGTTTGACTATGGCTACGGCTTCGATACGGTACCGGCTACCCTAACAAATCCTGGTACGGGCCCGAAAGGCCGCTTCCACTTCATCATTGGTCAGCAGATTCGTTAATCATCTAGTTCGCATGAAAGCACTTCGGTATAGTTTGTCGGTGCTGACGCTGGTGCTACTATTGGCGCCGGCCGCGCTGGCGCAAAAGTTCGGCTACGTCGACTCAGAATTTGTGATGGGTAAGATGCCGGCCTACGCTCAGGCGCAGCAGGAACTGAACACCCTGTCGCAGAACTGGCAGAAGGACATCGAGGCGCAGAAGCAGGATCTGGACAAGATGTACCGCACGTATCGCGCTGAAGAAGTGCTGCTAACAGAAACGCAGAAAAAGAAGCGTCAGGACGAGATTACCAAAAAGGAGCAGGACGTCCGGGCTTACCAAAATAAGATCTTTGGATACGAGGGCCAGCTGTTTAAAAAGCGGCAGGAACTGACTCGCCCTGTGCAGGACCAAGTGTTTGAGGCGGTGGAAAAAGTGGCGAAGAAAAAGCAATTGGCTATTATCTTCGACAAATCCGGCGACCTGACCATGCTATACACCAATCCGGTGCACGACTACACGGAATTTGTTTTAGAGGAATTGGGTTTGGCTTCTGCGGACCGTAATCAGCCAGCGCAACCGGGTGCTACACGTACCGTAGCGCCGCCGCAAACCCCCGCTACTGGCGCCGATACGGAGCCTGAGCCCCAACAGACTGCTCCTACCCGGACTGGGCCAAAGCGCCGGCCGTAGCTAAAAAATTGAAATCCTTACCTTTGCCCTACTCAATCACTGAATTTCCCCTTTAATGATCACCATGAACAAAATCCGCCTCGCCCTGGCTGCCGTTGTGCTCACCTTTGCTACGGCTACTTCCGTGTTGGCTCAGGCCCCGCTAAAGATCGGCTATACCAGCGTATCCTACGTGTTGGCTCAAATGCCCGAAAGCAAGCAGATTGAGTCGCAGTTGAAGACTTATAGCTCGCAGCTAGAAGCGCAGTTAAAAACAAAATACACTGAGTATCAAACAAAAGGCGAAGCTTATCAGAAGGGTGCCAGCACCATGTCTGATGTGGTACGTGCTGATAAAGAGAAGGAACTGCAAAACATCCAGCAGTCTATTCAAGAGTTTCAGCGCAACGCCGATCAGAGCTTACAACAACGCCAGCAAACTTTGCTGAAGCCCGCTTTGGACAAGCTACAAAAGGCTATTGATGATGTTGCTAAAGAAAGCGGTTACACCTATGTTCTGAACTCAGACGGCGACAGCCCTGTACTGTTGCATGGACCTGAGGAAGGCAATATCTCAGATTTGGTGTTGAAGAAAATGGGCATCACGCCGCCCGCTCCGGGTGCGGCTCCTACTGCCGCAGCCACCCCCGCACCTGCTGCTCCTAAGCCTGCTGCTACGCCAGCACCTTCGGGCAAAAAGAAGAAATAGTTCACCTGCCCATATTGGATAGTGAAAAGCCGGAACCTACAGGTTCCGGCTTTTCTGTTGTATGCCCCTACCTTTGCACTATGCTACCTTCGCCCGACGATGCCCTACCTATTCCGCCCGATGATGAGGCAGAAGGAGGAGATGAACTTTACGAACACCACCGCATCCGGGCCGATAAAGGGCAGGAATTATTGCGGTTAGACAAGTTTTTGCTCAACCGCTTACCTAGCACGTCGCGCACGCGCATCCAGAATGCTATTAAGGCGGAGGCGGTGCAAGTGAATGATAAGCCAGCCAAGGCTAACTACCGCGTGAAGCCGCTGGACATAGTGACGGTGACGCTGCCCGAGCCGCCTCGCGAGTTCAAGGTAGTGCCCGAGCCTATGGAGTTAGATATTCGCTACGAAGATGAGTCGCTGCTGCTGGTGAACAAGCCGGCTGGTTTGGTGGTGCATCCGGCTTTCGGCAATTGGAACGGCACGCTAGTCAATGGTTTGGCCTACCATCTGCACAACCTACCTACCGGCCGCAACGGCGAAATCCGGCCGGGGCTGGTGCATCGCATTGATAAGGATACATCGGGGTTGCTGGTGGTTGGCAAATCGGAGTGGGCCATGACGCACTTGTCACAGCAATTCTTTCATCACACTATAGAGCGTACGTACCTAGCCTTGGTATGGGGCATACCTAAAGAGCCGGAAGGGACAATTACGGGGCATATCGGCCGTAGCCTGAAAGACCGCAAAGTGCAGGCCGTCTACCCCGACGGCGACCAAGGCAAGCATGCTGTGACGCACTATAAAGTACTGCGCACCTACCAACACGTAGCCCTGCTGCAATGCAACCTCGAAACAGGGCGTACGCACCAGATTCGGGCGCATATGAAGCATATCGGTCACCCGCTGTTTTCAGATGCTACCTATGGCGGTGATAAGGTGCTGTACGGCCAACGCACAGGGGCGTACAAAGCGTTTGTCGAAAAGGCTTTCACCTTAATGCCGAGACAGGCCTTACACGCCAAATCACTGGGGTTTGTGCATCCCGTTTCGGGTGCTCCCATGCAGTTTGAAGTAGAGTTGCCCACCGATTTTGCAAGTGTGCTGGCCGCATGGGAAGAATACGTTACTGAAGAATAAACATCCTGATATTGTATCGAAGCAAAAAGCCCGCTGTCATTCTTGACAGCGGGCTTTTTGATATCACAATCTCATTTGCTATTTACGAGCAGTTTTAGCACCCGAGATGCTGTTTACAGCAGTCTTAGCTTGGTTGTCGTTCGGGTCGATGGCCAGTGCTGCCTGCCAATAGGGTAGGGAAGCGGCTTTGTCGCCTTTCTGGTAGTAATAATAACCCAGATACTTATTCGCCGTCAATACTTCATTCTTGTAACGAGCAGCATCCTCAGGATTCGCCTTCATCATTTCCAAGAATTTCTCATAATGTGGTTTGGCCTTACCCTCCGTAGAGTTGGGGTCAAGGTTGGAGTTCACACGAGCCCGCATCAGGTAACCGGCAGCGTATTCAGGACGGGCAGTTAGTACGCCAGCGTAGAGGCTATCAGCTTCTGCATACTGCTTGTTGTACTCGTACGCGTTAGCCAAACGAATTTGGTCCGTTAGCTCAGCACTACCATTTGCCTTAATTTGGTTGGCAATCTTGGTTTTATAAGTAGCCACTGCCATGGGGTAGTCCTTCTTGGTCAGGTAAGCCTGAGCCAAGTCATTCTGCAGATCACCAGCTTTCTGAGGGTCCATTTCGATACCCTTCTTGATAGAGGCAATACCCTCATCAAATTTGCCAGCAGCTACCTGCATTTTGCCCAGGTATACATAGTCATCGGCAATCAGCTTGTTGGCTGGTACCAGCGACATATATTTCTGCATAGCGGCCATAGCCTCCTCGTTCTTCTTGTCTTCGTAGAGCGAATAAGCAACCAGGCGGTTCATGGCCACATTCTTGGGGTCAACTGCCAACACTTTTTGGGCTTCCGTAACGGTTTCTGGATATTTCTTGGTCAGAAACAAGAAAGCAGCATACGTTGCGTTGGTTTGAGGCGTTCGCTCAGCCCGATCGATATACTTCTGGAACGTTTGCAAGGCCAGATCATACTGACCAGCGTAGTAATACGTTTCGGCCAAGTCGCGGTAAGCAGGAGCGTAGTTTGGGTCCAAGCTGATAGCCTTTTCAAAGGCCGTACGAGCTTCGTTGTAGTTCCGAGCACGTACGTTCAACTGACCCTGACGGTAATAAGCCTGTACGTTGTTAGGGTCGGCCAGAAGCGCACGAGCATAGCTGCCCGAAGCGTTACCACCACCTTCGGCCGTTTTCAGGTAGATATCACCACGAGCTACCATCAGCGCGGGCGTATCCTTTTCCTTGTTGGCCTTATGCGCAGCTTCTACATAAGTCAGCGCTTTGGTGATGTTCTTCTCGTCAGACTCAGCGTAAGCTTGGGCAATCTTAGTGAGGATATCGGCATCCTTACCCTTTGTTTTCTTAACGGCTTCGTCGAAATGCGCCTCTGCTTCCGTAGCCTTACCTTGTGCCAATGCGGCCCGACCAGCAGCTACCATCGACAGCGCAGATTTAGGATCGTTAGCGCCTTTGTTGAAGTAATAAGCCGCCGAGTCCGGCATGTCGCGGAACTGGTACAAACGACCAAGCTCGTAATTTGCTTCAGGAGACTGTTGGCGCAACAGATCGGCGCGAGCCTGTCCGTAGCGCTCAAGTTCAATGGCTTTCTGTGCGCTCTGCACATTTTGGGCAACGGCAGAAGAGCCGTATACCGACAAAGCAGCGAGAAGAGAAAGCTTCCAGGGCTTGAGAGTCATAAATCAAAAATTTGGTGAAAGGGCGAAGGATACGCAACTATTGAGCTGCGGTATTTACAATTCGAGTTTGTCCAATGGCCGGCACTAGTCCTGCTTTTAGGATAATGAGTTGGCCTTTAGAACCTGCTACAAAGGCAACCAAGCCTTTGCCCAGGCCTGTGCGGGCATCGCGGCTGATAACGTACAAATTGCGACGCAACGGGTACGTTTTCAGGGCCAAGTAAGCCTGGTAGGGCTGAAGATAATCATCTGGATTTGCTGACGCTTTAGGTGCGACAGCGGCTACCCGAATCTTATCCAAAAAGTTCTCGACGGTTTTATCATCCCGGTCGCTAATCCAATTGGCGCCTATTACGCCGATTGCGTTTGGATGACTAGCAACGTAGTCAATCAGGGCAGGGTTCGATTTAGAAGCATAAATCTTCGAAGTTAGCGCCGCGCCGCGGGTGATGGAATCCTGTACAAAGCGGGTGGTACTCGAGCGGTTAGCATCAAAAACCACGTTGATATCACGCAACGTTTTTTTGCCGCTTATCTGGTCCCAACGCGTGGTTTTGCCCGTGAATATATCCCGTAGCTGATCCATTGTCAGCAACGTATCGGGGTTAGATGGGTGCAGGATAATGGCCAAGCCATCGGTTCCTACCCGCACAACCTCCGGAATGATCTTGTCCTTATTTAAGGTAGCACGCTCATCGGCTGTCAGCTCACGCGATAGGACCACCACCCGCGAGCGGTTAGCTAGTAGGTCTTCCACTACATCCCGCTCCGGCTTATAACTGGAGGTAATCTTAGCGTACTGGTAAAGCTCCTGAAACGTGTCGGTTTCGGCCTTCATAATCGGCTGAAACGTTTCGTCTACGCTAATGGTGAGCTTGCCGGAAGTAGGTGTATCGTTCACCTCCAACTCACCCTTCTCATTAGGCCGATTGCAACTAGCTGTCAAACCAGCCAAAGCTATTATTCCTGCCAGCACCCAACGACTAGCGCGCATCATGATCATAGGTTTTTTGAAAGTGCTGACGATAAATCCGGACAAATCTAATAATTCCGTAAAATATGAATACTCCACCCAATATTCGGCGTGGTCCTAAGGGCAGATTGAAGGCGCCATTAGGTGCTGCAACCAGATACACGCCAAGGCCGAAGTAGATAACGGCCATTAGCAATAAAAAGTATCGGGTGAGAGAAGACGAAGAAGTGGAGCGGCCCAGCCGCTCTTCTGTGGTAGGGCGATGCATAGTCAAAAGGTATGAGCGAGAGATTTTACTTTTTAACGTCGAAAAGGCAGTATTTTGTTCGTTTTGTGTGTTGCTGTTCATCTTTGGAGCAGGCAACTAAAACTGAAAAACAGCCAACGGAAACTCCGTTGGCTGTTTCTGACTGCTAGTATATAGGAAAATATGATTACTCGTATCGAAAAGTGATGGGCATGGTATACCGCACGGGCACCGTGTGGCTGTTCTGACGACCTGGTGTCCAGGCTGGCATCTTGCGTATAACGCGCATTGCCTCTTCATCTGTCCCATAGCCCAAGCCTTTTACGACCTCCACGTTTGTGATAGAGCCATCGGTATTGACCACAAACGATACGTACACCTTGCCAGCAATATTGTTTGATAGGGCTTGGGTAGGGTAACGTAGGTTCTTCTGCATGAACTTGCGTAAAGCATCAGAGCCACCGGCAAATTCAGGCATTACTTCTGCGTGTATAAATGGCTGGGCCGGTGGTGCTGCCACTGTTTTACCAGAGTCGCTGAGGCCTGTGCCGGTGATGTCAGTAGCGCCTACCTTACCCGTAGCACTACCCCCAATCACGCCGGCCTTGGGAACATCACCCAATATACCGTCCGTAGGCGCGGTGAGAGGCGTTGCCTTCACTGGCTCTAGTTTCACCTGCTCATCGGGTACTATGCGAGTGGGAATCAGTTCACGTGGTGGCGTTACTACCACTGGGGCAGGGGGCGCAACCGCTGCTTCGGGTTGTTTGATGGCAGGCAAGTCCACCTCCGTGAAAGTCATTCCTGGATCATCCAGTACGGGCGGGAGTACATCGGCAATAGCCGTGGGCCATATGACATTCACTAGCAGTGGAATGCTTACCAGCAACAGGAACAGCGAGAAGGCAATGAGCGCGGCCCGCGTCAGGTGTTGGTTGTACAGCCGCCGAAGCACAAAGGCGCCGTAAGCCTTATTGCGTCCCTCAAACACAATATCATCGAGGGTAGCGGTAGGGAGATGCAGGGTGTTCATGGGCAGAGGGGTTAATGAGTGAAACCATATCCGTAATGCGCATTACCCAAGCAGGTTACGGCCAATTGCCAATAGCGCTCTGCTTTCATCTCATCAACGGTACCTATCTAAGAAATGGTATATAGAGGCGTTGCATTTTTTTTGAAAAGTAC
Organism: Hymenobacter citatus; assembly: GCF_014333615.1. Lineage (GTDB taxonomy): Bacteria > Bacteroidota > Bacteroidia > Cytophagales > Hymenobacteraceae > Hymenobacter > Hymenobacter citatus. The sequence continues at coordinate 72,026 of NZ_JACSCY010000003.1, read as the reverse complement.
ATTACAATCAGTCTTCGTATGAAGCATCAAAACAGCTTCCGATAGAAAACAGAAAGCCCGAACCGAGCATTGCTCGGTTCGGGCTTTCTGTTTTCTATCGGAAGCTGTTTCGGCTTACTTGATAGCGAAGGTTACTGGTACAGTAAACGATACGCTTACGTTCCGGCCATTCTGCTTACCTGGAGTCCATTTCGGTAGGCCTTTAATAACCCGCATTGCTTCTTCGTCGCAACCGGCACCAATGCCTTTTTGGATCTTAACCCCAGAGATAGAGCCATCCGGACCTACTACGAAGTTCACGAATACTTTACCCTCTACTTGGTTACGCAATGCCATAGCGGGATACTTGATGTTTTTCCCGATGTATTGCAGCAGAGCGCCCATACCTCCTGGAGGCTCTGGCATCTGCTCCACGTAGTTGTACACCTTAGTGTCAATTACCTCTTTCACCGGCTCTTTGCCGGTGCCACCTTCAATACCGTTCAGGTCTGGTGGTGGGGGTACATCTGTGGTGCCTTTCACTGTTTCCGTCGAAATAGTCGTCGTCGACAGCTTATCCACGTCTGGCACTTCTTCCACTTTGCGTACTTCCTCATCGCGCTTCACAACCGGAGGAGTAAACTTGATAGTCGAAACTACCGGCGGTGGTGGTGGCGGTGCAGAAGGTGGCGGTGGTGGTGGTGGCGGCGGCGGCGGCGGTGTAGCCGGATCGAGTGGCGGCGGTGCCATCAACTCCACAGTCTGGAGATTTTTTGGTGCTTCTACTTCTTCCTCTTCAGGCTTTAGCAGATTCGCAATCGTCGGGATGCTCACGACAAGGGCGAAGAAAGCAACCGCAATCAACAGCGCTCGGGTAACGTGCTTGTTATACAAGCCACGGAGCACATAGGCTCCATAGGCCTTGTTGCGACCCTCAAAGACGATGTCGTTGAGAGATGCTTTGGCCAGTTGTGCGTTATCCATCATAACCCTGAGCCTTTAATTAGTTCTTGGTCATTCTTCGAAATCTCCATCAGAGCGTATTTTTTTTGCCCCGTGATGTTCATCTCGTCCAGAATATCTACCATGTTTTTGTAGGTAGAATTATCATCTGGTTTAATCATTACCACTACGTTCGGGTTACGCTGTTTACGATCAAACAAGATCTTTCGAATACCATCAGCACTATAGTCTGAGGGCTTAAGATCTGGCTTCACGTTGTTGTCTAGCAGGCCGTCGTAGTAGTATAGCTTGTTGTCCTGGCCGAGGAGGACGGTAAAAGCATCAGATGCTTTCAACTCCGTTTGTTCCTGCTCGTTTTTGGGCTTTACCGGCATGTTCAGTTCCATGACGGTAGGCTTGCTGAACGTCGAGGTGAGCATAAAGAAGGTAAGTAGCAGGAAGGCCAAATCCACCATTGGGGTCATGTCGATTTTGGTCGACATTTTTTTGGCCCGCTTCTTACCTCCGCCACCGGAGTCGGCTTGTTGTTGTATTTCTGCCATGTTTCTAAGGTCGGTTAGTTTCCAGCTACTGGCTTACCTTCTAGATCGGTAATCAGGTTGAAACGGTTGATATCCTTATCCTGCAGAATCTTAATGACTCTCTTCACGGTGGGTACGTCGGCAGCACCGTCGCCACGGATGGCAATGTAGGCCGGCTTGTTGAAAGCCTTGTACTCGGCCCGCTGCGCAGCGGTTACCCATTCAATCAGCTGGTTGTTTACTGAGTCAATCGGAACACCCGGCTGCGGTGCTTTCTGCCGCTCCTCGCTAGAGAGGCTGAGCAGGCTAGGCAACTGCTGCACGGGAACTCCAAAGCTCGCCAAACCAGTGAAACGTTTCACCTGCTCTGCTGTGAAGCCTACGCTGTATTTTGCACCTACGGTAGTCAGCAGATCCTCTTTTACTTTCGCATCATCCAACCCGAAAAATACACGCTTGTCTTTATCAATAGAGATAACCATTACATGGCTCTCAGGCAAGCGAATTTCGGAGATAGAAGCAGGAGTATCTACTACTACGTCTTCTTGCGGCGCAAATTTAGACGTGAGCATGAAGAAAGTCACCAGCAGGAATGCCAAGTCCACCATCGGAGTCATATCCAACGAGGGGGACGTTCTATGAGGTTTTACTTTAGGCATTGCTGAAAGTGTTAGTTAGCAAAATTCAAAACGTTAAGAAACTATGCTTTAGTGCGTAAACCGCAACTTAAGCATGATAAGTTTCCGTTTCGCCGTGCTGCGAAGCAAACGTTTGGATAATGCTAAAGCCAGCTTCGTCGATGCTGTAAGTAAGAACGTCGATTTGGCTAGTGAAGTAGTTATAGGCAATGATAGCCAGGGCCGAAGTACCGATACCCAGAGCCGTGTTGATCAATGCTTCCGAGATACCAGTCGATAGAGCAGCGGTGTCAGGAGCACCAGCGTTGGCCAGAGCGGCAAAAGCGCGGATCATACCGAATACAGTTCCGAGCAGACCTACCAGGGTAGCAACCGAAGCGATAGTCGAGATGATAACCAGGTTTTTCTCCAACATAGGTAGTTCCAAAGCCGTCGATTCTTCGATTTCTTTCTGGATCGACAGAATTTTTTGGTCTTTGTCCATGCCACGCTCGCGTGCCATTTCTTGGTATTTCAGCAAACCAGACTTTACTACGTTAGCTACCGAGCCCTTTTGCTGGTCGCACACGGCAATAGCACCTGCGATGTCATTTACATTCAGCTTCTGGCGGATTGAACGTACAAAGCTTTCGATGCTCTTAGTTCCTTTGGCTTTACCAATGGTCAGGAAACGCTCAATAGAGAAGGTAATAACCAAAATGAGCAGTGTCATCAGTACCGGTACAATAACACCACCGGCATATACGGTGCCCATGTAGTTACCGGGCAAGGGTAGGTTCTCGTTGTTACCGCCTTGGAAGTTGGAAGGGTTACCCAAAACGAATCTGTAAATAACGACAGCAACTACAAAAGCCAGCGGAATAACGATGGCGGCGAACGCAGAGCCGCCTTTTGCTTCACCCTTGGGGGCAGCGGGAGCGGCAGGCCGCACGTTCTTGTTCGTGGCATTCTTTTGTTCCATTGTTCCGGAAAATTAGGGGAGGTTGGTGAAAGGTTGAAAAATGTAAAACGTTTGGGGTCAGTAAAAAAATATAGTTGAAAGTGTTACCAGTTCAAGTAGTTGGCCCAGAAATTGAGAGAAAGAAGCAAAGCTATTATTCGCACGTGGTTCCCTTCTTATAAGGGCAACATAGCCTTGGCAAACCTAATGAAAAAGGAGTAGGTAGCCAAAAGAAAAATGCGTTTAAACGGTCTAAAAAGGCTTGAAGCTTAAAAAAATCTATTCTTGATTTGTGGAATCAGCAGCAAAAGATAGAGTTTTTTTGGCTGTCTCCCAATACACGTCCATCTCAGATAGGGTCAAATCAGCTAGCTGATGCCCATCGCGGGCTGCTGCGGATTCCAGAAACTGGAAGCGTTGAATGAATTTTCGGTTGGTACGTTCAAGAGCCTCCTCAGGGTTTATGCCAGCGAACCTGGCGAAGTTGACCAATGAGAACAGCAAATCGCCAAACTCTTGAGCAGCACGATCCTGGCGAGCTGCATCCGTTGCGTCTACTGCTGAATATTCTTCGCCAAACTCCCGTAATTCTTCCTGCACCTTCTCCCAAACCTGCTCGGGTCGCTCCCAGTCGAAGCCAGCGCCGCGCGCTTTTTCCTGGATGCGCATAGCCTTTACCAGTGCAGGGAGAGATACTGGAACGCCGCCTAGTACCGACGTATTGCCTTTTTCCTTCAGTTTCAGCTGCTCCCAGTTGCGCTTCACGTCTTCTTCCGTGTCGGCTTGGGTATCACCATAGATATGTGGATGTCGAAAAATAAGCTTTTCGCACTGGGCATTCAGGACGTCAGCAATATCGAACTGGCCCGTTTCGGAAGCTATTTTGGCATAGAAGACTAAGTGAAGCATAACATCACCTAATTCTTTGCGCACATCCGGGAGGTCGTTGCGCAGAATGGCATCGCTTAGCTCGTACGTTTCTTCTATCGTTAGGTGCCGTAGGCTTTGCATGGTTTGCTTACGGTCCCACGGGCACTCGGCACGCAAACGATTAAGTACGTCTAGCAGACGGCCAAAAGCAGCTAGCTGAGCTGCACGGGCAGAGGAAGAAGTCGTATCCATTCAGCCAAATATACAAAGACATTCTGCTTCGTTGCCGTATGGGTAGTAGAGGATGAATTTGTTGTGTGCACTGACTAGTCTAGTGCATCACCTAACTATTCTAGGGAAAGCAGCTGCTATTCTCTACTTTTGCGCTCTTTAAAAACGAACCCGTACTCGTGGCACTTATCAAATCTATTTCAGGCATTCGCGGCACCATTGGCGGTGCTCCTGGCGAAGGCCTGACGCCCATCGACGTAGTGAAATACGCCGCCGCTTTTGGCACTTGGATGTTGGCTAACTCTTCTCAGACTAGTATTGTAATTGGCCGCGATGCTCGCTTGTCGGGAGATATAGTGAGCAAACTAGTAGCTGCTACTCTTCAAGGACTAGGAATAGATGTAATAGATCTAGGGCTGAGCACAACGCCTACTGTTGAAATGGCCGTACCAGCCAAGCAAGCGGGGGGTGGAATCATTCTTACGGCTTCGCACAATCCCAAACAGTGGAATGCGCTGAAGCTGTTGAATCATAAAGGCGAGTTCATTTCAGATACGGAGGGGCAGCATGTGCTGGCTCTGGCCGACACGGAAGCCTTTGATTTTGCGCCCGTTGCCAAACTTGGCAGCTACAGCACCGACGATACGTTCCTGCAAACCCATATTGATGCCGTGCTGGCGCTGCCACAGGTAGATATAGAAGCAATTCGCGCGAAAAACTTCCGGGTAGTAGTAGATGCCGTAAACTCAACGGGTGGTATTGCCGTGCCACAGTTGTTGGAAGCACTGGGGGTAGAAAAAGTGGAAAAGCTGTTCTGTGAGCCAACTGGCGACTTTGCCCACAACCCCGAGCCCCTACCCGAAAACCTGCGCGATATTGCTAAGGTGCTATCGCGCGGCGGTTTTGACTTAGGCATCGTAGTAGACCCCGATGTGGATCGGCTGGCCTTAGTATGCGAGAACGGTGAGATGTTTGGCGAAGAGTATACCCTAGTAGCCGTAGCCGATTATTTACTACAGGAAAATGGCGGTGGCAACACCGTGAGCAACCTAAGCAGCACCCGTGCCTTGCGCGATGTGACTGAGAAGCACGGTGGTACCTACGCTGCCGCTGCCGTGGGCGAGGTGAATGTGGTGAACAAAATGAAGGAAACCGACGCGCTGATCGGCGGCGAAGGTAACGGAGGCATCATTTTACCCGAGCTGCACTACGGCCGCGACGCGTTGGTAGGCATTGCGCTTTTCCTAACGCATCTGGCCAAAACAGACATGACTATGACCCGACTGCGGGCATCTTACCCAAACTATTTTATCTCGAAAAATAAAATTGAGCTAACACCGGATATTGATACTGATCAGGTGTTAGTGCAAATGCAAGAGCGCTACGCTAAACATCCAATCAATACGATTGATGGAGTGAAAATCGAGTTTGATAAGGAGTGGGTACACCTGCGCAAATCAAACACCGAGCCGATCATTCGCATCTACGCCGAGTCGGAATCAAACGCCACCGCCGACCACTTAGCTAACAAAATCATTGGCGATATCAAGGAAATCATTTCTCAAAAGGCATAGTCTTTTCCTGAAAATACATGCAAGTCATCTGTCTGTTTTGTTGTTGTACCGCCTCTTGGCATGTTGCAGTAACAGCTAACTGTGTGGCTGTGTGAGTGAAGGATTCCGGGGCCCGCGCCGGAATCCTTTATTTTTGTGTACCCGTTGTGGCCCACGTGCTACGTGTAGCCCTTACGTAACTTTTCTGCTCCTATGGCACTTGCTTCCCCTACCTCCGTTTATTTCGACAATGCCGCTACCACGCCGCTCGACCCCGAGGTGTTGGAGGCAATGCTGCCATTTATGCGTGAGTTCTATGGCAACCCCAGCAGCATTCATGGCCATGGGCGCAAGGTGCGAGCGGTGCTAGAAAATGCCCGCAAAACTATTGCGCACCTTATTAATGCGGCGCCTGCCGAAATTACGTTCACCTCTGGAGGCACCGAGGCTGATAATTACGCCATTTTTGGGAGCATCCAAACCCTGGGCTTGACACGGGCTATTACCTCGCCGCTGGAGCACCACGCGGTGCTGCACCCCTTGCAAGCCCTGGAAAAATCGGGCGCCATTACGCTCCACTACGTGCAGCACGATGCACAAGGCACGTTGGATCTGGCGCACCTGGAGAAGCTACTGGCCGGGCAGCCCCGCACATTGGTCAGCTTGATGCATGGCAACAACGAGGTAGGCAACCTCAACGACGTGCAGGCTATTTCCGATATCTGCCGGCAGCACCAAGCCGTGTTTCATACCGACACGGTGCAAACCATGGGGCACTACCGCCACGATGTGCAACAGCTCAAACCTCACTTCTTGGTCGGGTCAGCCCACAAGTTTCATGGGCCGAAAGGGGTAGGGTTTGTGTACCGCAACCCCGAGTTGCAGGTGACGCCACTCATCCACGGTGGCTCGCAGGAACGGAACGTGCGCGCTGGTACCGAGAATGTGTATGGCATTGTGGGCTTGGCAAAGGCGTTGGAAATTGCCTACCGCGACATGGCTGCGCACCAGCAGCATATCCAAGGCCTAAAAGACCGGTTTATTGGAAAACTAAGGGCCGGGATTGAAGATGTGCAGTTCAATGGTCACTCGGCAGAGGCCGATAGAAGCCTCTATACAGTGCTGAGCGTGAGCCTACCCCCATCTGAGCTAAATGAGATGCTGCTGTTCAATCTCGATATCAACCGGGTGTCGGTGTCGGGAGGCTCGGCGTGTACCAGCGGGGCAAATGCTGGTTCACACGTACTTACTGCCATGGGTTGTGACCCAAACCGCGGCGCTATTCGCTTCTCTATGAGCAAATACAACACGCCCGAGGAGGTAGACTATGCCGTGGAGCAGCTGGCCAAAATGTATCAGAAGCAGCCTGTAGGATAGAGCATCAGAACTGACCAGTGGCGCCGCCACCGCCAGAGTGTCCGCCCCCAAACTCAAAATGGGCGGCTGGGGCCTGACCGTGTCGGGCTGCCGTTTCGGCGGTAATGAGGGCTTCCAGATTGAGGCCAGGGCGGTGGGCAGTGTCGGCTGCGGCGGTGAAGCCATGGCGTGGAGTGCGCAGATAGCGCAAGAGCGCCCCCGTAAGCACCACCAACACGGCTCCGAGTAGTGTGCTGGCTACCGCGGGTGGTAGCACCGAGTGGTAGAAGCGCACAGTATAGCCCGAAAAAGCGAGGGCGGCCAACCCTGTCAGCAGCCACACCCGGTTGAGGCGGCGCAGGCCCTGGTAGATATAGTACAGCGGAATAAGCGTGGTGAACAGGTAGAACACCCCGGCAAAAGGTATCTGCTGCGAAACCAGGTTCCCGCTGATAGCTGCATTGCCTTCGCGCACTATTAGATAGTTGCCCCCAAGGTAAAAGGCGACCAGCGTCAGTGTCTTCAAGGTGAGAAAGCAATATTGATAATAGAGGTAGTCGGTACGGCGGGCGAGGCGCTGACCTACTTGGTACAGGCCTACCGAGAGCAGCATGACAGCAAACGGCAGCAGAAGCCGGCCCGCCTCGAAGCGCAACAGCGTATTAATCAGCAGTGCCAACACTACCCCATAAGCCACGGCCGTGACCAGCGCATCGGCGTAGCGGATGATGGCCACCAGCAGGATGCCTAGCACGGGGAGTAGGAACAGGGGTAGGAGGGGCGACGTCAGCGTTAGTAAATCAGAGACGGGTAGGAAAAGCCTGAGGAGGCAAAGCACGGCGGCACTGGCACAGCCCAGCGTCATATACAATAGGGCCAAATCATGCCCGGCCCGGTACACTTGGTTGGTGCGAATGAAGTTATCCAGGATGGCCTTGCCACAAGCAGTGCCGAAAGCAAGCATCAACGCTAAAAGTATGTCTTCGTGCCTGCCCGGGAGTAGGTTGCTAAAAGCGCCCAGGAAAAACATGGCACCAAACCCAGCGACTAGCAAGCTGGCTATTACAGCCAGCACAAATAATAATATGCGCAGGTAGATGGGCGGACGGTAGAAATCCAGCGGGTAGGCCTGCCGAATTGCCTCCAGCTGGGGCAGCGTCAGAAGCCCTACTTGATGCCAGCGCTGGGCGTCGGTGCGGAGGGCTTCGTTATGCGCCCAGGCCGGGTTATAAGCTTTGCCGATCATCAGTACCCACTATTTTCTGAATATTGGCCAAAAACCAGATGATGCCCGCTACCGAACCGATGATATAGTACATGAAGAAGCTAAAGATGACATCACTGCGAGCAGAGCTTACTAGCTGAGCCAGGCCAAACGTGACGGCGACGTAACTGTACCCCACGCTCAAAAGCATAAAGAGGTAGGAATGCCTGCGGCGGGCATAGATGAACAGATAAGTGCATACCCCTAGGATAAGCGCTATGACAAGCACCACCGGATGCAGCAATTCCTGAAACATGGCAGCCGTGGCGGCGGCCAGCAGTAGATTGCTACCCAATAGCAAATACGCATAGGCGAAGTGTGGCTTGAGGCGACGTTTTTCGGTTTGCCAGGCCACCAGCAGGAACAGCAGGCCTAATCCAATGGCGGCCCGGCAGACAGCGGCCGTTAGAAACTCATTTTCGAAAACCGACAGCGGCGCCACGCTCAGCCCAGCCCATGCTGCCAGAGCCGTAATGGCCATCGAGAGCACGCCCCGGTGGTCGAAGCGGTAGGCGAGGGGGAAGAACAGCAGCGCCGGCAGCAGTGTGGCCAACCCGTAGCGGGTGCCGAAAAAGGCATATTCAGCTTGTAGATAGCCTTCCAGTGAGAGAAACAATAAACAACCCAGTACAAGCAAGTAGTCGGGCAACACGCCGGGGGCAGGGGCCTGCTACCAGGTGAAGGGCAGGCGGTGCCGCACCGCGTAGCCGAAGCTGCCCGCCATACACAGCACTAGCGCGGCCACAATGGCACCGTGGCTGATGTCGTCGAGGTGCTGGTAGAGCAGTATGCCCAGGCCACCCGCGAGCAGCACAATGCCCAGGTAGAGCAGCGTGCGCAGCTCGTAGTGCACTGAAAAAGGACGGGTACGCTCATAGTCGCGGAGGGCCGCGGCTTGGGCTTCCGACAGTATATTGCGGGCGCGGAGCTCGGCTATAAAATCGACGGGTTGCACGGGGAATAAGGAGGAGATACGCAAACTAAACATACCAACTCTGCGCCAATCCGTATGCAGTACCTCCGCATATTCCGTTCGCTTCCCTACCGAGCTGCTTCCTCATGGCTGAAATCAATATCCAACGCAAAAAATCCTCGCCTAGCCCCTGGCTATTACTTGTGCTGGTGGCGCTGGCGCTGGCCGTGGCCGGCTACTTCATCTTCCGCAACGATACCGCAGAGACACCCCCGCCGCCTGTGGTCAGCGACGGTGCCTCTACCCCCGCCGACTTAAATACCAGCCGGGCTATGCCGGCGGCCGATGGCCAAGCCATAGCCGATATGGCAGCGGCCGACGACCAACTGCCGCCTACCCCCGCAGAGCTAGAGGCTTACGCGGCTACCGACCCCGCGCAACCAGAATATGCTCGTGAGGGCCTGCGCCGGTTTACGGCGGCGCTGGTGCGGATGGCCGACCGCGCCGAGTTTCGGGAACCCAACGTGAGCGAGCAGCGTGACCAGCTCACCAGTGCCACTGCCCGCATCGACGAGCCGGGCACTAGCCTGCGGCCGGGTTTTCTGGCGGTAGCTGGGCTGCTGAAAGCCATGCAGCAAAGCGCTTACCCCAATGAGGAATTTGCTGCCAACGACTTGGGCCTGCAAGCCAGCCAGTTTAGCGGCCGCACCGGAACGGCGCAGGAACGCGAGTGGGTACAGAATTTTTTCCGGCACGCCGCGCAACTCATGAAAACGATGAATGGGCCCGCTTCGTAGGCCGAAGCAACTAAACAGGATACTTTATATGGAAGCTACCTCTATGCCCGTGCCTTCGGGCCAGCATATGCACCTGCGCCGTTTGCGCGACCTCACCGAGTTTGAAGTGGCCGATGGTAACCCCGACGTGCGCGGTTGGTCGGTGCGCGGCGGCGACGGCAAGAAGTTTGGCGACGTATATGAATTGATTGTGGAGGTTGAAACCCTGAAAGTGCGTTACCTCGACGTAGAACTGGACGCTTCGTTGCAGGTCAACAAATGGGAACGGCACATCTTGCTACCTATTGGAGTGGCGGCTATTGACGAGGATGCCGACAACGTATTTGTGCCCTCGCTTACCTTAGAAACAGTACTGGAGTACCCGCCTTATACCGAAATTCAGATTACGCGGGAATACGAGGAAGCCATGCTGCGCAGCCTAAAGCTGGCTCTACCCGAGCAAGCCAGCGGCAGTTTCTACGACCAACCGTCTTACAACGACGAACAGTTTTACGCTAATCGGCGACCGAGATGAGAAAGGTGAAATTGTGAGTAGTGAAATGGTGAGTGGCGAAAAGCGCAGCGAAGGACCTTATCACGTGAGAACGAGTCGTTGGTACGATGGTCGTTCAACTGATATAAGGTCCTTCGCTGCGCTCAGGATGACAGCCGCTTTGGCATTCACCACTTCACAAACTCACAACTTCACCACTAAAACACCAGCTTCCGCAGGGTCCAGAGGCTCCAGAAAATCACCATGAGCCCTACCCCGATAAACATGCCGCGCACGGGGATGCGGCCGGCCAGCCGGGCGGCGAAGGGTGCCGCCGTTACACCGCCTACAATCAGCCCCAGCACAATCTGCCAGTGCGTGACGCCCAGGGTAGCAAAGAAGGTGAGGGCGCTGGCAAACGTTACGAAGAACTCTGTAAGGCTCACGGAGCCAATAACATATTGCGGCGTGCGGCCATTAGCAATGAGCGTACTGGTGACGAGCGGCCCCCAGCCACCGCCACCAAACGAGTCGAGGAAGCCGCCCGCGCCGGCCAGCCAGCCCGCGTGCTTCACCTTTTTGCGGCGGTCGGCGGCTTGCTTAAAGGCTTTGCTGATGATGCGTACGCCCAGCAGCAGCAGGTATACGGCCAGCACCGGCTTGATCCAGTTGGCGTAATGCTCACCGAAATATGTGAGTAGCAGCGCCCCGCTCACCGACCCCAGAATACCCGGAATCAGCAGGGCTTTGAACAGGCGGCGGTTGACGTTGCCAGCCTTGTAGTGGCTGTATCCCGAAGCGCCGCTGGCAAACATTTCGGCCGTGTGAATGCTGGCACTCACGGCAGCCGGATTCAGGTTCATCGACATCAAACTAATAGCCGTAACCACGCCGTAGCCCATGCCCAATAGGCCGTCAATCAATTGTGCGCCAAAGCCGATAGCCACAAAGACGTAGAACGTCTTGGAAGTGCTCAGAAACGTCCAGACGGACTGCTGTGCGAAGTAAGTAGCGGAGAAGTGCAGGACCAGCAGGAGCACGCCAATTGCCAGCGCGCCCAGCACCAACCGGCGCCACCACGCCATGCCTGTAGGCGGAGCCGGTTCAGGAGGCATGTAAGCAGGATGAGGAGATTCCATTGAATGGGTCGTCAGGTGGTGGGTTGTGAGTGGCGAGTTGTCAGTTAGACGTTGATAGCTGCTAGTAGTGGTCTAATAACCAATTACTAACAACTATCGACGACTAATGGACAGCTAAATTAAGCGTGGAAATCCAGGCCGTGAACGGTGGCGGCTACGTAGCCCTGGCGGATCACAAAATCGCCAAATTTCTCCTGGGGCTCGCGCTCTTGGGCGTAGGCTTCCAGCAGGGGCGTTAGCTCGGCCAGAATGCCTTCTTCATCCAGCATTTCTTTGTAGAGCTTGTTCATCCGCTCACCGGCATGGTCGGCGCCGAGGTAGAGATTGTAGCGCCCGATGGCACGACCCACTAGTCCAATCTCGCCGAGGTAGGGACGGGCGCAGCCGTTGGGGCAGCCCGTCATCCTGATCAGGATACCTTCATCGCTAAGACCATTGGCCTGAATAACGGTATCCAGACGGTCGAGGAGGTGGGGGAGGTAGCGCTCGGCTTCGGCGAAGGCCAGGGAGCAGGTATTCAGGGCCACGCAAGCCAGCGAGCTGAGGCGCAAGGCGGTTTGCTGCTGGGTTTTAGCCCATGCACCGCGGCTTTCCAGAATCTGCTGCACGCGCTGGCGGTGCTTGGGGTCGATGTTGGCAATGACCAGGTTCTGATTGCCGGTCAGGCGGAACTCGCCGGTGTGGAAGGCCGAAATTTCACGTAGGGCGGTTTTCAGCTCCACGCCGTTTTTGTTGGTCACGCGGCCACCTTCTACAAATAAGGTCAGGTGCTCCTTGCCGTCTTCGCCCTGGCTCCACCCGAAGGAGTCGCCGGAGCCGGTGAACTGGTAGGGGCGCGCTTCCTCCAGCTCGTAGCCCAAGCGCAGGCGCAGTTCCTCCAGGAAAGCGGGCAGCCCTACCCGGTCGATGGTGTATTTGAGGCGGGAGAACTTGCGGTTTTCACGGTTGCCCCAGTCGCGCTGAATGGTTACGACCTTCTCGCACACGTCCACCACCTTGTCCGTGGGCACGAAGCCAATGAGGTCGGCCAAGCGGGGGTAGGTTTCGGGCATCCCGAAGGTCATGCCCATGCCGCCCCCAATGGCTACGTTGAAGCCTTGCAGCACGCCCTTTTCGGCAATGGCCGTCAGGGCTATGTCATTAGAGAAGATGTCGGCGTCGTTTTGGGGCGGAACAGCAATGGCAATCTTGAACTTGCGCGGCAGGTAGGTAGGGCCGTAAATCGGCTCAAAGTCTTCCTTCTCGCCATCGTTTACCAAGCTCGAATAGCGCTTTTCGCCATCCAGCCATAAGTCCCAGTAAGCCGTGGTGCGGGGCGTGAGGTGGGCGCTGATGGCCGTAGCCACCGCGTGCACGTCCTTGTGCAAGGCCGACTCGTGGGGATTGGCGGCGCACATCACGTTGCGGTTCACGTCGCCGCAGCCCGCAATGCTGTCCATCAACACATCGTTGAACTCCTGAATAGTCGCCCGCAAATCGCGCTTCAGAATACCGTGCAGCTGAAACGTTTGGCGCGTGGTGAGCTTGAGGGCCCCACTGCCATACGCATCCGACAAGGCATCCATGCGCTGCCATTGCTCTGGGGTAGCCACGCCGCCGGGCACCCGCACCCGAATCATGAACGAGTACAGCGGCTCCAGCTTCTGGCGCTTCCGCTCGCTTTCCAGGTCGCGGTCGGTTTGCTGGTAGGAGCCGTGAAACTTGATAAGCTGGGTGTCGTCGGGGGCAATGGCGCCGGTGATGGGGTCGGCCAAACTTTCTTTCAGCGTGCCGCGCAAATAGTTGCTGGCAGTCTTAATGCGTTCAACGTCAGATAATTTTGGTTGATCAGCCATGATGAAATCGTTTAGGAAGGCTAGCGCTAGCGCAGCACGGTATTGTCAAATGTTAGGGCCACGTAATATAGCCCCCCAATGGTAGGGCCCGCAGCGTACTGGATATACCGGTTGTTGAAGATGTTTGCTCCTCCAACCTTTATGGTAGTCTTCAGGTTCGGGACGCGCACGTTTACTTGCGCGTCTACCGTCTGGTAGGCGGGCACCCGGCCATTAGCCAAGGGGCTCTCCCACAAGAAACTAGTCTGCCGCCGCCATACCACGTTGAAGCCCACATTGCGCACAATTTCGCGGTTGCCGAAGGTAACGTTGGTTGCCCATTTGGGGGTGTTGAAACCCGTCACGAAGATGTCGGCTTCGTCGTTGGCCGACAGGTTGTTGAAGTTGACGTTGCCGCCTATTGAGAATTTCTGGTAGAAATTATACGTCAGGCCCAGCGTAGAGCCGTAGCTGTTGTACTTGTTGCGGGCGTTGGTATACACGCGGTAGCGGTCCTGGCGGGCGGCGCGGTTGCTGTTTAGGGCAGCCAGCACGGCATCGTCGGAGCCTACCTGCACTTGGTTGCCGTTGGCATCTTTGGGCACACTCACCTCTACCTGCCCCAGGAAACCCGAGTAAATATTATAGTACGCATCTGCGTCAATCGACAAGCGGTTGTCGAATAGCACGCTACGGTAGCCTACCTCGTAGGCATTGATCTGTTCGGGTTGCTCGGTAGGCAGGTTTCCAACGGTCAGCAAACTACGGATTTCGGGGCGTAGCGCGGCCTGCGAAGCGGTTGTGCCGGCATTAGCAGCCACGTACGCATTCACCGCTGCATTGAAAGTAGAGATGGAAGCCAGCGTGTAGGAATTGTCGAGGTAGTTCAGGCCCTCATTCACGCGGGCCAGGCCGCCTACCCGCCGCACGTTACCATTGTTCACAAACGAGAGTGCCTCAAACAAGCTTGGGAAACGCCAGCCGTTTTGGTACGATGCCCGGAAGCTATGCTTCTCGGCGGCCGTGTAGACAGCCGCAATCCGCGGGTTCAGCTTCGGGTTGAATTCAGGGTTGTAGTCGAGGCGCAAAGAGCCCGTTACTTTCAGACGCTCCGCGAACAGCAACTTGGTAGCCTGCGCAAAGCCCCCTACCTTCCGGTAGTACTGATTGTCGCCGCCGGGCTGGGTACGCTCGTTGATGGGGCGGCCAAAATCCACAAAGTTGTTACCGTCCGGAATGACGGCATACACCCGCGCATCGGCGCCCACAATCACATCGGCAAACTTGATGCGCTGCCCCAGGTTCCAGATGCCTTCGGCGTGGTAGGTGTGGCTGCGTTGTGTGAGAGCCGCCCCACCCGGAATAGGAGCGCCCGGTACGTTCACGCCGCTGTCCCAGTTGTTGGTGTGTACAATCTGGTTTTTCAGGTCGTTGAACGCGGCGGTGCCCGGTACGGCGCGGTTAGCGTCGGCCACTACGCGGGCCTGGCGCATAGCATCGGCCAGGCTGGCGCCCTCGCCGAGCTGGCTTTGCAGTGCAGTCCGAAACCGGCCACCCCACACGGCATTAGAGCCGTTTTGCAAGTCGAGATTGAGGGCCAGCGGGTTGAGGTTGTAGGAGTCGCCGGTGTTTTCAATCAGCATGTAGGCGCGGGCCGTAAAATCCTTACCGCGCAACTCCAGCTTGTGGTTTTGCACCGTCACGCCATCCAGCTGAATCTTGTTGCCGCGCTGAAAAACGCCGTCCATCAGCCCAAACCGGTAGCCGTACGATAGCTCTAGCTTATCTGTCAGCTTATAGTGCAAGCTGGCATCGGCCTTGATGTTGCGCACGATAGGGTTCACCAAATCCCGCTCGTAGTAGCCCGTGCGGCGCACGTTGAAGGTTTCGTTGCGGCCTTGGTAGGGAATCGTGATGGATACGTTGCCAGCGTTGTCGTCGCCGTAGCGGTTCCAGAGGTCGGCGGCAGGGTTATTGGCACCGCTCAGCTCCGGAAAGCGTGGGTTAGCCGAAGAAGCCGTCTGGGGGTTCTGGTCGGTCTGAGTGTTAGCCAGCCAGTCGGTACCGCGTAGGTAGGACAGGTTCACCTTATACGCCCAGCGCTGGCTGGGGCCTACCACCTGTGCCCACCGCACCGCCGATTCAGTCAGTACGCTCGGGTCGCGGTCGATACCATCTACGTGGTTCACACCCAGCTTCTGGTACACGCTCAGGCCCTGGTAAGTGAAGGGGCTTTTGGTGGTGAGGTTCGCCATACCGTTAATGGCGTTCATGCCGTAGAGCGCGGAGGCAGCGCCAGGCGTAATTTCCACGCTAGCAATATCCAGCTCCGTGGGACCAATGGCGTTGCCTAAAGGTACGCCTAGGGTAGCGGCCTGCATGTCCACACCGTCCACGAGCTGCATGAAGCGGAAGTTGTTCGGGATGTTGAACCCACGCGTGTTGGGCACTTTAAACGTGAGGCTGCTGGTGGTCATCTGCACGCCTTTCACGTTTTCCAGAGCATCGTAGAAGCTGGGCGCGGGTGTTTCTTTAATGGCCCGAATGTCGAGCTTTTCAATAGCCACCGGCGAGCGAAGCCGGCTTTCCTCTACTCTGGAAGCCGATACTACCACTTCGTTCATCAGCATGTTTTTCGACTCCAAGGACACTTGAAGGCGGCTGCTGGCGCGCGCTACTTCCACCTCGCGCGTGTCGTAGCCAATGGCGCTGAACACTAGGGTAAACGGAAATCGAAGCCGTTCTTTTAAAATAAAATTGCCGTCGGCGTCGCTTTGTGTGCCCACGCTACCGCCCTTCACGCTAATGGTGACGCCAGGAAGAGCCTGATGGGTATTATCGCGTACGTTACCACTCACTGCAATAATGGGGTCCTGCGCCACGGCCGCTCGGGCAGTTAGCAGCAGAAAGCTGAAAAGCCAGAAAAAAGGATATAGTTGTCTCATGACAATGCGTGCGCTGTCTTGTGAAGTGCAAAAGAAAAAGGAAGGGGTGGGGTAATTGGTCGGGGAAACGGGGCCGCGGCCAAGAGAGCCACGGCTACCTACAACAACAGCAGCTTCGAGGATAGCAATGCATTGAGAGTGATGAGTTGAGGACTTAATACACGTCCTCCAAATAGCGGCGCTGCTTGCGCAGGTTGCGCACGTAGTCGGTGGCGGCTTCAGTATCCAAGCCCGACTCGCGCTGCACTACCTCCGTGAGGGCCAGTTGCAGGGCGTTGCCGAGGCGGGCTTTGTCGCCGCACACGTAGAAATGGGCGCCGTTTTCCAGCCACTCGTACACCTGGCGGGAGTTCTGAAGCAGGCGATGCTGTACGTAGAGCTTTTCGGCCTGGTCGCGGGAGAAGGCTACATCCAGCTTGCTCAACCCGCCTTTTTTCAGGTATTGCTGCCACTCCGTTTGGTACAGAAAGTCGGTGGTGAAGTGCGGGTTGCCGAACAGCAGCCAGTTGCGGCCGGTGGCACCCAATTCTACACGTTCTTCCACAAAGGCCCGAAACGGTGCCACGCCCGTGCCAGCTCCTACCATGATGATATCGGTGCCAGGGTCTTGAGGCAGCTTGAAGTATTCATTCTGCTCCACAAACACGCGCACGATATCGTCGGGCTGCACGCGGTCGGCGAGGAAGGTAGAGCAGGCGCCTTGTTTGTTTCGCCCCAGGGCCTCGTAGCGCACGGCACCTACTGTGAGGTGTACCTCATCGGGGTGGGCCAGCAGGCTACTGGCAATGGAGTAGGCGCGGGTAGGCAGCGGCCGTAGCGTGTCTATCAGCGTTTGAGCCGATAGCTGGGTGGGATATTCGGCCAGCAAATCAGCTACATCGCGGCCGTAGAGGTAGGGTTGCAGTTTAGCTTTGTCGGCCAGCAACTCGCGTAGCTCCGTACGGTCGGTGAGGGCGGCGTAGCGCTCCAGCACATCGCGTGTGAGGGTAGACAGCTCGCGGTGCTCAGTAAGGGCGGTGCTCAGGGGTAGGGTTTTACCGTCGAGCTCCACGGTGTCGCTTTCACCTAAACCAGCAGCGCGTAGTGTGTGCTCTACCAGCGGGGCTTCGTTCACGGGCACCACCGCCAATGCATCGCCGGGCTGGTACACAAGGCCCGAATCGGCCAGGTCCAACTCCAAGTGGTAGGTTTCCTTCGTAGAACCGCGGCCGTTGAGCTGGATGCTTTCCAGCACGCGGGCTTCAAACGGATGATCGTGCGAGTACACCGGCGCTACGGGTGCGGGTGCGCCGCCCGTCACGGCTGCATCAGATGATACACCAGCCGCTGGCGTAGCCTCCGCGGCAATTTTCGTCAGTACCTCCTCAATCCACTGCTTCGAGGGGGGTAGGAACGCCACATCGGCGTCTACCCGATCTAGCAGACGCTGGCCACCCAGCTCCGCCAAACGGGCATCGAACTCCTTACCGGTCTGGCAGTATTGCAGGTAGCTCTGGTCGCCGAGGGCTAGCACGGCGTAGCGCAGCTCCGACAGCTGGGGCGCCCGCTTGCCAAGCAGAAAGCGGTGCAACTCCTCCGCAGCAATGGGCGGTTCGCCTTCTCCTTGGGTGCTCACGACTACTAGCAACAATTTTTCTTGCGCCAGCTGCCGCGGGGCGTAGTCGTTCATGTCTTTCACCACCGCCTGCAAGCCTTTTGCGGCGGCCGCTTCAGATGCCAGCTGCGCTACCTTTTTGGCGTTGCCGGTTTGAGAGCCATACAGGATGGTGATGGGCGGTAGCGCCGCCGGTGCGGCAGACACTGCCACCGGAGCAGCGGCCGTTTGCCCACCGGCTGGTGCAGCACCAGTGGCCGCGTAGCGACCATAGAAGTAGCCGCTCAGCCACAGCAATTGCTCCGGCTTCAGGGTGGCGCTTTGCTGGTCGAGGCTGGCCGGATCGAGGCCGAAGGGTAGGGAGTTGGTTGGAGTTGACATGCAGAAAGCCCTTAGGCTACTTGAGCGTATTGATAAAGAATAGTGGCCGCCTCCTGGGACGTAGCTTGCGTGGTAGCCAGCTTCACCACATCGCCTACCACGATAATGGCTGGCGCGCCAATACCGGCCGCGGCCGCTTGTGCGGCCAGCGTAGCCACGGTACCCACCACGAGGCGAGCGTTGGGTAGGGTGCCATTCTGCACCACGGCGGCTGGCCGCTGAGCCGCACCGTGCCGGGCAAACAGCTGCATAATTTCTCCCAGTCGGCTCAAGCCCATCAGAATTACCGTAGTAGCGTTGGCCTGCGCCGCTGCTGCCACTTCCCCCGATAGCTCGCCGCTCGACGTGGTAGCCGTAATCACCCGAAAGCCCTCGCTCAGCCCCCGGTGCGTGACCGGAATGCCCAGGCTACCCGCCGCCGCCACGGCGCTGCTGATGCCGGGCACGTAGGCCGTGGTCAGGCCGTGCGCCTCGGCATACAACATTTCTTCCCGACCGCGCCCAAATACAAATGGGTCACCGCCTTTCAGGCGCACCACGTGGCCGTGCTGGCGCGCTTGCTCCACAATCAGGGCGTTGATTTCGTCCTGCGAGTAGGCGCGCTTTCCCCGCCGCTTGCCCACAAAAATCTGCAAGGCCTTGGGAGCATAAGTCAGCAGCTCGTCGTTGGCCAGCGCGTCGTAGAGCACCACGTCGGCCTCCGCCAGCACACGGGCGCCCTTCAGCGTCAGTAGCTCCGGGTCGCCGGGGCCGGCACCTACTACGGTAAGGCGGGGGGTAGAGAGGGTAGGCATGGTGATGACGAGGGTAAGAGACTAGTTTTTTAGCTCTCCTCCTTTTTTCAAGGAAGGGAGCTAGTTTTTAGTTTTCTAGATGGAAAACGCCACCGCGCCGGGTTCGGCCACCGTGAAATAATCCGGATCAACGGCTTCGATAAGGCCCGCGGCCACTGTGTTGCCGGTTTGCTCATCCACAAGAATGAAAGAGCCCGACTTCCGGTTTTGCCGATAGATATCGGCAGCCAGCGGCACGGCGGTTTTCAGGCGCACCCGCACAATGTCGTTCAGGCGGGCTTCCTCGGCGCCGAGGTGCGTGAGGCTCTGCACATCCAGGCGGTAGAGAATACTTGGCAGCGAAGCCTTCACCAGGGCCGCGTGGTGCTGCAACAGAAAGCGGCGACCAGCGCGCAGAGGCGTTTCGGCCATCCAGCACAGGGTGGCTTCCAGCTCGCGGGTGAGGTGCGGCACATAGTGCGCAGGCACAATGGTGTCGCCGCGGCTGATGTCTACGTCATCAGTCAAGCGGATAATGACGCCTTGCGGGGCCACGGCTTCCTCTACTTCCTTCTGGTTGATTTCGATGGCTTCGATGGTCGATTCTAGCCCCGAGGGTAGGACGTGCACCTTGTCGCCGCGGCGGTAGCTGCCGCTCTGGATCTGGCCGGCGTAGCCGCGGTAGTCGGGCAGCTCGGCGGTTTGGGGGCGCACCACATACTGCACCTGAAAGCGCGGCTCAGCCTTGGTCTCCTCGGCGCCGGGCACGGCTTCCAAGTGTTCCAGCAAGTTGGGGCCGGTATACCACGTCATGTGCTCCGAGCGCCGCACAATGTTGTCGCCCTGCAAGGCGCTCATCGGAATCGGCGTTACGTCGGTCAGCTTTAGCAGCTTGGTGATGTCCTGGTAGTCAGCCACAATCTTGTTGAAGACGTTTTCGTCGTAGCCTACCAGGTCCATCTTGTTCACGGCCAGCACAAAGTGCTTGATACCGAGCAGCGCCGCAATGATGCTATGGCGGCGCGTTTGCTCAATTACGCCGTGGCGGGCGTCTACCAGCACAATGGCCAGGTCAGCATTGCTAGCGCCCGTTACCATATTGCGGGTGTACTGCACGTGGCCCGGCGCGTCGGTGATGATGAACTTGCGGCGTGGCGTGGTAAAGTACTTATACGCCACATCAATGGTGATGCCCTGCTCGCGCTCGGCTTTCAACCCGTCGGTCAGCAGTGCCAAATCCACGTTGCCCTGGGCCGCGCCCCGGCTTTCCAGCGCCGCCAGAATGTCCAGCGACACTGAATCAGAATCGTACAACAACCGGCCAATCAGCGTGCTTTTGCCGTCGTCTACGCTGCCGCACGTAATAAATCGAAGAAGATCCATAAGGTGAAATTGTGAGATGGTGAAATGGTGAGGTTGACGTTCTGGATGAGCTGGGAGCTGGTTGTTTGATACAAGCCGCTCGCGCTGCTCGAACATCAAACTCACTATCTCACCAACTCACCATTTCACCATTTAGAAATAGCCGTTGCGTTTGCGGTCTTCCATACCGGTTTCCGAGATGGTGTCGTCGAGGCGGGTGGCGCCCCGCTCGCTTACTTTGGCTTGGATGATGTCGGCAATGATGTCCTCTACCGTGCTGGCGTCGCTGGCCACAGCGGCCGTGCAGGTGGCGTCGCCCACGGTGCGGAAGCGCACTTGGCGGCTCACAATCTCATCGTCGGCATCGAGGTGCAGGTGTTCCGTGAGGCCCAGCAGCTGGCCGCCAGGTAGCACCACGCACTGGCGCTCGTGGGCAAAGTAGATTTCGGGTAGGGCGATGTTCTCGCGGCGAATGTAATTCCACACGTCCAGCTCGGTCCAGTTGGAAATCGGGAATACGCGCACGTTTTCACCCTTCTGAATCTTGCCGTTGTAGATGTTCCACAGCTCGGGGCGTTGGCGCTTGGGGTCCCACTGGCCGAAGTCATCGCGCACCGAGAAGATGCGCTCCTTAGCACGGGCCTTCTCCTCATCGCGGCGCGCCCCGCCGATACAAGCATCAAACTCAAACTCCTCAATCACATCCAGCAGCGTGTAGGTTTGCAGTGGGTTGCGGCTGGGATATTTGCCAGTCGGGTCCTGCAAGCCTTTCTGCTTGATGGTATCCTCTACCTTGCGCACCACCAGCTTTTCGCCGAGCTGCGCGGCCAGCGCATCACGGAAGGCCAGCACCTCGGGGAAGTTATGGCCGGTATCCACGTGCACCAGCGGAAACGGAAACTTGCCCGGCCGGAACGCTTTTTCAGCCAAACGGGTAAGCACAATCGAATCTTTGCCGCCCGAAAACAACAGGGCTGGCCGCTCAAACTGGCCTGCTACTTCGCGCAAAATGTGAATGGCCTCGGCTTCGAGCCGGTCCAGGTAATCAAGGGTAGGCATATAGTGAGTTGTCTGTATTCAGTTGTTTGTGATATGGGCGGGGGTAGGGAGGAGCAGACCGTCATTCCGAGCTTGCCGAGGAATCTCGCGTGCTGATGTGAGCTACTATTTTTCGTCAGCACGCGAGATGCTACGACTCCGCTGCGCTCAGCATGACGGTCTTCTTACCCCCTACGCCGGCACCGATTCTACCACCGGGTCGGGGCCGTTGTGGGTGGCGTGCAGGCCGCACTCCTTGGCGTCAGCATTTTCCCACCACCAGCGGCCGGCCCGGAAATCCTCGCCCGGCTTGATGGCGCGGGTGCACGGCGCGCAGCCGATGCTCACAAAGCCCTGCTGGTGCAAGGGGTTGGTCGGCACGCCGTTGTCTTTGGCGAAGGCCCAGCACTGCTCCCAGGTCCAGTTGAACAAGGGGTGTATTTTGATGAGCTGATGCGGCTCGTCCCACTCCACCGGCTCCATGGTCTGGCGGTTCTGCGACTGCTCGGCGCGGATGCCGGTAATCCAAATCTGCTGACCTTCCAATGCCCGGTTCAGCGGCTCTACCTTGCGAATACCGCAGCATTCCTTGCGGTTCTCGATGCTCTCGTAGAAGCTATTGGGGCCTTTGGCCTCTACCAGGGCCTGCACGCTGGCCGTCTGCGGCGCGTAGGCTTTGATAGGCTTTTGGTATTTCAGAATGGTTTTGCTCCAGGTGGAATACGTTTCCTGAAAATTGCGGCCCGTATCCAGCGTAAATACCTCGATGGGTAGGTCGTGCGCAAAAATCAGGTGGGTGATAATCTGATCCTCAATACCAAAAGAGGTAGAGAAGGTGATTTTGCCGGGAGCCTCTTCTACCGCCGTGCGCAGGATATCCAGGGCATCCTGGGTAGCAAACTGCTGGCGTAGGTCAGAAACCCGCGATTCGAGGGAAATAGCCATAAAACAAGGAAATGTAGCGGGGAAAATGCGGGCGAGGCCGCGGAAGGGTAACCGGCGGCAGCTACGGCTGCTTGCGCACAGTACGGATGGGGAGTCGGGGCCGTGCCGGGGGCACGTTAGGCAGTCAGACTCAGCTCAAAGGGAAATGCTTCCCGGTCGTTTCAACAACAACAGGCACAGCAGCACATCATACCCATGCAGGCGGCCACAGGGCCGGAGAGGGTAGGGGAAGCAAGCGTGCGGAGGTTGTTGGAATGGACCACGGTTGTTTGTTTTTATATGGTCAGGACTTGGCACCGTTCCGCGATAAACGGAGGTTGCCGGCGTTTCGTCGAGCCTGTCTCTCCACGCCTCTGTATAAAAACAATCCTTTGATGGGAAAGAATTGGTGGCACAAAGGTAAAGACACAGCGCCGAGAATCACAAATAAAAAAAATCCGACCCGCTATACGTAGCAGGTCGGATATAACTAGTGAAGGCAGGAAAGGTTCTGACCGGGCTGTTTAGCATAGCCAAAAAGCATGCAGAACGTCATTTCGACCAGCGGGAGAAATCTCGCGTGCTGATGTCAGGTAGTAACTCTTCAGGACTGGAATTACTACCACGCGAGATTTCTCCCGCTGGTCGAAATGACGTTCTAATTGATTAGCCGGCGCTAATTCTCCCGAATCATATTCACTACGCCTTCTACCCACTGCGGGTGCGAGTTCAGCGAAGGCACCAGCTGCCAGTGCTTGCCACCAACTTCCTCAAACAGCTCCTTGAACTCCACGCCTACCTCGATGGTCGTTTCCAGGCAGTCGGCCACGAAAGCGGGGGAGAAGGCCAGCACGTTGTGGATGCCTTTGGCGGGAAACTCCTTGAGTACTTCGTCGGAGTAGGGTTGCAGCCACGGGTCGCGCAGGCGGCTTTGCAGGCGGCTCTGGAAGGCTACCGTGTACTGGTCGTCGCGCAGGCCGAGGCCTTTAGCGAGTAGGCGCGAGGTTTCGAAGCATTGTGCCCGGTAGCAGTAGCGGTTGTTTTTGTTGTAGGTGTTGCAGCACTTGCCTAGCTGGCAATAGCCTTTGAAGCTGCCCTTCAGCACGTGGCGCTCCGGAATGCCGTGGTAGCTGAATAGCACGTGGTCGTAGTCGTGCTTGGCCATTTCGGCCTTACCCAGCGTCACGAAGGTATCCACGAAGCCGGGTGCCTCTACAAAGTTGCTGATGAAGCTGATGCTGGGTACAATCCACCACTTGCTCACAATCTCCATCACCTTTTCCTGCACCGAGCCTGTGCTGGCCGCTGCGTACTGCGGAAACAAGGGTAGCACAATGATGCGGTCCACGGCCGCGTCGCGTAGCTCCTCTAGCGCTTTCTCGATGCTGGGGTTCTGGTAGCGCATCCCGAAGGCCACCACGTACTCGTCGCCTAGCTGCTGCTGCACCAATTTCTGCAAATCCAGGCCGTGGTAGAGCAGCGGCGAGCCGCGCTCCGTGTCCCAAAGCTGCTGGTAGATTTTGGCCGATTTGGGCGCCCGCAGCGGCACTACCAGCCCTTGGAACAAGGGGTAGCGCACGGCGGCCGGCATGTCAATCACGCGGGCATCGGTGAGAAACTCGTTGAGGTAGCGGCGTACGTCAGGCGTGCGGGGCGAGTCGGGTGTGCCGAGGTTGACGAGCAGCACGCCCACGCGGCGTTTGGGGGTGGCGGGAGTAGGCATGGGTAAGAGACGAATAGTCCGTAGCAAGACAAAGGTAGGGGCCGGTAAGTTTGCAGCGAAACAGGTCTTTTTATAGGTTTTTCTGTTGTGCTTACGCTGACAATTGCCGGTGCCGCGGAGTTGGATCTACTACTGCGCGGCGCTTTCTAACACGCGCAGCACATCCGGCAGTGGCTCCAGGCCCGTTAGTACGGCCACGGTAGGGTTGGGGCTGGCAGCGCCAAAGCGGTTCAGCCACACCGGCCGGATGCCTACGGCCCGTGCGCCCAGTACGTCGGCGGTCCAGTTGTCGCCTACCAACACGGTTTCTTCGGGTAGAGCGTGCATTTTCTCCAGCGCTGCCCAAAAAATACGTGGGTCGGGCTTGATTACGCCCACGTCCTCAGAAGTAATGAGGGTATCTATGAGGTGCGTTAGGCCCAGAAAGGCTATTTTCTCCTCCTGTTTGGCGGTGCGGTTGTTGGTGATAATGCCAATTCGGTAGCGTGGCTTGAGAGCTTTCAATAGTGCCGCTGCCCCCGCCACTGGCCGGCGCAGGCGGTGGTAGTGGTCGTAGTGAAACGCAGCAAATTCCGCGGCCTCAGCCTCAGACTTGAGCACATGGTAGGGCGCTAGCAATTGCTTAAAGCGCATGCGGCGAGCATCGAGATAGTTCACCTCACCAGCCATGACGCGCGGGTGTATTTCCTCCAACAGCTCACTGTAACGCGCATATAGGTCATCCAACGGCACTTCGGCTAGGCTGGCAAACTGTGCGGTGCTGGC
Source organism: Hymenobacter citatus (assembly GCF_014333615.1). Taxonomy (GTDB): domain Bacteria; phylum Bacteroidota; class Bacteroidia; order Cytophagales; family Hymenobacteraceae; genus Hymenobacter; species Hymenobacter citatus. Next base: position 47,071 of record NZ_JACSCY010000003.1, on the reverse strand, counting down.
GCGCAAGGCGGCGCGGGCCGTGCCAGCGTGGTCGAACAGGGTATCGTCGAGGTCGAAGAGAAGGGTAGTAAGTGGCATCGGGGCAAAGGTAGGTAGGGCGTGAAGTAAGGACGACTTCTCTAACCAAGCTTCCGTAGCCGCCCGAAAAATCGTACCTTTGCGGGCTAATTCCCTGACAACCCGTGAATACCGAACCAAAACCGCATCACGCCGGCTTCGTGAGCATCATTGGCAAGCCCAACGTGGGCAAGTCGACGCTAATGAACGCGCTGCTGGGCGAGCGGCTCAGCATCGTTACCAGCAAGGCCCAAACCACGCGCCACCGCATTCTGGGTATCCTAAATGGCGACGATTTCCAACTGGTGTACTCCGATACACCCGGCATTATTCAGCCCAAATATGAGCTGCACAGCGCTATGATGTCGTTTGTGTACTCGTCGCTGGAAGATGCCGACGTAGTGCTGTTCGTGACGGATATTTACGAGAAACACGACGAGGAACCAGTGGTGGAGCGTCTGCGCAAAATGCAGGATACGCCCATCTTTCTGCTGGTCAATAAAATAGATCAAGCTGATCAGGCGGAGGTAGAGGCCAAAGTGGCGTACTGGCAGGAGCACCTGCCCAACGCTACGCGGGTCCTACCCATCTCGGCGCTGGAAAAATTCGGGACCGGCGAGCTGCTCGACCTGATTCTGGAAAAGCTGCCCATCCACCCGCCCTACTACCCCAAAGATGAGCTAACCGACAAGCCGGAGCGCTTCTTCGCGGCTGAAATGATTCGGGAAAAAATCTTCAAACTCTACAAAAAAGAGGTGCCCTACTCCTGCGAGGTAGGCATCGAGGAGTTCAAGGAAGAAGACGACATCATCCGGATGCGCGCCACGATTTACGTGGAGCGCAGCAGTCAAAAAGGCATCATCATTGGCAAGGGCGGCGAAGCCCTGAAGAAGGTAGGAACCTGGGCACGGGAAGAAATGGAGAAGTTTTTCCTGAAAAAAGTGTTCCTCGAAATCCACGTGAAAGTCAACGAAAACTGGCGCGCCGATCCTAAGGCCTTGAGCCGGTTTGGCTATCAATAAATGGTGAAATTGTGAGATGGTGAAATGGTGAGTTTGATGTTCTAGCTGTGCCGCTTGCGCAAAATGAGCCATCAGAACATCAAACTCACCATTTCACCATCTCACAATTTCACCACTTCCGACCTCAACAACTCACTTAACTACTCCGGGCACTGCCGAAACTGGTCGGGCCGGCGGCTGGAGTCAGACAAATGAAAAATACCATTGCAATTGTGGGCCGCCCCAACGTGGGCAAGTCCACGCTGTTCAACCGCTTGGTGGGGCAGCGCAAAGCCATCATGGACAACGAGTCGGGCGTGACGCGCGACCGGCACTACGGCTACGGCGACTGGATTGGCAAGTACTACACCGTGATTGACACCGGTGGCTACGTGCACAACTCCGAGGACGTGTTTGAAGAGGAAATCAACAAGCAGGTGAAGCTGGCTATTGATGAGGCCGACGTGGTGCTGTTTATGGTGGACGTAGACGCCGGCTTGCACCCTCTGGACGAGGAGTTTGCCAACGTACTGCGCCGCTACCAGGGCAAAAAGCCCATCTACCTGGTAGCCAACAAGGCCGACACCAACGCCCGCGCCCACGCCGCTGGCGAGTTCTATGCCTTGGGCATGGGCGACGGTGAAATCTACTCTATCAGCTCGCAAAGCGGCTCCGGCACCGGCGACTTACTGGATGCTGTGGTAAGCCACTTCGAGGAAGAAGGGGTAGAAGAACCCGATGCCGGCGTACCCAAAATTGCGGTAGTAGGCCGCCCCAACGCCGGCAAATCGTCGTTCGTGAACCTGCTGCTGGGCACCGACCGCAGCATCGTGACCGATATTGCCGGCACCACCCGCGACTCCATTTCGGCGCGCTACAACGCGTTTGGCAACGAGTTTATCCTGGTAGACACGGCTGGTTTGCGCCGCAAAACCAAGGTGAAGGAAGACGTGGAATTCTACTCCGTGCTGCGCGCCATCCGGGCCATGGAGGAATCGGACGTGTGCGTGGTGATGCTGGACGCTACCCGTGGCATTGAGGCCCAGGACGTGAACATCATCTCCCTGGCCGACAAAAACCGCAAGGGCATCGTGATTTTGGTGAACAAGTGGGACCTTATCGAGGACAAGGAAACCAACACAGCCAAGGATTTTGAGGCGAAAATCATGGAGAAGATTGCGCCGATTGCCTACCCACCCGTCGTGTTCATCTCGGTGCTGAACAAGCAGCGCGTGCATAAGGCCATCGAAACGGCCATTCAAGTGTACGAGAACAAGATGCACAAAATCCCTACCTCCCAGCTCAACGAGGTGATGCTGCGCGAGATTGAGAAGTCGCCGCCGCCCGCCATTAAGGGTAAGATGGTACGGATAAAGTACGTCACGCAGTTGCCTACCCATAACCCGGTATTCGCGTTTTTCTGCAATCTTCCGCAGTATGTAAAGGAATCTTACACGCGCTACCTGGAAAATCGCTTGCGCGAAAACTTTGGTTTTCAGGGGGTTCCCATTGGTATTGTGTTCCGGAAGAAGTAGGGTAGAAAAATTTTAAGATTTTTTTTCGGGAGCCGGGTTACCTTCTGCCAATACCAGTATAAACCCCCGAATTTCGCCTCCGGCCTAGCCGGAACACGTGAAGCTCGCCAAACCTGAAATTTCATTTTTCAACTTACCCCCATCATGAAAAAAGTTCTGTTCCTCGCCCTGGCTGCCGCTTCGTTCTCGTTCGCTTCTTGCGAAAGCAAGCAAGAGGAAGCTACCGAGCAAGCTGCTGACAACGTAGAAGCTGCTGGCGAAGCCAAAGCTGACGCTATGGAAGAGCAAGCTGACGCAGTACGTGACTCGGCTGACGCTAAGGCTGACAACATGGAAGACGCTGCCGACAACATGGCTCCTGCTACCACTGCTCCTGCTACCACTGGCACGACTGCTCAGTAGTCTGACTAGCTTTTCAAGCAAACAAAAAGGGCTTCCCGCTACGGGAAGCCCTTTTTGTTTGTGGTGTATATTGTTTCGTAACAAACAGGACGTCATTTCTCCCTCTAATCGAAATGACGTCCTGCTTGAATAATTTCCTACCCCAGGCGGCGCTGTAGAAGCCCATCTATCACCTTGAATAGCTTTTTGGGCGAGTACGTACGCCACGGAAGCTCGTCGAGCTGGCCGCCGAAGTTGATGTAGCTGTCGAGGTTGTACTGGCGCATCTCGCGCGAAACGTGCTCCTGGAAGTTGATGCCAGCAATCCAGCCGTCTTCCACGTCCTCAAACCATTCTTCGTAGTACGAATCGTCGGAGCCGTGGAAGTTGAACACGTTTTCGCCCACCAGCACGAAGCGGGCAATACCTTCTTGTAGCAGCGGGTCGATAATCTCGCGCTTGAGCTGCATGATGTCGTTTTCGATGGCATCGTTCCACTCCCCGATAAACTCCAGAATGGCCGATTGCTGCTCGTAATCGACAAATAAAATCTTGATAAACAGCGTGTCCGATCCAAAGTCGTCCCACTGCGGGTGAATGTAGTAGCCGTAGATGGTATTGACATAGCTGTCGAGGCTATTCTCGGCACCGTGCAGGGGAGAACGGGGGTCTTCGGAAGCCGAGTATTGGTCGATCCAGGCGTAGTGTGGCTCGATGGTATGCACGCAGGTAGAGCTAGAGGTAGGACAAAGCGGCCCCGGACGCCAGGGCCGTTGCTTGCTAACGCAACACCGAATCGAAGTGTTCGCCCAAAGGCCGCTGTTTGCGGCAGGAAGCGTTGGGGCAAGCAGAAGAAACTTGATGAATTGCCCACGGCTATTCGCCTGCAAACTCAACGTTTGCAGGATTTTCGCGTTACGGTCGGCTATGAAACACTGCTACGTATTGCTAAGCTTGCTACTGCTGTTAACCCGGCTAGGAGTTGCCCAGATTTCGCTTGATACCACTACTCGTTCTTCGCCCATCACGCTCTATGGGTATATTGACGGGTACTACGGTTATGATTTTCCGCACCCTGACAACACCAGCCGGCCGGGCTTTTTTTACTCCCACAACCGTCAGAATGAGTTTACGGTAAATCAGGCCCTGATTGGTCTGCGCTACGACGACGGCCAGATCCGTGGGGCGCTGGGCCTGTAAGCCGGTACCTACCCCGAGGCTAACTACGCCGCCGAGCCTACACTACTACGTAGCATTTACGAAGCGTATGCCGGCTTCCGGCCGCTGAAGAAAACCTGGCTCGATATCGGGGTGTTTGGCGCACACGTCGGGTTTGAGTCGGCCATCAGCAAAGACAACTGGACCGTGACGCACTCGCTGGCCGCTGAGGGCTCGCCCTACTACGAGGCCGGTGCACGCTTCACCTACGAAGCCTCCAACAAGCTCACACTCACAGCGCTGGCGCTCAATGGCTGGCAGAACATCCGCGACAACAACCGCGCAAAGTCGGTGGGCACGCAGGTGCAGTGGCGCCCCACTGAGAAGCTGCTGCTCAACTACAGCACGTTTTTCGGCAACGAGCAGCCCCAGGATTCGGTGCCGCGCTTCCGCTACTTCCACGATTTTTACGTGACCTACACGGCTACCAGCCGCTTGCAGGCGCTATTGTGGTTTGATATCGGCAAGCAGGAAAAGCGGCAGCCCAATCGGAGAGACGACGTCTGGCACACCACGGCGGCCATTGTACGCTACCAACTGGCTCCGCAGTGGTTTGTAGCCGCCCGCGGCGAGTATTACTACGCCCGCAACGGCGTGGTAGTCCGCGACCTGGGTCCTACCCCCAACGAACCCGACTACTTCGTGCGCGGCGGCTCTCTTAACTTCGACTACCGCCCCAATAAGCACGTACTAGCCCGACTGGAAGGCAAAGTGCTGAACGCCCGAAACCCCATTTTTGCTAATACGAATGGTGCCTTTCGGCACACCTACGGTAACTTGACTTCGACAATTGCGCTGTCGTTTTGAGGGTAGGAAACAAATCCGCCTGTCATCCTGAGCGGAGCGAAAGACCTTATCATGCAAGGACGAGTCGTTGGTACGTCAGTCGTTCACGCGTGAGAAGGTCCTTCGCTCCGCTCAGGATGACAGAGTAGAAATGCACGCTACCCTCGTGCCTCCAGCGCTGCCCGCACGGAACCGTGCTTCTTCAGCAAAGCCGCTGCCTCATCTTGCTCAATCCCTAGCTCGTCCATCAGCATCCGTTCGCCGCGGTCTACCAGCTTGGCGTTGGAAAGCTGCATGTCGACCATCTTATTACCCTTCACCCTACCCAGCCGAATGAAGGTAGCGGTAGTGAGCATGTTGAGCGCCAGCTTCTGGCCGGTGCCGGCTTTCAGGCGCGTGCTGCCGGTTACGAACTCCGGGCCGGTCACGACTTCCACGGGAAACTCGGCGGCGGCCGCTACCGCCGAGCCAGCGTTGCACACGATGCAGCCGGTGGCTAAGCCATGCTGCCGGGCCTGTTGCAGCCCGCCAATCACGTAGGGCGTGCGGCCCGAGGCGGCAATGCCCACCACCATGTCCTTCTCGTTGATGTCGTGGGCTTGCAGGTCGCGCCAAGCCTGCTGGGCGTCGTCCTCAGCGTTTTCCACGGCTTTGCGGATGGCGGTATCGCCGCCGGCAATAATGCCTACTACCAACCCATGCGGCACCCCGAAGGTAGGCGGGCACTCCGACGCATCTACTACTCCCAGCCGCCCGCTGGTGCCCGCTCCGATGTAGAACAGTCGCCCGCCCTGTTGCAGCCGCGCCACGGTGGCTTCTACCAGCGCCTCTAGTTGGGGTATGGCTTTGGCTACAGCCTGGGGCACGGTCTGGTCCAGGCTGTTCATGTCGGCCAGCAGCTCGTGGGTCGACAGCGTTTCGAGGTTATTGAACAGGGAGGCGCTTTCGGTGGTGCTCATGGGGTAGGGGCGAAAGGAGTTACAGGAGAGTTTGAAAGAACGAATCGGTGAAGTCCTCGGCGAAGTGCAGCACGTTGGGCAGGTGCGCAAACTCGTGCGGCTGGTGGGTAGTGGTGAGGATAACGGTGTTCATGCCGGCATTTTGAGCGGCTTCGGCGCCTTTGGGTACGTCCTCAAACACCAGGCAATCGGCAGGTGCTACGCCTAGCTGGGCGGCGGCTTTTAGGAAGGTCTCTGGATGCGGCTTGCTCAACGTCACGTCGTCGGCGCTGACGATGGCTCGGAAATACCGTCGGATATCCAGCGTATCGAGCACAAAATCAATGTTAAACGGAATAGCCGCCGACCCAATAGCTACCGGAATGCCCTGCTGGTAGGCGCGTTCCAGAAACTCCGCCAAGCCCGGTAGCAGCTGCAAATACGGCCGAAACTCGTCTTGGTACCGCTGTTCCTTGGCTACCGACAGCTGCTCGATTTCCTCGGCCGTAAACCGATCCGGCCCGAACATGCGCTCCAATACCTCCCCGTTTTTGCCGTACATCTGCGGTTTCACCTCTTCCCAAGTGAAATTGCCGCCCAGCTCGTGGTTGAAAATGTGCTGCCACGCCTTGGTATGGTATTCCATATCGTGGATCATGGTGCCGTTTAGGTCGAAGATAAAGGCCTTCATTACAAGGTATTTGGAGATGAGCACGGCCTGGCTACAGAGAGACTAAGCTACAGAGTGCATTAGGTAATAGGCGAAATAAGCCGGCCGATAATCGGGAAATTATCGAACACGTTGGGCGTGTGCGGGGCATCGTGGTCCAGCTCGCGGGTGAGGTCCTGGCCGGCCCAGTGCTCATAGTGGTTGCCGCGCCGCCACAGCCGGGAGCGGCTCACGTCGTAGATGTTGCCCTGGTAGGCCACCCATATTTCGTCCCGGTCCTGCCCGTTGCGTAGGGCCAATTGGGCGCGGGTGTAGGTAGGCAATAACGCGTCTGCCAACGAGGGTAGGCTATTGGGGGTAGATGAGTTTGCGTGCGTTTCGCTCATAGATACAGCAAATAACCAGCGAAACGGCTAAACTTCCTTGCGCTGGCGTCTACCCTAGCAGCGCTTGGGTCAGAATCCAGCGGTTGGGCAGGTCACCCTGGGCGGCGCGGATGTAGTCGTCGTAGCTGCACGGCACAATGCGCTTGATGTCTTGGTCAGCCAGGCTTTCCACTTCCAGCCACCACTTTTCGGTGCGCTTGGCCTTGTAGAACACCAGCTTGGCCGGCGTACCCGGTAGCCCCACCGCGTAGCGGATAAACCGCCGACTCTGAAAGTCCATTTCGCCCCAGCGGTGGTAGTAGCCCTCCACGAAATACCACAGCATGGTAGCCAGCGTGCCGGCCGCCAGGCCGTGCGCGTCGTGGTCGGGGCGGTAGCCGTAGAGGCCGAAAGATGTGAGTTGGTCGTTGTGGCCAGCATACCAGGCTAGCTGCGCTGCTTCTTCGCTGCTGAGGCCGAAGGAGTTAGCAGGGTAATAGCCCGGCGCCTCGGTCCAGCGCAGCGCGGCCACGTCAAACGTTACGAAATCGGCTTGGCGGAGTAGGGGCTCTGCTTGGCGCACATCGGTGCGGATGGCCCCCAGGCGCATGGTTTCAAAGTGCAGTTTTTCCAGCGCCGCCAGCACATCGGGCGCCACTAGGTATTGCTGGTGCCCCAGCTGCGCGAAATTGAACAGAAAATTGGGCTCGTGCATAATCATGCGCCGCAGGTGAGCCTCCTCGGCCGGCGCGCAGTCGTACTCGGCCATGTCCACGCGAGCATCCACGGAAGCAAAGCTGATGGGGCGGTCCAGGGTTTCGTAAGCCAGAAACTGCCCATAATCCAGATCAGGACCACCGCCGAGCAGGATGGCTACCGTGTTGTGTTCCAGTAGGGTAGCTACAATTTCACGCAGACGTAGATAGGTGTCTTCCAGCGTAAGACCGGGGCGTAAGTTGCCCAAATCCACCAGCTTGGCCGGCCTTACGCCGCGCTGCAAGTGGTAGAAGCGCTGCCGTACGGCATCGGCGCCGTGGTGGGCGGGGGCGCCGGCGGCCGTGCCGCGCCAGTCGTCAAGGCCGATGAGTGCCAAGTCGGCCGTGCGCCAATCGGGGAACGTGTGCACGAACGGGGCGATGTACGCCGCCAGGGCTGTAGGGGCAGCCGGCGGGGCTACTACCTCTTCCCGAAGCGGATCAAAAAAGATACCCAGATTCATGAGTGCGAGCAAAGCGTAGAGGCCCAAAATTACGCAAAAGGCACTACCCAAGGGCTTTTTACGTACTAGAAAGTAGCTAGTCAGCGCGTTACCTACTGGCTCAGCAGTCGAACCGTAGCTTTTCTATGAAAAATCCGGTTATTTAAGCAGCATTTCCCATCCTTCTGCTCTCTCTTTATGGACGTTCGTCGCGCATTTGATATTCTACCCGCTCAACAGGAAAAATTTCCCCAAGCCGATTGCCTGACTGCTAAACACGACGGCAACTGGCAGAAGATGAGCACCCAGGAGGCCATCGACCAAATCAACCTGGTGAGTTTGGGTTTGGTGAAATTGGGCTTGAAAAAGGATGATAAAGTGGCCCTTATTGCCATGAATCGGCCCGAGTGGATGCTGGCCGATTTCGGTATTTCGCAGATTGGTGCCGTGGTAGTGCCCATGTACCCCAGCATCACGATTGAGGACTATAAGCACATTTTCAGCGACGCCGATGTGAAGGCTGTGCTGGTGTCGGACGAAAAACTGCACGAGAAGGTACTGGCCGCCATCGAGGGGATGGATATTGCCCACGACCATATTTTCAGCTTCGATAAGATAAACGGCGCCCGGCACTTCTCGGAGCTGCTGGACATGGGCCGGCAGGGCAACCCCGCCGACCTAGAGCCGCTGCGCGTTGCTGTGCAACCCGATGATTTGCTGACGCTTATCTATACTTCCGGTACCACGGGCAAGCCCAAAGGCGTGATGCTCAGCCACGACAACCTGCTCAGCAACCTGCGCAGTGCCGCGCCCTACGTGCCGGTAGGACCCAAAGACAAGGCCCTGAGTTTCCTACCCCTCTGCCACATCTTCGAGCGGATGGTCACCTACCTCTACCTGACGCACGGTGTGAGCATCTACTACGCCGAGAGCATGGAAACCATTGCCGATAACCTACGCGAGGTGAAGCCCGAAATCTTCACTACCGTGCCCCGTCTGCTGGAGAAGGTGTATGAAAAAATAGTGGCAAAAGGCCACACGCTGGAAGGCGTCAGCAAGAAGCTGTTCTTTTGGGCGCTAGATCTGGGCTTGAAATATGACACCCAAAAAGACCAGGGCTTCTTATACAACACGCAATTGGCATTGGCCAATAAGTTCATTTTCAATAAGTGGCGCGAGGCGTTGGGCGGCAATCTGCGTTGCATTGTGAGCGGGGGCGGTGCCCTGCAACCACGCCTGGCGCGGGTGTTCTGGGCCGGTGGCATCCGGGTGATGGAGGGCTACGGCCTCACCGAAACCTCGCCTGTTATTGCCGTAGGCGGCTTCGAGCCCGAAAACAACCTCATTGGCACGGTAGGACCACTCATCGACAACATTGAAGTGAAGATTGCACCCGACGGCGAGATTCTAACCCGCTCGGCTTCCGTGATGAAGGGCTACTACAACCAGCCCGAGAAAACCGCCGAAGCCATCGACGCCGACGGCTGGTTCCACACCGGCGACATTGGTGAGTTTGTACAAGAGCGTTTCCTCAAAATCACGGACCGGAAGAAGGAGATGTTTAAAACCTCGGGGGGCAAATACATTGCCCCACAGGTAATTGAGAGCAAAGTGAAGGAGTCGCCGCTGGTGGAGCAGATTATGGTGGTAGGCGACGGCCGCAAATTTCCCTCAGCATTGGTAGTGCCCGCCTTAGACGAGCTGAAAAGCTGGGGTAAAAGGAACGGAATCGAAATTGGCTCACTGAAAGATGCCGTGCAAAACGAGAAGGTGGTGAAAATGTACAACGACCTCGTGCACGGCTACAACGACAGCTTCGCGCACTGGGAGCAGGTCAAGAAAATTGTGCTGGTGCCCAAGCAGTGGTCGGTAGAAACCGGCGAGATGACGCCTACCATGAAGCTGAAGCGCAAGGTGATTTCGGAGAACCTGAAGGATGTGATTGAAAGCATCTACGAGTTCAACGAGAAGCGGTAAGTCGGGCAGGGTAGGGGGCGCGTGCATCCCTACCCTGCCAAATTTTTTGCCTTGACTTAGTATGCAAGCATAACAAATAATCGTATGTTTACCAGACTTCACCCCGCCCATGAAACCGGAAGAAACCGTCGATTATAACATCAAAGTAGCTTGGCACGCCATTTCGCGTATGTATAATACGCAGGCCGCCAAACACGATATCACCACGAGCATCGGCTTTGTGCTGTTGAATATCGACCAGGAAAACGGCACGCCTGCTACTAAAATAGCGCCGCTGCTAGGCCTGGAAACCCGCTCGCTCACGCGCATTTTGCGGAGTATGGAAGAGAAGGGCCTGATCTACAAACAGGCCGACGCCCACGACAAGCGCTCCGTACGCATCTTCCTGACCGAAGAGGGGCTGCGCGGCAAGGAAATCTCCCGCCAAACGGTGCGCCACTTCAACCAAAAGGTGCACGAGCAGATTCCGCAAAACCAGCTCGACGTGTTCTTTAAGGTGGTAGGGCAGATTACGGGCATGATTGAGGGCAAAACGCTTTTCGATGATTTCGCGGTGAAACCGCCACGCAAGGAACTGCCCGCATAGGGGTGGTCTGTAGCTGCTCTATTGCGTTGGTTCATCCATTTGCAACTACATCTATCTACTTCACGGGTGCCGGCAAGGCGCCCCTACTCACCCACTTATGAATAGAATTATCAAGAAAGTAGCGGTGCTGGGCTCCGGCGTGATGGGTTCACGCATTGCCTGCCACTTCGCGAACATTGGCGTGCAGGTGCTGCTGCTCGACATTGCGCCGAAAGAGCTGACGCCTGACGAGGAGAAAAAAGGCCTGACGCTGGACAAGCCTCAGGTGCGTAACCGCATTGTAAATAGCGCCCTGGAAGCTGCCGTGAAGGCCAACCCCTCGCCGCTATACCGCAAGCAGGATGTGTCTAAAATCAAGACCGGCAACTTCGATGATAATCTGAAAGATATTGCCGGCTGCGACTGGACCATTGAGGTGGTGGTAGAGCGCCTCGATATTAAAAAGAGTGTGTACGAGCGAGTAGAGCAGTTCCGTAAGCCTGGCACACTCATCACCAGCAACACCTCCGGCATTCCGATTCACCTGCTGGCCGAGGGCCGTTCCGAAGATTTCAAGCAGCACTTCTGCGGCACGCACTTCTTCAATCCGCCGCGCTACCTCAAGTTACTCGAAATCATTCCGACCCCCGACACCAAGCCGGAGGTAGTAGATTTCCTATTGCACTACGGCGACCTATACCTGGGTAAAACGGTGGTGCTGGCCCAAGACACGCCCGGCTTCATTGCCAACCGGGTAGGCGTGTTTGGCCTGCTCGATGCCATGCACGTGATGCAGGAACTGGGCCTGACGGTGGAGGAAGTAGATAAGCTCACCGGCCCCATGATTGGCCACGCCAAATCGGCTACCTTCCGTACCTCCGATGTGGTAGGGCTGGATACCACCGTGAACGTAGCGAAAGGCCTCGGCCAGAGCCTACCCCACGACGAAGCCAAAGCGGTATTCACCCTACCCGACTTCGTGCAGAAAATGAGCGAGAACAAGTGGCTAGGCGATAAAACTGGTCAGGGCTTCTACAAGAAAACCAAAGGTGCGGGCGGCAAAACTGAAATCCTGGCCCTCGACCTGAACTCGATGGAGTACCAGCCGAGCAAGAAGATCAAGTTTCCTACCCTAGAAGCCACCAAGCCCATCGAGAAGGTAGCCGACCGCTTCAAGGTATTAGTAGGCGGCAAAGACAAGGCCGGCGAGTTCTACCGCAAGTCGTTTGCCGGGCTGTTTGCCTACGTGAGCAACCGCATCCCCGAAATTACAGACGCCCTCTACAAGATTGACGATGCCTTGCGCGCTGGCTTTGGCTGGGAACTGGGACCGTTTGAAACCTGGGATGCCCTAGGTGTTCAGAAAGGGTTGGAACTGGCCGAAGCCGAAGGCAAAACGGTGGCGCCGTGGGTAGGGGAGATGCTGGCCGCCGGCCACACTACTTTTTATAAAGTAGACGAAAAAGGCACGCGCCAGTACTACGATATTGACTCGAAGTCCTACCAACCGATTCCGGGGGTAGAGAACTTCATCATCCTCGACAACCTGCGGGCTGCCGGCAAGGTGCTCTGGAAAAACGCCGGTGCCTCGGTACTCGACCTCGGCGATGGTATTCTGAACGTGGAGTTTCACTCGAAGATGAACGCCATGGGCTCCGACGTGATTCAGGGCTTGATGAAAGGTGTGGACATGGCGGAGAAAGGCTACCGCGGCCTGGTAGTCGGCAACGACGCGCCCAACTTCTCGGCCGGCGCTAACCTGGGCTTGGTGTACATGTTTGCCCTGGAGCAGGATTACGACGAGCTGAACCTGATGATTGCGCAGTTTCAGCAGGCCATGATGCGCATGCGCTACTCCAGTATTCCGGTGGTGGGTACGCCCCACGGCCTGGCCTTGGGTGGCGGCTGCGAGCTAAACCTACATTGCGACAAGGTGGTAGCTGCCGCCGAAACCTATATGGGTCTCGTCGAATTTGGGGTAGGGCTGATTCCCGGCGGGGGTGGCACCAAAGAAATGACCCTGCGCACCGCCGCCAAGTATGAGGAAGGCGAGCCAGAGTATAACCTACTGCGCAACACCTACATGACCATCAGCACGGCCAAGGTTTCCACCTCCGCCGCTGAGGCCTTCGACCTGGGTTTCCTACGCCGCGGCGACGAAATTGTAGTAAACAGCAACCGCGTGATTGCGCAAGCCAAAGCCACTGCTTTGGAACTGGCCGATGCCGGCTACACCCAACCTGTGCCCCAGACTAACATCAAAGTGCACGGCCGCGGCGCACTGGCGATGTTCAATACCGGCGTGTTTGCGATGAAAGAAGGGAACTATATTTCGGCCCACGACCAGAAAATTGCCGACAAACTCGCCTACGTCATGTGCGGCGGCGACCTATCGGCGCCTACCGAAGTGAGCGAGCAGTACCTGCTGGACCTGGAGCGCGAAGCCTTCCTAAGCCTGACCGGCGAGCGGAAAACGCTGGAACGCATTCAGTCGATTCTGACTACGGGCAAGCCGCTCAGAAACTAATCGTTTGTCATGCTGACGAAGGAAGCACCTTATCACGGCTGCTTTCGTCGGCATTCATACTCCCAGCGGCGCGGGCGTGATAAGGTCCTTCGCTGCGCTCAGGATGACAAAAGAAATTACCATGTCTAACCAACAAGCATATATCGTAGCCGGCTACCGTACTGCCGTGGGCAAAGCCCCACGCGGCGGCTTCCGCTTCACCCGTACCGATGACCTCGCTGCCGACGTCATCAAGCACCTCGTGGCCGCCGTGCCCGCCCTCGACCCGAGTCGCATCGACGACGTGATTGTGGGCAACGCGGTGCCCGAGGCCGAGCAGGGCCTGCAAATGGGCCGCCTGATTTCCTTGCTCTCCCTACCTCTCAATGTGTCTGGCCTTATCGTGAACCGCTACTGCGGCTCCGGCGTAGAAACCATTGCGATGGCCGTGGGCAAAATTGCGGCCGGCATGGCCGATTGCATCGTGGCCGGCGGGGCCGAGAGCATGAGCATGGTGCCCACCGTAGGCTGGAAAACCGTGCCCAACTACAAGCTCGCCAAGGCTCACCCTGACTACTATATGGGCATGGGCCTGACGGCCGAAGCCGTAGCCAAAGACTATGGCATCTCCCGCGAAGACCAGGACCAGTTTGCTTACAACTCGCACCAAAAAGCCCTGAAAGCCATTGCCGAGGGCAAGTTCAAAGACCAGATTGTACCCATCACGGTAGAGGAAACCTACGTAGATGCTGCCAGCGGTAAGAAGAAAACCCGCTCCTACGTGGTAGACACCGACGAAGGCCCCCGCGCCGATACCTCCTTGGGAGCGCTGGCCAAGCTGCGGCCGGTATTTGCGCAGGGCGGCACCGTAACGGCTGGCAACTCGTCCCAGACTTCCGACGGCGCGGCTTTCGTGCTGGTAATGTCGGAGCGCATGGTGAAGGAGCTGAACCTGGAACCCATTGCTCGCATGGTGAACTATGCCACCGAAGGGGTAGACCCGCGCATCATGGGCATGGGTCCCGTGAAAGCCGTACCGAAAGTGCTGAAGCAAGCCGGCATGAAGCTCGAAGATATCGACCTGATTGAGTTGAACGAAGCCTTCGCTTCCCAAAGCATTGCCGTGCAGCGCGAGTTGGGCATCGACCCCGACAAGTTGAACGTGAACGGCGGCGCCATTGCTCTCGGTCACCCGCTGGGCTGCTCCGGCGCCAAGCTCTCTATCCAGCTGTTTGATGAGCTGCGTCAGCGTGGCCAGAAGTACGGCCTAGTAACCGCCTGTGTGGGCGGTGGCCAAGGCGTGGCAGGTATTTATGAGTTGCTGAAGTAACCTGTCATTCCAAGCGGAGCGAGGAATCTGGATTACACTGTCAACAGCGTTTACTCAGATTTCTCGCTCCGCTTGGAATGACAACAGACGGCCCCGAACCAATCGGGGTTTTCTTTTTGTTAACTACTCGGCAAGCATAACAAATTTTTGTACCTTTCGATACAGCTAGCGGGTAGACAGCGTATAGATGTAAATACGCTGCATGCCGACTACTTAAATAAATTTTACCTGAATCTCCACTCAACAAGAACATACCGCACCCTACCATGGAAGTAACGCAGAAACCCCTTAAAGGCGGCGAGTTTATTATCAAAGAAACCAGCGCCCAGGATGTATTCACGCCCGCCGAATTCTCGGAAGAGCAGCGCATGATGCACCAGACGTGCCTCGACTTTGTGGCCAGTGAAGTGCAGCCCCTGCTAGAACGCCTCGACAACCACGAGGAAGGCCTGATGGAAGATCTAATGAAAAAAGCCGGCGAGTTGGGTCTATTCGGCGTGAGCATTCCCGAGCAGTACGGCGGCTACGACATGGATTTCAATACAGCCCTTCTGGTGACGGAAGGGGTAGGGGGCGGCCACTCATTTCCGGTGGCATTTGCAGCGCACACGGGCATCGGCATGCTGCCTATTCTGTATTTTGGAACCGAGGAGCAGAAGCAGAAATACATTCCCAAGCTCACTACCGGCGAGTGGGTAGGCGCTTACTGCCTCACCGAGCCCGGCTCCGGATCCGACGCATTGGGTGCCAAAACCAAAGCCGTGCTGACTGAAGACAGGGAGCATTACGTGCTCAACGGCCAGAAAATGTGGATTACCAACGCCGGTTTTGCGCACGTCTTCATTGTGTTTGCCAAAATCGATGGCGAGAAGTTTACTGGCTTCATTGTGGAACGCGACACGCCTGGTCTCACCTTCGGCAATGAGGAGCACAAGATGGGCATCAAGGGTTCTTCTACCCGGCAGGTGTTTTTGTCTGATGTGAAGGTACCGAAGGAAAACGTATTGGGTGAGATTGGCAAAGGCCACCTTATTGCCTTCAATATCTTGAATATTGGCCGCATCAAGCTGGCCGCGGCTTGCTTGGGCGCTTGCAAAATGGCCGCCGATCTGAGCGTGAAGTATGCCAACGAGCGGGTACAGTTCAATTTGCCTATCTCGAAGTTTGGTGCCATCCGCCACAAGCTGGCCGAACAAGCTGTGCGTATTTATGCGGTAGAATCCGCTATCTACCGCGCCGGCATGGACATTTACCGCACCGAGCAGGAGTTGCTAGCCCAAGGTCAGGGTGCCAACGAGGCGCTGCTGGGCGCTGCCCGCGAGTTTGCTGTGGAGTGCGCTATGCTGAAGGTAGAAGGCTCCGAAGTGCTGGACTTTGTGACCGACGAAGGTGTGCAGATCTACGGCGGCTACGGCTTCTCGGCCGACTACCCCATGGACCGCGCCTACCGCGACTCGCGCATCAACCGCATCTTCGAGGGCACCAACGAAATCAATCGCCTGCTCTCGGTGGATATGATTTTGAAGAAGGCCATGAAAGGTGAGTTGGACCTCATGGGCCCAGCTCAGGCGGTGCAAAACGAATTGATGGCTATTCCCGATTTTAACGTAGAAGAGGAAACCGGCCTGTTTGCTGCCGAGAAAAAGACCATTCAGAAACTGAAAAAAGCCATTCTGATGGTAGCCGGTACAGCCGTGCAGAAGTACATGAACTCGCTGGCCAAAGAGCAGGAAATTCTGATGAATATTGCTGATATGGCCATCAAAACCTACGTGGCCGAAAGCACCCTTCTGCGGGTGGAGAAAGAAGCTGGCGAGAAAGGCGAAGAGGCCTTGGCTACCCAAATCGACATTGCCCGCGTCTACCTCGCCAATGCAGTGGATATTGTGAACAAAGCCGGTAAGGATGCAATTGCCTCTATGGTAGAAGGCGACGAGCAACGCCTGCTGTCACTCGGTCTCAAGCGCTTCACGAAGGTAGACCTATTCAATACTAAGGAAGCCCGCCGCCGTATCGCCGCCAAGCTGATCGAGGCGAACGAATACGTGTATTAATATCTGAACCGCGGATTCGCTCGGATTTATCGGATGACACGGATTTCGTAAACGCTTAATCTGATACGTTCATTGCCTACTCAGTAATAAAAGAGGGCGACCCAACGGGTCGCCCTCTTTCTGTATCAATCATACGGTAGATCAGCCGTCCACAAAATCCGTGTCATCCGATAAATCCGAGCGAATCCGTGGTTCAGACTTACTTCACCACAATCTTATTGAGCATCAGTGCGGCGGATTTCTTGCTTGGGCGGCTCACGCCGATAATGGTTTTGGCGTCGGCCCAGGTAGTAAAATCTTTCACGTAGGCCAGGTTTTGGTCGTTGGCTACCTTTAGGCCCAGGCCTTTGGGGTCCTGCACCACACCGGTCGTCATATCCACGTGGCGCACATACAGGTCAGACTTTCCTTTAATAGTCTCCTCCGTTGCGAGCTGTAGGTCGGGCCCAAATACGGCGGCGCGGAAACCAATACTGGTAAAGGCCTCAGTGGGCGGTGCTACCTGATTTTTGTTGATAATGGTGTGCCAGCGCGGTGCCAAAAACTCATTATATCCAAATAGGTGCAGTTCACGTGAGTGAATTGGTGAGTTCTCGCCGCCTTCCTCATATTGTTTCTGCGCGATGATGACTAACTGCTTGTCCTCGTTCAGCAGCAGTTGCGCCAGGTAAATATCCTCCAGACGCTTACTAGTGCCCTGGGTTGCTTTGTTGACCTCGGCCAGATACTCGGGCGAAAATTTCACTTCCGGTGCAAACTTCATGTCGCCCTCGTCATTGAAATCAAATCGAACGGCTTTCAGACTGTGGTAGAGGCCCGTTTTACGTTCGGTACAAATGGCAGCAGCGTACAACGTATTATCAGGCTGCAAGCTGAACTTTGTATCGAACACCATCACCTCTTGCCCCCCAAATACTCCCCCCAAAGCTACGGACATCACCTTAACTTCCGTGCTGGCATTAAGGTAGCGCCGTACGCTTAGTTTTTTCATCCCGTCGCTGAGCAACGTAACGTATTGTGTACCATCGTTGCCAATGTTGACAGTGGTCGAGAAAAAAGCGCCCTGATCGTGAAAATCGTAAGTGCGCTCCTTCACTTGAGTAAGCTGCGCATCATACACATTGGCAACAACAGCCTTTATTTGCTGGTCGCGCGTGAGGTAGCGCCATACTACTGTGTGGGTGCCATCAGGTGAGAAAGAAACGCCTGGGCGTCGGTCACGCAGACCGGTCTCGATTAATTTCTTGCCGGGACTTTTTTGTCCCGTTTTAAGATTAAATGTATAAGCCGTTAGTTGCTGGGCTGCACTGGCTTTGCGGTATATTACTACGGTGGCTTGTTGGCTACTTTGCCCAAACCCTTCAACGCTTTCTTCAGCTGTTAGCGGTAAATCGGTACTCCACACCCGTTTTAGCTCGGCATCATACCGCTCTACCGCGTAGCCCGCAACTGATTTATGTGCTAAAATCAGAACGCCACCATCTGACTGCGGAAGCGTTTTTTGAGAGACCCGTTGATTATATCGGTCATAAGATGGCTCTGGGAGGTATGCAAACGATACCGCTTTCGTTTTCTGCGCTCGTACCACCTGTGGAGCCAGTAAAGTACCGCTCAATATAATAGTAAACAATAATGAAGTAAGTCTCACAGAAAAAGGAAGTTAAGAGAAGGTCGGAAAAAAAGAAGTGAAAAGTATCGTGCAAAAGTAGCCAGATATCAGAGGCTTACGTATACGAGCCGGACTGATGAAAAATGGGCCGTCACGTAGCCTAAGTTTCATAGAAGCTTAATCGTCTGTTTACCTGCTGTTAGCTAAAAATGCCTTTACTTTGCAGTCTGATACGGCAAGAAAAGGAAAAATGTGCGGTGTAAAAGTGGCGAAAAAGTGACTTTGTGCTGAAGAATAAGATTGGCTAAATACAAAAAATAGACACTAACATAGAAGTTGGTCTCAACTTTGTGTCAGAAAGATTACAAATACCTTTCCTTTATGAAGTTCTTAGCGAAATCGTTGTTGCTTTCAGGGTTACTTGTAGTTGGCAAGTTCGTGAAGCAGCAGTCGCCTGAAGCAGTTATCACTATTGCACCTGATTCATTATCGATAGAAGCGACCTCCGCGCAACCAATTTCTTTTTTCACTCGCCAGTTATATCCTCGGGTGGTGAGGGTACAGGAAAACCAGCAACCCTGGCGAATTACGCCGGCTTATTTCGCCACTAACGAAGTAGTAAACCAGTAAGCAGATCCTTAAGACGACCCATTAGGTCGTCTTTTTTGTGTAATGCCTGAGAGCTTTGCTAGCTGATACGGCTCCAATTGACGGCCGTAGCCGGCAACGACTCAATATGGGTCCGGATGTTCTGATTTTGGGGCAATTGTAGGGTTGGATCTTCCTGCAATAGTTGGTTAGCAGCAGCTCTACTCTCTGTTAGAATGCGGGCATCCTTGGCTAGGTCAGCAATTAACAAATCCAGTACGCCGCTTTGCTGGGTGCCCATCAAGTCGCCGGGGCCGCGCAGCTTCAGGTCGATGTCGGCGATTTCGAAGCCGTTATTGGTGCGCACCATGGTTTCGATGCGGGTGCGCGACTCCTTGCTGAGCTTGTAGCCCGACATCAGAATACAGTAGCTCTGGTCGGCGCCGCGCCCTACCCGGCCGCGCAGCTGGTGCAACTGCGAGAGGCCAAACCGCTCGGTACTTTCAATGACCATTACGGAGGCGTTGGGCACGTTCACGCCTACCTCTATCACAGTGGTAGCCACCATGATCTGGGTTTTGCGCTCCACGAAACGCTGCATTTCGGCGTCCTTTTCGCCAGCCGTCATACGCCCGTGCACAATGCTAATCTGAAACTCCGGAAAAGCCCGCTCCACGCTCTCATAGCCGTCCATGAGGTCTTTGTAGTCGGCCATAGCCTCGCTTTCCTCAATTAGCGGGTACACAATGTATACCTGCCGGCCCAGGTTGATCTGGTCGCGCAGAAATTGGAAGACTTTTAGGCGGTTGGCGTCGTAGCGGTGCACCGTGATGATGGGCTTGCGGCCGGCCGGCAGCTCGTCAATCACCGATACATCCAGGTCGCCATAGAGCGTCATGGCCAGCGTGCGTGGAATGGGGGTGGCCGTCATTACCAGCACGTGCGGAATCACGTGCGGATTTTTCTGCCATAGCTTTGAGCGTTGTGCTACCCCAAAGCGATGCTGCTCGTCCATGATGGTGAGGCCCAGGTTGCGGAACTGCACCACGTCTTCCAGCAGCGCGTGCGTGCCCACCAGCATGTGCATCTCGCCGGAGCGCAATTGCTCGTGCAGCACCCGTCGCGCTGCTGTGCGCGTGCTACCCGTTAGCAACCCGATTTTTAGGCCCAGCATGTCGGCGTAGACCTTCAAGCCAGTATAGTGCTGGTCGGCCAGGATTTCGGTGGGCGCCATCAGGCAGCTTTGCGCACCGTTGTCGGCAGCCATCAGCATGGAGATAAACGCCACGATGGTTTTGCCTGAGCCCACATCGCCTTGCAGCAGGCGGTTCATCTGCTTGCCCGAGCAGAAATCCTTATATATATCATGAATAACTCGCTTCTGCGCGCCAGTAAGGTCGAAGGGCATCACGTTTTTGTAGAAATGCACCAGCGAGGGTACCTCCTTAAAGATCTGCCCGGCCAGCTCTACCTTGCGCTGGTCGCGCTGGCGCAGGAGCTTGAGTTGCACATAAAATAGCTCCTCAAACTTCAGTCGAAAGCGCGCCGCCTGCAATAGCTCGGTGCTTTGCGGGAAGTGAATCTGCTGCAGGGCGTTGGCCTTGCTCATCAAACCATACTGCTGAATAAGGTAGGGCGACAGGGTCTCCGTTACTTGGGGCAGGGCCAACTTCAGCAAATCGGCCACCATGCGCATGATGGCTTTGCTGTCGATACGGTGGTAGTTCTTGAGCTTCTCGGTGGTATTGTACACCGGTTGCAAAAAGCTCTGACCGGCCTTTTGCTCCGTTACTTCTTCCAGATCGGGGTGGGCCATCTGAGGGCGGCCGTTGAACATCGTGGGCTTGCCGAATACAATGTACTCCTGGTGATTCTTGATAATCTTCTCCAGGTAGTTCACCCCCTTAAACCACACCAGCTCCAGCTCACCGCTAGCGTCGGCTACCTTGGCTACCATGCGTTTCTTGGGGCCTTCACCAATTACCTCGCGGTTACGCAAAATGCCTTTCACCTGCACAAAGGGTAGGTCATCGTGCAGGTCTACGATGTTGTAAAACTGTGTGCGGTCGAGGTAGCGGAATGGGTAGCGCTGAATCAGGTCGCCGTAGGTGAAGATGCCTAGCTCCTTTTGTAGCAGCTGTGCTCGTTGCAGGCCCACGCCCCGCAGGTACTCTATTTTAGTCTGAAAGAAGTTACTCATCTACTAGCTGTTAGCCGTTGGCTGTTAGCTATTTGCTTCAAAAAAGGAGTTTGCAGAAAGCCAACAGCAACGGCTGTTAGCTGACAGCCAACTTACTGATACTTCAACGTATTTAGTAGCTTCACCACGTCCTGCTTCACGTACTCAATCACCGGCGCCAGCGAGTCGTTAGCGGTGGCAGTGCGGAAATACAGCGCGCCTCGGAAGAAGTGCCGGGTGCTGTCAGTGGTATAAAACTGAAACTGGCTAGGTACCTCACCCTGTAACTCAAACACCGATACGCGCATGCCGTTCGGCGTTTTCATAGTGCTTTCGTCGATGGCCGTGGCTTTGATTTCGTGCTTGCTGGTGAGCTTGCGGGCATCTTCTAGCAACTTGTTATATAAGGCTTGGTTGCCCTTTAAATCAGCGTACGTAATCTGCACGTTGGCGTGCAGTTGGGGGTAGTAGATGTTCAGCCAGTGCGGTTGCGCCAGGTAGGACGAGTCGCGCAGAATGCGCGCCTGCTGCGAATACTGAAACGTATACGGATGCCCCGGTGCCAACTGCTGGTAGCTGTGCGGCGGCAGGTCGATGCGGTTGTAGCCTTTGGGCTTCGGCGTGTAATCGGGCGCCGACGAGCAGCTGGTTGCCAGCAGCAAAAAGCTTAGCGCGGCGCCAAGGCCACGTAGAGAAGCGGAAACGGGCATACAAAGCAGAGCAGATTTCACGTAGTAAAGGTAGCAGATAAGGCGGTAGGGGCGGCTTGCAGCCGCCCGTTGTTTGCTGGTGGTAGGTATCAATCAATTATAGTGTACCCTCTGCCTCTCTTGCCGGGGCGTACCAACTCTCAAGCAACATCAGCAACGACGGGCGGCTGCAAGCCGCCCCTACAACGCAAAAAGCCCCGGCAGCGTGCCGAGGCTCAGAAAAGCCGGGTAGGGCCGAGGTTAAAACGGCAATTGGTCAAGCTCCGGCTCTTGCCGGAACGTGACCGTAGCCGCGGCGGATTGCTCCGCCGCGGGGGTAGTACCATCACCCTGTGGGCGGCCGCCCAGCATGGTTAGCTCGTCGGCCACAATCTCCGTGATATAGCGCGTTTGGTTGTCCTTGTCCTGGTACTGGCGCGTGCGGAGCTTGCCTTCCACGTACACCTGTTGGCCTTTTTTGAGGTATTTCTCCGCCATTTCGGCCAGGCCACGCCAGGCAGTGATGTTGTGCCACTCGGTGCGCTCCACGCGGTTGCCCTGCTTGTCTTTGTAATAGTCGTTGGTGGCCAGGGTGAAGTTCGCGACGCTGACGCCGCCTTCCAGATGCCGAATCTCCGGGTCTTTGCCCAGGTTGCCAATCAGGATGACTTTGTTGATGCCTGCCATAGTGTTACTTTTTTGTTCTGTGTGACATAGTATTTACTGTTCTAAAAGTAATAGATGAAAATATATATTCCAAATTTTTTAGCTGAATTATTTTATGTTTTGCTAATGTAATTAGTGATAAGAATAGGCTTCGGCAAGGCGTCTATTTCGACAGCATTAAAAGCTGCCAGTCCCAGCTCCTGCAATGTTTCAGCGGGTAGGGCCGCTTGCAATTGAACGGGATAAAACCGGGCCTCCAGCTTTTGGTGGCTAAGCACATGACGGTAGGCTGCCGAAGGCTCTTCAGCTTTATCTGAAACAATCGTACCACCCAGAGCTTCTACCTGTCGCAACACTTCCACCGCCGATAGTTCAGCCGAATCCGTTTCTGTCAGGGCAAAATCGTACAGCCCTTGCCAGATGTCTTTGCCTGTGCGCTTGCGCATATATAGTGTATCGGCGTGGCGTAGCACCAGGTAGTGAAAATAGCGTGTGCGGGCTGCCTTAGCTTTGCTCTTAATAGGCAACTCAGCCACCATACCGTGCTGAAAAGCGTAGCACTGCGCCTGCAATGGGCAAAACAAACAATCCGGCTTTAGGGGCGTGCACTGGATGGCCCCAAACTCCATAATGGCTTGGTTGAACTCAGCCGGTGCATCGGCCGAAATCAGTGTATCGGCGAGCTGCTGAAACACTTTGCGGCTAGCCGGTGCGGCAATATCTTGCGTGAGGCCAAATACGCGGCTTAGCACCCGAAACACGTTGCCATCCAGCACCGCCACCTTTTCATCGAATGCAAAAGAAGCAATGGCGGCGGCTGTATATTGGCCTACTCCACGCAGCTTCAGCAATTCAGCATAGGTAGTCGGAAACTGGCCGCTGTACTCACGCACCACCTGCTGGGCAGTATGGTGCATGTTGCGGGCGCGGGAGTAGTAACCCAAGCCCTGCCAGTGGCGCAGCACCTCGTCTTCGGGGGCAGCCGCCAAGTCCTGCACGGTAGGGTAGGAGTTGATGAAATCGAGATAGTAGGGTAGGCCCTGCTTCACACGGGTTTGCTGCAAAATCACCTCCGACAGCCAAATGGCATACGGGTTGCGGGTGTGGCGCCAGGGCAGGTCGCGGCGGTGGCGCGGATACCAGTTGAGCAGGGTAGTTGCGAAAGCGGAACGAACAGAAGTAGGAGGAACGTTGTTCAAAACAGTGAGTCAGAAAGACTTGTCAAAAAATAGGACAGAGGCCGGGATTGTGGGAAAAAAATTGGAAAACCAAAAAAGCAACCTACCTTTGTGGCCCCAATTCGGAAGCGAACAGCCTAATGGGCAAAGGCTTACGTCTTGAATCGGGAACTTGCCCAGTACATTTTTTCACCCCATAGTACACTTACCAGCGTGACTAAAGCAGAAGTAATCGCCGAAATTGCCGATAAAACTGGCATTGAGAAAGCAGACGTGTCCGCAACCGTTGAAGCCTTCTTTAAAGTAGTTAAGGACTCGATGGCCGAAGGCAATAACATCTACGTGCGCGGCTTCGGTAGCTTCGTAAACAAGAAACGGGCGAAGAAAGTGGCCCGCAACATCTCGAAAAATACCTCGATCATTATCGACGAGCACTTTATTCCGAGCTTCAAGCCGTCGAAAACTTTCATCGGCAAAATCAAAAACAGCAAAAAGATCAAAGAAACGGCTAACGCCTAACTTTCTGTTGTTGTACTATTGCGGCGGAGCCGTCGGGCGCCTATCCTAGGCAATAACCCGACGGCCTGCTTTTTCTGCATGGCTCAATCAAAATCTTCTCATCAGCTCACTGTTGTTGCCGTAGCCGTTGCCCTGGTTATTGCGTTGTTTCTGTTGCCGAAGGTAATTGTAAAGCCTAAGCAAGGTGAAAGTGAGCTAACGGCCCAAACAGCTGCCCGCACCGCTAACCGCGACCAAGGCGCCGCTGCTCCTTCCACAGCTTCTGTGGAAGCCGATGGCCGTCCAGCCGGGGCAACCGCTGAGCAGCCGCATATGTCGCTTACGTCTCAGCAACGAAGCAGCATCAACGGCCTATTGGGGCAATACAACGCTACCACCGACCGCGACACGAAGCTGCGCTTGGCCACCGATCTGGCGAAGCAATATAAGGCAGTCGAAAAGTTTGATAGCGCAGGCTATTATTACGAGCAGGTGGCCTTGGCCCGTCCTGGCGAGCAAGCCTGGCAGCGTGCTGCCGACGAATATTTTGAAGCCTTCAGCTTTGCGGCCACCGCCGAGCGGGGCAAGATGCTGGGTGCTAAGTCAAGAGAGCTGTACGAGCGGGTGCTCAAAAACAACCCCGACAATTTGAACGCAAAAACTAATCTGGGCATGGCCTACATGGCCAGCGACAACCCAGTGCAGGGCGTTACACTGTTGCGGGAAGTAATTGCTGCTGATCCCAAAAACGAAAAGGCGCTCTACAACCTCGGGCTACTCTCGATGCAGAGCAATCAGTACGATAAAGCAGTGGAACGTTTCCGGGAGCTAACAGCCGCCCATCCTAACAACGTGGAGGGGCAGTTTTATCTGGGCGTTGCCCTGGCACAAACCGGCGCCAAAGAAGAAGCTAAAACGGCATTTGCCAAGGCCAAAAGCCTGAGCAACGACCCTGGCTTAGCTGCTTCAGTGGCCGAACAACTGCAAAAGCTGCAATAAAGAAGCTACAAAATGAAATCCGTACCTTTGCCGTCCCTCGGCTGGTACGAGGTTTCTAAAGTCTACTAATTCAAGTTTTAACCCTTAACCCATCAACTCATGCCCTGCGGTAAAAAGAGAAAGCGTCATAAGATTGCCACCCACAAGCGGAAAAAGCGTCTGCGCAAGAATCGTCATAAGAAGAAGTAAGCCTCCCGGGGTCTGCTGGCGGCTGTTTCCAACGCAGGAAGCACTCGTCTATCTCTCATATAAATTCCCCGAGAGTGGCTAGCCGTATGCTTTCCCCGTGGCCTGAAAGGGAAGCTGGTGCCGTGTGCACTGGCTTCCCTTTGCAGGTTTCGGATGGTATAAGGATTTGCCGGCCAGGGAGTTGCTTAATTAACCTAATCCATTGAGTAACGAATTAATCATTAATTCTACTCAGGAGGGAGAACGAATTGCCCTGCTCCAGGATAAGCGGTTGCTCGAGTATCACTTCGACCGCAACGATACCAACTATTCCGTTGGTGACATCTTCCTGGGTACGGTCAAGAAAGTTATGCCCGGTCTGAACGCCGCGTTCATTGATATCGGGTATCAAAAAGACGCTTTTCTGCACTATGGCGACCTGGGCGAGAACTTCCCGTCGCTGAATAAGTGGGTGAAAGGCGTACAATCGCAGAAAATTACCGTTGGTCCGCTCAAAACCTTCCAGTTTGAAGGGCCACTTGATAAGGTAGGAAAGGTAGCCGACACGCTCAAAAAAGGCCAGCAGTTGCTGGTACAGATCGTGAAGGAGCCCATTTCTACAAAAGGGCCGCGCCTATCCACCGATATTTCGATGGCAGGACGCTACCTTGTACTGGTGCCGTTTTCAAACGTTATCAGCGTTTCCAAGAAAATCGTGAGCCGCACGGAGCGCGACCGGCTCAAGCGCCTTATTCAGTCCATCAAACCCGATAACTTCGGAGTGATTATCCGCACCGTAGCCGAAGGACGCGAGGTGGCCGAGCTGGATAAGGATATGCAAAGCATGATCGATAATTGGGAGCAGCTCTTCCAAACCCTGCGTAAGGCCAAGCCGAACGATAAGATTTTGGGTGAGCTGGGCCGAAGCAGCTCCATGCTGCGCGACATGCTCAACGAGTCGTTCGACTCCATCATCGTAGACTCGCCGGCCTTGCACGACGAGATGCGCGGCTACCTCCAGAAAATTGCCCCCGATAAGCTAGGGTTGCTCAAGCTGCACACCGGTAAGGTGAAGGTGTTTGAGCAGCACAACATCGAAAAACAGCTGAAAACGCTGTTTGGCAAAACGGTATCGGTGCCCGGTGGTGGCTACCTGGTGATTGAACATACCGAGGCCCTGCACGTCATCGACGTGAACTCGGGCAACAAAAGCAACCAGGAAGGCGACCAGGAGGCCACGGCCCTCATGATTAACATGCTGGCCGCCAAAGAGGTAGCCCGACAGCTGCGCCTGCGCGACATGGGCGGCATTATCGTGGTCGACTTTATTGACATGAAGTCGCCGGAGAGCCGCAAGAAGGTGGAAGACGCCGTGCGCGATGTGATGAAGCACGACAAAGCACGGTTCACCATTCTACCCATTACCAAGTTTGGGCTGTTGCAAATTACGCGGCAGCGTGTGCGACCTGCTGAGGCTATTGTCACCGGCGAGGTGTGCCCTACCTGCGGCGGTACCGGTAAAATCTCGGCCTCTATTTTGGTTACCGACGAAATCGACAACAGCATTGATGATTTGCTGCTGACGCAAAACCAGTCGGGCATTACGCTCTACGTACATCCCTTCCTGCACGCCTACTACACCAAAGGTCTGGTATCGAGGCAGATGAAGTGGTACTTGAAATATTATAAGTGGGTGAAGGTGATGAAGGACACGAGCATGGGTCTCACCGACTACCGCATCGAAGACGAGCACGGCGAGGATATCGAGCTGCACTCGGCCGCGGCGGCCATGAGCCGGATGCAAGACCGCGAAATAGAAATAACGGACTGATTTTTCTGCGAAAATCTCCCCTGATCAGAAGAAAGCCCGCCCTACTCCGAGAGTAGGGCGGGTTTTTCAGTTGTTGAGTAAATCGTGAAAATATCTGTCATCCTGAGTGCAGCGAAGGACCTTATCATGTGAGAACGAGTCGCTATTGCGTCAGCCGTTCAACTGGCATAAGGTCCTTTGCTGCGCTCAGGATGACAGACACGTTTTAATTCGCCACACTAAAACTTAATACCCAAATCCAGCGCTACTTCGCTGTTCTTCAGCGTCACGTTGCTGAATTCTCGAGTGTTATCAAAATACCGGTCAATGTTGACGATGCCATGATGGTAAGAAAGACCGGCTATCAGGCGAGTACTCTGGCCTAAGAGGTATTCCACACCAGCACCACCGAGCAGTCCCACGTCGGGAATGATAACGTGCTTACTAGCGCGCGTTTCGGCATTGTTATTACCAGGGTCTTGGTAAAATTTCTCGCCGTCGATGCGAGCAGATATAGCCCCGGCCAGTGTGCCGCCCACTTGGAAATATACCTTGGTTCCTTCAGAAATATCATTGGTGAACAGCTTCAGCGAAACGGGCACCTCAAGATATTGAATACCAATTTTCTGCTCATAGCGCAGGTTCTTGGCTGGATCGAGGTAGGAAATGGTACCGCCTTTGCCCGTTAGGAATAAGCCCGAACTGAACGCATAATTCTGGCCGAAAAAGTAATCGATGATAACACCGCCACCGAAGCCTACCTTCGATTTTTCGTTTTTAAAGCCAGTAGCGCCAGTACCATTACGGGGTGAATCGGCCCGAAGATTGGTGATAGAAGGCGAAACCTTTAGGCCTATTTCAACCTGGGCCGAAGCTGCGCTAGCAGTAAGAAAGGTTACACCCAGAGCAAGCAGAAGTTTTTTCATAGAGCGGGCCGAATTATCGGCAGTAAGAAAAGAAAGCAAACGGTGTAGCGTTTGCTTTTGGCTAATTTCGCCTCAAATATACGTGTGATGTACAAGCTAATTCCGATGCGTTCTTTGCTAGTAGCCCTGCTGGGCGGGTTCCTGCTCACAGCTTGCTCCACCGGCTCCGACTGCGAGCAAAACCCTGACATAGCGAAAGTAGAGGCGCCGGTGCAGCTAGAGCGACTGGAAAAGCCCTTTTTCCAAATCAAAAACCCGGCCGAAGCCCAGCAGTTTTTGAATCAGCATCCGCTGTTTGCGCGTCAATACCTGCTGGAAGGACGCTATGGCTCCGAGCAGCTAGCACAAACCATAACCCAATTGGCTACTAATGCGGGGTTGCAGAAGCTAGGCCGCGAAACGGAAATTGCCTTTCGGAACACGGACAGCCTGCAGCAACAACTGCGCGGTTTGTTCCAACATGTGCGCTATTACTACCCTGGTTTTCGGGTGCCGCCAGTGAAGACCTTCGTGAGTGGCTTGGGTAAGGAGCCAGAAAAGGATGCGCTATTTGCCAACGACAGCCTGATTGTCCTCAGCCTGGATTTCTTTGTGGGACCTACTGCCTCTTACCGTGCCGATGTGCCGGCCTATATCAACCGACGCTATACCCCTGCGCACGTGCTGCCGGCGCTGGCCCTCACCATTTCCAGCAAGTACAACCGCGCTTTGACCGGCAACCATACCATGCTGCGCGATATGGTGCAGTTTGGTAAAAGCCTCTATTTCGCCGAGAAAATGCTGCCTTGCACACCCGATTCGCTGCTGATGGGCTACACAAACAAGGAGTTGGCTGGTGTGCAGTTCAACGAGGGAAAAATCTGGGCGCACTTCATCGAGAAGAATCTGCTGTATACAGCTGACCCATTCGTTATCAAAAAATACATTGGCGAACGACCTGCTACGCCCGAAATAGACAAGACGGCGCCCGGTCGCCTGGGCGCCTGGGTAGGCTTGCAGATTGTGCGCAAATACATGGAGCAGCACCCCGAAACAACACTGCCGCAGCTCATGGCCCAGCGCGATGCCCAGCGCATTCTCAACGACTCGCACTACAAGCCGAAGAGGAAGTAGAGGATATGAGTATGAGTGAGTGTTGAAATACAAATGATGCTCTGAACAGCCTTATTATGGGGTAAAAAACTCACCCTGCAACACTAAAAGCTACTACTTCCTTTGCACATCGCCGTATTCAGCCAGCACCACACCAACCCCGACTGCCCGGCCACCAGCCGGCACTACACGTTGCTGGCTCACTTGGCGCGCACGCACCGCATTACGCTGATTACAACGAACACATGGGAGCGACTGCGCATCACGCACCACTACCCCTGGATACCGGAAGAGGTAGAAGTACGGGCCGCGGCAGTGTCGTACGAGAACAAGATGGGGGTAGGGAAGCGGCTCCTTTCTTTCGGACGATACGCCGCCTATGCTATTCGCGAAGGACTGCGCATTGATAAGCCCGACGTTATTTGGGGAATTTCTACCCCGCTTACGGCTGCGTGGGCGGCCGCGCAGGTAGCGCGGCTGCGCGGGGTGCCGTGGGTGTTTGAAGTGCAGGACCTGTGGCCTGCTTTCCCAATTGCTATGGGAGCTGTGCCCTACCGCTGGGCACAAGCAGAGTTGCATCAGATGGAATTTGGCTTGTATCGTTCGGCGCAGCACATCGTAACGCTTTCGCCGGATATGAGTAGCTATGTAACTCTGATCGGACAGGTGAAGGATAAGAGCTGGTATTTCGGAGAAGAGAAGGTGACAACTGTTCTCAACGGCACGGACCTAGAGCTAGCCGCCCTGGCTACCGATGAGGCCGTAGTCGCACTCCGGCAAGAATATGATTTACAAAACCGACGAGTAATACTATACGCCGGTACCTTCGGCCGGGCCAACGATATTCCTACCCTGTTGGCAGCAGCCGAGCAATTAGCTCTCAACCATCCTGACGTAGTGTGGCTATTTATGGGACATGGCTACGACGAGCCATTAGTGCAAGCTGCGGCGTCCCGTTGCCTAGCTATTCGGTTAGTACCGCCCCAGCCTCGGCACGCCATCTTCGCGTGGTTCCGACTGGCCGAGTTATCAATTGTTTCCTTTCTGGGATTGCCCGTACTGGATGCCAATTCGCCGGCCAAACTCTACGATAGCCTGGCGGTAGGTACGCCGGTAATCGTCACGAATCCTGGCTGGACGAAGGAACTGGTAGAAGCGCACAAGTGCGGCTGGTACGTGCCTGCTAGTAATGCGTCGGCTTTAGCTACACGCGTAGCAGAAGTGCTTGCCGACCCCACTACTGTGCTAGCGGCTGGCCGAGCCGGGCAGCAAGTGGCTCAGCAGTATTTCGACCGGCAGCAACTTGCAGCCACCATGCAGAACATTCTGGAACAGAGCGCAAAACAGCTATGACCTGTGGTTGTACTAACAGATACTGGTTTTAGACTAAGTTGTACTAACTGATAGGCTTTCTGGGTGATTTCAGCTTCGAAAGCGGCTTTTCTGTGTCTAAGCCAGGAGCCACTTGGGTGGCGTAATACTGGCAAAAATCCGTGAGGGGGCAACTGCCGCACTTTGGTGAGCGGGCCACGCAGATGTAGCGGCCGTGCAAAATCAGCCAGTGATGCGCTTTCGGAATCAGCTCTTCTGGAATGTATCGTACCAATTCTTTCTCCACCGCCAGCGGCGTAGTAGCCGTGCGGCTCACCAAGCCCAAGCGGTGCGACACCCGAAATACATGGGTGTCCACGGCCATAGCGGGTTGGTTGTAGATAACTGATACCACCACGTTGGCCGTTTTGCGGCCTACCCCCGGTAGGCGCTGTAGCTCCTCAATGGTGCTGGGTACTTCGCTGCCAAAGTCTTCTACCAACATCTTGCCTAAGCCCGCTAAGTGTTTTGCCTTGTTGTTGGGGTAGGAAACACTACGGATAAAAGGAAAAACCTCCTCGGCCGAAGCCGCCGCTAGGTGCGCTGGGGTAGGGAATTGCTGGATGAGGGCCGGCATGATTTGATTCACGCGCTTGTCGGTGCACTGGGCGCTGAGCACTACGGCCACAATCAACTCGTAGGGATTGGCGTAGTGCAGTTCCGTTTCGGGGGCGGGGAAGTGCGTAGTGAAATACTCCAGAAAGCGACGATACCGCTCAGGCTTGCGCATAGAAAGAAGGACCGGTGAGAAACATCGGTCAAAAGTACATAACCGCGCCGAGCTACGTCCGGCCCTGGTCAAAAACGCAGGGGCCGAACGTAGCTCGGTAGGGTAGCCTTTAGGAAGAATGCGGGAACGTACGCGAGTAGCGCAGAATATTTTGGGTAGCGGCTTCGCTAGGCGCTTGGCGAACGGCCGTAAGGGCGCGTAACGTTAGCAGAAGGTCGGCGCACTGCGCGGCTAGCTCGGGGTCGTGCTGGAGCGCTTGCTCTAATGCCTGTTGTTCATTCGCTGGCAGCTCGTTGTACACGTACTGGAGCAGCTTCTCTTGAGTAAAGGTTTTGATCATAGAACACGGGTTGCGCGGCCATCTTTTTCCGCAGGTTGATCAGCGCGTAGCGCATACGACCCAGTGCGGTGTTGATGCTGACTCCCGTGGCATCGGCTATTTCTTGGAAGCTCATGTCGCCATAATGACGCATGATAAGCACTTCCTTCTGGGCCGCTGGCAGGTCCTGAATCAACTCCCGGAGCCGGGCGTACGTCTCCTCGCGGGTGAGCTGCGCTTCCGCGCCCTCTTCCGCAAGGCTTAACGAATTGAAGGCATGGCTTGTTGTATCCAGATTCAATAAAGGGCTACGTTTTTCGCGCCGGAAGAAGTCAATAGCTAGATTGTGCGCAATGCGGCAGATCCAGGAAGAGAACTTTCCTTCTTCGTTATAGCGCCCGCTTTTCATGGTATGAATGGCCTTGATGAAGGTGTCCTGCACCAAATCATCGGCCACGTCTTCATCGCGCACGATCAGCATAATCGTGGTAAACACCCGGCTTTTATGCCGTTCCAATAAGATTTCGAAAGCTGATTCTTTACCGGTAATGTAAAGGGATATGAGAGCGGAATCGCTCGGCTGCATGGTTTCCATAAAGGCTACGAGTTAGGGAACGTAGAGCTTCAGGCCATAGAGTGGGGTTACCGGGTAAATAGTAGGAAAGCAGTGCTTGAATGAGCAACAGATGAAGATCAAATGTAAAGAATGGTTATACCAAACACAACGCTTTAACGCTGCTAGCAGAATATTTTTTTGTGTATTATGAAACCTTAATATTTTATATAGTATATCCATTATTTTGAGTTTTATAAAAAATTATGGTCATAGGTGCTTTATAGACTAACAATAGCGCTTAAATGACTGTGCAGTACGCTTATCCAGCCATTTTCTTAAGCAATAGATAGTGAAAAGAATATCATAAGATTTTGAGCGATAAGCAGAATGATGGTGGAATATATATTCTGTTATATATGAAGATCAGGCAGAACGAGGTAAGCTAATGGGTGGTATTGACCCACTGTGCTAAGTGAAGCGGCCGGAGTTTCGGGTTACTTTTGGCATTCGTTTCCTGTCTTTTTCGATTTGCTTGCATGTCGGTACCCCTCCACGACCCATATGCCGCGCTGCGGATTCCAGATTTCCGCCGGTTGATTTCAGCACGCATTTGCTACACCATTGCTACCCGCGTACAGGGGCTGGCCGTGAGCTGGCAGATCTTCAAAATCACCAACGACCCTTTGGCCCTGGGACTAATTGGGTTATCGGAAGCCATTCCCAGCATAGCTGTGTCACTCTATGCCGGGCACGTGGCCGATTCGGTGCGGCGTAAAAACATTATTGTGGCCGGGGTAGCTGTGCTGGTGCTATGCGCGTTGGCGCTCTGGTATTTTGCCTCGCCCTGGGGGCTGAATTTGCTGGCGCCCGGCTCGCTCCACACTCTGCCGCTATATGCGGTAATATTTGTGAGCGGCATTGCGCGTGGGTTTCTGGGGCCGGCTCTGTTTTCTTTTATGCCACAATTGTTACCCAGTCGCGAGCGGCTCTCCAATGCCATTACCTGGAATAGCACCACCTATCAGGCAGCGGCGGTTCTGGGGCCGGCCATCGGTGGCTACCTTATTGCGCATTTGGGCGTTGCTAATTCCTATGCTGTGGCCTCGGGGCTATTGGGGCTGGCGCTTGTGCAGTTTATGCTGATTGCCTCGCGGCCCCTACCCCCCATAGAGGGCGCCAAGCTCACGCTACAGGAAAGTGTGCTAAGCGGCCTGCGCTTTATCTGGGGCAACCAGCTGGTGTTAGCTGCGCTGTCGTTGGATTTGTTTGCGGTGTTGTTTGGCGGGGCCGTGGCACTGCTGCCGGTCTTTGCCGTGGATATTCTGAAGGTAGGCGCGGCCGGACTAGGACACCTAGAGGCGGCTCCGGCTATTGGCTCGGTGCTGATGGCGGCGGTACTTACCTATTTCCCGCTGCACCAGCAGGCCGGACGCAAGTTGCTGTGGGCCGTAGCGGGTTTTGGGGTAGCCACCATCGGCTTTGCACTTTCTACCAATATCTGGCTGTCGTTGTTCCTGCTATTTATGACGGGTGTATTCGACTCCGTATCGGTGATTGTGCGGCAAACGCTGGTGCACACCTTCACGCCAGAATACATGAAGGGGAGGGTGTCGGCCGTCAACAACATCTTCATCGGTTCCAGCAACGAAATTGGCTCGTTCGAGTCGGGCGCGATGGCGCGGCTGCTGGGCGTAGTACCCTCAGTGGTATTTGGCGGGGGTATGACGATTGTGGTGGTATTGTTAACGGCCTTCAAAGCCGACAAACTTCGCCGCCTCGATCTGACCCCAGCGCCTACCCCCGCACCCTCCGAATAAGCTGCGGCTACTTGCTAGCCGTGTTATTCTTGGTTTTGCTGGCGGCGGGCTTTTCCGGTGCTGCTGCCGAGGGGGCCTCAGTGGTGCGCTTGGCAATCCATTCCCGTATAGTATCCAACGCCTTAGGCGAGAAGTTGGGCTGCTGCTGTCCGTTTACCAAGGGCCAATCCTGTGGGTCGGGTTGAAACAGGTGGTTGACGCCAGCGAGCTTTTTTACCGTTACGTCGCGGCTATTTTTCAAACCCTTTTGCAAGAGGGGCAGGTTGGTAGCCGCGCCTACTTGTAGGTCGTCGGTGCCGTTGAGGGCCAGCACAGGGCAGCGCACATCGGGTAAGGAGCGGAGCGGGTCGAAATCGAGGAAGTAGCGCGACCAAGGCGACGTGAGCTGAATAGCGCGGGCACGAGCCATGGTTGGGTCGATGTTGGTATTGCTGAGGCGCAACGTGCCGGCTACCTTGCCGCGGGCCTGATTGTCGTTGGGCGTTTGCCGGATAATCGTGACCATGCGCTCGTACAGCTCAATGGCTGCCTTCACCTGCGTTTGGTCGGCTCCGATGAGGCGCATAATCTCCAGTTGCTGATGCAATAGTACCTCGTGGCCCGACTGTCCGTAGCCAGCCAGCGCTACCACAAAAGCTGGGGGTTGTGGCTGTGCGGCGGCCAGTAACGATACGTTGGCCCCTTCGCCGTGCCCAATAAGACCAATTTCGCGGTGGTTGATGAGCTTGTGGGCTCGTAGATACTGCATAGCGGCTTGCGCGTCGGTCACCAAGTCGGCGGTGGTGGTCGTGAAGTAGCGTCCCCCCGACTGGCCTACCCCTCGGTCGTCGAAGCGCAGTACAGCTACGCCGCGCCGGGTGAGGTAGTCGGCTAACATGCCAAACATACGGTAGTCCTGCACTGCTGCGTCGCGCTCCTGCGGGCCACTGTCCGACACCAGCACTACGGCCGGGAAAGGCCCCGGCCCGGCGGGCACCGTGAGCGTACCGCTCAAACTTACGGTAGCGGCTGCGTTGCTGAACTTAATGTTTTCTTCGCGGTAGGGCGGGGTCAGGCGGGTGAGGGCGGCCGCTGAGGCCGTGGGCATGGCGCGGCGCTCCAGCGTGAGCGGCGCCGTGAGGCCAGGCTGTTTCCAGGTTCCTTTTAGTACCCGGCCGCCTTCCAGCACCTGCCCGGTAAAGCTGCTGCCCGCCTGATCAATTTTCAGGGTGATGTCGCTACCCTTCAGCTCTACCTCTACCGGCATGCGGCTGATTTTCTGCTTAGGTACGTCCAAGGCGGCGTAGTAGGAGCCGTTGGAGAGCGGAACCAGTGTAATCAGCAAATCCAGGGAGCCGCCGGGTACGGTGAGGGGGCCTTGCCATTGGCCATTTAGAGGAGCATCGGCCGCGCGCAAAGCATACGGCAGAAAAAGGAGCAAAAGAAAGGCGAGACGTATAACTCTGGGCATAAAGTGAAAATCAAATACCGATTTGCAGCGGTATGAGCATATTCTTTGTGAAAAAGTGATAAATGCCAGAATCTTGCCAACGTCCTGTTGCACATTGAAAGCATACAGCACAACCCGGTGAGACCAGTGTGAGGAGCTACCAGGGAGCTTGTTTGCTCGATATAGTTTCTGGGCCATTGTCACCTTATCTGGCCACATCTGTGTATGTTGGCCGCAGTATTCACTTTCTGTTCTCTTTTGTTTGCCGCACTCTATGCCGCTTCCCACCCGTTCCTGTTGTTTGTTGTTAGGGCTTTTCTTGTTTTTGCCTATTGTGGTGTGGGCGCAGGCGCCGCGCCGTGCCGAGCCGCTCAACTTTGGGCAGTGGGTCGGCGAAATCAAAACATTTGCCCGTCAGGATAGTCTGCAAAAGCCGCCCGCGGCGCCCATCGTTTTCACAGGTAGCTCGTCGGTACGTAAGTGGGAGACGCTGAAGCACGATTTTGCAAGCTACCCGGTGCTCAACCGGGGCTTCGGCGGCTCGCGCTTTCCCGATGCAGTGCACTACTTCGATCAGCTTGTGCTGAAATACAAGCCAAAACAAGTGGTGCTGTATGAGGGCGACAACGACATCAACGCCGGTAATACGGTGGATGAAGTGTATCAAGCCTTTCTGGCCTTCGAGAGCCGCATGCGCCGCGACCTGCCCGGCGTGGAATTGGTGTACTTGGCTATTAAACCGAGTCCGTCGCGATGGAAGCTTTACCCGCAGATGCAGCAGGCTAATGCTAAGATTAAAGCCTACATCGACCGCCATCCGCAGCACCTGCGCTATGTGGATTTCGGTCCCGCAATGCTCGGCAAAAACGGCCGCCCGCGCCCGGAGCTATACGTGTCCGACAGCCTACACATGACGCCCGCCGGCTACGCCATCTGGACCAAGCAGCTAAAGCCCTACCTGAAAAAGTAGCGGTCTGTTGATTGAACGGCCGCGCCGCCTACCCCTGCCAGAAGACAGCAGCACTACGGCGTTCCGTGCAATTCGTGCTATCAGCAAAAGCCCCCGCACTGTATCGGTGCGGGGGCTTTTGTTGATAGCACGGCTCGTTACTTTGTGCGAGACAGAATCCAACTGCTAATGGCCTGCATGGCCGTCGGCGAGAAGGTTTCCTCAATGCGGCTGTACTCATCTATGGCACCGGTAGAGGCGGTCTGAAACATATGGTTGAGGCCAGGCAACTCGCGCGTGGTCACATCGCGGTTGCCACTACTTTTCAGGGTTTTTTCGATGGCGGGCAGGTTGGTGCTGGAAATCACCTGCATGTCCTTGGCGCCGCCTAGGGCCAGCACGGGGCATTTCACATTGCGCAGCGTTTGGCCAGGGTTGTCGCCTAGCAGAGCGCGGAAAGCGGGGGTGGTCATGGCGGCGGCTTGGCCGGCGGCGGCGGCGCGGAGCTGGTTCATTTGCTCGGCGGGTAGGGAAATATCGGGCATCAGCACGGCTATCATCTGCTGCTGCGCCTGCTGAGCATCGGCCACGCGCTGGCTAATAGCAATAAGAGCACGCTGGCGCTGCTCTACGCCGGCCAGGATTTTGGGGTCTTTGGTTTTGAGGCGGGCGTTGGCCAGCGCCTGCTGCACCACCGTTTCGCTACCCGGCACACCGGCCATACCTAGCAACACCAAAAACGCCGGGGGCTGGGCCTGAGTGGCCGTGCGCACACCAGCAGTGCCACCTTCGCTGTGCCCAATCAGGCCTACCTTCTTGGCATTGATATCGGGGCGACTGCGCAGGAACGCCATGGCAGCCTCGGCGTCCTGGGTGTAGTCGGTGAGGGTGGCGGTGGCGGCGTTGCCTGTCGATTTGCCCACGCCCCGGTCATCAAAGCGCAGCACGGCAATGCCTTGCTGGGTCAGATAATCGGCCAGCACCAGAAAAGGCTTGTGGCCGAACACGGCCTCGTCGCGGTCCTGGGGGCCGGAGCCAGTGAGCAGCACAGCCGCCGGAAACGGCCCCTTGCCGGGCGGCAGGGTAAGCGTGCCGGCCAGCGTTACGCCAGCGCTTTTATTGGTGAAACGCACTTCCTCGGCCTGATACGAAAATGGCGCCTGCGGCTCTTGCGGCCGGCCAGCCTTGCCGCTACGCCTGGCGGCGGGCGCGGCAGCCGTGGCCGCCGCAGTAGTAGACGTGTGCTGGAAGGTGAGGGGTAGCTTGGCGTTGTTCTGGCGCCAGAAGCCGCGCAGTGTGCTTCCATCGGAGGCCACCTGACCGGCAAAGCGCGCCCGAATGGCCGACACCGTGAGCAGCAGACTGTCGCCTTTGGTTTCTACCCGGTCCACGGCAATGTTGCGTGCGTTTTGGGTAGGGATGTCGAGGGTGGCCGTGCGGCGGCCGCTTTGGTCCTGCACGTTTAGTTGCAGTTGCAGGGTAGCGCCGGTGGGAATACGCAGGTTGCCACTCCATTGACCGGAAAGGTTGGCCGTAGGCCGCTGCCCAAAAGCCGTGGATGCGCCAAGCAGGGCAACCAATAAACTACCAAAAGAAGAAAAACGCATACCAGTGGAAAGGGCCCCGCAGGGTGTTCAGAAACGAAAGGAATAAGAAAAAGAGCCTGCCCGAAAGGTGGCCGGGTCACGCGTCATTAGCCCAACTATAACAGCCAAACTTCCCAAAATAGCGCCCACAAAGGCCAAAAAGTTACGTCGCCGCGTGTCGCGGCGCTGCGTTTAGGTAGGCAAGAGCGGCTGCTCTGTGTGCTGTCAGAACTGATTTCCAACGGTCTTACCCTAGTAAATACCCTGCCAAACCCTATGAAAAAGATTGCTTTAGAAGAACACTTTCTTGCCCCGGCCTTTGTCGAGCCGTTCAAACAACACATGCGCGACCTACCTCCGGAAGCCATGCAGAATATTCTGACGCGCTTGCAGGATTTCGGCGAGCAGCGCTTGGCCGCGATGGATGCGGCCGGTATCGAGCGGTCGTTTTTGTCGCTCACCAGTCCCGGCGTGCAGACCGAGCCCGACACCGCCCGCGCCGTGCGTCTGGCCCGCGAGACCAACGATTTTCTGGCCGAAAAAATTGGGTTGCACCCTACCCGTTTTGGCGGACTGGCCCACCTGGCCCTGCAAGACCCCACCGCTGCCGCCGACGAATTGGAGCGGTGCGTGCGCCAGTTGGGTTTCCGAGGCGCCATGATTAACAGCCACACCAACGGCCACTACCTCGACGAAGACCAGTATACCCCGTTCTGGGAGCGGGTGCAGGACTTGGGCGTGCCCGTGTACCTACACCCCGCCAACTCCTACCAGAAACTACAGCTCTACGAAGGCCACCCCGAGTTGCTGGGTGCCACCTAGAGCTGGACCGTAGAAACGGCCACGCATGCCCTGCGGCTGGTGTTTGGCGGTGTGTTCGAGCGCTTCCCGAAGGCTCAATTGATCCTAGGCCACATGGGCGAAACGCTGCCCTACCTGCTCTGGCGCCTCGACAGCCGCGCCCGCCTCGCCGGCCTACCCCCAGGCCTCACCAGGCTGCCGTCAGAATACATCAAGTCCAACATCGTCGTAACCACCACCGGCGTGTGCGCCGATGAATCGTTGCAGTGCGCCCTGGCCGCTCTGGGCGACGACAACGTGCTGTTCTCAGTGGATTATCCGTTCGAAGAATCCGAAACGGCCAGCCGCTGGATAGAGCAGGCGCCGCTAAGCGACAAGGTGCGGGCGAAAGTCTGCCACCAAAACGCCGAGCGGGTGTTCTATGAGGGTATAGTTGTGAGGGGATAGTTGTTAGTTGGCAGGAAAAGCCGCCTGTCATCCTGAGCGGAGCGAAGGACCTTATGACGCGAGAACGAATCGTTGTTACGGTAGTCGTTCTGACGTGACAAGGTCCTTCGCTCCGCTCAGGATGACAGGCGGCTTTTCCTGCCAACTAACAACTATTCCCTCACAACCTTAAACTACCCTTCCTACCACCGCAAACAGCGGGTCGGACTGATACTCGTTGGGGCTGCGGTCCAACAGCTCTAGTTGGTGCCAACCGCCCGCGGCTTGCAGGTATTGGGCTACCAGCTGCAGGTGGCCGTGGTCGTCGAGGGCGTGCCAGGCGGCTATGGCTTTGCTGGGGAAGCAGCGGTTGGAAAACGTAATGACCAGCGGCGCTTCGGGGCGCAGCACGCGGGCCAGTTCGCGCAGCACCTCCACCGGCTGCGTGAGGTAGTCGATGGATACGCAGATACCGGCTCCGTCGAACTCGTTGTCGGCGAAGGGGAGGGTAGGGGCGTGGTTGAGGTCCTGCACCACGTAGCTGCTCAGGCGCGGGTTGGCGCGCAGCTCCTGCTCGTTCATGCCCAGCCCTACCACGCGCCCGTACGCTACGTCCTCGGGCAGGTGGCTAATCCAGCTGCTCATCAAATCCAGCACTGCGCCACCAGCCGGCAGATACTCGCGGTACAGCTGCGTAACGGCCGCAATGGCGCCCGCGTCGATATGCGTCACGAAGCGCGGGAAGTGGTAGAAGTTGGCGTCCGGCGTTTCGTCCTGGCGGCGGAAGGCGTTGGGAGGAAAGGGGTTGTCTTCAGGCATGGATAGGAGACGGTTTTCCTACTCAACGGGGCGTGTGCGGGAGGGTTTTAGGTGGTAGTATTTACGCTACCTTTGATGTAAGCGTACGGTAAACACCCCGCCAACACGGTAGTCTGTAAAAGACGAAACCCCGACTGTTGGCGCAGCCGGGGTTTCAAGAAGCGGGTGAAGACACACCCAATCTTCTTAACCATGAGAAAGGTGCGTATGAAGGCGAAACCAGCTAGCAAGGCTGAATGGTTTCGCATCTCCCTAGAATTGTTTAAGGCGGCACTAGGGGGAACAGTTCGAGCTGTGGTTAGCCACTGGCTCGGGCATCCGTAGGATAACGGCAGTCAGCGTTCCGGCGCTGGCTGCCGTTTGTGGTTCTGATACAAAGATATTGGTTTTTCGGTAGTACGTGTCAAGCGCAAAGTAGGATTCGTCGTTGGGAAGGCACCACGCTTGCTGAGAAAACAGGTAGAATGAGTGGAGTGCCGTGGTCGGTAACGAACGTGTAGCCTTGCGGACTATTTTGCAGCGGGTAGGGTGAAGGGCTTGATGAACTTAATGCCATCCGGGATACCTTGCTGGGGATTCTCTAAATAATTGGCAATGCGCTTCTTGTCGGCCGCCATCTGCCAGATTCTTTTCCTCAATTGATTTGCGCTGTCGTTATCATAGTGTTAGCCCTTGCAGCCAGATATATCGAAAAGTCGCTTGAGTTGTAACGCGTAGGGTAGGGCGCGAGTTCTGTTGAAGAATAAATGGTCGTCTGTAAAAAGACGAAACCCCGATTGTTGGCGCAATCGGGGTTTCAAAAAATGCAGGAAGACATACCTAATCTTTTTGATCGTGAGAAAGGTGCGAACGGGCGCATTGCAAATCCAACACTCCGAACAACCTGATTAGAAATCCTGCCGAACTGGTTTGTTCTGTTTATAATTGCTGCCAACGTGCTGAGCTAGACGGCGGGTGAGGGCGTTGGCCTAACATTTAAGTGTCGTTATAGCCTGTTTCCTATTGAAGGAAATGTATTACTCTCTTTACACGATTCTTATAACCTGTTTGATGATTCAAACTGTGTAAGTCTTTTCGTACTTTATTAATCACTACAGTTTCAAATCGCTTTCTCCTGATTTTATTCTCCCTGATTCTTAATTTTCCACGAACATAAGGTATACTCTGTCCATTTGAATATTCTAAATAGTAGAATCTTATGTATGTTTTATTTTTTGCATGTTTCTTATTGGGTCCATCTTGGTAGATCATTACATGATATATTGCTTTTTCAAGAGTATCGTAGTAGTTAATATGATATTTCGCTACAGTCATTAAAGTGTCCTTGGATAAAATTGTTCTACCGTCGATTGAAGCTGTAGGCGATATCAGGTGTTTTTCTTCAACTTTAATTTTTCTAAAAGCTTCCACTGTTTCGTCGAATGTCATATTTGATTTGTATACAAAATCATTCTCAAAGACGACATACCATGCTGTATTTGCAGAAAACCAAGATGCATATATTATGAGTAATACCTTGATAGCTGTTATCATTCGTGATTTATTGAATTGGCTATAACGAGTGCTGGGTTTATATTAGTGACGGCAACAGCGGTTAGTTAACTGAATATAATATAAAATATATATTGAAAAATTACTGTCCAGTGTATGTTCATTAAGCCACTATAATGCAAAATTGAATGTTAGGCATAATTAATTTTTAAACTTCCAAAATTTAGTCGCACCGTCCTCGGATGTAATAGTCAAGGTATCCTTTGATAAACTGACCAATCCAGTAAATGCACGGTCAGGATAATAAATTTTTATACTGTCACCAATAATGAAATATTTGTAAGTAGCAAACTGATCTATATAATAGATGCTATCTTTTCTTATGTCAAAAGTGGCATTCTCGCTGTTTCCGTCTTTCCAGATACCTAAAATGGTAGTTGAGTCACTTTTCTCTACTATGTTGTGCCGTCTGCTAATTGCATTTTTAATCTCTTTTGTAGTATCTGTCGGTTGTAAAATATCCTGAACAGGTGTTGTATTCTGTTCAGTGTTACATGATGTTATAATAATTAATAAAATAGGTAAAAGTCTCAAAGTCATTGTTTTGATCTACACCTAACATCTATATTGCCGCTACTTTGTGTAGCATCAACTAGTGCTTAATATGCAAGATAGTAGCGCAAAGCATATTAATAGCAGCATGATTGGCGCTACTCGATAGGTAGTCAGCAGTTGCGTACCTCGTACCTTCGTAAACTCCCTACCCCCGCCGGAAACCAAACCCCCGGTGCTGGCTGTTTACCGCTCTATGGCCCAAGACTCCTTGCAAGTAGCCGCCCCCGCGGCCGACCCCATCGACCAACTCGACCCGCGCGACTTTATTCTGATCAAGAATGCGCGGGTGCACAACCTCAAGAATCTCAGCGTGGCGCTGCCGCGCAACAAGTTTATCGTCGTCACGGGCCTGTCGGGCTCGGGCAAGTCGTCGTTGGCGTTTGATACCTTGTATGCCGAGGGGCAGCGCATGTACGTAGAGAGCCTGAGCAGCTACGCTCGCCAGTTTCTGGGCCGTATGGACAAGCCCGACGTAGATTATATCCGCGGTATCTCGCCGGCCATTGCCATCGAGCAGAAGGTCAGCATCAAGAACAACCGCTCCACGGTGGGCACCAGCACCGAGGTGTACGACTACCTCAAGCTGCTCTTTGCCAGGGTAGGGCGCACATACTCGCCCGTGAGCGGCGAACAGGTGCGCAAAGACACGGTGGCCGACGTGGTGGACTACCTCTTCACCCTACCCGACGGCACCCGCATGATGCTGCTGGCTCCGCTGCTACCCTCGGAGGAGGGTAGGCTCATGAGCAAGGAGCTGGATTTGCTGCTGCAAAAAGGCTACTCGCGGGTGGTGGTGAAGGGCGAAACCGAGTTCATCGAAGACCTTATTGGCGAGGGTAAGCCCGAGGTGCAGGGCGACGTGTACATTATGATTGACCGCGCCGTCATTCGGCCCGGCGACGAGGATTTGCAGTTCCGTCTGTCCGACTCGGTGCAGACGGCCTTCTTTGAAGGCCATGGCGCGTGCATTGTGCAGCTCGACAACGAGCGGCGTACGTTTTCCGATAAATTCGAGCTGGACGGTATTACGTTCGAGGAGCCGAACGTCAATTTCTTCTCCTTTAACAATCCGTACGGCGCGTGCAAAACTTGTGAAGGTTTCGGCTCGGTGCTGGGTATCGATGAAGACTTGGTAATTCCGGATAAGTCGCTGACGGTGTATGAGGGGGCCATTGCGCCCTGGCGCACCGACAAGCAGAGCGAGTGGCTGAAGCCCCTGCTGAAAAACGGTATCCGCTTCGATTTCCCTATCCACCGGCCCTATAATGAGCTGACGGAGGCCGAAAAGCAGTTGCTCTGGAAGGGCAACAAGTACTTCGACGGCCTCGACAAGTACTTTAAATGGGTGTCGGAGCAGACGCACAAAATCCAGTACCGCGTGCTGCAAAGTCGCTACCGGGGCCGCACCACCTGCCCCGACTGCCGCGGCACGCGCCTGCGCCACGATGCCCAGTACGTCAAAATCGACGGCCGGAGCATCACCGATTTGGTGCTGCTGCCCATTTCGGAGGCGGTAGAGTTTTTTAACAACCTGAGCCTGACCGAGCACGAAGCTAAAGTAGCCGAGCGCCTCGTG
Source organism: Hymenobacter citatus (assembly GCF_014333615.1). Classification (GTDB taxonomy): domain Bacteria; phylum Bacteroidota; class Bacteroidia; order Cytophagales; family Hymenobacteraceae; genus Hymenobacter; species Hymenobacter citatus. The sequence continues at coordinate 3,603 of NZ_JACSCY010000003.1, read as the reverse complement.
ACGGAAGTGACCAACCGCCTCAGTTACCTGAACAGGGTAGGGCTGGGCTACCTCACGCTCAATCGCCTCAGCAGCACGCTGTCGGGTGGGGAGAGCCAGCGCATTTCGCTGGCTACCTCGCTGGGCTCGGCGCTGGTGGGCTCTATGTATATTCTGGATGAGCCCAGCATCGGCCTGCACCCCAAAGATGCCGAGCAACTGATTGGTGTGCTGCGCTCCTTGCAGCAGCTTGGCAACACGGTGGTGGTAGTGGAGCACGAAGACAAGATGATGGAGCAGGCTGATCAGATCATCGACATTGGCCCCGAGGCCGGCTCGGGCGGCGGTAAGCTGATGTTTCAGGGCACGTACGCAGAGATTTTGGAGAACGACACCACCTACACCGGGCGCTACCTCAGCGGTCAGATGGCAGTGCCGGTGCCCAAAACCCGGCGGCCCTGGCGCAACGCGCTGGAAGTGACCGGCGCCCGCGAAAACAACCTCAAAAACGTGTCGGTGAAGTTTCCGCTGAACGTGATGACGGTGGTAACGGGCGTGTCGGGCTCGGGCAAGTCTACCTTGGTGAAGCGCATTTTGGCGCCGGCCGTGCTCAAGCAGCTGGGCGGCGGCGCGGGCGAAGCCACTGGCAAGTTCGACCGTCTGATGGGCGTGCAGGGCCAGGTGACGCATGTGGAGTTTGTGGACCAGAACCCCATCGGCAAGTCGTCGCGCTCCAACCCGGTTACCTATGTGAAGGCCTACGACGCCATTCGCAGTCTGTTTGCCGATCAGCCGCTGAGCAAGGCGCGGGGCCTGAAACCGTCGCACTTCAGCTTCAACGTGGAAGGCGGGCGCTGTGAGGTGTGCCAGGGCGAAGGCCAGGTGAAGATTGAGATGCAGTTTATGGCTGATATCTACCTGACTTGTGAGGCCTGCAACGGCCACAAGTTCAAGCAGGACATTCTGGAAATCAAGTACAAGGAAAAAGGCATCGACGAAATCCTGGAAATGACGGTGGAGGACGCCGTAGAGTTCTTCGCCGACCAGCCCAAGATTGTGGAACGCCTGCGGCCCTTGCACGACGTGGGCCTGGGTTACATTCGCCTGGGGCAGTCGGCCAACACGCTTTCCGGCGGCGAGGCCCAGCGCGTGAAGCTGGCCTCGTTCCTGACCAAAGGTGCTACCCTCCAGCAAGATAAGATCTTATTCATCTTCGATGAGCCCAGCACCGGCCTGCACTTCCACGACATCAGCAAGCTGATGACGGCCCTAAATGCGCTGGTGGAACAAGGCAACTCGGTGCTCATCATCGAGCACAACATGGACATCATCAAGTGCGCCGATTGGATTATTGACCTCGGCCCTGAGGGCGGTACCAACGGTGGCCACCTACTTTTCGAGGGCACGCCCGAGGAAATGGTGAAGCTGAAAGATACCAACTCCACGGCCCGTTTCTTGGCCGAAAAGCTGTAGCAACTGGTACTACACGCACACCCTACCCGCCCCGAATGGACAACCATTCGGGGCGTTTGCGTATAGCCTCCATTGGCCTCTTGCCAACTACCTTAACCTGCACTCCCTATGATACCCGCCCACAAAAAGAAAGAGCTGATTGCCTTCATCGAAAAACTGGAGGACGAGAACGTCCTGACTCAGATTCAGGCGCTCTTGGTAAAAGCGAAAACCGATGCGCTGGCTTCCTCTACCACACCTGTAGCTGGTCAGCCCAAGCCGCAATTGCCCAAAGAATAAGCGCTTACTGATCCGGCGCCGATGAAGCCGGACTGCTATTTACCCGCACTTAGCATTGCTTTATGACTGCACTTTCTACCCCATTGCCCTCCTCTGAATCTGTGTTGCCGGGCCGCTTGTGGCGGTGGGTGGCGGCAGCCAGTATCATCGGCAATATTGCGTTGAACTACGTGTCGCAGGCTCACCCATTCAATGGGCAAACCAACGGCGCGGTATCCGGCAAGTATCCTACCCTACTCACGCCGGCCGGCTACGCGTTCAGCATCTGGGGGCTGATTTTTCTGAGTTTGCTGGTATATGCGGTGTGGCAGCTGCTACCCAGCCAGCGCCGCAATCCGTTGCCCGACGCCGTGGCCCTACCTCTCACGCTGGCTAATGTGCTCACGGGGCTGTGGTTGGTGGTGTTTGCGTACGAGCGGCTGGCGCTGAGCGCGTTGGTGATGCTGGGTATTCTGATTAGCCTGATCTTGGTGTACGGTAGGGCGCGAGCACTGGTGCTGGCCAACAAAAGCGCAATGCTCAGCAGTCTGCCCTTCGCGCTGTTTCTGGGGTGGATTTCAGTAGCTACCGTTATTAATGTTACGCTGGGCTTGTGGAGTTGGGGGTGGCACGGTGAGGAAAACGTACGCGTGCTACTCACGGCTTTGCTGCTGGCCGTAGTGGTAGCCCTAGGCTTGCTGGTGGCTTATGCGTTTCGGGAGGTAGCGTTTCCGTTGGTAGCGGTGTGGGCGCTGGTTGCCATTGGAGTAGCGCGGCAAAATGCCTATCCTGAGTTGATGTGGCTGGCCTGGGGCAGCGCGGTGGTAGTGACGGTGGGCGGCCTGTTGTTGTCGCGGCGGCGGTTGCAAACGGCGGCGGGGTTGTAGTTGTTTGTGCGTAGTTGTCAGGAGTTGGTATTGATGCATTCGAGGGCCGCAGACTAGCCAAGAAAGAGGTGGTGTAGAACTCCTAACTCGCAACGGGTAACTGGCAACTCATAACTTGCGGACGAATCTTCAACTCTACGCTCTTTCGCTATGCGCCAAAACATTGTTGCCGGCAACTGGAAAATGAACCTCACGCTCCAGGATGGCCTGGCCCTGGTTTCCGAAATCACCAACATGGTAGCCGACGAGGCCACCGGCTCATCGGTGCAGGTAGTAATCTGCCCGCCGTTTCCCTTCCTATATAGTGTGGGCAAGCAGCTACCTCAGGGTAGCAATTTCCACCTAGGCGCCCAAAATTGCTCCGACAAGGAAAGCGGCGCCTACACCGGCGAGGTGTCGGGCAAAATGCTGCAATCGGTGGGTGCCGAGTACGTGATTCTGGGCCACTCCGAGCGCCGCCAGTATTTCCGGGAAGACGATTTCCTGCTCTCCCAGAAGCTGAAAGCTGCCCTGGCCGCTGGCCTGAAGCCGATTTTCTGCATCGGCGAGTCTCTGGAAACCCGCGAGGCCGAAGAAACTTTCGACTTCATCAGCAAGCAGCTGAAAGACGGCCTGTTTCACCTGTCTAACGAGGAGTTTGCTCAGGTAGTCATTGCCTACGAGCCCATTTGGGCTATTGGCACCGGCAAAACCGCTACCAGCGCCCAGGCCCAGGAGGTACACGCCTTCATCCGTGAGCAGGTAGCCCGCGCCTACGACGCTGAAGCGGCCGACAACACTACCATTCTCTACGGCGGCTCAGCTAACGCTCAGAACGCCCGCGAGCTGTTTTCCCAGCCCGACGTAGACGGCGGCCTCATCGGCGGTGCGTCCCTCAAGTCCCGCGACTTCACGGAGATTATCAAGTCGTTTTAAAGGCTTATTGAACGTCATTCCGAGCTTGTCGAGGAATCTCGCGTGCTGACGAAAGATAGTATCTGGCATCAGCACGCGAGATTCCTCGACA
>NZ_JACSCY010000031.1 GCF_014333615.1 Hymenobacter citatus | reverse complement strand
ATGTCGCGACGGGATGAAAGCCTAGCATAGGCTGTCAACTTACTAACTTGCAATCAATTGCTTTTTGCAACAGCCACGCGAGTTATACGCGCACTCTTGGAAAAGTGGTAGTTTCGACCTTTCCGGCCGCTGCACCCGGCACGGTACTTTGCCGCTAATCACCCCTGTTTTTTTGAGGTAGCCCTTCCGGATGGCCTCTTCGAGGCTTAACGATTGGCTCAGTGTTTTGCTGTAATTTGTATCCTTAATTTTCTTACTACCACAGCGGAAGAAGCCTTGCAAACTTCCTGAGTTAGTACTAAGCTTTGTGTTAATGTCTCTTTTTTATAGAATGCCCTCCCCCCTAGCTATCTGCACAGAGAAAGCGCAATCTATCTGTCAGGTACGCCCGCTAAAAATAATCAATTTAGGTTGGCGCTCATTCAGTAGTCAGGCTCCTGTAAGGGGGCTCCTGGTTGGCCTTCTGTTGGCACTGTCGGCCTGTAAAACCACCCCACAGGGGTCTACTTCGCCGCCGCTACTCACCAGCAGTCAACAACAAGCCTTCGACCCAGCAGTGGCCAAGCACACACTAGCCATTGCACCTACCAAAGTGATGATTTTTGGTCTGGGCCATCTCGACTCCGCACCGGCCACGTTTCAAGTGGCGTGGCTCGAACCGGTCCTGTGTCGCCTCCGTACCTATAAGCCGGACCTGATTCTGACGGAGGCCCTGTCTGGGGAACAAGTTATGGCCTTGGAAGCGTACGCGGCCTATCATGGCGATGCGGGCAAATATGCGGGCCCGACCTTGCAGATGGCGAAAGCAGCGCAAGCCGACCTTCAGCTGACGGCGGCCCAAGCCCTGGTGCAGGCCAATACACTATGCACAAAAGACGCCTTGACCGCTGCAGAACGGCGGCGCTTGGCGGGCTTGTTCGTCGCGGCAGCCGAACCGTTGTCGGCAGCTGTGCAATGGCTGCGTTTACCTGCGGCCGAGCGCATCGGGGCCGATGGCATTTCCCCTTCACTAGCCAAACAGGTCAACCTGTGGGCTACTCTGCGCAACGAAATGTCCTCGATAGCCGCTCGGCTGGCAGCAGATCTCGGGTTGGAACGGGTGTACGGGGCTGGGGACCATCTCAGCGACGTAGCCCAGCCAGATTTCGCTGCCTTTAAGGCGGCGGTCGCCACTGAACCCAACCAAGTAGATTTATTTAACCATAACACGCCCGCTTTTCACGCAGTGCCGGAGGAAGCGATGAAGATGGCCACCGCCGCCGAAGTCATGCCGGTGATGAAGTGGAAAAATTCGCCACGCTTTGCCGCGTTAGATGCGGAGGCGCAGTGGCTGTCGATGCTTCGAAGCGAGAAACTGGGCCGGGTGGGACGACAACGGGTGGCGGCTTGGGAAGCGCAGAACTTGCGCATGGCCGTGACCATTCGAGAAGCTACGGCCTCGATGGCTGGGGGAAAGGCACTGCTCATTGTAGGTGCCGCTCACAAGCCTTTTATTGAAGCCTACCTACGTACGTTCACGGATATTGAGATCGTATCGGTGCCAGCCCTGTTAGAGGCGAAGGCCACTGATTGCCCCGAATAGTTGTGTCCGGTAATAGTAGATTACGCGCTGCAAACGACCATTTGCAGCACGAAACTGGCTATAACAGTAATTAAACGAACCTCGGCAAGCGTTATAGTCCGATACTGTAGTGAGAGATGAAAGCTGCTTTCGATTACTCATTCACTCAACCGCAGCAGTGGAGCAATAGGTTGGTCCACCCAGTTTTGTAATGATAGGCCGTCGATGTCAGCAAAATGCCGGGTGTTGCGTGTCACTAGGGTAAACCCGTGTGCCATGGCTGTCACCCCGATGAGCAAATCCATATCATCTACTGGGCGGCCTTTCTTCCGGAGCTCAACTTTTTGCTGCGCATAGTACTCTAAACCGGGGCCAATGAGCAGGATGCGCTCGGCAAAGGTCAGACGTAACTCCTCAACGGCCTGCCGGTTCGCAGCTTGCCAAGCGGGAGCGCTATTCGCTACCCCAAAGAGAAGTTCGGCGATGGTGAGTTCTGAGAGGTAGCAGTTTGCAAATCCGACCGCCGCAATCTGCTGGGGAATTTGATGCTCGTTCTTTAGGAAGTGCACGCAGATATTTGTGTCCAGCACATACTGAATCATAAGGCCAAATCAGGTCGAGTAGAGGTACGGGACGCCTGTAGCTGAGCATTTAACTCTTCCCCCGTCTGCTGGGATTGCCAACTGCCAGCCAAGGCAAAGAAGCGAGCTTCCAATTGCGCTGCATCGGGCGCTGGTTCCTGCATGACCTCTACACCCAGCCGGTGCGCCAAACCCAGGAGTAGTTGAAAATCATGGACGTTTGTTGGTTTCAAGACAAGCGTAGGCATATAGTAAATAGTAAGAAAGGTAAATGCCGTAGTGATAAAAGCAAGATACGCGTTTTCAGCGCGGTAGATAGCCCTGTACGCTATTGATCAGATAATCAACAAGATATACGGCGAGATTAGCATCTTATATTACCTGTGTTACCAATATTACTTAGTAACACTATGTTAGCAAAAGCCACTTATAAAAAGTGGTTTTTGCTAGCGCAGCCCCTGCATCTTTAGGAATAAACCACCCGGGTTCCGATCAGCTTTCACCTTATCGGTTTTCAGCTTGTACATGAACTTAAACAGCTCTTCCACTAACCGCGGCTCCTGCAGGATCTGGTGCACTAAGGGAGCTTGCGTAATACCCAGCGTATCGAGGTGTTGCCGGGCGAGTTGCGTGCGCGTATCGTCACTCGTCGTATCGAAGGGAATCGGCAGTTGCTGGGGTTGCTGCTTGCGCACGTAGAACCGTACCCCGGTGAAGGCCCTCCCCTGCTTCTGCAGCTGGTAGCTGATTTGTAAATCCGTGTGCTCATTGATCTGCCGTACGGCAATATCGAGTACGCGGGCCTTCAACTGGCTGATATTCTGAAACTGCTCGGGCTCCTTGCCGGTTGGGTCTTTCAGCTTGAGCATCAGTTTGAACTCATCCAACTCGTACGAACGGGTTTCTCCTACGTCCTTCCACTGCGAGGCTAGTTGGTATACCCGCTTGGCATACTTGCTGGTCAGCTTCAGCGCTGAATGTAGTTGGTAGGACGTGAAGTTGTCCTTCAACTCGTACAGGTAAGGCCGGATATGGCGGGAAAGCTCAATCTCCAAGTAGCCTTTGCCTTTGATGTACTCTACCTTCTGAAACATCCAGAGCTGCTTATACACCTGCGCGTTTTCTACCTCGAACATGCGCGAGCCCATATCAGCCGTCGCTTCCCGCAGTTGCTGATAATTCCAGCGCCGGCCGGTCAGCTCCTCAATATCCCGCACGTAGATGCAGTACTGCGTGTCGGGGCCGTCGTCCTTCTTGAGTTTGGAAAGCACATAGAAAAGGATATCCAGTTGACACGCTGAGTAATCATACCGAGCCGTGGTAATGGCGTTGTGCTGGCGAATAGCCAGCGCGGTTGCCGTCGTAGTATCCTGTGGCATAGCATAGTATTTGGCGCAAGGTAAAGAAGTGATGGTATAAAAACCACTGTTATTTTTAGACGTGGTTTTTCGCTTATAAAACGTGGTACTTCCAGTTATAAAACGTGGTTTTTCGCTTATAAAACGTGGTTTTTGACTTATAAAACGTGGTATAAAACTTATAAAACGTGGTTTTTTACCTTTATAAACTACTTACTATCAGTGTGTTATGCCCTCCTGCAAATAGACAAGTATTACAAGTTTTCACAAAATTGTTGATTACCCTCTAACGATTAGCTTATAAAAAGTGGTTTTTCAACTAACGAGCAACAAAAACAACAATCCCGTGCGCGCAAGCCCTGTCGTCCTAAGTGATTGCACTATTCATATAATAGTTATTACCATACCTATTTAAAACCACCTTTTATAAGTGGAGTTAAACTACCACGTTTTATAAGTGAAGACACGGTATGGTAAACTCACAACAACGGCATGTATTATATATAACATCAGTAACACTAATAACACATGCTTACAATTAGCGAGTAACATGGATAACAGTAGTAATTTCTCGTATACTTGCCATCATGAGTAAGATTCTCGCGTTCACCAATCAGAAAGGGGGAGTAGGCAAAACCACTTCCACCGCCAACATCGGCGCCGGGCTGGCCCGGGCTGGCCACCGGGTCGTACTAGTCGATTTAGACCCGCAGGCAAACTTAACGCACGGGTTAGGGTTAGCAGACCCGGAGCACAACGTGTACGGCGCCCTGCTGCACGAATACCGCCTGAAAGCCTATCCGTTGCAGGAGAACCTAGCGCTGGTCGCGGGTGCGCCGGCACTCTCGGGCTTTGAAAAGGTGAAAGGGGATGAGTTGGACCGGGAGTTTCTGCTCAAGGATTTACTAGAGCCTATTCAGCAGCGCTGCGACTATATCCTGCTGGATTGCCCGCCGGCCCTGGGGCTGATTACCCTGAACGCCTACGCGTGCGCCACAGCCCTCTACATTCCGTTGGAGGCGCAGCTGTACGCCACCGATGGCCTGGACAAGGTGATGGAGATGGTCGCCCGTGTGCAGCGCCGCGTGAACCCTACGTTGACAGTGGGTGGCATCTTCTTCACGCGCTTCGACGGGCGTAAGGTGCTGCGGCGGGAAACGGCGGAAACCATCCGGGACAAATACCCGGGCCTAGTGCTGGAGCAGACCATTCGCGAAACCATCGCGTTGGGAGAAGCCCCCCACCTGGGCCAGGACATTTTCAGCTACGCCCCTACCAGTGCCGGGGCCGCCGACTACGCGGCCCTCGTGCAGGAAATACTCACGCGCTAACCCTACCATGGCCAAGTCATTCAAAAAAGCACCGGCCGCCGTTGAGCCGCCGAAGCGCACGTCGGAGAAAGATATCTTTGACTTTCTCGACGAAGACCGAAAACCTACCACCCCAATAACTACGGAAAGTAATACCAGTAACATCGATAATACTTCCACAGTGAAGGAAGATGCTGTTACCAGTGTTACTGCTGTTACAAATGAAGAAGCTGACGTGCGGCAAACCTTCGTACTGGGGCAACGCTACCTGGATAAGCTAAAGGATTACGTGCATACCCGCCGCATGCAGGGCCAGTACGAATACACGCAAAAACAGGCCCTGCACGACGCACTGGACAAGCTCTTTGAGGGCTTCGACATTACGGAGCGACCCGCGCATATCCGCCAGCAGGAGGAGAGCCGCAAGCAGCGGATCCGGCGTGGGATTGGGAAATAGCGCGCTCCATAATAGTCAATGAGCGCTCCCTGGGGTTCTATTAAAAAAAAAAACCGCTACAAAATTTTGGCTAGGTGCTGATTAGCTCCTAGCTACTCCCCGCCCGTTGTCGTTCTTTTACAGCATGGAAGAGTTACTGAATCCCCGACACCCCCTGGATACGTACCACCAAGCGCAACTAGACTTTTTAGCGACGCTACCGGAAGCCCAACGAACCTATCACGCCCGCTTGTTTCGACTCGGCAACGCCTGCTACCGGTATCAGCAGCAGGCCGCGGGTGAGGTGACGGAAGACGACTTTCGCCACTGGCTGGAAGGCTTACCGGAAAAGATGCGGGTAGCCATGGAACGCGACGGCTTCAAGGCGAACAAGAATAGCCTGCCGCTCCGACGGCACGCCCTCAAACGCGGCGACCAGGGGTACGACGCGTTTCTACAAGCCATCCTCTCGCCCGAGGACTGGGCCTACCAGCAAGCATTGGCGCAGCCATCAGCCCACGCGGGTGAAGAAGGCTAAAAGCAACTCGCCCGGTAATTGCAAACGGGGCAGACAATAAGACCTATATAGAAGCGAAACGTACCGGAACCTATTGCGTAGTAGGGACAAAATTCATTGTAGATTTTGTACTTTCCTACTGCACTATGGCTGCCTCGTATTTACCCGTTCCACCTGTTTCGCTTTCTTTATCTGAGCAGCAAAGCTGGTTATCCCGCCTCCAGCAAGCCGAGCAGGTGGTCGGTATAGCCGACGCAGGATTCCCGCAAGTAAGCTCGGAGACCCTCTCCCTGTGGCAACGCTACGTGCAGGGCGAGCTGACCCTGGAACAGCTGTTGATTCTGCAGTGCCACCGCTTGCGCCTCCGGTAGGGAGGGAGGTAAGCGCTGATACGTAGTAGCTGTAAAAGGCTAGAAAAGAATACACTTCCTGCGGAAGAGGGTAGCAATAGAAGGCCTACGTAGATCGTTGGATTAAAGCAGTCGATTTCGTCCAATGTATAACCCACTATACATTGGAGAATATACGGCGTATACATCTGATTTGTATCCCTAGCCTGTTATGCTATGGCCTTTGCCATTATCCGCGTTACCAAGATCACGAGTCGGGAGCAGGCGCAAAGCGTCGCCCACCACAACTACCGCACGCAGGAAACGCCCAACGCCGACCCTGCTTTGCGCCACCTGAACCAGGAGCTAGTCAATCACTCCCAGCGTAGCTACTGGGACCTGGCCACCGAGCGCATTGCACAGCTGCAGCTGCCGCGCCTGCGCAAGGATGCGGTGCGGGCCGTGGAAGTGCTGCTGACCGCTAGCGAGGAGCGCTTTACGAAAGACCCCACGACGGGGCAGCGGGCGGACATCCGGGACTCCAGCTGGGTGAAAGACAATCTGGACTTTTTGCAGAAGCGCTACGGGTCGGAAAATGTCATTGGGTGCATGCTGCACCAGGACGAAAGCACCCCGCACCTGCACGCCTTGGTCGTGCCCATCACCCAGCAGCAGCGTGTGCACAAGGGCGAAAAGGTCGGGGTTGCCGTGCGCCTGTCAGCCCGCGATCTATTCAATCCGGTAGCCTTACGGCAGCTGCAAACGGACTATGCCCAGGCCATGGCGCCCTACGGCTTGCAGCGAGGGGTCATGTACAGCACGGCCCGCCATGAGGACGTACGCCGCTACTACGGGGCGCAGAAAACTACGCAGCGGGAGCTGGACCATGTGCTACTCCCCGTCGCGCACACGCCGCTGGAGATAACCAAAAAGGCGTGGTACGTCGACAGTGGGGTGCACCTGCAGCGGGAACTGGAGCGGCTCAACCACCAAGCTGCCCAGCAACTGGCCGAGGCCAATGCCAAGCTGGCGGAGGTGGGAACCATTGCTACGGCCAACACCCTGGCCCAGGATCGGGTGCGGGTGCTGGAAAAGCAACTGGCCACCAGCAAAGCCCAGCACGAGCAGACCAAGACATTGCTGACGCAGAAAGAAAAAGAGCTGGCGGAGAAGACGACGCAGCTGGCGCAGAAAAGCGCACACTATACGCAGCTGGTTGTGCGCACGGCCCGCGGGGAAGCGTTATCACCAGGGCTTATGAAACAAGTCAACCAGCTGCAAAAGCAACAGCGCCAGCGCGCCGAGCAAGTAGTCGGGCAGGTGCTACGCGGACCGGTGACGGAAGTAGGCCAGGTGGAGAAAGCCCTGCAGCAGGAAGGGTATGTGCTCTATCAGCAGCCAGACCAGACCCTGGGCGTACGCCACCCAGCCACGGCCGTAGAGTTTCCGCTGGCCACGCTGCGGCCGAACGGGCAGGAGCTGCTCACGCAAATTCAGCAAGCCATCGAGCGCACCCAGGCGGAGCAGGAGCAGCAGCGCCGGGAGAAGCTGGCCCAGAATCCCGCAGCATTGCACGCCGTGATTCAGGCTCGCGACGCGGGGCAGGCGGACCGCATCGAAGAGGCACTGGAAAAGGCCGGGGCCAACGTGTGGAGCCGTAAAACGCTGTCCGAGCAGCGGGTCGAGTTGCAGGTCAGCTATTTCTTTGACTGGAAGATCATTGAGGGCATCAGCCGCGTGCTGGATACGGTGCGCCGCTCGCCGGGCGCGCAGCTGGAAGAAAGCTACGCGAACAACACCACGCGTACGGGAGCGGCGCGGACCTTGGAACGGGACCGGGAGCACGCCCGGCGCGGCCCTGAACGGGGGATGGGTATTGGGTAGGAAAAGCAGGTGAGCTGTTGCTTCATGGAGATACTGTATCCATCCCTTGTTCCTGTCGGAGCAGCTGGTGCAAGTCGCTTAAGTTCGTATAGTTTGGACGGATAAAGCCGAGTGAAGGGTTATCCAAATCTCGAATCGCTTGAATCGTCAACGAAGAGATGATGATAAAAAGAACCGGGACAAAGTAATGGCGACTCTCCTGCGCGTTGTTCGTAAACCCAACCAACATCCCGATGGCCCAGGAGGAAATGATCAGCAGCACGATGATCGGATACGGCGTACGCTCTTGATTGGCATAATGCAGCCGGGAGGTAGCCGAACTCAGACTGTTGAAGGCCGGCAGTAGCCGGCGTACAGCCACTGCCTCGGTGGAAGTAGCTGCCATGGAGCCCCGGAACCGTTGCCACGACTGGCGGTACAACGCGGCAAGCTGACGGGAGTGTTCGGGGACCTGTGTCCGGTCTGGGCGGTGCGCGCGCAGTTCCAGCGACAGAAACTGTAGCAAAAACGAGCGAATGGCGACGCGCTCAGCCGGGGGGAGCAGTTGGCTTTCCCGGTAGAGTTCCGTCACGGCATCCGACGATTGATGAATGAAGGTGGTGCGTTCTTTAAGCGAGTTGTTGGACGAGAGCAATGTAAAAGAGAGCAGCAGGCCGAAGATGGTAATCAGCGCGCTTTCAATGCCGGAAGGTTTCCACTGGAAGCCGCGGCGGCGGTAGTTGTACTCCGCTACTACATAGCCAATAAAGACGGCCAGTAGCAGCGACACAGGGTAAGCTAGCGTAAACCACAGGACTTCAAAGAGATGCTGCCACATACCACACGCGATATCAAAGGGGAATGAGAGGAGTAAAGGTGAGAATATCGCTCATATTAGGCAGAATCTGTTATTCCACTGCCCGTGCCTTGTGCACAAACAAAGAAAGCCCCTTATGTGAGGGGCTTTCCGGTTATTCACTAAGTTATCTGTAGGCTTGAGTGCTTTGTTTTTTAGCCCACGCTTACGGGAGTGGTTGGTCGTTGAGGGAGAAGTAAAGGGGGGCTTTACTGTTGTATCTACTGTACTAACTGTCTTTTGCTCCGCTTGCTCAATCACAGCTCCAAAGCATTGGCTGACGATACGTCTTAGGACTCCTATATACGCTAGTGTTTACCTCGAAGGGCCTGCGCGTGTCTGCGTTTTCAGCTAGGCGTAGTGCGCGTTCGTAGGCCCTAATCGCTTGGCGCTTGTTGCCCAGCTGCGCATACGTATTCCCCAGGCTGTTGTAGGCGTTCGCACTGCACTACGCGGGTAGGTAGTCACGTTGCGCTTGAAGAATACCAGCGCTTTTTGAAACTGGTTTTGGTCTAAGGGTCGGTAGCCCAGGCTATTGATCAGCTGCGCATCTGGTTGTAGTGGCCTAGCCCGTGATATGCGTGAGCTGCTCGGCAAAGCCAGGCCCAATGGGTAAGGCCACGTGGTGAAGCCAGACCGTGGTGCGGTCCAGTTTAGTGATGTGGTTTTTGGCCACGAAATAGGAGCGGTGAATGCGAACGAACGCGTGAGCCGGTAGCAATTGCGCTACTTCCTGCATGGTCAGGCGCGTGAGTACTTTCTGGCTGGTGGTGATGAATTGCACGTAGTTGCCCTGGCTTTCCACGTACAGAATATCCTGCAGTAGCACGCGAATTTGTTCATAGCCGCTTTTCAGGAACAGGGCCGTGGAAGGGCCCAATCGGTTCGGTCCTTGTTGGCGTACCGTGTACTGGTCGTACGCTTTGTGGCAGGCCAGTAGGAAACGGGCGGCGGAGAAGGGCTTGAGCAAATAGTCGACCGCGTTCAGCTCATAACTCTGCACGGCATGTTCGCTGTAGGCCGTCGTGAACACGACCAGCGGGGGACTGGTAATTGAGCGCAGCCACTCCAGGCCCGACATATCGGGCATGTTGATGTCCAGAAAAACGAGGTCAACCGGGTGGTGACGCACGTATTCGGAAGCAGCAAAACAATCCGTGAAGTAAGCCGTTACTTCCAACACACTCACTTTCTCCGTCAGCAGTTGGATAACTTCCAGCGCCACAGGTTCGTCGTCAAGAGCAATGGCACGTATCATGCAAAAAAGTAGGCTGGTGGAAGCGAAAGAGGCTGTGGACTCACTCGTAGGTAGATAGCGGCAACACCAAGTGTACGACAAAATCGGTTCCCTCTTCTTGGCAACTGAGGTGATAGCGACCGTCGTAGAGCAGGCGTAGGCGTTCGGTCACGTTCTGCAGCCCGATGCCCATCCCCGGCTTTTCCAGGTCGTTTGGCGCCCGCACGTGCCGGCTGTTGCGCACTTCAAAGCGGAGGGAGTCCTGCTCACACGTCAGTTGAATACGCACCCACGAGGGTTCTTTGTGACTGATACCGTGTTTGAAGGCATTCTCCACGAACGGCAGCAGCAGCATGGGGGCGATCCGGTATGGACGAGACGGCGGCTGAATCATCGTCTCAATGCGTAGCGTTGGCGAGGGAGGGGTCCGCAGCTTTTGCAACGCAATGTAATTTTCCAGGTAGCCAATTTCTCGGTCAAGGGCAATAAAGTCCTGCGTGTTTTCTTCCAGCATAAAGCGCATCATGTCGCCCAGCCGTTGTACCCCTTCGGCGGTGGCTCCGGCCCGCTCCTTCAGGGCCGTACCGTACAGCGTGTTCAAGGCGTTGAACAAGAAGTGCGGATTGATTTGGGACCGCAATCGGTGTAACTCCACCGCCGAGTGCACCAGCCGTTGCTCGACGCCGCGTAACTGCAAAATGGTATCCTGCCGCTGCTGGTACAGAAACCACGACATCGGGAGGGTAACTACTACTTGTCCTATCCAGCCGCCGAGTAAGACCAGGAGAAAATTTTCGTGAAAGACGAATCGAGTCAGCAGCAGCGCAAAGGGCAAGGTCCAGAGAAAGGAAAGGGCGAAGAGGCGTAGCAGAAAGGCTGGCGCCGTCCGTAGGATGGGTGGCGTTGCTCTGGGCAGCAGCCAGTACGTGGTGCTCAGGTATAGCCCGGCCATGGGGGGAATGATGAAGAGGTACACCAGTAAGGACTCCTCACTAACCAAGTTAAAAGCTCCCAGTAAGCGACCCAAACACACATACACCGTGACCAGCGCGGTCATTTGATTAGTCACTACTACCCGGTAGGTGCGGCGTGGACCGGGTTGTTCCACCCAGTAGAGGACCGCTTCCCGTAGGCCTACATACACCCCAAAGCCTAGTAACAGTCCCAGTGCTCGGTCCAGACCGGTAAAGACCTTAAGTACAGGCTGCTCATGGTAGCCAAACAGGCTTAGCAGGCGGAAGCTCAGACCATAACTAATGTAATGCGGATGCGCATAATACGTGGCTACGTTGGCCACCAATGCCACAAAAAAGGCTGCCAGGACCAGTTGGAGAAGGATCCAGACGAGCGAGAGAAGCGCCGTCACGGTCAGCGCCTGCGACGGCCAGCGTGCCCGTATCGTCAGGAAACTATAGTTCGCCCATCGGTAGCCCACGTACAAGGCCAGCACCACGGCTAGCTGGGGGGCCAGCAGATTCAAGTATTGGTTGAACGGTTGTCGATGCTCGCTAAAGGCCGCCGCCAAGCGGCTGGTTTCCGGCGTATGCACGTACCAGCCGTAGCCGGCACAGGTGATTCCCGTCAGCAGGGTGACTAGTAGCCGTTCATGGTCTCTCCATTTCGTACCCATTGTTCTTTTTTAGCCAAGAGTACGACGCGCATCCGGCCCGTGCTGGCAAATGTGACGAAAGGCTATGCAGCGGGGATGAATAATGACTTCGTGGTGAAGTCACTCCAACGCATGGCTTGTGCGCGGCGTGAGAAAAGAAGCAGGCGCTGGCCGCAGCCTTCTAAAGGTCGCCCCTACAGTGGCAGCACAGCAAGCGGCAAGGGGAGTTCGGCTTCTTCGAGGAGGGGCGCACGGGAAGCTGATAGTTCGACCGAAGCGTGCTGCGCCCGGCGGAGTGGGTAAGGCCGACCATGTAACAGGTAACTCAATTTTTTACCTAAGGCCTAGGGTACTGGTGGATGAGGCGGTGCTCGTGGTGTACGCGGCGCATGGTAGGGCTGTTAGTACAAATACTACACAAGCTGTTGCTCGTCGGTCACCAAGCGCTGCCTAGTGCATACGCCCCACTGCGCGGTGGTGGGGCAAGGTTGGCTTATTGTAGGATGGGCAGCTACCACGACGTTACTCCCTTTCGGCGTATCAGGTACTCAGCCGCTACGCCCTAAGCAAAGGTGAATTGGGTAAGTTTATCGCATGGCAAAGCCCGAAGGACTCTCCGAATTTTATCAGCGCCACTTCCAAACTACTCCGGATACCCGGCCAACCGACCTGGGGCAGGTCAATGTCTTTCGCTTGGAAGAGTCCCTACTCCACGATGCTGAGCCCGTACAATTCAGCCGGCGCGATTTTTATAAAATCGCGCTGCTCCGCCGCGGGCACAGTGTGTATGAGTACGCCGACCAACGCAGGGAGGCACTTGGCCCCGCCTTGCTGTTTTTTAATCCAAAATTGCCCTATACCCGCCAACTGCTCTCCGCGGAAATAACCGGCTTTTTCTGCGTTCTTCGCCAAGACTTCTTTCAGCAGCGCGGGAGAATGGGCGTAACGCTCACCGAACATCCTTTTTTGCAGCCCGGAAACATTCCCGTCTATCCCCTCACGGCTGCCCAGACGGAAGAAGTAAGTGCCTTGTTCGAGAAAATGCTGACCGAACTGGCCTCCGACTATCCGCTCAAGTACGATCTGCTGCGTACCTATGCCGCGGAGTTGCTGCACTACACGCTCAAACTGCGGCCGGCCGATGCCAGCTACCAGCCGGCCAGTGCCAAAGCGCGCTTAACGGCCGTGTTTTTGGAGCTGCTCGAACGGCAGTTCCCTCTGGAGTCTCCCACCCAGCGGGTTGCCTTGCGCTCGGCAAGCGCGTTTGCCCAGCAACTCGCCGTGCACCCCAACTACCTCAACCACTGCGTGCGGGCTACGACCGGCAAAACGACCACCGACCACATTGCTAGCCGCTTGAGTAGCGAAGCCCAAGCTCTGCTCCGGCACACGGACTGGCCCATTGCCGAGGTGGGCTACAGCATCGGGTTTGACGAGCCGGCGCATTTCAACTACTTCTTTAAAAAGCACACCGGCCTGGCACCCTCGGCGTTTCGACGTCTTTGAATTGGGTAAGTATCTGGGTGAATTTGGTAAACAGCGGGTAGACTATCGACCGACCTTTGTCGTCGTTCAACCGGCCGTATGGTGGCAGCAGGTTTTTTAGAAGAAGGACTGCGTGTTATGCCCTGATGCGGCGGCCTACCCCTATTCATTCACGAACAGCCGCTTTGAGCGGAACCCCACTATTGCCATGGTCGAGATGCCTTACCCTCAAGCGCCGTGCCGGCATGAGCCAGCAGGAGTTTAAAGCTTATCGTCAGAACGTGCATGAGCCGCTGCTGTTGGCCCTGCCCGAAGCCCGGTACATGCGGCGCTTTGTCGTCTCGTATCCCGTTCCTGCCGCGGGGTTTGGCGAGCCAAGCTACGATGCAGTGGTGGAAGTGTGGTTTGATAGCCTGCAGGACTTAAATGCGCTGTTCTTTTCCGAAAACTTTCAGACTAAAGTAGATCCGGACCATGCAAACTTCCTCGACCTCGCGCAAGGAGGAATACTCATTTCGGAAGAACAGGTGGTGATGGAGGGACCACCAGCGTAAAGAGGCCTTAAGGGAAGAGTTGAGGACGGTTGCGGGAAGAGAAAGGCTGTTAACTGTAGAGTGCCTACGCTAGCAAACAGCCGCTTTACTAGCCTTTTACCCAAGGCCAATGCGTGAGCTTCTTCTCCCAGCAGGTACGAAGCGACTGTACTTCGCGGTGCAAAATGATAATCTGCGTACCTCCGCTAGGCTGAAGCTAACAGTAAATGCACTGGTAGGAAGTAGACAGTAATGCTATTTTCTTATAAACAAAGAAGCCCCTCAACTGAGGGGCTTCTTTGTTCAGGAGGCGTAGCCATTATCCGTTAGGCGTAGCAAAGACAGGGCAGCTAGGGTATCGAGTAAAGGCCGTACCTTTTCGGGCTTCGTGCGCTTGAAACGAGCTGCCACCTGCTCTAGAGTAAGAGGCTGCCCTGCTTGTTGGATGGCATCGCGTAATGCTTGCATCTGCTGGGCAAGCTCCGTCGGCCACAGCTGTGGGCCCGCAATACCAGTGGCCGCTGTAGCAGGCGTGATCTGCTTGGGTAAGGAGAGCGTTGCTTGCTGCTCGGGCGCTTGGTAGCTGGGTCGCAGGTAGCGCACAAGACCGGCTTGCTCTTCGCGGGCGCGTTCGTGGTTGAGCTGTACGAGGCGAGTGAGGATCTCGGCGTCGGGTAGATCCACGGGCCAGCCGTAGGCTTCAGCGACAGCGGCATCAAGTTGTTGATGGAGGCTGAGTACAACGGAAGCGAGGCCCAGTTGGTGGGCTATTTGGTCTTTGGCCGTGAGGGGCTGACCGGTACGCAGCTTTTCGACGACGTTGTAGAGATTAGTGAGTGTAAGTACAGGGTACTGCGCTTGTTGGCGCTTGCGGTGGGCATCGAGTTGTTCGGCTAGTTCTCGGATGCGGGCTTGTTGCTCGGGTGTAGCTGCTGGGAAGGGAAACTTGGAAAAACACTCACTATGATTGTAGGTAGAATCATTGCCTACTCCTAACCAACCACCTGTAGCTGAGGCCCAAATATTATGAATAGTTGAGGATAAGACTCCTAAATAGTAAGCATCTTCTAAGCCAATGGCAATAAGTTTGGCATCAGCAATATATTCTGAATCAATAAAAGAAAATATCCTATGACGGGCTGTACGTGGCGTAGCAATATATCTAGACAATCCTTCTAATGATTGTCTCATTTGAGAGCGTGCTTCTGCAAATATCCACCATTTAGCTCGGTAGGTTGCTCGATTGTTGCGTTCTCTTTCTGGCTTTACTTTTTCGAAAACGTGTTGATAAACTCTAGGGAACTTGCTAATAATTTCGCTTGGCTCTAAGCCGAATAAATCAATAACCCATGCTCCGCGAGGTTTTTGCGCTAGGTCACGCCCATTTATATATGGTCTAAGGTGTTTATCAAGACCGTCAATCTGACCTAGGCCTAATGCTATTGCTTCATCTTTTGTGATGACAAATCCTCCGCCCACTAATGTCATCCCTTGTGAACTGAGACGGGTGTTGGCTACCAGTACTTTTGTGGTGTTCACATCTGCACCTACTGTAAAATCAGCATTTATAACACCTTCTATTTCTTTGAATTCTACAGTATGTGCATCATCTTCTGTATTAGCGATTTCACTTACTAGTTTTACTGATTTTCCTACAGGTGAATCTGTACGGCTTACACTCATTGCTATGCGTACAGCAGCTCCTTGCGCACTATCTACCCATGGGTGGTCTGCTATAGTATAGGTTAAGTAAAGTGGTGGTGTAGCGTCCAAATGCCTCTGTATTAATCGACGGTTGAAAGTTTGAGTAATTGAGTTTGTAGTAATGAAACCAAAAGCTTCAGCTTTACTTTGACGTACAATTTCAGCAGCCTTCTCCCACCAATACATTACCAAATCGGCCGATTCAGGCACAATACCTTTGTAAGTATTGCGTAGCGCATCTACGTAGGCGTCACCCAACGCACCGCGCATAGCTTTGTCCCCTACAAAGGGCGGATTTCCGATGATGAAGTCAGCTTTCGGCCATTCCGTGGGTTTCGAGTTAGAGAATCCTTCTTCATAGGTAAGTACAGCATCTTGTTGGCGAATATTCTGATACTCATCTAGCAATGGCTCATGTAATTCACTTAAGCCGTGTGTGCGTAGGTGCCATTGCAAGTACCCAATCCTTAATACTACATCCGCAATAGCCGCGGCGCGCGGGTTCAACTCCAGCCCCAATAATTGATGTGGGCTCACTGTGGTACCATCACCTAAGTCAAGTAGGCCTGTATGGCCATAGCTGTTGATGGCGGTTAGTACTTCTCCTTCCAAACGCTTGAGATGCTCAAGCGTCACGTAAAGAAAATTCCCCGACCCACAAGCGGGATCAAGGATTCGTACGGATGTTAAGCGCCGCAGAAAGCGTGTCAGTTCATTTCGGGCTTCTTTCGCCTTACCCTTCTCCAACCACAGCGCACCAGCAGCTTGTGCAGCCGCCCACTCTCGTCGGAGCGGCTCAATGATGGTCGGCATTACTAAACGTTCCACGTAGCGCCGCGGCGTATAGTGCGCACCCAACCGATGTCGTTCTTTCGGGTCTAATGCCCGCTCCAGCAAGGTACCGAAGATCGTGGGCTCTACCTCCGTCCAATCAGCTTTAGCAGCTCGCAGCAGCAACTCCATCTGATCCGCAGTCAACGGTAAGGCAATTGCATCGTGGAAGAGCTTCCCGTTGAAATGACGTAGCCTAGCTTTTAGATCAGGGGAGAACCCTCCCTTGTCCATCGTGTGCCACAGGCTTTGTAGCGCATCAGGTAGCAAGTCGCGCAGTTCGGGCGCACTGTATTGTTGCAGCAGACCCGTAAAAGAGGCCTTTGGAATCAAGTTGACGTCCTCGGCAAACATGGTGAACAGGCAGCGCATCAGAAAGTGCGCAACTGTATCGGCGGCGTGGCCGGCTCGTTCTAATTGGGAAGAAAGCCCTGCAAGGTAACCAGCGAGCTCGCGGGTGACGCGGGCAGCCCGCCGGGAAGGATCGAGTTGTTGGGGCTCTAGGAAGATTTGACGAAGCGTTTGCCGGGTGCTTTCCTCCGCCAGGTCTTTCAAATAGAGGCGGTAGCGGGTCTGGTCAGGGAAGGGGACGAACGCTTCGCTGACGCTGGCAAAGTTGCTATAGACGTCAATACAGTAGCCCACGTCGGCCACTAGAATGAAGAGGGGTTGGGGCTCTTCGGTTGGTAGGGCACGGGCGTAGCTCAGGGCTTGTTGGCGGGCCGCCTGCATCATCTGTTCCCACTTGGCCGTGCCGCGGGTAGCATGGCCGGTGCGACGCTTCTCAGGGGCTAGACCCAGTTCACGCCTGAGGTCCTGAGGTCCTGAGGTCCTGAGGTCCTGAGGTCCTGAGGTCCTGAGGTCCTGAGGTCCTGAGGTCCTGAGGTAAATCACGCGCCGCGCGTTTTTTTAGAGTAGTTAAAACTTCAACAAAGCCGTTGACCCCCTGTTTTGTTTCTAGGATAAAACAACCGCGTTTGTAAAGGTCGATTCTACCGGTGCTTTTCTTGCCGCCATCATTGAACTGTACGGCTCGTTCGAGCACGTACGCGTCGTGGGCGGGGTTGTCGGTCTTGGGGTCGGGGCGCGGTACGCCTAGTAAATCACAGAGGTCTTGGATGAACAGGCCGTAGTTGGACAACTCCGCGCCGCCGGACGTTTTCCAACGGGTTTCAAATTCGGGGTAAGTCATAGGGAGAGTAGAGGAGTTTGCACTTTTTATATAAAGGGGCTAGGCCGTTTTGGAGTATTTGCTGTATTTACACAATATAGATGCCGAACCTCATTCTTGGTTTTTGCGTTTGGGATGTATATGTTTGCAATGTCTAACAGACGGTTAGATACACAAATAGCGAAGGCTCGCTGAGACGCAAACCTTCGCTACTGCACTTAATGCCGCTGTAACCAATCGGATACCACGGCGCGAACGATACCACTTAGAACTGTTTTGCCCAGTTCAAGCAGTACGCGAGCAAGCCCGAATTGCTCCGGCTCTTTCGCTTTAACACGCTTTTTCTTCATTCGAGTAGAAGTTAAGGTGTTTGCCCACCTACTTCTTAAAACCCCGGACTGCTCCAACAGCCGGGGTTTTCGCTTTTTCAGAGCTACCCGTATGTTGGTGAGGTGGGATAACCACCACGCGTTAGTGCTTCAAAGATAGTAATGTTTTTTTGGTGGTTTTCCACGATATACCACTTGTTTGGGGGAGCAGATAGGACTCGATCAGCCGACTCATTGAGAGGCAAGTATTGTGAGGAAAAAATATTTTTCTACTCGTTATATCAACTCATCTGTGGGCTTAGTTGTCACAGCACATGAACCGCATTTGCGCCTTCGTAGCGGTTTATCGCTGAGAAGACTATTCAGTTAACTCCTGCGCGCGACCAAGTATACCATTCGAATTAAAACCTGAAGGTTGCGCTACGTAGCACGGTCAACTCAAATGCAGGCAATTGCCGCTTTTATTCTTATCTAGCGGAGCGTTATAAGTAGCTAGTTACCCTGCTATGGAAGAGAAAGCCATCGGTTTCGTGCAGTTGCTATGCACGCTTGTGGGAGGTATGTTTGCGCTGTATTTGTTCTGGCAATCCAATCGAGAGAAACGACAAACTTTTGTAGTTACCCTGTACGACAAGCTCTACAACGACCCGGAAATACGCTCGTTGCTGTACGCGCTGGATAAAGAGCAGGACTTAGCAGAAATCAATCCCCGTAAAAAGCTGGAACAGGCGGCAGACAAGACCCTGCGTTTCCTGGATTTCGTAGGCGGGCTCATCAAGAATGGCTCGCTACGCCGACACGATATTAGTTCGTTTGAGTATGAGCTCCAGCTGCTGAAGCACCAAGCGCTACAGCAGTACCAACGTCACTTAGTGGACCACCAGGTTCAACTCAACAACCTTGGGTATGTAACCGGGGAGAAGCAACCCAGTCGATGGGTACAGCTACTTGCTTGGCTGTAGTGAATAGAATAGGTAGCAGCAAGCCCCTTACAGAAGAGGGGTTACTACGTTGAATCACCTGTTTAAGCAACACTTTTCAGGCTCGAGCCGAACAGTAAAAAATTTAATTTTCCAGCTTAAGCCACAAAGCGGGGCGCATCCCGCCTCCGTCTCTGGGTCGGCCGGAAACGCCATTGCCCCGAACGTAGACCTGGCCGGCGGCATTGACGCTCGCCGCCGTACGTCCGTAATAGCCAGGCGACCGAAGCCGCCACCAGTGGAAATTAGCCCCATAGGTTGCTTGTCGGTTGGTGTTGTGTTCGTCGTCAATGCACCAGGTTTGACGACCCTTGGTTTGTAGGCTAGCTTCGCAGTCGCCGAAATACCGGCACACCTCTTTCTGAGGTGGTCGGATAAATCTGGACAGAATAGGGTGTTATCTTTCCTTCGTCATGAAAGACAGCCCTCAGCCTGCTA
>NZ_JACSCY010000030.1 GCF_014333615.1 Hymenobacter citatus | reverse complement strand
ACTGGCAGCGGTGGCTGGGGACATAGCGACGTGACTGGCAGCGGTGGCTGGGGACATAGCGACGTGACTGGCAGCGGTGGCTGGGGACATAGCGACGTGGCACGGACTGGCAGCGGCGGCTGGGGACATAGCGACGTGACTGGCAGCGGTGGCTGGGGACATAGCGACGTGACTGGCAGCGGTGGCTGGGGACATAGCGACGTGGCACGGACTGGCAGCGGCGGCTGGGGACATAGCGACGTGGCTTTCTCGGGCCGGGGCGGCTGGGGTGGCAGCGATATATGCTAACCCATTTAAGCTAAAGTGAGTGCATTTACTTTGCTAACTTGCCTAATAGTGCGCTAATGCGGCTGTTAGTTGATGAAGCAATTTCTGCATTCCATTCTTCTTTTTGTTGTTTTTGGATTAGGGGCCTGCTCTTCTTCGGTTCCTAATCCAAATACTGTACGCGTCCGTTGGGCTGCCGATCCAGAAACATTAGATCCATTACTTTATCTTAATTCTATCAACACAACTCAGGCCAATAATTTATTGTATTTCAGCCTGTTGAAATCAGATGATACGACACATGATTATATTCCTTTACTAGCAGATAGCCTGCCTGATGTTCGATATACTGATTCGCTGACATTCATCACCTATAGAATACGCCCGGCGGCTACATGGGATAATGGTCGTCCAATCCTAGCACGGGACGTAGCTTTTACACTGGCTGTGATGAACTGTCCAGGCCTTCCGAATGAAGCTGCCCGCGCGCAATTTGATTTCATTGAAAAAATAAATTACGATTCAACAGATCAACGACGATTCACTTTTGTGTGCCGGGGTAGGTCACCTGAGTTTTATGCTGCTTCAGGTGACTTTCCAATTTTACCGGAATATCCTCTCGACTCTACAGGTAGCTTGGCTGCTCTTTCGTTGCGCACGTTACGTACGCCCGAGGCAGCCGAGCTACCTGTCGTTAGTCGTTTCGTGCAACGTTACTTAGCAGCTCAACTCGCTCGAAATCCTAATAACCTGCCAGGCTGTGGTCCCTACCACCTCAAGCAGTGGCAAAGCGGACGGTACATTTCTTTCCAACGAAAATCTGTGTGGTGGGGCAATAATGTACAGCCTACCCCAACGCAATTGCAGGCTTACCCGAAGAAAATAGTCTTCGAGATTATTCCAGATGAGAATACAGCTGTACTAGCCTTACGCCGTCATCAGCTTGATATATATCCACGTCTGTCAGCTAAAGATTATTTGCGCTTGAAAAAGTCGTCGGCAGCTAAGTGGTTAGCGTTTTACTCGACCGGCTCATACGAAATGGTTACAGTAGGCTTCAATACGCGCCGCCCTATACTGCATGACCGACTGACTCGTCAGGCTCTTAGTCGATTATTTGATGTACCGGCCCTTATCAACGGCACGCAGAAGGGCATGGCCTATCGTAGCGTAGGGATAGTAGCTCCTCAGGTGAAAGCTTATTATAATAGCAGTTTATCCTTCGTACCCTACAATTTGAACGAAGCTGCTGTATTACTACGACAAGCTGGCTGGAAACGAAAAGCTACTGGCTGGCAACGTACGATAGCAGGAACAGTGCCTCAACAATTACAGCTTACCATCACCTATAAAACGGGCGAACCATCTTATGAGGCAGCAGCCTTACAATTCCGAAGCAATGCTGCCACCCTAGGCATTCCTGTAACGCTGCTTCCTGCTGAGCGCTCCTTATTTATTGCAAAACTTCGTAATGGTGAAACGGATGTATTTCTACGAACATTAAACGGTAACCCAACAGCATTTAACTTTGCTCCACTTTTTCACTCGCAATACACTAGCGCGGGCAACTATACTGGTTTTGGAACTCCGGCGAGTGATAAATTAATTGAAGAACTGGCGGCCGCTGAGAATCAGACGCAAAAAGTCGAGTTGGTGAAAGAGTTTCAGCGCATGATGCAGGAGGAAAGCCCGGTGGTAGTACTTTATTTTTTACGCTATCAAACGGCAGCGAATGCAAAGTTGACTGGCTTAGAACTCTCCCCCCTGAAACCAGGCTACAACGTGTCGACCGTGCGCCTACGGACGGGTAGTTAGAGATGGTACGCTACCTGCTTTTCCGCCTCATGAGGCTTTTGTTTGCCCTCTGGTTGACAGCATCCGGCGTTTTTTTACTCAGCGGCTCTCTACCCACTGACATTATTTTGCAACCGCTTTCCGTAGGCGAAATAAGTGCTACTGCTTCCAGCCTGCAGCAGCAACGCCTTGCGGAGCAGCGCTTCCGGCATCGGCTGGGCTTGGATATCCCACTATTTTATTTCTCCCTACCCACTGCCACTACGCATCAGCAATGGCAGTGGCACGGCCGGCACAACCAATACCACCGGTGGGTCCAGCAATTGCTGCATGGTAACCTAGGCCGCTCCTACCGAGACGGCCAATCCGTGACTACCCTGCTAGCAGCGGCCCTAACTTATACGCTACCGCTCACGACGCTGGCAGCCACGCTATCTGTTTTGCTGGCGCTGTGGCTGGCTACACGCCTGGCAATACATCAGCAGATTCGTTTGCCTGCCCTGCGGCTTTTATATGCGTTGGATGCGCTACCGCTGTTCGTGCTTGCTCTACTGCTCTTGCTGCTGTTTGCCAATCCAGATATGCTTCCATGGTTTCCAGCATACGGCTTGGGGGAAGAGTCCGAACTAGTGAATGCCCCCATGCTAGAGCGCATCGGCACTCTGCTGTATCACTTGGTACTCCCCTTAATTTCCCTGACTCTTGTGAATTTGCCTCATCTAGTGGTGCAGCTAGATGCGGCACTTCAAAACGAGCGTCTCACTGCTTACGCAGCTACTGCCCGCGCCAAGGGCGCCCCCGAAAAGCAGGTAGTACAGCATCATACTCTACGCAATGCACTATTACCTAGCCTGAGCCAGCTCACCGATTTACTACCAGCATTGGTAGCAGGCGCAGTAGTAGTAGAGGTTATTTTTGCTCTGCCGGGGGTAGGCCGCTTGCTTGCCGAGGCAGCAGCCACGCACGACTACCCTGTGATACTAGGTGGGGTCCTGCTCACCGCAGTGGTACGATTACTGGCGCAGTTTCTTACGGATAGCCTGTACTTAGTAGCTGACCCCCGAATCAGGCTACGCACATGAGTGTCTCTCTCTATTTTGCTGATTGGCGCCGACGAGTGGCGATTGGGTGGCTTTGCCTTTTGCTGGTAAGTGCAGTGGCTGCACCCTGGTTGCCCCTACCTTTTGCCCCCGATCAGCTGGATTTATCTGCCACATTGCAGCCGCCCGGCACAGCGGGCCATTGGCTAGGCACCGACCCTTATGGTCGTGATGTGCTAGCATTATTGTTATTTGGGGCTCGCACTGCCTTGCGTCTGAGCTTACCGGCTGCCGTGTTGACAACTATACTGGGTACGCTACTGGGTGCCACAGCCGGCTTCTACCGTAATAGTCCTCTCCCCATCGATAGTATTGTTATGGGCTTGATGGCCGTTATTTCCTCCATACCTCGTCTTATTCTGGTGCTAGCACTAGCAGCAGTGCAGCCGCCCTCTATCAATACGTTGTTGGTATTGCTCTTGTGTACTTATTGGATTGGTCCGGCCCGGCTGGTGCGCGCTGAAATGCTCCGGACCAGAGAAGTACCTTTCATAGAAGCTGCCCGTGCCACCGGCATTCCTGCTTATCGCATACTGTTGCGTCATGCGCTGCCTAATACCTGGCAACCAGCACTGGCTGTTTTTCCACTCAGCGTTGCTTCCCTTATTGCGCTCGAAACTACGCTGTCCTTTTTGGGCGTTGGATTGCCACCCGAAATAGCAAGTTGGGGGCGTTTGCTGGCTGCTTTTAGTATCGACCCTAGCGCTTGGTGGCTCTTGCTGTACCCGGCCGCTGTTCTGTTTAGCACTTCGTTAGCCCTGCGTCAACTCAGTAAGTGAGTATTGCTTACAGCTTAGATACAGTTAAATGTCACAATCCACCAGACTATCTGTATAATTTAACCGGTTCTACTTTTGCAGCATATCTATAGATTAAAGGCATTTTTCGCTTCTTCTTAACCAAGCAAAGTCAATTTCACTTAGAATTATACAAACAATCTTCAAAATATAGCAAGTCATTATTTATACAATAGTGTCCTTTTTGAGACCACTCTTTCCCTATAGCTTTGCTAAAAGGAAAGCGTCTTACTAACGAGATATCATATAAAAACAAACTTGTTCATCTTCTTTATCGGCCATTAAAGAGCTGTTTATAAAGATACTACTTGTTTGCTTGATTCACGTCCGAGACCTTTTTCACAGCCTACCCTACACGCGGGTCAAGGCTTCATGGAGCTTAATGAATCTTACTTCGCCGTGAAATATGTTGCAAGCGGCGTAGGTCGAGGATTTAGGATTGTTGCAATAAATTAGGTGTACAAAAAAACCGCAGATGCTGTCTGCGGTTTTTTTTGCACTTCAATATTCTATTGGGTGGTTTCGGCTGTTTGTTGAGCCAACAGACGTATTCCGTCTGCAAAGGAGTGTGGCTGATACCCCAGTACCTTCCGCGCTTTGGTGATAATGAATCCTGTGCGCGGCGGCCGATGAGCCGGCTGCGAAAACGTGCTACTATTAACACTGGTAATCAATTGCTTATCCAAAGCAAAAAAATCTGCTACGCGCAGCGCCATGTCATACGGTGTAAGTAGTTCATCGCCGCTAATATGAAAGATGCCAGTGGCGTTCTGCTGGGCTACTAGCCAGCAACCCTGGGCTAGGTCCTCGGCCAGGGTAGGCGTTCGGAGCTGGTCGTCTACCACTTTTATAGGGGTATGGGACCGGAGCGAGTCGCGCACCCATAGCACAATGTTGGTGCGGCCATAGTCATGGGCGGTGCCGTACACCAGCACTGTGCGCACAATGCTCCAGGGGCAGGTAGCCACCTGCACCACCTGCTCGGCGGCCATTTTGCTTTCCCCATAGTAGTTAACGGGTGCAGGTAGGGCTTCTTCAGTCAATGGCCCAGCTTCTCCACTGAACACAAAATCGGTGCTGACATGGATAAGATGCACCGCTAGGACCTCACATACAGCCACTAGATTCTCTACAGCCGTCACATTTTGCTGCCAACAGGCCGCGCGGTTCAACTCGCACTCGTCCACATTGGTCATGGCGGCCGTGTGGATGAGGTGTGAAGGGTTTACCTCGGCTAGTACCTGCGCCACCTGCGCGGCATCGGTTACGTCGAGGGGCACGAACCGCACATCCGGGTATAGATCAGCCAGCTTGTTGGCTCCCCGCGATGAAGCTACTACTTCTATTTCGGGCTGCGTGCGGAGTAGTGCTACCAGCTTCTGGCCGAGCAAGCCGTTGGAGCCGGTAATCAGGATGCGTTTGGCCATGGTAATAGGTCAGGCTTAGTACTGATAATTGTATTGCTCCGCTATTTTCTGCTTGCTCAGCTTTTCCACTTTCATTTTCATCTTCACATCCGTGAGGGGACGGTCGCGGATGTCTTTGGGCACGGCAGCTATTTTCTCCACCACATCCATACCGCTGATTACCTGGCCGAACACGGTGTAGGCACCATCGAGGCGGGGCACGCCCTGCCGGTTTTCTACGATGTAGAATTGGGAAGCGCTGCTGGCCCGGCGCGGATTCACGGCGTCGCCGGTGCGAGCAGCGGCCACGGCTCCGTAGCGGTGGTGCAACTCGGGCCGGATTTCAGCCGGAATCATCTTCTCATTACGCTGGCCGGCCCCGTCGTTGTTGGGGTTGTCGTCCTTGGAATTTGGGTCGCCACCCTGAATCATGAAGTCGGGAATGACCCGGTGAAAGGTGGTGCCATTGTAGAAACCTTTCTTCGCCAGCTTCAAGAAATTGGCCTTGTGCCGGGGCGTCTGATCAAACAGAATCAGCCGAATATCGCCCTGCGGCGTGCTGATGGTCACGACCTGGTCCTTCTTGCTGGTGTTGGTTGATGCCGTTGGCGCTACGGAGCGGGTAGAAGCGCAGCCGGCGCTTAGCAATAGCAGCACTAGCCAACACGCGCCCCACGATTTCAGATAGATCATATACCTTATTTTCAACTCAAAATAGAAGATGCGCTACGCTACGCGGTGCGCCCGGATATCATCCAGAATTTCCTGCCCGCCGCGTTGCAGTACGCTTTCGGCAATCTGAACACCTAACGTTTCAGCCTCTGCCTGATTAGTAATCGACTTCGTTTCCTCGATGTACTGCTCCCCGTTCAGGCTAATGAGGCCACCATGGAGTTGTAGTGCCCCCTCGGGCGTGTAGGTGGCCAGTGCAAACGAAGGAATGCTGCACCCGCCCTCCATCGTGCGGAGAAATGCCCGCTCGGCCAGCAGCGCTGTGTGGGTAGGCGCGTGGTCGAGGGCCTGGCGCAACGTCTCTTTCAGCTCTGGCTGCAAGTTTCGGGCGCACTCAATGGCAACGCTACCCTGCCCAGCGGCCGGAACAAATTGTGTAGCGGGTAGCACGTGCCGAATCAGGTCGTCGTATTCCATGCGGTGTACGCCCGCGTAGGCCAGCACCAGGGCGTGGTATTGTCCTTCTTCCAGTTTGCGCAGGCGCGTTTGCAGGTTGCCACGGGCCTCGGCGGTGCGGGCATTGGGGTAATAGCGCTGCAACATGGCCTTGCGGCGGGTGCTGCTGGTCCCCAACACAAGGTCGGGGCGCGTGAGGTCCAGGTTGGGGTCGAAGCTCACCACCACGTCGTTCACTTGCTCGCGCTCCATAAAGGCCAGCAGTTCCAAGTCGTCGGGAATGGTGCTCTGTACGTCTTTGGCGCTGTGTACGGCCAAGTCAATATGACCCGTACGGAGGCTGATTTCCAGCTCCTCTGTAAACACCCCTTTGGCTCCAATTTTATCGAGCGAGCGGTCCAGCACCACGTCGCCCTTGGTCGTGATAATAACAATTTCCGTGGCCAAGCCGCGCTGTTGCAAGCGGTCGGCTACATGGTTGGCCTGCCACAGTGCCAGCTTGCTACCCCTGGTACCGATGCGAATAGGCTTCATCCTTCGAGAATTAAGTGGTAAGTCAAGCGCCAAGGGCCATACCGGCGCTCTTGGAGAGCTTGCGCAAATCGTGTTCCTTGTGCCCTGCAAAGGTACGAAAGCCAACTCCGGCGATACTAGCTATAGCACTTTTAGCACTAGCTATACTAATTTACCAAAGTGTATTTAATGCGTTTGCAGCTTGTATAAGCGGTTTTATGCGCATTATCAAGCTTGCCGCAGCAGTTCCGCTACCCGCAGCGATGTATCCACGAACACCATGCGCGGGTTGGCGTTGCGCTCGATGTGGTAGTGCGCGTCGTTTAGCTCGCGGGTGAGCGGGTCGGCATTGCGGGGCGTTACAAACTTGCTGAAGCCAGTCACGAACTGCTGCTCATTGGCGGCCAGATGCGGCACCAATTGCGCATCAAGGCCGAAGAGCAACACCTTGCGTAGCACGCCCAAGGAGTAGTGCAGCAACTCCTTTTGGTTTTCGCGCCCCAGCTTCTGAAACTCGTCACTCTTGCCCAGCAGCTTATCTACCTTGTAGCCATAGCATTGCCGCATCCAATCGATAAAAAACGTGAGGTAGTCGTGGTCTTGGCCCGAAGTCGTAGCTGCCGCCAGGGCCGCACCTAGGTTGCCTTCAGCCAACTGCGCTACTTGGTGCGCTTTGGCTTCGGGCAGATGCCGCTGGTCGCGGAGGTAGGCGGTTAGCTCCGCCTCGGGCAAGGGGCGCACCACAATGGGCTGTACCCGGCTGATAATGGTAGGTAGTAACTGCTCGGGCGCGTTACTGACGAGCAAAAACACGGTAGCGGGTGGTGGCTCTTCCAGTAGCTTCAACACAGCGTTGGCGGCGGCGGGGTGCATCAGCTCAGGCAGCCAGATAACCACGGTTTTGTAGCGCGCCTCAAATGCCGTAAGCGACACCAGCCGCAGCAATTGCAGGCTTTCTTCCTTGGAAATACTACCCTGCTTGTTGTCGGCCCCGATGTGCTGCATCCAGTCGTTGAGGCCCTGGTAGGGATTTTCGAGCGCGAATTGGCGCCACTCGCCAGCAAACTTGCTACTCACGGCATCCTTCGGCACCGATTTGGTGGTCGTAACGGGTAGGATGAAGTTGAGGTCGGGGTGAATCAGCTTGTCGATTTTCTGACAGCTGGCACAGTGCCCGCACGAATCGGTATCCTGTGGCTCGCGACCCTCGCAGTTGAGGTAGGCCGCATACGCCAGCGCCAGCGCCAGCGCCGTCGAACCCTCGGCCCCGCGAAACAGCTGCGCGTGCGCCACGTGCTGCCGCTGCACCGACTGCACCAGCACCCGCTTCACCTCCTCACTACCCGGAATATCCGCAAAACGCATACTATTGACTTCCTTCTACCTGCATGGCTAACGCAAACTATTTAGCGTTAGCCGGCACGAACCAATCAAATAATTACTCTATCACCACTGGCGCGGCACTGTTACCTGCTGCCCGTTCCCACACGCGGTCCTTGGCCGTGGCTTCGTACACGTAGGTCATGATGTCCTGCTCCGTTTGATCGTAGGGCAAGCTGCGGCGGCCCATCACCCGCTCCGCTACTTCGCCAGCCTTAGGTAGGCGGAAGGTTTCGAAGCCCGCCGAGCCGCCCCAGCTAAACGATGGCACGAAGTTGCGCGGAAAACCTGCCCCGAAGATATTAGCCCCTACCCCTACCACGGTGCCGGTATTAAACATGGTGTTGATGGCGCACTTGCTATGGTCGCCCATCATCAGTCCGCAGAACTGCAAGCCGGTATTCACGAAACGACCCACGGCGTGGCTCCAGATCTTCACGGGCGCGTAGTTGTTCTTGAGGTTCGACGTGTTGGTATCGGCGCCCAGGTTGCACCACTGGCCTACCACCGAGTTGCCGAGGTAGCCTTCGTGGCCTTTGTTGGAGTAGGCCATTAGAATACTATTGGCCATCTCACCGCCTACCCGGCAGTAGGGACCTACTGTATTGTCGCCGCGCAGCTTGGCGCCTACGTTCACATGTGCCGCTTCACAAACCGCCAACGGCCCTTTCAGAATGGCGCCTTCGTGCACCTGCACGTCTTTGCCCAGGTAGATGGGGCCGTCTTCGGCGTTGAGGATGGCCGCCCGAATTTTCACGCCCTCCTCTATAAAGATATTCTCTGCGCCATACACAATGGTATGCGCGTCGTTCACGGGTTGCGACTGACGGCCCTTGGTCAACAGGGCAAAGTCTTGCCGGATTTGGGCGCCATTTTGTTGAAACAAGTGCCAGGGCTGGCTGATGATGGTAAGACTACCTTTTGCCTGCCGCACATCGCGGTAGCCATCCTGGATTAACTCGGCCACTTTAGACGCATCCGGCAGGTAGGCCGCTACCAACAGCTCTTCACTCAGCAAGGCTTCGCCGGGCTGCAAAGCCTGTATTTGCTCTATCAGTTTCTCGTCGGGGCACACGGCACCGTTGATGACCAAGGCCGGACCATCGGTAGGGCCAGCAGGAAATTTTTCGCGCAGGTGGGGCTGCGTGAGGTAGTGTACCGGCTGTTGCAAGTGGTGCTGCCACTTCTCCGCAATGGTCAGGATACCGCAGCGTAGGGAAGCTACGGGCCGGGTGAAGGTAAAGGGTAGTAGATTAGGCTGGATAGCCGGGTCGTCGAACAGTAGAATATGCATAGCGGTAGAATTCTACCGCGAAACTACGGCTTTTGCCGGTGCGGGGCACGTTGTACGTCTACTCCTATCTGTCATGCTGAGCGCAGCGCAGCGGAGTCGAAGCATCTCGCGTGCGCCCGGTAATTCCCCGACGATTGAGAATAGCGTGGCACGCGAGATGCTTCGACTCCGCTGCGCTGCGCTCAGCATGACGTTCTTTTGCCATCTTACCCCTCACCAACAAAAAAGCTCCTTCCGCCAAGCGAAAGGAGCTTTTATAGAAGCCGGCAGCCAAGGGCTGAGGGCCGTTATTTCTTCTGGTAGCGGTTGCGGAATTTCTCCACACGGCCGGCGGTGTCGATGAACACGTTTTTGCCGGTGTAGAAGGGGTGCGAGGCACTGCTCACTTCTACTTTGATAACGGGGTACGTCTTGCCGTCTTCCATCGTGATGGTCTCGTTCGAGTTCATCGTCGAACGGGTGATGAATTTGAAGTCGCTGGACGTGTCCTGGAATACCACTTCGCGGTACTCGGGGTGAATGTCTTTTTTCATGGTCGGGATGCCGTTAAAACCTTCTGGCCCTGCCGATTTTGCGGAAGGGATTGCAAAAGTACGTTTTCGGGCTGACATTCAAAAGCCTAGCCCAGTTTTTCTGTTGAATGGTTGGGTGGCTACGCTAGTTGTATTGCTGGATTACCTTTGAATAAACTTTCCGCACTCACTTCCTCACGGTTCTGGCAGCATCATTCATTGCCCGTCGAATCAACCATCAATCCTTTCACTTCTTCAACCTATGCGTCTTTGCTTTGCTTCCAACAATGCCCATAAGCTCGATGAAATCCGGGCCATCCTACCCAGTTCCATTGAGCTGGTGAGTCTGGCTGATATTGGTGGTCCCGACGACCTACCCGAAACCCAGGATACGCTGGCCGGCAACGCCCACCAGAAAGCGCAGTACGTGTGGGACCACTTCGGCGTGGCCTGCTTCGCCGACGATACCGGCCTGGAAATCGATGCGCTGAATGGGGCGCCCGGCGTGTACTCGGCCCGCTATGCCGGGCCCCAACGCCTCGCCGCCGACAACGTGGCCAAAGTATTAGACGAACTGGCGGATGCCTCTACCCGCACGGCCCAGTTTCGCACCGTCATTACTCTTATCCTGTCCGATTCGGAGAAACATACCTTCAACGGGGTAGTAGAAGGCCTAATTACCACGGAGCTCCGTGGAGACGCCGGATTCGGCTACGACCCCATTTTTCAGCCTATTGGCTTTCAGGAGACGTTTGCCGAGATGCCCTTGGCGCAGAAAAATACACTCAGCCACCGTGCCCGCGCCGTGCAGCAGTTGGTTGCGTTTTTTGAATCCAGAGAAAAATAAACCGTTTTCGGCCAAAATTTTGGTTTTGCCGCCGCCAAACCTGCGAAGTGCTTACTTTTGCAGGGTTGGCCCCACCGGTACGGGCCACTTTTCTACCCATGCAACAACCTTTCATCGTCGGCATTACGGGGGGCAGCGCCTCGGGCAAAACCACTTTTTTGCGCCGCCTGCTGGCTTCGTTTCCCGAAGAAGAAATCTGTTTGATTTCGCAGGACAACTACTACCACCCACGCGAAACCCAGCTGGTAGACGCGCAAGGCGTTACCAATTTCGACCTGCCTACCTCCATCGACTCGGCCTCCTATGCCGCCGATGTACTCAGTATCAGCCAGGGCCAGGAAGTGCGTCGGCCGGAGTACACCTTCAACAATCCCGATGCACCGGTGCAGGAGCTGGTGTTTCGGCCCGCCCCGATAGTAGTGGTAGAGGGCATTTTCGTGTTTCACTTCGAGGAAGTGGCGCGCCTGCTCAACCTGAAAGTGTTTATCGACGCCCAAGAGCACGTGAAAGTGCTGCGCCGTATTGTGCGCGACCGGGACGAGCGGGGCTATGATCTGGAAGACGTGCTTTACCGCTACATCAACCACGTGGCCCCTACCTACGACAAGTTCATCAAGCCCTACCGCAACGACGCCGACATCATCATCCCCAACAACAGCCGCTTCGATATGGGCCTGGAAGTGTTGGTGTCTTTCCTGCGGGGAAAGGTGAAATAGTGAGATGGTGAAATGGTGAGTTTGTGAATGCAAAATGTTTGTCATCCTGAGCTTGCGAAGGACCTTCTCACGTGTGAACGAGTTGTTATTACGCCATTCGTTCACGCGTGAGAAGGTCCTTCGCAAGCTCAGGATGACAGTCCTTTTACAGTCAATTTTCAGAAATTCACAACTTCACTTCTCACAACTTCACCTTTTAGTATATTTGTAGCCATTGCCCTACCTATGTTTTTGCTGAGTACCCGGTTTTTATCTCGTTTGCGGTTCGCCTTGCTCACAGCTACGGTGCTGTTTGTGCTGGGTTTGAATCACCAGACGGTGACGACCTTTCGAGCGGTGCCGGGCAAGACTACGCGAGTAGGCGTGCGGCCTAAAGCGGCCGTTATCAAGCAAAAAGTAAATCTGGAGGCCGTGGGGCCGCTGGTGCTGCATGTGGCACCTGATGCCGATGCCTGGCTCCCCTTCCCTACCCCGCAGCAGTGGCTGCCGGCCGTGCGCCGTGCGCTGGCGGTACCGCGCCCCCTGGCGGGTGTTTTGCCCAGCAGCATCTTTCGGGTGCGGCTGTTGGTAGCGGCGCTTTCGCCGCAGGCCCCCTAGAAAAAAATCGAGCTTTCGGGAATCAAAATAGTACGGTTGCTTTTCTAGCAATTGACTATCAGCCTTTTCGCCGCTGCACGCTTCCCGACGATTGATTTTTAATTGCTTGTTGCCTTTCCAAAAAATCTTTTCTGATGCGTAATAAAGGACTCATCATTGGGCTGACCATCGTGGTATCGGCCCTGTGTATCTACTTTCTCACGTTCACGTTCATCTCGCGCCGGGTGCAGTCCGACGCGGTGAGCTACGCCACCAAGAATGGCGTTGTGAACCAACAGGCCCGCCAGCGCTACCTCGACTCGGTGTGGCGTGCTCCTGTAACCAGCATTTTAGGTGTTGACTACACTTACCGCGATGTACGCGCCTCGGAGCTGGGCCTGGGCCTCGACCTGAAGGGCGGCATGCACGTGACGCTGGAAGTGTCGCCGGTGGAAATTGTGCGCGCCATGAGCGGCAACTCCAAAGACCCCAAGTTCAACCAGGCGCTGGAGCAGGCGCAACAAGCCCAGAAGGCCAATCCTTCGGCACCGTTCACTACGCTGTTCCTGCAAGCCTACCGCAACGTAGCGCCCAACGACAACCTGGCGCGCATTTTCGCTAACACCACCAACAAGAGCCGCAAAATCGACATCAACTCGTCGGATGCGAAGGTGATTGGTGCTATCGACACCGAGATTGAGGATGCTATCGAACGCTCTTTCAACATCTTGCGCACGCGTATCGACAAGTTCGGCACCAGCCAGCCCAACATTCAGCGCGTGAAGGGTACCGGCCGCATTCAGGTAGAGCTGCCCGGCGTAGACAACCCCGACCGTGTGCGCAAGCTGCTGCAAGGCCAGGCCAAGCTGGAGTTCTGGGAAGTATGGCGTCAGGATGAGTTCAGCCCCTACCTCCAGCAGCTCGACCAGGCGCTGGTAGCCAAAGAGGCCTCCGAAAAAACTGCTTCTCCTACTGCCGCTGCTACCACTACCACCGCCCCCGGCGACACGTCGTCGTTGGCTAGCCAGTTGGCGAAGAAAAACACTGCTACAGCTGCCGATTCGGCCAAAGGCCCCCAGGGCTCGGTACTAGCCCGCCTGTTCACGATGCCCGGCCAGTTGGGTGCTAACATCCGCGACACGGCCCGTGTGAACCAGCTGCTTCGCTCGCAGGAAGCCCGTGCAGTTCTTCCTCCCAACCTCACCTTCCTGTGGAATGTGAAACCCCAGACCTTGGACGGTCAAGAATACTTGAGCCTAGTGGCGGTGCGCAAAGCACCCGGCGGCACCGCTCCCCTGGAAGGTGACGTAGTAGCTGACGCCCGCGGCGACATTGACCCGCAGCGTGGCGGTGCTGAGGTAAGCATGAGCATGACGCCCGCCGGCGCCAAGAAGTGGCAAAAGCTGACCAGCAACAACATTGGCCGTCAGGTAGCCATTGTGCTCGACGACAACGTGTATTCCGACCCTGTGGTGCAGGCTGAAATTGCCGGCGGCAACACCAGCATCTCGGGCAACTTCACCATCGAGGAAGCCCAGGATTTGGCTAAAGTACTGAAAGCCGGTAAGCTGCCCGCTCCTACCCGCATTGTGGAAGAAGCTGTAGTAGGCCCATCGCTGGGCCAAGAGGCTATCAACCAGGGTCTATACTCGTCGGTGGCTGGTCTGCTGATCATCATGGGCTTTATGGCCCTGTACTACGGCCGTGCTGGTCTGGTAGCCGATGCTTCGCTGCTGTTCAACATCTTCTTGATTCTGGGTATTCTGGCTCAGTTCCAGTTTGCGCTGACCCTACCCGGTATTGCCGGTCTGATTCTGGTATTCGCCTCGTCGATTGACGCCAACGTGCTGATTTTCGAGCGTATCCGGGAAGAACTCGACCACGGTCATTTGCTGAAGGATGCCATCAACGCGGGCTACTCGCGCGCTTTCTCGGCTATCTTCGACTCTAACGTCACCACACTCATCATCGCCCTCACGCTGTTTATCTTCGGTACGGGTCCGGTGCAGAACTTCGCCGTTACGCTGCTGATCGGTATTTTCACCTCGTTCCTGTCGGCCGTGTTTGTGTCGCGTCTCATTATTGAGTGGCTGGTGAAAGGCAAAGAGACGAGCAAGATTACCTTCTCTACCTTCCTCTCGCGCAAGCTGTTCACCAACGTAAACTTCGATATCGTGGGCAAGCGCAAAATCGCTTACGCTTTCTCGACGATTTTTATTGTTGTAGGCTTTGTGCTGATGGCCGTGCAGGGTGGTCCCAACCTTGGAGTGGACTTCCGTGGCGGCCGTGCCTATGTGGTTGACTTCAACAAAGCTATGGAAGCTTCGGAAGTGCACGATGCTATTATTGGTGACCTTGGGGGAGCTGGTACGGAAGTAAAAACCTTTGGTACATCTAATCGCTTGCGCATCACTACCGGCTACCTAGCTGATGATGAAAGCGTAACCGCTGATAAAAAGGTAGAAGCTACGTTGCTGAATAGTTTGAAAAAGGATTTTGGTACCGATGCTCCAGTTATCAAATCCACTTCTAAGGTAGGCGCTACCATTGCTGACGACATTAAGAAGACCTCGGTACTCAGCTTGGGCCTAACGTTGCTCGGCATCTTTGTATACGTGTTGCTGCGCTTCTCGCGCTGGCAGTACTCGATGGCTGCGGTTATCGCTCTGTTCCACGATGCGCTGCTGGTTATTGCCTGCTACCCCATTGCTCGCCTGTTTGGTCTGAACTATGAGATGGACCAGATTTTCGTGGCGGCCGTGCTTACGGTGCTGGGCTTCTCGATGAACGATACGGTAGTAATCTTCGACCGCATCCGCGAGTACCTGCGCGAAAATCCGCACCTCACGTTTGCTCAGGTGGCCAACCCAGCCCTGAACAGCACGTTCTCCCGCACCATGATTACCTCCACTACCGTGTTCTTGGTGGTGCTGGTACTTTACATCTTCGGGGGTGAGACGCTACGCTCGTTCTCGTTTGCTATGCTGGTAGGCATTGTGTTCGGTACGTACTCGTCGCTGTTCATCGCTACCCCCATTATCCTCGACACCTACGGCCGCAAAGAGGCTCGCGAGCGGGGCACCGACATCTCCACGCACATTGGCGATACAGGTGCGCCCAAGCTGTCAACGTCCAACGTATAATCGCAGATTTTGCTGATTATCTGGATTTCGCTGAGTTGAAGAAACCTACTCGGTATACACAAAGAAGCCCGGCCGCTTGGCTGGGCTTCTTTGTGTGTATTCTTATCCTATTTCTAGGCTACTTTTAGAGCACTCTACTTTGTTAACGGCGCTTCTGGGGGAGCGGGTAGGGCGGCGCGCCACGCTAGGATTTGCTGCCGCATATTGGCAGCCACGGTGGGGTGTTGGGCGGCAACATTGGTTACCTCTTTAGGGTCGCGGGCGAGGTCGTATAGCTCCAGTTGGGAGCCGTCGTCGTTGAGTAAGAGCTTCCAATTATCCTGACGCATAGCCAGGTTGGGGCTCCGGTCGCGGCCGAGGGGGTAACGGAACGACTTGCTGTTGCGGCCATACTCCCAGAACAGCGGCGCCGTGTGCGCGTGCGGCTTGCCTAAGAGGGCGGGCGTCACATCTTCGCCATCGGTGCGGGGCTGCAGGCTGCTTGCCCCACCCGCCAGCGTCACAAACGAAGGAAACAAATCCATAGCACTTAGCACCGACTGCTGGTCTACCCGCCCCGCCGGGGTACGGGCTGGGTAGCGCACAATAAACGGCATCCGGATACCCCCTTCGTACAACGAAAGCTTGCTACCCCGGTAGGGCGTGGCACGGCTCCCATCGAAATTCGGCAACGGGCCGTTGTCGCTGGTGAAGATGATGAGCGTGTTATCGTCTATGCCCTGTTCGCGCAGACCAGCCATTAGGCGGCCTACCTGCCGGTCCAGCTCGGCTAGCACGCCTTTAAACTCGCGGGGCTTTTCGGTGCCGTTGGGGTAGGCGTCGAGTGTACTTTCGTCGGGCACCCAGGGCGTATGCACGTCGTCGGGCCAGAGGTTGATGTAGCAGGGCTGGTTGGGGTGGCTCTTAAGAAACGCCAGTGTTTTATCAACGAAATACTCGGTGCGGCGCCAGCGCTTGATGCTGTCGGTACGGGCCCAGATCCAGTTGGTAGAGGTCAGCAGCGGGTCGGGATCGGGGCTTTCGTAGGTGCTGGCATAGGCATCGAAGCCGTAGCGCAGGATACCGGGCGCATTATCTACGTCGCGGCCGCCGCCCATGTGCCACTTGCCAAAGTGGGCGGTGGCGTAGCCAGCGGCTTGCAACTGCCGAGCCACCGAGGGCGCATCGGCCACCAGAAAATCGGCCTGCTCGCACTGCCGGTTGTGCCGGCGCGTATCCAGAAACGACGTGATGTTGAACTTCCCCGGCGCCGAGCCCGTGGTTAGTCCTACCCTTGAGGGCGAGCAAATAGGCGCGGCGCTGTAATACTGCGTAAACTTGATGCCCTCGGCCGCCAGCCGGTCGATGTTGGGGGTAGGCACAAACGTGCCGCCGTAGCAGCCCACGTCGGCAAAGCCCATGTCGTCTACCAGCAGCAAAATGATGTTGGGGCGCTGGGCAGCAGTAGCTTTTTGCTTTACTTCTGACCGGGGGTTACTCGTGCAGCCACCGAGCAGTAGCAGCCCAACAACCAGAATGGGCAGATTCATCTGTTTCATAGCGTAACAGTGTAGTTCTTTTTCGCATTTTACGCAAAATCAGTAACTACATATCTATCAATGCAAAAGGGCGGTTTGACTGCTAGTCAAACCGCCCTTTTGCATTGGCGGCACCACTTACAAGTTAGGCCGCTGTGAAATCCGATTACTCTGCAAAATCTGCGACTACTATACGGTAACGCCTTCCGCTACTACCTCCGTTACTTCGGGCACCATGCGCTTAAGCAGATTTTCGATACCAGATTTCAGGGTAACTGTAGCCGAAGGGCAGCCCGAGCATGAGCCTTGCAGGTTCACGGTTACTACACCTTGGTTGTAGCTTTTGAAGGTGATGTTGCCCCCGTCCTGCTCCACGGCGGGGCGCACGTAGTTGTCCAGCAGGTCGATGATTTTCTGGCTGGTTTGCTGATCCTGCTCCGAGTGGTCGCCAGTAGCGGCGGCTTGTTGGGCGGCGCGCTGCTCCTCGGCGGGATCTACCGTGAAGATGGGGCCATTCGCCTCCACGTACGACTTCAGGAACGTACGTAGTTCGGGAATGAGCTGGGTCCACTGGTGCTCGGTGGTTTTGGTGATGGTGACGAAGTTGGCGGCGATAAACACGCGACCTACATAATCGAAGTTGAACAGCTCCTGAGCCAGTGGCGAGTTGGCGGCAGCTTCCACGTTGGGGTAGTCCACACTCACGCCGTCGCTGAGCAGCGTAGCGTTGAGCACAAACTTCATGGACTCAGGATTGGGGCTGGCTTCGGCGTAGATGGAAACCGGCGAGGCGGCAGGAGTGGTATTCATAAGGCAATTGATACGTAAGGCGTTGCGAAGTAAAAAAAGAATGTCTTTTGGCTAATTTCGCCAAATCCATGCATCTACAACCAATCGGAGCCGTAGATGTTGTAAAGGTAACAACTCCCCTCCTGTTTTAGCTCCCCACCGACCATCTGGCGCCTGCCGACGGCCGGTGGGCTACTTTTGTCTTTCACCTAGCGTTTTCACTATTGCCTGCTTTCTTCGCTTCTCTCCTACTCGCCGTTCATATGCCAGCTGTTGCTCCCTGGCTGCTGCTGCCTTTTGTTAGTTTACTTGGACTTATTGCCTCTGGCCCTCTGCTGTTTCCGCATTTCTGGGAGCGGAATTATGCCCGCATTGCCGTGGCGTTGGGCTTGCTGATGCTGCTCTACTACGGCTTTGTCCGCCACGACTGGCACATGGCCGTTGAAACCCTGGCCGAATATTTCT
The DNA here is from genome assembly GCF_014333615.1 of Hymenobacter citatus. Lineage (GTDB taxonomy): Bacteria > Bacteroidota > Bacteroidia > Cytophagales > Hymenobacteraceae > Hymenobacter > Hymenobacter citatus. The sequence continues at coordinate 2,609 of NZ_JACSCY010000030.1, read as the reverse complement.
CTTTTGTAACGCTGCTGGCGTCGTTGTACGTGGTGGGCGGCACCATGTACCTGAACATAGGTTTGCAGGGCACGCCCCAGCGCAACGTTATTCTGCTGACGATTGGCGCGGTGCTGGCCAGCCTGATTGGTACTACTGGTGCCTCTCTGGTATTGATTCGGCCTTTTATCCGTCTCAATGATGAGCGCATCAAGCCCTATCATATCGTCTTCTTCATCTTCATTGTCAGCAACGTAGGTGGGCTGCTCACGCCACTCGGCGACCCACCCTTGTTCATTGGCTTTTTGCGCGGCGTTCCGTTTATCTGGACGGCCTTGCACCTGGCTCTACCCTGGGTGGTGGCTAACGGGGCACTCCTGTTGATTTTTTGGCTAATTGACCGCCGCAATCCCTACCCCAGCCGCTTCTCGCGCGAGGAGCAGGAGCAAATTCGGCGCGAGGGTGGACTGCCGCTGCTGGAGTTTCATGGGCGCTACAACCTGATTTGGCTGGCAGTGGTGTTGATTAGCGTATTCATGGATCCGCAGCAATTTCCCTGGATTCCTACCCTCAGCATTGCTGGGGTAAACGTGTCGTTTGTGCGGGAAACCGTGCAGTTGCTGGCTGCCTGGGGCTGCTACCGCACGGCCACGCGCCGGGCCATTACCGGCAACCACTTCAACTTCGAACCTATCTACGAAGTGGCTTTTCTGTTTTTTGGCATCTTCCTAACCATGATGCCCGCTCTGCAATTGGCCGCCCGCGTAGCTTCCGACCCGGCCATTGCCACGCGCCTTACGCCCGCCGTGTTGTACTGGGTGACCGGCCTGCTCTCCGCCTTCCTCGACAATGCCCCCACCTACGCTAGCCTGGTATCGCTGAGCATGGCTGGGCATGAGCTGGAATTCAACCAGGTAGCCTCCGTGGCGGCCTTTGCTTACGACCCCGCTACCATGCCCTTGTTGCGCGCTATTTCCAGCGGGGCAGTGCTATTTGGCGGCCTCACCTACATTGGCAATGGCCCCAACTTCCTGGTGCGCTCCATTGCCCGCGACGAGGGCATCGACATGCCGGCGTTTTTCCAGTATATTTTCCGCTACTCCCTGGTATATCTGTTGCCGGTGCTGGCATTGATAAGCGTGCTGCTATACTGGTTATAGCGTTGCACCTGTCCTACCTACTCTACGCTCAACTCCATGCGCGCCTGGACTGCTGCCCTTTTTCGCCCCATTGATATTGCGTGGCTGGTAGTAGCCCGCGTCCTCATTGGTTCGTTGCTGGCATTGGAGGTAGCGGGTAGTCTAGCGCTGGGCTACATTCGGGAATATACCGAGCCGGCTTTTCACTTTTCCTACCTTTTTTTCACCTGGCTGCCTACCCTACCCCCAGCCGGTATGGTAGGGCTGCACCTGCTCCTTATTGGCCTGGGCGTAGCGGTGGCGGCCGGTTGGCATTTTCGGTTTACAGCGCCTGCGTTGTGTCTGGCTTTTACCTGGCTGTTTCTGGCGGAGCAAACACGCTATATCAACCATTTCTACCTGTATGCCTTGTTGGCGGGGCTGCTAGCTCTCACGCCCGCTCACCGTGCTGCCTCTGCCGATGTGCGCGCCGGCCGCACTACTGCTTCTACTACTACCCCCGCCTGGACGCGTTGGCTACTGCAACTGCAACTAGGTCTGGTGTATTTCTTTGCCGGCCTGGCTAAGCTGAATCCCGACTGGTGGGCGGGTGCTTCGCTCCGCATCTGGCTGGCTCCCAAAGCGCACTATGTTCTGATTGGGCCGCTGCTAGCGCAATCCTGGCTGCCGGTCTGGATGAGCCGCGCCGGTCTGGCCTTCGATCTGCTGCTGGTGCCGCTGCTGCTGTGGCGCCGCACCCGGCTGCTAGCTTTAGCGGCGGCGGCGTTTTTCCATCTGTCCAATGTACTGGTGTTTGGCCTGGGCACCTTTCCGTGGTTTTCATTGGGGCTGACGGTGTGCCTGTTTCTACCGCCCGATTGGCCCCGCCGGGCGCCAAAGCTCCGTAACTGGCTGGCCGCCCGCGTGCCATTGCCCACGCTACCAGCTAGGCCGATTATACCGCGCATGGCGCCCGTATTGCTCACCTTTTTGTCCCTTTATATTGCCATACAGCTGCTGGTGCCGTTGCGCTACCTCCTCTACCCCGGCGACGTACACTGGACCGAGGAAGGCCACCAGTTTGCGTGGCACATGATGCTGCGTAGCAAAACCGGCAGCGTCTACTACCACGTGCGCCGCCCCGATGGTCAGCTCGATGTTGTGGACCCTCTTCACTACCTCACGCCCCGACAGCAGCGCTACCTACTCAGCAACCCCGATGCGTTGTTGCAGTTCGCCCACTTCCTGGCCCGCGATTATCAGCAGCGTGGCCTCGGACCAGTGGCAGTGCACGCCGTATCACTGGTGCGGCTCAATGGGCGGCCAGCACGGCCCTTGGTATCGCCAGACGTAAATCTGGCCGCCCTACCCCGGCAGGTCGCGCCTTATAAGTGGATCAGTGAGTGAGGTATATTTGGGGTATGAGGGTAGGAGAGTGTGAGGGTAGGAAGTGTGTCATCCTGAGCGCAGCGAAGGACCTTCTCACGCGTGAACGACAGACGTAACAACGAC
>NZ_JACSCY010000002.1 GCF_014333615.1 Hymenobacter citatus | reverse complement strand
GGTTCGGTAGTTCAGTTGGTTAGAATGCCGCCCTGTCACGGCGGAGGTCGCGGGTTCGAGTCCCGTCCGGACCGCTCTTGTGCGCCCAGAGAAACAAGAAGTTGCTCCGTTAAAGTTAGAAGGTTCGGTAGTTCAGTTGGTTAGAATGCCGCCCTGTCACGGCGGAGGTCGCGGGTTCGAGTCCCGTCCGGACCGCTCTTCTAGCAAAAGGCCCTGCATCAGTTTGATGCAGGGCCTTTTTGCGTTTCAGCCGTTTCGGTTTTAATGGGTAGAGACACAAGATGTTGTGTCTCGTCGTTGCTGACATTGTTTGCATAGAATACAGCCAGGAGACGTTCAACGACGAGACACAAGATATTGTGTCTCTACTTCCTACAGATACACTGACTCCGAGCTACTCTATTTTCTTGGGGAGAGCAGTCGGCTTTCCTAGCCGGGCTGCCGATGATGGCGTATACTGAACCGTATGCAACCAAATTCCTTAGCTGCTTTTTACGCTGCCTGCGCTCCGACGCCGGAAACGCCGGCCGGCGTTCTGCCGCCGCCGGATATGACGCAGGGAGTCGGCCATTTCAACGTCTTCCCGTTAGCCGACCTGCGGGGGGCGCCGCCTATGCCATTTACCCGGCGCGCCTACCACAAAATCGTGCTCTGCCGCAGCCACAGCCGGGTAGAATACGCCGACCGTGACCCGCACAGCGCGCCGAATACCTTGTTTCTGGTAACCCCGCGCGTGTCCTACCGGTGGTTGCCGCTCACGGAGACGCCCGAGGGCTACTGTTGCCTTTTCGACGATGCCTTTTTGTTACCCACCCGCACCGGGGTAGCGGTGGCAGAACTCCCTATTTTCCAACCTGAAGCCTACCCGGTATGGGAAGCAACCGAGGCCGATTGCGTAGCAGTTGAAGCGATTTTCGACAAAATGGCGCGCGAGCTTCCTTCCAACTACGCCTACAAATACGACCTGCTGCGTACCTATTTGTGGGAATTGATTCATCTGGTGCAGAAGCTGCAACCCGTGCCCGCCCGGTTGGCCACGCACAGCGCCGCCGAGCGGGTTACGACCCAGTTTGCTGACTTGCTGGACCGCCAGTTTCCTCGTCAGAGCCCGCAGCCCCCCCTGCGCCTACGCACCGCCGCCGACTATGCCGACCAGCTGGCTGTGCATATCAACCACCTCAATCGGGTGCTAAAAGAAACGACCGGCCATACCACCACGGCCCTGCTAAGCCAGCGCCTAACGCAGGAAGCCAAGCTATTGCTTCGACAAACGAACTGGAGCATCTCAGAGGTTGCCGATAGCCTGGGCTTTGCCGATGTAGCGCATTTCTGTACGTTTTTTAAACGATACGCCGCTCAAACGCCGGGCGATTTTCGCAGCACGGCGGTGTTTGAAATATAAAGTAATTGGATTGATTGGCGAAGTTTACTGCTCGCCTACCCTCCGGACCTTTGCAGGGCACTCGCGCATCACGCTGATGCGGAGAAAACAAGCAAAGACTTTATGGAAAACAAGAAAACTGCGCTGGTTTCGGGCGGCAACAAAGGCATTGGCTTGGCTATTGTGCGCGGACTGCTGCAGGCAGGCTGCCGGGTATATCTGGGTGCCCGCGAGGTGGCGAAAGGTCAGCAAGTCGCGGCAGAGCTGGCAGCGGCAGGCGACGTGCAAGTTATTGAGCTGGACCTGAACAACCAAGCAACGCTAGACGCTGCCGTCGCCCGCGTACAGCATGAGGTAGGCCACCTCGATATTCTGGTGAACAATGCGGGTATCAACGTGGAAGGCGACGGCGCGCCTAGCACGGCAGCCATTCAACGTGTGGAGCAGGTCATGAAGACCAATTTTGTGGGGACACTGACAGCTACTCAGGCCTTTTTGCCCCTACTCCGGCAGGCTGCGGCGGGGCGCATTGTCAACGTATCCAGTCCGTTGGGCTCGCTCACGCTTAGCAGTCAGAACGACTGGGGGTTGCTGGGCTACTCAGCCTCGAAAGCAGCTGTAAACATGCTCACCGTGCAGCTTGCCCACGAGCTGCGGGATACGGCCATCAAAGTTAACTCGGCTAACCCCGGCTACACGGCCACCGATCTGAACGACTTTGCGGGCACCGATACTCCCGAGCAAGGTGCAGCGGAAGCTATCCGGTTGGCTTTGCTGCCCGCCGAGGGCCCCACCGGCACAAGCTCTTCTTCCACGGCCTCCCTACCTTGGTAAGCGCTAGTTGGTCAACCTGTTCAGACAACAGGTTGACCCTTACTCCTTGGAAGGGGTTTGAGTTAACAAAAAGAACCTTCAGCGGGGTGTAGAGACGCATACTTGCGTCTCATCGAGCGCACCATATAGCCGAAATCGTTCAGCGACGAGACGCAAGTATGCGTCTCTACACCTAAACAGGTTCTACTCCACCCGAAACCAGTCCACGTCTAGGCTGCCGGCGTCGTTGGTTTGACCGGGACGGAGGGCGAACAGGCCCATTTTGGCCCCTATCCAGCGGCCTTCGCGGGCCTGAAACTCAGCGCCTACCGGCTGAAACGTGGTGCCATCGGTGCTGTAGCTGAACTGGCACTTGGCGCCGGGGCGCACAGCTACGCGCAGGTACACGGGTTGGCCGGCGGGTAGCGTAGCCACGGGCGGCGCCACGGTTTCGGGCGTGAGCTTGTCGGCATTGCGACAAACGGTCTGACCGATGTGGAGCTGGCCGTTTTGGTTGGTGAGCGACAGGTAGGCGTAATCCAGGCCCATCATGAGCAGGCCGGCTTTTTCGCCTTCCAGGCGCGGGGTGAAGGTGACTTTGGCGGTGGTAGTGAAGGTTTCGGCGGGCAGCTTTTGCAACAGCAGGTTGGGCACCTGCCACAGGCTCCTAAAATCGGCGGGCAGCGGCACCGTGTACAGGCGCAGCTGGCTTAGCGCGGGCATTGGGAAAGCCCAGCCGTCCTGCGGGTTGGCGTGCCACTGCCACTGCAAGCCCAGCGCGGGCGCGTCGAACTCGTCGGAGGTAGCAGGCGTGGCCAGGGGTTGGGCTTTGCCCTTGATATTCGGCTTTTTATGGGTCAGCACGGGCTGGCCGGTGCCGTCGCCATCCGGGTCGTCGCCGATGATGGGCCAGTCGTTTTGCCAGCGCAGGGGCTGCAAGTGCACCACTCGGCCGTAGGCGCCCTGGTCCTGAAAGTGTAAAAACCAGTCCTGGCCGGTGTTGGTGTCGACCCAGGCGCCTTGGTGCGGCCCGTTGATGAGCGTGTTGCCCTGGGCCAGCACAATGCGGTCTTCGTACGGACCAAATATGTTTCTGGAGCGCAGCACCACCTGCCAACCCGGCGTGACGCCCCCGCCCGGCGCAAAAATATAATAGTAGCCATTGCGCTTGTAGAATTTAGGACCTTCCAGGGTAGGATGCTTAGCGTGGCCATCAAACACCAGCACCTCGTCGCCGAGCAGTTGCAGCCCATCGGGCGTCATCTCGCTCACGGCCAGCACGCTTTTGAAGCCCGCCCGCGAGCCAGCAAAGGCGTGCACGAGGTAGGCGCGGCCATTGTCGTCCCAAAACGGGCAGGGGTCGATCCAGCCCTTTGCCTCTTTCACCAGCATAGGCGGCTCCCAGGGGCCGGCCGGGTGCTGGGCGCGGGTCACGAAGATGCCCAGGTCAGGATCGGGGTAGTAGATGTAGTAGAGGCCCTTGTGGTAGCGGATGGCGGGCGCCCACACGCCCCCGCCGTGCTGGGGCTTTTGGAACCGTTCGGCGGGCTGCTGCTCGCCGAACACCGCACTGAGCAACGTCCAGTTTACCAGGTCTTTGGAATGCAGAATCTGCAAACCGGGCACGCTGTTGAAGCTCGACGATACCAGGTAATAGTCCTCCCCTACCCGAATCACGTCGGGGTCTGAGTAATCGGCGTAGAGTACCGGGTTTTTATAGGTACCGTTGCCCAGGTCCGGCACCCACACTTTGGAGAGCGTGTTGGTTTGGGCCAGGGTCAGGGTAGGTAGCAGAACCAGCAGAAAGAACAAGTGGCGCATCGCAATAACAGGGGTAAAAGAACGTCATGCTGAGCTTGTCGAAGCATCTCGCGTACTGATGCTAGATACTATCTTTCATCAGCACGCGAGATGCTTCGACAAGCTCAGCATAACGTTCTATTTTAATTATTGTTAATCAACTATTTCTACCACAACAGCCACTCCGCCAAATCCTTACCAGCGTTGAAGTTCTCATACACGGCCGGAATCTTGCGGCCGTCCACGTACTCATTATATAGCCACGGGTCACCCACAGCGAAGACCGTTCCCTTCCCAACCTTGGCCGTGGCGATAATCACGTTGCCACCTTGCGAAACGCTGGCCTTGGCCGGACCCGATAGCCCTAGTGGCGCCAGCTCCTTGATGTAGGCCGCACGGGCATGCCTGAAAATGGCGTTACCGGCCGGAATATCCACGCGGCCCTGCTCAAACTGGCTGCCTTTCACCATGTTGATGTTCTGGGGTAGGAACTGCACGCCGAAATTCTTCGCCAGCTCGTTGAAGCGCGGAATCTCACAGTTCGACGTGTCATTGGCCATCAGCACCAGCGTGCCGCCGCCGCGTACCCAGTCCGTTATGGCCTTGCGGTCAGCGGCTTGCACGTAGTTGGGCTGGGGCGTTTCCTTTTTCGTGTCGGGGTCTACGATGATGTAGACGTTTAAGCCTTTGAGGGCGGCGGTGGTAGGCGCGGTGGGCACCGCCACGGTGCGGGCGCCCAGCTCCCGAAACTGATTGCCCCACAGCCAGAAGCCGCCATGCGTGCGGTCTTCCCAGGTGTAGTGCCACTGCTCCTGCTGCCCCGTAATCGGGTTTTGGCGCAGCTCGTGGTTGAAATAGTAGTCCAGGCCCACCGTTTTTCCCTGGCCCACGCCGTTTTCGCGGGCAATTTCCATTTCCACGCTCGCTAGAATGAACGGTCCTATCCCCTTCAGGTCGTTTTTGCGCAGGGGCTCGGAGAGGTAGTATTCGTAGCTGCCGTCGCGGTAGGGGTTGCCGCCCAAGCCGCCCACGCTCACCGTGCCGTTGAGGGCCAGGGCGTTGTTTTCTGTCGAGACGAAGGTTTTGAGCAGGCCGTCGTAGCCTTTCTGGGCGGTTTGCAGGTATTTCTTGTCGAGGTAGCCCATCCGTACGCCCTTGGCCAGCGCGTACACAAACATGCTGCTGCCCGAGGCCTCGGCGTAGTTGCCTTTGCGCCCGGCCTGGTCCATCACCAGCGACCAGGTGCCGGTTTTCGGATCCTGATACTTAGCCAGCACCGGCGCCAGGCGCTGCACGTCTTTAATGAGCTGCTGCCGCTGCGGATGGTCCTTAGGAAAATAATCGAGCACATCGACCAGCGCCATGGCATACCAGCCCATGCCCCGGTCCCAGAAATTGGGCGACTGGCCAGTTTGCTTGTTGGCCCACTTTTGCTCACGACTTTCGTCGTAGCCGTGGTAGAGCAGGCCGGTTTTGGGGTCTACCAGGTTCTTCTCAATCAGCGCAAACTGCTTGGCCACATCGTCGAAGCCCTGGGGCTGATTGAATACCTGGCTGTACTCGGCGTAGAAGGGCTCGGCCATGTACAGGCCATCGAGCCACATCTGATTGGGATACACCTTCTTGTGCCAGAAGCCGCCCGCCTTGGTGCGCGGCTGACCTTCAATTTGCTGCCGTAGCAGTTGGGCCGCTTTCTGATACTTATCGGTTTTTTTGAGTAGGGAAACCTGGCTGAGCAGCAGCAGGGCGTGGCCGGTGGCGAGGTTGTCAAGGTTATAGTCGGCGGGTTTGTAGGTGCGGATGCTGCCGTCGGGCTGCACAAACTGGTCGAGGTCTTGCTGAATGTAGGCGAAGTATTTTCCGTCGCCGGAGCGCTGCCACACGCGCTCCAACGCCTTCAGCATCAGGCCCTGCTCGTAGTCCCAGCGGGCGGTTTTGCGGTTGCTAATGACGATGGAATCGGGATACCAGGAGATGAACGCGTCGGCCATGCGCTGCGACATGGGCGGCGCGGGGGTAGGCGTTTGGGCCACGGTGGCGGCCGAGGTCAGCAGTAAGCCGGAAAGAAGCAGGCGGGAAAAGAGCATATAGGAAAAGTATAAGTCAAAAGCGACAGTCGGTCTTGTCGCTGGAATTATGGAATAGGCCGTCATTCCGAGCTTGCCGAGGAATCTCGCGTGCTGATGTTGAATACTATCTTTCATCAGCACGCGAGATTCCTCGGCAAGCTCGGAATGACGTTCAACGAAGTATGCCAAGTCCTCACTGCGTTCGGAATGACAACGAAACAACGTCAGCAACGACGCCAACCACCCCAGTTGCGACTTTAGTCGCAACATCCCCTCCTCAGCTGAGGAGGGGAGTTTCGTTCTGACGGCCGACTATCGTTTGGAAACCGTAATGACTTTCTTCGACACCTTCTGGCCCAGCTCCACGTCTTTTTTGGCGGCTTTGGTGTCGGTGTTGGTCAGCTTCACGGCCTTGGTTCGGTCGCCGCTGAGGCGCACCAGTAGGTCGGCGCTGTTAGTATAGCGCAGGTTATCTACCGATACATTTTGGCTGTTCTGGATTTCTATTACGGGCTTGGTATTCGACGTCAGCAGGGCCACGTTTTTTAGCGTCACGCCTTCGGCTTCCTGGCATACCATGCCTTTCTCGCTTTCCAGTACCGTGTTCTGAATCAGGATGTTCTTGATGCTCATTTCGGGTAGGCCCCGGATGAGAATGCCGGTTTCGGCGCCTTTGCACACCACGTTGTTGATGGTGAAGTCGCGGAACTGCGGGGTGCCCTCGTTCAGCGGCTCGGCCTTGATTTCGGGTAGGGCCTCCGGCTCGCCGTTGGCGGGCACGGGGTCCTTGGCGGCATAGTACATATCAAACAGGATGGCCTGCCCGGCAATGTCGGTCATGGCCACGCCGTCGACGTAGATTTTCTCCACCACGCCGCCCCTACCCCGCGTGGTCTTGAAGCGCAGGCCCACGTCGGTGCCGATGAAGGTGCAGTTGTACACAAACAGGTTGCGCGCCCCGCCCGACATCTCCGAGCCAATCACGAAGCCGCCGTGGGCGTGGTAGACTTTGCAGTTGCGAAACACGAAGTTCTCGGTGGGCACGCCGCGCTTGCGACCCTGCTCGTTTTTGCCCGATTTGATGCAGATACCATCGTCGCCCACGTCGAAGGTGCAGTCCTCCACCAGCCCATTCCGGCAGGATTCCAGGTCCAGGGCATCGGTGTTCTGGCCGTACCAGGGGTTTTTAGCCGTCACGCGGCGGATGGTCACGTCCTCGCACAACAGGGGGTGTATGGTCCAGGCCGGCGAGTTCTGAATGGTGAAATCTTCCAGCAGCACTTGCTTGCAGCGTTGCAGGCTGAGCATGTTGGGCCGTAGGAAATCCTTGATGTCGGCAAAGTCAGCCGGCTCGGTTTTGCCCGGCTTGATGACGCCGGGCTCCGGCATGGTCGACGCTTTCAGGGCCTGTTCCGATGGGTACCAGTAGTCCTTTTTTTCATTTAAGGCGCCGCCCGCCGCTACGCGCTGCTTCCACTGCCCGGCCGTGAGCTTGTCTTTTTTCACGGGACGCCACACGTCGCCGTTGCCGTCGAGCACGCCGGGGCCGGTGATGGCAATGTTGGTCAGGTCCATGCCCGAGATGGGCGACTGGTTGCGCACGGCGTCTACCCCTTCCCAGTTGGTTTTGATGAGCGGATACTGGCTTTTGTCGGCCGTAAACTGCACCAGCGCGCCTTTGGCTAGGTGCAGGTTCACGTTGTCTTTCAGCTCGATAGGCCCGGTTAACCACAGGCCGGCCGGCACCACCACTACCCCTTTCTTCTGACTGGCGGCGGCTATGGCCTGCTGAAACGCTTTGGTGTTCAGGGTCTGGCCGTCGGCCTTGCCGCCGTAGCTGAGCAGGCTCACCGTGTCGGCCGCGAACTGGGTAGGCTTCACCGAGAAGGTAGGGCGAGCTTGCCCGGCGGCGGGGGCCGCAGCAGTTAGCGCGGCAGCTACAGAAAGCAGAAAAGGGAGTTGATAGGTCATGCTATGGGAATTTAGATATGCGAAAAAAGGCGCCGAAGCTAGGTCGTTTCCATGCCCAGCAGCTCATCTACCAACGAGTAGGAGCCCGTGAACAAAGGCGTGCGTTGATGAAAGTGCGTGGGCATTAGGTCCATTACCCGGCCCAGGCCGGGACCGGCTTCGGCCCTACCCCCGGCCTGCTCAATCACGAAGGCCAGCGGGAATGATTCGTAGAGCAGGCGCAGCTTGCCATCGGGGTTTTTCTGGGTGGGCGGGTAGAGATAGATGCCTCCTACCAGCAGGTTGCGATGGTAGTCGGCCACCAGGGAGCCCACGTAGCGGCCGCTGCACCGGCGCTCCTTGCAGCGCGTGAGGTAGTCGCGCACGTACTCGGGGTAGTCGTGCCAGTTGCCCTCATTGCAGGAGAAGATGCTGCCGGTTTCCGGAATGAGCATGCGCGGGTGCGAGAGGAAAAACTCGCCCAACGAGCTTTCGTAGGTGAAGCCCGCCACGCCGTGCCCGGTGGTGTACACCAGCATGGTGCTGGAGCCATACAAAATATAGCCCGCCGCTATCTGCCGACGGCCACCCTGCAGGAAATCGGCCTCCGTGGCCGGCGCGCCGTAGGGCGACACCCGGCGGTAGATGCTGAAAATGGTGCCGATGCTCACGTTCACATCGATATTAGACGAGCCATCCAGCGGGTCGATGGCTACCACGTATTTGCCCTGCACGTTGCCGGTATGCACAATTCCGTCTTCCTCCTCGGAAAGCACCGCGCAGGCTTGGCCACCGTTGGTCAGCGCCCGAATGAAGCGAATATTGGCTACCACGTCCAGCTTTTGCTGCTGCTCGCCCTGCACGTTTTGCTGCCCAAAGGCGCCCGCTACTTCCGCCAGCCCCGCCCGATTAATCTCTCGGCTCACGATTTTTCCGGCCAGGGCAATGTCGCGCAGCAGCTGCGACAGCTCCCCGGTGGCGTACGGAAACTCGCTTTGGGTACGCATAATGTAGCGCTCCAGGGTGGTACCCACGGGCTGGGCAATGCTGTCTTCTAACGGACGATGACTCATGGAAATAGCAACTTAGAGATATGATGCGCGAATAGCGCCAGCGTTTACTTCGCCTGTTTCTGCGACTGCCACAGCACTACCTGCCAGCCTTTCTTGGGGTCTTTGATCTGCACCACCACGTACTTGAGGTGGGCCAGATTGGGGTTGGCGTCGGCCGTGGGGGGTAGGGTGATGGTGATGGTGCCGTTCACCAAGGCGGCCTGGCCGTTGTTATAGGCGCGCACGTTCAGGGCTTCCACGTCGATTTTCTCGTACTGGCTCTTGCCGTCGCGGATGCTCTGGATGTAATCGGTTTTGCCGTTTTGCTTGCCGCTGGCGTGGGTGTACACCAGGTCGTCGGCAAAGACTTTTTCCAGGAAGGCGTAGTCTTTTTTCACCTGCGCCTCAAAGCGTTGGCGCTCCAGGCGCTCTACTTCCTGCACGGCTGCTTTGTCTTTGGCCGTGGGGGTTTGGGCAAAGGCCACCCCTACCCCACCCAGCAGGAGGAGTAAAAAAATCGCTAATCTTTTCATTTTTATACGGTTACAGTACTTGACTTAGTTGGTTCGCCCAGATTCACGGGCGCCATGCGCGGCACAAACAAGTGCATCACCACCCAGGCCAATAGATAGGCCGAGCCGCAGATCAGAAAAATGATGTTGTAGCCGCCGTTGATGTTGCCGGCAGCCTTGTAGGTATCGAGCAGGTAGCCGATGAGCAGCGGAAACAGGATGCCGCCCACCGAGCCGGCCATGCTGCCGATGCCCACAATGGAGCTAACGGCCTTTTTGGGGAACATATCGGAGGCCACGGTGAAGATGTTGGCACTCCAGGCCTGGTGCGCGGCGGCAGCCAAGCTAATGAGGGCCACGGCGGGCCAGATGCTGGTGGCGTAGCGGGCCAGCATAATGGGCACTACCAGCAGGGCAAAAACCAGCATGGCCGTTTTGCGCGCTTTATACACGCTCCAGCCCCGCTTAATCAGAAACGAGGAGAAGTAGCCGCCCCCAATGCTGCCTACCGTAGTCAGGGTATACACCACCACCAGCGGCAAGCTGGGCTTTTTCAGGTCCAGATCGAAGGTAGTGGCGAAATAGGACGGCAGCCAGAACAGGAAAAACCACCAGATAGGGTCCGTCAGCATCTTGCCGAACACGAAGGCCCAGGTCTGGCGCACGCTCAGCAGCTTGCCCCACGAAATCGTTTTGCCGTGGTCGCCCTCGGCGGCTTCCGGCTCGTTGTCGCTGTGAATGTAGGCGTATTCCTCGGCCCCCAGCTTGGGCTGCTTGGAAGGTATCTGGTAGGACACCCACCAGAAGATCAACCAGATAAACCCAATACCACCCGTAATCAGGAAGGCCTCTTCCCAGCCGTAGGCACCCAAAATCCAGGGCACCATGATGGGCGCTACCACGGCTCCAATGTTGGCGCCGGAGTTGAAAATACCCGTGGCCAAGGCGCGCTCCTTCTTCGGGAACCACTCGGCCACGGTTTTGATGGCGGCCGGGAAGTTGCCGGCTTCACCCAAACCCAGCGCGGCGCGCGCCACGCCAAACCCCAGCGTGCTAGTAGCAAAGGCGTGCGCAATGGCGGCCCCGCTCCAGGCAATGATGGAAATAATGTAGCCTTTCTTGGTGCCGATGAAATCAATAATTCGCCCAAAGGCCAGCAACCCAATGGCATAGGCCGCCGAAAAGGCCATGACGATGTAGCTGTAGCTGCTCTCCGTCCAGTTGAACTGGGTTTCGAGGGTAGGCTTGAGCAGGCCGATTACCTGGCGGTCGAGGTAGTTGATGCTGGTGGCGAAGAACAGCAGCGCCACAACGGTCCAGCGGTAGGTTCCGAGTTTCTTTTCCATAGGTCTACTGCTGCGCACGTTGTTGAATGAATTGCACGAGGCCAGCCACTTTGGCCGTCAGCGCGTCGGCGCCCGCGTCGCCCTTAAAGAGTTGGGAGCCAATGCCCACGGCCTGTACACCCGCCGTCAGCCACTCGCCAATGCTTTCCTCCGTGGGCTCTACCCCGCCGGTCACCATCAGGGGCACGTCGGGCAGGGGGCCGCGCACGGCTTTGATGTAGCCGGGGCCCACGGTGTTGCCGGGAAATACCTTCACCACGTCGGCGCCCAGCTGGTGGGCGCGGTAGATTTCGTTTAACGTCATGGCGCCGGGCAGCCAGGCCACGTCGGCGTGCTTGCACGCGTGCGCCACCGACTCAGTGGTGACGGGCTGCACCACGAAATCGGCGCCGGCCTGGATGAAGCGTTGGGCTTCTTCGCCTTCATAAATCGTCCCGATGCCGAGCAGCATCTCCGGGCAGTTGGCCTGCACAAACGATTGCAACTGCGTAAACACGTCGAAGGCCTGCGCGCCCCGATTGGTGAACTCAAATACCCGGATACCGCCGTTGTAGCAGGCTTGCACAATTTGCTGGGCGTGGGATAAGTCGGGATGATAAAACACCGGTACTAGCGGGTGCGCCAGCAAGGTTTTTAATGCATCAGTACGTGAGAATCGAGCCATAAGCGAGGTAGGGTAGAAAAAGAGAAAAGAGCGAATACAGCACCTATCTGGTTCTAGGCGCCAGGGAAAAGAATATTTAGTTATGAGGTGGTTAGCGTAATAACCGTCCGGTCACGTTGCCTTGCACAATATGCTCCACCTCCGCGGCCGTCACCAGGTTAATGTCGCCGACGATGGTGTGCTTGAGGGCCGAGGCCGCCGTGGCAAAGCCCAGCGCCCGCGCCGGGTCCTGCCCGTAGTGCAGCCAGCCGTAGATGAAGCCCGAAATGAACGAGTCGCCGCCGCCGATGCGGTCTATTACCGGCACGATGTCGTAGGGCGTGGTTTCGTGGTAGGCGCCCTGGTCGTAGAGCAGCCCGCGGATGCGCTCGTGGGAGGCACTTTGGGTTTCGCGGCGGGTGGCAATCACCTGCTTGATCTGCGGGAAGCGCTGTTGCAGCTGCTCGCACATGCTCACGAAACGGTCTTCCCTACCCTCCTCGGGCCGAATGCCAAACAAGTCCTCGGCGTCGCCCTCGGTGCACACCACCACGTCGCAGCCGGCTACCAGCTCAAGCATCACGTCCTGCGCCTTCTGGCCGTACTGCCACAGGTTGCGGCGGTAGTTCACGTCGGCCGACACGGTGATGCCTAGGCGCCGAGCCGCCTGAATAGCCTCGCGGGTAGCCTGCGCGGCACTGACCGAAATGGCGGGCGTGATGCCCGTCCAGTGCAGCCACTGGGCGTCTTTCAGGATTTCCTCCCAGTTGAACCACGCGGGGTCGAGGTTCGCAAAAGCCGAATCGGCACGGTCGTACACGATTTTGCTACCCCGCAACGAGGCCCCTACCTCCAGGAAGTAGAGCCCCAACCGCTGCCCCCGAAACACGCAATGCTGCATATCCACGCCCAGGCGCTGGAAGTGCTGGGCGGCGGCGCGGCCCAGGTCGTTGTCGGGGAAGCAGCCGGCGTGGGCGGCTGGCTGGCCCAGTTGGGCCAGGGCAGCCGCCACGTTAGCGTCGCCGCCGCCGTAGTTCACGTCCAGGCTGCTGGCTTGGGTGAGGCGCAGGTTGAGCGGCGGCGACAACCGCATCATGATTTCGCCGAAGGTTACAACTTGTTTCAAAAGGAGGTGTGTTGAGTGCGGGTAGTAGAACGTCATTTCGAACGCAGTGAGAAATCTCGCGTGCTGATGGCAGGTAGTAAATTCAACGTCAGCACGCGAGATTTCTCACTACGTTCGAAATGACGTTCTACTACCTGCCCTACGCTCCTTACGCCTGCTCAGCAGCTACCTGCTCCCCTACCGGCGCGAAGCCAAAATAGGTGCTGGCGTTGCCGTAGCAAATGTTACCGACCATCTCGCCCAGCCAGTTCATGTTGTCGGGCAGCTCGCCGTTTTCCACGTCGCTGCCGAGCAGGTTGCATAGTACCCGGCGGAAATACTCGTGGCGGGGGTAAGATAGGAAGCTGCGCGAGTCGGTGAGCATGCCCACAAAGCGGCTCAGCAGGCCCATGTTGGATAAGGCGTTGATCTGACGTTCCATACCATCCTTCTGATCCAGGAACCACCAGCCCGAGCCAAACTGCATCTTGCCCGCCACCGAGCCGTCGTTGAAGTTACCGATCATGGTGGCAATCAGCTCGTTGTCGGCGGGGTTCAGGTTGTAGATGATGGTTTTGGCCAGCTTGTCCTGGGTGTCGAGGCGGTCGAAAAACTTCGACAGGGCTACACCCTGCGGGAAGTCACCAATGGAGTCCCAACCCGTATCGGGGCCGAGTTGGCGCAGCATGCGGGCGTTGTTGTTGCGCAGCGCACCGATGTGGTATTGCTGGGTCCAGCCTTTTTCCCAGTCCATTTCGGCCAGCAGCACCAGCATTTTGGACTTAAATTTCAATACCTCAGTTGAATCCAATGACTCGCCGCTGCGCACTTTAGCGAAAATCGTATCAATTTCCTCATTGGTGTAGTCGGCGGCGTAGAGCTGCTCCAGGCCGTGGTCGGAGAGCTTACCGCCCATTTCGGCGAAGAAATCGTGGCGCTGGCGCAGGGCTTTTTCCAGATCGGCAAAGGTCTGAATATCTACCCCTGCGGCCGCGCCCAGCTTGTCGAGGTAGGCGTTGTACGCCTCCTCGTCTTCCGGCGACATCGCCTTGTCGGCCCGGAAGGTAGGCAGCACCTGCACCTCAAAGTCGGAATCTCGGATAGCCTGGTGATATTCCAGCGAGTCGGCGGGGTCGTCGGTGGTGCACACCACCTTCACGTTCATCTTGCGCATCAGGCTACGCACTGAGTACTCGGGCGTACGCAGCTTCAGGGAGCACTCATCGTAGATGCGGCGGGCGCTGTCTTTGTCCAGCAGCTCGTGCACGTCGAAGTAGCGCTGTAGCTCTAGGTGCGTCCAGTGGTAGAGGGGGTTGCGGGCGGTGTAGGGCACGGTTTCGGCCCACTTCTCAAACTTTTCCCAGTCCGACGCATCGCCCGTGATATAGCGCTCATCCACGCCATTGGCCCGCATGGCGCGCCACTTGTAATGGTCGCCGTAGAGCCAAATCTGCGTCAGGTTGTCAAACTGCCGGTCTTCGGCAATCTGATCGGGGGGCAGGTGGCAGTGGTAGTCGATGATGGGCTGGTGCTCGGCGTGCACGTGGTAGAGCTGCCGGGCGGTTTCCGTTTGGAGCAGAAAATCGGGGCCGAGAAAGGGCTTTTTCATACGGGTTGCTGGGTTAGGCAGTGGGTAGGAAAGCGGTGGTTAGCCGGGTGTTTTTTGGGGGAGGGTTGACCGTCATGCTGAGCTTGTCGAAGCATCTCGCGTGCTGACACCGGATTAGTAATTCAATGTCAGCACGCGAGATGCTTCGGCTTCGCTCAGCATGACGGGCTTTTTATGTTTGGAACACTCATTCTCATTATATATGGTCAACTAAACAACATCAGCAACGACGTCAACCACCCCAGTTGCGAGTAAACTCGCAACGTCCCCTCCTCATCTGAGGAGGGGAGTTTCGTTCTTTTAGCTTACAGCGAAACCCCTCGTTTCCAAGGGATAAAGTCGGTTTGGTCGTGGCGGACGGCGGCTACTTCCTCTCCGCTGGCTACGCGGATGACGTACTCCAGAATTCGCTCGCCGGCTTGCTCGATGGTTTCCTCGCCATCAATCACGGTGCCCGTGTTCACGTCGATGATGTCGGGCATGCGCTTGGCCAGGGGCGTGTTGGTGGCGATTTTGATAACCGGGGCGATGGGGTTGCCGGTGGGCGTGCCCAGGCCGGTGGTGAACAGCACCACGTTGGCCCCCGACCCTACCTCGGCCGTCGTGGATTCCACGTCGTTGCCGGGGGTGCAGAGCAGGTTCAGGCCGGGCTGGGTCACCAGCTCGGGGTAGTCGAGCACGGCTACTACGGGCGAGGAGCCACCCTTGCGCGCCGCCCCGGCCGATTTCATCGCGTCGGTAATCAGGCCGTCGCGGATGTTGCCGGGCGAGGGATTCATATCGAAGCCCGAGCCTACGGCTACGGCTGCGTCGCCGTAGGCTTTCATGAGGGAGCTGAAGCGCTGGGCCGTTTCGGGGTTCACCGAGCGGTCCACGATTTCCTGCTCCACGCCGCACAGCTCCGGGAATTCGGCCAGAATAACCGAGCCGCCCAGCGCCACCAGCGTGTCCGACACGTGCCCTACCGCCGGGTTGGCCGAGATGCCCGAGAAGCCATCGGAGCCGCCGCACTCCAGCCCGATGCACAGCTTGCTGAGCGGGGCTGGCTGGCGGTGCTGCTGGTTGGCCAGCATCAGGCCGGCAAACGTCTGGCGCAGGGCCGCGCTGATCATGTTTTCCTCGGTGCCCATTTTCTGCTGCTCCATGATATAGAGCGGCTTGCTGAACTGCGGGCTGCGCCGGTTGATTTCGTCCTGCAACATGGTCACCTGGGCATTCTGGCAGCCCAGGCTGAGGATGGTAGCACCGGCCACGTTGGGGTGGGTGATGTAGCCGGCCAACAACCCGCATAGCGACTGGGCATCCTGGCGGATGCCGCCGCAGCCGCCTTCGTGGGTCAGGAACCGGATGCCGTCCACGTTCGGAAACAGGCGGGCTTTCTGGCGGCTGCTCTCGGCGGCCTGCAAGTCCACGCTCAGGATTTCCTCCACCGATTTACCGGCCTGCATCAGCGCAATCAGCTCCTGGGTCTGGGGCTGGTAGGACTTCTGGCGGGCGTAGCCCAGGTCTTTCACCAAGGCATCTTCCAGCACCTGAATGTTGCGATTTTCGCAAAACACCATAGGTATCACCAGCCAATAGTTGGCGGTGCCTACCTTGCCGTCGGCGCGGTGGTAGCCCAGGAACGTGCGTTCCTGCCAGCGGCTCACGTCGGGGGCCTGCCAGGCGGGGCGCTGGCCGGCTTCGGCGTAGGAGTTGGTGGCGTGGTGCAGGTTGGCGGTGGTGAGGCGGCCGCCTACCCCAATGGCCGAGGCAGCCTTGCCCACCAGCACCCCGTACATGGTCACCGGGTCGCCGGGGGCCAGGGGTTGCAGGGCCAGCTTGTGCTTGGCCGGAATGGCCTCGGTGGTGGTGACGGTGGCGCCGTCCCAGGTCACGGGCGTGCCGGCGGGTAGGTCCGTAAGGGCCACCAGTACGTTATCGGCCGGATGAATTTTGGCAACTAAATGCTTCATGTTTTTTTAGCTCACAGCAGCTTTTGAGATAAAGCACGCTTTCACGGCGTCGTGGCCGCCTACCTCCAGCAATTGGTGCAGGAAGTGGGTCACGCGGTCGGCAAAACCCGGCAGCTCGGTCAGGTCGTGGCCCCACAGGGCTTCGTTGGCGAGTACTTCATGGGTTAAGTCGGCCGGCGCGTCGGCGTGCTTGTCCCAAAGATTGGCAAAATAACCGGCCTGTGAGTCCTCAATCGGATAACTTTCGCCGTGTAGCTCGCCGTGCCACTTGCCGTTTTGCTGCTCGGTGGCGCGCAGGAACAACAGGTAGGCCGCAAAACCCAGGGCCACGTACTGCGGCACCTTGCCGAACCGCTCGTAGTAATGCAGTAAATCGGCCACCACGCGCATGCGCAGTTTGGCCGTGTAGTTGAGCGTGATGGCCAGCCAGCGGTGCTCAATGTAAGGGTTGCGGAACCGGTCGAGCACCTGCATGGCAAAGCGCTGGGCTATCTTCTCGTCTACGGGGTAGGGAATGCCGGGCAGCAGGTCGGCCAGCATCAGGTTGGAGATGAAGCCGGCCATGGCCTTGTCCTCCATGGCGGCGCGCACGGTGGCAAAACCGCTCAGGAAGGCCAGCCCGCAGCTCAGCGTGTGCGTGCCATTCAGCAAACGCAGCTTCAGCTCCCGAAACTGGTTGATATCAGGCTGGATGAATACGCCCTTGTCAACCTGGTGAAACGACAGCACCTCCCGCACCCGCGCGTCGCCCTCGATGGCCCACAGCAGGTAGGCTTCCGACATGGTCAGCAGGTCGTCCTGGTAGCCGAGCTCCTGGGTCAGTTGTTGGTGGGCGTCGGCGGCGGGTAGGCCCGGCACAATACGGTCTACCAGAGAGTTGCAGCAGGTGTTGGCGGTTTCCAGCCAGTCGATGAATTCGCTTTCGAGTTGGTTGCGGTGGGCCAGCTCCAGCAGGATTTTCTCCAGCTGCGTGCCGTTGTCCGGAATCAGCTCGGTGGGTACAATCACCAGACCCTTACTCTTATCGCCCCCAAACGCCTGCCAGCGGGCGTAGAGCACGGCCAGCAGCTTGCCCGGAAACGAGCTGGGGGCGGTATCCTGTCGAATATCATCGGGCGCAAACTGAATGCCTACCTCCGTAGTGTTGGAAATGACCACTTGCAGCTCCGAGGCGGCGGCAAAGGCCAGCACCTCGGCCCATTGGCTTTTGGCCGACAGCACCCGGCTGATGGCCGCGCACACCACGTTGCGCTCAATCGTCTCCTCGTCCTCTACCCCCCGAATGCCCACGGTATACAACCCATCCTGCCGCCCAAATGCCGTGATGTCGCCGCCGTCGGTGGATTTCACGACCACCACGCGGCCATTGAATACGCCCTGCTGGTTGGCCTTGTCGATGAGGTAGTCGGGCAGGCCGCGCAACAGCACGCCGGTACCAAACTGCAACACTTTCTCGGGCAGCGCAAACGAGGCGGCCTGGGGCATTTCTACGGCAACCGGTGCATCTTCGGCAAGCAGGCGTTGCGACAGATTTTTCATATAAAACTAGACTAAGGAGTATGCAAAAGAAGATTAAATGCCCTGCTGCTTTTTCCACTTGGGATACTCGCGGTTGAGGAGCTTGGCAGGCCAGGTGCCAGCGTAGCCATAGCCCACACGCCGCTCGTTTTCAATCTCGGCCAGCGAGTAGTGCACTTGGCTGTCGCGGCCCACGTAGATAGGGCGGTTGGTGTCGAGGTCGTAGAAGCGCGCCCAGATGGTAGAACCGGATTCGGGTACTATCAACCGGTCGCGGCCGCTGGGTTGCTTGGGGTCGTCCACGTCGCGGATGGCGTAGCCGGTTAGCTTCACCTTATCCAGCCACGCCACGGCGGCTTCAATGGACTTTTTGATTTCCGGCGACGGGTTTTTGATATCCATCAGAAACTCCACGATGGGCACCGTTTCGTCGCCGCTGAGCGAGGCTAGCTCGAAGGCGCGAGCCTTGGCCGGTTGCAGGGTTTTCTCGTCGTACTGCGCGGCCCAGGCCGTGAGTTGGCCGTGCTGCACGTACTGGGTTTTCAAGATGCAGTCGATGCCGCGGGCCACGGCCGTGCGGGCCGGCGCTACCAGGCCCTGGTCCAGCAGGGTGTAGTCGCCGCGCTGCTCGGCCAGGTCGCGCAGCACCTGCATCGCCTGAATCATGGCGTTGTCGTTGTAGGTGATCTGGTGGCGGTAGTTGCTATGGTCGGGGTAGTACTGCGGGAAGCCGCCGTTGGCGTACTGCATTTTCAGCAGGTAGCGGATGCCATCCTCGGCGGCGCGGCGGTAGGCCAGGTTGCCGGTGCGCTTAGCGGCCTCCACTAGGTAGCGGATTTCGCGGGTGGTGGCGTTGTTGTCGATGGTGGGGTCGTTGCGGCCTTTATCGTCCAGGATGGTGGCTTTCTGCGCGGGCGTCAGCGGGTGGTCGTACTTCACCTTCACGTCGCCCACGGCCTTGGGCCAGCCGCCCACGCTACGCTGGTAGAGCAGCATACGCTCGGCCACCGAGTCTTTCTGCACGGCCACTACCGGCGGCGCAGGTAGGGCGGGCGCTTTGGGGTCCACATTCCAGCGGCCGCCAAAGGTCCAGTTAGGCGTAATCTGCTTGATGGTAGGGCTACCCTCGGCCGTGGCCAGGTTGTCGGCCATCCAGGCGTAGTTACCGCCGCGGCGGTGGGCGTTGGCGTAGTACACGCGCCGCCCCCACTGCTTGGCCCCCGGCCCCGACTCGGCCCAGTATATATCGGTATCAGCCATGTTCTTAGGAAAGCGGCAGCCAATCAAATAAAACTGCGCCTCCCGGTGAAAACGGCCCAGCTTAAACTGGTCGTCACCCTCGAAGCGGCAGTTCACCAGCACCGTTTTCGAGTCTTTATCGGCCGAGCCATCGTGCCAGATGGCCGCGCTCTTGCTGTGGCAGATAAAGCGGCAGTTTTCGGCGTAGGCCCAGCCGCGGGGGCAGTAGAAATCCACGCCGCCTTCCAGCGTGCAGTCCTTGAAGTAGTACAGGCCGGCTTCCACGTCCCAGGGGCTCACAGTGTCGCCGCCCAGGGCTCGGAAGGTGCAGTTCTTTACTACTAAGCGCGTAGTACCGGGAAAGGTGCGCAGGGCCATTTGGTGGCCGGTTTTGCTGATTTTTTTCTGCCCGCTGGCATCGGCGGGGCAAGGAATAGTCACGTCGCCGGCGGCATTGAAACCGTAGCTATTCACCACGGTGAGCTTTTCCAGCGTCACGTCAGGGGCGTTGCGCAGGTTCAGGGTTGCCACGCCCCAGTCGTCGAGGTTGCCCTCGCAGCGGGCGGCGTCGCGGGCCTGGCTGATGGTGATGACCACGCCTTTTTCGCTCTGCCCGCGCAGGGTCACGTGGTCTTTGCCATCGAGGTAGACTTTCTCGGGGTAGGTGCCGTTTTGGATGTAGACGATGCGCTGCTGGTCGGCGTGGGCACTCAGGCTGTTCAGGGCGGCTTGGATGGTCCGGAAATCTCCCGAACCATCCTGCGCTACCCTAACCGTCGGCGCATAAGCAAGGGAATTTCTTCCCCCGATTACTCCTGTAACCAGCAGGAGCAATACTGTAAAAAATCGCGTCATTCGTTGTGGTCTGTTGTGCATAGCCCTACCCTTCCTGCGGTTGTAAAAAATCTTCCCGCAGGGGGTTGAACACGTCCAGCAGCACGCCCGCCTCCAGGCACACCACGCCGTGGCGCACGTTGGAGGGGGCGTAGAACGTGTCGCCGATGCGCAACACCTGCGTTTGCTCCCCCACCGTGGCCTCAAACACGCCGCTTTCCACGTAGCTGATCTGCACGTGCGGGTGCTGGTGCGGGGCGCCTACCCCACCTGCCTCAAAGGCTACCTTCACCAGCATCAGCTCAGGGCCGTAGGTGAGCACCTGCCGGCGCAGGCCGCCGCCCAAGTCTTGCCAGGCAGTATTATGGGTAGTGAAAGGGGAAGTATTCATGAGAGGAGCAGCAAACGGAAGGAAAAGTAGTCAGATATAGCGCGGGCAATGTCCTGCACTGTCCTGCCTAGTGTGAATTGCTGATGTGTTGATTATTGATGGCACAAATTCGATTTAGCAACAGTCAGCACATTAATAATCACCACATCAGCACATTAGTAACCGAAGTTTTGGGTCAGAGCCGGATCAGAGCTGAGGGTAGCCTGCGGGATGGGCAATAGCTCTTTACCCTTGCCGGGCACGTACTCGGCTGCCAGGCCGGCGCCGGTGCTCTTTTCGGTGGTGGCACCCAGCGTGTAGGTAGCGCCCGCGGGCATGGTGTTGGCCACGTACGCCGCGCCAATGGCCAGCCGCCAGTTCACGCGGGTAGTACCGCTGGGCGCCGTGGCATTGGCTGGCGAAGGCCGGTAGAACGAGCGGGTCCACTGCACGGGGCTGGCCGAGGGCGTGCGGAAATACATGTACTGGGGCACGTTTTGGTAGGGCGCCACGCCGCGGGCCATTTTCTCAATGTTCGACTTCACCTCGGCCAGCTTGGTCGCCAGCAGGTTCCAGCGCAGCAAATCGTACTTGCGGATGCCTTCGCTGCCAAACTCCAGGTAACGCTCGTTCACCAGGGCGTCGAAGAAGCTTTCCTTACTGCCCAGGCTGAAACCGGCTTTGGTGAGGGTAGACTGCGCCAGCGCTGGCGTGCCGAAGGCGCGGTTACGCACCTGCATAAAGGCCGCCTGAGCCGCTTGCGTTGGGCCGTTCAACTCGTTTTCAGCCTCGGCAAACATCAGCAGCACGTCGGCGAATCGGATAATGGGCCAGTTGTAGTCCAGGTAGTTCACGGAGCCCGTCACGGGCGGCACGTGCCAGTCGCGGCGGAACTTGCCATCGGTCACGTTGCTAAGCTGCACCCCCGCCTGGAAGTTGCTATTGGCCGGAATTTCGTAGGTGGTAATCGTGACCGGCAGACGCGTATCCGTGGAATCGAAGGCGTAGAAGTAGGGCGGCGCGATGGTGACAGCACCCTGAGTGGAGCCGTAAATGCCCGTGGCATTGCGCAGGCGCGGCCCGTTGTAGTATCCCAGTTTGCTACCCGAGGTATTCGTGGCCGTGGCCATGCCCACCTGAAACATAATCTCGTTGGCCGACTCCGAGCGCAGTTGGTTGATGCTCTTGAATACTTCTTCGAAGCTCGCGTTCAGTTTATGCTCCGAGGGCTTCGCCATCAATTCGTCGCACTCCTGGCGGGCTATGCGGTAGAAATCGAGGTAATCGGCGGGGCGCTGCATGGTGCTACCCTTCAGCGAATAACCGCCCCGGAACAGGGCAATGCGGGCGCGCAGGGCCTTCACGGCGCCTTTGGTAATACGCTCGTCGGCAGCCACCTTGGAGCGCCAGGGCACCAGCTTCTCGGCTTGCTGCAAATCGGCCAGTAGCTTGCTCAGGGTTTCGTTGCGGTCGGAATTGGGAAGGTTGAAGTCCTGGCCCGATACCGAGGGCGTGAACTGCGCGGGCACGTCGCCCCAGTTGCGCACCAGCTCAAAAAGATACTGCGCCCGCAAGGTCAGGACCTCGCCGTGCAGGCGGTGCAGAGCGGCCGTGTCGGCGGCGGTGCCGCTGGTGTAGAGGGCCATCTGCGGAATCTGCTGAATGCAGATGTTGGCCCGCTCCACGCCCTGGTAGAGCTGGTTCCAGGGGTTGTTGATTTCCGAGTTGGTGGCCAGCGCGTTGTAGCGGGCAATGCTACGCCGCCCCCCGTCCGACGCCCCCGAGGAGCCAATCAGCTCGTCGGTGTCGTAAGGGTAGTACATGCTCACGCGGGTGCCGTAGCCGTTGTCGCCCGAGAGCGGGTCGTAGGCGCCAATGACGGCAGCCGTAGCGCCGGCCACTGTGCTAAAGGTATATTCCGTGGTGTTCAGGGCCACCGGGTCCACGTCGAGGTAATCTTTGCAGGCCGTAAGCAGGCTGGCGCCACCAGCCAGCATTCCTACAGTCAGCGCAGTACGAAAAAAGAAAATCGGTTTCATATAACAAGTGGTGATATGCTGATGGATTGATGGGGGGCTGATGTGCTGATTTTTGATGAGTTGATATGCTGGCTATTGCTATGTTGATGAGTCGATTACGGGATTTATCACGTTGAAAATCACCGCATCAATTCATCAGAAATCAGCACATCAACTCATCAGCACATTACAAAGACAGGTTCACGCCGAGCAGGAAGGCGCGGCTGCGGGGGTAGGCGGCGTAGTCGACGCCGGGTGTGAGAGGCGTGCCGCGGCGGGTGTTCACCTCTGGGTCGTAGCCCGAGTACTTCGTGAAGGTGTACACGTTGTTGGCCGTAGCGTAGAAGCGCACCGAGTTGATCTTAGCGCGCTGGGTCAGCGCTTTTGGCAGCGTGTAGCCAATGGTCACGTTGTTGATGCGCAGGAACGAGCCATCTTCCACGGCCCACGAGTGCAGCAGAAAATTGCGGGTAGGCGTCCAGATGCTGGCGTTCTGGTTCACCTCATTCAGGCGGTCGAGGGTGGTGATGGGGCTACCGTCGGCCTCAATCACGCGGTACCGGTCGGCCATGATATCGAGCACGTTGCTGAACGCCGTGTTGGCCGTGTTCGAGGTGAACTCGATTTTGTTGGCGTTGTACACGTCGTTGCCCAGCACGAAATTCATGAAGATGCTGGCATCAAAGTTTTTGTAGGTGAACTGCTGGTTGAGGCCGCCCACAGCCTTCGGGTTGGCGTTGCCGATAACAGTCTGGTCGTTGGCATCAATCTTTCCGTCGCCGTTCAGGTCCTTCAGCTTCAGCAGGCCCGGCCGGAACGCCGATTCGCCAATCAGGCCCAGGTTGTTCACGAGGCCCGCTTTGGGCGTCCAGGTGCCCAGCGCGCCGGGCGTGGCCGAAGGCGTGTAGCCCTCAAAGTCAGCAGCAGTCAGGAAGCCGTCGGTTACGTAGCCGTACATCTGACCTACCGGCTGCCCTACCCGCGCCACATAGTCGGGAATCAGCGAAGCAGTAGAACCCGCCCAGCCCGACGAAATACCGTTGATTTCGGTCTGTCCGCCGCCCAGGCTCTCGATGCGGCCACGGTTGAAGGAGGTGTTGGCCGTGGCCGTCCAAGTGAAGTTTCTGCTTTGAATTACGGTGCCCGTCAGCTGCAATTCCACGCCGCGGTTCGAGGTTTCGCCAATGTTCTGGAGCTGCGTGGTATAGCCCAGGAACGCCGGAATGGGCTTGTTCAGCAGCAGGTCGTGGGTGGTGTTGTAGTACACATCGGCCGTGAACTGCACGCGGTTCTGGAGCAGGGCCAGGTCGATACCGATGTTGCGCGAAGTGGTCGACTCCCACTTTAGATTGGGGTTAGGCAGGGTAGACGCCGCCGAGCCCAGCACGATGCTGTTGTTGAGGGCGTAGGGCGCGCTGCCCGCTTGGTAGAGCTGGGCGTAGAGGAAGTCGTTGATGCGGTTGTTGCCGGCCTCGCCGTAGCTCAGGCGCAGCTTCAGGTCCGATACCACCGGCACGTCCTGGAAGAAGTTTTCCTTGGAAATACGCCATGCTACCGAGGCGCCGGGGAAGAAACCTACCCGGTTGCCGCGGGCAAACTTGGAGGAGCCATCGGCCCGGAACGTACCCGTAAACAGGTAGCGGTCATCGTAGGAATACGTTAGGCGGCCGAAGCCCGAGAGCAGGCGGTAGTTCTGCGGAATGCTGGTTTGGGGTAGCACCGGCTGGGCCGTCTGGCCGGCGGGCAATACCCCCTGGTTGATGTTGGCCAGCGCCCGCTCGGCGGTGATATCGAGGGGGAGAAAGTTGGTCTGGATGTACTGCTGCTTGTTGAGCTGCTCGTAGGTTTCCTCCCCTACCAATACGCCAATGGAGTGCTTGCCTATCACAGTGTTATAGTCCAGCACGTTGGAGTTATTGAGCGTGGTTTGGGTGGTGGTTGTGATAGTGGCAAACGGCAGGTTGGCGTAGCCGCCCGCGGGCGAGCGTAACGTGGGCGAGTAGCGGCCATTGAAGGTGCTCAGGTTGAAGTTGGTGATGTCAAAACCAGCCGTGGAGCGGAAGGTCAGATTCTTCACAATCTCGAACGAGGCGTTGGCACCAATGTTAATGGTGCGGCGCTGGTCGTTGCGGTACTCGTTGTCGATGGTCAGGATGGGATTCACCAGCGACGAGGTTTCGAAGAAATCCGGGTCGAAGGTCGATACGTCTACCACCGTGCCATCGGGGCGGATGTTCTGAAAGGGCTGGTACTGCACCGTGTTGCGCAGGCGCGAGGTGGTGTTGGAGCCCGTGGAGGACGTACCCGCACCGTTGGTTTCCTGGTCGTTGAAGCGCACATTCAGCCCTACCCGGAAACGCTCCGAGGCTTTAGTATCAAAGCGAAAGTTGATCAGGTTGCGCACGTAATCAGACCCGCGCTGGATGCCGTCTTCGGTGTTGCGCGTCAGGCTCAGGGCGTAGGTCGTGCCCTTCACACCGCCCGCAATGGATACGTTGTGTGTCTGCTGAAACGCGTTGCGGCCAAATACCCGGTCCTGCCAGTCGATGTTGGGCGAGTTGCGCACCCGCTGCAGCGTATCACTGTTGAAGTTGGAGCTGCCAAACAGCGTCTTGAAGGTAGGCAAACCACCCGAGGCGTTGCCGATGATAGCAGCGCGCTCATATTGGTAGTTCAAGTAGTCATCGGGACCGAGCACGCCCAGCGAGTTGCTGAGCTGACGCACACCGGCAAAGCCGTTGTAGCTCACCACCGTACGGCCTTCCTGGCCTTTCTTGGTGGTGATAATCACGACGCCGTTAGCACCGCGGGCACCATAGATGGCAGTGGCCGAAGCGTCTTTCAGCACGTCCACCGAGGCAATGTCCTGGGGCGCAATAACGGTCAGCGCGTTTTCAATCTGAATGCCGTCGACTACATATAAAGGCGAGTTATCCTGGGTCACGGAGCCACCGCCGCGCACGCGCACCTGCACGTTCAGGTTGCCGGGCGTGCCCTCAGCCGAGGTCAGCTGCACCCCGGCCAGGCGGCCCGTCAGGGCCTCGGCGGCGGAGTTGACGGGTATATCCTTGATTTGCTGGGCACTAACCGACGACACCGAGCCCGTCACATCGCGACGCTGCACAGCCTGGTAGCCAATCACCACCACGTCGTCGAGGGCCTTGGAATCCTCGCGCAGCTCTACGGTGATGCTGCTGCGCGTGCCTACCGTCACGTCTTGCGATATAAACCCGATGTAGCTCAGGCGCAATTTGGCGTCCGGGCCGGCCACGGTCAGTACAAAACGCCCTTCTCCGTCGGTGGTGGCGCCGTTGGTGGTTCCTATCTCTACCACCGTCACGCCGGGTAGGGCTTCCGCCTTGTCGGCCGAGCGCACCACGCCCGTTACCTGTCGTTGCTGGGCCACGGCCAGCGACACTATCCCCAGCAGTAGCCAGAGCGACAGTAGATATTTCTTCATGAAATTAGAATATATAAGAGTGGGAATTGGAATGAAGCACGGAAATTTGCCGGTCCGGCCAGCGCAACTTTGCGTAAGTGAATGCAGTACAACTGGCCTGGTAACGGTTCCGAAGCGGAGTAAACGATTTCGTACCTATTCGAAGAAGCAACCGTCTTTTTTTCGGAGCAACGCTCGAAACCCGGCTCTTTAAGATTACATTGCATCACCAAGGAAAGAAAACGCTTGGTGGTATTTATTACCGCAAACGTTGCCGGGAACGATGTCAAGCGCAGTTGCTGTTACGCAATAAGTTGTTAGATTTGCTCTCCAAGACTTTTTCTTGCGTTTCTGTCCCTACCCTCCACCCCACCCACTTCTCTCTTTAAAATAGCATTTTAGAAGTATCGCCTGCTTTGAGTACCGTCACTATTAAGGATATCGCCCGCGCTCTGAATATCTCCACTTCCACGGTTTCGCGGGCGTTGCGGGGTAGCTACGAGATAAATCAGGAGACGAAGGAACTGGTGCTGGAGTACGCCGAGCGGCTGAACTACCGCCCTAACCCCATTGCGCTTAGCCTGAAGGAAAACCGCAGCCGGGCCATTGGCGTGATTGTACCGCAGATTGCCAATTACTTCTTTTCGCAGGCTATTAATGGCATTGAGGCTATTGCCTACAACCGCGGCTATCACGTGATTATCTTCCAGAGTCAGGAGTCGTACGAGCGGGAAGCTGCCAACATGCAGCAGGCAATGGACCGCAAGGTAGACGGCCTGCTGATTTCGCTGTCGAGCGAGACTTCCGATGTGTCGCACCTACGGGCGTTGCAGGAGCAGGGCCTACCCATCGTGCAGTTCGACCGGGTATCGCACGAGTTGGACACCACCTGCATTGTGGCCGACAACTTCGGCGGGGCCTTTGCAGCTACCGAGCACCTGATTAAGGCTGGCCGTCAGCGCATTGCCCATCTCACCATTCCGCCGTGGCTGAGCATCACGCAGGAGCGCCTGGCAGGCTACCGCGCCGCCCTGGAGCAGTACGGCCTCCCCTATGATGAGACTCTGGTACGCTACGGCACCTTTGGGCAAAACGAAACCGGCCCCATGGTGGATGAGCTGCTGGCCCTACCCTCCCCACCCGACGCATTTTTCACGGCCAGCGACCGGCTGGCCCTGGGTTGTCTGGCGTCGTTGCACCAACGCCACATCGCCATTCCCGACGACGTGTCGCTGATCGGCTTCACCAACCTCAACGCCGCCGACCTGCTGAACCCGGCGCTCAGCACCGTGGTGCAACCAGCCCAGGAAATTGGGCAGGTGGCCGTAGAGCGCCTAATTGAGTTGATTGAAAAGAAACAAAAAGCTGCCCCACCCTCTACCGTTAAAATTCCCACGCGCTTGATTGTCCGAGAATCCACCCGGTCGGTCGTCCACTCGTAAGTCGCCGGCCCGCTGCTCCCACCCCGGCCTGGCCAGGCACGCCTTACGACTAAAAGCCTCCCGATTCCACCCGGGAGGCTTTTCATTTTTAAAAAGGCCGCACCGTGTTATTTCTTATTCCCTGGGGATCTGGCACGCAATTTTCTACTCTTATCAGAGTTCTATTCTTTGTTACTCTCATCATACTCTCTGCCCGCATGTATAAAGCCCTGCTGCTCGTTCTCGCCTTGTTCCTGCTAAGTGGGCTTCAGCCCTCACAGGCATCTAATCCCGGTACGCCCTACGCCCGGGCCAAAGCAAAAGGCCGCGTGTATACGCACCGCCCCAGCTATAAAGTGTACAGGGGCTTTCGGAAGGGGAATCGCAAAGGCTTGAAGTTCTTCCATAAGAAACGCAGCCATAAGCTCCGCTCTACGGTACGCGCCCGTCGATTCTAGTATTGTCATTGACCTAGCCATACAAGAAGGTAGGGCGCCCAACGCGAGAAATATCTCTCGCGTTGGGCGCCCTACCTTCTTTATAGAGTCGCATATGGCGTAGGCGCATAACTTGTGTCTTGTCGTTGAACAATACCAGCGTTAGTCGTTCAACGCCACAACATCAGCAACGACGAGACACAAACTATTGTGTCTCTACCCCAAGCGCTGCTGTTCGGCATACCACGCCCGCCGCGTTTGTACCAGCAGCTGCTCGGCGGCTTGTTTATCAGGGGTTTCGGGTAGCGCGGAGGTGGCGAAGGCAGCATCCACGCGGACTACCAGGGCTTCGGCTTCGCTTACCAACTGCTCGTACTCAAACTCGCCGTGGCGGATTTGCAGCAGAAAGTCCCGGTCGGGACGGCGCACGTGCAGGCGGCCTTCGCGGGCAATTTCTTCGGCCATGCGCAGCAGCCGAAACACGTGCAGCATGTTTTTGGCGTCGTAGTTTTTGCCGTGCTGCACAGTGTTCTGGTAGTGCTCGGGGTTGCGCTTCTGCTCCCATTCCTTGTACTCGCGGTACACGCGGCAATAGGTGCTGTAACCGTTGCGGTTGAAGCTGAGGTAGGCGGCCGGCATCTCCCCTTTCGGCACCGTGGACAGCTGCACGTCCTGCGACGTTTCCGGGTCGCGCACCAAGCCGCGGTAGTGGTGGCGTTGGTCGGGTGTGTCGTCCACGAATAGGGCGTATAAGTCGGTGAGGTGAGGCACGTTGGCAAGGCCGCACTGCGCGGCCGCGTAGCCGTGCCGGGTCAGCCAGGCGGTTACCGGCTGGGCACCCGCGCCTACCGTCACGTAGCAGAAATCCAGCACCGACTTACGGCTGGGCGGCTCGGGGTGGTTGATTTTCTTGTTCAACCCTTTCGCCTTCCGGATCTGCGCCACGGCGTACTCGGCGAAGCTTTGGCGGCACAGCTTCGACAGAAAATCCTCGGCCCGAAACGCCGCAAACAGTAGGTGTCGGTACACCACACAGTCTTCGGGCGTGCCGAGCAGCTCCAGCATGGTGGGGTTGTTTTTGAGCAGCAGCTCCACGAAGCGGCGCAGTTCGTAAAACACCTCATCGTTGGTGTCGTTGGCTACCTGGGGCACGTAGTCGAGGCCGTAGAACTCGGCTTCGGGCAGGATAAATACGCCTTTCAGGTCGGTGTCGGAGTGCGGCAGGTGGGTGCCGTAGGCGCGGCTGCCGCTGATGGCTTCGAAGAGAAGAAGGCCGCGCTTGCGCAGGTCGGCAATAGTCATGGGCGGGTGTAGAGACGCGTATTCGCGTCTCGTCGTTGCTGATGTTGTTTAGTTAGAGCGGGCTGTACTGGCGGGAAAGGGCGGCGTGGTTCTACTGTAAATCCATCTGTTCGTTCTGACGCCGAGACGCGAATACGCGTCTCTACATAATGCCCGCGTCAGGTAGCCACGCCCGAAACAGCGCATCCAGCGCCGGCGTGGGGTCGGCCTGCCGGGTGATAGGTAGAGTGTTGTGGGCGGCCAAGGCGGCTTCGTACTCGGTCTGTAAATACTCGACTAGCGCCGTAGGGCGCGGCACGGTGGTTTTCTCGTCGGCGGTGGCTTTGCGGACGAGTAGTTCGTCTACAGTGCCATGCAGCTCCGTCGGCAGCAACTCGCGCAGCACCCGGAACTCCATCGGCGGCACCTCAGCGGGGCGCTGCCGAATCCAGTGGGCCGCCAGCGTGGAGCGCAGGGCGTAGAACAGGCGTTTCAGGCGTACGTGCTCGGTGGTCAGGTCGTCCGTCAGCCCGCGCCGCATCAGGCCCAGGTAGTGATGCAGGCCGGCTCGCGGGTTCCAGCAAGCGGGCAGCAGCGGCCCCAGCGCCTCCCGAAACCCGGCCGCCTCCCGGTATATTACCGGCGACTGTAGCCACTCAAAGAAGGCCGCGTTGCCGCCGCGCAGCAGCTTCAGGGCCTTACGCAACTCCCAGCCGGCCAGGTCCAGTTCGTCGTCCACGGGGAAGTCAAGCGTGTCGGGGCCGGCGTCGAGGGTCAGGTACCAGTCGGGCGGGTGACTGTAGAGGAAGCGCACATCATAGTCGGCATCCGGCGAGGGGAAGCCCCAGGCCCGGCTACCCGACTCGCAGGCGTAGAGGATGCGGATACCGTGCGTGACTTCGAGTTGGTGGAGGGCGGTTTGGATACGGGCGTGCATTAGAGGGAGAAAATTACTTTATTTCTTTAACCTCCACCGAATCAACAATCTGGATTGCACCACCTTCATTTAAACTATCTGGCAACAGATCAACAGAATATCCTTTTAAAATACTTTCGTTGCTCCAGTTAATCTTGATAGCTTTTTTATCAAAAAATAATAAACAGGCTCTTTCTGCCTCATTAGAACCTAATCCTAAATTCACTAAAACAGTGTCCGGCCCGTAAGCCGTGGTTACGGGATTATGGGCGTATAAATCATCGAAAAACAGCGGATCTACAACATAGAAAGTACCGCTTTGCCAAGTGGCCAGGAAGGCTATATTATTCCAATTGACCAGATATACTACTTCTTGGTTCAGATTAAAGCCGGCTAGCAGCAGTACTTCTCGATAATCGAATACTGTCTTGCCATGATTTAGCTTGGCACCGTAGGATATTTCAAAATCCCGATCCTGAGGCTTGATTTTACCGCTCCAACGCGTCATCTCCGTTGGGTTGTCAATCTGCTGTACCTCCGCAGAACCCATCATGTGCGCCAGTGAAGAAACAACGAAATATTTGCCGTCCCGCTTTATAATAGAATTTGAGCAGGTCGCTTCGGCTATATAATAGAGATGCTTCTCTTTATCATAGAAATACACTTCTCCACCCCACTCGCCGTGGCACGTCATACAGACAATGTAGCGGGCATCTTCAAACAGCTTGGGCTGCTTGTTGAGTGGCATCGGGCCAGCATACGGCTTCCAACTACCGCTTTCAGAAAAGGTAACATAATGACTGCCGGATAGAGCAACTAGCTGTCCATTCAGCAACCAGTGGTACTCAAAATTCTGAGTGTTCAGCTGCTTTTCCAATTGCCGGTTTCTTATTAAGCCGGGAAGCCGGTAACACGCAAAAGTTCCTGGCTCAAACAATGTAACCAGATTGCCCCGATAGACCACCGAAAATGACAATGGGTAAGGAGCTGCCGCGAATGGATTACGCAGTAGTACTTGGCTTTTACGCAAACCTAACGGCTTATCTGCCAATGCAATATTAAATTGGTCTGGATACTGCCGCTTATAGATAAATGGTAGGGCGAGTAATTCACTCTCATCCCCCATTCTTATCCGCTGAAAACGCTTCAGTAGCTTCCGAAATTCGGGTGGCAAAGAATAATATCGGTTGCGGAGCACTATACCCGTAGAGGAATAATATCCATATACACCTATCCCTAGCACAACCAACAGTCCCAGTATGCTAAATGGAGATAGTAGCTTTTTCATACCTAGCAGCTAGCATCCACCTACAACCGCGGGTCCACGGCCTCGCTTTCCAGGGCCAACACGCCGAAAACACACTGGTGCACCGCCCGCAGCGGCTGGCCGGCCACGAAACGCTCCAGGCCTTCCACGCCGAGGGTGAATTCGCGCAGGGCCAGGTTGCGCTTGGACTTCACGTTTCGCTCGCGCAGGCGCTCCAGATTGCCGGGCAGCAGGTAGTCGGGGCCGTAGATGATGCGCAGGTACTCGCGGCCGCGGCACTTGAGGGCGGGTTGGATGAGGCCTTTTTTGGTGGTCGAAATGAAATCGTAGGGCTTCACCACCATGCCTTCGCCGCCGCTGGCCGTGAGGTCGAGCCACCATTGGGTGGCGGCTTCTACGTCGGCAATATCGTGCAGGTGCACCACGCGGTAGGGCGTGGCGCGGAGCAGGCTTTCATCGGCCAGGCAGAGGGCGCGCAGGGTTTCCATGTGCCAGGCGTGGTCTTTGTCGAAGTAGGTGCGGCCCTCGGTGGCGAGCAGGTGGAAGGGCGCCAGGCGCAGGTCGGCGAGGCTTTCCACGGGCCAGCAGTAGCGGCGGTAGGCGTCGGCGTAGTGCGCGGCGGCGGTGCGGCGGGCGCTGGTGCGGGCCAGCAGGGCTTCTACTCCATCGAGGCCACGGCCGGCGGCTTGCGCCAGGGCGGCCTCGGCCAGGGGTAGGGCGGCGGTAGCGGCGGCGGCCACAGCGGCGTACTGCGTCTTAATCAGCTCCTGGGCCTTGGCCGACCACGGCAGCAGCTCGGCATCCAGGCACACCCAATCGGTCTGGAATCGCTCCCAGAAGCCGCTGGCCGTGAGGGCATCTTGCAAACGGTTGAGGAAGGCTTCTTCCAGGGCTTCGTTGGTGAAGAAATTGCGGCCGGTACGGGTGTAGCACTTGCCCGGCCCCTCGCCTACCACCCCAAAGCGGCGCCGGGCGGCGTCCTCACTGCGCGCCAGCACCACCACCACGCGGCTGCCCATGTGCTTTTCCTCACACACCACCCGCTCCAGGCCCTGGCGGCGGAAGTAGTCGAAGGCCTCGGCGGGGTGCTCCAGCATATCGGGCAGCGCCGAGGTTTCGGTGGGCGACATGGTAGGCGGCAGGTACAGCAGCCACTTCGGGTTCAGGGCAAAGCGCGACATCACCTCCAGCGCCGCCACCGCGTTTTCCTCCCGAATGGTGACGGAAGGCAGCAGCCGCGTCTGGATGATCTGCTTGCCCGTCACGTCACGGATGTCGAGCAGGTCGTCGTGGGCTTGCTGGGCGGTGAGTCCTTCAGCTATTAGCTGTTGGCTGTTAGCTGATAGCTCGTCGTCTGGGTTCATTTGAGAAGAAGCTAACAGCTGAGAGCTATCAGCTAACAGCTTACGCATCGGCTCGCAGTACACCTGCTGCGCCGGCACCGACACCAGCTCCCGCTCGGGGTAGCGCAGGGCCGTGAGGCGTCCGCCGAATACGCAGCCGGTATCAATATCGATGGTATTGTTGAGCCATTCAGGCGCGGGCACGGGGGTGTGGCCGTATACCACCATGGCGCGGCCGCGGTACTCGGCGGCCCAGTTGTAGCGCACGGGTAGGCCAAACTCGTCTATTTCGCCGGTGGTTTCGCCAAACAGCGCGAAGGCCCGCACGGCGCCCGAGCCGCGACCCTGCATTTCCTCGCGCATGCCCGCGTGGGCCACCACCAGCTTGCCGCCGTCCAGTACGTAGTGGCTCACCAGCCCATCCAGAAACTGCCGCACCTGGCTTTTGAACGTGTCCGATTCGCTGGCCAGCTGGGCCACCGTTTCGGCGAAGCCGTGGTTTTCATTCACGTTTTTGCCGTTGAGGTAGCGCAGCAGCTTGATGTCGTGGTTGCCGGGCACGCACAGGGCCAGGCCGTCCTGCACCATGTGCATCACCAGCCGCAGCACCTGCGGCGAGGCCGGCCCGCGGTCTACCAAGTCGCCGAGGAACAGGGCGCGGCGGCCGGCCGGTGCCGTTACGCGCACGCCTAAGTCGCGCGCATCCGTCACGGGTTCTTCCTTCACCACGTAGCCCAATTCCGTGAGTAGCTGCACCAGCTCGGCATAACAGCCGTGCACGTCGCCGATAATATCGAACGGCCCGGTATCCTGCTTGCGGTTGTTGTAGAGCGGGTCGCGCACAATAGCTTGCACGGCGTCGATTTCCTCGGGGCCGCGCAGGTGGTAGATGTGGCGGAAGCCTTCCTGCCGGAGCGTCTTGAGGCTGCGGCGCAGCTGCTGGCGTTGCTGAGGCACCACGTGGCGGCCCAGGTGCTGGCGCTCGGCACGCTGGCGGTTGCGGTCCTCGGCTACGCGGTCGGGCACGTCGAGAATGATGGCGGTGGGCAGCACGTGGTAGTCGCGGGCCAGCTGTACGAGGGTTTTGCGGGCCTCGGGCTGCACGTTGGTGGCGTCTACCACCGTCAGCAGGCCACGCTTCAGGCGCAGCCCTACCAGGTAGTGCAGCAAGGCAAAGGCATCGGGCGTGGCTGACTGGTTGTTCTCATCGTCGGCCACCAAGGCCCGGCACCGGTCCGACGATACAATTTCCGTGGGCTGAAACAAACGGTGCGCAAACGTACTTTTGCCTGCCCCCGAAGTGCCAATGAGCAGGACCAGGGAGAGTTCGGGAAGTTTGAGGGTATCTTGGGGCATTACAACAAGGAATAATTTAGCCGGATGGTAAAGCTTTATTTAGATATAGACGGGGTTCTATTGACGGCGAAAAATACGCAGGCTGCGCCAGGAGTTGATACTTTTATTGATTTTGTCACCTCATCTTTTGCATGTTACTGGCTGACTACTCATTGTAAGGGAGATAGTGCCCCAGCACTACGCTACCTTGCGCGCTACTTGCAGCCAGCTACGGTGGAGCGGCTCCGGCATGTCGTGCGGCCTACCACTTGGGATACGCTGAAAACGGAGGCTATCGACGTAAAGGCAGATTTTTACTGGCTTGATGACCAACCGTTTCAGACAGAATTAGCCTATCTGCAAGCCAATGGCGTTGCTAACCGACTGCTTACAGTAAACCTAAGCCGTCCCGACGAACTAGCTGTAATTCAAACTCGCTTACAACGGGCGGTGGAGTAAGAAAAAGTGCTTCTATCTCTTGCACCGCTACGCGGCGCGGTCGTTCTGCTGTCTGCTTGCTACAACCCTATGACCGCTACGCGGCCGGTCATTCTGCTGTCTACTTGCTACAATCCTATGACCGCTACGCGGCCGGTCGTTCAGTGTCTACCACTCTTCAGCTATCTGCCTACCGCATAGCAGTGTGTAGAAAACAGAGGCAAGGATGAACCGCACCGCGTAGCGGTACAAGGTTTGTAGAAACGTGCATACCGAACGACCGGCCGCGTAGCGGCCATAGGTTGGTAGAGCAAGTAGACAGCAGAACGAACGCGCCGCGTAGCGGTGCAAGAACCCTAGCAAGGCCTTATGGCGAATACTTATACCCAACTATATATTCATTTAATATTTGCAGTACACGGTCGGGAACGACTGATCCGTGAATCTATCCGGGAAAGGCTACAGCAATATATCTGCGGCATCGTGCGCGAAAAACACCACAAACCACTGGCCATCTATTGCATGCCAGACCACTTGCACTTGCTGATAGGCTTGCACCCCGATCAGGCTATTGCTGATTTGGTACGGGATATCAAAAGCAGTTCCAGCATGTGGCTGAACGAAAATCGGCTGCTTCCGACCCGCTTTGCCTGGCAGCGCGGGTACGGCGCATTCTCATACGCTCGGTCGCAGGTGGATGCGGTAGTGCAGTACATTCAACGGCAACCAGCGCATCATGCCCGCGTTAGTTTTCGGGAGGAATACATCGCATTGTTGCAAAAATTTGCCGTTGAATACGATGAGCGGTATGTATTTGAGTGGATAGAATAGCAGTCGTTCAACGCTTCTTACACCGCTACGCGGCGCGATTGTTCAATGTACCCCGTTTCTACAAACCTATGGCCGCTACGCGGCTAGGAACAGCGCTCCGATCGGACTACAATTCATTTGCTCCTACCCTACCTCAAACACCGCCAACTGCGACGGAGCTCCTACCTCCTCTTCTTCCGGACCCAACGGCTCCAGGCGCACGCGGTAGCCGTGGCGCTCGGCTACACCCTCGGCCCAGGCGGTGAACTGTGCCCGCGTCCATTCGAAGCGGTGGTCGTGGTGGCGGAAGTCGCCGGCGGAGAGGGTTTCGTAGCGCTGGTTATAGTCGGCGTTGGGGGTGGTGACGAGCACGGCGCCGGGGCGGGCGCGGGCAAATACGACTTCCTCGAACGCCGCCAGCCGGCTTTCGTCGAGGTGCTCGATGACTTCGACCACGGCGGCCGCGTCGTAGCCGGCTAAGCGCGGGTCGTGGTAGAGCAAGGAGCCTTGCGTGAGGGTAAGCCGCTCGCGCTGGCGTGGGGGCATTTCGGCCACATGCAGGCGCTGCTGGGCCCGCTCCAGCTCCCGCCACGATACGTCCATTGCCAACACGTGCTCAATCTGGCCATTTTTTAACAGCCGGCGCGTCAGCTTGCCCTCTCCGCACCCCAAATCCAGCACCCGTTTTGCGCCTAGCTGCCGGATTTCGTCGGCCACGCGGTCCAGGCGCAGATCGTGCAGGTTTTGCTTGGCGGCGGTTTCAGCGGACGCGGTAGCAGTTTCCGCAGTAGCAGTTGCTTCAGTGAGTGACTCCGGTTCCGGCGCATCGTCCGAGGCCTCGGCATCCAAGGCTAGTAGCCGCCGCAGGGTAGGGTTCACGAATTCGGCAAAGCGCAGGTAGCGCCGCGTGATAAACTCCCGGTCGGGGTGGCCCGGCAGCCACTCGGCACCCCGGCGCAACAGCTTTTCGGCCTCATCCTGACTGATCCAGTAGTGCTTATCGCCGCGGTCGAGCACCGGAATGAGCACGTAGAGGTGGCTCAGCAGGTCGCGCAGACGCAGGGCCGGGTGGCGCAGGCGCAGCGTGTGGTAGCGGCTGGCACCCCACTGCGGCACGGTAGGGTCGAGCGGATGCTCTTCCACTTCTATCTCGTAGCCCAAGGGCGCAAACAGGCGCTGGAACTGCTCGGCGCTGGTGGCGGGTAGGGCGGCCACGGTGGCTTCCAGCGGCAACAAAACATCGGGCAATTCGGGGCGGTCCTTGCAGGTGCCGTTCATGGCCGTATTGAAGGCTTTGGCCAGGGCCGTGCTCAGAAACGACGACGAGGCATAGGGCCGGTCGTTGACGTACTGCTCCAGGGCAAAGCCCTCGCCGGCCGGCCCACGGTGGTTGCGCACCAGCGCAATAGGATCAATATCGAGCAGTAGAGCGGCGGTGCAGCGCTCGGCCGTGGCTTCAGGGTAGAACACGTGCGCCTGCCCATAGGCAATATCCACCGATTGCAAGCGGGCAGGATTCTTATGTAATAGGTAGCCCAGATCAGTAGCGGGCTGGTGGGTGGTCGTGATAGTTAGCAGCATCGAGAAATAAGAAGGATAGCCAGCAGATTGCCTCGCGGGGAAGCAAGATAGACTTTTACCTGTTTTTCAATCCTGCTGGCGGCCATTGATTAGCGTGGTGGCATATCCGTTAGGGCCAGCAAAAAGGCTTGGATAGCCTGCTGCTCTGCCGTCGTCAGATGGAGCTTTTCATCCGATAAGGTTTGATTCTCCACCGTCAACCCTAAACCACGCCCACCACCTTCATTATAAAAAGTAAGCACTTGCTCCAGGGTGCGGTAGGCCCCATTGTGCATATAGGGGGCCGTATGGGCCACGTTGCGCACGGTAGGCGTTTTGAATGCGTGACGAAGCTGCTCGAGTTGGGTATGTGCATAGCGGCCTAGGTCAGGATCGAGGCGCTGTGCGGCCGGGGTAGCCGGCACGCCCAGCACCTCCGATTCCGTTTTGGTGAAGCCCGGCGGCACCGTGCCGTTGAACAGCGGAGCAAAGTGGCAGGTGCCACACTTGGCTTTGCCCATAAAGAGGTTGAAGCCCTGAATTTCCTGCGCGTTGAGCGCCGTGCGCCGGCCGCGCATGTACTGATCGAAACGCGAGTTGAGCGCTACCAACGACCGCTCGTAGCTGGCCAGCGCCGTTTGGATCTGCACGGGGTTGATGCGGCCGGCAGGTTCCTCCGGGAAGGCTCCCAGAAACAGTCGCACGTACGCAGGTTGGCGTTGCAGGTCGTGGGCGGCGCTTTCCAGCGAGCCGTGCATCTCATCGCGGTTGCCGACTACATCCACGGCCTGGTTTTCGAGGGTAGTGGCGCGCAGATCGTAGAACTGCCCGGCCTGCAAGGCGGCGTTGAGAATGGTAGGCGTGTTGCGGTGCACGAGGCCGGTTTCGGTCAAGGTCACGTTTTTCGCTAAGCCATCGGTAAACGCCTTGTCAGGCTGGTGGCAGCTGGCGCAGGAGCGCGTGTTGCTGCGCGACAGCACCGGGTCGTGAAACAGGCGGCGACCCAGCGCCACGCGGGCCGCGGTGCGGTACTGCGCCGCCGTGGGCGCGTAGAAATCGGGGTTGAACGCGGCCGAGTCGAACAGGGTAGCGGCATCGGGGCGCAGGGCACGCACTTCCTGAAAAGGCGCAATATCCAGTCCGCGCTGGCACGCCAGCAAGGCCCTACCCAACGGATTGGCGTAGCCGGTGATAAACGCCATCCGGTCGAACTCAGCAAACCCTACCCCCTGCCGCAGGTAGCGTTCGGCCTGAATCAGGGCTTGCTGAGCCACGGCGTAGCGCGTGCGGGCTGCCGCGGCACTCGTATCGGTGGGGGCATAGGCGGCCAGCAACGGGCGCAGCGCCGCTACGGCCGTCGCCGCTTCGGGTAGGGCGGCATCGGGCGTCAGCGGCGTATCAAACCCCGTAATGCCCAACGCCACCACCCGAAACACTTGCTGGCGCAGCACGTCGAATACGTGCGCGTCGGTAAACTCCAGCACTTGCCACACCGTTTGGGCACGGCGCAGCTCCTGCCGCAGCTTTTTCACCTCCCGTACCAACTCGGGCTGTTGGCTGGGGTCTACCTCTGGGTAGAGACACTCCTCTATCACCTGCAACCCGGCAGGGTCAAACTCCTTGTTTTCGGCCACCTCGATTTCGCCTATGGGTGGTCCGTTCAGCAGCCGGGCCGTGCCTGGCATGAAGTACTCAGTGAATGGCTCCACCCGCTTGTACAGCAACCGACACGCCCGAAAGCGTTGGCGCAACGAATCGGTGGGCATCGGGGTGCGCTGGGCGAGCGGCAGCAGTTCATGCTCTACGTGCCAAAGTAGCGTATCCAGGTTGTGGGCCACATGCTGGTGCACCAGTTGGGTAGGGGGCGGCGCGGGTGCCGTAGCCGGCCCCGAGGAGGTGCAGGCCGCCAGCAGCCAGATGCCCAGGGCTACCCACCGCAGGTAGCCCACCAGCACGGTATAGTGCATGCAATACAAAGCGCGAAGTGACATAGCAGCTAGCCCCCTACCAGTAGGCCTGGTAGGGGGCTTTTTAAAAAATCAGAAAATGCGTAACCGGAGCTATTTCTTGCGGCTGACTTTACTGTTGTACGCCACGCACAATCACTACCTGGCCACCCTCCTTGTTTTTGTTGCGGGTTTCGTTGGAGCCGTCCGCGTTCAGGTACTTATCGTCCTGCCAGGTGTGCGGGTGCAGGTTGAGCAGGAAGGTATTGGGTACGCCCACGATGTCGGAGATATCCTGCATGGCGCCGTATTCCCAGCTGCTCAGGCGGGTGTCGTTGCTTTTGTTGTATTTGGCCTGGAAGGTAGGGTCGTTGCGGCGGTGGTTCATTTCCAGCATCGGCTTCAACTGCTTGCTGCCCATGTTGTATTGCCATACGCGGCCATCGTGCTTGTTCTCCTTATAATAGGAGTCGCCGTCTTCCTGGATGTAGACAAAGTTTTGGGTTACGCACAGGTTGTCGGGGTTTACAATGCTGTTGCCGGGGTCGGTGCTACCGTCGACCACCACTTCCAGCTTGCCCTTCAGCGCATTGCTGGCATCCAGCTGTAAGCGGTACACGCGCCCCCACATGGTTTTGCCGGTTACGGGCGTCACCTTATCGCTCTGGCTGACGCCGGTGGCAGTGAAGTACACTTCGCGACCGGCGCCATTGCCGCCCTTGCGGTAGTCGATGTCCTCTACCCGCGCAAACTGAATGGTCTTCTTCGCCATCGACTGCGCGGCAATCTGCGCGCCTGTCGACGTTTTGGCGTTGTCAATTTCCACAAACTCCACGTCGTACTGCTGGCCGGCTACCATGTCCGTCTCCACGGGGTTGCTGTTGGTACGCTTCAGGAAGTAGAGCTTGCCGTTTTGCAGGTCGCCCACCGCGTTGCTTAGGTAGGCCACCAGTTGCCCGTCGCTATTGTCCTCGCCAATGATAATCATGGTCTTGCCGGGGTAGGCGTCCTTGGGCAAGGGCACGGCGTTTTCCATGGAGGCCTTACCCAGGGCCGGCAGCATGCGGCTCCGGTCTTTCTTGTTGATGGGCCCCAGCGGGTCCAGCGCGTGCACCATCGATTCGCCATCGGTTTCGCCGGCCGTCAGGAAGGTAGGGCCAAAGCCGTGTTCCTGCGGGGTAGCCAGCGTAGCCGAGCATAGCCGGAAGCCGCCGCCGTCGCCGTCCAGGATATATTCGCCCTTCACCGGCTTAAACGTCTTGTCCAGATACACCCGCGACACCGACCACATAATCTCGTGGTTGTTGATGAGCACGTAGCCTTCCCCGTTCGGGTTTTTCAGTAGCCCCGAGCCGTCGGGCTGGGCACCGAAGATAAAGTCCGGTGATTCGGGCAGCTTATCATCGGAGCTGATCAGGGGTAGGATTTCCAGGTTCTCGTAGCCCGGCAGCGCCTTCACCAGCGCCGGATTCACGGAGTGCGCCTGCAGCTGCACCTCTGTAGGGTTGGCATTAGTTGAGTCTGTGTCGTCGTTGCAGCCCAGCAGCGCAAACAGAAGAAGAGCGGGTAATTTGGCGGTGAAAGTGTAGCGGTTTGAAAACATATGGGGAGTGGTTGTAGAAAAGATGCGCAAAGGACTCACCCTACCATTACCTGATGGTTACGCCTACTTTACCACTTGGCTATGTTTGTCGACTTGCTTCGTCAGCTCAATCTTCTCATAAGACTCCTACTCAACCTATTATTTGTACAATACTATGTTTAGCTTCTCACCATCCTACAAAGCTGCCTAGATCTTTTAAGCTTTATTTCATTAAAACAAACAGATAATACTTATATCAAGTCAGCAAGCCGGATTCCGTACATTTGTGTTTTCTCAATAAAACGCCGTGTGTTTGACCTGTGTTGTCTTATGAAACATTATCTACTGTTGTTGGCTGGCCTTATCAGCTTTGAAGCCTCTGCCCAAATGCTGCCGGGCACGCCGCGCAAAAAATACCTGCGCCCCAAAAAAGACGAAGAATGCGCTTACGTGCTCAACGTAACCAAGAACACCGACGAGGACGCCGAAATCAGCGCCTCCGTTACACGCCTAGCCTATCGCCCCTACGCCGAGTTGCTCACAGAAATTACGGAGCTGCGCCGCCTAAATAACTGGGCCGATAGCACCTATCAGCGCCGATTTCAGGCTTTGCCAGCTGGCGGGATGCTAGTAGTTACCATGTATCGGCGGGGTGCCCAGAACGCCGACCCGGCCCTGCTCAGCGTTACCGCTCGTGATAAAGCTGGCAAGGAGCTGCTAGCTGTACCAGCCCTACCCGAAGGCCAAGGCCGCTTCTGGAACCGAGATTTATATATGAGTAAACGCTCTATACCATTTGTTAAAACAGAAGATCAACAGTCTGTATACGTGACGCTTAATGATGCGAAACTAAAGCAAGACTTTGAATATATCGTAAACGCACAGTAGCAGAACAGACATTAGCTTCACTGAAAAAGCATCCCGTGCCGCCTGAGGGTTTAGGTGACACGGGATGCTTTTTTTATACAAATGTTATATAATACAGAGACTCATTAATGTATATCCTTTTGTTTAAACAATTGGTGCCATTGTGTAGCCAGCAGTGTCTTTGCATCCAGTAGCTTTTCCTTATACAATTCCTCGGCTGTTAGCTCCACCAATTCGAGGTGTTCATTTTCGCTGGCTACGCCGCCGCCGGCTTCCGTTTGCTTACTTACTTCGGCATAGTAGATATAATGCCGCTCGGCGGAGTTGCCGGGCGAGGGGTATACCTCGGCAATGGGGGTTAGCGCATCGGTAGGGTAGCCTAGCTCCTCCTGTATTTCACGGCGCAGCGCTTCTTCCGGGTTTTTATCGTCCGGGTCAATCATGCCCGCCACAATTTCCAACACATCGGCTTCAGCGCCTACCCGATACTGCCGCACCAGCAAAAACTTCTCTTTTTCCGTGTCGAATACCAGCGCGGCCACAGCCTGCCCTGGCTCAAAACGTTCCCGTTGCAGCCTTTTGTCGCCGTCCTGCACCGTAAGCTTGCTGAGCTTGTAGTGACCATCGTAGGCAATGTTTCGATCAGTTATTTTCATGGTAGGAAGAAAGACAGTTCTTGAAAGATTATCAGCTAATACGAACAAAAACGGGCGGTAGCTTGTCGTGTTGCGGTAGATGAGGCGGCAATATGCACAGTCTCCTACCCTTCACTGCTGGTAGCCTGCTGCTAATCAAGCACAACTCTCTCTGCTGGCTATTCTTTGCGCCTGCATAGGCGCTTTGGTTCTGCCTGATTTTCTGGTGTGCACCAATTTCTACCGCAAACCTTCCGACCTTTGCGGGCTCTATTCACGCGCTGGCCTGCGGTCAGTGGCCCGTTCGCGGGCATTTTTCTACTTTTTTTAATGTCCTTCGACGAACTTAATCTGATTGACCCCATCCTGCGCGCCTTGCACGAGGAAGGGTACACCACGCCTACCCCTATTCAGGCGCAGGCCATTCCGCAGGTGCTGGAAGGCCACGATCTGCTGGGCGTGGCGCAAACCGGCACCGGCAAAACGGCCGCCTTTACAGTTCCTATTCTGCAGATTCTGCACCAAACGGCACAGGTAGCGCAGCACTCGCACTCCCGCATTCGCTGCTTGGTGCTCACGCCTACCCGCGAGCTGGCCATTCAAATCGGGGAGAGCTTTGCGGCGTACGGCCGCCACCTGAAGCTGCGCCACACGGTTATTTTTGGCGGAGTAGGCCAGCTGCCCCAAACGCA
Organism: Hymenobacter citatus; assembly: GCF_014333615.1. Lineage (GTDB taxonomy): Bacteria > Bacteroidota > Bacteroidia > Cytophagales > Hymenobacteraceae > Hymenobacter > Hymenobacter citatus. Next base: position 456,497 of record NZ_JACSCY010000002.1, on the reverse strand, counting down.
GGCGCTGCGGCGCGGTGTGGAGGTGCTGATTGCCACTCCTGGCCGCCTGCTCGACCTTATGAACCAGGGCTATATCGACCTGCGTCATCTCGACGTGTTTGTGCTGGACGAGGCCGACCGCATGCTGGACATGGGCTTCATTCATGACATCAAGCGCATTCTGCCTAAGCTGCCGGCCAAGCGGCAAACGCTGTTTTTCTCGGCTACCATGCCCGGTCAGATTCAGGAGCTGGCCAACTCGCTGCTGCGTCCCAACCCGGTGAAGGTAGCCGTGACGCCCGTTTCGAGCACTGCCGATACGGTATCGCAAGCCGTATATCTGGTAGAGAAAAACGATAAGCCGGCCTTGCTCGAGCACGTGCTGGCCGATAAAAACATCCGCCGCGTGCTGGTCTTCACACGCACCAAGCACGGCGCCGACCGCGTAGTGAAGACGTTAGCAAAGGCTAATATTCCGGCCGAGGCCATCCACGGCAACAAGTCGCAGAACCACCGGCAACGGGCGCTCAGCAACTTCAAAGCCGGTACTACCCGCGTGCTGGTGGCCACCGATATTGCGGCTCGCGGCATCGACGTAGATGAGCTGACCCACGTTATCAACTACGAAATGCCCAACGAGCCCGAAACCTACGTGCACCGCATCGGCCGCACCGGCCGGGCCGGCGCCGATGGCATGGCCCTGTCGTTTGTGGAAGATGAGGAGCGCGCCTACCTACAGGACATCCAGCGCCTGATTAAGCGCCAGATCGATGTGGTGTTTGAGCACCCCTACAAGACCACCAACGTGGAGCCCGTGATGCTGCACAGCGGCAAAAATATTCAGCGGCCCAAAGGCCCGGCGGGGCGCCCGCCCCGCCCCGGCCGGGGGGGTAATGGTAATAGCCACGGCGGAGGCCGTTCCGGCGGACAAGGGGCTGCTACCAGCCGCACTAGTTCGCCCAGCGCGGGTAGTAGTGCTCAGCGTTCAACTTCGGGTGGTAACCGGCCTGCAACGGCAGGCAGCAACGGTGGCGGCAATCGTCGTCGGTACCGGGGCGGCAACGGCGGGCAACGCTAGCCTCATTAGATTTAGCTTGACTGTATTAAAAAACCGAACGTCTCCGCAGACGTTCGGTTTTTTTGTGTCTTTGAGAGAGTCGAAAGGAAACAAAAAATCCGGCTATTGGCTTATATTTCCGGACATCCTTTTCTTTCACTGTATGGCTATCAGCACTCTTCCCGTTATTCAGGCGTTGCGCGCCACGGCGCAGCGCCTAGCCACGCAAGCGCCCTACCAGTGGGGGCACATGGGCAGTTGCAACTGCGGCCACCTGGCGCAAACCATCACTCACCTCACCAAAGCCGAAATTCACCGTCGGGCCATGCAGCGCTACGGCGACTGGGAGCGGCAGCTCATCGATTACTGCCCCTCCAGCGGCCTGCCCATCGATGATACGATTGATGAGATGCTGGCCGCAGGCTTCACCCGGCAGGATCTGGCCCACCTGGAGCGCCTCTCCGACCCTGTTATCCGGGGTGCCTTGCCGTTGGAGCGACGCAACGCATTGCGCCACAATCAGCGCGACGATGTAGTACTCTACCTGCGTACCTGGGCCGATCTGCTGGAGCAGCCCCTATTGCAGGCTATTACGCTGCCGCCGCTGTTGCCTACCCCGGCTACGGTTAGCGTTGCCTAGCGTCCCACTTCAATCTACAGTATTCAGCACGTAGAAAGCCCCGCCAGATTACTTCCGGCGGGGCTTTCTACGTGCTAGCTGCTCATCTTTCTACAGAGAACAGAGCGAAAACAGCTTAGTAATTTACGTTGCTGCGCTGCGCCTCCCGGTACATTTCGGGGCGGTGGCTGCGCTTATAGGCAGCGTCGGCATCGGGGTCTTTCTCAGGATCGGGCTGTTGCGCGCAAGAAGAAGCAAATAGCAGCGTGGCGCTGGCAGCAAGCAGAAGAAACAGGCGAGACGTTTTCATGGCCCAAAGGTAAGCATCCACGCTAATAACGCCAAGCCGGATTTATAGGATGCTTTTCCCGCAGTAGTGGCAAGAGTATCGTGCCAAGTGGCTACCAGGTCTTTCTGTTACAAAAGTGAACGACGCGTACTTGACGCCAAAAACATTGCGGAGGTATGTAAGCTAGGGTTATGTCATCAGGTAAGCGCTTATTGCTTTGACATGCTCTCTGCATAAGGGCCGAGTTACTTTTGTTACGCCTTCAGATGTAGTCGCGAATAAAAGGCCCCTACTAACTGCTTTGGCCAAACGCTGTAAGTAGTATTTATTGTTTTAACAAGCCATCCTACCTGTTAACAAATTTAGCATCAGCACTGCGCTTTCCAGAGATAAACAATCTAATTATTTTATATAACTATTCCTTTTTTTAATAAAAACAGGTACTAATGCTTTTATTCTAAAGCCATAGTTACGATCATTCAATATAATTATCTGAAAAATAGTCACTTATACAGGCAAATAATCATTATGTTAGCCGAGTCATATCAGCAAATACACATCAGATTTATCGAATTTTAGCACCTCAACAAAACAACTAAGTATCTTCTGCTAATGAATCCATTCGGCTGGCTGAACAATACAAAGCAAAGGGATCTGCCAAATTGGATTATAGTAATTAACAGCGCTAAACAACATCCTTGCCACATCTAGTCCATGCGCTGTTAAAACACGCAAATAACAGTAGTTACTTCTCCGGCTGGTAGTCCGTGAACGTGCCGTCCTGATAGAAGATAATGATGCGGCGGATAGCCTTATCGGTGGGGGTAGCCGCCAATGCGAGGGGCAATGCAGCAGCTACCTGAGACGCCTGAGCAATTGGCATGGGTGACTCAGGCGTAGCCGTTTCCTGTTCCACAACGGCGCTTTCTTCACGCTCAGCAGAGCCTATCTGTCGATGCGAATGGTTGACAGCACCTTTTTTTGGCTTTATAGCTTCGCTGCTGAGCTCCGATGAAGTAGGAGACGTTCCGTGCTGCCTTTTCTTATTAGAGCTTACTACGGACGTAGAAATAGCTTGCGTGGCACCACTAGGCGTTTCGGTTAACGCAGATACTAGCATAGGACCTTCTCCTTTTAGCAGCCAGGGTAGCGCTAAATCCGGAAAGGCATCCATTATTTTCTGCATCACCTCCAAACTGGGCTTATTCCGCCCACTCAGAATGTGGCTGACTACAGGCCGGCCGATACCAATAGTATCCGCGAACTGGGTAGGAGAAAGTGCGCGCGTAGCCAGAATCTGCCGGATGCGTTCAATCATGCTAAAGCTGCAATAACAAGGGTCAGCTTCACAAATGTACGTAACCAGTCCGTTTACCCCAGCACGCTGCTCTTGTTCCTTGCATATTCCTACTGATTACATATGTATTTACAATGGTAATCAACAGTTTACATATGTAATACATATGTAAACTGTTTCCCAGCTCCTTCTGCCCCTATCTTTCTTATTCAGCATTATTATGCATGCCCCGTTCGTCGATGCCAAGCACCATAGAAGCTGACTGCGTGCATAGCACCAGCCGGCTTCTATGGTGCTTGGCGGAGAGCCTGCTCTGCGGCGTCTATTTTATTCGGTTACTCTACGCATCACACATAAAACACGAACCCCCTCCTGCCAGGCTTTGCGCTATGCTCTGCTTGGTAGAAGGGGGTTCGTGTGTGGCTACGGCACAGCCACACAGTGGCACCTAGTTGAAATACTCTTTCGCTAGGTTCTTGTCGTGTCCGTAGATGTCGTCACGGAAATTCAGGTGGCCGGCATCGTCTACCCACGCCGTGAAATACACGAGGTACACGGGCAGTTTTTCGGGTAGCGTAATGTACTTCTCCTGCCGCTCTCCAATGGTGCTCAGGATCGTATTTTCATCATAGCCGGGCTTGTTGCGCAGCAGGTACGTAGCCAGCTTAATAGGCTCGGCCACGCGGACACAGCCGTGGCTGAAGTTGCGCTTAGTTTGGCTGAACAGCTCGTCGTGGGGCGTGTCGTGCAGGTAAATATCGTTGGAGTTGGGGAAGATAAACTTCACGTCGCCCAGGTCGTTTTTGGGGCCGGGGCGGCGGCGCAATGTGTACTTCCAATTTGCCTGCGTGAGGTTGGCCCAGTCCACTGTAGTGGGGTCGATGGGGGTAGCCTTGGCGCCCCAGCCCTTCACCACTTCCATGTCCAAACGGTCGAGGTAGGCTTGTGGATTGGCCACCAGTTTCGGGCGCATTTCTTTGTCGATAATGCTGAATGGCACGTTCCAGTAAGGAGCCAATACCACGTACTCCATCTTGTCGCTGAAGACCGGCGTTGCATTCAGAGTCTTGCCCACAATCACATTCATGGTCATCACTTCCTTGCCATCTTCCACTAAGTGCAGCTTGTAGTCCGGGATGTTTACGAGCAAATAATTTTGCTCAAAACGCTTCGGAATCCAGCGCCAGCGCTCCATGTTCAGGATGATCTGATCGATACGTTTATCGAGTGGAATGTTGAGCAGGCGCAGGGTTTCGCCACCCACAATCCCATCGGCCCGCTGCCCGGTTTGCTGCTGAAACTTCTTTACTGCAGCTACCAGCTCACCGTCGTATTGCTGGGCGGCGGGTGCAGGTGCCGCGCCATCAGAGGGGCCATTATTGGCTACCGTCTGCACGGGCGTAGCCACGCCCTGGGCGGGCGTGCCGGGCTCGTCGAGCAGGCGGCGGCGCAGCAGCGCTACGGTCGGCGACGTATCGCCCGGCTTGAGCTTGGTACCAGCCGGCAGGGTAGGCCAGCCGCCGTTGCGCTGGATGGCGCGGTACTCGGCCAAAGCCTTTTTCAACCGGTCGTACTCGGGGTGCAAGGGCTCGAACTCGTAGTAGGGATACGTGCTTTCGCGCTCCTGCAAAATGGTCATGAGGGCTTTGTGCAACTTGATTTTGTTGCGTTTTACGTCCCAATCGATGTTTTTGACCTCTCTAGGATTTACTATGCCCCTATAAAAATCGGAGGCCCAGGCGAAGTACGTGCCCGACAGCGCCACGTCGATTTGCTTTTCCAGGTCGTTGCGCTGGGTGGTGTCACCGCGGGCTTTATCCAGCTCCGCAAACATCTTATCGAAGTTTTTGATCTTATACTTCTTCGGATCCAAACCTTCGTCGCCGGCTTGGTTGATGACCTCAAGTAGCTTCTTGGCCTGCGGTACTACCTCGTGGTTTTTAAACCAGCCCAGGCGGTAGTCGCGGGCTTTGTAAAATTTCTTGGCCCAGTCGAGCTGGTTTTTGAAAGCGGGTTCGGCCAGCATCTGGCGCGCCACATACACGCTGTCGAGCGTGGGCTGCGGGCCCTGGTTGCCGGTAAGTACGCCGGGTAGCGCGTCCTGAACTTTCGCCTTCTGCTCCTGGCTGCAGCTGGTAGCCGACGCCAACAGCGTCAGGCCGCAGAGCCAGCAGAGCAGCGTAGTCAGGAAAGCGGAGTGAAACAGTGATTTCATGAATTCGGTAAAGTGGAAGGAATGATAGCCGCGCCGCCCGACTCCGGAAAATTATATTCCCGGCTCCAGCCCGGTGCGTGCCCGTTCTACTCCAAACGCTACCGTAGGGTTATTGCGTTCCGGGGTAGGCGCACTCCGTCGACATGCAAGGTAGGGGTTTTGCCGCTATCCATACGCATCCTCAGATTGGTGGTGGGTAGGTGCCGAAGCGCGGGCGAGTAGCTTGCACTTCGGCAGCACTGGGGCCAGACGACCGCGCCGTTGCTGCGAGCCACTCGCCCGCGCTTCGGCGGAAACCTATTGTAGCGAATGAGCGCGCTGGTCGTATACCCTACCCACGTTGCCACAACTAGCGCCGCACCGCCCGACTATTTCCTGATTTCCATTTCTATTATGACTGCTTCCATTCCCGCTTCTTCCGACCCGCACAGCTACGCCCGCCCGGGTGAGATAGTCGTCCGCCATTTGCAGCTCCAGCTGCGCGTTGATTTTGCCAGCCGCACGTTTGCCGGCCATGCCACCTGGCAGCTCCACAACCCGGCCGGTGGCACCGAGCTCTACCTCGACACCCGCGACCTGCTCGTGGAAGCCGTGCTACTCGGCGGCCCCGATGGTTCGCCTACCCCCTTCTACCTGGCCCCTGCTGATTCGGTGCTGGGCCAAGCCTTGCGCATCGCCGTAGAGCCGGACACCGAGCACGTGACCATCCGCTACCGCACCACGCCGGGCGCCGCGGCCTTGCAGTGGCTGACGCCTGAGCAAACGGCCGGGCGCGAACAGCCGTTTCTGTTCACCCAGTCGCAGGCCATTCTGGCGCGCACCTGGCTGCCGTGTCAGGACTCGCCGGGCGTGCGCTTCACCTACGAGGCCCACATTGAAGCGCCCGCCCACCTGCTGGCCCTGATGAGCGCCGCCGACAACCCGCAGCAGCTCGACGCCGCCGGGCGTTACCAGTTCCGGCAGCCCTACCCTATCCCGGCCTACCTGATGGCCCTGGCCGTAGGCGACCTGACCTTTGCGCCGCTAAGTGAGCGCACCGGTATTTATGCCGAGCCCGCTACCCTACCCCTGGCCACGCACGAGTTCGTGGATCTGGAAAAAATGGTGGCCGCTGCCGAGGCCTTATATGGCCCCTACCGCTGGGGACGCTACGATTTATTGGTGCTTCCGCCGTCTTTCCCATTTGGTGGTATGGAAAACCCATTTTTAACATTTGTTACACCTACTATTCTGGCCCGCGACCGAAGCCTGACCAGTCTGGTAGCTCATGAGTTAGCGCATTCGTGGTCAGGCAATCTCGTCACCAATGCCACCTGGGACGATTTCTGGCTGAATGAGGGCTTTACGGTGTATTTTGAAAGGCGCATTATGGAGCAGCTATACGGCCGCAAGTATGCCGATATGTTGCAAGTATCAGGCTTTACCGATTTGCAGCACACCCTCGCGGAGCTAGGCCCCACCAGCGCCGACACGCACCTTCGCCTGCACCTGACCGGCCGAGACCCCGACGAGGGCATGACGGAAATTGCTTACGAAAAGGGCGACTACTTCCTGCTCACGCTAGAGCACTTGGTAGGGCGCCCGCGCCTCGACTCCTTTATTAAGGAGTACTTCACCCGCCACAGCTTTCAGTCGATGGATACGGCGGGCTTCATAACTTATCTGCGGCAAGCCTTGTTAGACCAAGAGCCGGGGCTAGAAGAACAGCTTCAGCTCGATGCCTGGATAAACGGTCCGGGTGTGCCGGGGGTAGCACCACCCGTGGCCTCGGCTCGCTTCGAGGCAGTGGACGCTGCCCGCCAACAGTGGCTGGATGGCGAAGCGGCTCCTGCCCTATCCACCGCCGAGTGGAGCAGCCACGAATGGGTGCATTTCCTGCAAGGTCTCCCCCACTCCCTGACGCACGCGCAACTGGCAGAGCTAGACGACGCCTTCGACCTTACCCATTCCGGCAACGCCGAAATTCTGGCGGCGTGGTTTCCGTTGGCGCTGGCCGCCGGCTACTCCCCTGCCGACGAAGCTTTGCACCAGTTTCTGGTGCGCGTGGGCCGGCGCAAGTTTTTGGTGCCGCTCTACCGGGCGGTGCTGGCTACCCCCGGCGGCCAGGAGCGGGCCCGGCAGATCTATCAGGAGGCTCGGCCCAACTACCACGCCGTGGCTACCAACACCCTCGACGCGCTACTTGGCTAATCGGCGTCGCCCTACCCTACTCCGGCCCGATGCTTGCAGCCCGGACTGGTACGTTGTAATTTGTGAGTTGATAAAAAACAGTCGTAACGTTGAACAATCAAAAACCCCTCGGTAAGCTGATTGCCATCGGTGGCAACGAAGATAAAGGCACCTACTCCAGCGCCAGTGTGCGCAAGAAATACTACCTCAACTTTTTCGAGCTGGGCATCCTGCGTCGCGTGGTGCAGGAGTCGGGCAAGGAAGACCCGCGCATAGAGGTAGTGACTACGGCCTCCATGATTCCGGAGGAAATCGGGAAGATTTACGTGGCCTCGTTTGGCATGCTGAATTGCCGCAACGTGGGCGTGATGGATATCCGCACGCCCGAGCATGCCCGCATTCCCATGTACCTGGAGCGCCTGCGCCGCGCCGACGTGGTGATGTTCAGCGGCGGCAACCAGTCGCGGCTGCGCGAGATGTTTGGGGAAGGCGAGTTTCTGGAAATCCTGAACGGCCGTTACCACCGCGAGTCGAACTTTGTGGTGGCCGGCACCAGCGCCGGGGCCATGGCCATGTCGCAGATTATGATTCGGGGCGGCTCGGTGCCCGACGCGCTGATGAAGGGCGCCGTGAAAATCGGTAGCGGCCTGGGCCTGATCGACGACGTGGTGATTGACTCGCACTTCGTGAAGCGCGGCCGCTTCGGCCGACTCATCGAAGCCGTGAGTCTGCACCCCAAGCTCATCGGCATCGGGCTGGGCGAAGACACGGGCGTGCTCATCACCGGCGGCAACCTCATCGAAACCATCGGCTCCAACCTGGTCATCATCATGGACGGCCATACCATTCGGCACAATAACGCCGCCGCCGCGAAAAAAGGCGCGGCGCTATCCGTGGAGAACATGACCATGCACGTGCTGGCCAAAGGCAACGTGTACGACATCGACGAGCGGAAATTCTATGCCGGCAAAACCAACTTTGCCGAAACGGTGAGTATTGAGCAGCCGGGACAAGTGTAGGAATTGTTAAGCTTGTGTATAAAAGCAGAGCCGCCATTCTAAGCTAAACTTAGAATGGCGGCTCTGCTTTTATCGAAGAAAATGAATCAAGTTCCTCTAGCACCATCCTCAAGTTTTTACGTTGCTTTAGCTCCTTATCTATCTTTGGTTATTCATTTGCCTTGCGTAACGATCATACATAAACAATCAGCATTCTATATGAAACACCTTTTTATTCTACTAGCCTTAACCTTGACCTTGGGAAGTTGTACCTCTGCTACTGAATCTAAAGGAGTAGATGCAATACTTGCTTTCTATGGCGGCAAGCTCAACTATGCGAAAGGGGTTTCAGCAACGACAGAAGACAAACTGCAAGGAAAATTTTATGAACTTAAGCTCACTGGGATAGGCGAGAAAATTAAGCAACATTTTACCTCCTTTCAATTGCCTGCATCTAACTGTGCATATTTATTTTATGAAGCTTTGTCGTCAGAAGAAAGGCAAAATTACGCTTTCATTCGTGTCAATATTGAAGGAGAAAAAACCAATTATGAGTTTGCTATGCAAGATCTAGCAAAGGTAGAGCAAGCAATGTCCTTGGTTACACATTCCGTCAACGACATACGTGCGCAGGATTACAACCGCTTTCTGGCGAAAGGCAATCCGCAGGCATCTTCCCCTTCAGAATGGCAGCAGGCCAAACCTACCTTTATCGCTGCTGACCGAGAGTATGGTAGTGTTAAGGAGTTTAGTCTGCAGGGCTTCGAGTTCATGCAACAGAATCTATCTAGCGGTACCGAACAGTTTGTGCGTATGGCTGGGGTTTTGGTCAGAGAGAAGAATAACACTGATTTCACTTTCATCGTGGCTCCCACAGCCTCTTTGCAAAGCCAGTATTTATATGGCTTCGCTTTTGAGAAATAAGCAAGTCAATAATCTGTGGCCATTCTCTTAGAGTAAGTAGGAAAGCTTATGATTATCCGATATGCACTCTTATATAAAGCGCCTTGAATCGAAAGTAACTTTGTGCATCTATATATAATAAGGAGTAGCCACCAATAACAACCCGTTACAACCAGCCACTCCTTATTATATACGTTCCCTATCCTTCGTCGCCGTAGATACCTATATATATAGGAGTGGAATCGGTGAGGCTGGCGCGGTACATGCCTTCGGAGTTGAAGGGTAGGGCCACGTGGCCGGCGGCGTCTACTGCCACCAGGCCGCCCTCGCCGCCTACCGGGGCCAGCTTGTCGTGCACCACGATGCGGCAGGCTTCGGTGAGGCTCAGGCCGCGGTACTCCATCAGGCAGGCAATGTCGTGGGCCACTACGGCGCGCAGAAAATATTCGCCGTGGCCGGTGCAGCTGATGGCGCAGGTCCGGTCGCTCGCCCAGGTGCCGCTGCCGATGATGGGCGAGTCGCCGATGCGGGAGTAGCGCTTGTTGGTCATGCCGCCGGTGCTGGTGGCGGCGGCCAGGTGGCCGTGCTGGTCGCGGGCCACGGCGCCCACGGTGCCCATTTTCTTTTTGGGGTCTTCGTTGGGTAGCTGGGCTTCGGAGTGGTCGAGGCGCATGCGGCCTTCTTGCAACGCCTCCTGCAACTGGTCGTAGCGGTGCTGGGTGAAGAAGTACTCGGCGGGCTGGGTAGGCAGATTGTGCTGGCGGGCCAGCTCGTCGGCGCCGGGGTAGGCCAGCAGCACGTGGTCGGTGTGCTCCATCACGAGGCGAGCGGCCCGGATGGGGTTTTGCACGGCGCGCACGCCGGCCACCGCCCCGGCCAGACCGGTGCGGCCATCCATAATAGACGCGTCCATTTCGTGGTGGCCCTCGTGGGTGAACACGGCCCCGCGGCCGGCGTTGAACAGCGGGCAATCTTCGAGGCTGCACACGGCCAGTTCCACGGCGTCGAGGGCCGAGCCGTGGCGGCGAAGCACGTCGGCGCCGGCTTCGAGGGCTGTTTGCAGGGCGGCGCGGTAGGCGCGCTCGGCCTCGGCCGTCATGGAGGTGCGGGCAATGGTGCCGGCGCCGCCGTGCAGGGCCAGCGCCCAGGTAGTAGACATAAGCAGACGAAAAACAGTGGGAGAAATCGGCCGAAAAATACGCAAACTATCCTACCCAATCCCGCCGCCTACCCCGTACAAGATACCCGCCGGACATGGCTGCCGTCGGTTTTTTTTCGTACGTTTGATTAACTGTTTTCACATTCCCTAATATTCTGTTTTATGGCTTACGATGCTACCGGCCGCCTGCACGAGATTTTCGACGAGCAACAGGTGAGCGAGAAATTCCGCAAGCGCGAGTTCGTACTGGAGGTTATAGATGGTCAGTACCCTGAGCATATCAAGTTTCAACTGGTGCAGGACAAAACCGCGCTCATCGACCCTTACAAAATCGGTGACGAAATTAAAGTGACCTTCAACCTGCGTGGTCGTGGGTTCAACAAAAACGGCCAGATGCTGTACTTCACCAACCTGGAGGCATGGCGTTTGGAGGCGGCCGCTGGTGGGGCTTCGGCGCCGGCTGGTGGTGGCTACTCGCAGCCAGCTGCTGCGCCTCGCGCCGCTGCTCCTGCTCAGCAGAATCAGAACCCTAACCTGCGAGCCCAACCTGCCGCGCCCATCGCCGGCGACGACGACAACGACCTGCCTTTCTAGTGTTGAGCTGTTAGCTGATGGCTATTAGCTGTTAGCCTGTTGAAGGGTAGACTATTACCCACTGCAAGAAAAAGCCACTTTCCGGACCGGAAAGTGGCTTTTTTTCGTTCATTACAAGAAAGAAGCTAACAGCCATCAGCTAGTAGCTAACAGCTCAAGAATATGCTACAAGAATTAATCCGGCAGGGCGAAGGCGAGCGGCTGGAATTCAAGAAGAAAACCACGCATCCCACGCGCATTTCCCGCACGCTGGCGTCGCTGGCCAACACGCACGGCGGGCAGGTGCTGGTAGGCGTTGATGACGACGGGCGTGTGGTGGGTGTGCGCGATGCGGAGGAAGAAATCTACGTGCTACGGCAGGCGGCCGAGCATTTCGTGGATCCGCCGCTTACCACTCTGCGTTTTCGGGAGGTGGAGGAAGATGGCCGGGTAGTGGTAGTGGTAACGGTGCCCGAAAGCCTCCGCAAGCCGCACCGCGCCCAGGTAGCCGATGGCGACTGGCGCAGCTATGTGCGTGTGCGCGACGAGAGCGTGCAGGCCAGCGGCCTCACCGAGAAGGTGTTAGAGCGCAGCGAGCCAAGCACAGGCGTGGAATGGATGCCTCTCAACAAAGAAGAGTCGGCCGTGCTGGATTACCTGCGCACACACGCGCGCATCACGCTGCCGCAGTATATGAAACTGTTGAATATCGGCAAGCGGCGGGCCTTTCGTACTCTCATTAAACTCACGCTCCACGGCTACATCCGCCATCATGATAAAGAGCGGGAGCCGTATTATACGTTGTGAATGGTGAAGTTGTGAGTTTGTGAAGTTGTGAATGCAAAAGCCTTCTCTCATCCTGAGCTTGCGAAGGACCTTATGCCAGTTGAACGAGTCGTTGTTACGAGTATCGTTCTGATGTGAGAAGGTCCTTCGCAAGCTCAGGATGACACGCGTTTTCTAATTCACAATTTCACAAACTCACCATTTCACCATTTACTCAGCTCGGTCGCGGAGCTTTTTCTTTTCCTCTTTCGCGGCCTTTTTTTCCTTGGTGGTTTTGGTGGGCTCCTTCTTTTTTTCTTTGCGGGCGTCTTGTGCTTTCGCCATGATTACAATGAGTTAGGGGTGGCAGAATCAGGTTGCTTTCTCCCTCAACGCGGAGAAATACGCCCTTGTTGTGCGCAAAGTAGGGCTTTACGGCAACAGTGGCAAGTACCGCTCGCGCAGGATATGCAGGTGATGCGCCTCGTGGCCGGGAATGGCAAACAGCAACGCACGCACGCTTACGGGGCCGCTGGCCGTGGTGCCTACCCTATCCAGCTGCGCGGGCGTGAACGAGCGGAACAGCGCCAGCGTGGCGCTGCGCACGGCGGCGTATTCGGTCAGAATATCGGCCAGGGGGCGGTTGTTGGCCCCGGCCTCGGGGGCGTAGGCATCCTGGTCGAAGCCAGGTAGGGTTTGCTGCTCGCCGCGGGCAAAGCACAGGGCGCGGTAGGCAAAGACCCTTTCGGAATCCAGCACGTGCAGCAGCATTTCCTTGATGCTCCACTTGCCGGGGTCGTAGTTGGTGAGGGCCTGCACGTCGGTGAGCTGGCCTACTAGCTGCTGCACCTCCTGGAGCTGCTGCTCCAGTTGCACCAACGGGTTGGCGCCCACAGGCACGCGCGGGATGTACGAGGCATCGAAATACGCTGGATATTGCCCCGGCTGCGGGCGCGGGATGGTGGTTTGCAGCGGAAAATCGGCGAGGCTGGCGGCGTTGGGATAGGGCGGCAGGGTAGCGGGCTGCGGCCGCAGGCGCCGCCGGTGCCGGGCCAAGCGGCTGGGGCTGCCCCACACCCGACGACTACCCAGCAGTTCGTCTGCCGTGAGCCACTTCCCTACCTCCGCCGGCCCGAAGGCCCACTGCAAAAAATCGGGTAGGATACGGCCCCACGTGGCTTGGTTGTGGCGGCCGTCTACCACCTCCACGTAGCGCACCTCTTGGTTAGGGCGCAGGCCATGTTGCTCCAGCTCCTTCATCAGGTCCAGCGTGTCTTCAATGGCGTCGATGATGCCGTTGTGGTTCCGGTCGTTGGTTTCGTCGAGGGTGCCGGTTTGCAGCCAGAACCGCTGGCCGGGCGTGGCCTGACCTTCGCGCACGAGCAGGTGCATAAGGCGGTCGGCGTCGGTGTAGCCTTGGTCGAGGGCGCGGCGGCGCCACCAGAACGAGCCCGAAAACACGCCCGCCCGCAAGGCGGCCTCGGGGTGGTGCCACACAAAATCAAACGCCGCTAATCCGCTGAGCGAGAAGCCCGCTACCACCACCTGGCTGGGGTCGGCACTCACGTGGTAGCGCGTTTGGGCGTAGGGTAGCATTTCGGTGAGCAGAAACTCGGTGTAGTGTTTGGCGCGGCTGCCCCGGCCCAGGTAGTCGGCGTAGGCCGCGGTGCCGTACTCTTGCACCCGCACCCCGGCCTGGATGGCCACCAGCACAAACGGCCGCACGGCCCGGTGGCGGTAGAGCGCGTTGAGGGTAGCCGGTAGGTGCAGGCGGCGCAGGTCCTGCCCGTCGTTGAGGTAGAGCACGGGATAGGGAGCGGGCGCGGCGGCATCGTAGCCAGGGGGCAGCACCACATCAAACCGCACGGTGCGGCGCAGGGCCCGCGAGGCCAGCCGCAAGCGGCGGACCACCGTGACGGTCGTGTTTTGCGTAGAAAGGGAAACAGGCTGATTCATTCGCCGGGGAATAGCTTCACGAACGATTTTAAGACCGCAAGGTACTTTATTCCGCTTCCATGCCGTAGATTACCCGGAGAAATGAAAGTTTATAGTTGAATTCTACCGCATTCTTCGTCCCATAACTTCCTCTTACCGTGCAGGAAACCTACCGCCCCTTCTACTCTCCCGCCCTTGGTCACGACGTTGAAATGCTGGTCTTTGGCGAGCATGGGCACCCCGTGATTGTGTTTCCTACCTCCGGCGGCCGCTACTACCAGGCCAAGGATTTTGGGTTGGTGGACGCCGCCCGCCCCCTGATTGAGCAAGGCCGCATCCGCCTCTACTGCGTGGATAGCGTGGATGGCTACAGCTGGTACGGCCAGCACCTTTCGCCCCAGGAGCGCCTGCACAACCACAACCGCTACGACCAGATGCTGACCCAGGAGCTGGTGCCCATGCTACAACGCGAAAACAGCGTGCCCAAGGTAGCAGTGGCCGGGTGCAGCTTCGGGGGCTACCACGCCCTCAACTTCGCCTTTCGCCACCCCAGCCAAGTGAGCTATCTATTCTCGATGGGCGCTAAGTTCGACATCAGCAACTTCTTGGGCGGCTACCACAACGACGACCTCTACTTCAACAACCCACCGGCTTATATACCCGCTGCGCAGGACGATAACTTCTACCAGATGGGCATCGTGCTGGGTTCGGCCGTAGATGATTTCTGCAAGCAGGGTAACATCGAAATGTCGGAAATTCTGAACCGTAAGGGCATTCGGCATTGGCTCGACATCCGCCCCTACGGCACCCACGACTGGCCCGTGTGGCGCGATATGTTCCCGGAATATTTAGCGCAAATTGAGGCATAAGCCCGTCATGCTGAGCGCAGCCGAAGCATCTCGCGTGCTGACAAAAGATAGTATTTCACATCAGCACGCGGGATTCCTCGACAAGCTCGGAATGACGTTCTGATAGCCCCAAGCCTACCCACAACCAAAACCCTAAGATCCCAAGACCCCAAGACCCTACACTATGAAAAAAATTGGCATCCTCTTCGGCCGGGAAAACAGCTTTCCCCAGGCATTCGTCGACCGTGTAAATGAGAAAGCACCCAGCGGCATACAGGCCGAGTTTGTGCAAATTGGCCTGGTAGAGCAGAGCGTTCCGACCGATTACGCGGTGATTATCGACCGGATTTCGCAGGACGTGCCTTTCTACCGCGCCTACCTCAAAAATGCCGCGCTGGGCGGCACGGCCGTTATCAATAACCCCTTCTGGTGGTCGGCTGATGAGAAATTCTTCAACAATGCCTTGGCTGTGCAGTTGGGCGTGCCAGTGCCCAAAACCCTGCTCCTACCCTCCAAAAACCGCCCCGACGATACCTCGGACCAGTCGTTCCGCAACCTGAAAATGACGGACTGGGACGCCGCTTTCGAGAAGCTGGGCTGGCCCGTATTTATGAAGCCGCACTCGGGCGGCGGCTGGAAAAACGTGTATAAGCTCGACAACCCCGAGCAGTTTTTCAGCGCCTACAACGAAACCGGCCAGCTGGTAATGCTGCTCCAGGAAGCCGTGGAGTTTACCGACTATTTCCGCTGCTACTGCATCGGCGGCAAGGACGTGCGCATTATGCCCTATGAGCCCCGCAACGAGTTTCACCAGCGCTACGCTACCGAGATGAAAACGACGGGTGCCGCCGGTAAAAAGCTGCTAGCCACGATGAAGGACTACGTACTGAAGCTCAACCAGGGCCTCGGCTACGACTTCAACACCGTAGAGTTTGCCGTGCGCGACGGTATTCCGCTGGCTATCGACTTCGGCAACCCCGCTCCCGATGCTGACATTCATTCTGTGGGGCAGGAAAACTTTGAGTGGGTAGTGGAAGCGGCAGCCAACATGGCTATTAAGCGCGCTCAGACGCAGAAGCCTGGTAAAGACAATCTTACCTGGGGCACGTTTGTGCATCCTACGGCTGCGGCTCCCGCTAAGAAGCCGGCTGCGCCGAAAAAGGTAGCAGCTAAAAAAGAAGATTAAGAGCTAGAGATTAAGGCTAGTTCCCCTCCTTTTTTAAGGAGGGGTGGCCGGAGGCCGGGGTGGTAAAACCGCTAGGACGACAGCTAGAATTTAGATTTTCTAATTTTTAAGTTTCTAGCTCTAGTATCGTTCAACGACTTTACCACCCCGCCCTACGGGCACCCCTCCTTAAAAAAGGAGGGGAGTTTGTTCTAGCTTCTAAAAAACCTACCCCAAACGCCCTATTATTCGTTCATTTCTACATTGTTACTATCATGGGCCTGCCAACTTTCACCCTCGGAATAGAAGAAGAGTTTCAGACAATTGATCCGGAAACGCGCGACCTTCGCTCCCACATGTCGCAGATTGTGGAGGGGGGCAAGATGATTTTGCAGGAGCAGGTGAAGGCCGAGATGCACCAGTCGGTGGTGGAGGTGGGCACCACGGTGTGCAACAACATCGAGGAGGCCCGCCACCAGGTAACGCACCTGCGCCGCCAAGTGATTGAGCTGGCCGACCGGGTAGGGCTGAAAATTGCGGCGGCGGGCACGCACCCGTTTTCGCGGTGGCAGGACCAGCCCATCACAGTAGATGCGCGCTACGACAAGATTGTGGAGGAATTGCAGGAGGCCGCCCGCTCCAACCTGGTTTTCGGGATGCACGTGCACGTGGGCGTCGAAACCCGCGAGCTGGGCGTGTACATGATGAATGCCCTGCGCTATTTCTTACCCCACATCTTTGCGCTGAGCACCAACTCGCCCTTCTGGGAAGGCCGCGAAACGGGCTACAAGTCTTTCAGGACCAAGGTGTTCGAACGGTTTCCACGTACGGGCATTCCCGAGCACTTCGGCAGCGCCAGCGAATACGACGCCTACATCAATCTACTCATCAAAACGGGCTGTATTGATAACGGCAAGAAGATTTGGTGGGACTTGCGCCTGCACCCATTCTTCAACACCATTGAATACCGCGTGTGCGACATGATGCTGCGCGTGGACGAAGCCGTGGCCATGGCTGCACTCATGCAGGCGCTGGTGGCCAAGGTGTATAAGCTGATGATCAGCAACCTGACCTTCCGGCAGTACCGTAAGGCCCTCATCAACGAAAACAAGTGGCGCGCCGCCCGCTATGGCCTCGACGGCAAGCTCATCGATTTTGGCAAGCAGGAAGAACTCCCTACCCGCAACCTGATTCAGGAATTGTTGGACTTTGTAGACGACGTGCTCGACGAGCTGGGCAGCCGCCACGAGGTGGAATACATCCACAAAATGATGGAAATGGGCACCGGCGCCGACCGTCAACTGAAGGTATTCCGTGAAACCGGCGACCTGAAGAAAGTTGTTGATTTCATTGTGCAGGAAACCTCTCACGGGTTGTAATGTTCTACCTGTCAGGCTTCCACGTTGGAACCTGAGGCAGGTTCGGCCACATCTTTGCTGTCGCTCTGCTTTTTTGCCATTATCCCCAGCCCCCAGCTGGGCAGTTGCTACCGCATGAAATCATTGAAAATTGCCGTTCTGGATATGTACAACAATTTCCCGAACCAGGGAATGCGCTGTATTCTGAAAATCCTGCACCAGTTGCAGGCCGACGTATCGGTGCCCGTTAGCTACGACGTGTTCAACGTGCGCGCCGAGATGGCGGTGCCAGGCCTCGACTACGATATCTACATTTCATCGGGCGGGCCCGGCTCGCCCCTACCCTCCGACGAAGCCTGGGAGACGCCTTACTTCGCGCTCATCGACCAGCTGCTGGCCTGGAACCGTGAGCATGAGCAAAAGAAATACGTGCTGCTGATTTGCCATTCCTTCCAGCTGGTGAGCCGCCACTTGCAGGTAGGCGAGCTGAGCGCCCGCAAGTCTACTTCCTTCGGCATCTTCCCGATGCACATGACCGAGGCCGGCCAGCAAGACCCGTTGCTGGGCCTATTGCCTAATCCGTTTATGGCCGTCGACTCGCGCGATTTTCAGGTGACGAACCCCGATGAAGCGCATTTGCAGCAGTTGGGCGTGCAGGTGCTGGCTCTGGAGAAAGACCGCCCCCACCTGCCCTTTGACCGCGCTATTATGGCGCTGCGCTTCACACCGGAGATGGTGGGTACGCAGTTTCACCCCGAGGCCGACAGTGAAGGTATGCTGCACTACATGCTGACCACCGAGCGCCGCCAGCAGGTGATTGATACCCACGGCCAGCAAAAATACGACGACATGGTGCGCCTACTCCAAGACCCCGACGCCATCGAGCTGACGGAGCGCATTCTGGTACCGGCCTTCCTGCGGCAGTCGGCAGCAGCGCTAACGACTTTTGATCAGCCGGTTACATTATAAATACAGGAACGTCATGCTGAGCTTGTCGAAGCATCTCTACCGTGAGTAATTTTTAACGATTGAGATTACTCACGGTAGAGATGCTTCGACAAGCTCAGCATGACGTTCTAATAGTCCCTACCTTACCCTCACCCCATCTCCCAGCATGATTCCGGAATTTCGCCAGACGTATAACGCGGCTTTCACACCGCAACGGTTTCAGGAGCTGATTGACTCCGTGGATGAGGAACTGCCGGGGCAGTTGGATTTTCGGGTGGCGGAAACGCCGATTTTCGTACCGGCTGTGCTGCGCGACAAGCTGTTGCAGGCGGGCGAGGATATCATTGATGCGCTGGTGGCGCCCGATTTCAAGGAGCGCACCGAGGCGGCCGTACCGCCGGCCCAGCGCGTACCTCACGAAGACGCCCACACCCAATTTCTGGCTATCGACTTTGCTGTGTGCCGCGATGCGCAAGGCGAACTGGAGCCCCAGCTTATTGAGTTGCAGGGCTTTCCGTCGCTCTATGTCTTTCAGGACTATTTGGCCCACACGTTTCGGAAGTTTTTACCGATACCCGATTCAGTAACGCATTTGTTTGGCGGGCTGAGTTCGGCGGACTACCTGGCGAAACTGCGGGAGCTGCTAGTGGGCAATGAAAACCCGGAAAATGTGGTGCTGCTGGAGCTGTTTCCGGACAAGCAGAAAACCCGCATCGACTTTGCCCTTACCAAGCGCGAGCTGGGGGTAGAGGCCGTGTGCATCACCGACGTACGCAAGGACGGCCGGCAGCTGTACTACGAAAAGGACGGCTGCCGCATCGACATCAAGCGCATTTATAACCGTCTGATTTTTGACGAGCTGCTGCGCTACCCCGATCTCAAGCTGGACTTCCGCCTTACCGACGAGGATGTGGATGTGACCTGGGTAGGGCACCCCAACTGGTTTTTTCGCATCAGCAAGTACACCCTGCCGCTGCTGCACAGTCCCTTTGTGCCGCCCAGCCACTATTTGCATGAGTTAAGTGCCTACCCCGCCGACCTCGACAACTACGTGCTCAAGCCCCTTTTTTCCTTTGCCGGGGCCGGCGTGAAGCTGAACGTGACGCCCACCGAGTTGGATGCCATCGAGGACAAGCACAACTACCTCTTGCAGCGCAAGGTAGCCTACGAGCCCGTGGTACTGGCCGCCGATGGTGAGCTGGTGAAGTGTGAAATCCGCCTGCTTTATATCTGGCCCGAAAATGCGCCCCGCCCGGTGCTGCTCACCAACCTGGCCCGCCTCAGCCGCGGCGCCATGATTGGCGTCGACTTCAACAAGAACAAGGATTGGGTAGGCGGCACAGTAGGTCTGTTTGCACAATAGCTTTTTGCCGTAGCGCACCATAATAAAAAACGCCGCTCCCGAACAGGGGCGGCGTTTTCACGTTTATTGATACTCAACTAGTTATCAATAATGAATAATACTTTTCAGGAAACGTTATATTTGATAACCTTATCTTAACATAGCACCGTACCCACTGCGGGTACCTTTGTGTGTCCTTTCTGCAACCAACACCGTTTTCTCATGAAACACTTTTTACTCAGGATGCGAAGCGCTGCAACAGCCCTGGCGTTGCTCTGCAGCATCGGTAGCGCTGCGGCGCAGGTAACGCTAAGCGGCAGCTCATATACAGAAAACTTTGATCAGATTGGCACTGGTTTGCCCGCTGGTTTTAGCGTACGTACAGCTGCTAAGGCCGATGCCCTAGGCAGCGTGGCGACGCTCACCACCACTCCAACGGAGTGGAATAACACTAGTGGAGCCTTCAAAAACTTTGCTTCGGCCACCGGCCTTACTGCTGCGGCAGACCCTACAGCGCAAAATGCCTCCACCAATCGGGCGCTAGGCGTGCGGCAAACGGGCTCGTTTGCCGATGGCTCGGCAAATGCCGGTCCGGCCTTTGTTTTCCAGCTTGCCAATACCAGTGCCCGCACTGGATTCAAACTCAACTTCTTGTTGCAGTCGTTGGATGCCAGCTCTACCCGCACAACCACCTGGCGGGTAGACTATGCCACGGGCGCTACCCCCACAACATTCACGCAGGCAGGAACGGCTACATTCACAACGGGCAACAGTACCTTCAGCAGCACCCCGGTTTCTATTGATTTTGGTAATCAGCTTGATAATATCAATGACGTTGTCTGGATTCGGATTGTAGCACCAAGTGCTACTACAGGGTCCAATACCCGTGCGTCCTCTGCCATCGACGATTTCTCGCTGACCTGGACTGCTACGGCACCCGATGCGCCTACCCTGACCGTGTTGCCGAACGGCATAGGATTTGGCCGTATTAATCTGGCAGCTACCTCAACTGTAGTCGGCTACGCACTCACGGGCGCCAACCTCACGGACGCCACCACGGTTACAGCGCCAGCAGGTTTCAGTGTTTCTAAAACTGCCACCGGCACCTTTGGCTCTACTCTGACCTACACTGTGGCTGAGTTAGCTACGCCACAAACCGTGTACGTGCGCTTTGTGCCAACCGCGGCTGGTTTTGTATCGGGTACCATCACCAACAGCACGGCCGGCGCCACTGATAAAACAGTGGCGGTAAGCGGCACGGGCGTCGACCCAAACAACAATTTGTTTGCATTCGATGAGTGCCCAGCTTCCGCTACCTCGTTTGATGGCTGGACGCAGTTCAGCATAACCGGCGACCAAACCTGGGGCTGCACCACTTTCGGCCACAATGCCGCAGACGCCTCGGGCACGGCTTCGGCCCCCAATGGCGTGCAGATCAACGGCTACTCCGGTAGCGCCCGCGAAAACGAAGACTGGTTTATCTCGCCAGCATTTGATCTGAGCAACTTTCAGAACCCGTTGTTTTCATTCTGGAGCCGAGTGGCTTTCACGGGCCCGGGCTTGTCGCTACGCGTTTCTACCAATTACTCGGGTACTGGCTCGCCTAGCGCCGCCGGCGTTACCTGGACGACCCTACCCGTACCCTTCGCCTCTGCTGACGCCTGGATGCTGACCGACAACGTAGACCTCTCGGCCTACAAGGGTAGCAACGTGCACGTGGCCTTTGTGTATACCAGCACCACTAGCGCCGCCGCCCGCTGGACGCTGGACGATATCCGCCTGCAAAACTCCAGCACGCCCGCGCAGGTGCTGCTATCGGCATCGACCTCTCGCCTGGACTTTGGCTACCAGATGGTAGGCGCCGCTACTGCTGCCACGCGTACCTTTGCCCTGTCGGCCCGCAACCTGACGGGGCCGGTTACCATCACTTCGCAAAGCCCGGTTTTCCAGGTTTCCAAGGACGGTACCGCTTTCAGCAATACCGTTTCTTATACCGCCGCAGAGGCCAACACGGCTACCGTCACGGTGCGCTTTGCGCCCGCTCAGGCCGCTGCCAGCTACAGCACTCCGCTGAGCGTGGCCACAACCGGCGCCGACAGCCGCACAGTGATGCTGTACGGCAACAGCGTAGACCCCGCCGTGACGCTGGACGTAGTGAACTGGAACATCGAGTGGTTTGGCTCGTCGGCCCAAAACCCCGCCGACGACAACTTGCAGCAAGCCAACGCCCTGGCTACCCTTTCTGCTCTGAATGCCGACGTAATTGCGCTGGCTGAAATTGTGGACACCGTGCGCCTGGGCACCGTGGTGCGCCAGATGCCGGGCGGCTACCGTTACAAGGTATCGGAGTACGTGAGCGGCAACACGTTTGGCACGGCCCAGAAGCTGGCCTTTGTGTACCGCACCAGCGTAGTAGCCAACCCTACCTTCTCGAACCCCTTGCAGTGCACTTCCTGCGACCAGTACAACTACTGGGCCTCGGGCCGTTTCCCCTACCTGATGACGGCCAACGTGACCATGAACGGCCAGACCAAGCCCGTAACCTTCATCGTGATTCATGCCAAAGCTAATGAGAGCGATGCGGCCGGCTCGCTGGAGTCGTACAACCGCCGGGTAGGCGGGGCCACGGGCCTCAAAGCCCTGCTAGATGCTGATTATGCGACGGCCAACGTGGTGATTTTGGGTGACTACAACGACGACCTGTACCGCACCATTGCTACCGGTACACCCACTACGGCTTCGTCGTACAGCGTATTCCTCAACGATGCCGCTAACTACCAAGCCCTTACCCTACCCCTGGCGGTGGCCGGCCAACGCTCGACAGTAGACTACAGCTCGGTGATTGACAACGTGATAGTATCCAGCGAAATGGCCGCTTACTATGTGTCGAACTCCGTGCAAATCCGCTCCGACGTAGCCGCACAGGTTGCGGACTTCGGCAACACCACCAGTGACCATTACCCAGTGCTCACGCGCTTTAGCTTTGCGCAGGCCACGCTGCCTACCAAACAAGCAACAGCCAGCAAGCAGTTCGACGTGTATCCGAATCCGGTGACCAGCGCCGTGCGCTTGAGCCTACCCGAGCCGACGTCTAAGACGCTGCACCTGCGCGTATCGTCCGTAGATGGCCGCCAGGTGGCAACGGGCACCGGCTCGCTGGAGCAACTGAATCAGCAATTGAACCAGAACCTGACTCAGCTGAAAGCTGGCATGTACATCATCCAGGTGGATGGCGGCACACAGACCTACGTGAAGCGCTTCATCAAACAGTAGCGTCATCAACTGCGCCCTTGCAAAAGAGCCCGCCGCAACCGGCGGGCTCTTTTTGTGTGCGGCACCTGATACAACGGCGACCGGAGGGGCTACGTACACCAGCTTGTACTTTCATCCTTCACTTTTCTCCTCATGGCTACACTTGCCGAAAAAGGTTTTAAAATCGCTAAAAACGCTGCTTTCTCTGCTTTTATGGGGCGTGCCACCAAGATGCTGGGCAAGCCTTTTCTGGTGGCTACGGCCCTGCACGACGTAGCCCAGAAGCTGGACGACCAGGACAGCAAGAAAGGTCCTATTCAGCAGGTAATTGATGTGGGCCGGCTGCTAATTCGGCTGGTAACGGCGTTCATCAATGGCTCTTACCGCGAACTTTCCAAAACGACGGCCATATCGGGGCTGGCAGTACTGCTTTACGTACTGTCGCCGATTGACTTGGTGCCCGACGCCCTACCCATCCTGGGCTTTTTGGACGACGCCGCGCTGATTGCCTGGTTTATGGACCGTTTCCGGGTGGAGCTGGAGCACTTCAAGTCGTGGGAAGAAACTTCGGCCATGGTAGCCGAGGATGCCCAAGCGCCTGCCCGCCCTAACAAAGAACTGCCCGCCGTGGCGGAGTTGGGCCACTCGTAAGTAGTGTAGCTTACCCGTCATCCTGAATGAAGTGAAGGACCTTCTGCCGGTAGAACGAATCGTTGATGCGAGTATCGTTCTACCGGCAGAAGGTCCTTCACTTCATTCAGGATGACAGGCTTTCTTCAGGATTGCTCTTTTCCTACCTGTCCCTGCACGTCCTCCAAAGCCGAGGCCGATTGCGACTGGTCGGAGTGCTGAATTACGCTCATACTACCATCGGTTTCCAGCACTACGGCCGCCACCTGGTCCAGCGCAAGAACTCCTTGCTGGCGCACGGCTGCGCGTACTTCGTCGTGCGTAACGCGTTCTTTCCGGAGCGCTCTTTCCAGAAACTGTCCGTTGTGCAGCAGCATCTGCGGTTCGGCCTTCACTAGTTGGCGCACTTTTTTGGAGCGAATGGATAGCCACGCCACCACGTATTGCAGCCCCAATAGCACGGCAATACCCAGCACGCCTTCTACCAGCTTCGTGCTTTTGGATAGCGCTACCGTAGCCAGACTGGAGCCCAGCGCCACCGTTACCACCAAATCGAAGGCATTCATCTTGGCCAGGGTGCGCTTGCCCGACAGCCGAATCAAAACAATGATGGCAACATAAACGGCAACGGCCATAAGCGCCGTGCGGCCAATGCTGGCCCAGCTACTAAAAAACATATTCCTCTGCTCTATCTGTGAACTATGAGTACGTGCCAGCCATGCTTTTGGCGACGTTTGGACGCGGTTTCTTCGACCTTCTGCGTCGGGTGGGCGCTCAAAAAACCGTATTTTCGGGTTTCGTTCACCCAATTTTTGTTCATGCCCATTCCCAACCGGCTGGCGTTGCTGGCCCTTACGCTCCTTTCCTTCCTACCCTCCGCCCGTGCCGACGAAGGCATGTGGCTACCTCTGCTGCTCAAGCAACTCAACGAAGCCGACATGCGGCAAAAAGGCCTCAAACTGACGGCCGAAGACATCTACAGCGTCAACAAAGGCAGCCTGAAAGACGCCGTGGTGCAGTTCGGCGGTGGCTGCACCGGCGAAATCATTTCCGATCAGGGCCTGCTGCTCACCAACCACCATTGCGGCTACAGCTCCATCCAGAGCCATTCGTCGGTGGAGAAAGACTACCTCACCAACGGCTACTGGGCCATGTCGCCCAGCGAGGAGCTGCCCAACCAAGGCCTCACCGCTACCTTCATTGTGCGCATGGAGGATGTAACCAAGCAGGTATTGCAAGATGTGCCCGCCACTGGCATTTCAGAAGATGCCCGCGAGCGGCTGGTGCAGCAGCACAGCCAGCAGGTGGCACAAGCGGCCGTGCAGGGCACGCACTACCGCGCCTTTGTGCGGCCCATGTTTGGCGGCAACGAGTATTATCTGTTTGTGACGGAGGTGTTTGAGGATGTGCGCTTGGTAGGTGCCCCGCCGAGCAGCATTGGTAAGTTTGGCGGTGATACCGACAACTGGATGTGGCCCCGTCATACTGGCGACTTTTCCCTGTTCCGCATCTACGCCGGCCCCAACAACAAGCCCGCGCCTTACTCGCCCCAGAATAAGCCTTTCAAGCCCCGTCATCATCTGCCCATCTCGCTCGGCGGCATCAAGCCCGGCGACTTCACGCTGG
Source organism: Hymenobacter citatus (assembly GCF_014333615.1). Lineage (GTDB taxonomy): Bacteria > Bacteroidota > Bacteroidia > Cytophagales > Hymenobacteraceae > Hymenobacter > Hymenobacter citatus. The sequence goes on along the minus strand of NZ_JACSCY010000002.1, from coordinate 431,370 downwards.
TATTTGGCTTTCCCGGCCGTACCAACGAGTACCTGACCTCGTGGGGGGTAGACGAAATCTACTCTCTCTCGGACCCGGCCAAGGTACAGGTGCGCGACACCAAGCTGCGCATCCTGGACGCCGACATGAAGGCTTCGGATAAAGTGCGGATTCAGTACGCCGCGAAATATGCCTCGCTGGCCAATTACTGGAAGAAGTGGCAAGGCGAAATGCGCGGTCTGAAGCGCCTGGATGCCGTGGCGCGCAAGCAGGAGCAGGAAGCCCGCTTTCAGCAGTGGGCTACCCAGGGCGATGCGGCCCGCCGCGCCGCCTACGCCGGGTTGCTGCCCGAGTTTGAGAAAAACTACCGCGCCGAGCGCGACGTGTCGCTAGCCCGCGACTACGTGACCGAAGCCGCCTTGGGTGTGGAGCTGATGCTCTATGCCAACAGCCTGCTGGCCGTGGCGGATATCAAAAACGCCGCCGACCGCACCACTGCCGTGCAGAAGCTCAAAACCGGCGTGAATGGCTTCTTTCGGAACTACAGCAAGCCAACCGATCAGAAAGTAGCGGCGGCATTGCTGGCGCTGTATGCTGAAAATACGCCACCTACCCTCCTGCCTGATTACGTGAAGGCCTTGCAGAAGCAGTATCCGGGCAAAAATGGCTGGACCGCCTACGCCGACCACCTCTACAGCAAATCACGGCTGACGACACCGGAAAGCGCTAACGCCGTGTTGGATGAAGTGGCTAAGGGCAACGTGGCCGCCCTTACCAACGACCCGGCCTACCAGTTGGCCTCGGCCATCGTGACGAACTACCGGGCCAACATCCTGCCGCCCTATCAGATTGCCAACGACAACATCACGCTGCTCTCGCGCACCTACATGGCCGGCCTGCGCCAGATGCAGACCGATAAAACCTTCTACCCCGACGCCAACTCTACCCTGCGCGTGGCCTATGGCCAGGTAGCCGGCTACGAGCCCCGCGATGGTGTGAAGTATGCGTACTACACTACCCTCGACGGCATCATGGAAAAGGCCGACCCCACGAACCCTGATTTTCAGGTGCCGGCCCGCCTCGCAGAGCTGTATCAGAAGAAAGACTACGGGCCATATGCCGTGGACGGCACCGTGCCGGTAGCCTTCATCGCCACCAACCACACCACCGGCGGCAACTCCGGTTCGCCCGTCATCAACGGCCGCGGCGAGCTGATTGGCACCAACTTCGACCGCAACTGGGAAGGCACCATGTCCGACATCATGTTCGACCCCGACCAGGTGCGCAATATCACCCTTGATGTGCGCTACATGTTGTTTGTAGTGGATAAATACGCCGGCGCCACCCGCCTTATTCAGGAAATGACGCTGGTAGGCAAGCCAGAAGCCAACGGCAAACCAGCGAAGGAAGCGAAAGTGAAGAAGGGCAAGCGCAAACAAAAAGCGTAAAGCCAGTGGTAGCGAACAACCTCTTGTATCTCTATCCCTACTTACAAAGAGACGTCAGCTACTGACGTCTCTTTTTTGTGTTTATTGACCAAGAATATATTCCCGCTCTATGCTCTCGCTCTCTCATAGCTACAGATGCTGCTGGCTTTTCCTATTCGGTTTTCTGCTGAGCAGCGCACAGCCGCTACTAGCCCAAACCTCCCCCACCTCTACCCTTCTGCGCCCCGCCGCCGTCTTCGATGGTGAAACGCTGCACACCGGCTGGCAGGTGCTGGTGGAAGGCGACCGGATAAAAGCCGTTGGCCCCAACCTGCTTACCCCCGCCGGCGCCCGCACGCTGGAGCTACCCGGCCTTACCCTACTCCCCGGTCTGATAGAAGGGCACTCCCACCTACTGCTGCACCCCTACAACGAAACCCCGTGGAACGACCAAGTGCTGCTGGAGTCGCAGGCGTTGCGGGTGGCGCGAGCCACGACCCATGCCCAACGCACGCTGCTCGCTGGCTTCACTACCGCCCGCGACCTGGGCACCGAGGGCGCCGGCTACGCCGATGTGGGCATCAAACAGGCTATTGACCAAGGCATTACTCCCGGCCCGCGGCTGCTGGTGGCTACCCGGGCGCTGGTGGCAACTGGCAGCTACGGACCCAAGCTCTCTACCGACGTGGAGGTGCCCCAGGGCGCCCAGGAGGCCGACGGCCCCGAAGGCGTGGTACGGGCCGTACGCGAGCAAATCGGGCGCGGCGCCGATATCATTAAAGTATACGCCGACTACCGCTGGGGCAAGGGCGAACCGGCGCGCCCTACCTTCTCGCAGGAGGAGCTGAACCTGATCGTGCAAACGGCCAACGCCGCCGGCCGGCCCGTAGTAGCGCATTCTTCTACCCCCGAAGGCATGCGCCGCGCCACACTGGCCGGCGTGCAAACCATTGAGCACGGCGACGGCGGCACGCTGGAAGTATTCAAGCTGATGAAGCAGCGCGGTGTGGCCCTCTGCCCCACCGTGGCAGCCGGCGACGCCATTGCGCAGTACCAGGGCTGGCATAAGGGGCAGGGCGCCCTACCCGAGCGCGTGCAGCAAAAGCACATCAGCATGGAAGCCGCCCTGAAAAGCGGCGTCACGCTGGCGTTTGGCGGCGACGTGGGCGTATTTGCGCACGGCGACAACGTGCGCGAGGCCGAGCTGCTGGTGCAGGACTACGGCCTCACGCCCCTGGCCGTCTTGCGCCAAGCCACCAGCGGCAATGCCCGCATTTTCGGCCTTATTGATCGGGGACGCATTCAGCCCGGCCTCCTGGCCGACCTCGTGGCCGTGCAAGGCGACCCTACCCGCGACGTGATGGCATTACGGCAGGTGCGGCTAGTGATGAAGGGCGGGGTGTTATATAAACAGCCATAAATAACTACCTGTCATCCTGAGCTTGCGAAGGACCTTCTAACGCTAGAACGACCATCGTACCAACGACTCGTTCATGCGTGAGAAGGTCCTTCGCAAGCTCAGGATGACAGAGTAAATAGGCTGCTAATGAGTTATGCTATGGCCGTTCAATGCCCAGCTTGCCCAGTTCCGCCGCGTGCAGGTCGTAGATGGCGCGCAGGTCGTTGCCGTGCTTTTCGGCGTCTACGCCCACGCTGATGTTGTTGGTGTGGAAGCGGTGCAGGTGGCTGATATGGGGCGAAATGACGGGCAAGTGACCAGCCAGCAGGAAGCGCACGTACAGCTCCAAATCCTCAGCCATTTCAATGTCTTCGCTGTAGCCGCCTACCTGATCAAACAGCTCGTGCGAGTAGCACACGTTGCCCTGAATGAAGTTTTCGGCCCGGAAAATGGCGCGCAGCATGTCCGTGGGTGTGTCAAATTTCCAGGCGTAGTAGTCTTCGCGTAGCAGGTAGCGCCGCTCCTCGTCCATACGCAGGAAGTCGGCTACGAACCACGGTTGGTCGGGATGCTGCTGGATGAGGTCGGCGTAGTGGTAGAGGTTGCGTTGTAGCATTACATCGTCGTCGTCGAGGGGTACGAGCCAACCGCCGGGCTGCGCCTCGCGGATGATCTGGTTGCGAGCGGGGCCAGGCAGCATTTTCTCCGGCTGTTTCCAGTAGCGCAGCGGCGGGCCGTCCTGGGCGGCTACCTCCTCTAGGTAGGCGGCGGTGTCGTCGTCGCTGGCCAACTCGTTGATCAGGTGCTCGTAGGAAAAATCGATGGGGGCCGAAACAGTAGCGCGGACGCTCTCAATGGCCTCGGGCAAATACTGCCGACGGTTGCGGGTCGGGGTGATGATGGAGAAGTACATGCCTTCCTATTCTACAATTATGGTTAAAAAGTTGCACCATTGCGGCAAAAAGCCAACTTTCTAGGAATAGTACCGTTTATCCGACTTAGCATTATCTGCTTCACTATATGCCCAAGTTCATCGTTACGCTTTCCCTACCCCCTCATTTTTCTGAGGATTTTATAGAACTGATTCCCAGTCATCGCGCCCACGTGAGCCAGTTACTAGACGAGAGTGTGCTGGAAAACTACGCCATCAGCGCCGATTACCGGCACGGCTGGCTCACCATCAATGGGGAAACGGAGGCCGAGGCGCGGGCTGTGTTAGAGCAGTTGCCTTTATATCCTTATTTCTGGCAAATTGAAATGCACGAGCTATTCGTGTTTGATAGCAATACGTTTCGGTTTCCACGCATTAGCCTCAACTAGGCTATTCGGCGCGGTTTGTGCATGGGGGCGCCTGCTAACGTTTTCCTATTTTTCCTATGATGCGTACTATTCGGCTGGTTGCGCTGGCCGTTGTTTTGCTGGCCTCTTCGCTCGCCGCTGCCCCGGCTCCTACTGATAAGATTTCCACCGAGCAGTTGCTGAGCCGCCTCAGCGCCGCCATCGACAACCTCAAAACACTGCGCTGCACGGTGCGGGCAAAGGAACGGGTGGATGGTAAATACGTTGCGGCGCAGTCTACCCTAAAGCTCAGCAGCAGCCCCCTACAGGTGTATCTGCGCAACCAGAAAGGTATTGAGGCACTGTGGGTAACGGGGCAAAATGGCGGTGACGCCTGGGTATATCCCAATAGCTTCCCCTACGTGACGCTCAACCTAGACCCCAACGGCACCCTCATGCGCCGCGACCAGCACCACAGCTTACTGGACGCCGGTTTTGGCAGCATTTCCGATATCATCCGCGGCTCTACCCAGCGCCAGGACCACGCCTTCGAGCGTTCCTTCCGCTACGCCGGCGACACTATTGTGGCCGGGCGGCCGTGCCACGTGTTGCTATCCAACTTTCCGCAGTTTCGGTACGTGCCCTACACGCCTGCCAAAGCCGAAACCCTCACGCAGATTGCCAATAAATTTGGCTGCGGCGAGTTTCGGATTGTGGAACGCAACGACCTGTCGTACGACAAGCCCGTGCCGGCAGGCAAAACCATCCAAGTGCCCAACGCCTACGGTCGTCGTACCACCGTCTGCGTCGATCAGAAGCTTTTCCTACCCCTAGTGGTGGAAGTGCTGGATGACAAAGGTTTGTTTGAGCGGTTTGAGTTCTCGAATATCATCGCCAACCAGCCTATTCCCCAGGAGGAGTTTGCGAAGGGGTACAAGGGGTATAAACTATAATCACGGATTAAAGCGGATTTTTCGGATTAATCGGATTTTGTGGACGATTATAGAATGTAATTGAAGTTCCCTAGGCTTTTGACGAAAAGCCTATAAAAAAGCGCTTGCCAAATGGCAAGCGCTTTTCGTTTGACTCGTCCACGAAATCCGATTAATCCGAAAAATCCGCTTTAATCCGTGAGCTAGCGGCGCATTTTCTTCTCAATCTCATCCCACATGGGGGCCGGAATGGCTTCCAGCTTGTTGAACTCGCCGGCCCCGTTCAGCCATTCGCCGCCGTCGAGGGTGACTACCTCACCGTTCATGTAGGCCGCGAAATCCGATACCATGTAGGCGGCCAAATTGGCCAGCTCCTGGTGGTCGCCTACCCGCTTAAGGGGCACCGAGGCGGCGGGGTCGAGCTTGGCGGCCAGCGGCTCGGGGAAGAGGCGACTCCAGGCGCCTTCCGTGGGGAAGGGGCCGGGCGCAATGGCGTTGGAACGGATGCCGTACTTGGCCCATTCCACGGCCAGCGAGCGGGTGAGGGCCAGCACGCCTGCCTTCGCCGCCGCCGACGGCACCACATAGGCTGAGCCCACAGAGGCATACGTCGTCACGATATTGAGGATGGTGCCGGGGCGCTGGTCGGCAATCCAACGCTTGCCGAAGGCCAGCGTGCAGTTGTAGCTGCCTTTCAGCACAATGTCCACAATCACATCAAATGCCTTGTGGCTCAGGCGCTCCGTTGGCGAAATGAAGTTACCGGCGGCATTGTTCAGCAGCACGTCCACGGCGCCAAACGTGTCGATGGTTTGCTGGAGCATACGCTCTACCTCGTCGTATTTGCGCACGTCGCACTGCACGGCCAGCACCTGGCCGCCGGTCTGCTCGCGCAGCTCGGCAGCGGTTTTTTCCAGCACATCCAGCTTGCGCGAGCTGATGGTGACGTTGGCACCGAGCTGTAGAAAGTAGGTAGTCATGGCCCGGCCCAGGCCGGTGCCGCCGCCCGTCACCACAATGGTTTTGCCTTGCAGGGCATTGTCGCGGAGCATGGGTTGGGAATAGGCTGACATAAGGAGGTGGGTTTTAGGAGATGAAGCAGCAAAGGCGCAAGAACGGGATTTACTGGATTTGCTCAAGATGTATGCGGGCTAAGAATTTTTCTTCACCTTTAGCCCCGCATGGCTCCTACTCCAACTCTCCTACAACCCCTGATTGCCGTATTGGGCTGCGGCTGGCTCGGCCTACCTCTGGCGCAGGCGCTGGTGGATGAAGGGTATGCCGTGGCTGGCTCCACTACCACCCCCGGCCGACTCCTGAAAATGCGCGACGCGGGCATTACACCCTACCTGCTGGAGCTGGGCCCTACCCTTACGGCTACTGACCAAGACACGCTGCACACCTTGCTTACCGGCGCGCGGGTGTTGGTACTAAACGTACCACCCAGCACCGCTCGGGGGCACTACGTGAAGCTGCTACAGCCTGTGTACCAGGTCGCTGCCGACTGCGGCGTGCGGCAAGTGCTATTTGTGAGTAGCACTGGCGTGTATGCCGATGAGCCCCGCGCCATGACCGAAACCGACGCCCTGGCCGCCCCCGATGCCGACTCGGAATTGCTGCGGGCCGAAAACCTGTTTGCGCATCCGGATGCGCCGTTTGCCACCACCGTGGTGCGCTTGGCTGGCCTGATTGGCCCCCAACGTGCCCCCGGCCGCTTTCTGGCGGGCCGCACAAATCTACCCAAGCCACAGGCCCCCGTCAACCTCATTCACCTCACCGATTGCCTCGGCATCCTATGCCGCATTATCCGTCAAAGCGCCTGGGGGCACACCTTTAACGCCAGCGCGGCGCACCACCCTACCCGGCAGGAGTTTTACACTGCCGCCGCCGCGCACTTGGGCCTAGCGCCCCCTACCTTCGCGGAGGAAGACACCCTGGGCAAGCGCATCGACAGCGAATTGCTGCGCCAAAAAACCGGCTATATGTTTCAGTTTGATGATCTGAACGAGGCTATGCAGCACTGTTAGCACGCCGGTTGCGCTGTTTTCGCGCCAATTTTCAGCCCTCTACCTCGTATCTTTGCGCTCGTGAACAACAAGGAGGTAGTAGCTATTTTAGGCGGTGGCGCGGCTGGTTTTTTTGGGGCCATTGCCTGCGCCGAGGCCAATCCACGTTTGCAGGTCTATCTAATAGAAAAAACCGGCAAGCTGCTCAGCAAGGTACGTATTTCGGGGGGCGGGCGCTGCAACGTAACGCACGCCGCCGACACGCCTGCCCAGCTGATACAGCACTATCCCCGTGGGGCCAAGCAACTCAAGGAGCCCTTCAAGCAGTTTGGGGCGGTAGACACTGTGCGCTGGTTTGAGCGGCGCGGCGTGCGCCTCAAAACGGAAGCCGACGGCCGCATGTTTCCGGTGACGGACTCTTCGGAAACTATTGCCCAATCCCTGCTCATGGCCGCCGACAAAGCGGGCGTGCGCATTCTCACGCACACCACCGCTGAGCGCATTACTACCCTACCCACAGGTGGCTTTCGACTGCACCTTACCGGCACCCACGCGCAGGAGCTAGAGGTAGCGCGCCTGCTGATTGCTACCGGCGGCGCCCCCAAAGCAGCTCAGTACGACTGGCTACGCGCCCTGGGGCACACCATTGCCGAGCCAGTACCTTCGCTGTTCACGTTCAACGTGCCGGAGTCGCCGCTCCGGGAGCTGCCGGGCGTGAGCGTGCCCCACGCCCGCGTGCGCATTGCCGGCGAAAAGCTGGAGTATGAAGGCCCTATCTTGGTGACACACTGGGGCGTGAGCGGGCCGGCTGTGCTGAAACTCTCGGCCTGGGGTGCCCGCCGCCTGCATGAGTTGGAGCACCGGCACACGGCCCTCGTCAGTTGGCTCCCTACCCACACCGAGGACTCGTTGCGGCAGTGGCTGCTGGAGTTTCGGGGGCAGCACGGTAAGAAGCAAGTAACTTCCAATCCGCTTTTTGGCCTCCCCCAGCGGCTGTGGCGCACGCTCACGGAACAGGCCGGCATTGGCCCCGAGGTGAAGTGGAACGAGTTGCCTGCCAAACAACAGAATCGGTTGATTGAAAGCCTGCTGCGCACAGCCCTACCCGTGCAGGGCAAAACCACTTACAAGGACGAATTTGTGACCTGCGGCGGCGTGGTGCTCGGCGAAGTGGACATGAAAACCATGCAAAGCCGCCGCGTACCGGGCCTGTATTTTGCCGGTGAGGTGCTGGACATCGACGGCATCACAGGCGGCTTTAATTTTCAAGCAGCCTGGACTACGGGCTATCTGGCGGGCCGAGCCATGGCCGATGTACCTACTGGCTAGCTGGCTGCTTTGCGGTCCATCACCAGGCTCACTAGCAACGCGTGGGGTAGCGTAACCACGGAAGCCACCACCAGCGCCAAGCTAACCACTGCGTCGGGGGTGGAAAGCCTGGTAGCGAATAGCACGTACAACACAGCCAATGCTACCAGACTGATAAGTAAAATAGGCAATGAGCGGCGCACAAAAAAACCTATTTCGCGCAGCAAGTCTCCCCATTTTGCGCGCCTACTACCTGTTTGTGCCGTGTAGCCTAGCAGCGGGTTGAGGCGTAGCACATGCTGCAAGCTGTGCCAAAAGCAGAAGTATATCCCCACTGCCAGCAACGGCGGTAGGACCACAAATAGTCCCGTAAGCAGCAGCACCTCCAGCGCATCGATGCGCCAGCGGTGTGCTTTGTTCAGTCTAGCATACCCTACCCACAGGCCCAGGTGGCCCAGCACTACAACCCACCCAACTGCTTGTGCCACGGTAGTAAATACGGTTGCTGTCACCAACTGGCCGCCCGTAAAACGCAGTAAGCTGTTGATAATGTGCAGCATCGCGGCAGGCCAAGCAAAAGCCGGAATAACAAACAACAGCGTGCCCCGCAATATGCTATGCGCTACCCACAGCGCCGGGCGCCCGGGTTGCGTGGGCGCATCGGCAGAGCCCCAGTGCCAAATAGTGAGCAGGAAAAAGAACAAGACGGCCGCACTTGGCCACAGCCACCATCCTATCACCTCTGCTGCTGCCAGCGCCAGGTAGCTCACCAGAAAACGCGCCAGATATAACCACCACGCCTTGCCCCGCACAGGGTGGTAGGCCGGAAATACCAGTTGGTCGCAGGCGCCGTGGGCCAACCCCAATACCACCAACCCCAGCAGCAGCAGCGGCCCTAAGAAGACTGCTGCTGCTGCTGGCGCTACCACGCCTACCGCCATTGCTGCTACTACCGCCCCGTAGGAGTACAGCATGTGCGGCGCGAAACTAGTGGCAATAGGAGCAGGCGTTTTCATAAGGCAGGCGTTATCCTGCTGTATACGCTCTGTTACGCCGCGTGGTGATAGGCGGGCTTACGCGGAGCTAAATCGCGCAGGTAACTTAGGTCAAGAATGCTAAAGCCTACCTTCGAGAAGAAGGGCACCACCACAAACAAAATGGTTTCGGTAGTCTGGCCGATTATGCCCAGGCCCGAAGGTCCGATAGCCCAGATGGCAGGGTAGCAGAACCACAGAACAGTCAGGAAGCCAGCCAGTTTAGTGTAGATACCCCCTAGCTCCGCGTCACTGTTGATGGCAATCTGCCGCAGCTTACCCCAGATAAGAACCAGCACGCACAGGAATGCCCCTACCCCACAGCTATACCATAGGAGCCGCGCCGTGCTGCTTTCTGATAAATCAGCCAGCAGCCCGCACACAATCATCACCACATCGGCAGCCACCAGACTAAACAGCAGGTTGGGTTTGCGCTCTTGCTTCGGTACATAAAACATGGCTGTGAAAGCCAGTGCTAGCAGCAGCAAGGGCGTACTTACCACCCAGTCGATGTAGCGGGCATAGTGCGTGGTTTGCCCTGCCACTTCCGTCTTGCCCTGGCCCAGGCCCATAGCCATATACGCCAGCGCCGACCAGATAGGAATCATCATGGCAATGCTGTATTCGTATTGCGGGACGCCTTTGGGGTTGCGACTCCAAACCCAAAACAGGAGTGTACCGCCTATCATAGAGGCGACATATAGCCAGTGAAGTAGTGTTTGTGTTTCCATTAGGAGAGAGTAAAAAATGAGAATACCACTTTCTACTTTTCTCCTTCTCTTTAAGTTCTTTTTAATCTGCTACTTAAGTACAGAATTGAGAATTGATTCAAGCTAGTGATTCAATAGATAGTCTACCATTGCTGTGTAGCGAAATAGTAATCAACTCGTTCTGAGAAACACTCAGATGTAGGTATATCTTTCTAATAAGACAAAAAAATAGTGTTGAGCGCTAAGTCAATATGGTCTCTACTAATACCACCGCTTTGCCTGTAGCCTGCTGCTACGCACTGCCCCTCCGACGATTGAAACCAACAACTTGCTCACCTTATTTCGCTCTACTCAGCCCTAGAAAGCCAATCTTTTTGGTAGACTGACTCTGGCCCTGTCCAATAAGCATCATAAGCTCAGCGCTTCTGCGGCCAAGCAATAAACTGCGTTTCGAATACTGTTAGTGTAAAAGGGATACGGTTTGTGTTGGCTTCAGCGCAACCCTGCACGTGAATAGCTAGTACAAAGACACACAATACATTCTCCCTACCACCTAAAAACGAACCACAATTATGGACGCTAAAGCAGCCCAATCCGAACTGAACGACCTCGTTGCTACCCTGAAAGAAGGCCAGAAAGGCTACGCCGAAGCAATGACCGACGTAGAAGATGCCGATCTGAAAGACCTCTTCAAGAAATACGCCGCCCAGCGCGCCAGCTATATCACGGAGCTGGAGGACCAGATGTACAAGCTGGACCTGAAAGTAGACACCAACGAAGGCAACAACACGGTAGCCGGCACCGTGCACCGCGCTTTTATCAACCTGAAAGGCATTGTAACGGGCAAAGACCGTCATAGCATCCTGGCTGAGTGCGAGCGGGGCGAGGACCACGCCAAAGAGGCCTACGAAAACGCCAAGAAGTTTGACGGCCTACCCGCTGAGCTGAAGTCGATTATCGACAAGCAAGCCGAAGGCATCCTACAAGCGCACAACGAAATCCGCGACCTGCGCGACGCTTCCAAGTAACATCGCAACAGGTGCAGCTTGATTGGGTTACACAGCTTTTTGTGTGCAATCATTCTGCCCGTAGAAACAAAAAAGCCGCTGACTTATCAGCGGCTTTTTTTATCGGGTAGTCTATTAACCCAGCGTTGCAGATTGATTGAATCTATATAATCCAATCAATCTGCACCAGTTGCGATGCTACTCGTCGTAGCCTTGGTTGTCGCGACGGGGCTTATAGCCACCTTCGCGGTTGCCGCCATAGCTGCCACCCCGGTTGCCACCGTAGTTGCTGCCACCACCATCGCGGTTGCCTTTGTAGCCACCGCCGTAGCTGCTGCCGCCCCGGTTGCCACCGTAGCTGCTACCCCCTTCACGCCGGTCGCCGCCGTAGCTGCCACCGCCGCGGTTGTTGCCGTAGCTGCGGTTGCCAAACGCACCGTCGCGACGGTCGCCGCCACCGCCGTAGCCGCCCGTGCGACGTGGACGGTCGCCACCGCCGAAGCCGCCGCGACCACCTTCCTGCTGTGCATCACCTTCTTGCCGCGGCGTAGCCACGTTGAAGGATACCGGGCGGCCGTTGATATTCGTGCGGGCTAGTGCGCCGGTAACTTCCTCCGTAAACTCAGAAGGCACTTCCACGAAGCTGAACTTATCGTAGAGCGAAATGTCGCCTACCTTACCCGCCGTGAGAGAGGTGTTTTCCGCAATCAGGTCCACAATGTCGCGTGGGTGGATGCGGTCTTTCTTACCCATCGTCACGAACAAACGCGTGAAGCCGGGGCGCGGGGCACCGTGGGCACGGGTAGCGTCGAGGCTTTCCTGGGCGCGCTTGTCCTCCTTCATCGTCATCTTGAGCAGAGCAGCGGCAATGTCCAGCGACGTGATACCTTCTTCGCTGTCCTGATCAATGAGGCGCTGCACGCGGCTGATGTACTTGTCGAGGTTGCCCTTTTCAATTACTTCCTTAATCGACTCCAGCATGAGCGTGGTTTTCACCTCCGACACATCCTCGAAGGAAGGCACGCGCTCCTGCTTGATGGTAGCCTTGGTGAAGCGCATGATATCGCGCAGTTTGTAGATGTCGCGGCCACTCACAAACGTGAAGGCGCGGCCCGATTTGCCGGCGCGGCCCGTACGGCCGATGCGGTGTACGTAGTATTCCTCGTCGGCAGGCAGGTCGTAGTTCACTACGGCTTCCACATTGTCCACGTCGATGCCGCGGGCGGCTACGTCCGTGGCCACCAGGATTTCCAGCGTGCCTTTGCGGAATTTATCCAGCGTGTTCTGGCGCTGTTGCTGGCTCATGTCGCCGTGCAAACCGTCGGCGAAGTAGCCTTTTGCCTGCAAATCAGCTACGATATCGTCTACCATGCGCTTCGTGTTAGCGAAAACGATGGTCGACTTCAAGTTGTACATATCTACTAGGCGGGTGAGCACATCCTTTTTCTGGGGGCCGCGCACCTCGTAGTAGCTCTGCTCAATGTTCGTAACGGTCATCTCCTGATGGTTGACCTTCACGATTTGCGGATCGCGCTGGTAACGCTTGGTCAGGTCCATAATGGGCTTGCTCATGGTAGCCGAGAAAAACACCGTCTGGCGCTCCTCCGGCATTTGCTTCAGCACCGTTTCGATATCGTCGCGGAAGCCCATGTCCAGCATCTCGTCGGCTTCGTCAAGAATAATCATCTTGCAGCTGTCGAGCTTCAGAGTACCGCGCTCCAGGTGGTCCATCACGCGACCGGGCGTACCAATCACGATTTGCACACCGCGCTCCAGGGCGCGGAACTGGCGGTCGTAGCTGGAGCCACCATAAATTGGCACCACAGCCAGACCGCGCTTGTACTTACCTAATTTTTGAATTTCGCCCGAAACCTGTACGGCTAGTTCGCGGGTAGGGCACAGCACCAGGGCTTGCACCTCACGCGAATCGGTATCAATTTTTTCGATGGCGGGAATAGAGAAGGCAGCCGTTTTGCCGGTACCCGTCTGGGCCTGGCCAATTACGTCTTTGCCTTCCAGCAATACTGGAATAGCAGCCGTTTGGATGGGAGAGGCTTCTTCATAGCCTACTTCCGTAATAGCGCGCTGCATTTCCTCGGAGAGCGGAAGCTCTTCAAATTTTACTTTTTCCATGTCTGATGTTAGATGGAGTGGAGAGAATAGCTCTGAAAACAGCGAATTCAGCGACGCTCCTCTCCCACTCTCACAACAACGACAAGTGACGGAAGCAACTACGGAAGATACAGGCGGCCAATCTATTTAGCTTAGCTAAGGGCCACGCTAGCTGCGCGGAACCGGGCCGTTCTCAATGCGGGTGCAAAGGTAAGGAAAAAATATTATCTAAACCACGGATTCTTGCGCTTTTTTCGAATGACACGGATTTTGTGGATGGCGCTATTTTAAGGTTACGTCATCCACAAAATCCGTGTCATCCGAAAAATCCGCAAGAATCCGTGGTTTAGACAAAAAAAAGCACGCCCTGGGGCGTGCTTTTCAAAAATCTTGCGAAGCAAGCTAGTCCTTAGAGGAGCTGAACTTTCACAGCGTTCGGGCCTTTTTTGCCTTGCGCTACTTCGTATTGTACCTTGTCGTTTTCACGGATTTCGTTTACCAGCAGGTCACTGATGTGAACGAAAATGTCTTGACCATTTTCGTCGTTTTTGATGAAGCCAAAGCCTTTGGCATCATTGAAGAATTTTACGGTTCCGGTTGGCATCGTACTACTTACTACGGGGTTAAAAAAAGAGTTTCATTAAGCAAATGCAGCTACTGAAAACTGCTGAAACTCTAGGTATCTGGCAGGCTAACAAAGGCACATTGTCTTAAGTTGAGCCAAATATACACCATTCGGCGGACTTCAGCTATCAACAGCATCATTTACGGGTTTTTCCCTACTTGCGTTGTATTTGTACCTACTAGTATGCCTACCCACCACAACCATCCCGCTTTCCGCTTTACCCACGAAATTGTAGTACCGGCTTCGGCTATAGACGAGCTACACCATGCTAACAACGTGGAGTACGTGCGTTGGGCGCAGGATACGGCCACCGCGCATTGGCGGGCCGCCTACCCCGGCAGCGAGGGCACCTCCTATATATGGGTGGTGCGGGAGCACCATGTGCGCTACCACCGCCCCGCACTGCTGGGCGACCAGCTCCGCTGCACCACTTGGATAGGCGAAATCCGCGGGGCGCAATGCCAGCGCTTCGTCCGCATCGAGCGGGCCACCGATGGCGTGCTACTCTGCGAAGCCGAAACCCAGTGGGTGCTGCTGGACCCCGAGACGCAACGACCTAGGCGGGTGGAAGCGGAGGTGGAGCGGCGGCTGTGGGAGCCGGTGGGGTAGGTTATGAAATCCAAAACATTTCGGTATTCACGATATGCCATCTGCCATCTACCTGTTCTATCTCTGCTAACTCCCCTCTCCCACATCTTCCTCCGCAATAAAATTCGTAATACATAATCCCTTTATCTTTGTTTTTATTTAGCACAATATTAGATAAACTCACTATTCCGACCACACATTTATCTTCCTTACCTCGTATCGTTCTGGTATCTATATTGTATTCTTTCATATTATAAACACTAGATATTCTGGCTATTGACGAGTGAAAATCTTTTGACTTATATAAGGATTGTCGCATACTCAACTTAGTTATTATTCCGGACACATTATCACTATATTTTTTTAACATATTTTCTATCTTCTGCCCGTAACTAGTATTCATATCTATTTTCCAGGAAAGTATCTTTTCACTAGCAGGGTCCTCATTGAGGTAAATTGTACACAACTTAGTACTGTCACTCAGCAGCGCTAGGGTTAAAATGCGTGCATCCGTGTTTATAGCACTAGTATCTGTCCTGACTCTGTTGTTTTTGCTATAAAGCGTATCAGATGCGTCACCTAGATAGTATCCGTAAAAATGATTTTTTATTAAGTCATTTAATATATCATTGTATACTTTTATTTGTTTTGCAGAATACACTAAATCGTTATTCTTTTTGAATTGCGGAATATCATTTGTAGACTGTCCCTTACAAGAATAAAACAGGAAAATTAGAACAAATAATATTAGTACTCTAGCTGTCGTTATCATTTAATTATTATTTATCGATGAAACATAGTCCAATGTAATAATTACTTCCCTCATGCCCCCTACCTTCCGTATCTATTCTTCTTCCGCCGGCTCTGGCAAAACCTACCAACTCACCAAAGAATATTTAAAGCTGGCGCTTGGCGCTGAAGACGCGGCGTATTTTAAAAGCATTCTGGCCATCACCTTCACTAATGATGCGGCGGGCGAGATGAAGGAGCGCATCATTGGGGCGTTGCGGCGCTTTACCTACCCTGATACCAACGGCAAAGAAGATATGCTATTGCGCGATATTGCCAACGAGCTGGCTGCGGAAGGCAAGCTGCCGCGCCGCGCCGACACGCCCGAGCAGCAACAGCAGGAACTGCGGCAACGGGCGGCGGCTACGTTTCGGCTGGTGCTCTATCACTACGCCGATTTCGCGGTGAGCACCATCGACTCGTTTGTGCAGCGCATTGTGCAGGCATTTACGCGGGAGTTAGGGCTGCCCGCGGCCTTCGAGGTAGAGCTGGACGGCGAAGCGGTGCTGCAAAGCGCCGTGGCCTTGCTGCTGGACAAAGTAAACCGCGACCCCAACAGCAAGCTGTTGGCCCGCTCCCTGGCCGATTATGCCCTGAGCAAAGCCGAGGAAGGCCGCAGCTGGAACACGCTGCCCGAGGAGCTGGTCAGTTTTGGGCAGTTTCTGCTTTCGGAGCCGGTGCACGAGGCCGTGGCGCAGTTGCAGCAACTCTCGTTGCAGGACTACCGGCGCCTGCACGAAAATCTGCGCAAGCGCCGGGAGGAAATTGAGCAGGAGTTTCGGGCGGTAAGTGTGCGGGCGCTGGCGGCGCTGGATGCTGCTGGCGTGACGGAAACCGACCTTTATCAAGGCAAAAGCGGCATCATTGGCTACGTGACGCGCTGGGAGGAACGCCTCCTACCCGATAAAGAGGCCAACAGCTACGTGCGGGCCACCGTGGAGCAGGATAAATGGTACAGCGGCAAAGTAAAAACCGCTGCCGACAAGCAGCGCGTGGATGCCGTGAAACTTGACCTTACGGCGGCCTACCAGGAGCTGGAGGACTTGCGTGCCCGCCTCCTACCCGACTACCTGCTAGTGACGGGCATGCTACCCTACATCTTCCATGTGTCGCTGCTGAGTGAGCTGAACAAGGCCGTGGACCAGCTCAGCCGAGAGCGAAATGTGGTCTTGATTGCCGAGTTCAACAGGCGTATTGCCAACATTGTGCTGCGTGAGCCGGTGCCGTTTCTGTACGAGCGTTTAGGCGAGCGGTACCAGCACCTGCTGATTGATGAGTTTCAGGATACCTCTGTGTTGCAATGGAATAACCTGCTGCCGCTGGTGGAAAACGCCGTGGCCAACGGCAACCTTTCCTTGGCTGTGGGCGATGCAAAGCAGGCCATTTACCGCTGGCGGGGCGGCGAGATGGAGCAGATTCTGCGCCTCTATAAAAACGAAACCGAGCACCTGTACGGCCGCGTAGCCGACGAGGAGCTGCGCGACCTGTTGCAAGGCCGCTACTACACGCTGAACGGGGCATTACAGGCGAAAAATCTGAATACCAATTACCGCTCGGCCCCGGACATTATTACGTTTAACAATGATTTCTTTGGCCATATCAGCGCCACGCACCCGCAGCTGCCGCTGGTGCAAAGCATTTATGATGAGGATTTTCGACAGGAGGCGCCGCAACAATTGCCAGTCTCTGGCTCCGCGAAAAGCGCAGGACAGGAGGCCATCGTCGAACTCCTTCTGACCCACGACGATGCTCCCCACCCTACCCTACCCGAGCAGCTACTCAGCTACGATGAAAGCACGCTCTATCTCACGCTGCAACTTGTAGAGGAAGCGCTGCAACACGGTTTCCGGCAGCAGGACGTGGCCGTGCTGTGCCGCCGCCGCGACCAAAGCCGCCGGGTGGCGAAGTTTCTGAAGGAGCGCGGCTACGACATTATTTCCGCCGACTCGCTGTCCCTGGAATTTGCCGAGGTAGTGAACTTGCTAGTGGCTGTGTTTCGGGTGCTGAACCAGCCAGCCGATACACTGGCCAAGGCCGAAGCCTTGCTGCTGGTAGATAAAGTAGTGCGCGGTTTGGCGCCTACTCCGGTGCGGGCCCGGTACATTGCCGAGGTAGCCAACGTGCCCGATGCCCTACCCTTCTTCGACGAGCTGCGGGCCCTGGGCTTTGACTTGCAGGAGCGCGAAACCGGCAACCTGGGCCTCTACGAATTGACGGAACGCTTGATTGGCACGTTTAGCCTGCTGGGACGCGAGGGAGAAAGCGAATACCTGTTCCGGTTTCTGGACCTGACGCTGGAGTTCAGCCTGCGCCACGGCAACAACCTCAACAATTTCCTGGCCTACTGGCAGCAGAAGAAAAGCGCGCTGAGCATTAACGCGCCGGCCGGCCGCGACGCCATCACCATCACCACCGTGCACAAGGCCAAGGGGTTGGCCTACGGCGTGGTGATTGTGCCCTTCGCCGACTGGAGCCTGACGCCCCACCGCAACACCCTGCTCTGGGGCCGCCTACCCGACGAGGCCAAACCCATGGCCGAGATGCCTCCCGTGGCGGTGGTTTCGCAGGTGCAGGCGTTGCAGCGCACGGCCCTGGCCGGACAGTACGCCGAGGAGCTGGAAAAAACTTTCCTCGAAGGCCTGAATATGCTGTACGTGGCCCTCACGCGCCCAAAGCACCGCCTCTACCTTATCAGCCGCCAGCCTAAAAAGAAAGCCGGTAGCAAAACCGAAGATCCGGAAGTTGACCTCACCGAACCCGCCAAAAACGTGGCCGAGCTGCTGCACCGCTACCTGGTGGCGCAAGGCGCGTACGACCCGGAAGTGCTGCGGTATCCGCTGGCAATGGATGTGTTGCATGTTGCGAGTGGTGAGTTGCCAGTGGACACCAAACCACAACCCACCGCTTCTAACTCCCCACTGACAACTAATCACGCAACACTTCCCCTCACCAACCTCAGCAGCACCCCTTGGGAAGAACGCCTGCGCCTGCGCCGGCACGCCCATACGGTTTTCGACTTTGATGCCCAGCAGGTGCAGCAGGAGTGGAACCGCAAGCTGCACTACGCCCTGCGCCGCACCCTCTACGCCTCCGACGCCCACCGCGTGGCCGGGCAGCTGGTGGCCGAGGGGCTAATCAGCAGCAAGGAACGGCCCGAGCTGCTCCAGAAGCTACAGCAGGTAGTAGAGAACCCGCGGCTGGCGCACTACTTCAGTCCGGCGGTGCAGCCCGAAACGGAGCGCGAGATTCTGGTGGGTGGCACGCGGCGGCAGGAGTACAAGCCCGACCGTATTGTGTTTGAGGTAGGCGCGCCCGGCCGCGTGACGCTGCTTGATTTTAAGGTGCCGCCGCCCGAGCCCCGCCACCGCCACCAACTCGCCCGCTATGCAGATCTGTTTCGGCAGCTGGGCTTTGCCGATGTGCAGTGCGTGCTGTATTATTTCGATACAGACGAGGTAGTGCTATTTTAGAATTTTCGGCGCGAAGGCGTTTCGGCAATATACTCCGCGGCAAACCCCTACTTTAGCGCCCCATGAAACCGAAAGCCGCGCTCGGGTTTATTTTTATTACCCTCCTGCTCGATGTCATCGGGTTTGGCATCATCATTCCCGTATTGCCCAAGCTCATTGAGCAGCTCACCGGCGAGGGCCTCAGCGAGGCGGCGCGCTACGGCGGCTTGCTGGGCTTCGCGTTTGCGGGAATGCAGTTCCTGTTTTCGCCGGTGCTGGGCAACCTCTCCGACCAATACGGGCGGCGGCCGGTGCTGCTCACGGCCTTGTTCGGCTTTGGCCTCGACTACCTGTTTCTGGCTTTTGCGCCCAGCATTGCGTGGCTGTTTGTGGGGCGCATCATTGCCGGCATCACCGGGGCCAGCTTCACCACGGCCGGCGCCTACATCGCCGATATAAGTCCGCCCGAAAAGCGAGCCGAGAACTTCGGGCTGATTGGGGCCGCCTTTGGCATGGGCTTTATTATTGGGCCGGTGGTAGGGGGCTTGCTGGGGCAGTTTGGGCCGCGGGTACCGTTTCTGGCGGCGGCGGGTCTCACGCTGCTCAATTGGCTCTACGGCTACTTTGTGCTGCCCGAGTCGCTACCCGAGGAAAGCCGGCGGCCCTTCGACTGGCAGCGGGCCAACCCTGTTGGGTCGTTGCGGCAGCTGGGCCGCTACCCGGTTATTCTGGGCATGGTGGCTTCGCTGGTACTCATCTACCTTGCCAGCCACGCTACCCAAAGCACCTGGTCCTACTTCACGATGTACCGCTTTGGCTGGGATGAGAAGTGGGTAGGCTACTCCCTGGGGGTCATTGGCGCCCTCACGGGCCTGGTGCAAGGCGTCCTGATTCGCTATATCAACCCGCGGCTGGGGCCTACGCGCTCAGTGGTGCTGGGGTTGAGCCTCTACGCGGTGGGGCTCCTGCTATTTGCTTTTGCCGGGCAGGGCTGGCAGATGTTTGTGTTTCTGGTGCCCTACTGCCTGGGCGGCATCGCGGGGCCGGCGCTCCAAGGCATTATGTCGGGGCAGGTGCCGGCCAACGAGCAGGGCGAGCTGCAAGGCGCTCTTACCAGCCTAGTAAGCGTCACGGCCATTATCGGCCCACCCCTGATGACGGGGCTGTTTTCGTACTTTACCAGTCCGAAAGCGCCAATCCATTTCCCCGGTGCGGCCTTCCTGACAGCAGCCGTGCTGGCTGTGCTCAGTGGCCTGCTAGCCGCCCGCGCCCTGGCCAAGCAATAGTCAGGCTTGCTGATTGCCGATAACGGTACGTGTGGGGCCATGGAGCGGTCAAAGGTTTGTAGGTTATTTGCTACCGTCAGAAACAAGCGCCGCGTAGCGGGCAAGAATACGCCATGTACTCTTGCACCGCTACGCGGCGCAACCAATCTTGCTGTTTTTATTACTATATACTTTGACTGCGCTACGGCCGCAACGTGTGTAGTTGCAGGCGCAATCCGCAACCACTACACTACTTCCTACCCAGCAGGTTCTTAACAGCCTTGATAACTTCTGGCGCGGCCAGAGCCACGGTAGCCAGGGCAGCTACGGTAGAAGCCTGGCAGTAGAAGCACAGGGCTTTGTTTTCTTTCCACTCCTCCCGGCCCAGAGTAATATTTGTTACGGCATCTACTACTGTTTTCACGCCCATGGCAACGGGTAACCACGGCATGGTGGTGGCCCGTTCCATGCCTCCGGCGGCGGCCAGGGTGGCGGTGAGGGCCCCGGTTATCATCATGGGTCCCGCGTCGGGCGTGTCGAGGCGCTTGTAGCCGTAGTCGGAGGCGTCCACTTTATCGGAGTCGAAAACATCCAGCGGTGGGTCGGGCAGGTGCTTGATGATGCCAGTCTGGTACAGGGTTACCATCTGGCCGGCGGCTACGGTCACCATCGACAGGCCGATAATCCAGCGGCGGCGCTTCAGATCGGGGCTCTGGCCATTGCGCAGCTCGTGGCTTAGTTGAGTAGGATTCATAAGGAATAGACAGTTGAAACGTTCTATTTACAGTACGCGCCGGGAGGGCTTTAGTTAGGCCCCGCTTACCGCGTAGCGCTGGGTCGGCAGTATCCTTTCGGCCTGTTTCGGAGTATCTTGTGCCAAAGCCTTTTCTCCTTATGGAAGCTGATATTACTCTTATCGTCAATGGCCAGTCCCAGACGGTGCGCGTCGATCCGGCCACGCCCCTGCTCTACGTGCTGCGCGACCAATTGCAGCTCAACGGCCCTAAGTTTGGCTGCGGGTTGATGCAATGCGGCGCCTGCATGGTGATACTCGACGATGTGGCCTGGCCCAGCTGCCAGCTGCCCGTGCACGACGTAACGGGCGGCATCCGCATCACTACCCTCGAAGGCTTGGCCAAACCCGATGGCACCCTGCACCCTGTGCAGCAAGCCTTTGTAGACGAGCAGGCCGCCCAGTGCGGCTTCTGCCTCAATGGCATGGTGATGTCGACGGTTGCTACTCTGCAACAATACCCCCACGCCGACGAAGAAACCATTCGCAACGGCATGATGCGCGTGCTGTGCCGCTGCTGCGTGCAGCACCGCGCCATCCGGGCCGCGCAGAAGGTCGTGGCAGCCAATAAAAAGTCGTGATTTTGATATAACGTAGTGAAAACATGACCGTCAGGCTGAGCGTAGCGGAGCGCAGTCGAAGTATCTCTACCGTGAGTAATTCCTTGTTAATTTGATTGCAACGAATCGGTAGAGATGCCTCGACAAGCGGACGCCAGATGGGCATGACGGCCTTCTTCTGTTTAGTTAGCACCCTACCCCATGCCTACCTCCCGCCGCCACTTCCTCCAAACCGCCGGCTGCCTGACCATCGGCTTTTCCTTGCTGGGTTCTACCTGGGCTATGGCCGCGGAAGCCGCCGACGAGCTACCTGGCAGCCTCGGCGACTACCCCCGCATCGACTCGTGGCTGGAGGTGCTGGCCGATGGCCGCGTGCGCGTGCTTACGGGCAAGATTGAGCTGGGGCAGGGCATCCGAATTGCCGTGGCCCAGATGGCCGCCGAAGAGCTGAACCTCCCCCTAAGCCGCGTGGAGGTAGTGCTGGCTGAAACCGACCGTACGCCCAATGAAGGCTACACTGCTGGCAGCGGCTCCATCGAAAACAGCGCCACGGCCGTGCGCTACGCCGCTGCCGCCGCCCGCCAGAAGCTGCTGGCCCTAGCTGCTACCCAGTTGCAGGCGCGGGCATTTCAGCTGAAGACACAGAATGGCGTGGTAACGGCTCCCAATGGCCAAACGCGCACCTTCGCGCAGCTGCTCAACGGCCAGAAGCTCACCGACGAAGTGCGCCTCCCCATAGCCCTCAAGCCCAAAGCCGACTACCAATATGTAGGCAAAGCCGTGCCGCGCCCGGAGATGGAGCGTATGGTGCGCGCCCAGGAATATTACGTGCAGGATCTGCGCTTTCCTGATATGCTGCACGCCCGCGTGTTGCGGCCCCTCAACTACGACTCCAAGCTGGTGCAGTTTGACGAGAAAGAGCTGAAGCGCGCCGTGCCCGGCCTGGCAAAAGTGGTGGTAAATGGCAGCTTCGTGGGCCTGCTGGCCGAGCGCGAGTACGATGCCAAACTGGCGCAGGACTGGGGCAAGCTGAATGTCCGCTGGACGGAAGGGAAAGCGCTGCCGGCCGGACAGCCTCTGAAAGACTACCTCCGCACCCTGCCCAACACCCCCAAGCGCGTGCAGGACAAGGGCACA
Organism: Hymenobacter citatus; assembly: GCF_014333615.1. Taxonomy (GTDB): domain Bacteria; phylum Bacteroidota; class Bacteroidia; order Cytophagales; family Hymenobacteraceae; genus Hymenobacter; species Hymenobacter citatus. Next base: position 408,972 of record NZ_JACSCY010000002.1, on the reverse strand, counting down.
CCCACCAACGCCCCTACCCTACGCGCCAGCTACTATAAGCCCTACCTCATGCACGGCTCTATTGGGCCAAGCTGCGCCGTGGCCCGCTTCGATGACGCCCAGCGACGCCTGGAGGTATGGACGCACAGCCAGGGCGTGTACCCCCTGCGCGAAGCGCTGGCTGATCTGCTGAAAATACCAGTTGATAGCATCCACGTAAAAGGGGTGCCCGGCTCGGGCTGCTACGGCCACAACGGCGCCGACGATGTGGCCGCCGATGCCGCTCTGCTGGCTGTGGCCACGCCCGGCCGCCACGTGCGCGTGCAGTGGGCCCGCGAAGATGAGCATTGCTGGGAGCCCTACGGCTCGGCGATGGTGCTGGACCTCGCGGCCCGCCTCGACCCTACTACCGGCCGCCTCACGCACTGGCACCAGCAGGTCTGGACCGATACGCACAGCAACCGCCCCGGCGGCAACGCCGACAAGCTCCTACCTGCCCAATATCTGGCCCATCCACGCCGCCCAGCAAACGACGGAACCACCGACCCCAGCGCAGGCGGCTACCGCAACGCCGACCCGCTCTACGCCATTCCCAACCTGCGCGTGGATGCGTACTTCTTCCGGGGGCCATTGCGTGTGTCGGCGCTACGTGCCTTGGGTGCCTACGGCAATGTGTTTGCCATTGAATCGTTTATGGATGAGCTGGCCGAGAAGGCCGGCCTCGACGCCTGGGACTTTCGGTTGCGCAATTTGCAAGACAAGCGGGCCATTGCCGTGGTGGAGCGCGCCCGCGCCATTGCCCGCCAGCAGCAAACTGGCGAGAACGAAGGCTTGGGGTTTGCCTTCGCGCAGTACAAAAACAAGGCAGCCTACGTGGCGGTGGTAGCTAAAGTCAGCATTCACGAGGAGGGCACGCCCTACCGTCCGCAGCTATGGGCAGTAATCGATGCGGGTGAGGTTATCAACCTCGATGGTCTGAAAAACCAGACGGAGGGCGGCATGATTCAGTCGGCTAGCTGGACGCTGATGGAGGAAGTGAAGTTCGACCAACACCAGGTACGCAGCCGCCACTGGGAGGCCTACCCCATCTTTCACTTCGATGAGATTCCATACGTGGACGTGACGGTAATCAACCGGCCTACCGAGCCACCGCTGGGTGCAGGCGAGGCCGCGCAGGGCCCCACGGCCGCGGCGCTGGCCAATGCGGTGTACCGCGCTACCGGCAAACGCGTGCGTGAATTGCCCCTTCGACCTGAAAAACTAACACGAGAAGTGTAATTATCTCGCTTAACGAGCATTACCTTGTCGTTTTCTTCCACAAACGAATATAAAAATGTACCTTCACTTATAAGTCCCGATTTTTTCATTCCGCTGCTTATGAATCGTTCTGGCCTTCTGCAATACTCTCTCTGGCCGGATACTGCCTTGCTCGATGCAGTACAAACGGGCAATGAAGGTGCTTTTGAGGAAGTGTATAAGCGCTATTGCTACCGGCTGTTCACAATGGCCTACCGCAAGCTCAAGAGTAGAGAAGTGGCCGAGGAGCTGGTACAGGACCTGTTTGCCGTCCTCTGGGCCAAGCGTACCGAGGGACCTATTCAGAATTTGGAGGCTTACCTTTTCACAGCCCTGCGCTACCGCATTATCAATTATGTGAAGTCGCAACGAGTGCGGGATGGCTACGCGCTGTACTGCCGCATAGCGCAGTCCGACGCTACTCATAACACCGAGGAGCAGTTGGCGCAACAAGACCTGAACACAGCTCTGAAAGCCGGCCTCGACCGCCTACCCGAAAAGTCGCGGGAGGTGTTTCGCCTGAGTCGCCTGGAGCACCGCACCGTGCCCGAAATTTCCGGGCGCTTGCATCTATCGGAGAAGGCTATCGAGTACCATATCACCAAGTCGCTGAAGCTGCTGCGGGGCTACTTGCAGGATTTTTTATTGGTCACTTGGCCTTTATTGATCTGGATTACTAAAATTTAAAATACTGAATCATAAATACTTAACATTTATTAATTCGTTTTTTTCAAAAAAAGACAACCTTATTTTAGGGGTACCACACGGTTTGTTGACTTAGTAGATAGAAGCACTTCTCTACTCTTGCCCGAAACCGTGACGGAAGCCGAATTTCAACTGCTACTACAACGCTACCTCGATGGCCGCTGCACGCCCCAGGAACGGGCCGCAGTGGAGCGGTGGTACGACTGCCTGGAAGAACCGGAGGGGATGCAGTTGCCCGGCCAAAACCAGGAAGCAGTGGAAGATGCCATCTGGCAGCGTCTGGCTACTCAGAATATTCCAGTGCCCGCCGAGACGAAGGTGGTACGGCACCCTGCCGCTTGGTGGCAGGCTCCTACCCTGCGCATCGCTGCAGCCCTGGTGTTGGTGGCCGTAGCGCTTGGTCTGCTCTGGCCCGCCGTGCGTCGCAACTGGGCTCCTGCGGCGCCTATTGCCGTGACCGTAGCCAATGGCTGGACACAGCAAACCAACACCTCGCAGCAGCCTCAGGCCGTGCGCCTACCCGATAATAGCCGCGTTACGCTGCATCCTGGCAGCAGCCTGCGCTACCCCGTTGCCTTGGCTGGCACACGGCGGGAGGTACACTTGATAGGCGAGGCCTATTTTCAGGTAAGCAAAAACCCTCAGCGGCCCTTTCTAGTGTTCACCAACCAAGTGGTAACCACGGTATTAGGCACTAGTTTTCGGGTGAAGGCCTACCACAATGCGGCGCAGGCATCGGTATCGGTGCGCGAAGGCAAAGTGGCCGTGCAAACCCGCGCGGGGGCTGATTTGTCGGCTACGCCCAAGCGCCCGGCCGCGGCGGGTGTACTGTTGCTACCCAATCAGCAAGCGGTATACTCTGCGGCCAAGCGGCGGTTTACGAAGGAGCTAGTGGCACAACCCGCCGTACTGGTGCCGCAGCCCTTCGAGTTTGAAGAGCGCCCCGTGGCGGAAGTTCTCGCCGCCTTGGAAAAAGCCTACGGCGTCGACATTGTGTACGACCGAGCCACGTTGGCGCACTGCACGGTGAGCATCACGTTCTACGACGAACCCCTGTTTGGCAAGCTTGATTTGCTGTGCAAGTCTCTGGGTGCCAGCTATTCCATTTCTGATGCGCAGATTCTCCTCCACAGCAACGGCTGCCAGCTAGTACCTGCCAGCTAGCGCTCCATGTTAGTATGTTTTCACTTTCAATTTTTCCCAACGCATGTTTCCCTACCCTCACCGCTAACCCCCACCTACCCATTTCCACTATCCCTATGAAAAATTCTGTACACCTTCCACCATTGGTCGGGTATTGCTTACGTGTACTGCTGTTGCTGGCGGTGCTAGGCGGAGGACTGCCTGGCCAGGCCGTTGCCCATTCGCAGCCCATGCAGGCGGTCCTCGAGAAAAAAATTACGCTGAAAGTTGAAGCGCAGACCATTAAGTCTACCCTGAGCCAGATTGCGCATCACTACAACGTACGCTTTGTGTATAGCCAACAGCTGGTGAAAGCCGAGCGCAAAGTGAGCCTGCGCGTGCAGGACGAGCCCCTGTCGGCAGTGCTCGACGAGCTGCTGGCCCCCCTCAAAATTCAGTATGATGTGGACGAGGACCGCGTGGTATTGCGCGTGCTTTCTAAACCCACATCTGCAATCGATTCCAACGTAGGCAATGTACGCGCAAACGTTTCCGCCTCCAAAGCACCGCCCGTATCGGGGCGCGTCGTGGATGCCAACGGGGCCGGTCTGCCGGGTGTTTCGGTGGTGGTGAAGGGCACTACTACTGGTACCAGCACCGATGCAGAGGGCAACTTCTCGCTGCAGGCACCCGAGGGTAGCACCCTCACGTTCAGCTTTGTAGGCTATGTACGCCAGGAAGTAGCCGTGGCAGATGCCGGCAGTAACCTCACCATCACGCTCCGCGAGGACGTGAAAGCGCTGGAAGAAGTAGTGGTGGTAGGCTACGGCACCCAGCAGAAAGCCGAGGTGACGGGCGCCTTGAACACGGTATCGGCGAAAGCGCTGGAAAACCGGCCCGTAACCAACGTGTCGCAGGCCCTGCAGGGCACTGCCCCCAACCTGACCATTCAGCAGAGCAGCGCCGAGCCGGGCGCGGGCCTCAACATCAACATCCGGGGGGTAGGCACACTGGGCAATGCCTCGCCACTGGTAATTGTGGACGGCATTGCCGGCTCGCTAAACTCCATCAACCCCAATGATATTGAGAGCGTTACGGTACTGAAAGATGCCGCCTCGGCGGCCATTTACGGTTCGCGCGGGGCCAATGGCGTGCTGCTGGTGACCACTAAGAAAGGCGCCCTCAACCAAAAGCCCGTGGTGACCTACAATACCCTTGTGGGCTTGCAGACGCCTACCTTCCTGCGCCGGCCGGTAACGGGCCTGGAGTTTATGCAGCTCAAGAACGAGGCGTTGGTAAACTCGGGCCAGGCTCCGCAGTTTTCGCCCCAGCAGATTCGCGAGCAGGTGGCCCGCGGCGACAACGAGTGGTATTTGGACGCGGTGCTGAAAAAGCAGGCGTTGCAGCAAAACCACAACCTCAGCCTAAGTGGTGGCTCGGGCAAGACGCGCTACCTGGTGTCGCTGGGCTACGTGGACCAAAATAGCCTGTTTGTGGGTGACAACTACGGCTATAAGCGTTTGAACGCCCGCCTGAACCTGAACACGCAGGTAACGGATAAGCTGTCGGTAGGCGCTATTCTGGCCTACGCCCGCGTGAACCGTAAGGAGCACGCCTACGGCACCGACTGGATTATCGGCGACGCCGTGCGCATCCCGGTTATCTACCCGCTGCAAGACTCGGCCGGCCGGTATCTGACGGCCCCTACCTCTACCGCCAACCCCGTGAACCGCTTGCGCAATGGTGGCCAGCGCACCTTCGCCGACGACAACGGCTACGCCAACCTCAATGCCGAGTACGAAATCATCAAAGGCCTGAAACTACGCGGCCTGGTGGGCGGCGACCTGTGGAACTACCGCATGGACGAGTTTCGGCGCAGCTTGCAGTACGTGACGCCCGACGGCTCGCCTACCTCCGGCGGCGACGGCAACAACGCCGTGACCAACCGCACCCAGCGCACCCTGCTCACCAACTACCAAGCTACCCTTAACTACGAGCACCTGTTTGCCGACAAGCACGATGTGAAGGTGCTAGTAGGCTATTCCAGCGAGCATTTCAACGATGACCGGTCGGGTATTGCCGTTATCAACATCCCCGGCAACGACTTCGGGGTGATTAGCAACGGCACCACCTACACCGGCATTTCGGACCCCAGCGGCGGCTTCCACCCCAATGGCACCTACGGCAACAACGAGCAGTGGGCGTTGAACTCAGTATTCGGCCGCGTGAACTACGCTTTTGCTAACAAATACCTCATCGAGGGTAGCTTCCGCTACGATGGCTCGTCGCGCTTTGCCAGCGACAAGCGCTGGGGCTTCTTCCCATCGGTATCGGTGGGCTGGCGGCCGCTGGAAGAAAACTTCCTGGACTTCCTGCAACCCACGTTTAGCGACCTGAAAGTACGCGGCTCTATCGGGCAGCTCGGCAACCAGAACATCGGTCTGTATCGCTACCTGAGCACGATTAGCACGGCACCGGGCGCGTATGCCTTTGGCAACCAGCCAGTAGCAGGCGTCAACTTTAGCACCGCCAACCAAGGTATTACCTGGGAAACAGCTACCATGGGCAACGTGGGGGTAGACGTGGCTTTCTTGCAGAACGCCCTGTCGGTGAGCTTCGACTACTTCGACAAGCGCACCAACGACATTCTGATTGACCTGCCAGTGGCTGGGGCCTATGGCGCCGGCGCTCCTACCCAGAACGCAGCCAGCGTACAAAACCAAGGCTGGGAAGTATCGGCTACGTACCGCATGAACACCGCCCGCGGCTTCAACCAGACCCTGACGCTGAACGCAGCCGACACCCGCAACCTGGTGCGCGACACCAAAGGCGTGGAAACCATCCGGGGTGGCGATGCCACCAACATCATCCGTGAGGGCTACCCCATCAACTCCTACTATGGCTACCGCACCGATGGCTTCTACCAGAACACGGAGGAAATTGCCAACGGCCCCAAGCCAGCCTTCGTAACGCCCGGCAGCCTGCGCCCCGGCGACATCCGCTACGTGGACCGCAACGGCGACGGCGTCATCAACCAGGACGACCGCTACGTGCTGGGCAACCCCTTCCCACGCCTGACGTTTGGCGCCAACTACACGGCCACCTACAAGGGCTTCGACCTGGTGGTGTTTGTGCAGGGGGTAGGCCGTCGTAACCTCTACATCCGTGGTGAGGGCGTAGAAGCGTTCCACAACAACTGGGAGAACGTGTATAAGCAGCACCTCGACCGGTGGACTCCTACCAACCCCGATGCCTCCTACCCCCGCCTGACTGTGGGTACGGCCTCTACCAACAACAACCAGGGCTCCAACTACTGGCTGCGCAACGGCGCCTACGCTCGCCTCAAAAACGTGCAGTTGGGTTACACCCTACCCTCAGCTCTAACTTCTAAGGCGGGTATCCAGCAATTGCGCGTGTTTGTATCGGGCCAGGACCTGTTCACCATCACGCACTTGCGCAGCATTGGCTTCGACCCCGAAATCTCGGAGTTCAGCGAGAGCGTGGGCCTGGGCGGTGGTGTAGGCAGCAGCGGCCGCGTGTACCCCAGCGTACGCGTGACCACCCTGGGCCTCACGGTTTCTTTTTAAATGGATGAATGCACTGTCATGCTGAGCATGTTGCGCATCAAGCAAGGGACGCAGCGGAGTCGAAGCATCTCTACCGCAACGGTAATCTCACTTGTGAGGAACTACTGACGGTAGGAGATGCTTCGACAAGCGGACGCCAGACGAAGCATGACGAACAGCCATTTAATAATCATAGGTAAATAGATAACAGACGATGAAACGTACCCTTCCTTATATCTTCCTGCTGGGCCTTGGACTAAGCTTCACGGCTTGCCAGGACCTGGACCTACCCCCCACCGACCGCCCCACCGACGCCACGTTCTGGACACAGCCCAGCGATGCGGCCAACGTGCTCAACTCCTGCTACGCCGGCCTCTACCCCAGCGAGTACTTCTTCTTCAACGAAGCCCTCTCCGACAACGCCTATAACAAAAGCGACGTGGACGGCTCCAACGTGCGCAACGTGGCCGAGGGCGCCTACGGCACCAACCAGGCGCGCATCACCAATGAGTGGGGTTACCACTACGGCGGCATCCGCGCCTGCAACCGCCTGCTGACCAACATCGACAAGATTACGTCGCTCGACGCGGGCCTGAAGGCCCGCTACATTGCAGAGGCGCAGGCTATTCGGGCGTTCCACTACTTTCAGCTGATGACTTGGTACGGCGCCGTGCCCCTCATCACCACCGAGCTGAGCGTGACGGAGGCCAACAGCGTAACCCGCACGCCCCGCCCCGAGGTCCTGGATTTTGTGTTGAAGGAGCTGGATGCCGCTGCCGCCGTTCTACCCCTGAATACAGCCTATGGGGCCGAGGATAAAGGCCGCTTCACGAAGGGTGGCGCCATGGCGCTGAAAGCCCGCGTACTGCTGTATGAAGGCCGTTGGGCCGATGTAGTGACCGTTACGACACAGCTGATGAGTGGCTCGATGGGCACATATAGCCTGTTTCCGAGCTATATGGGCGTATTCGCACCCAGCAACGAGAACAACAACGAGGACATGCTGGATTTGCAGTATGCCTTCCCCACGCGCACGCACTCGGTGCAGCGGCAGTTTATTCCGCGCACCGAGGGTAAGTTGGTCACGTCTATTGCCCCTACCCAGGAGTTGGTGAACAGCTACCTGATGGCCAATGGCAAAGCCATTACCGAAGCCGGCTCAGGCTACAACGAGGCCACGCCCTACCAGGGCCGCGACCCGCGCTTTATGGCTACGCTGGTGTACGACGGTTACGTGTGGCGCCGCCCCGATAACTCGACCATCACCATCCGCACCTTCCCCGGCACCGGCGACAACTCCATCGACCGCCAGGACGCCAGCCCTACCGGCTACTATTCCTCGAAGTACTTCGACCCCACCTCCGACGCCAACCTGAACTCGGGCCTGAACCTGATTCTGATTCGCTACGCCGATGTGCTGCTAATGAACGCGGAGGCCAAGAACGAGCTGGGCCAGTTTACGGCCACTGACTGGAACAACACCATCGGGGCGCTACGGCGTCGGGCGGGCTTTACGGATGCTGCGGCCCTCACCTTTCCTGGCGGCGACAAAGCCAGCCTGCAAGCCACCATCCGCCGCGAGCGGCGCACAGAATTGGCCATGGAAGGCCTGCGCATCTTCGACCTCCGTCGTTGGCGCACGGCCGAAACCGCGCTCAACGGCTTCGCCCACGGCATCAAGGCCGGCGACCCGAACGTGGACAACGGCTACCTGCGCGTAGACCAGCGCACCTTCGATCCGGCCCGCCACTACCTCTGGCCCATCCCTCAGCGCGAGCGGGACATCAACGGCAACCTGGAGCAAAACCCAGGCTGGTAAACCAAGTGACTGCGTGACTATGAAAGAACGTCATGCTCTATCTGGCGTCCGCGCAGCCGAAGCATCTCTACCGCTCCATCAGGACGTCATTTTGAATGGAGTGAGAAATCTCGGAATGACGTGCGAGCGGCATGACGTTCTCATCAAGAAATAAGCAACTAACAATCAACAACTACTCATAATGAAAACCCGTCCCATATTTCTCTTTCTCTTTCTTTTCCTGACCGGCATTTTCTCAGCCTGCAACGACGACGACAACGCCCTGGACGAGACCATTACGCCGGTATCGAACCTGATTTCGCCCGTCAACAACGCGTTTATCCGCCTCGACCCGCCGTCCAACGCGGCCGTGACGTTTGAGTGGGGCCAAGCCCGCGCCGCCGACGGCACGGTGGTGCTCTACGAGCTGGTGTTCGACAAAGAAGGCGGTGACTTTTCGAAGCCCGTGTACAGCATTGCCTCGGGCACCAACGGCCTCGATAACCGCCTGGTGCTCAGCCACGGCGACTTGAACCGCATTGCCGATATTGCCGGCATCAAGTCGCAGCAGCAGGGCAAACTGATCTGGACGGTGAATGCCTCGAAGGGCCTGAACGTGCAGAAGGGCACCGAGACGCGGATGATGACGCTGGAGCGGCCCGCGGGCTTCTCTACCCTGCCCCCTACCCTCTACCTCACGGGCTCGGGCACGGAGGCGGGTGCCAATGCCAGCCAGGCCATCCAATTCAAGAGCATCTCGGCCGGTGTGTTTGAGCTGTATACCCGCCTGAGCGCCGGCGATGTGAAGCTGATTGACCAAACCAGCGGCACATCCACTACTTACGCCATCGACGGTAACAAGCTGGTGGAAGGCAACCAGGGCACCAGCCCCACTACCACGCCCAAAGTGTACCGCATCCGTTTGGATTTCAACAACGCCGCCGCTACCCTCACCGAAATCGAGTCCGTGGGCCTGTGGTTTGCGCCCCAAAGCAAGATCCTGGTGACCCTACCTTATGTGGGTAAAGGCGTGTGGAAAGTAGAGAATACGCCCATCGAGTTTTTCCAGGAAAGCTGGGGCCGCGATGAGCGTTACAAGTTCCGGTTCACGGAGAAAAACGCTGCCGGCGCTACCACCCAACAGTTCTACGGCAGCAGCAACTCTGATAACCAGCGCGCTACAGCCAGTACGCCGGCCTCGTACTACTATCTAATGCCCGTGACGGCCGCGTCGTACGACTACACCTACAAGTTTCAGACGGAAGCTGATAAAAAGAGCGTGGACGTGACCGTGCGCATGCAGCCCGACGGCCCTTACACGCACCAGGTCGTGATTCGCTAATGCGGCTTTTGAGAGGCGGCGGTGAGACTGGTAACCAGCAAACCAGCTGATAGCCTGGCTCACCGCCTACCCGCTCAAACTCACTTTCCCTAAGCAACTAATTGATATGATCTTGACTTCCTGGTATTCCCGCATAGGTAGCAGCGTCTTGTTGGGCCTGTTACTGACCGCCTGCAAAGACCCCGTAGACGACTACGTGGCCCCGCCCACCGCGCCGCCCGTGGTGGCCACGGCCAACTGGTCGGCCCGCGCCGACTCGGCCCAGGCCGCGTTGCAGCAGAACTTCTACGTCGCCAACGAAAACTACTATCGGCAAAACAATGCCGGCCAAACCAATTTCAACTACTGGTGGCAAGCGCACGGCCTCGATATCTTGATTGATGGCTTCCAGCGCACCAGCAGCGCCGACTACCTTACCCGTATGCGGCAGGTGATACAGGGGGCAAAAGCCAAAAACGGCAACACCTACCTCAACGAGTTCTACGACGACATGGAGTGGCATGCGCTGGCCTGCCTGCGCGCTTACGAGGTGACCAGGGAAACCGAGTACAAAAACATTGCTACCCTGCTCTGGAACGACATTAAGCTGGGCTGGAACGAGCAGCAGGGCGGCGGCATTGCGTGGAAAAAAACGCAGCGCAGCTACAAAAACACGCCCGCCAACGCCCCCGCAGCCATTCTGGCCGCCCGTCTTTATATGCTCGACCGCAACCCCGACGACCTGGAGTGGGCGAAAAAGATCTACAGCTGGCAGAAATCCAAGCTGGTAGACCCCGCCGATGGCGCCGTATGGGATGGCGTGAACCGGGAGGGCAACAACCAGATTGACAAGAACTGGATTTTCACCTACAACCAGGGCACCTTTATAGGAGCGGGCGTGGCCTTGTACCGGGCCACTCAGCAAACCTCCTACCTCGACGATGCCAACCGCACGGCCGCCTACGTGCTCAACAACACCCAGCTCTCGCCAGGTGGTGTGATGAAGGATGAAGGCAATGGCGACGGCGGTTTGTTCAAAGGTGTTCTGGTGCGCTACCTCACCATTCTGGCTACCGAGCCGGCCGTGAGTGCCACCAACCGAGCTAATTATGTGTCTTTTCTGAAGTTTAACGGCGAAAGTCTTTACTCGAAGGGCACGCGCCGGCCACAGTATATCTTCAACACCAACTGGACCACCCTACCTGGCAGCACCGTAGATGGCTCTACCGAAATGAGCGGCGTGATGATGCTGGAAGCGCTGGCCGATTTGCAGGCCCGCAACGTGCTGTAAAAAAGTTCATCCCTTTGATTTCAAAAACCCTTAGCCCTGACAGGATTTCAAGCCCCTGTCAGGGTTATTCTTACCTCCTCACTCATGCTGAAACGACCTAGCTACGTTCTTCTTTCCACTCTGGCCGTTTTCTCCTGCACCAAAACCACCCCACCTACTAGCGCCAACAACAATGAGTGGGGCGAGCAGGTGGGCGGCCACCTGCAATACGCCAACCCTTTTATGGGTACGGGGCCGCTCAACGACCCCAAAGACATGGGCTACACCACGCCCCCGGACTGGCGCGGCGCCTGGGCCGGACTGGTATTTCCGGGCAGTGCCCTACCCAACGCCATGGTGCAGCTGAGTCCCATCACGGAGTTTCATACCGGCGCGGGCTACGACTACGAGGACTCCGTGATTGTGGCCTTCACGCACACCAACAAAGGCCACTGGAACCTGTGCCACCTGCCTATTTTGCCCGTAACGGGCGCGGCCAACGCCAAAGGCGACTACTCCTCGCGCTTCGACAAAAAGACCGAATCGGCCTCGCCGGGCTACTACGGCGTGATACTGCGCGACTACGACGTGTGGGTAGGACTGACCTCGACCCTGCGCTGTGGCTTTCACCGGTATCGGTTCGAAAAACAAGACAACCGCAGCATCGTATTCAAGCTGGCGCAGTCCAACGAGCGGGTGACGAACTGGGCCATGGAAAAGGCCGGCGACGCGGCCGTGCAGGGCTTTCAGGAAACCGGCCGGCAGACGGTGTTTTTCTACGGGATGCTGAGCGAAAATATTCAGAACCTGGATGTGCGCGGCCCGGGCACCAAAGACGGCCTGGCCGTGGTGCGCCTCCCCGATGGGGGCAAAAAACCGGTAGAGCTGCGCATCGGCATCTCGTTCGTGAGCATCGAGAATGCCAAGCAAAACCTGGCGCAGGAAATAGGTAGCCGCTCGTTTGACGAGGTGCGCCGCGCTGCCGCCGACACCTGGGAGAAGATGCTGGCGCGGGTAGACGTGAAGGGCGGCACGCCCAAGCAGAAGGAAATGTTCTACAGCTGCCTGTACCGCTCCTTCCTGTGGCCGGCCTTGCGCAGCGACCTGAACGGCGAGTTCCGCGACACGAAAGGCAACGTGGTGAAGGCCGACTTCAACTACTACACCGAGCCTTCGCTGTGGGACACCTACCGCAACAAGGACGTGCTGATGAGCATGCTTGCGCCCGAGGCTACCACCGATGTCATTAAGTCGATGCACGATGAAGGCAAGAAAACCGGGTTCCTGCCTACCTTCTTCCACGGCGACCACGCGGCGTCCTTTATTGCGGGCGCCTACCAGCGCGGCCTCACCAATTTCGACGTGCAGGATGTGTACCGCCTGATGCTGCGCAACGCCAACGTGGAGGGCGGCACGCGCCCTTTCATCAAGGAGTATATTGAAAAAGGCTATATCGCCACTGAGGAAGTACCCAACCCACACGTGGAAAGCAAGGGCAAGGCCGGCGTGTCGAAGACGCTGGAATACGCTTTCGACGACTACGCCGTGGCTCAGATGGCTAAAGCCTTGAAAGATACGGCCAACTACCGCACCCTGATGGCGCGCTCGAAGAACTACCGCAACGTGTTCGACCACGGCACCAACTTTATGCGCGGCCGCCTGGCCAACGGGCAGTGGGTGAAGAACTTCAATCCGGAGTATCCTTACTACGAGTACATGTTCCGCGAGGCCAATGCCTGGCAAGTGTCGTTCTTCGCGCCCCACGATATGCCCGGCCTGGTGAAGCTGTACGGTGGCCCGCAGGCTTTTGAGGCTAAGCTCGACTCGCTGTTTACGGTGCCCTGGAACACGAGCTACATTGCCCGCAACGTGTCGGGCTTCATTGGGCAATATTGCCACGGCAACCAGCCCGACCACGAAGCGCCGTTTTCCTACTACTTCGTGGGCAAGCCCGAGAAGTCGCAACGCCGGCTGGATGAGATTATGGACCGCTTCTACGGCATGGGCAAAAACCAGCTGGGCTACTCCGGCATGGACGACGCCGGCGAGATGTCGGCCTGGTACGTGTTCAGCGCCACGGGCCTCTACCCCTTCTCGGCGGCCGATACACGCTACATCGTGAGCGTGCCCGTGTTTGATGAGGTGCAGTGGCACATGCCCGGCGGCAAGACCCTAACGGTGAAGCACTCCGGCACGGGCCGCAACCTGCGCAGCATCCAGGTGAACGGCGCCGCCAACCAGGGGTATTTTGTACCTTTTAGCCTGTTCCGTGATGGTGGTGAGGTAGCCGTCATCACGCAGTAACAGGCTATTGCTAGAAACTAGAAGTTAGTAGCTAGAAGCTAGGGCTAGTTCCCCTCCTTTTTTAAGGAGGGGTGCCCGCAGGGCGGGGTGGTAAAGCCGCCAGAACGATGCTAGCTCTAACATTATATAGTCTTTAGTTTATTAGTTCTAGCTGTCGTTCAACGGTTTTACCACCCCGCCCTGCGCCCCCCCTCCTTAAAAAAGGAGGGGAGTTCTAGTCCTAGCTTCTAATTAATAGTATTCCGCACCTTACCCTAACCATCTTTCAACCCCGATATGCACAAACTTCCCTTATTCAGCTTTGCTCTCTTGCTGAGTCAAGCACTACCCCTCCACCACGTGCTGGCGCAGACCAAACCAACCACCGTGGTCAGCCCCGACAAGAACCTGCAAATGGAGCTATTCTTCACCCAGGGCCAGCTGCAATACCGTGTGGTGTACAAGGGTAAACCGGTGATGGAGCCCTCCACGCTGGGGCTACAACTGGATCAGCAAGACATAGGCAAAGGCAGCTCCTTTGGTGCCGTAAAGCGGACTTCTGTAAACGAAACTTACGCCTGGCGCGGCGTACACAGCAAGGCACTAAACCACTACAACGGGGCCGTGGTGCCAGTTAAGGGCAGCAGCAATACGCCTGCCTTTCAAGTGGAAGCGCGCGTGTTCAATGATGGCGTAGCCCTACGCTACGTGGTTGGCCAAACCGGCGCCAGCACCACCACGGCCGATAACACCCGCTTTACTCTACCTGCGGGTAGCATTGTCTGGAGCCAGCCGGACATCGGCAACTACGAAGGCAAGTACCAAAAGCAGCGTATCGAAGACGTGCAGGCTGGGCTGAAAGCGGGGCCGCCGCTCACGGTGCAACTGCCCGGCAAGCAGGGCTACCTGGCCATCACCGAGGGTGGCCTCACCGACTTTGCGGGCATGTCGTTGGTGGCCGAGGGCAAGCGCGTGTTTAAGGCTCACCTGAGTGGCAACACCAAGAAAACCGGCCCCGTCGAAACGCCCTGGCGCATCATTGAGGTAGGGCCTGACTTGAACACGCTCGTCAACTGCGACATTGTGCACAACGTGGCGCCCAAGCCCGACCCGCAGCTGTTTCCGCAGGGCATGGCCACCAGCTGGATTAAGCCGGGCAAAAGCGTGTGGTCGTGGCTGGCTGGCAACGGCGGCGTCACGTTCGAGAACATGAAGCGCTTTTCGCAGTGGGCTGGTCAGCTGGGCTTTCAGTATAACTTGGTGGATGAAGGTTGGTCGCGCTGGCAGGATGGCGGCAAAGACCCGTGGCAGCTGATGCAGGAACTGGTGACCTACTCCGCTGCGCAAAACGTGAAAGTCTGGGTGTGGAAAGCCTACCCCGACCACGACGGCACCCCCGGCCTGAAAGACCCAGCCGCCCGCAAAGCCTTCTTCAAGCGTTGCAAAGACATTGGGGTAGTGGGGTTGAAAATCGACTTTTTCAATACGGAGTCGCAGGAAATCATCGACTTCTACCAAGCTGCTTTGCACGACGCGGCCGAGTTGCAGCTGATGCTGGACTTCCACGGCGCCAACAAGCCTACCGGCGAAGCGCGCACCTGGCCCAACGAGGTGTCGCGCGAGGGCGTGCGGGGGTTGGAAAACGAAACCGTGTGGCCCGCCCACAACGCTACCCTACCCTTCACCCGCTACCTGGCCGGCCACGGCGACTACACCCCCCTCACCTTCCGCGACATTGGCAAGGGCACTACCCTGGCCCACCAGGTAGCCAGCATGGCCACCTTCACCTCGCCCTTCCTGTGCGTGGCCGCCAACCCGGAAGCCATTCTGGCCAGCCAAGCCAAAGACCTGATTGTGAACATCCCCAATGTATGGGACGAAACCCGCGTGCTACCTGCCAGCGAAATCGGCGGCCTCTCCCTACTGGCCCGGCGCAACGGCACCACCTGGTACCTGGCCGCCCTAAACGGCGAAAAGGCGCAGCAAGTGACAGTGGATATGAGCTTTTTGGGAGCCGGAAACTACAAGGCCACTTCACTGGCCGATGAAGCCGGTAACCCGAAAGCCGATGCACTGAAAACCAGCAGTATGAGCAAGCAAAGCAAGCTGACGCTCAACCTGACAGAAGGCGGCGGCTACCTCGGCCGATTTAACAAAGAGTAGGTTCTATAGTGCCTAAAAACGGACGCCCCTCCTTATGATAAGGAGGGGCGTCCGTTTTTTATTTCGTCAGCCACCCATTCATATCCAACCAGTTACGCAGGCGCTCCGCCCAATCGTCTTTGGTAGTGCGATTGTAGAAGCCGTAGCCGTGGCCGCCCTTGGGGTAGAGGTGCATCTCCACGGGTACCTTGTGGCGCAGGCAGGCCTGGTAGAACAGCAGGCTATTTTGCACGGGCACCACCCCGTCGTCCTGGGTGTGCACGAGGAAGGTAGGCGGCGTTTGGGCCGTCACTTGCAACTCGTTGGAATACAGCCGCACTTGCTCGGCCGACCCGTTTTTGCCGATCAGGTTTTCCCGTGAGCCCCGGTGCGTGAGGCTGTCGTTGAAGGTGATGACGGGGTAGGCCAGAATTAAAAAATCGGGGCGCACGGAGGTAGGACCAGGCTTGGGGCCCACCGGCTGCGCGAAGTGCGTGCCCGCGGTGCTGGCCAGGTGCCCGCCGGCCGAAAAACCCGCCACCCCAATGCGGTTGGGGTTGACGTTGAACTTGGCGGCCTGCTCGCGCACCATTCGCACAGCCTGCTGCACATCCAGCAGCGGCGCGATGCTTTTGTCGGGCTGGGTGTGGTCGTCGGGCAGGCGGTATTTCAGTACGAACACCGTGATACCCATGGCGTTTAGCTTCTCGGCCACTTGGTAGCCCTCGTTCACCATCGACAGAAAGCCGTAGCCGCCGCCGGGGCACACCACCACGGCCGTGCCGTTGGCTTTGTCGGCCGGGGCAGGGTACACCAACAGCTTAGGCTGCACCACCTGCCGCACAAACTCAGCGCCATCGGGACGCTTCTCGGCGGTTTCCGTAACGCTTTTGTTCGGCTTAGAATCGGGAATGGTTCCCGTGTAAAGCGGCAGGATTTGCTGCTGGGCAGCGAGCGGCCCAGCAGAAGCAGCGAGGAGGAACGTAGCGAAGAGGAATTTTTTCATGGTGTGAGGGTTGACGGAGTAGCGTACCTTTAAGTTGCCGTTTGCTCCACCAAGTATATGCCTTCTACCCAATCTACTGCTACTCTTCCCGAAAATACCATAGTGGTACCCACCGTGCGGCCCCTACCCTTCCTTGCCCAGGCTGCCCGGCACCTGCTGGCGCGCTACCCCGGCGGCGAGCTGTCGGATGTGGTGGTGGTGGTGCCCACGCGCCGGGCGGTGGTGTATCTGAAGAATGAGCTGGCCCTGGCCGCCGAGGTAGGCCAGGCCGTGTGGAGCCCGCGCATTGCGGCCATGGAAGACTACATGGTAGAGCTGGCCGGTGTGCAGGTAGAAGAGCCCATTGCCCTCCAACTCTTGCTGTTCGACATCCTGCGCGACATCGACGCCCACCTGGATTTCGACCAGTTTGTGGGGTGGTCGGGGCTGCTGTTGCAGGACTTCTCCAACCTCGACCAGAACCTGGCTAACCCGAAGAAAGTCTTCGAGTACCTCACCCAGGCCAAGGCCTTAGAGCGCTGGGATTTGTCTTTGACGCCGCCCGAAACCAGCACCACCGCTGCCTACTTCCGCTTCTGGGACGACCTGGAAAAGGTGTACTGGCGCCTGCGTCGGCGCATGGAGCACGACCACCTCGCCTATCCTGGCCTGGCCTACCGCCTGGCTACGCGCCGCATCAAGCACCGTTTGGAAGCCGGCGAAACCCTGCCCCAGCACGTGTTTCTGGGCCTCGGCTCACTGTCGAAGTCGGAGGAACGGCTGATCCGGCGCCTGCGCAAAGCCGGTCGGGCCGAGGTGTTGTTCGACGGCGACGCGTTTTACCTGGAATCCAACTCGCCCAACCGCGCCGGCCAGCACCTGCGCCGCTACGCCAAAGACTGGGACCTGCCAGCCGAGGCGTTTGGCGGCATACCCGGCCATGGCCTGCCGGAGTTGCTACGCGGCCTACCCCGCCAGGTGCAGTTTGTGGGCGTGGCCAACTCCTCTATGCAGGGCAAAGTGGCCGGGCAGTTGCTGGCCGAGTCGCGCCGCCTCGACCTCAAAGCCAAGGTAGCCGTGGTGCTACCCGACGAAACCCTGCTCCTACCCGTGCTGCACGGCCTACCCCTGGATGCCGTGCCGGAGTACAACGTGACCATGGGCCTGAGCTTCCAGAGCACGCCCCTGTTTAACCTGGTGGATTTACTGTTTGAGGTGCACCTGACCGGCATTCGGGAAGGCTCTTTGGAAACGGGCTACGGTGTGCCGCGCTATCATCATTTGGCCGTACAGAAGCTGCTTACGCACCCCTTTTTGCGGCGCTACCAGCACTGGCTCGATCAGCAGCCCAAGCAGCCCCACCACCTGCTCGACCAGATTTGCCAGCAGATTATCAAGCGCCAGGCCGTGCTGCTTCCTGCCACCGAGCTGCTGGAAATGGGTAAACAACACCCACTTATTGAGGCGCTGTTTGCCACCTGGGACACCTGCGACGACATCATTGCCGCTTGCTACACGCTCATCGACCTACTCAAAAAGGCCTACCAGGATCAACACTCGGCTATCGAGGCGGAGTACCTGTACCTGTTTTTCACGTTGGTGAAGCGGCTCGATTCAGTGTTTGACTGCCGGGAGCAGCGGCTGTCGGTGCGCTCGTTCCGGCGGTTTCTCTACGAGCAGATGGCCCGCACTCGCCTACCCTTTTCCGGCGAGCCCATTGCCGATGTGCAGGTGATGGGCCTGCTGGAAACCAGGGCCTTGGACTTCGACCATATCATCATCCTGAGCTGCAACGAGCGGGTGTTGCCGGCGCCCAAAAACCACGCCTCGCTATTTCCCTACGACGTGCTCACGGCGTTCAACATGCCCACCTACGCCGACCACGAAGCGGCCACGGCCTACCAGTTCTGGCGCCTCTTGCAGCGCGCCCGCCGCGTCGATCTGCTGCACGTGCTGCCCGGCGCCGACGGCAGCCGCACCGGCGAGCGTAGCCGCTTTTTATTGCAGATAGAGAACGACTTACGCCTGCAAAATCCTCGACTGGTGCTGTGCGATGTGACGGTGGAAACAGTCCCGTCTGCCCTACCCTCACTAGAACCCAAACGTCCCGCTAGCACTGAAGTGGTGGAAACGGCACTGGGCGACCTCACGCTTGCCAAAGACCCCGAAATGCTGGCGGCCCTGCGTGGGGCGTTGGAGCGCGGTCTGTCGCCCTCGGCGCTCAACCAGTTTGTGGGCTGCTCGTTGCAGTTTTATTTCTCGCGCATTGCGCGGTTTCAGGAGGCCGAGGAGGTGGAGGAAACGCTGGGTGTCGATGGATTCGGGACGGCGGTGCACGCGGCATTGGAGAAGCTGTTGCAGCCCTTTGTGCAGGAGCAACGCCCGCTCACGGCCGAGGATATTCCGGCCCTCCTCAAGCAAACCGATAAAGAAGTGGCCCGCGCCCTGCGCCGCGAGGAAAAAGAGCGCCACGCCCGCGCCGACGAAGGCTTGAACTACGTGCTGGGCCAGGTGGCGGTGCAACTGGTGCGGCGCTACTTCGAGAGCCTGCTCACGCAGCCTGGCGCCCTACCCTTGCAGATTCATGCACTGGAGCAACAGCTTTTTGCCACGGTGTTTGTGCCCATGCCCGACGGCGAAAAGCTGCCCGTGCGCCTCATCGGCTACGCCGACCGGCTGGACCGCCTACCCAACGGCAGCCTGCGGGTGGTAGACTACAAAACCGGCATGGTGCAGGGTTTCGAGTTGAAGCTGCAAAAAGCCAAAGAACCCGCCACAGCCGCTATAGAACGCCTGCTGCTAGAGGCTAGTTCGGGCGCCGAGAAGGTGCGCCAGCTCTGGCTCTACCGCTTCATGCTGGAAGCCAACGACCACCCCGCCGCCGACGCAGCCATCCTCTCCATGCGCAACCTACCCGGTGGCCTGCTCACGGCCGATATGTCGTTTCTGACGGAAGATGGTCAGTCGTTTCGACAAGCCAGCGAGGAACTACTAGGCCAGCTGGTCCACCGCATCCTCGACCCGCTGGAACCCATCCGCAAAACCGACGATTTGGATAGGTGCCAGTATTGCGCCTACCGGGGCATTTGTGCACGCTGATAGGATGTCGTTGTGGTCACAAGAACGTCATTCCGAGCTTGTCGAGGAATCTCGCGTGCTGACTTTTGATTAGTAATCCAACATCAGCACGCGAGATTCCTCGACAAGCTCGGAATGACGTGCTAGATATTCCATTAGCATAGCTTTACTATACTTCAACAACACTCCCTACCCCACTATGAAAGATCAATTCATGCAAGCCGCCATCGACGAAGCCCGCGCTGGCCGGAAAGAAGGCGGCATTCCCATCGGCTCCGCGTTGCGCCGCGGCGACGAGCTGGTGGCCAGCGGCCACAACAAGCGCGTGCAAGAGGGCAACCCTATTCTGCACGGCGAAATGGACTGCCTCAACAACGCCGGCCGCCAGCGCACCTACCGCGACACAGTGCTCTACACTACCCTGATGCCCTGCTACATGTGCGCCGGCACCATCGTGCAGTTCAAAATCCCGAAAGTAGTGGTAGGCGAAGCTCAGACCTTCGGCGAGTCATTGGAGTTCTTGCAATCACACGGCGTGGAAGTGGAAATCCTCAACCTACCCGAGTGCGTGGAGATGATGCAGGAGTTCATCGAAGCCGAGCCTACCCTCTGGAATGAGGATATAATGGAATTGTGAGGTGGTGAGATAGTGAGTAAAAAAACGTGTGTCATCCTGAGCTTGCGAAGGACCTTCTCACGCGTGAACGACAGGCGCAACAACGACTCGTTCAACTAGCATAAGGTCCTTCGCAAGCTCAGGATGACACACGTTTTTTTACTCACTATCTCACCATTTCACCACCTCACCATCTCACAGCTGCCACACCATGCCCAAGCCAGGCGCGTTGTATTGCCAGGTAGGCGAAAAGCTCATGCCTTTGGGCAGGATGGGCTTGCGGCCCCAGCGGTTGCGGTGGGTGAGGTAGCCAATGTGCGCCGACAAAATGCCGATGCCTGCGCCGGCCACCACGTCGCTCTGCCAGTGCTTGCTGTTGATCATGCGCAACGCCGCCACACTGGTGGCAATGGTGTAGGCGCCAATGCCGTACCACTGGCTTTTGTGCCGAAACTCGTTGTGCACGATGCTAGCCGCCAGAAACGCCTGTGCCGTGTGCCCCGAGGGAAACGAAAGCATGTCGGAATTATCGGGCCGGCGAATTTTGGTGAGGTTTTTCAGCGCAAACACGCTGCTGAGCATAATGGCCTCGCTCTTGAGAATCACCAGTCCGATGTTCAGGTTATCGTCGCGCGACTCGACGCCGGCTAGCAGCACGGCGCCCAGCTCCAGGTAGGGCGCAAAGATCAGGATATCATCGGCGCGGGTGCGGAAGGTAGGGAACAGCTTGTGAATGTCGCGGTTAGCCTGGTAGCTACTGTATAGGCCGTTGCCGTTGATGGTAGTGGCGCCGTAGGTAATCAGAATGGCCGGCACGATGCTGGCCCGCACTAGCTTGCCTTTGTACCAGGGCGGCCGCGCGGCGGGCGGCGTTGGGATGCCGTTGGGGTTTTCGTAGGGACGGGTGATGGTGTCGGCCGGCGTGATGGGCGTCGTGGGGGCCGGCGTTATCTGGGCCAGCGAAGGCGTAAAAACCGAGAGCCACAGAGCTAGTCCAACCAGACTGCGGGATACAAATGCACGCATAAACACAAATTACGGAGCGAAAAAAGGCAGCAGCGTAGCGGCCGTATAGGGCACCACTAGCCCCACTTTAGCCGGCAGCCACTGCCCGACACACGTTGAACGTTACCAAATTGTTACGTCCCACTGACATTTTGCTTAAACGATAGAGCCCATCTGCTGTTACTATATTGTCAGCCGATGGGCCGTTTGAGTGGTTTATTAGCAACTCCCGGTCGGTTTTCGTAGGTTTGACGCTCCCACAGATTCTTTTTTCATTGCCTCTATATTTTGCCCTATGGCCGACCAAACCCTAACCAAGCTGCGCGCTGGTGTGCTCCACGGCGACGAAGTACAGTCGTTGTTCCAATACGCCAAGGATAACGCCTTCGCCCTACCCGCCGTGAACGTGACGGGTAGCAACACCGTGAACGGCGTGCTGGAAGCCGCCCACGAAGTGAATTCGCCTGTGATTGTGCAGTTCTCGAACGGCGGCGCGCAGTTCTTTGCGGGGAAGTACGTGTCCAACTCCGACCAGCGCGCCAGCATTGCCGGCGCTATTTCGGGCGCGCAGCACGTGCACCAGATGGCTGCTCTCTACGATGTGCCTGTGATTCTGCACACCGACCACGCTGCCAAAAAGCTCCTACCTTGGATCGACGGCCTGCTGGCCGCCGGCGAAAAGCACTTCCAGACCCACGGCCAGCCGCTCTACAGCTCGCACATGCTGGATCTGTCGGAGGAGCCAATCGAAGAAAACATCGAAATCTGCAAGCGCTACCTCGAGCGCATGGACAAGCTGGGCATGACCCTGGAAATTGAGCTGGGCGTGACCGGCGGCGAGGAAGACGGCGTCGACAACTCCGACGTGGACTCTTCCAAGCTCTACACCCAACCTTCGGAGGTGGCCTACGCCTACGAGGAGCTGAGCAAAGTGAGCCCGCGCTTCACCATTGCCGCGGCCTTCGGCAACGTGCACGGCGTGTACAAGCCCGGC
This sequence comes from Hymenobacter citatus, assembly GCF_014333615.1. Classification (GTDB taxonomy): domain Bacteria; phylum Bacteroidota; class Bacteroidia; order Cytophagales; family Hymenobacteraceae; genus Hymenobacter; species Hymenobacter citatus. The sequence goes on along the minus strand of NZ_JACSCY010000002.1, from coordinate 386,812 downwards.
AACGTGAAGCTGCAACCCATCATCCTGAAAAACTCGCAGGAGTACGTGCAGGAGCACTTCAACACCGGCCCGCAGCCCATCAACTTCGTGTTCCACGGCGGTTCGGGCTCTTCGCGTGAGGAAATCCGTGAGGCCATCAGCTACGGCGCCGTGAAGATGAACCTCGACACCGACCTACAATGGGCGTTCTGGCAGGGCATCCGCGACTACTACGTGAAAAACGAAGGCTACCTGCAAGGCCAGATCGGTAACCCCAGCGGCGCCGACTCGCCCAACAAGAAGTACTACGACCCCCGCGTGTGGCTGCGCTCGGCCGAAACCACCTTCGTAGAGCGTCTTAAGCACGCGTTCGAAGATTTGAACGCCATCAACCGCCGCCCCTAGTTTTTAGGGGTACGCTCTAACTGCCCGGCTACCCTGCTTCTGAAAGCGCGGGTAGCCGGGCAGTTGGCGTTTGTATTGATGCACGATGTAGAGACGCATACTTGCGTCTCGTCGTTGCTGATGTTGTTTACTAGAACGATGCCGATATGTGTTGTTCAACGACAAGACGCAAATATGCGTCTCTACTTCACGCCAACTTTAACAACTAATGTTTGTTAGTTGAGTTATCTTTGGGCCGCTGCGCAAGCAGCACTGGTTCTACGTAGTTACTATCTCCGCCTCGTTGCATGAGCAAACGAACGAACTCCGCCAAGCGCCAGCTGATTCTGGATGAAGCGGCTAAGCTATTTAAGCTGAAGGGTTTTGGCGGCACCTCCATGCGCGACCTGGCCGCCCAGGTAGGGATGGAAGCCGCTAGTATGTACAACCACATCCGCTCGAAAGACGAGATTCTGGAGCTGATTTGCTTTCACATATCGGACACTTACATCCGGCAGCTCACGGAGGTAGAGCAGATGGCAGCCACGTACGTGGAAAAAATCCGGGCGTTGGTTGGCCGTCATATTCAGCTCATGATAGAGGACGGCGCGGCCGTATCCGTGGGCAACAACGACTGGAAGTACCTCACCGGCGACACGCTGGAAGCCTTCAAAACCGCCCGCAAACGCTACGAGAAAGGCTTTGCTGCGCTCATTGAGCAGGGCATAGCAGCCGGTGAGCTGCACGCCGTCAACGTGTCAGTGGCGCTGTTCACCATCCTGTCGGCGGTGCGCTGGGTGGAGCTGTGGTACCGCCCCGGCCGCAACGTGACACCCGAGGAGCTGGAGGAAAATATCATGACGATTCTGCTGCATGGATTGGCGAAGTGAGTTGTGAGTCAGCTTACTATGCATTGTCATCCTGAGCTTGCGAAGGACCTTGTCACGCAAGAACGGGTCGTTGTTATGTCGGTCGTTTTGCTGTGAGAGGGTCCTTCGCAAGCTCAGGATGACAGATCAAAAAAAGTTAACAAAATGCCCCGCTTTCATACCCTTACTATCAAGCACATCACCCGCGAAACGCCCGACTGCGTGGCCCTCACGCTGGATGTGCCCGCCGAGCTGCGGACGGCGTTTCAGTTCCGTCCGGGGCAGTACCTCACGTTTCGGCGAGAGGTAGGCGGCGAGGAAGTGCGGCGTTCCTACTCACTGTGTAGCAGCCCTTTGGACGAAGAATGGCGCGTGGCGGTGAAGAAAGTACCCGGCGGGCGGTTCTCGCAGCTGGCCGTAGACGAGTTGCGGGCGGGCGACACGGTGGAGGTGATGCCCCCGGCTGGTAGCTTTGGGCCGACCACCCTACTCCCTACCCAGGCCCTACACTACGTGGCCTTTGCGGCGGGCAGCGGCATCACGCCCATCCTAAGCATCATCAAAACGGTGCTGCGCACGGAGCCCCACAGTCGCGTGACACTGGTGTACGGCAACCGGGGCCGCAACAGCATTATTTTCAAGGAAGCCATTGAAGCGCTGAAGAATATGTTCTTGCAGCGCCTGCGCGTCTACCACGTCCTCAGCCGCGAGCAGGGCGACACCGACCTGTTCTTCGGCCGCCTCGACCAAGCGAAGGTGCAGCAATTTCTGACGAAGCTAGTACCCGCCGAGCAGATTGACGAATGCTTTATCTGCGGCCCCGAGCAGATGATTCAGGACGTGCGTGCTGCCTTATCGGAGGCCGGTGTAGCACCCGAGAAGGTACATTTCGAGCTGTTCGGGACCAGCGCGCCCCGGCCCGCTACCGCCGCTCCTACCCCACCCCCCGGCCACAACGACCAACAAAGCCAGGTAACGGTGCAGCTCGATGGCCACACGCACGTGCTGCCGATGTCGTACTACGGCAACACTATCCTAGACGAGCTGCTGGCTACCGGCGTAGATGCCCCCTACTCCTGCAAAAACGGCATGTGCAGCACCTGCCGCGCCCGCGTGATGGCCGGCCAAGTGGAAATGGACGTAAACTATTCACTGTCTGATACTGAAGTAGCAAAAGGCTACGTACTCACATGCCAAGCCCGGCCGGTTTCGGCAGAGGTAGGAGTAGATTTTGATCAGTAGGTGTTATGGCTGTCATTCCGAGCGCAGCGAGAAATCCGGGTTTGACTCGGAAGAAATCTAGTGACTGTCCCAGACTCCTCGCTGCGCTCGGAACGACAAATCAGCAATTTTCCTACCTTTAACTAACAAATGTTAGTTAACCATTGTTAAATAACTATGGAAACGCTAGAACTCACCCAGGAAGAACAGTTTCAGGCCCGCATCGACGCCGATGAGCGCATTGAGCCCAAGGACTGGATGCCCGATGCCTACCGTAAAACCCTGATTCGGCAGATTTCCCAGCACGCGCATTCTGAGCTGGTGGGCATGCTGCCGGAGGGCAACTGGATTACGCGGGCGCCCTCTCTGAAGCGCAAAGCCATTCTACTAGCGAAGGTGCAGGACGAAGCCGGTCACGGCCTCTACCTCTACTCGGCCGCCGAAACCCTGGGTGCCTCCCGCGACCAAATGCTGGCCGACCTGCACTCAGGCAAAGCCAAGTATTCCAGCATTTTCAACTACCCCACCCTCAGCTGGGCCGATATTGGCTGCGTGGGCTGGCTGGTAGATGGCGCGGCCATTCTGAACCAGGTGCCGCTGTGCCGCACGTCGTATGGCCCCTATGCCCGCGCCATGGTGCGCGTGTGCAAGGAGGAGAGTTTCCACCAGCGCCAGGGCTTCGAGATTATGCAGACCTTGTGTGAGGGTGCGCCCGAGCAAAAAGCCATGGCTCAGGAAGCCTTCAACCGCTGGTGGTGGCCTACCCTGATGATGTTCGGGCCGAAGGACGAGGACTCGCCCAACACCGAGCGCTCCATGCAGTGGCGCATCAAGCGCTTCACCAACGACGAGCTGCGCCAGAAATTCGTGGATATGATGGTGCCCCAGGCCGAGTTTCTGGGCCTGCAGGTGCCTGATAAAGACCTGCATTGGAACGAAGACAAGAAGGCCTACGATTTCGGCGAAGTGAATTGGGACGAGTTCTGGCAGGTGGTGAAAGGCAACGGCCTCTGCAACCACGACCGGCTGCAAGCCCGCGTGCAGGCCCACGAAGACGGCGCCTGGGTGCGCGAAGCCGCCCTGGCCCACGCCAGGAAACGAGCAGAAAAAGCTGTTAGCTGATGGCTATTAGCTACTAGCTCTGTCGTTTTTGATTTACCACACGTGGCTAACAGCTATCAGCCATTAGCTAAGAGCTTAATAACATGACCCAACAAGAATGGCCCCTGTGGGAAGTTTTCATCCGCAGCAAGCAGGGCCTCGACCACAAGCACGTGGGTAGCCTGCACGCCGCCGACGCCGCCATGGCCATGCAAAACGCCCGCGACGTGTACACGCGCCGCCTCGAAGGCGTGAGCATCTGGGTGGTGGAGTCGCGCCACATCCACGCCTCCAACCCCGACGATGCGGCGGCCTTTTTCGATCCGGCGGCGGATAAGGTGTATCGGCACCCTACCTTTTTCGAGGTACCGGATTCTATTAAGCACATGTAAATCTGTTGGTTATGCAGCCTGTTTCGACTTCTACCCAAGCCCTACCCACGTATCCGCCTGAGGTGCACGTGGCCCTGCTGACCTATCTGGTGCAGCTAGCCGATACAAGCTTGGTGCTGGGTCACCGCTTGTCGGAGTGGTGCGGGCATGGGCCGGTGCTGGAGCAGGACTTGGCGCTGGCCAACATTGCGCTGGATTTGCTGGGCGAAACCCGCAGCCTCTACCAGTACGCCGCTGAGCTGGAAGGCCAGGGCCGCACCGAGGACGACCTGGCTTTCTTGCGCCCAGCTACTGAGTACCGCAACCCCTTACTGGTGGAGCAGCCCAACGGCGACTTTGCCCACACCATTGTGCGGCAGTTCCTCTTCGACAACTTTCATTACCATTTGCTGCAACAGCTTCAGCATAAGCCCGATGAGCGGCTGGCCGCTATTGCCGAAAAGTCGGTGAAGGAAGCCGCCTATCATTTGAAATGGAGCTCAGAATGGATGATTCGGCTGGGTGACGGCACCGAGGAAAGCCGCCAGCGCCTGGAAAAAGCCCTGCGTACCCTCTGGCGCTACGCCGACGAGCTGACCACTCCTACCCCCGCCGAGCAGACCCTCCAAACCGCCGGTCTCCTCCCCGATTATGCCTCTCTGCTGCCCGCCATGCAGGCACATACCGCCCGCGTATTTGCGGACGCCACCCTACCCCTGCCCGAGGGCGTGGTGATGCAGCAGGGCGGCAAGCTAGGCCGCCACTCCGAGCACCTGGGTTACTTGCTGGCTGAGTTGCAGTACATGCAACGCGCCTACCCCGGCATGACCTGGTAATCTTTTAGCTGTTAGCTATTGGCTATTAGCTGATAGCTTTTCGATGGAATCCGATCAATGCACAAACCAATAGCCGAAACCCAAAAGCTAATAGCTAACAGCCAACAGCTAATAGCCAACAATATCTGGCAGTTGCTGGAAGAGGTATCGGACCCGGAGGTGCCGGTGCTGAGCATCTTGGATTTGGGCATTGTGCGCGGCGTGGCCGTTGAGGGCGACCAAGTGAGCATCACCATCACGCCTACCTACTCGGGTTGCCCGGCTATGAACACCATTGCCACCGACATCCGGCTGCGGCTGTTGGCCGAGGGGTATTCCAACGTAACCATCCGTACCCAGCTGCGCCCCGCCTGGACCACCGATTGGATGAGTGCCGCCGGCCGCCAGAAGCTGGAGGAATATGGCATTGCCCCGCCCGTAGACGGCACCGCCACGGGCCACCTGCTCAACCTGTTTGGGGCTGATACGGCCGTGCGCTGCCCGCTGTGCAAGTCCGATAACACGCACCTGGTCAGCCAGTTTGGCTCCACGGCCTGCAAAGCCCTCTACCAGTGCGACGACTGCCGCGAGCCGTTCGATTACTTCAAATGTCACGCCTGATCTTCTTCTGAATTCTTCTGCTTATGTCTGAAAACTCTCTCCATCTCTCCCTCGACGCCGGCGTAGCCACGTTGCGCCTCAACCGCCCCGACCTGTTCAACAGCATCCATAAGCCGCTGGCGCTGGCCTTGCAGGAGCAGTTGCAAGCCTGCCAGCAAGACGAAAGCGTGCGCGCTGTGGTGCTCACGGGCACCGGCCGGGCTTTCTGCGCCGGGCAGGACCTGGCGGAAATCACCGGGCCGGACCGCCCCGAGGTGTCGGAGATTGTGGAGCGGCACTACAACCCCATTGTAGAACTGATTCGGAACCTGGAGAAGCCCGTGGTGGCGGCCGTGAACGGCGTGGCAGCCGGCGCGGGTGCCAACCTGGCCCTGGCTTGCGACGTGGTAGTGGCCAAGGAATCGGCGTCCTTTATTCAGGCATTCAGCAAGATAGGGTTGATACCGGATAGCGGCGGCACGTATTTCCTACCCCGCCTAGTGGGGCAGCAGCGCGCCTCAGCTCTCATGCTACTCGGCGACAAGGTAGGCGCCGCCGAAGCCGTGCAGATGGGCATGATTTACAAAGCGTTTGCTGATGATATGTTTGACGACGAAGTCGCCAAAATCGCCCAGAAGCTGGCCGCCCTACCCACCCGCGCCCTCGCCTACACCAAGCAGTTGCTGAACCTCAGCGCCACCAACGACCTCACCCAGCAACTCCGCGCCGAGGCCGACTACCAGCTCCGCGCCGGCCACACCGCCGACTATCAGGAAGGCGTAGCGGCCTTCATGGAAAAGCGCCAGCCGGTGTTTAAAGGGTGTTGAGTGATTCCGTTATGCTAAAAGCCCGTCATGCTGAGCCTGTCGAAGCATCTCGCGTGCTGACGTGAGATACTACCTTTCACCAGCACGCGAGATGCTTCGACAGGCTCAGCATGACGGGCTTTTCGATACCAATCATCTGAAATAAAACAACCAACAAACCATGACCATTGGCATAATCGGCAGCGGCGCGATGGGTGCGGGCATTGCGCAAGTAGCAGCCACTGCCGGGCACCCCGTGTGGCTGCTCGACCAACACCAGGCGGCCCTGCAACAAGCGGCCCAACGCATCCGGCAGAGCCTGGATAAGCTAGCCGAGAAAGGCAAGCTGACGGCAGAAGATGCCGTGGCGGCCTTCGCCCGTATCCAATTCACTGAAAACCAGCAGGACTTTGCGAATTGCGGCTTGGTGCTAGAGGCCATTGTGGAAAATCTGGCCGCGAAGCAGCAGGTGTTTCAGGCGGTAGAGCGCGTGGTGAGTGCCAATTGCGTGCTGGCTACCAACACGTCTTCTTTGTCGATTACCTCTATTGCCGCGGCGTGCCAACGGCCGGAGCGGTTTGTGGGGATTCACTTTTTTAATCCGGCGCCGCTGATGCAGCTGGTGGAAGTGGTGCCGGCCGTGCAAACCCGCCCCGGTCTGGCCGAGGAGGTGCACGCACTGGTGCAGCGTTGGGGCAAGCGCCCGGTGCTGGTGCAGGATACGCCGGGCTTCATCGTGAACCGCGTGGCGCGGCCGTTCTACGGTGAGGCCATCCGGCTGCTGGAAGAAGGTGTAGCCGACGCCGCCACCATCGACTGGGCCATGACGGAGCTGGGTGGCTTCCGCATGGGGCCGTTTGCGCTCATGGATTTCATCGGGCACGACGTGAACTACCGCGTGACGGAATCGGTGTGGACTGCCTTTTACTACGACCCGCGCTACCGCCCCTCGCTCACCCAAAAACGGCTGCTGGAAGCTGGCTACCTGGGTCGTAAGTCGGGCCGCGGCTTCTACGACTACGTGCCCGGCGCCCCTACCCCCGCGCCTACCACCAATGATGCCCTGGGCCAACGCATCCTGCACCGCATCCTGGCCATACTCATCAACGAGGCCGCCGACGCTCTGTACCTGCGCGTAGCCTCGGCCGCCGACCTGGAAACCGCTATGACCACTGGCGTGAACTACCCCAAAGGCCTGCTGGCCTGGGCCGATGCGCTGGGTCTGCCGCAGGTGTTACAAATGCTCGACGAACTCTATCACGAGTACCACGAGGAACGCTACCGCGCCAGTCCGCTGCTGCGCCGCTTGGCGCAAGCAGGGCAAAGTTTTTTTCAGGTTGAAAAAGCTAGTGCCGACAACCGTGCATAAGTAAACCGCACTCTGCACTCGCTCGGCTGTGCCGAGTGAGGCCTACGCTTGAGGGGCTCCGCCCCGAATCCGTCCGCGCCATTTGAATGACGCTACCCAAGGTAGAGCAGACGAAACAGACGCGCGCAGCATAGCTGCTGGAGCGCAGTGCTCACTCGGCACAGCCGAGCGAGTGCGTAAGCCACTAGTAAAGACCTCCGCGAGAAATCCATCTTACCACTCCCACCCATGCCTACCCTACTCGAAAACTATGTCCTCGGCCGCTGGATGCCCGGCACCGGCGAGCAGCAGGAACTGTACGACGCCAGCACCGGCGAGGTAGTAGCCATTGCCAACGGCGAAGGCCTCGACTACGCCGCTATGCTCGACTACGCCCGCTGCACCGGCAACAAGGCCCTGCGCAAGATGACCTTCCACGAGCGGGGCCGTATGCTGAAGGCGCTAGCTTTTCACCTCGACAGCAAAAAGGAAGATTTCTACACCCTGAGCTACCGCTCCGGCGCCACCCGCGCCGACAGCTGGATCGACATTGAGGGCGGCATCGGCAACCTGTTTGCCAACGCCTCGCTGCGCCGCAAATTCCCCGACAAGCCATTTTACGTGGAGTCGGACCCGATTGCGCTGTCGAAAGGCGGCAACTTCATCGGGCACCATTTGCTGGTGCCCAAGGAGGGCGTGGCGGTGCACATCAACGCCTACAATTTTCCTGTGTGGGGGATGCTGGAGAAGATTGCCGTGAACCTGCTGGCCGGGATGCCCGCCATTGTGAAGCCCGCCGTGCCTACCGCCTACCTCACCGAGGCCGTGGTGCGCGAGATTATCGCCTCCAACATCCTACCCGAAGGCGCGTTGCAGCTGGTCTGCGGCTCGGGCGAAGGTATTCTCGACCACGTGAATTATCAGGATGTAGTCACGTTTACGGGCTCGGCTGAAACCGGGCGCAAGCTGCGGGCGCATCCACGCATCATCCAGGAAGCTGTGCCGTTTACGATGGAGGCCGACTCGCTGAACGCCGCCGTGCTCGGTCCCGACGCCACGCCGGGCACCCCGGAGTTTGATCTATTTATCAAGGAGGTACGCCGCGAGATGACGGCCAAAACCGGGCAGAAATGCACCGCCATTCGTCGCATTGTGGTGCCCGAAAATCTGGTGGAAGACGTGCAGATTGCCTTGGGTAAAGCCCTGGCCCAGACCACCATTGGGCACCCGCTGGCCGAGGGTGTGCGCATGGGCGCGCTGGCCGGCCGGGCGCAGGTGCAACGCCTGCGCGAGCAGGTGCAGCGCTTGGCCCAGCACACGCCCATCGTGTACGGCGACCTGGACCAGGTGGCCGTGGTAGGGGGCGACTGCCAGGTAGGCGCGTTTGTGTCGCCCATTGTGCTGCTGAACCCCGAACCGTTCCGGTTCATGGATACGCATGAGGTAGAGGCCTTCGGGCCGGTGGCTACCCTCATGCCCTACCATGATGTGGACGAGGCCATTGCGTTGGCTAACCTGGGCAAAGGCTCCTTGGTGTGCTCTGTGGCGACCAACGACCCAGGTGTGGCCCAGGAATTTTTGCTGGGTGCGGCCACCCACCACGGCCGCATTCTGGTCCTGAACGAGGAAATGGCGAAGGAGAGCACCGGGCACGGCTCGCCCCTACCCCTGCTCATCCACGGCGGACCGGGTAGGGCCGGCGGCGGGCAGGAAATGGGCGGCATCCGGGGCGTAGAGCACTTCATGCAGCGCGTGGCTATTCAAGGGTCGCCATCGATGATTACGGCCATTACGGACGTGTATCAGCCCAAAGCCAAGCAGGTGGAGCGCGACAAGCACCCGTTTCAGCACTACTTCGAGGAGCTGGAAATCGGGCAGACGTACACCACCCACCGCCACACCGTCACGGAGGCCGACATCACCAACTTCGCCCAGGTATCCGGCGACAATTTCTACGCCCACGTGGACGCTACTTCCCTGGAAGGCACGCTCTTCACGGGCCGGGTGGCGCACGGCTACTACATCCTAAGCAAAGCCGCCGGCATGTTTGTGGACCCGCGCAAGGGTCCCGTATTGCTGAACTATGGCCTGGATGAATGCCGCTTCACCAAGCCCGTCTACCCCGGCACCACCATCGGCGTGCAGCTCACCGTGAAGGAAAAAATAGCCCAGGAAAAGCGCGACGCCGACAACGTGGCCAAGGGCATTGTGCGCTGGCTGGTTACCGTGACCGACGAAACCGACGAAACCGTGGCCGTGGCGACGATTTTGACCATGGTGAAAAAGAAAAACCAAGACTAGATTTCTCGCAGAGGTACGCAGAGGCTTTCCGCAGAGGTTCGCGGAAGTCGGCCACTGCGTACCTCTGCGCAAACTCTCCGCGAACCTCTGCGAGAAACTCCCCATGAACGATACGCTCACCGCCGGCCAAGTAGCAGCCACCACCGATGCCCAGGGCATCAGCACCATTTCCTTTTTCCATCCCAGTCACAACTCCCTACCCGGCGCCCTGCTCACGCAGCTAGCCGAAGCTATTACCACCGCCGGGCAAGACCCCGCTACGAAAGTCATCATCCTAAGGAGCGAAGGCGACCGGACCTTCTGCGCCGGCGCCAGCTTCGACGAGCTAATAGCTATCCAGGACGAAGCGCAGGGACTGACGTTTTTCTCAGGCTTTGCCAAGGTGATAAACGCCTGCCGGACATGCCCCAAAATTATCATCGGGCGGGTACAGGGCAAGGCCATCGGCGGCGGGGTAGGCGTGGCGGCCTCTACTGACTACTGCTTTGCCACCACCCAGGCCGCCGTGAAGCTGAGCGAGCTGATTATCGGCATCGGGCCGTTTGTGGTGGGGCCGGCCGTGGAGCGTAAGATCGGGACTGCCGCCTTTGCGCAGTTAGCTCTGGATGCCACCGAGTTCCGCAGCGCCGAATGGGCCCAGGAGAAAGGCCTGTACGCTACCCTCACCGACTCCATTGAGGCACTGGATGCGGCCGTGGCTGATTTTGCCGCCACGCTGGTTGCCTATAACCCCGAGGCGCTGGCGGAGCTGAAGCAAGTGCTTTGGGCCGGCACCGAGCACTGGGATGCGCTCCTGGCCGAGCGGGCCGCCATCAGCGGACGACTTGTGCTGTCTGACTTCACGCGCCGCGCCATTCAGCAGTTCAAAACCAGGTAGGGTTACTGTTCTGCCTAACACATTGCCCCGACCCCGCGTAGAGTACATAGTGTCTCTGCCCCGCTGGTCGGGGCTTTTTGTGTAGTTACTCTTCCCTGCCTTTTATGCTGCATGATATGCAACGGGTACTGGCCACCTATTGGAAACAGTTCCTGTATCTAACCCCCAAACTCATTATTGCACTGGTTATCGTAGCGGTGGCCCTGGTAGTAGCCAACCGTGCCAGCAAGCTGCTGGGCGCGCGGGTGCGCAACCATTCCGACGACCTGCTGCTGGCCGATTTCCTGATTCAGTTCAGCAAGTGGGTACTGGTGCTGGCGGGCTTTCTGCTGGCCCTGCAAATCATTGGCTTCTCGGGGGTAGTAACGGGGCTCCTGAGCGCGGCGGGACTGTCGGCGTTTATTGTGGGCTTTGCGTTCAAAGATATTGCCGAGAACTTTCTGGCGGGCGTAATTCTGGCCTTCAATCGGCCTTTCCAGATTCATGACACCGTGGAAGTGAAGGGATTGCAGGGCCACGTAGAAGCCCTGAACCTGCGCACTACCATCATCAAAACCTTCGACGGCAAGCACATCTACCTACCCAACTCGGTGGTACTGAAGGAACCCCTCACCAACTTCACCCGCGACGGCAGCATCCGCCAGGACTTCCTGCTCAGCGTGGACTACGGCCAGGACGCCAGCCCCGAAAAGGTAATGGCCCTCATCCTCAAACAAGTACAAAATACTGAGGGCGTGCAACGCCAGGAGCCGCGCACGCCCTACGTGCTACAGGAAAAAGCCACCGGCACCACCGTCGACCTGCGCGTGTACTTCTGGACGTTCTCCGAGGACTACCGCCGCGTGGTGCTGGAGCTGAAAAGCAACCTGATGCAAGAAACCCGCACCGCCTTGCAGCAAGCCGGCTACACCCTACCCAATGCCACGCAGTAGTGAGTAGTGAGTAGCGAGTAGTGAGTAGTGAGTAGTGAGTAGTGAGTAGTGAGTAGTGAAATAACGCGTTTTGGCCGGAAGCAGCTGATTCTCTAACTCATTCTCGTATTATTTCACGCGGCTTTCACCTTGCGGCGCGGATATTGCCGGCTTTTCGTGTCCTTTGCACTTATTGAGGACTTTGTTTCTTTTTTTCTGTTTCCATGCCTAAAAGTCGTCTGCACCGATTGCTGCGGCCGCTCTTGCTGTGGCGCGTGCGCCATATCAACGACCGGCTTTATCTTATCATTCTCAGCATTCTGGTGGGCATTCTGGCGGGTCTGGCGGCGGTAGTGCTCAAAAACTCCATTCATTTTTCCCAGCATCTGATTTTTGAGTGGGTGCCCGAACAGTACGTGGTCTTTGCCCGTTCGCTCTACCCCATCATTGGTATTTCGCTGTCGGTGCTATTTACGCGCTGGTTTCTGGGGGGCACGCTTAGCCGGGGCATCACGCCCATCATCTATAATATCTCGCGGCAGGGTAGCATCATCCCGCGCAGCAAGCTGTATTCCCAGATGGTCACGGCCTTTTTCACCGTCACGTTTGGCGGCTCGGCGGGTACCGAAGCTCCTATTTCTGTGACCGGCGCGGCCATTGGCTCCAACATGGCGCGGCTGCTGCACATTGGGCGGCGCGAGCGGCGCTTGTTGGTAGGGTGCGGCGCGGCGGCGGGCGTGGCGGCCATCTTCAACAGCCCTATTGCGGGCGTGCTATTTGCCGTGGAAGCCATTCTGTCGGAGCTGTCGGCGCCGTTTTTCATTCCGCTGCTGATTTCCTCAGCTACGGCCACCGTGGTGTCGAAAGCCCTGTACGCGGGCCAGCCGTTCGTGCTGATTACCACCAGCTGGCCTGTAGAGGCCATTCCCTACTACCTCATGCTGGCGTTGTTCACGGCCTTGCTGTCGGTGTACATGATCCGGGTGTACTTCATGGCCGATAAGTTCTGGGAAAAGCAAACCGGCACGTTTCGGAAGGTGCTGATGGGCGGCACGCTGCTGGGCATTCTGGTGTTCATCTTCCCGCCGCTCTACGGCGAGGGCTACGAGATGGTGCAGTTCCTGCTCAACGGCCACCCCGAGCGCATCATCGACGGCTCGCTATTCTCAGTGTACGGCGACCAAAGCGTGTGGCTGATCTTGGCTGTAGCCATTGGTAGCGTGTTGTTTAAGGTATTCGCTACCACCTTCACCTTCGGGGCAGGCGGCAACGGGGGCATGTTCGGTTCCTCGCTGTTTGTGGGCGCTATGGCAGGCTTCGTATACGCCCGCTTCCTGAACATGAGCGGCGTGCACCCGGTACCGGAGGTGCACTTCATTGCCTTGGGCATGGCCGGTATGCTGGCCGGGGTAGTGCACGCTCCCCTCTCGGCCATCTTCCTCATTGCTGAAATCACGGGTGGCTACGCGCTGTTTGTGCCGTTGATGGTGGTGACCTCATGCTCCTACCTGGTAGCCAAGTACTTCGAGCCCTACTCCGTATACACGCGTAAGCTGGTAAAGCAGGGCGTGGTGATGCACCAAGACCGCGACCGGGGCCTGCTCTCGCAACTGGACCTGCGCGCCCTCTTGCAAACCGACTTTATCCCCGTGCACCCCGACGATACCCTGGGCGAGCTGGTGAACGTGTTCCGCCACGCCACCCGCAACATCTTTCCGGTGCTCGACAAAGACAACCACCTGCTCGGCGTGGTGTCGCTCGATTCGGTGCGCGACGCCCTTTTCGACGACGAGCACTACACCACCACCCACGTGCACGAGCTGATGCGCGACCCCGCCGCCATCATCCACGCCTCCGACAGCATCCTCGACACGCTGCACCTGCTGGAAGACCACGACGCCTACGCCCTCCCCGTACTCAGCTCCGAGGGCCGCTACATGGGCTTCATCCTGCGCGCCTCCATCCTGGCCGGCTACCGCCGCCAGCTCCTCCGCGAGGTGGACTGAGTGGTGAGATAATGAGATGGTGAAATGGTGAGTTAAAAAAATGCTGTCATCCTGAGCGCAGTGAAGGACCTTATCACGCCAGAACAAGTCGTTGCCACGCTATTCGTTCTCACGTCATAAGGTCCTTCGCTGCGCTCAGGATGACACGCGTATTTCTATTCACAACTTCACCATTCAATATTCTCCTAGCTCCGGCTGTTTGGGCGTAATCAGCAGCCCAACCATCATCAGCACACCAGTGAGGAGGATAACGACGAACAGGATACTTTCGCTGACTTCGCCAATGAAGTGCTGGGGCGGAATACTATAGAATAACAGAATGGTAATCAGTCCCTTGGGTGCAATAAAAAGCTCTGGCATCAAGTCAGTTTTAGCTACGTAGCGCAGGAAGATGTAGCGAATCAGGGTGAGGATGGCTACGATGAGGAGGCCCTGCTCCAGCAGCGTGATATTGATGATGCTGTTGAGGTTGATGGAAAAGCCGAACAGAAGGAAAAAGAACGTCCGGATCAGAAAAGCCGACTCGCCGGTGATGTTCTTGAACTGGTGCAGGTCGTTGGCCAGGCGCTCGGGGTGAAACCATTCGCGCAGCTTACCCTTCAGGAACAGCTCGGCATTGTTGACGGCCAGGCCAAAGGCCAGCACCAGCACCAGCGACGACAGGTGCAACTCCTTGGCCAGGCTGTAGAGCAGAATCAGGAAGGCGAAGATCAGGAAGAACTTGATGTGCAGCGTGATGCGCGAGAGCAGAAACGTGAGTACCGCCGTGCTGACCACCGCCACAATGAGCACCGCAATAACGTCGCGCGAGAAGGTGAGAATAGAGGCGCCCTGCGCGAAGTTGTCCTGAATGGCAAAGTTGAAAAACAAGATGCCGATGATGTCAGAAAACGTGCTTTCGTAGATGATAAACTCCTGTTTCTCACCCACTAGGCTAGCCACGCTTGGAATGGCCACCGCGCTACTCACCACGGCCAGCGGCACGGCATTAATCAGACAGCTCTGAAACGGCGCCCCCACGTACAGCTGCAACAGCCAGGCAATGGCCACCGATTGCACCACCAGCATAATAGCCGCCGCAATAAAAGAGCGCCGGATCAGGGGGGCTTTGTCGCGGCTGAGCTTGAGGTCCAGTGCGCCTTCCAGCACAATCATAATCAGCCCGATAATGCCAAATATCTCCAGCACGACCTTCGGAATGCCCAGTCCAAAATCGGTGTACTCGGCTACCTGCTTCAGGGCAATGCCTGTGAGCAGCAACATCAGCACCGACGGAATTTTGGTGGCCCGGGCGGCCAGGTTGAACAGGTAAGAAAGAATGACGGCTATACTTAAGCCAATCAGAATAGTGTATGAACCCATACAGAAAAGTAAAGCCAACAGTAGCTGCCTATACGGCAATCGGGGCCGCAAAGCCGAAACTTACGCTATTTCGCGTACACTCACGATATAGCCTGCTGCCTACCGTATCTTGCACCCGTAAACCGGCTTGCTCCCGGATAGTTCTGACAAGTTACCCGTACCCATGCCCGCTACCGTTGCCATTATAGGGGGCGGCCCCGCCGGCCTGCTGGCCGCTTGGCAGTTGGCCGAAGCCGGCCACGCCGTGGCTCTTTACGAAGCGCAGGCCACCGTGGGGCGCAAGTTTCTGGTGGCCGGCCACGGCGGCTTCAACCTCAGCAACAGCGAGCCAACGGCCGCCTTTGCCGCCCGCTACGGCGCGCGCCACCCCGAGTTTGCGCGCTATCTGCACCAATTCTCGCCCGATGCCCTGCGCCGCCTGCTGGCCGAGTTGGGCATCGATACGTTTGTGGGCACCAGCGGGCGCGTGTTTCCTACCCCCAATCACAAGCCCGCCCACGTGCTGCGGGCCTGGCTGGACCGGCTGCGGGCACTAGGCGTGCAGTTGCACACGCGCCACCGCTGGCTGGGCTTTGGTCCCGAGCCCGGCACGCACCGCCTGCGCCGCGAGGCGACGGGTGAGGAATTTGTCATTCGGCCCGCTGCTACCCTGCTGACCCTGGGCGGTGCCAGTTGGGCCAAAACCGGCTCCGATGGCCGCTGGCTACCCCTGCTCCAGGCAGCCGGGGTAGAGTGCGTGCCTTTTGCACCGGCCAACTGCGGGGCGGAGGTGGCGTGGTCGGCTTTTTTTCGGGAGAAGGTAGGGCGCCAGCCACTCAAGAACATTGCCCTGCGCTGCGGCACCCACACGGTGCGCGGCGAGCTGCTGCTCACCGACTACGGCGTGGAGGGCACGCCCGTGTACGCCCTCACCTCCTACCTGCGCGCCGCCCTAGCCACCGGTGAACCGGCCCTGCTGCACCTGCACCTCAAACCCGACCTGCCCGATGCGCAGCTGCGCCAGCACCTAGCTCGCCGGCCCGCCGGCGCGTCGTTGGCTTCGTTTCTGAGCAAGACACTGCGCCTGGGGCCGCCCGTGCCTACCCTGCTACGCGAGCTGGCCCCGGCCGGCCCGCTGCCTACTACTCCCGATGGCCTTTTTTCCCTGCTCACTGCCCTACCCTTACCCGTCACCGGCTTGCGCCCGCTCGACGAGGCCATCAGCACCGCCGGGGGTGTGGCTTGGGAAGCCGTAGACGAGCACCTGATGCTGCGCCATAAGCCCGGCACCTTCGTGGCCGGCGAGATGCTGGACTGGGAAGCCCCCACCGGCGGCTATCTGCTACAAGGCTGCTTCAGCACCGGCGCCTGGGCCGCACGGGGGATAGGGGAGTTTTTGAGTGGTGAGATGGTGAAATAGTGAGTTTAAAAAAGGGTGTCATCCTGAGCTTGCGAAGGGCCTTATGCCCGTAGAACGAGTCGTTGTTACGTTTGTCGTTCTCACGTGAGAAGGTCCTTCGCAAGCTCAGGATGACACCCTTTTTTAAACTCACTATTTCACCATCTCACCATTTCACTTCTTCACCGCCGCTTGTGCCAGGATTTGCTTGGCTTCGTCGACGAGCTGCTGGCCGGGGTTGAGCTGGCGGCGAGCAATGAGAGCGAATAGCACGAAGAAGGAAACAATGGGAAGGAAGCAGCCCAGGGCAAACCACAGCCAGAACGAACGCCCGTAGCTATAGGCGCAATACCCCGTGGTAAGGGGTAGGAACATCAGGGCACATAGACCACCTAGCAGTAAATCAACCAGCATACGGGCGGGGGTAACGGTGGACGACTTCTGCACCGAAGATACAAGATACCCCGGCGTTTCCCAAACTAACTGGTACGCGGCTTTAGGGCGCCGCGTCCGACTATTGGGCCACTTTTTCCGTATACTTCCTATTCTCTCCCGACCCGCCCTACCCTATGTGGGAACATCAAAGCTTATTTCGCGTCTCGGCCCAGCTTTCGGCCGATGGCGTTTTCAATCTACTCGACCGTAACCTGAAGCCCGAAGTGCTGCTGCTGGGTCTGGCCTCTGCCAAGGAGGCCGACGACCCCGGCGCCATTGTGGTAGAACCTGCCAAGCACCGCTATGCCCCCAATTACTTTGCCGGGGTGAAAGAATACGCGGCTTCCCTGGAGCCCGAGGGGCCCCGCGAAGTGGTCTACCACCTGCATCCCCTCGACCACGACCGGTATGAAAAAGCCCGTTGGTATGAGCTGCTCCGCCGCTCCACCGAGCACACACTCACGGAATTGGTGGAGCAGCAGCAAGAAAACCGGGTAAACTTCTGCTCGGCCCCCATCAACGTGCACGGGTATTTGGTGTTTGTGGTGCTGCAGCTATCCTCTGAGGCCTACCACAGCTATTACATCCTGCCGCCGGTGCCGGGCGGAAGAGCCAACTCCTTGCTCGATGCTGTGGTGCAGGAGTTTTTGCACGACTGCGGCCGTGCCCTGCGCGAAACCGAAAACGACGAGGACCACCCCATCCTCGACCGCGACTACAACGAGGTGCTGCGCGCCGCCGGGCGCCGCTTTATGCTGCGCGCCGCCGCCGGCACCCACGGTCTCTACGATGCCTGCAACGGCGTGGCTGCCCTACGCCACGAGGGCGACGAGGGCGTGGGCACCATGCTGGTAGGGCGGCGCCACCACCCGGCCATCAAACCCGTGCTGACGCTGGACGCCCCCATTCCGCTGCGCGACCATCGCTCTATTCGCAAGCTATTGGAAATGAGCGAAGACCGCGCCTCACTGGTGAGCGACGCCACCGACGTGTTTGGCTTGGGCTACCTCGTAGACACCAACGACCCGCAGTACGAGCCGGTGTTCACGGTGCACTTCACCCGCCACTACAGCTGGGAGCTGAGCCACGACGGCAACGTAATGATGCGGGTGGTATCGAACACGCCCCGCCTACCCCAGGGCACCGTGGCCCAGGACAACTTTGGGCGCGTAGTGCAACTTGTGTTTCCGCATCTGGAAACCGAGGGTGTAGACCGACTCTGGCTGCTCACGCAGAAGGCCACTACGCAATCCAACGGCACTATTCTATTGATTTCGGAAGGCGCGGCGCAGGAAGCGGCCCGCCTTACGCGGCAGTGCTTTCAAGTGGCGCCCCGCCTGATGACGCCCGGTCTGCTGCGCCTGGTTACCAATATCGACGGGGCCGTGCTCATCGACCCGGCCGGCACCTGCTACGGTATTGGGGCAATTCTCGACGGTCTGGCCACGGCCAAGGGCGACTCTTCGCGCGGCTCGCGCTACAACTCGGCCTTGCGCTACGTAGAGTCTAGCCAGTACCCCTGCCTGGCCATCGTCGTCAGCGAAGATGGCTGGATTGATCTGTTGCCTACCAAAAAGTGACTGTGTGAGATGGTGAGTTGACAAAAGCCAGTTGTGCTGAGCGTGCAAAGGTCCTTCGCATGCTCAGCACAACTGGCGCCCTTCATTTTTTCATTACTCACCACTCACCGGCTTATCATTTCACCACTGCCATGCCCACTACCCCTACTTCGCCCCGCACACCTATACTTGTTGAAGATGACCGCCTCGTATGGGTAGCGCGCGTCTCCCGGCTGATGGACAGTCAGTTCCGGCTGCCCGGCACCCGTTTCCGCTTCGGCCTCGACCCCGTGCTGGGCCTGCTACCCGTTGTGGGCGACCTGTCGAGCTTTGCCATCTCGGCCGTGCTGATTCTGACCATGATGCGCCACGGCGCCAAAGGTAGCGTGGTGGTGCGCATGATTTTAAATGTGCTCCTGGATACCATAATAGGCGCCAGCCCTATCCTCGGCAACATCTTCGACTTCGCCTATAAAGCCAACGACCGGAACGTGCGCTTGCTACGGGAGCACTACGTGGAGGGCAAATACCAAGGCAGCGGCAAAGGTCTCATTGCAGTGGTGCTAATTGGATTACTAGCAGTATTCGGACTGCTGGCGTGGGGCTTGTTTGTATTTTTTGCTTGGCTGTGGCACGCAGTGCAAGGCGCTTGATAACGCAGCTGCTTAACTATTTACCTTAACAACTCCCTCTGTTATACAATTTCTGAAGTATCAGACTAGAATTGTACTCAGGGAACGTTAAAAATTTATTATTTTTCTTATATACTTTATTATAAAAGCAATAAAGTGCTTTACTTTACTGCTACTAGCCAGTAGCACATGAAGCACACCGCGTACGACCTAATCGTGGTGGGGACGGGATTCGCCTCCACGTTTTTTCTGTATCAATATCTTGCAAAGCGTCCCGCTACAGAAAAAATTTTAGTACTGGAGCGCGGCTACCCCGTGCCCTGGGCCGAACGGGTGAAGGAGAAACGGGGCGAGCAGACCGCTTATACCGGCCAAAACCCCGATTGGCGCAGTACGTTCGTGAACAAGCAGCCCCGTAAGGACTGGATGTTTACGGTAGGGTTCGGGGGCAGCTCGCACTGCTGGTATGCCTGCACGCCCCGGTTCCTACCCAACGATTTTCGGATGAAAACGCTCTATGGCGTGGGCAACGACTGGCCCGTGCACTATGAGGAGCTAGACCCTTATTATGAGCAGGTAGAAGACATTATGGCGGTTTCTGGGCCAGCCGACACGCCGTTTCCCCGCAAGAAAGCCTATGCGCAGCCGCCGCATCTGTTCACGGAAGTCGACAAGCGCCTGCACCAGAAATACGGCAACCTGTATATTAATCAGCCCACGGCCCGCGCCCGCGTGGCCACGAATGGCCGCAACCCCTGCTGCGCCAGCGGCGTGTGCAGCGTGTGCCCGGTGAATGCCAAATTCACCATCGACAACTCCAACATGGGGGTGTACGAGGACCCGCGCGTGGAGCTGCTGACCGGGGCGCAGGTCTACGGCCTGGAGCTGGTGCAGGACCGGGTACGCAAGGTGAGCTTCCGCCGCGACAACCGCGACTACCACGTGGCCGGCGAGGTGGTGGCGCTGGGAGCCAATGCCCTGTTCAACGCCAACATTCTGCTCAACTCCGGCGATACCAACGCCTTCACTGGGCAAGGCCTGGGCGAGCAGTTGGGCTTGCAGGCACATGTGTACCTCGACAACCTGGAGAACGTGGGGGGTAGCACTTGGGTGAATGCCAACGGCTACATGCTCTACGACGGCGACCATCGCCGGGAGGCGGCCGCCTGCCTGATTGAGTCCAGCAATGCCCCCTTCTTCCGCCCCGAAAGCGGCAAATGGCGCCAGATGGCCAGCTTCCGGATGGTATTTGAAGACCTGCCTACCCCCGCAAACTACGTAACCACCTCCGACGATGTGCTGCAGCCTGCCGTGTTCTTCGGCGGCCCCTCCGACTACGCTCTGCGCGGCATCGAGCGCATGAAGCAGCAACTACCAGAAATCCTGTCCTGCCTACCCGTCGAGAAAATTATTTACAACGACCCGTATGCTACCGAGGCGCACATCCTGGGCACGGCCCGTATGGGCACCAGCACGCAGGACAGCGTGGTAGACAAGCACTTGCGCCATCATCAGTACCGCAACCTGTTTGTGCTGGGGGCCAGCAGCTTCACTACCTACACCCCCGCCAACCCTACCCTCACGCTCTCGGCCTTGTCGCTCCTGGCCGCCGATCAGTCTTTCCCTTCCAGCCACTCTGCAACCTAATTGGGTATGTTCCGCCGCAAATTCCTGAAAATAGCCGGGCTTGGCGCTGCTGCTGCCGTGGTGCTCCCTAGCCTTGGCGCCTACGCCGTGTCACTCAACGAGGCCACGGCCGGCATTATCCTGCATCAGTTTCATTTTCTGGATCTGGACAGAAAAGGCGTCGAGCAGTTTGTTCTGGATTATTACCAACAGGAAGGATCGAGCCGGTCGGCCTTTGCGCATGTGAAAATGCGTGGCTATTATATGCTGAATATAAATTCCGATCAGTCGCAGCTGGTCCGCACTATCACTACACTGTATCTATTATCAACTGATTTTTTTCAGAACCGCATGGATGAGCGTAAAATCGTGCGGTACCAAGGTATTTACGACCCCTATAAAACGCCTTGTGCCAACCCTTTTTCCGCGCTGTATTATCCGCCAGCACCGGCTGCCTAATTGAATCTATATTTCCTCTGCATGATATAACGCTACTCTGGCATGCCTTCCATCACCAGCACCGTACCGCCGCTAGCCGGCCGGCACTCTGCAGCGCCTGCTGCAACCCATCCCTCGGCCGCCGATGCCGCCGCGGCCGACACCACACGCTACGCCGTATTCTGCGCGTTGTGGGCCATTGCTACGTTGTTTCATATGGCGCAGTCGCGGCTATATACCACTCAGCTGCATTATCTGTTGCTGACGTTGGCAGCGTTGGCGGTACTTGCTAAGCCCTCCTCTATCGTGCGGCTGTTGGCGCTCATTGGCCTGCAGCTATACGAGGTATTTTCCCGACTGCCCGACATCAGCAACCACTGGTTGTTTACCACCTTCGTGAACCTCACCATTCTACAGGCATTGGTCTGGACGGCGTTTAAGGAGCGGCGGCTGTCGGTAGACCGTGGGGCGTTGCTGCGTGCTTTTGCGCCGGCCGTGCGCCTGGAGCTGCTGATTCTTTACTTCTTCGTGGTATTGCACAAGCTCAACTGGGCCTTTCTCTCGCCTAGTGCCAGTTGCGCAGCTATGTTGTATAAGGCCCAGCACGCAGAAGCCCTCCTACCCTCTTCGCCCGCGTTTATCCTGGCAAATATCTACCTAACGCTTGTCATCGAAACCCTGATTCCGGTGCTGCTTATTTTCAGGCAAACGCGCACTATTGGTCTGGTTGTCGGGCTTGTTTTTCACTGCGTTATTGCGTTCAATTCTTATAATGGATTTTATGATTTCTCATCCATGATTTTTGCTGTCTATTTTCTATTTACTAGTTATACGTTCATTTCTACCCTTCGTCAATTCCGCAGTAATTCATTTTCCATCTGGCACATAATAAAGCAGCGATTTTCAAATTTTTCTTTCTCACATGGTGCATTTTGGATACTTGTTTTTGCTGTATTTATTGGAAGCATCAAAGTAGTAACCAAAGTATCTACCGATTATTTTCGGTTGGTGTGGGGCGCGTATAGTTTTTTATATATCCTGCTGCTGTTGCTTTCGCTATACAAGGCCCGGCAGTATTTTCCTACCCGCACTTTTTCGCTCCCGCACGCGCTATTTTTGCTGTTTCCCTTGCTGGTTTTTCTGAATGGCATCAGTCCTTATATCGGCCTGAAAACGGAGTCTTCGTTTGCCATGTTTTCCAATCTGCGCACAGAAGGTGGCATTACCAACCACTTATTTATCCCCGTAAAGGCGCAAGTATTTGGTTTTCAAAGAGACATGATCGAGGTAATAGCCTCGTCGGATACGGAGCTGCAGCACATTGCCGACGAAGGCAAGCTGATAACGTTTTTTCAGCTCAAAAACCGGATAGCCGATGTGCGGCCCGCGCGCGTGGAGTACGTCCGCAACGGGCAGCACCGCACGTTTGCGCTAGCCACAGCCTCACCCAACGACGAGCTATTACATAAGAGCCCGTCGTTGTTGCGCAAGTTCATGCGCTTCCGCATGATCAACAAGGTGGATCCGCAGCCCTGCCAGCACTAGCCGCCTACCCCACACGCGGACTACCAGAATCCTACCTCTTGTTGGCAGCCCTTATTGTTTAGGCATGTTCTGCGCTTCGGCCCAGCATCTTACTTCACGGGCCCTACTCCCTGCGTCGTCTGCACGATGGGTTGGATGGAGCCGTCCTTGTTGTAGTGCATTTCATCCACACAGATAGAGCGGCGGTAGCTGCCGCCGGTGGGCAGGGCCCCGTTGTGGTAGAAGAAGTAGCTCTTGCCCTTGTAGTCGATGATGCCGGGGTGCGTGGTGAAGCTGTTGGGCACGTTTTGCTGGATGATGCCGCGGTAGGTCCAGGGGCCGGTGGCCGTGGGGGCGGTGCAGTACTCAATCATTTCGGGTTTGGTACCGGCGCTGGCGTACACCAGGTAGTAGAGCTTCTTGCGCTTGTACACCCAGGGGCCTTCGATGTAGTTCTTGATGTTCAGCACCGTGATGGGGCCAGCCAGCTCCGTCAGGTTGTCCTTGAGCTTCACGTAGCGGCAGCTTAAGTTACCCCAGTACAGGTAGGCTTGGCCATCGTCGTCGATGAACACGGTAGGGTCGATGTCGTCCCAGGCGTGGGGCTTGTCCTTGGTCATTTCATTGACAATAAGCGCTTTGCCAATGGCATCCTTGAACGGCCCCGTGGGGCGGTCCGACACCGCTACCCCAATGGCCGCGCCGCCCTGGCTGTTGTCGTCCTTCTTATGAAACGTGGACACAAACCAGTAGAACTTGCCCTTGTGGTACACGCACTGCGCCGCGTAGGCATCGCCAGTGGCCCAGGCAAAGGTGCGAGGCGAAAGACGGGTGCCGTAATCCTTCCAGTGCACCATGTCGGTAGTGGAGTACACGCGCCAGTCGGGCATCTTGTAGTTGGTTTCCTGCACCGAGGCCGTGTCGTGGCCGGTGTACAGGAACAGCGTATCGTGGTACACCAGCGGCGCCGGATCGGCCGTGAATACGCCGCGGATAATGGGGTTTTGCGCTTGGGAAGGCAGGTAGGCGCCGAGAGCCAGCAGGGCAACGAGCAAGATCTTTTTCATAGAGCGAAGTGGTAGGCAAGGGAGAGAGAAGCAGGCAAATGCCACGGAGCTAGCGTGCTCGTAGGGAGTAGGTTTTGCCGGCTTCGGTGGGAAAATCATACACAAACGACGGGGCCAGCGTGGGCTGCTTCGGCGTAGTTTTGCCGGATACCAGCGGCGGCTTCACGGCCAGGGTTTGGTAAAACGGGTTGGGGTTGTCGCCCTGCGCCTCTTGCAGCTTGGTGCCGCCGGTGGCTTTGATGGGGCTGTGCACCCGCACCCGGCAGTTGCCCCCGAGGCGGGAGGTGATGCGCACCCGCGTCACGTGGCCCTTGTCCCAGGCCAGGTCTACCACGTAGCCGCCGCGGGCTACCAGGCCCGTTACCTCGCCGGTAGGCCAGGCGTCGGGTAGGGCGGGCAATAGGTCGAGGGTGCCGTCGTAGCTCTGCACGAACAGCTCGGCCAGGCCGGCGGTGCAGCCAAAGTTGCCGTCAATCTGGAAGGGCGGGTGCGCGTCCAGCAGGTTGGGGTAGGTGCCGCCGCCCTCGCCCCGGTTGCCGCCCGCGCCGGAGCGCAGCCGCAACTGCTCGGTGAGCAGCTTGTAGGCGTGGTTGCCATCCTGCATGCGGGCCCAAAAGTTCACCTTCCACCCCATCGACCACCCCGTACTCACGTCGCCGCGCTGGGTGAGCGTCACGCGGGCGGCCTCAAACAGCGCGGGCGTGCGGTAGGGCGAAATCTGCCCGCTGGGGTAGAGGCCGTAGAGGTGGGAAATGTGGCGGTGCTGGTCCTGGGGGTTGTCCACGTCTTGCAGCCACTCCTGCACCTGTCCGTACTGGCCAATCTGCATGGGGGGCAGCCGCTCGCGCAGGGTGCGCAGGGTGTCGGTAAAGGGCGTATCCAGCTGCAGCAGCTCGGCGGCCCGGATGGTTTTCGAGAACAGGTCGAACACCAGCTGGTTGTCCATGGTGGTGCCGGCCACCAGCGCAATCTGCTTGCCCTGAAGCTGATACGTGTTTTCGGGCGACACCGAGGGCGCCACCACCAGCCAATGGTGGGTAGGCTCCTCCTGCAAGGCATCGACGAAGTAGGTAGCCGCGCCTTTCAGCACGGGGTAGTAGTCGCGCAGGAAAGCCAGGTCGCCGGTGAACTGGTAATGGTCCCAGAGGTGCTGGCTCAGCCAGGCGCCGCCCATGGGCCAGAGGCCGTACTGCGGCGGGTCGACCTGCCCCGTGATGCGCCAGATGTCGGTGTTGTGGTGCAGGTTCCAGCCACGGGCGCCGTATAGCTGCTGGGCGCTCTGCTGCCCGGTCACGCTCAGGTCCTTTATCATCCCAAACAGCGGCTCGTGCAGCTCGGTCAGGTTGGTAACTTCGGCCGGCCAGTAGTTCATTTCGGTGTTGATGTTCACCGTGTACTTGCTGTCCCAAGGCCCCTTGAGCTGGTCGTTCCAAATGCCTTGCAGGTTGGCCGGCTGCCCGCCCGGCTGCGACGAGCTGATGAGCAGGTAGCGCCCGTATTGGAAATACAAGGCCGCCAGCGCGGGGTCGTTGCCCTGGGCAAAATTGGCAATACGCTGGGGTGTAGGCAGTTCGGCGGCGGGCGTCACGCCCAGGTTTAGCGTCACGCGGTTGAAGTAACGCTGGTAGGCGGCTACGTGGTCGGCCAGGGCTTGCTTGTAGGGCTTGCGCACGGCGGCCGCCAGGTAGGCCGTGGCCCGCGCGGCCGGGTCGCCGCTCACATCGTGGTAGTTCACGAAGTTGGTGCCGATAGAAATGTAGAGCGTGGCGCTGTTGGCATTCTGAATCCGAATGCCTGCGTCGGTGGCTTGCGTGGTGCCGCCTTCGGTTACAGCCTGCACCCGCGTTTGAAAGCGCACCTTGCCCTCCTGCCCTTCGTGCTCACTGCCGCGGCCATCCAGCACCAGCTGGTTTTGCTCGGCGTGCTGGGTGTGCTGCATCGGACTTTCCTCGCTGAGCTGGCAGCTAATACTGCCCGGCTTGCTGGCCGTGAGGCGCACGATCATCACCTGGTCGGGTAAGGAGCTAAATACCTCGCGCCGGTAAGTGATGCCGCCTACCTCGTAGCTCACCGAGGCCACGGCCCGGCTGATGTCCAGGTCGCGCTGGTAGTGGGTAGGGCTGTCGTGGCCGGCAAAGTCGAGGTACACGTTTGAGGCCGTCTGGTAGGGCATGCCGCTGTTGCCGGCGGGCTGCATCTGCGCTTGGGCCAGTGCCTGCGCTTCCACTAGGTGCCCAGCCAGCAGCTGCTCGCGGAGCTGCCGCACTACGGGCAGCGCATTGGCCTTCACGTTGTTGTTGGGTCCGCCGCCCCAGATGGTTTCCTCATTTAGCTGCAGCCGCTCGCGCTGGGGCCCGCCAAACACCATGACGCCCAGGCGGCCGTTGCCGAGGGGTAGGGCCTCATTCCAGTTAGCAGCGGGTTTATCGTACCACAGCCGCAACGGGGTAGGCTTTGGCTTGCCCGCCACCGTCCCAAGAGCACCTGCCCAGCAGAGCAGCAGCAGAAAGGTCTTGGCTAAGCGTGGGATTGTTTTCATAGGTAGGTGAGTGGATAAGCGCTGACTTTCGAGGAAAGTGAGGGTTGGAATAGGTTTTCTAGGCTAAAGGCAATTAGGTTGAGCCTAAGCATCCCTCCTGCTTTGTAAGGACGATGTAGAGACGCATACTTGCGTCTCCTTGTTGAACGACTGGCCTAGAACCGCTAGCTAAACAACACCAGCACGCGGGAGACGCAAGTATGCGTCTCTATAACCGCTAGGCGAAGCGGGAGAGATGTTTCGACAGGCTCAGCATGACGTTACCATCATGCTTCTTAGCTGCGGATAGCAGTCTAAAACAGCTTCTGGGCAAACATATACAAATCGTGGCGCCAGACAGGCCAGGTGTGGCCACCAGGGTACTCGCTGTACACGTACTTAATGCCGAGCTCATCCATCTTGGCGCGCATCACCTTGTTGTTGGCGTAGGCAATGTCCTCCGGGCCGCCCATCGAGAGCCACAATTGCTTGAGGTTGGTGTTGATGGTATTGGCGTTGGCCTTCATGTAGGCATACTGCGGGTCCGACAGGGCTGCGTTGTTCGCGAAGAAGCCCGAGCTGAACACCCCTAGGTAGGCAAACTGGTCGGTGTTCTTCATGCCCGCGTACAGCGTCTGTAGGCCACCCATCGATAGGCCGGCCAGGGCGCGGTTTTGGGCGCCGGGGGCTACGCGGTAGTTGCTTTCCACTACCGGCAGCACGGTTTGTTTGAGCTCGTCCTCGAAGCGCTTCAGCGTTTGCTCGCCGAAGCCGGCCAAGCCACCGGAGCCGCCCATGTTGCCGTCGAGCATCACCACGAGCATAGGTTTGGCCTTTTTATCGGCAATCAGGTTGTCCAGAATGAGGTCGGTTTTGCCTTGCTTGGCCCAGCCGGTTTCGTCTTCGCCGCCGCCGTGCAGCAGGTAGAGCACCGGGTACTTCTCGGCGGTATTAGCATCGTAGCCCGGCGGGGTGTACACAAAAAACCGCCGCCACGAATTGGTGACTTTGGAGAAGAACCGCCGCTCGCGCACCTCGCCGTGGGGCACGTCGCGCATAGCGTAGAAGGCGGTGCCGCGGCCGGGAATTTCAATGCCGCTGGCCATGCGGCCCATGCCGTAGAACGTATCGCTGGCGGGGTCGGCAATGGGTAGGCCGTCGAGAATGAGCGAGTAATAGTGCAGGCCGCGGCTCAGGGTGTCGGTGGTCACGGTCCAGGTGCCGGTACTGTCCTTCACCATGTCATATTTATGGCCTAGGTCCAGCTGCGCTTTCTGCACGCCGGGGGCTTTGAGGCGAAATACGGCGCGATTGTCGGGTAGAATCTGGGGGTACTTGGCGTTGCGCACGTTGGTGGCGGCCGGCGCCCCTAGCACGGTATAGGTGGGTAGGGCGGCCACATCCACGGGCTTAAAGAGCTGCTGCGAGAACATGTACAGCCCGTTTTTCCACACCTTGAAGTCGTGCCCGCCGGCTTCGAGGTAGTACACGTGGGGCACGTTGTGTTCGTAGAGGTAGTCGTGGGTGCGCTGGCTGATGGGCAGCAGGCCGTCGGCGTCGCCGCACGAAATCCAGAGTAGCTTGAGTTGCTTCTTGGCCTTTTCGGGGTCGGGCACCAGCTGCTCGGGCATCTTGGTGTTCGGGGCCGACGAGAAGCCGCCCACCCAGGCGAACTTATCGAGGTGGCCTAAGCCAAAATCCAGCGACTGCCCCCCGCCCATCGACAGGCCGGCAATGGCCCGGTCCTCGCGGTTTTTGAGGGCTGGGTAGTGCTTTTCGATGTAGGGAATGAGGTCGGTGAGCAGGTCTTGCTCGAAGTTGGCAAAGGCGGCCACTTTGTCGGGGCCGTAGATATTGCCCACGGGCCGGTCGTCCTTCATGGCGCGGCCGTTGGGCATCACCACCAGCATGGGCTTGAGCTTACCCGCCGCGTACAGGTTATCCAGAATCACCTGCGGGTGCCCGCCCTTCAGCCACTCTTTCTCGTCGCCCCCGATGCCGTGCAGCAGGTAGAGCACCGGGTACTTCTTCTTTTTGGAGTAGCCCGGCGGGGTGTACACCAGCGCCTTGCGCACCGTGCCCACGGTCTTGGAGGGGTAGCTGATGCTGTCGATGCGGCCGGTGGCAATGCCCGCCTTGGGCTGGTCGAAGCCCTTTGGGGCCTCCATCACCATTTTTTGGGCCAGCGCTGGCTCAGCACTCAGCAGGGCCACGCTTGCCAGTAGGGGAAACCATATTCTCATAGTGGTGGGTAGGAAGTGCGCCGCCCGCGGGCAGCCAGGTGAAGAATAGAGAAAAGCTTCTAGGTAGTCAGCCGCACAATGGCGCTTGTTATTTCAAGTTAGCCGTAGTGTACACTGCCAGGCCAAAGTCGCAGCCGGGCTTGTCGTTCAGGCGTAGCGGCTGCCGGTTGAAGTAGGCGCCCCCGGCCGGGTAGGCCTCCTGCCGACTCGCGCGCCAGAAAAGCGGCGCCGACTTTTCCAGGCCTTGCAGCTCGAAAGCATAGGTATGCCCGGCCTGCAGGGGCACCTGGTTGGCACCCGTAAAGTCGAACTGCAACAGCCCAGCGGGCTGCGGTTTGTAGGCAATAGCTAGCCCCTTCCCGCCCCCTAGCAGGTTGGTACCAGGAGTATAGGCCGGATTTTCCTGCGTGCCGAGGTCGTAGAGGGCCAGCGTCACGGGCTGCTTGGCATCAGTGCCAAAACCATCGCCCCCAAACAGGTCGATGCGGGTCAGCTTGCCATCAGCCGACACCCGGAAAGTCTGGCCCAGGCTGGTGCCGCCCTTGTCGTGATTGAAGCTGATGTTGTCGAGGGCCGTGTTGGCCGGATCAGCCATGGTGCTCAGCAGGGGTGCGCCGGGCCACTGCGCGGGGCGCGGCTGGATGTTTTGCACGACGGTAACGCCAGGGGCGGTAGTAGCGGGCGCGTCGGCGGGCGGCGCGGGGCGATTAGCGTTGAGAGTAGGCGGCACACTCACGCCGGCTACGGTGTGGGTGATGGGCTGAATGGTGCCGTCGGGGTTGTAATACAGGTACTCCACGCACACGCTGCGGCGCCCCAGGGCCCCGCTTTCGCCGGTGGGTAGGGTGAGCGTGGCGTTGTGGTAGAAGAAGTACCACTGCTTCTTAAACTCAACAATGCCAGGGTGAATGGTGTAGCTGTTCTTGGCCTGGTCGGTCAGGATGCCGCGGTAGGTCCAGGGGCCGGTGATTTTGGGGGCGGTGGCGTAGCACATTTTCTCCGACATGCCCTGGTGCGCGAAGGCCGCGTAGGTGAGGTAGTATAGCTTGCCGCGCTTGTGCAGCCACGGGCCTTCGGTGTAGTTGGGCAGCTCGATGCGCTGAATGGGGCCGTCGAGCTCCGTCATGTTGGGCTTGAGCTTGGCCAGGTAGCAGTTGGGGTTTCCCCAGGCCAGCCACGCCGTGCCGTCGTCATCTACAAACACGGTGGGGTCGATGTCGTCCCAGCCGTTGGGGCCGGGCGTGGTTTTGTCGGAGACGAGCGCCGAGCCACGGGCATCCACGAAGGGGCCGGTAGGACTATCCGACACGGCCACTCCAATGGCTTTAGCATTGGCCGGGGCACCCTCCTGCACCGCCGCATAAAAGTAAAACTTGCCATTGCGGGCCACCACCTGCGAGGCCCAGGCATCCTTCGTTGCCCACTTAAAGTCGCGCACGTTCATGATGGGGCCGTGCGCGGTCCAGTTTTTCATGTCGGTGGTGGAGTAGCACAGCCAGTCGTTCATGTTGAACATCTGGCCCTCCTTGGCCTCGTCGTGGCCTACGTAGAGGTAGAGCCTGTCTTTGTACACCAGCGGCGCCGGGTCGGCGGTAAACACGTCCCGGATAATCGGGTTTGCGCCCGGCTTGGCGGCCGCCTGGCCGTAGCTGCACGGGGCGAGGGCGGCTTGCCCAAGTATGAAAAGTAGAGCAGTAGCTAGAAGGTACCTATGCATAGAAATACAGTAGATGGTAGGGCGGGCGGCTCATTTGCCGCTGGGCAACAGGTAGAAGCCTTAGGGGCGTGGCAGTGGCCTAGGGCGTACCATATCGTTGGCAATGACGCCATCGAGCGTGTGCATCGGCGGCTCGACGGAAGCTGGTATCGGGAGCTTGCTAAACTGCTGAAAGTAGAGCAGGCAGGCATCTTTCCACAGCACGGCGGCACCGCTCTGGGCGCGCAGCTTGTTCTGCACCGCCGCAAAGCGCTCGGCATCCACGTAGGGTCGGGTCTGGTCCCAAGTCTGTTGAAACTGCCGCACCTGGTGCACGCCCTTATCGTAATGCGCGCACAGCTCATTCCAGAGGGTGTTACCCGATTTCATCTTGAAATCCCAGGGCAAGTGGTGGAACCAGAGCAGGTACTCGTCGGGGCAGGTAGCGGGGTCATTCAGCTGCGAGGCCAGCGGCTCGTGGTACTGGCTCACGGCGTTGCTGCCGGTGGTGGTGCGGTTGAAGCCTACCCCCTGCGCGTCGGCCTGGTGGTAGTAAGGCGGCGTCCAGTCGGCGCGCATCTTGGGCGGCGCCCACCACGGGCCGGGGCCGTAGTGGTCGTGCGTGGCCGACATGATGTGGTGCAAGCCCAAGGGCATCGAATAGTTCACAACGGCTTCCCGGCTGTCCAGCATCATCTGCGTGACTGGGGCCAGAAAGTTGGCGTTCCAGTCCGCAGCAGAAGCGGTTGCCTGCTGGTCGGCGGCCCCGGCAAAGGTTTGCTTGAGCCACTCATCGGCAATCTGGGCGCTTTTCAACTGGTTGTTCCAGGCCAGGCGGCCAAAGGCGTACCAGTTGGCCTGGCCGAAGTCCTGGCCGGTCCAGTTCCGGTCTAGGCCGGTGTTGGCAACGCCGGCCATGGCGGTGTGCTTTTGCGGGTACACGCTGCCATCGGTGACGCGGGCCACCGTGCTGCCGGGGCCCGCCTGGTAAGTGTCGCTACCCAGGCACTCCTCCCACATGGTCGAGAGAAAAGCTAGGTCGATGGAGTGCCCCAGGTACTCCTGCGTAATCTGAAACTCCGGCATGACGGAAGTCTTCTTCATCGCCCCAAACAGCGGGCTAAACGGCTCGCGTGGCTGAAAATCGACCGGCCCGTTTTTCACCTGAATGATGACGTTGTCGCGGAATTTGCCATCGAGCGGCACGAACTCGTTGTAGGCCTGCTTGGCGCGGTCTTTATCGCTAGGGCTGTATACGAAGGCCCGCCACATCACCAGGCCGCCGTAGGGCCGCACAGCATCGGCCAGCATATTGGCCCCGTCGGCGTGGGTGCGGCCGTAGTCCTGCGGGCCGGGCTGGCCTTCGCTGCTGGCTTTCACCAGGAAGCCGCCGAAATCCGGAATCTGCTGGTAAATCTCCTTGGCCTTCGCCTGCCACCATTTCACCACGGCGGGGTCCAGGGGGTCAGCGGTTTTTAGGCCACCGAGCAGAACGGGCGACGAAAACTTCACGGCCAAGAAGGTTTTCACCCCATACGGCCGTAGCACATCGGCAATAGCCTTCACGCGAGCTAGGTACTCGGCCGATAAAATGCGCGGCGACGCATTCACGTTGTTGACAACGGCGCCGTTGATGCCTACCGACGCATTGGCGCGGGCGTATTCTTGCCACAGAGTTTTGTCGCGGCTGGTGGTGACAAACGAGCTGTCTTTGCGCCAGAAGATGGATTGCCCCGCGTAGCCGCGTTCCACTGACCCATCGGGATTGTCCCAGTGGTTGAGCAGACGGTATTCGTAGGATGGATTCGACACGCCAGCTTGCGCGGCCTGGCCCGTTTGCTGGCAACGTATCAACTCAAACACCCCGTACAGCAGCCCCCGTTCGGTGACGGCCTGCACCCCACTGGGACTTATGCGGTAGCCGTCGTACCTAATGGCCTTGTCCTTTTTGAGCGTTAGTGTCACGGTGGCACCGGCGTTGCCCTGCCAGCCTTGCTGAAGCTCCTGCTTAGCCGTAGCAAGCAAAACTGAGCGGGAAGCAGGCGCCACTACCGTAACGGGCACCGTCGCGTGCGGACGCAGCCAGAGCTGGTGGCCGTCTTCGGCGCGCAGCTGAAAAGCGGCAACAGCGAACAGGAAACTAAGAAAACTCTTCTTCATAACATTGATTTCAAGCCGAGAAGGTAGTCGACGCTACCGTTTAATTGTCAATCGTTTGCCGGTGTAAATCACTTGCTTCTGAGGCGTGCCGAATGCGGCACCTAGCCCGGTAGTCTCGCTCGGCCACACGAGGTTGAACACCCGCCGCGGCAACGCGCCGGGATACGTGCCCTGGCACGGGCCAATGGTCAGGGTTTGGCGTTTCTCATCCCAGGCAAAGTCGATGAGCGTATATTGTCCCTGCTCGTAGCGGTAACTGTCGCCTTCGTCCTCATACAAAGCAAACCGGCCATCGGCGCCAGCGTACACCCTGATTTCTAAGGTATCAGCGGCTTTCTGTCCGGTGTATTGTAGGCGTTTACCTAGGGGCACAATAGCGCCTGCTTTCACGAAAACTGGCGTCGTGGTTTGCGACGCCGGCGCTGCCACGGTTTGCCCGCCCGCGTGGCGCTGGCCAGTCCAGAAGTTGTACCATGCGGCGGCCTTTGGCAAATACACAGGCCACGTCGTCACGCTCGGCTTGGTGACAGGTGCCACCAGGAAAGCCGGGCCAAACGCGTACTCGTACGCTTGGTGCGTGGCGGCGGTGTCGGTTGGGAAGTCCATCACCAGCGGGCGCATAAGTGTCGAGCCGTTCTGGTGCACCTGCCAAGCCGCCGAGTAGAGGTAGGGCAGCAGGCGGTAGCGCACGTCGAGCAGCTGCCGGATGTTGGCTTCCACCACCGGACCATTTTTCCAGGGCTCAGTTTCGGTCTGGTAGCCGTGCACCCGGAAGATGGGCGTGAACGCGCCCCACTGGTACCAGCGCATCAGCAGCTCATTGTACTGTGGGTCGGTGTACTGGCCCGCGCCAGGGCGGAAGAATCCGCCGATGTCGGTGGTCCAGTATGGCAGGCCGGTGATACTGAAACCTAGGCCAGCCGGAATCTGGCGCTTGAACGTATCCCAGGTGCCGCCAATGTCGCCCGACCAGCTGATGGTGCCGTAGCGCTGCTGCCCCAGAAAGGCCGAGCGCGTGAGAATGCACACACGCTTGTCGGGGCTGGTGGCGCGCTGGCCCTCGTACACGGCCTGGTTGACGTAGAGCGGGTACGTGAGCCGGTAAAAGTCGCCGGGCCCCACGAACAGCTTTTTGCCGTGCAGGGCGTCGTTTTCCGGCTCCGTGGCGTCCAGCCACCATGAATCGACCCCGTAGCGGAACAAATGCTGGTTGATGGCCGCCCAGTGGGCCGTGCGCGCCGCTGGGTTGGTGAGGTCCAGCCACGGGCTATCGAGGATGTAGAAGTTATTGGCCACGTGGCTTTTGCCGATGGCTGACTCCTTGTTCAGATTCTCCCACACCGAAATATTGAATCGGGCGTGCTGGGCGTGCAGGTTCTGCATCAGCGCAGCCGGGTCGGGGTACTTCGCCTCGTCGAACTGCATGACGCCCCAGCCATATTTGCCCCAATACTGCCAGTCCTGCACAATCACATCCATCGGAATGTTGCGCCGCCGAAACTCCTGCACCGTTTCCTGTAGGTGTGCGCTGGAGGTGTACCGCTCGCGGCACTGCCAGAAGCCGTAGGCCCACTGCGGCAGCAGCGGCACCTGGCCCGACAAGTTGCGGTAAGTCTGAATAACGGCGTCGGCCTGCGGCCCATAAAACACTACGTAATCCAGCAGTTGGGCATTCGGCGAGCGGAAGGTGGTCAGCTCATCCACCCGCTTGTAGGTAAGGCGGGGCGTATTGTTGGCCTTGCACACCACCCGGATGGTGTGTTGCCCGGCGGGCAGGGTCACCTTGGCACTAGCCGTAGGAGGTAGCCAGAAATTGCTGTGGTCGATGCAGGCCACGCCATCAATAGCCACGTAGTGCCGGTTGCCCATGCCACCTAGGTCGAGCATGACGGCGTACGTGCCCGCCGCCGGCAGCGTGACGGTGCCGCTGTACGTGGCCTGGTCTTGTGCTACTTTCTGGGTGCCCGTGGAGGTGGTGGCATCTACCGCCTGGCCGGCCGGCGCTGCGGCTAGCTGCTTTTCCAGCGGAATAAGTGCATCGGCGGGGTTGAAATCGGTGAGGCCGTATTGGTGCCACAGCAAGCCATACCCTTTGCTGGAGTAGATAAAAGGCAGGGCTATTTGGGTGTTCACCTGCGTCAGCTGCCGGGTCACGCTCCGCAGGTTGAAGTGCCCATCCTGAAACTGCCCTAGGCCTAGCAGCAGCTCGTCAGGCGCGGTGAGGAACTGCTGCTCGGCCACCACGTTGGCCTCACCCAGTACGGGCTCGGCGGCCCGCAGGCGGGTGGTGGGCTGCTCCTGCAAAAACACCTGGCCGGCCTTGTTGAGGTAGCGCACGGCTCCGGTGGCTTTGTCTACCTGCACCTGCATCTGCTTGGTAGCGAGCTGCACCGCCGTGCTCGTTTCCATTACCTTGAACGCCGGCACCGTCGCTGGGCTCGTCAACACCAACTCAGGCAGTTCCGGCCGGGCCGCGTTAGCAAACTGCACCCGCACGGCGTTTTCCGCCAGCGGGCGCAACACCAGCTGCCCGTCAGCCAGGGTAAGCGTGACCCGGTCGGTGGCGCGGGTGTAGCGCTGCACGCTCTGCCCAAAACCAGTCAGGGGCCAGCTCACCGCCAGCAGCACTGCCAGCAGCTTGTCTTTGCGTAAAGAGTTGTGCACGGGAGAGTTGGTTACAGAAACGAAGGAAGCCAGGCTACTTCACCGGCGCCACGCCTATAGTCGTCTACACCATGGGCTGGGTGGTGCCGTCGGGGTTGTCAGCCGGGCGTTCAGCAAGAGGCTAGGGTGCTAGGTCCGGCTACCTCACTCAAACTTGACCCAGTCGATTTCCACAGGGCTGTTTGTTTTCGAGGAGACTACCAACGTGTGCGTGCCAGGCTTAAAGGCGGTTAAAGGCGCTTTTACTTCCCGCCATTGCTGACCTTTGGGTACGGTCACTTGGGCAAGCACCGGCCCCGTGGCACCGTCTACCCGGAGTTGCAGCGTGGCACCGGCCGGGGCCGCTACGCGCAGGGTAGCCGTCTTGAGCGGCTGCTTGCCGAAAGCGACGCCATTATATTGCACCCAGCCCTGGTTGTTGGCAAACACCGTTTTCCAACCCTGAAACCGGTTGGCGGTATCCAGGAAGGCAATGCTTGCGCCGCTGCTGCTCAGGCGGCTGTAGCGGTCCAGCTGGATTTTCTGCTTGGCATCGGTCAGGCCCACGCCGCGCAGGGTAGGCGTCACTTTGCGGATGGCCCCGTCGGGCTCAAAAAACAAGCTGTCGATGCGCACCGACCGGTTTTTGTCGAAGTCGGGCGACAAGTCGTTGTGGTGGTAAAATAGATACCACTGCTTGTTGAGCTCTAGCAAAGAGTGATGGTTGGTCCAGCAGCCCGTCGGCGACTCGTCCATAATCACGCCTTTCACGGTAAACGGACCTAGGGGGCTGGTGCTGGTGGCGTATTCGAGGCGCTCGGTTTTGTTGGCTACGTGCGGGTAGGTCAGGTAATAGGTGCCGTTGCGCTTAAACAAAAACGGGCCTTCCTTCAAGCCTTTGGTCGGCAGCTCACCCAGCGTGTGCGGCGCCTCAGCCAGCTCCAGCATGTTGGCTTTCAGCTTGGCCCCGTAGATATTGCCCTGCGACCAGTACAGGTAGGCCTGTCCATCCTGGTCGATAAACACGTTGGGGTCGATGCCGCGTACGTCGGCAATGGGCTGAGGCTGGGGCACAAACGGGCCGGTAGGCTTATCGGCTACGGCCACCCCGATGCGGAATCCCCGGCCGCTGGTAGTATCCTGCGGAGTAGCGGGAAAGTAGAAGTAGTACTTGCCGTTGCGCGCTACGCAGTCGGGCGCCCACATGGCGTAGCTGTCGGGCTTCACCCAGGGTACTTTGTTTTGCGTGACGATGACGCCGTGGTCGGTCCAGTCGGTGAGGTTGGCGGAGGAAAATACGTGGTAGTCCTCCATCACAAACCAGCCGGCCCGCCCGTGCCCCGGCGTGGCTGGAATATCGTGCGAGGGATACACATACACCCGCCCGTTGAACACGCGCGCCGTAGGGTCGGCCGTGAATTGGTTGGTGATAATTGGGTTTTGCGCCTGGGCCGCGCCGCCCAGCAGGCAGGCCAGGCCAGTCAGGATAGTGGATAGTTTGTGTGTCAGCATGTTGGGTAGGAATAGTTGGTTTAGCTGTTGGCTCTCTGTTCAACGAAAAGCAAACCATGTGTCCCAGGGCTGAAGCCCTGGGCTACGGAGCGGCTTTGGTTTAATATCTCACTGCTTAGCCCAGGGCTTCAGCCCTGGGACGTACGGCTGCTTACTTCGCCCCGGCAATGGTGTCCGCAATCCGGAAGTAGTCGAAGTCAGCGTAGCCGCCCGCCTGCTTCGTGGCATAGTTGAACAACCCGAACCGGTAGCCCATGAAGTGGGGTAGCGTGTAGGCCATTTTGAGCGGCCCGCCGATGGCTTTCCAGGTTTTGCCGTCGAGGCTATAGAAGAAGTTCGCCACGTCCTTGCGGTCCGTGAAGTCGCATTCGGCCTTGAAGTACACCGTGTTCTGCGTCAGCGGTAGCCGTTGTAGCTCCACGGGCCGCTCCGTTTCGGCGCTGATCATGACGATGGATTTGGCGCCGTTTTGCTGCTGCACGCCTACCAGGCCATAGCGCTTTTGCAGCAGGGCCAGGCCAGCAAAATCGCCATCTTTCAGGTGCGACACGTCCAGGGACGTGGTGCCGGCGCTGGTGGGACCGATGGTTCGCTGGGTGAGGGTGTTGCGCGCCAGCACGAAGCTGGTATCCACGCGGCCGGTTTTCAGGCGCAGGTAGCCCTTGCGGTCCGTCAGCGACCAGAGGGAGTTTTCGGGGTTGTGGTTCCACTGCCACACCAGCGGTAGGGCCGGCTCGCCCTTGCGGCGGCTGAACTCATCTGAGGCGACGATGCCGGGTATCAGGCCTTTGCTGGGGGGTAGGTCGAGGGTTTCAGGCACCTTGCCGGCGGGGTTGCCCAGCACCGGCCAGCCATCGGTCCAGGTCACGGGCACCAGGTACGGAATGCGGCCCACGGCGCCGTAGTCGCGGAACAGGTAGGAAAACCACCGGCCATCGGGCGTGTCGATGAGGCCGCCCTGGGCCACGCCAAGGTCTTGCAGGGCCACGCGGCCTTCGTAGGGGCCGGTGAGCTTATCGGCGCGGTGCACCACCACGGTGCGCATGCCGCCCTTGGGCCAGGTGATGTTGAAGAGGTAATACTTGCCTTTAATCTTGAACAGCTGCGAGCCCTCGGCGGGTAGGCCGAGGTTGGGACCGGCTGGGGCGCTGGCGTTTTCAATCAGCACCTGCTCCGTGGCGCCGGGCTTCACGCCCGAGGCGTCGGCTTTCAACTCGACCAGCCGCAGTTTGCCGGCGCCGTAGAGCATATACACGCGGCCATCGTCGTCAAAAAACAGGGAGTGGTCGTGGTAGCTCGGCTTGAACGACACGGCTTTCCAGGACCCTTTCTCGATGTTCTTGGTCGAATAGATATACGTCTTGCCGGTCGTTTGGGCGAAGGTCGAGACGTAGTACGTGCCGTTGTGAAAACGCAGGCTGCTGGCCCACGAGCCGCGTCCGTAAGTGCTTTTGCCGTTGCGCAGCGTCAGCTCGTCCTGGGTACCCAGCGTGTCGGAGGCGTAGCTTACCAACTGCCAGTTTACCAGGTCTTTCGACTTCATAATGGGCACGCCCGGCGTCATGTGCATGGTGGTGCTGCTCATGTAGTAGGTGTCCCCTACCCGAATCATCGACAGGTCCGGCACGTCGGCGTAGATGATGGGGTTGTGCGCTTGTTGCTGCTGTGCCATTAGGGGCGTAGCAGCGGCCGAGGCGAGGACCACTCCAACGAATAAAATACGGCGTTTCAGGGTATAGAGCATGGGTGGGGAAGTGCTAGAGCTAAGTGTATTAGTGCTGAGCAGGCTTGATAGCCTGATACTTGCCGCTTAGGTGCATCAGGCTGAACAGGTACAGTAGACCGTCGTAGTAGGGGTCGAAGTAACCGTCCTCGTAGGGCGCCAGCTTGTCGTTCCAGAGGGCGTGCACAAAGGCCAGGTCCTTGTCTTGGTGCATGAGCGAGGCGGCAGCGCTGGTGGCTACCAAGCCCAGCGAGTGCCGCAGCTTCTTCACGTCGCCGGCCTGCAAGATGAACTCGGGGCGCGAGCCGTCCACGTTGAACTGGTCCTCGAAGGTGTTGATGCCTTTCGAGCGCAGAAAGCCCTGGAAGCGCCGCGCGTACTGCTGCTGCCAGGCTTTGTCCTTACCAAACCAAACGTAGTCCATGGCAATGTTCATGGGCACGCGCCACGAATCGTAGCGAAAGGCCGGCGGCGCCCACTTGGTGGCGTGGGGCTTGCCGCTGAACTCGGTGTAGTCGTAGTTGAGACCCGTGGGCGCGGCGCAGGCGCGGTGCAGAAACGCCCGCGCTGTATCGGCGCAGGCCCGGTAGAACGGCTCGTGCCCATCCTTGGCGTAGGCGGCCCACGCCTCCAGAAACGCCGGCACGTGGTACGAGGGGTCGGTCCAGTTGTACATATCCCCTACCGGCACGAAAGTAATTTGCTTGTGCTCGGTGTTAAACAGGTTGCGCACGCCGCCAGTACCGTCTTTCTTCCACGACGCATCCAGAATGCGGCGGGCCTCCCGGTAGTAGTTGATGCCCGTGTTGTTACCCCAGCGGTTGGCGGCAAACAGCAGGCTCGTAACGAAATACAGCTCCCCATCCGAAGCCGGCCCCTCCGAATTGAGCTTCATCGTCGTGGTGCTGAAGCTCCAAGCAAAATAACCTTCCAGCGGCCCGCTTTGGTGCTGCAAGTTCTTCTTCGACCACCGCCACAGCCGGTCAAACACCTCCTTCTTATCCAGCTGCACGGCCACCATCATCCCATACGACATGCCCTCGGTGCGGGCGTCGTGGTTTTTCACGTCCGACACGTAGGCCATCGAGTCGCCCACCTCGAAGTACACCTTGTTGGGCCCTTCAAACACATCGTGATAGGCCTGGGCCACTTTCTGGTCGATGGCGGCCTGGCTGTAGCCGGCTTCGCGGAGCAGGTTGGGGTACTTGCCGGTGTAAAAGGCACCTGCCGCCGGTTGCTTAGCCGGGCGTTGCGCCACTGCCGTGGTTGCTCCTAGGCCTAGTAAGGCAAGTAGCCCGAGCAGCCGACCCGTCCGAAAAAGCGAAGTAAGGTGGGAATTCATATGGAAAAGGATAGCGAGCATGGGATAGAGGTTAAAGCGCAAGGCACCGGCCAGCTTGCCGTACTCGCTGGCGGCTACCTCGGCCTTATCTAGTGCGTAAACTGCCACCAGTCGAACCGGAGCGCGTTGTTACTGGCCCCTTTGAAGACGAAGTACACGTCGTGGATGCCACTTTTCCGGCTGACTTTGCACGACTGCACCACCCAGCTTCCCAGCGTACCGGTGTCCTTCACTTTCAAGGTCCCCAGCAACGCGCCCGTGGGGCTGTCCAGGTGTATTTCAATGGCTGAATTGGCAGAAGTGCTAGCAACTGAAGCCATGAACTCCTTTGCTCCCTTCTCAAAATCAACGCCTTTGACTTTGATGTAATCACCACTGTCGATGCTCGTTACGTACATGCCATCCGGGCCCTTACTGGTTTTCAGGCCCTGGCTCAAGGCAATGGTTTCTGCCTCAGTACGCTGGTAGGGGTTCAAGGTCGCCACGCGCTCTACGCCTTCTTCCGACCAAAACGGCAGCTGTTGAATGGTGCCGTCGGGATTGTACGTAAGCTTGGCCACGCACACGGAGCGGCGCTCGGTGTGCGTCGGCGACAGGGCCTTGGAAATGGCGTAGTTGAAGCCGAACAGGTAGGAATTGCCCTTGTAATCGATGATGCCCGGGTGGTTGCCGTTCGACCGCCGGTCGTGGTCCATGAGCGTACCGGTATAGTTCCAGGGGCCTGTGGGGCTGGTGCTCATGCTGTAGCCGATGCCCTCGGGGCAGCAGGTGGAGGCATAGGCCACGTAGTACTTGTCTTTGCGCTTGTAAAACCACGGGCCTTCCTGGTAGTCCTTCGGCTTGGTAGGCGACTTGACAATGCCACCCGAGTAGGAAATCATGTCCTCGTTCAGCTTGACGTAGTATAGGTTCGGATTGCCCCAGTACAGGTAGGCCTGGCCATCGTCGTCGATGTAGACGGTCGGGTCAATATCATCGATACTGTTCTGAATCAACGGCTTGCCCAGCGGATCGGTGAAGGGACCGTAGGGACTATCCGACACCAGCACGCCGATACCCTTGACGTGGATGGGGCAGTACAGGTAAAACTTGCCGTTGCGTTCGATGGCCTGCGGCGCCCACGCGCCATTTTGCGGCGACCAGCTGAAGCTCTTCGTGGAGGCGACCGAGCCGTGGTCGGTCCAGTTCATCATGTCGGTGGAGGTGTACAGCAGCCAGTTGTACATCTTGAACCCGGTGGCATCGTCCTCGTCGTGGCTGGTGTAGAGGAACACGGTGTCGCGGTAGACCATCGGCGCCGGGTCGGCCGTAAACTTGGTTTGGATGATGGGGTTTTGCGCTTGCAGCGTAGTGCAGGCGACTAGAGTCAGAATAGCGGCAAAGAGGGGGAATTTCATAGAAGTGAGGCAGGGGTAGGAAGTGGAAAGAGACTGGGCAGCCCGGCCTGCTACCCTCCGAATTAACTCGCCCGTCGGGAAAAGCAACCTTTACTGCGCCGGCTTATACATCGGGTCGTTACCGCTGTATTTCAAGTACTTGAAAGCCGCTGTGTTGCTCGTCGGCTGCCCCGAGGAGGTAGCGTACATCCCAATCACGCAGCCGATGAAGCCGCCCGCCGTTTGGGTGCTCAGGAAGCGGGCGTCCACCTTGTCTTTCAGCGTCGTCCACGTCTTGCCATTCTCCGAGTAGGCGAAGCCGTACGTGTCGCCGGCAGCCGTGACGCGCAGCTGCACCTTGCCAGCGGCCGACTTCAGCGGGGCTGAGCTCAGCAGTTCCGGCTTTTTGGGGTCGTCGGTGCTTTTAAAAAGCTGGAGCACCGGCTTGCTACCGTCAGTTGATTTGCAGAGGTAGTAGAAGTGCTTTTCGTCCTGAAAGACCACCAGCCCCGCCTTCTCGTCCGCCGATTTGGGCGCAAACGCCAGCTCGGTTTCGGTGGTGCAGTATAGGTGCTGCTGGCGCTTGCCCACGAAGGCGGGGTTGCCAAACTCGGCCACCGTTTCGGGCTTGAGCTTGAGGGTGAGGCCGTTGGCTTTGTTCAGCAAAAAATTAGCGCTGTCCACGGTACGCAGAAACAGCAGCTCGGGGGCTAGCTGCTTGTCAAAGTTCAGGGTGTAGCTGAAGTTGCCATTCTGCGGCAGGGCACCCTTCTGCTTCACCTCCGGAAACTTGGCAGTGTAGGAATATTGCACGCCATTGGGGCCGGGCTCCATCACGGGCCACTCGTTTTTCCACTCCACCGGCACGATAAACGTCTCACGGCCTGTGTTATAGTGGTTGCCCTCGTAGGGGCGCACAGCCAGGAACACGGCGTAGGTTTTGCCATCGGGCCCTTCCACAAACTGCGCGTGCCCGGCCGAGGTAATGGGGTCCTTGCGGTCCTTGGGTAGCTCGCGCTGCGACAGGATGGGGTTGTGCTCGTAGGGCGTGAACGGCCCCATCGGCGACGTGCCCCGGAACACTACTTCCGTGTGGTTTACCGAGGTGCCACCCTCGGCGGCGTAGAGGTAGTACCAGTTGCCGCGCTTCATAATGTGCGGCCCCTCAATCCAGACGGGCTTTTTGCTCAGGTCCACGCCGCCGTTCACCACGATTTTGGCCTCGCCCACGGTTTGCAACATCTTCGGGTTCAGCTCGATTACTTTGATGGAGCGGTGGCCCGAGTACAGCGGCTTGTTGTCGGGTGGGTCGCTGTTGTAGATAACGTAGGCCTTGTCGCCCTCAAAAAACAACGAGGGGTCGATGCCGCGTACTTCGGGCAGGTAGGTAGGGTCGCTCCAGGGACCGGCCGGGTTCTTGGCCGTCACCACGAAGTTGCCCTTATGGTCGATGAAGGTGCAGGTGACGTAGTACGTGCCGTTGTGGTAGTCGATGGCCGGGGCAAACAGTCCGCGCGTCATCCGGTCGCCCATAAAGTTCATCTGCGAGGGCCGGCTGATGACGTTGCCCACCTGCTGCCAGTTCTTCAGGTCGCGGCTGTGCATCACGGGCAGGCCGGGAAAGTAGGAAAACGTGGAGTTCACCAGGTAATAATCGGGCCCTACCTTCACGATGCTAGGGTCGGGGTAGAAGCCGCTTAGAATGGGATTCGGTAACTCAATCGATTGTGCAAACAGCGAGAAAGAAGACAGCAGCGGGACGGCTAGCGCGGTAAGAAAACGTTTCATGTGGGAAATTCGATGGAAGCAGGAATACGAATATTTTAAAGTAGTGAATTCACAGAAGGGGCTGCACGCCTACTCAGCGCAGCAGCCGCACGTCGTAGACGCCGCCCGCCGTGGAGCCCGGCGCGGCCTCAAACTTCACGGTGAGCGTGGTAGAGGCGTTGGTGCCACGCAGTGCCTCGGGCAAGGCATATTCTTGGTCGTAGAAGTCGCTTTTCTGATTGCCTTTCAGCTCCACTTTGGCCAGTGGCGTGCCGTTGATGAGAATCGTGAACTGCCGGTTTCGGTCGCCGCCGGAGTAGGTCACGCGCAGGGCGCGGGCCTCCCGCTTGGGGTTGCGCAGCTGGTAGCTGAACCAGCCCGCGGCGTGGCGCCAGTGGCGGTTGCGGTACACACCCGTCTCCGACCGGTCGCTCTGGAAGTTGTGGTCCGACTCGGGCTGCTGCTCGCCAGGCGTCACTTGGTCAACAGTGCGGGCCTCCAAGGCGCGCTTCTCGGCGTCGCGGCGGCGGATTTCCTCCTTGCGGGCAGCCAGGCCCTCGGGCGTCGTCACGGGCCAGTACACCATGTAGCGGGCATCCTGAATCTGATAGAACGGCACCAGCTGCACGTTGCGGTACTGCTCGGAGTTGATCAGACCGGCGGCGCTGAACGTCAGCGGCTTGCCGGCCACGGGCTTGATGCCATCGGCCACATTCTGACTGGTAGACACCAGCAGCGGCGCTTCCTCTACGGGGTAGAGCGGGCCGCTGGGCACGTGCGCCATGCGCTTGCTGTCGGCGTGCAGGCCGGCCAGGTCGGTGGTGTCCGTCACGGCGGCCAGCACTACCGGCCCGTGCACAAACGATACCCAGGGCGAGTGGTCGGGCATGTACTCGGCGGTGGTGTGCATGGGGAGGGCCACCGTCACCACGTCGCCCGAGCGCCACTTGCGCGTGAGGGTGGCGTAGCCCGGCTCGGTGGTGGTCGGCGTCACGGGTTTGCCATTCACTTTCAAGGTGAGTTGGCCGGCCGGCACCCAGCTGGGCTGCCGGATGCTGAGCGCAAACGTGCGCGGCTTTTTCAGCTGCAACTGAAGCTGCGACTGTTCTTCAAACGGAAACTTGGTTTGCTGCGTCAGCGTCAGGCCCTGCTCGGCCCAGGTGAGGCGCGAGGGTAGGAACAGGTTCACCAGCAGCTCTTTCTGGTCGCGGTGCGCGTACACCAGCTCGCCGTACTTGCCGTGGT
This sequence comes from Hymenobacter citatus, assembly GCF_014333615.1. Classification (GTDB taxonomy): domain Bacteria; phylum Bacteroidota; class Bacteroidia; order Cytophagales; family Hymenobacteraceae; genus Hymenobacter; species Hymenobacter citatus. The sequence continues at coordinate 342,977 of NZ_JACSCY010000002.1, read as the reverse complement.
TTTCCAGCCCCGAGCCCACGCAGCACCAGAAGCCTTCCTGCGGCTGCGAGTACACGCGGTAGTGGCGCGGGCGCATGGGCGTGAAGTACACAAACCCACCCTCGCTGGGGTGCTGCGACGACAGAATGTGGTTATAGGTGGCCCGCTCGTAGAAATCGAGGTATTTGGTGTCGCCGCTAGCCAGATACAGCTCCTTGCTGAGCTTGAGCATGTTATACGTGTTGCACGTCTCCGGGCCTTCCGTGCTTTCCAGCATAGAGGTGAAGTTGTCGGCCGGGTTGAAGTGCTCACTCACGCTGTTGCCCCCAATGCTCACCGTGCGATTGTCTACCACCGTTTTCCAGAAAAATGCAGCGGCATTGCCCCAGACTGGGTCGCCGCCTACCTCCGCCACGCGCTCAAAGCCAATGACTTTCGGAATCTGGGTGTTGGCGTGCATGCCGTTGAGCACGTCCTTGCCCGCCAGCAGCGGCTCCAGCACCACCCGGTGCGAGAAGCGCTGAGCTAGCTTCAGGTACTTCGCGTCGCCGGTGAGGCTGGCTACGTCGGCAAACACCTCGTTCAGGCCGCCGTGCTCACTGCGCAGCATATCCTGAATCTGGGCGTCGGTGAGGCCCGCGGTGAGGTCCACAAACCAGTCCGTCAGCTTGATGAGCATGCCTTTGGCCTTGGCATTGCCCCCAATCAGGTAGGCGTCGCGCAGGCCGGCAATGGTTTTGTGCAGGTTGTAGAGCGGCACCCACTTGTCGTTCAGCCCAAAGCTGTTGGCCTTGATGTTGCCGGCTTTCACCTGCGCCCACATGGCCTTGCCGCCGGGCACGCCACCAAGGTAGCCGTTGCCGTTTTGCTGCTGACAGCGGTCCAGCTCGTCCACCATGTAGGTGAGGCGCTGTTGCACCTGCGCGTCGCCGGTGGCGGCGTACATGAGGGCCAGCGCCGAGAGGTAGTGGCCGCCCATGTGGCCGTCAAGACCGGTGTTTTCCCAGTTGCCGTAGCGCTCCGCCTTCGGCTGAATTCCGGCCTCGGTCTGGTAGGGCGCCAGCAGCCGGTCGGCGCTGAGGGCCAGCATGTAGGCCTTGTCGGTCTGCTGCGCCTGCTGAAACGGGCTGTCCAGCAGGTGCACCGCCGACACCGGAAAGCTCTGCAAGGCAGTCGTTTGCGCGTGGGTGAGCAGGGGCAATAGGCAGGTAGAAAGGAGCAGAAAACGACGCTTCATACTATATAAGCTCAAATTATTTGACTCTAGAGGCTGTTTGCGTTGGTCTGGCGCGACATAAAGACACATCCTTATGTCTTGTCGTTGCTGATGTTGTTCGCTAAAACGATGCTGACGCAAGTCGTTCAACCACGAAACGCGAGAATGCGTCGCTACGCCGCCGCAAGGATAGCCCCGGAAAGCTACTGCAAACAGGAGCTTTTTAGAAGCTCATCAGCTAGATAAAAAGATAGCCTGTCATTTCGATTAGCGGGAGGAAAATCGCATGCTTTACTAGAACGTCATGCTGAGCGAAGTCGAAGCCTCTCGACCGTAAGTAGTTTCTAACGATTGAGATTAGCGCTGCACGCGAGATGCTTCGACTTCGCTCAGCATGACAGTACCGCTAGCGCCGCCCTACGCTGTTTTTAGCTTCTGCTGATGCCGCTTTGCCACCCGTAGCGCTTTCCGGTGGCCCCAGATAGCTGGGTTTCAGCCCGCCGCAGTCTACTACCAGCTTTTCCAGTACTACGGCCGGATCGACGCGCCAGAATTTCAGCGTGTGCGTGCCGGGCGTGGCCAGGGTGTGTTTGGTGGTTTTCAGGATGATACTTTCGGCCACGGCTTTTTCCCAGGGGCGGTTGCCATTGTCGGCCACCATGCCGGTGTGCAGGTTCACAATCTGCGGCGTTTCGTCGTCGAACGACACGGCGTAGCGCAGCCCCTCGCCGCTGGTAAAGTTAAGGGTAGGCGCCAGGTAGGCCTGCACCGTCACGGGGCCGGCCGTGGTGAGCTGCACCTGGTACTCCAGGTGCGGGCTGTTGCCGCCGGGCGTGGTGCTGGGAGCCGTGACAGGGTAGGTGGAAACAGCCGACAGCGTACGGCCCAGGTCGGGAATCGTCTGCCACTTCACGCCGCTACCCTCCACCGCCTTGCTGTAGTGCGGGGCTTCTATCGACACGTAGCCATCGGCCTCCACGAAGGGCGCACCCGGCGTGGAGGTAGGCTGGGGCTTCTGTGCGGTCATCGTCACTGCCAGCGCGGGTGCGGTAGCCACCGACTCGGCAATGGTCTGCACTTCCGGCATTTTGTCTTCCTTCTCGTCGTGCCAGCTCCGGTAGCCGATGTGCATCTGGTCCATCATGTGGTTCCACTTGCCGCCGGCAATGGCGTTGTAGCGCTTCGACAGCTCGGCGTCTTTCTCAAACAGCGTCTTGGCTTTAGCGGCCAACTCGTTGGTGTTCTTGCGGTTGTTCTTGGCGGCCTCCTGGTTCAGGGCCACGGTGTAGTACAGCTCGTTGAGGTTGGCGCAGGCCAATACCGGGTGCAGCACCAGCTCGAAGTAGGCGTCCTGGTCGGCGGCGGGCAGCTGGCGGCCAATGGCTTCGGCCTGCGTGGCGAGCTGATTGTAGTCGGCCACCACCGTAGCAAACTCGTTGTAATTGGTCAGGCTGTAGGTGTTCGGACTCAGCAGCTCGGGCTTGCGGCGGGCGTTGTACTTGGCGTACTTGGCCAGAATGTCGGCAATAGCGGCGGCGTGCTTGTCGCCAAACTGCTGGGCGGCCCACTGCCGGGTGTACTCGCCTACCTCGTCGGCCTTGATGTTGTCGGGGTTCCAGGCGTAGTCGAGGAAGAAGCTGATGGGCAGCTCCACCGGTTTCAGGTCGCCCACGTTTACCACCCAAATCTGGTTGGCGCCGTACTCGTGAGCCAGGTGCATCTGCTCCCAGATGCGCGGCAGCGGGTTGGTATTGAGCCACTTGTAGTTGCGCGGCCCGCCCACGTAGTCGAAGTGGTAGTAGATGCCGTAGCCTCCGGCGCGGGGCTTTTCGCCGGGCTTGGGCAGCTTGCGGATGTTGCCCCAGTTGTCGTCGCAGAGCAGTAGGGTCACGTCGTCGGGCACGCGCATGCCTTTGTCGTAGTAGTCCTGCACCTCCTTGTAGAGCGCCCACATCTGGGGCGTTTGCTCGGCGGGCTTGCCGGTTACGTCGGCAATGATCTGGCGCTGATCGGCCACGATTTTTTCCAACAACGCAATGTTGCTACCCTCACTCATGGGCTCGTCGCCGTCGCCGCGCATGCCAATGGTTACCACGTTTTCGCGGGTACCCATGCGCTGCATACCGCCGCGCCAGAAGTCGCGCAGCACGTCGGGGTTGGTTTGGTAGTTCCAGGGGCCTTTGCCGAAGCGGCGCCACTCGTCGTGGGCGCGGGTAAGCGGCTCGTGGTGGGAAGTGCCCATCACAATGCCGTACTCGTCGGCCAGGGCGGGGTTCTGCGGGTCGTCGGCGCTGAACGCGTTGCCCCACATGGCGGGCCACAGGTAGTTGCCCTTCAGGCGCAAAATCAGCTCAAACATGTGGGTGTACATCTTCGAGTTCACGCCCCCAAACTTCTCCTTCGACCAGCCCGACAGCGCTGGGGCCTCGTCGTTGATGAAGATGCCGCGGTACTTCACTTTCGGCTCGCCCTGGGTGTGCCGCCCGCTGGCCACGTACAGCGCCTTTTGGTGCGGGGTAGGAACATCGGCCCACCAGTACCACGGCGACACGCCCATCTGCTCCGACAAGTCGTAGATGCCGTAGATGGTACCGCGCTTGTCACTGCCGGCAATGACCAGCGCTCGGTCCACGCCCGGCATGGGCTTCTCCACAATCTGCTCCACAAACATCTCCCACTTGCCCGATACCGCCGACACGTCGAGCTTTTTGTCGCGTACCAGCTGGTCGATGAGCGGGCTTTTGCCGATGGTGCCAATCAGCACCACCTCCTTACCCTTCGGCGCCTTGTCGGTGGTGAGGGCAGGCGTCACGCTGGTTACGCGGTTGATGTCGGCCTGCAAGTCTTTGGCGGCGCGCAACACGCCGGGCCAGTCCTGGGCGCTGGCAAACAGCGGCGCGGCCTTGCCACCTGCTTCCAGCGCAAAGCTGCCCTTCTGCTTTTTCGACGTGACGTAGGAAGTACCATCCAGCGCTAGGGCAGGTAGGGCAGCCGTGAGCGTCAGGCCGGTGAGGAGCAGGCAGGTGAGGCGTTGGGGGATAGTGAAGGAAAGCATAGACATAGCGGTTGGGTGGGTAGGGGCGCGTTGCACGCGCCCGTGGGGGTAGGGCTGGTTTCTTTTCATCTACTGTCCCAAGGCTGAAGCCCTGGGCTACGGAGCGGAATATGAGGGTGCCGTTTGTGGAACTGCCACAACGTCAGCAACGATGGGCGGCTGCAAGCCGCCCCTACTTCGCTGCCTGCACCACGGCCCGGAAAGCGGGCTTGGGCTGGTAGTTGCGGTCGAAGAGCAGCGGGTAGCTGGTGCGGCCCCGGATGGGCCAGTCATTCAGCCAGGAGTCCGAATCCGTCACGCCCCAGAGGGTGATGCGGTCAATCACGTCGCGGTGCTTCCGGAACAACGCAAATAGGTCGGCATATCGTTTCGTGAGCTGCTGCTGCACCGAGTCGGGTAGGCCGGCGGTGTAGACGTTGTATTTGGCGTCGGCGCCGAAGGTCTCAGCAATGTCGGCGCCCTGGCGGCGGCTGGGGTTGGGCAGCACGTCGATGTCCAGCTCCGTGAAGTTGACGTGCACGCCGAGTTTCGAGAAGGCCACAATGCTTTCCTCCACTTGCTCCAGGCTGGGCTTGGTGAGGCCGTAGTGGCCCTGCATGCCAATAGCGGCTACCTTGATGCCCTTGGCTTGCAGGCTTTTCACCAGCTTAATCACACCAGCGCGCTTTTCGGGGCGGTAGAGGCTGTAGTCGTTGTAGTACAGTTCGGCCTTGGGGTCGGCTTTGTGAGCGTATTCGAAGGCTTTGGCGGCGAAGTCCTCACCCAGAATTTCCAGCCACTTGGTCTTGCGCAGGTCGCCCTGCTGGTCGTCTATGGCTTCGTTGAGCACGTCCCAACCGCCAATTTTGCCCTTGTAGCGGCCCACTACGGTGTTGATGTGGTCTTCCAAGCGTTTCAGCAGCACCTCGCGGCTGGCAGGCTGACCGTTTTCGCCCTCAAACACCCACCTGGGCGTTTGCTGGTGCCACACCAGCGTGTGCCCCACGATGAACATCTTGTTTCGCTGCCCAAAGGCCACGTAGTCGTCGGCGGGCTTGAAGTTGTACTTGTCAGGCTGCGGGTGCACCGAGCCCCACTTCAGCAGGTTTTCGGGGCTGATGGTGTTGAACTGCTGCGTAATCAGGGCCGTGGCTTTGGCGTCTTGCCCGCCGATTTGCCGGTAGTTGAGCGCCGCCCCCACGTAGAAATCCTTCTTGTAGGCATCTTTCAGTGTCGGCTCCGACTTCTGCATGAAGCCCAGACAAAAACCGGCCATTCCGAGATACAATAGGCCTTTTTTCGTTTGCATAGGTAGGTTGCTATAGGGATTATAACTAGACACTGTAAGACGTAGCCATCTACCCTACCCGCCAGCAGCCGGTAGGAGGCCATTGCCCGCAAACAGAAACTCCCCCGTGGTAGCCCGTTAGGCCGCCAGGGGGAGTTTGCTGTTTCAGCGCATTAAATGTATTGGTTGATCAGGCTTTCCAGCCACTCCTGCTTGCCGCTACGGGGGGTAGGCTCGCCGTGCTCGAAGGCCAGGCGGCGCAGATCCTCCAGAGTCAGCTCGCCGCGCTCGAAGGCCGCGCCCGCACCCGAGTCGAAGGAAGCATAGCGCTCGGTGCGGAATTTCTTGTAGGCCGACTTTTCCAGGATATCGTTGGCAATGACCAGCGAACGGGCGAAGGCATCCATGCCCGAAATGTGGGCGATGAAGATGTCCTCCAGGTCGGTGGAGTTGCGGCGGGTTTTGGCGTCGAAGTTGATGCCGCCGTGCTTGAAGCCGCCGGCCTCCAGAATCACCAGCATCGATTCCGCCAGTTCGTTCAGGTTGTTGGGGAACTGGTCGGTGTCCCAGCCGTTCTGATAGTCGCCGCGGTTGGCGTCCATCGAGCCCAGCATATTGGCGTCGGCGGCCACTTGCAGCTCGTGCTGGAAGGTGTGGCCGGCCAGCGTGGCGTGGTTCACTTCCAGGTTCAGCATGAAGTCGTTTTCGAGGCCGTACTCCTTCAGGAAGCCGATTACGGTAGCGGCGTCGAAGTCGTACTGGTGCTTGGTGGGCTCGGCGGGCTTGGGCTCAATGAAGAACTTGCCCTGGAAGCCCTGCTGGCGGGCGTAGTCGCGGGCCGTGGCCAGGAAGCGGCCCATGTGCGCCAGCTCGCGCTTCATGTTGGTGTTGAGCAGGGTCATGTAGCCCTCACGGCCACCCCAGAACACGTAGTTTTCACCGCCCAGCGCGATGGTGGCGTCCAGGGAGTTTTTCACCTGGGTAGCGGCGTAGGTCAACACCGAGAAGTCGGGGTTGGTGCTGGCGCCGTTCATGTAGCGCGGGTTCGAGAACACGTTGGCCGTGCCCCACAGTAGCTTCACGCCGGTTTCCTGCTGCTTCTGCTTGGCGTAGCTCACAATGGCTTGCAGGTTGCTTTCGTATTCTTTCAGGCTAGAAGCCTCGTCTACCAGGTCCACGTCGTGGAAGCAGTAGTAGGGCGTGCCCAGCTTGGTGAAGAACTCGAAGGCGGCGTCCATCTTGTCGTGGGCGCGGCCCAGAATGTCGCCTTTGGCATCCCAGCTAAACTCCTTGGTGCCAGGACCAAATGGGTCGCCGCCAGTGCCGGTGAACGTGTGCCAGTAGGAAACGGCAAAGCGCAGGTGCTCCTTCATGGTTTTGCCGGCTACCACGCGGTTCTCATCGTACCACTTGAACGCCAGCGGGTTGTCCGACTCGCGCCCTTCGTACTTGATAACGTCAATGCCCTTGAAATACTCCGTCTTAGTTAGCGTGCTGCTCGACATGGTGGGAAATGGTTGAAGTTGAAAGAATCTGTTGGGTAAGCGCCTGGTGCCACCGGGCATAGGCGTCCTGATATTGGGTTTGCAATTCGGGGGTAGGCGCCAGCGTGAGGATGCGCTCCAGGCCCACAAAAGCGTCGGCGGGCGAGGCGTAGAGCCCCACTCCTACCCCCGCGCCGCGGGCCGCACCCTGGGCGGCGTCGGTGTTGTAGAGTTCCAGCGTCACGTTGGCCGTATTCACGAAGGCCTCCCGAAACACCGGACTCAAGAACATATTAGCATTACCGGCGCGCACGGTGTGCACTTGCACGCCCGCCGCCCGCATAATGTCGATGCCGTAATTGAGGGCGTACACGATGCCCTCCTGGGCGGCGCGCAACACGTGGGTGCGGTCGTGACGCGTGAGGCTGAGGCCCAGCAGCTCGGCAGTGGTGGGCTCGTTTTCGAGGATTCGCTCGGCGCCGTTGCCAAAGGGTAGGAACAGCAGCTGCTCGGCCCCCACCGGCGCCTGGGCGGCCAGGCGGTTCATCTCATCATAAGGCAACTCGCCCACAATTCTGCGCAGCCAGCTGTTGAGAATGCCCGTGCCGTTCATGCACATGAGCATGCCGTTGCGGGGCTGGTCGGGCTGGCTGTTCACGTGCACAAAGGCATTTACGCGGGAGCGGGGGTCTACCACCGGCTGGTCGCTGATGCCGTAGACCACGCCCGAAGTGCCGGCCGTGGCGGCTATTTCGCCGGGCTCCAACACGTTCAGCGAGAAGGCGTTGTTGGGCTGGTCGCCGGCGCGGTAGCTCACGGGCGTGCCGGGCGCCAGACCCAGCGCCTGGGCGGCTGCGTCAGTCAGGCGGCCCTGCTCGGCAAAGGTGTCTACCAGGGTAGGCAGCAGGTCACGGTCGAGGCCGTAGTAGTCCAGCAGTTCCTGGGCCACAGCCTGCTCGCGGAAGTTCCAGAACACGCCCTCCGACAAGCCCGACACGGTGGTTTGCATCTCGCCCGTCATCTGAAAGGCGATGTAGTCGCCGGGTAGTTGGATTTTGTGGATTTGCGCGTACAGTTCCGGCTCGTTGTCGTGCACCCACTTCAGCTTGGAAGCCGTGAAGTTGCCGGGCGAGTTGAGGAAGTTTTGCAGGCAATACTCCTCTCCCAGTGCCTCGAAGGCCGCGTTGCCATAGTCCACGGCGCGGCTGTCGCACCAGATGATGGCGGGGCGCAACACCTTGCCGGCCTCGTCGATGAGCACCAGGCCGTGCATCTGGTAGGTGATGCCGATGCCCGCTACCTGCGTCGCGTCGAAGCCGTAGCTGGTTTTCAGGTCCTGGGTGGCGTTGATGGCTTCCTGCCACCAGCGCTCGGGGCGCTGCTCAGCCCAGCCGGCCTGCGCGGCCAGGATTTCCATCTCCTGCCGGGGTGAGGTAGCACTGGCCAGACACTTGCCCGTGTCGGCATCCAAGAGGGCCACTTTCACCGACGAGCTGCCGATATCATACCCAAGCAGGTAGTTCATAGGGGGAAAAAGTAGAAGTAAGATTCTGGAAAGATACACTAGTATGAAACAGTGTACTACTCAAAAAAGGCCTTAAACAACACAAAAAAGGCATTTTTATATCGGAACCGTTTTCGAAAACGGTTCCGATAGCAACGTTGACGCTATTTTTTGCAAGTAGGTTTTCAGTTAATTTACTATTAGAGAGCGGGTGGTGAGGTGGCCGGCTTCTTCCAGTTGTACTACGTACAGGCCTGGAGCCAGGGCCAGGCGTACTTCCAGGGTAGACCGACGATGAGGGGTTTGCTGATGCACCAGGCGCCCCTGCGTATCAAACACGCGTAGAGCCGTTACTTTATCGGTGCGGTTGAGCAAAAAGTGTCCATCCACCGTCGGATTGGGGTAGAGCTGCACCGACGAAGCCAAGGCCTGACGGCGGCTGAGTACGGTGTTGGCCACGTAGGAGCGCAGCCAGGTAAGGGCCGCGCGCTCAGTGTTATCGGCCTTGGCCAGGTAGGCGCCCTGGTTGGTGCGCCAGTGACCGGGGCGGTAGCCCCAGAGGGTGACGCCCCGCACGGCCGGGTGGGTCCAGAACACCGGAAAAATGCGCTGATACTCGGCCAGCTGCGCAGCATCGTCCAGCTGCCCGGCGGCATTCACCCCGTCGATGTCCATTTCGGTGACGTAGAGCGGCTTGCCGGCCGAGGCAATGATATCCAGGTTGGCCCCCAGATTCGCAGCCGTGATGTTGCGGGTTTCAAACGCGTGGCCCTGAATGCCCACGGCATCAATCAAATTACGCTCTTTCAGCAGGTTGATGATGGAGAGGTAGCGTTGGGCGTTGGCCGTAGAGCTGGCTACCCCGTAGTCATTCAGCATCAGGCGGGCTTTGGGAAAGTGCTGGCGGGCCAGCTCAAACCCTTTGATTATCCAGTCCCAACCCGTGGAACCAGCGCCGCCCAGCGCCTCGTAGTAGTTACCTCCCCCGCCACCGGGCGTGTTGGTGCCGTTGTTGCCGGTGTAGCCGTTTAGGGGCGGGTCGTTGGTGGGTTCGTTTACTACTTCCACCAGATCTAGGTCGGGGTAGCGCTGGGCTACGGCGGCCATCCACTGGTTGATTTCGGCTAGCTGCTCGGCGGCGGGCAGGTTCTCTATCCACACAGGTTGCTGACTGCCCCAGAGCAGCACGTGAAAGCGGAACGGGAAGTTGTTGTCCTTGGCCAGCTTGTAGGCCGCGTCCAGCTCGGTCCAGTTCATTTGGTCGCGGGTGGCTTCTACACTACCCCACTTACCCGCATTTTCGGGAACTACCTGGTTCCAGTACACTGTGAAGAACGGCAACTGGGGCGTGCTGTACACGCCGCCCAGAAATTTGCTCTTGCCTTGCGCAATGGGCTGGCCAGTAGGCGTAAACACCACGGGTGGCGTAGTAGAGCCCTGCGCACCGGCATCCAGATCGGGCACCGTGAAATACAAGCCAGTAGCGCCAAACACAAATTTGTCGATATCAAACCCATCTTCCCGGGCGCCAATCTGGAAAGTCTGGGTGAGGTTGTTGGCGTCGACGGTGAAGCTAACCGGTGCTTCACCCCCGTTGAATTTAGACAGATTGATCCACTTCCACACGTTGTTGGTGGCAGCCCCGGCACCATCCACGGCCACGCCGCCGTCGGTGTAGCCAGCCACGTTCAGATTGTTGCAGATAATCCAGCTGGTATCGTCGGTGGGCGCCTTGGTGCCGAAGCCGTTGGCGTAGTAAAAGCTGTCGTCGTTGGCGGCGGCGGCGCCTACCCGCACGCGGGCGTAAAGGTCGTAGCTGCCCGGTCCCGGAAACGTAACAGAGTAGGACACCACCCGCGCCGCCGTACCGGGATTTTGGGCGTTGATGGTGGCTGTAGGCGTGATGGTTACGTACTGCACGCCCGCCTGAGTGGGCGAAGTCCAATCAGCACCCAATGTACCTGATTCAGCCTCTAGCCGGACCGGCGCGTTTTGGGCCTGGGCGGCACCCGCCCAGGCCAGTAGGCACCCCATGAGTAGAGTAGAGAGTATACGCATAACAAATGGAAAGGAAGTGGAACGTGAACATTGAAAAATCTCAGTATCAGACGCGTATTCATCCTGGGCATCTGCCCGCAACACACTCTACCAGACCACGGACACAATCTGGCTGGCCTTCTACCGAATGGCGACGGTAGCCACCGCCGGGGCGCTGGCGCCCAGCGCCTGACTGCGCTTGCCGGGTAGGGCACCGCCCACCGAAACGGTAACCGGCCCGCTGGCGGCCACCGTTTTGCCCTGGGCATCAATTAGCGCCAGTTGCTCGGGCGTGAGCGTAAACTTCACGGTAGTGCTAGCCCCTGGCTCCAGCCGCACGCGGCGGAAGTTCTTGAGCGCGAACAACGGCACCTGCTGGCCGGCGCGGGGCGCGTGCGTTACGTAGAGCTGCACCACTTCCTCGCCGGCCATCTTGCCGGTGTTGCGCACGGTAGCTTCCACTTCCACCGGCTTATTTTTGGCCACCTTCTTGGGCAACTTCAACCCGCCGTACTCGAACTTAGCGTAGCTCAGCCCAAAGCCGAAGGGGTAGAGCGGTTCCTGGGTCATGTAGCGGTAGGTGCGGCCTTGCATGGCGTAGTTTTCATAGGCCGGCAGCTGGTCCAGGGACTTGGGGAAGGTAATGGGCAGCTTGCCCGAGGGCGCCACCTTGCCAAATACCACGTCGGCAATGGCGTTGCCGCCTTCCTGACCGGGGTACCAGGCCAGCACCACGGCATCAGCCAGCTCGTGCACTTCGGCCAGGTTCATGGGCGAGCCGCCCGTGACGATGGCAATAAGGGGCTTATCGTTGTTTTTGCGCAGGCCGCGCAGGAAGTCAATCTGGTTTTTGGGTAGGTTGTAGTCGAGCCGGTCGCCGAACGAGGGCGAGGCAATGGATTCGCCCTCCTCCCCTTCCAGCAACCCATTGATACCCAGCACCACAAACGTAGCATCTACGGTGCGGGCCGTGCCGCTCACCCAGTCCACGCCGTTTTGGTTGGGGCGGTCTAGTAGGGCGCCGGGGCGGTACTGCATCTGGCTGGCGGGGCTCACACCGGCCACCAAGCCTTCCAGAATGGTGCTCATGGAGGGGTTCACGCCGTAGTAATTGCCCAGCAGCGCGTCTAGGTTGGCGGCGTTGGGGCCGGTCACGAAGTACTTGGCCAGGTCGTTGCGCAGAGGCAGCACGCCGTTGTTTTTCAGCAGCACAATCGACTTTTGGGCCGCCTCGCGGGCCAGAGCGCGGTGCTTGTCGCTGTTGATGGTTTCGGCGCCTAGCTTGTCGTAGGGGCTACTACCCTGCGGATCGAACAAGCCTAGCTTGAAGCGGGTGCGCAGCAAAATAGCCAGGGAGCTATCCATTTTTGCTTCGGTGGTGAGACCTTTTTGCACGGCTTCGGGCAGGGAGGGGTACACGCTGCCGCAGTTCAGGTTCACGCCCCGCTCCAAGGCCAGGGCGGCGGCCTCGGCGGGCGTTTTCACCACTTTGTGCCCTTGATAAAAGTCTACCAGCGCCCAGCAGTCGCTCACCAAGTGTCCCTTAAATTTCCATTGGCCGCGCAGCACATCTTGCAGCAGGTAGCTATTGCCGCAGCATGGTTCGCCGTTGGTGGCATTGTAGGCGCACATTACGGCTTCTACTTTGGCATTCACCAGCTGATGAAACGCGGGCAGGTAGGTTTCCCACAAATCCTGGGGCGAGGCCTGGGCGTTGAACTCGTGGCGTAGCTTCTCGGGGCCGCTGTGCACGGCAAAGTGCTTGGCGCAAGCAGCGGTTTTGAGGTAGCGCGGATCGTTGCCCTGCAAGCCCTGCACAAAGGCCACGCCCAGGCGGCCGGTCAGGGTAGGGTCTTCGCCGTAGGTTTCCTGTCCCCTACCCCAGCGCGGGTCGCGAAAGATGTTGATGTTGGGCGTCCAGAACGTGAGGCCGCTATACTGCTGGCGGTAGCCCTTGGCCACGGCCACGTTGTACATGGCCCGTGCTTCGTCGGATATGGCCGTGGATACGCGCTGAGCCAGGTCCTCATCGAAGGTAGCGCCCAGTCCGATAGCCTGCGGAAATACGGTGGCCGCGCCGGCCCGCCCTACCCCGTGCAGGGCCTCGTTCCACCAGTTATACGCCGGGATGTTCAGCCGCTCAATGGCCTTGCTGTTATACATCATCTGGTCGGCCTTCTCTTCCAGCGTGAGCTTGCTGATCAGGTCGTTGACGCGGGCGTTCAGCGGCTGCTTGGGGTCGAGGTAGAGGGCCGTAGCCGACTGCTGGGCCTGGGCACTGAGGCTCAGGCCTGCCAGCAACAGACTCGCTAGAAAGCGTTTGGAATTAGAAATCATCGGTGCGGAATGTGGAAGCGGGAAGGCCTTCTTTGTTGGCTAGGTTGGCGTTTTCGGGATTGTCGGCCCAGGCGTAGCGCACGGCCACGGGGTCTTTTACCTGGTCGCTCCACACCACTACTTTATTGCCTTCGATGCGAGCCTGCGCCCAGTGAAACTTGTGGTCGGTTCCGGCCACGGCAAAGCCCTCCAACGGCCCCTTACCTTGGGTTACCAAGCCGCTGCCTACTCCCGAAAACGTGAGGGTAGCCTTATTGCCGTTCTTTTGCATCGACTGGTAGAGGGGCCCCGAGGCCACCACGTTCTTCTCGCCGTAGGCTACTTTCTGGGCGGCCAGGGCCAGGCGGTGCCCCACAGGCTGCTTGGTGACGGGGTGAATGTCGTTCCACTCGCCCAGGCCCAGCGTTACGGCCATGCCCGTGTTGGGCACTGCCAGCAGGCGGCGCTGAATATCACGAATCATGGCCCAGCCGCTCTCACCGGGCTCCTTTCTGGCGGCATTAAAGTTGGGCAGCTGCACGAAGAGGAAGGGTAGGTTGGGCTGTTGCAAGTGCTGACGCCAGTCGGCAATCAGGCTGGTCATCAGCGCTTGGTAGTCCTGCGTACGGCCGGCATTCGACTCGCCCTGGTACCACAGAATGCCTTTGATGGCGTAGGGCGTTACGGGGGCAATCATGCCGTTGTACAACCCGCCGGGCTGGTACTGAAAGGCGGTGCCACCGGGCGCGGGCGACATGGTAGCGCCTACCTTGTACTGCCAGGGGCCGCGCAAATCCAGCGTCTGGCCGCCAGCCATCAAGCGGTACTCCTTGTCGAGGGTGAAGCCTCCGCGCCCGCCATTGCTGACCAAGCGCACCACCACCGTGTTCTTACCCGGCTTCAGCACACCCGGCCCAAAATCGTACTTGCGGGGCGGGTACTGGTAGCCGGTAGTGCCCACCAGCTGCCCGTTGATATAGGTGGAGTCGGCATCAACCAGCGTGCCCAGCTCCAGGCGGGCGGGCTTGCCTACCATGCTGGCCGGCACCTCCACTTCCTTCCGGAACCACAGCACGCCGTTCACGGGGCCGAGTGGGGTTTGGCTGGCCCAGTAGCCGGGCACGTTCATAGTGGCCCAATCGGTGGCCTTATAGTTGGGGTCCGACCATTTGGTTTGGCCGGGGGCTTCGCCCTGGTCGGCTCTGTAGAGGCGCTGCTGCCAGTCGCGGCCGGCGGCCTGGTCGCGCTGCTGGGTGCTGGCTACCAGGGTACTATCCTTGTATTTCTCGGCAGCTTGTTGGTAAGTAGGGAATTGCTTGAGGGCGTCGGCGCTCAGCCAAGCTTCGGCCGGCGAGCCACCCACCGCATCCTTGATAATGCCAATGGGCACCTTGTACTTGGCGTAGAGGTCCTTGGCAAAGAAGTAGGCCACGGCCGAGTAGTCGCCAATGGTTTGCGGCGTTACGGGCACCCAGCTGCCGCCTTTCAGGTCGGCCTTGGGGCCGGTGAAAGCGTAGCTCATCGGCACGTTGAACTGGCGGATGCGCGGGTTGTTGGCGGTGGCTACCTCCTCGGGGTACTTGTCGCGCACGCGGGTCATAGTAGTTTCCATGTTCGACTGCCCCGAGCACAGCCACACGTCCCCAACCAGAATATCGCTTACTTTCAGCTGGTTGCTAGCCGTCAGGGTCATATCGTAAGGGCCACCGGCTTTCATAGCGGGTAGGCTCACGCGCCATTGCCCTTGCGTATCGGCAGTGGCGCGGTAGGTTTTACCCTGAAACGTGATGGTGACCTTCTCCCCTACTGCGGCCCAGCCCCAGATGGTAACGGGCTTCTCGCGCTGCAACACCATGCCATTACTCACGAGCTTCGGCAGGCGAATCTGGCTGAATGCCGCCGGGGCGGGCAGCACGCAGGTGCAGGAAAACAATACTACTACTCTTAGAAAGGGATTCATGCGTCAGTATTTGAATGCGCTTGCTCGCGGTCAATCCGTAGCTGCCAGGAAGGCCCGCAGCAGCTGATAGTCTCAATACCTACTAAAAGGCGGGCTCACGCTTCCTCACACGTACCAGCGACTTGCCGTTCGTGCTGCTATACAGTTTGCTTTCCCTCTGCGCACACAATGCCGCAGAGGAAAAAAAGAAAAGATTGGCTGCCCAATACGGGCAGCCAATCTTTTGCATCAGCCTATTGGTAGCTGGGGTTTTGGTAAGTGGCCTTCACCTCTGCTGGTACGTCCAAGGCATCCAGCTGCCCCTGCGGAATGGGGCGCAGGTAGTGGTAGGGTTGGATAGTCCGCGTGACGGTAGCGGGCGTATGGTCGCCGTAGTTGTTGCCCGCAATACGGTAGGTGCCAGCCAGCTCGTTCCATTTCTGGGTGCGCACCAGATCAAACCAACGGTAGCCTTCGCCATAGTACTCGCGTGAACGCTCGGCCAGGATGTAGTTGATATCTATCGTGTTTGGAGTAGCTGCTACCATGGCAGCACTGTTGTCCTGCACTTTCGCCACGTTGCCGTTGTTGTCGAAACGCCACTTGCCGGCCCGGGCCCGAATCACGTTGATCAGTTCGCGGGCACTCTTGCCCGTTTTAGGAGTTGCCCCTTTTACGGCTGCTTCTGCCGCTACAAAGTATAGCTCCGAGAACTTGGCGATGTTGAACGGACGCGTGCTGGCGGCATTGGGTTGTCCTAAGCCCGTACCGTTATCCGTGCGGTAAGGACCAAGCTTCCACAGACCTGGATAAACAATTCGGCTGATGCCATTTGGTGCAATCACCCAATCGGCGCGGCCAGGTAGTACGCCGGCGCCTACCCCGCTGCCACCAGCCCCGCTGGGGTAGGTGATAGCAGTAGCCGGATCGGTGTTCAGGAACGTCAGGACGGCATCGCCCTGGCTTACCGGCAGCTTATTGGCGTTATACAAAGTCGTTTCCGGAACACCCGTTCCTTTCAGCCAGTTGCCACGGTATACTGTCGTAAACGTACCATCGTAGCGCGAATCGTTGGTTTTGTCGGCAAAGGTGGTGGCAACGGCGCCAATGGTAGGAGCCATCCGCACCCAAGGACGACCCAACGGCTGCACGGCTTCCCGCTGCACCGAAGAGGCATTGCCGGTACCGGTTCCATCGGCCGTTTTGAAGCTTCTGATGGCGGTGTAGTTCCAAGTCAGCATCCAGCCGGCAAAGTTATCAGGTGCCCCACCGCTACCAAAGCTTAAACTGCTTCCGTTGTACTGCTCGCTAGTTTCGGTGTGGTCGGCGTACAACATCGTTTCCGCATTGCGGTCATTCGTGCCCACGTTCACGTCGTAGTACGTAGGCATCAAACGATATGGTCCTGGGTTATCAATACCCTCGGTGGCCACGTTGTATGCCTCCTGGTAATACCACTGGGCGTTTTTACCGTTCGGATCTACTCGCTGCGCGGCCGGATACGTTGGAATATTGTTCGGGTTTTCCAGCCACCAGGCATACGTCAGGTAGGCTTTGGCCAGGTACAGGCGGGCAACCGTTTTGGTTACGCCGCCCGTAACCCGCGGATTAGCTGGCAAATCAGCAATTGCCTTCAACAGATCCGGGAAAACTGCTTTGGTGTAGACTTCGGGTACCGTGTTGCGGACTGAAGTTCTAATCGGGTTGGTGTTGAACTCCAATTCTCCCGAACCTAAATCCAATGGCACCCCACCAAAGGTTTGGACCAATAGGAAGTAGTCGAAGGCCCGGAAGAACCGTGCCTCAGCCACCAAGGCCGGCGAGACGGTACCCACGGCGGTAGCATTCTGAATAATGCCACTAGCCGTATTGATGTTAGGAAATGCCGCATACCATACCCGGTCAGCGCGGCTGTTGTTGGCATTCAGCACCGCTCTGCCCGATAAGTCCATGGCCAGGAAGTTCTCATCGGCGCTTTGCCCGTAGGTTACTTCGTCCGTCCCGGTTTCGGTGGCGTTATAATAATAAGCATCCCCGTAGATGTAGCGTAGGTGAGCGTATAAGGATGTAACCCCTCCGCTAACGCCTCGTTCGGTTTGAAAGAAGCCCGGCTCGTAAAAACTTCTGGGCTGCTCATCCAGAAGATCATCACACCCGGTCGCAGACATCGATATTACGGCTGCGCCAATCAGAAATTTTATAGTAGAGCGTTTCATGTCTGATTTTCTTAGAAAGTAAGGTTAAGACCTGCGAGGTAGGTGCGGGTGGCAGGCGCGTTGGTACCCAAAGTCAGGATCCGGCTCAGGTTGCCACTGTAAGGCACGGCCGCATTCTGGTCGCCGAACGAGTTGGTTTCTGGATCCATGCCCGACTCGCGCTTATAAGGCGAGAAGAAAACAAATGGGTTCTGGGCCGTCACGTAAAAACGCATTCTGCTCACGCCCTTGTTTTGCAACCAGCTGATATTATCGAAGTTATAGCCGAGGGTGATGGTGCGAATCTTCATATATGAGGCATCGAAGTAGCCCAGCGTGCTGCCATACTTCGGGTTGTCGCCGCTTCTGGGACCAGCGGGATTGGGGTATTTGGCATCCGTATTTTCAGGCGTCCAGTAATCCACCTTCACGTTTCCGCGACGACCAGTCAGCATGTTCAGGTAACCCGCCGAGCCGTAAATGGTGCTGTTGAGCAGGCCACCGTTTTGGAAGGCAGCCACCGCGCTCAGATCAAAGCCTTTGTAGGCAACCCGGGTATTAAATCCTCCCTGGAATTTGGGGTTAGTATCCAGAATCTGCCGGTCGGCGGCACCAATGGCACGGGTAGGAGTACCATCCGCATTGTAGGTACCGGTGTATTTCACCTTAATCATCCCTGGGGCTCCGCCGGGCTCCAAAATGTCCCGATATGGGTCTTCTTGCTGCCAGAGCCCTACTTTCTCGTAGTCAAACACTACGTTGATTGGTTTACCTACAAACCACCAGTTTCCTTCGTCCCGGGTTTGCTCGCCGGCCAGCGACGTAATCTTGTTGCGGTTGGCGTACATGTTGAGGCCCGCTTCCCAAGTCCAGCCGTTAAGATTTTCCAGGATTACCCCGTTCAGCGAAAGCTCAATGCCTTTGTTTTGGGTAGAGCCCACGTTGGCCGTGTAGCTTCCTACGCCCGAAGTGGCCGGCAAGCCTACACTAAGCAACAGGTCTTCGGTTTTGGTGACATAGTACTCGACCGTACCGGAAAGACGGTTGTTCAGGACCGCAAAATCCACCCCGTAGTTCCAGGTTTTCGAGTATTCCCAGCCCAATCTTGAGTTAGGCAGCTGGGTCACAAACAGGCCAGTCTGGTAGTTAGTCGGGCCAAAGTTGTAGGGACGGGTCGTTAACCGGCCCAGGGTAGCGTACGGTGCAACCGCCTGGTTTGACGTGACGCCGTAGCCAGCCCGGAACTTCAGCAGGTTAATGGCCGTCACGTCCTGCATAAACGACTCGCGGGCCACGTTCCAGCCTACCGATACAGCAGGATAGGTATTCCATTGATAGCCCGGCGAGAGGCGCGAGGAGCCATCCGAACGAACCGTAGCCGACAGCAAATACCGGTCGTCGTAGGAGTACATCACGCGGCCCATGTAAGACAACAAACCAAATTTTTGGTACTGTTGGTCACCAGGATTTACCGTAATTAAATCGGGCGTCGTCAGCCCCAGGTTATAGAACTGGAAGGCGTCGGATGGAATATCCCGGGCATTAATCTGCGACCGGTTAAACACGTTATTAGAAGCCGAGTACAGCGCCACCGCGTTTATATTATGCTTGCCAGCAAAAGTGCGGTCGTAGGTCAGCAGGTTTTCGACGGTATAATCGGTCGTAACGGAGTTGCTAACCGAGGCCGTAGAAGGGTTCGTAGGGTTGTCGGATCCGATACCCTGCCCGGTATAAGAACCACCCTGACTCTGGCGGTAGTTCACGCCCAGATTGAGGCGGTACTTCAATCCTTCTACTCCCGGAATCTTAAACTCCCCGTAGATAGAGTTGTAGCTGGCCAGGCTTCGTGATTGGCTCAACCATCTATCCTGATTCGCCTCTACTACATCTTTGGTATACACCCATTGGTTGTCCTGTACCATGCTGATAACTCTTTTCAAAGAGCCGTCGGCATTGTATGGATTGGCAATGGGGGTTGAAGCCAACGTGCCGTATATACCTACGTTGGAGCCTTCCGTTAAGCTATAGCTATTGTTTACTGTGAAACCCAACCGCACATACTTGCCCACGCCCTGGTCCAGTCCTCCGCGCACGGTATAGCGGGTATACTGCTGGGTAGGAATTACGCCTTCTTCTTGATAATAGCCCGCGTTGAAGTTGTACCGCCCGTTCTGGGTACCGCCGGAAATCCCCACGTTCTGGTTGATCTGCATCCCAGTCCGGTAGAGCTTGTCCTGCCAGTCGGTATTTACGTCAGCCGCCTCATCTAAGCCGTACTGCACAACGCCAGTGGTGGGGTTGGAGTACAGGCCCGCGGCCCGACGAAGCTCAACAAACTCGGGCCCACTCATCATGGGGTATTTGGCGAACAGTGTTTTCGCGCCCACAAATCCATCGTACACTACCTGCGGCTTCTGCCCAACTTTGCCCCGCTTGGTGGTTACGAGCACCACGCCGTTGGCGCCACGCGAGCCGTAGATAGCGGTGGCTGAGGCATCTTTCAGAATGTCAACGCTCTGGATATCGTTGGGGTTGATGTCGCCGATAGAGCCCGGGAATGGGATGCCGTCCAGTACGATCAGCGGATCATTACTAGCCGTAAGGGAGCGTACGCCCCGGATGCGAATCTGCGTGGCAGCGCCCGGCTGCGAGGAGGTTTGCGAGAATTGCACACCCGGTAACCGGCCTTGCAGAGCCTGTGAAATGTTAGCCGAGGGCACTTCGCGGAGGTTTTCGCCGCTGATAGAAGCCACCGAACCCGTTACGGCTTCTGCACGCTGGGTGCCATATCCCACCACGACTACCTCATCCAACGCCTTGGTATCAGAAGCCAGCTTGATGTTCACAGTGGCACCCGAAACAACTGCTTCCTGGCTTACATAACCGATAGCACTAAAAACCAGCGTGCTTCCGGCAGGAACCGACAGCGTAAACTCGCCGCTGCTATTGGTGGAGACGCCATTGGTAGTACCTTTTTGCAGAACCGTAACGCCGGGAATCCCTTCGTTGCTATCCGCCCCGACAACCTGGCCGGAAACTGTTTGTGAGGCTTGCGCCATCACCTGCGCAGTCGGTAGAAACAGACTAACAGTTGGTAGTCCTACGGCCGCAAACAGCGGCAAACTCAGGCCTAAGACCGTTTTTCGTAATGGTGAATGCATGATGGTAGGAATTTGGGGAAACATTAAAAACTAGAATCCAATAGAGTTGCCACCATCCACGGGCAGGGAGGCGCCGGTGATGTAGCGGGCCGCGTCGGAAGCCAGGAACACGGCGGCGTGGCCGATGTCCTCGGGCTGGCCGAACTTGCCCATGGGTGTGCGGCGCATGGCCCGGTCGCGGCGGTCGGGGTCGTTGTTCATGGCGGTGCGGCTCATGGCCGTTTCGATGAAGCCGGGAGCAATGGCATTCACGCGCACTCCGGCGCCCGAAAATTCCGAGGCCAGCACCTTCACCATGCCTTCCAGCCCGGCCTTGGAGGCCGCGTAGGCGGCTACCCGGTCAATACCGTAATAGGCGGCCATCGACGAAATCATCAGAATCACGCCGCGCTGGCGGGCCATCATGCGCTGGGCGCACACGCGGGTGAGGGCAAACACCGCGTTCAGGTTGGTGTGCACGATGCGGTCAAACTCCTCGTCGGTGACTTCCAGCGCCGGCTTTTTCATGTTGATGCCGGCGTTGTTGACGAGGATATCCAGCGGGCCGTGGGTGGTTTCAATCTGTTCTACCAGCTCCTCCAGCGAGGCCCGCTCGGTCACGTCGTTCACCAGGTAGGCAGCCCGCTCGCCCAGATCGGCTACGGCCTCTTTCAAAACCTCCTCTCGCCGGCCGGTAATCACCACTGACGCGCCCGCCGTGAGCATGCATCGAGCTATTTCCAGCCCAATACCGCTGCCACCACCTGTAATTAGGGCCAGGTGGCCTTCTAGGGAAAAAACGTTGTGCGGCTGCGCTGTCGGCGCCGGGTGCGACGCGTGGCCATTAGAAACCGGAGAAACCAAATGCATATTCATGTACCAAGAAGCGAGACAGTTGATAATGAGAGAAATACTAGCGGAGTTGATAAGTATCGACTTGCTCTTTGATGTCGGCCAGGGTGCGGGTAGGCGGCGATAAGCCGGGTGGCAGGGGCCGGCGTGCCACGGACTGGAAGTAGAGCACGCAGGCATCGCGCCACCATAGGGCTTCGCGTTGCTGCACGTTTAAGCGAGCCGTCACATCGGCGTGCAAGGCGGGGTCCACGGCGGGCTGCACTTGCGCCCACTGTTTCTGCATCCACTGCACCGAGTCGGCGCCGGTGTAGTAGCGGGTAGTCAGCTCGTTCCAGAGCGTGCGGCCGGTGCTCAGCTTATAGTCCCAGGGCACGTGATGAAACCAAAGCAAGTAGTTGAGCGGGCAGCTAGCCAGCGTGCCCCACTGCTGCTGCACGGGTGGGTAATACAGGCTGAGCGCATTGCTACCCTGCGCAGTACGGTCGAAGCCCAGGCCCTCGGCGTCGGCGCGGTGGTAGTACACGGCGGTCCAGTCGGGGCGGGCGCTCTTGGCCAGCCAGGGCTCGGGGCCGTAGTGCAGGGTCTGGCCCATGATGTGGTGCAAGCCCAGAGGCATAGTGTAGCGCACATAGATGCTACGCGACTGCTCCAGCAACTCTACAATAGTAGCGGCGGCTTTGGGTTCTTGGGTCAGCGTCATCTGCGTCCATTCCTGCGCAATAGCCTTGGCGGTCAGCGTGTGGTCCCAGGCCAGACGTCCGAAGGCGTACCAGTTGGCCTGCCCCATGGGGTGTCCCGTCCAGTTGCGGTCGGCGCCGATGTTGGCTACGCCGGCAATGCCGCTGATGCGGTGTTGGTCGAGGCTGCCATCTACTACCTTGGCCACCGTCGAGCCCTGCCCTTTCGCGTAGGTATCGGCTTCGAGGCATTCTTTAATCAGCGGCGCCAGGTAGACCAGGTGGGTCGCAAAACCGAGGTATTCCTGCGTCAGCTGCACTTCCAGCACCAGCGGGGTGCGGGGCATCTTGCCAAACAGCGGGTGAAACGGCTCCCGTGCCTGAAAATCAATCGGCCCGTTTTTCACCTGCACCAGCACCTTGGGGTTGAACTGCCCATCCAGGGGCTGAAATTCCTGGTAGGCCTCTTTGAACCGGTCGCCGCTGCCGTCGGCCTTATACACAAAAGCCCGCCACATCACAATGCCATCGTGTTGGCCCAGGGCTTCGGCCAGCATGTTGGCGCCTTGGGCGTGGGTACGGACGTAGTCCTGCGGGCCTGGTTCGCCCTCCGAATTCGCCTTCACTACAAAGCCTCCAAAGTCGGGTACGGCCCGGTATATTTCGTCCATTTTAGCCGCCCACCAGCGCTTCACCTGGGGGTCCAACGGATCAGAGGTAGGGAGACCACCCAGTACTTTGGGCGCCGCCCAAAACACCGACAAATACACCCGAATGCCGTAGGGGCGCATTACGCCGGCCAAGGCGGCTACTTTACGCAGGTACTCGGCCGTAAGCAGGCGAGGGCTGGCATTCACGTTGTTGAGTACTACCCCATTGATGCCAATAGAAGCATTGGCACGGGCGTAGTCCTGGTAGCGCGGGTCGAGCACTTCGGGCAGCTCCTGCCACTTCCAGATGCTGGAGCCCGCGTAGCCGCGCTCCACGGTGCCGTTGGGGTTGTCCCAATGGTTGAGCAGGCGATATTGAATTTTCGGCTGGCTACTCAGGTTGATATTTGCCAGCGACTGACTGGTTTGCAGGTGGCGCAGCAACGCAAAGCCACCGTAGAGCACACCCGCGTCGGTAGCACCACTGATGCGGATATTGCCATCCTGCATGGCTACCCGGTAGCCCTCACGGCCCAAGGCGGGGTCAGCGGCTACAGCCAGCACAATACCGCCTTTGCCACGGGCCTCCCCTCCTACCGGTACCGCCTGCCCCAGCAGCGCTTGCAAACCTGTTTGCAGCTCGTGGGCAGCGGTTTGCAAGGTAGGCGATGCATTAGCCGGCACGGCAATGAACCGTGTACTACGCAACGCTGCCTTGCGCTGGCTGGTCTCCGGCAACTGATCGTACTTCAGCCACAGCCGGTAGCCATCGTCGGCGATGCCGCGGTGGGCTAGTAGGCTTAGGAACAGTAGCAGAAGGTAGCGGTGCAGCATAGAGGAAGTGAGGCAACCAGCCGTTCGGCCAGCAATTCTTGTGTTTTACTTTCTGTTAATCAACTATTTACTTATCAGCTTAGCGCTCCATGGCGTAAGATGATGTTGTAGCAGATTGCTCCCCAGATGCCTGGTCCAGTAGGCCACGGCGGATGCCTAGTTCCAGCCCACGTAGCTCGGCTAAGCCACGCAAACGGCCAATGGCTGAGTAGCCAGGGTAGGTGCGCTTTTCCAGGTCGTCGAGCATCTGGTGGCCGTGGTCGGGGCGCATGGGCAGGGTAATCTTTTCTTCACCGGCAGCTTCGCGGCGCAGTTCCTCCTCTACTAAAGCCCGCACCACGGCGTACATATCCACGTCGCCGGTGAGGTGGTCGGCTTCGTGGAAGTTGCGTGGGTTTTCCTCGCGTTTGGTGGAGCGTAGGTGCACAAAGTGGATGCGGTGGCCCAGGCGCTGCACCATGCCGGGCAGGTCGTTGTCGGTGCGCACGCCCAACGAACCGGTGCAAAACGTAATGCCGTTGGCGGGCACGTCGCAGGCGGCCAGCAGGGCCGTAAGGTCGGCCTCGGTGCTCACCACGCGGGGTAGGCCCAGCAAGGGGTAGGGCGGGTCGTCGGGGTGGATGCACAGGCCAATGCCCAACTCCTCGGCCACGGGAGCCACGGCCCGCACGAAGTAGTGCAGGTTCTCGCGCAGCGCAGTCGCGTCGATGGCAGCGTATTCGTTCAGTAAGGATTGAAACTGGTGCAGTTCAAACGCTTCTTCCGAGCCAGGCAGGCCCAGCAGTACTACGTTGGTAAGCGTTTGTATTTCTTCCACCGACATGGTGGCAAATTGCTGGCGGGCGGCTTCGGCCACGGCAGGCTCATAGTCGGCCTCGGCACCGGAGCGGCGCAGAATGCATAGATCGAACAGAGCAAAGTCTTGCCACACAAAGCGCAGTGCACGCGAGCCATCAGGCATGGGGTAGCTCAGATTGGTGCGCGACCAGTCCAGCACGGGCATAAAATTGTAGCACACTGTGCGGATGCCGCAGGCCGCCAGGTTGCGCAACGATTCCTGATAGTTGGCAATGTACTGGTCGCGGGTAGGGCGGCCTTTCTTGATGTCCTCGTGCACGGGCAGACTTTCGACTACTGCCCAGTGCAGGGGAACCAGTTGGTCGTTGTCGGCTTCAATGAGTTGCTGACGCTCCTGAATAGCTGCCACGCTCCACACCGCGCCCACTGGCATTTGATGCAGTGCCGTAACCACTCCCGCGCAGCCTGCCTGCCGCAGGGTAGCCAACGAAACCGGATCTTGCGGACCGAACCAACGCATAGTTTGCAACATGACCTTATATTATTATAATACAATTCTTGGCCGTGAAACGACCATTTACATACCACTGAAGTCGTAAGCCGCTCTGATAGATTTGCGCCTCGATTTCTGTCGAAGTTAACTATACAATCGTCTCCGCAAACGTTACAGTAACTCGCTAAAAGGCCATATACAGAAATAAAAGTATCGTAAACGTTTTCGAAAACGGTTTCGATAGGTATTTTTTTCATTATTCCATCAAAAAAATATTTGTAGTTTATCTTTGAATAATGAAACGACTATTCCTATAGGTTTACTTGTTCAATAAGACTCTCTTCCTTTAAAATACCATTCAACTATGATGAAGTGCAGCAAATGCGGCCTAGCCGATTCTGTGATGCGAGCCGGATTTATCCGGGGCCGCCAGCGCTACTTCTGCAAGGCCTGCGACTACCACTTCACCGATGCCGCATCGGCTCCCCCTACCCCACCCCGCAAGCGCCACCAGACCACCATCAGTGACGTGGCCAAAGTGCTGGGCGTAGCGCCCTCCACCGTGTCGCGGGCTATGAATGGGCACACCGATATCAACGCCAACACGCGCCAAGCTATACTGGAGGTGGCCCGCCAACTTGATTATCAGCCCAACTTGCTGGCACAGAGCCTAAAAAGCAGCGAAACCAATACCATTGGTGTGGTAATACCCGATATTGAGCGGCCTTTTTTTGCTACGGCCGTCAGCGGTATTCAGCAAGTAGCGGCCGAGGCGGGCTACCGCGTGATGATCTGCCAGTCGAAGGAATCGTACCAAACGGAGGTGAGCAATGTGCAGGCGCTGGTGGCCAGCCGGGTAGATGGCCTGCTGATCTGCCACTCCCGCGAAACGGAAAACTTTGACCACGTAAAGCCTCCCGCCAGTCGGGGCATTCCGGTGGTGCATTTTGACAGAGTAAGCGACGAGATAAATAGCGCCAAGGTAATTCTGGACGATTGGCACGCCGCCTTTGTGCTCACGGAGCATTTGATTGAGCAGGGCTGCCAGCGGATAGCTATTCTGGCCGGGCCTCCTTCCCTGCTCATCAGCCAGCAACGGGAGGCGGGCTACCTCAGCGCCTTGCAAAAGCATGGCTTGCCGGTGCTGCCGGAGCTGCGGACGCACATCAACTTCCGGACAGAGGCGGCCGAAGCAGCCCTGGCTACCTGGCTGGCCCTACCCGAGCCACCAGATGCCATTTTCGCCATCAATTACACCAACGCTTTCGACCTGATTCTGGCCCTGAAACAGCGCAATCTGCGCGTACCGCAAGACGTGGCCATTGTAGGCTTCGGCGACGAGTTTCTGGCGGCCCTTATCGAGCCGGGGCTTACCACCATCGACCTACACCCCTACCGCATCGGGCAGCAAGCGGCTCGCCTGTTTCTGGAGCAGATGCAACAGAAAGAGAGCTTCCAACCCCGCACTTTCGTCATCGCCGGCGACTTGGTCGTGCGGCAGTCGTCGTTGAAGGGAAGTTGTTGAAGGGGTAAGAGGGGTGGGTAGGAAGGCGTGAGGTGGAAATATGTCATCCTGAGCGCAGCGAAGGACCTTATCACAGCAGAACGACTGACGTAGCAACGACTCGTTCAACTGGCATAAGGTCCTTCGCTGTGCTCAGGATGACAGAGGCCTTATTCACAACTTCACAAACTCACAACTTCACCACCTTACTCCCAACCGCCGCCGAGGGCGCGGTAGAGGTCGATGAGGAGGAGGAATTGCTCGCGACGGGTTTTGGTGATGTTTAGCTCCGCTTCTAATACGTTGCGCTGGGCCGTAATTACTTCGAGATAGGACGAGTAATTCACGCCGTAGAGGTCGTTGGAGATGTCGACGGCTTTGTTGAGGGCTTCCACTTCCTGCTGCTGCAGCTCGTACATGCGTTGGTAGTTCTCAATGCCTTTCAGGTTGGTAACTACCTCCTCGAAACCAGTTTGCACGGCTTTCTGGTATTCGTAGTAGGCCGTGCGCTGCTCGGCGGCACTGCGGGCATAATCGGCGCGCAGGGGGGCGCGGTTGACGAGGGGGCCCGTGAGGCCGCCCAGCAGGCCGTAGGCTAACGAGCTAGGATTCAGCAATACAGAGGTGCGGTAAGCATTGAAGCCTACATAGGGCGTGAGTACCAGTGAAGGTAGGAAAGCAGCACGGGCGGCGGCTACGTCGGCTTTGGCGGCTGTTAGCTCCAGCTCGGCCTGTTGCACGTCGGGGCGGCGCAGGAGCATGGTGGTGGGCACACCGGTGGCCACGCTGGCGGGTAGGGGCTGCACGCCAATGGGCTCGCCGCGGGTGATGGGCTGGGGGTAGCGCCCCAGCAAGCGATTCAGCTCATTCTCGGCAGCCACCACCCGCTGGCGGGCTTCGTATTGCAGGCTTTGGGTGCGCAAGAGTTGAGCAATAAACTGCTGCACAGCTAGTTCCGTAGCCCGTCCGCCGGCCTTTTGGATCTTCACAATCTCCACAGCGCGCTCCTGCAACGCCCGGTTTTTACCCAGCACCACCAGCTCGTTGTCGAGGGCCAGCAGGGTGTAGTAGAGGCGGGCTACCTCGGCTACCAGCGCCGTTTGCACAAACTGACGGCCTTTTTCGGTGGCCAACACGCGCAGGAAGGCGGCACGACGGCGGTTGCGTAGCTTGCCCCAGATATCCAGTTCCCAGGCACTTCTTAGGCCCAGAAAGAAATCGGGGGTAGGGTTCGGGATGAGGCGGCGGCCGTCGATATTCGGCGACAGATTGGTGTCGTAGTTGCCGGTGCCGTTGAGGGTATATTTGCCGTAGCGCTCTACCCCGGCCGAGGCCACGCCCGTGACGGCCGGTAGCATGGCACCGCGCGTAATAAACACGTTGGCACGGGCCGCCTCCACACGCTGCATGGCAATGCCCAGATCTGGATTAGAGCGAATAGCCGTATCGAGCAGCGCTACCAGGTTGGGGTCGGCAAAGAAGTGTTGCCACTGCTGATTGGCCATGCTCACCGTATCAGTGACGCTGGTAGTGTCCGTTACGGTGCCGAAGGTAGTAGGAATGGGAGTGGCGCGGGGCATCGTCACCGGGCCTACCGAGCGGCAGCTACCAGCTAGCAACAGGGCCAGACTAGCAGCTAGGGGTAGGAAACGGCGGGTCATAGAAGATGGGTTCATGCAGGTATGGAGGAGAGAAGGCAGCGGCAGCGAGTATATATTGGTTGTTTAAGAGCTAAGGCTAGAGAAGCTAGGAACTAGGTTAGTTCCCCTCCTTTTTTCAAGGAGGGGTGGCCGAAGGCTGGGGTGGTAAATCCGTCAGGAGGGTGCTAGAACTAGAAGCTAAAGGCTAGAAAAGCTACGTTCTGAATGTCGTTCAACGACGTTTACCACCCCGCCCTGCGGGCACTCCTCCTTAAAAAAGGAGGGGAATTCGTTCTAGCTTCTCAACCGCATTATGCTATAGCATGGGCGGTTTCTTCGGGCACGGGTTCTACCGGACTGTGCTCATCCTCCACAGGCTCTTTCTTGTCTCGCGAAAACAGCACGTACAGCCCCGGAATCAACACTACCCCTACCAGCGTACCGATGAGCATACCGCCCGCCGCCGCCGTACCGATGCTGCGGTTGCCGAGCGCACCGGCGCCGGTGGCAATGGTAAGTGGCAGCAGACCGGCAATAAAGGCGAAGGAGGTCATCAGGATGGGGCGCAGGCGGGAGTAGCCGCCCTCCACGGCCGCATCCAGCACCGAGGCGCCCTGCTTGCGGCGCAGCACCGCAAACTCAATAATGAGGATGGCGTTTTTACCCAGCAAGCCAATCAGCATCACCAGCGACACCTGGGCGTAGATGTTGTTTTCCAGCCCCAGCAGCTTCAGGAACAAGAACGCCCCGAAAATACCGGCCGGCAGGCTCAGGATAACCGGCAGCGGCAGCAGGAAGCTCTCGTACTGAGCGGCCAGCAGCAGGTACACAAACAAGAGCACCACCGCAAACACGTACAGGGCCTGGTCGCCGGACAGTACCTGCTCGCGCGTCATGCCCGACCACTCGTAGCTGTAGCCGCGGGGCAGCTCTTTGGCCGCTACCTGCGCCACGGTGTTAATCACGTCGCCGGAGGAGAAGCCGTTGGCGGCGTCGCCGTTGAGCATGGCCGAGGTATACATGTTGTAGCGCGTGAGCTGCTCGGGACCGTACACGCGCTCCAGGCGCACAAAGGTGGAGTAGGGCACCATCTCGCCCCGGTCATTTTTCACGTACATTTTCAGCACGTCCTCGGGCTTGGTGCGGAAGCCGGGCGCGGCCTGCACCATCACCTTATACATCTGCCCGAAACGGATGAAGTTGGAGGCGTAAAACGACCCCATCAGGGTTTGCAGGGTGCTCATGGCCTTGTCGATGGTCACGCCTTTCTTGGCGGCCTGCTCCTGGTCTACGTGGATGAGGTACTGCGGGAAGCTGGCGTCGAAGCTGGTGAAGGCCGAGCCCACGGCGGGCGTTTTTTGTAAGGCCTGAATGAAGTCGTTTGAAACCTGCGCGGTCTGTTGCAGGTCGCCGCGGCCAGTGCGGTCCAGCAGGCGCAGCTCGAAGCCGCTGCTGTTGCCGAAGCCCGGCACCGTGGGCGGGGGTAGGAACTGAATATCCGCGTCTTTGAGGTAGCGCGTCTTCTCCTCCAGCTGGGCAATCATGTCCTGCACCGACTCCTCGCGGTCGTCCCAGGGTTTCAGGTTGATCATGCCCATGCCGTAGGAGGCGCCGGCCACTTCCGTGGTCAGGCTGTAGCCAGCCAGCGTCGATACTGATTCCACTGGCCCCAGCTTTTCAGCAATGCGCTGCACCTCGTCGAGTATTTTCTCAGTGCGCTCCACAGTGGCGCCGGGCGGCGTGGTCACGTTCACGTAGATCATGCCCTGGTCTTCGGTTGGGATGAAGCCCGTGGGTAGGATGGTGGTGATGCCGTAAGTGGCTACAAAGAACACCAGCATCAATCCAATGGTCACCACGCGGCGGTTGGCCACCACGCGCACCAGCTTCTGGTAGCGCAGGGCCAGGCCCTCGTAGTAGCGGTTGAAGCCACCAAAAAAGCGGCCCATGAGGCCTTTTTGCTCGCCCTCCGGCGCGTGGCGCAGCAGCAGCGCGCACAACGCCGGCGTGAGCGTAAGGGCATTGATACCCGAAATGACAATAGAAAATGCCAGCGTAAGCGAGAACTGCCGGTAGAACACGCCCACCGGACCATCCATAAACGACACCGGCACGAACACCGCCGACATCACCAGCGTGATGGCGATAATGGCGCCGCCAATCTCGTGCATGGCCGCAAACGTGGCTTCCTTCGGACTCATGTGGTCCTCGGTCATTTTCACGTGCACGGCCTCTACCACCACAATGGCGTTATCGACCACAATACCAATGGCCAGCACCAGCGCAAACAGCGTGAGCAGGTTGATACTGAAGTCCAGCAGCTGCATAAAGAACAGCGTACCAATGAGCGCCACCGGCACGGCCAGGGCCGAAATGAGGGTAGAGCGCCAGTCTTGCAGGAAGATAAACACCACCAGGAACACCAGCACAAAGGCCTCTACCAGCGTGCGCAGCACCTCATGAATACTGGCATCGAGGAAGCGTGACACGTCGTAGGCGATGTTGTAGGTCATGCCGGGCGGGAAGCTTGTGCCTTTCAGCTCGGCCATGCGCTTCTTCACGTTTTCGATTACCTCCGAGGCGTTGGAGCCGGGGCGCTGCTTGAGCATGATGGCCGCCGAGGGGCGCCCGTCAATCTTCGACGTCATGCCGTAGTTCAGGGAGCCGAACTCGATGCGGGCCACGTCTTTGAGGCGCAGCACCGAACCATCGGGGGTAGCGCGCACCACAATGTTTTCGTACTGCTTGGGCTCAAACAGCTTACCCGTGTAGCGCAGCACGTACTGTAGTTCCTGGTCGGCGCCGCCCGAGCTTTCGCCCGATTTACCGGGGGCCGCCTCTACGTTCTGCGCCCGAATGGCTTCAATCACCTCGTCGGCCGACACGTTCAGGGCCACCATGCGGTCGGGTTGCAACCATACGCGCATGGAGTACTCGCGCGAGCCCATGATTTCGGCGAATCCTACCCCGTCAATGCGCTTCAACTCCTGCAACACGTTGATATCGGCGAAGTTGTAGATAAACTTCTCCCCCACCGACTTATCGTCGCTCATAATATTGAGGTAGAGCAGCATGCTGTTCACCTCTTTCTCGGTGCTTACGCCTGCCTTAATTACTTCCTCCGGCAGCTCGTCAATTACCGTTTGCACGCGGTTCTGCACGTTCACGGCCGCCAGGTCGGGGTCGGTGCCTACCTGGAAGAACACGGTGATGAGCGTGATGCCGCTGTTGGTACTCACCGAGGTGAGGTAGGACATGCCCGGCACCCCGTTGATGGCGCGTTCCAGGGGCGTAGCCACGGCTTTGGTACACACCTCCGCGTTGGCGCCGGTGTAGCGCGCCGTCACGGTTACGGATGGCGGCACGATGTCGGGAAACTGAGTGATGGGCAGCTGAATCAGGGCCAGCAGGCCCAGAAACACGATAACCAACGAAATAACCAGCGACAGTACCGGCCGGCGAATGAAGATATCGAACATAAAGGAGGGTAGGGATGCTTAGGTGAGGTAGTGGGGAAGAGTAGTATGTTGCCCGTCATGCGGAGCGGAGCGAAGTCGAAGTATCTTGCTTGCTAGTAATCCATTTACTATCTGTCGTCAGCACGCGAGATGCTTCGGCTGCGCTCAACATGACAATAGCCTTACTGCGCTTCGGCCAGCAGGGTCTTCATGGCCACGGGCCGGGCCTGAATGGTGTTGCCGTCGCGCAGATCCTGCACGCCTTCGTACACGATTCGCTCGCCGGGTTTCAGGCCCGATTTCACTACATAGAAGTCCGACAGGCGGGCCTGGGGCGTGAAGGACTGCTGCTTGATTTTGCCATTTGCGCCTACCACAAACACGTAGTTTTTGTCCTGGGTCTCAAACACGGCGCGCTGGGGCACTAGCAGGGCATCTTTCACGGCGTTTTGGAGACGCACCCGGCCGCTGGCGTTGTGCTTGAGTAGGCCCTCGGGGTTAGGAAAACGTGCCCGGAACGCAATGGAACCGGTGGTTTCCTCAAACTCGCCTTCCATCGTTTCGATGCGGCCGCCGTGGCGGTAGGGCGTGCCGTCGGCCAATACCAGCGTCACCGAGTCTTTGCCTGACTGCTTGGTACGCTGGCGGGTTTTGGCATACTCCAGGTACTCATTCTCGGCCACATTGAAGTAAGCGTACACGGCGCCCAGGTCCGACACGCTGGTGAGCAGCGTGCCGTTGTCCACGAGGCTACCCGTTTTCAGCGGAATCCGGTCGATGATACCATCAAAGGGGGCTTTGATGAGGGTGTATGATAGGTTGAAGTTGGCATTGGCGCGGGCAGCACGAGCCTCCTGCACCATCGATTGGGCGGCGCGCAGCTTGGCTTTTGCCACGTCTAGCTCGGAAGAAGCAATGATGTTTTTCTTTACCAGCATCTGCACCCGGTTCAACTCCAACTCTGCTACCTGCTCCTGCGCCTGAGCGTTGCGCACGTTGGCCGCTGAACTGGCCAGGCGCTCTTTGTACTCGCTGGCATTGATGCGGAACAAAGGCTGGCCTTTCTTCACAACCTGGCCTTCATCCACGTAGATGTGCTCCAGAAAACCCGGTACCCGTGCCCGCACATCCACGTTGCGCACCGCTTCAATATCGGCTACATAATCGTGGTGCAGGATGGTGTCGCGGGGGGCTAGCTGCACCACCGGCACCTCCGACACTTCCGATTTGTTGGTATCGGCCTGACTTTTTTCAGAACAACTGCCTAGTGTAGCAGCGGCCAGCGGTAAAACAACCCAGAAAAACTGGCGGAAGGAGGAATCCGAAAAAGACACGGAGAGAGAGTAAAAAGGTGTAAAAGGATTGATTCACAAACAGAAAAAAGCGGCCCGTGGTCGTCAGAGACCTGCCGCTGCCGTGGCCGCCGCCTCATGAGTGGCTTCACTTACTAGTAAGCTATCCTTACGTAAATGTTCGGCCTGACAGCGAGCCAACATGGCCCGAGTGAGACGTAATTCTTCGGTGGCATTGGGCACGCTGGGCAACTCGTCGTCGTCCTCGTCGTCGTCGGAACCCAGCCAGCCTACCCAGGTGGTGTCGTTCTGCGGCAGCACGAGGTAGCAATTCAGCGCCGTGGAGAGCAACAGGGCTCCCAACAGCAGCCAAATCAGCATGATGTGCCGGCTATCTTGTTGCATTCGGTTTTCGGGCTTGTGTACTACAAAAGAACCCGCCCGGCGTTAGAACCGTCTTAGAACAACATTAGAAAAGATTAAAATGGTGACTGGGCTAAGGAAGAAATAACGTTCTTCCTTAGCCCAGCCCCTCTGTCCTTCCACAACCCAATCCCTCACGCAGCGGCCAGCAGCACCGTGGCCGTGGTGCCTGTGCCAGGCTCCGAGGCCAGCGTGAGGTGCCCGCCGTGGCGCTGCACAATCTTGCGGGTGATGGGCAGGCCCAGGCCATGGCCGGGCACGTGGCGGCCGCTCTCACCGCGGTACAGGGGCTCAAATACGTGCGCCAGCTCGGCGGGGCTCATGCCGCTGCCGGCATCAGTGATGGTAAGGCGCACGGTGGCGGGGTCGGCGTAGCCCAGCGTACTGCGTACAGCCCCACCGGAGTATTTGCAGGCATTGTCCAGCAGGTTGAACACCACGGTGGTGAGCAGGTGCGCGTTGCCGGTCACCATAAACGGGTCCTCCACATCGTCAGGCAAATCGTCGAAATCGAGGCGAATGGTACGGGTAGGGTATTTGGCCTTGCACAGCGTCAGGGCCTGGGTCACGCACTCATCCAGGCGTACGGGCTCGCGCCGAAAGGCCGTATCATCGGCTTTGGCCAGGGCCAGCAGGTCGTTGGTGAGAGCAATCAGGCGGCGGATTTCCTCCATCGCCGACGCGGTACTCTGGCGGGCCTCGGTGAGGTCGTGGTCGTAGGCCAGGGAAGTTTCCAGCGTGCCCAGCAGGTTGGCCAGGGGTGTGCGCAGCTCGTGCGAGGCGTGCGACAGAAAGCTTTTCTGCGACTCAAAGGCCTGTTCCAGACCGCTCAGCATTTCATTGAAGGTGATGGCTAGCTGGGCAATTTCGTCGCGGCGGTTGCCTTCGGCTACGCGCCGGCTCAGGTTGGAGGCCGTGATGCGCTTCACCTGTCGCACCACGCGGGCAATGGGGCGCAGGGCTTGGTCTGTGAAGTACCAGCCCGCCAGGATAATCAATACCAACGCCCCCAGATTGCCCACCAGCAGCAACAGCCGCAGCTTGGCAAACTCCCGCGCCCCAAACACATCCTGCCCCACCAGCAGCACACGATAGCTCCGGCCTTGGTGCGGGTAGAGGATGCCTACCCCCTCGCGCCCATTTAGCTGAAAATGCGCCGGCCGCGTGCTTTTAATTTGCTTGAGGTAGACAGAATCGGACAAGGGGTGCAATGGCTTGCCTAAACCGTATACCAACTGATTCTGCTCGTCGTAAATGCCGATGTACTCCTGGTGCATGGTCAGCAGATCAGCGCGGCGGAAGCTGCGCAGTACGGCCGTATCCAGGTTGGCCCGCCGGATGAGCAGCCGCGCCGCCAGTACTGCCTTACCTTCTAGGCGATGGTAGTAGCGCTGCTCTCGCGAAAACGCGCTGAAATAGTAAATAAACGCCGACAGCGCCAGCTGAATGCCTACCACCAGCAGCGTAAAGCGCAACAACAGCTTATTCCGAATCAGCAAGAGGCAAAATGGTGAAGTTGTGAAAAAAGAACGGTACCGCCCTCGCTCGGCTATGCCGAGTGAGCACTACGATCCAGCAGCTGTGCTGCGCGCGTCTGCCTGACGCTGGGTTGATATGGTGCAAGCGGCGCGGACGGATTCGGGGCACAGCCCCTCAAACGTAAGGCTCACTCGGCATAGCCGAGCGAGTGCGGAGAGCGAGAGCGAGTGCGAGTGCGAAAAAAGCGAGTACGAAAAACGAGGGCAAAAACTCACAATTTCACAAGTTCACCACTCACCATTCACCCTTCCCGCATCACATAGCCCATGCCTACCACCGTGTGGATGAGCTTAATAGGGTAGCCTTTGTCGAGCTTTTTGCGCAGGTAGCTCACGTATACGTCGATGACGTTGGTGTTGGTATCGAAGTTTAGCTCCCACACTTTTTCAGCAATATCCACCCGCGAAATCACCTTGCCGCGGTTCAGCAGCAGGTATTCCAGCAGGGCGTATTCCTTGGTAGTTAGCTCGATGCGCTGGCCGCCGCGGGTCACGATTTTCGATTCCAGATTCAGCTCCAGGTCGGCCATGCGCAGCACGCGGCGCACGGCGCTGGCCTCGGTGGCGCGGCGCGTGAGCACGCGCGTGCGCAGCAGCAGCTCTTTGAACTCGAAGGGCTTCACGAGGTAGTCGTCGGCGCCGGCCTCGAAACCCAGCACTTTGTCGTCGAGGCTGTCGAGGGCGGTGAGCAGCAGCACGGGCACGGTGGGGTGCAGCTGGCGGCTCAGGCGGCACAGCTCCAGGCCGTTGAGGTAGGGCAGGTTCACGTCCAGAATCACCAGCGCGTAGCTGTTCTGCCGCAGCAGCGACTGGCCCACGCGCCCGTCGTAGGCCACTTCAATGTCGTAGCCTTCATTGGCAAAGCCTTTCTGAATAAACGAGGCCAGCTTGGGTTCGTCTTCGACGAGCAGCAGTTTCATGCTGTAAAGATAGAGGTGGGGAGAGTGAGAAAAGGAGGAATGGGGATAAGAACTCTGTCAGCCTGAGCACAGCGAAGGACCTTCTCACGTAAGAACGGCAAGCGCAACAACGACTCGTCCACACGTGAGAAGGTCCTTCGCTGCGCTCAGGATGACAAACGCCCTACCCCCCACCCCCCACCCCCACACCCTCCTACCCTCACGCACTCTTTTATACCTTTGCCCGCGTGAGAACGTCCACTTTCCTGCTAGGGCTGCTGACGCTGGCTGCCCTACCCGCCTGTTTGTCGCTGGAAAGCGATAAGCAAAAAGAAGAAGCCGCCGAAAAAGCTGTGCTCAGCAAGCACGACGAAGCCATGGCCCAAACCACTGGCCCGGTGTACGAGCTGCGCCAGCAGCTCCAGCAGCAACCCGGCCCCGACACGGCCCGCACAGGCCGGCAGGTACGCAGCCTGCTCCGCGCCGAAGCCGCCATGACTGGCTGGATGCACCAGTACCGCCGCCCGGCCGACTCTACCGCCCACGAGCAGAAGTTGCAGTATTATGCCCAGCAGCAGCACAAAATCGACTCCGTGGCTGTTCTCATTTCCAGTAGCCTCGACTCGGCCCGGCAAGTGCTGGCCGCCGGCGCGGCGCCTACCCCTAGTTCCGCTCCATGATTCGTTTTGCCCTGCGCCGTGCCCTCGGCCCGCTGTTTGTTGGCCTCGGCAGCCTCGCGCTGCTGCCCGCCTGCTCGTCGTCTTCCGCTGATCAGCAAACTGCCCAGCTGCCCTACATCGGCGAGCGGGAAGTGGTGCCCAGCCCCACCGGCGGACCCGCCGACACAGTGTACGCCACCATCCCTACCTTCCATCTCACCGATCAGGCCGGGCAGCCCGTCACCAACGCTACGTTCAAAGACAAGGTATACATCACCGATTTCTTCTTCGCTACCTGCCCCAGCATCTGCCCCAAAATGCAGAGCGAGCTGCTGCGCGTGTACGAGAAATACAAGGACAACCCGCGCGTGGTGTTCCTGTCGCATACCATCGACCCGGCCCATGACTCCATTCCCGTGCTGCGCGACTACGCTGAGCGCCTGGGCGTAACCGACGCCTCGCGCTGGCACTTTGCTACGGCCCCTCACGACACCGTTTTTGCGCTGGCGCGCGCCTACATGACGGGTGCTCAAGTAGATAAAGAAGCGCCCGGCGGCTTTGCCCACACTGGTGCCTTTGCGCTGGTAGACCCCAACCGCCACGTGCGCGGCATCTACGATGGTTTGAATAAGGATGAGGTGGACCGCCTGATTAAGGAAATTCCGGTGTTGTTGCAGGAGGTGAGTGCTACCCCGGCCACCGCTACGGCCCCGCAGCCGTGAGGCGCTGGTGGCTGCGCGGCGCAGCAGGTCTGGCAGCCGCCAGCGTACTGGTTAGCTGTTTTTCTACCCGCCAAAATGAGGGCGAGAAGCTCTACGCCACGCACTGCGCCAGCTGTCACGGTGAGCAAGGCGAGGGCCTGCGCCGCCTGATTCCGCCCCTGGCTGGTGCCGACTACCTGGCGAAGCAGCGCGCCGCCCTACCCTGCCTGATCCGCAAGGGCCAGCAAGGACCCATTGTGGTGAACGGGGTGACCTTCAACCAGGTGATGCCCGGCCACAACGACCTTACCGACTCGCAGATCACCAACATCCTCAACTTTGTGCAGCAGCAGTGGGGCAACCAGAACCAAACCTACACCATCCGAGAAGTGTCGGAGCTGCTGGATGCCTGCCACGGCAGCGACGGCCAGTAATTGGCTGCGCAACCGCGCAAATTTGTCCCAAATTGCCTAGCTTGGCCTTTCTAATTCGTTATTGATTCCTTTCCTATGGGTCTGTTTGACTTTCTGAAACCTAAAAACGAGCCGGCTTCTACTCCTACGCCGTCGGCTACGCCTACCCCTTCTACCCCCGAGCAGCCAGCGGCCCCTAGTGGCCCGCGCTACAAAGGTTCCAATTACACCTCGCCGCCGCAAGCCGGTGTGCCGGCGCCGCCCATGCCGCCTATGCCGGAGCCATATATTCCGCCCATGCCCCCTATGCCTGCTTTCGAGCCCACCAACGTGCTCGAGGAGTTGCTGATGCGCGCCGCTGCCGAACCTCATGCTCGCCCTATCTTCTACCGGGCGCTGCTACAGGAAGAAGTAGTGGTGGTGCTGCACCCCCGCGAAGACTTGGAGCCCGGCGAGGTGACGCCTACTGAGGGCATGGAAATTCAGTTGCAAGTGCTCAACGACGGTAAGATTCCGGTGTTCACGTCGCTGGAGCGTGTGAGCGACGGCGCCGTGGAGCAGGAAACCATTTCCTACCTGCGCCTGCGCGGCATCGACCTGTTTCAGATGGTGCAGGGCGCCGATTGTGCTCTCAACCCCTTCTCGCCAGTAGGCAAGCTGCTGCCCGCCGCCGAGCTGGCCGATTTGCTGGCCGGCAACCTCACCAACATCCCTGGGGAGGGCGAAGGCCAGGAAATGCAGGTGATGCTGGGTCCGCCTCACGAGTCGACGGCTGGCTTGGTGGAGGCCGTGCGCACCTACTGCGCCACCAACCCCGACATTGAGGCCGCCTACCTGGCGCAGATGCAGATTCAGAACTCGCCAGAGCCGCCGCGCCTGCTGCTGGCCTTCCACTCCGCTACTGCTAATCCAGATTTCCTGCAGGAATTCGGCCCCACGCTGCAAGAGCACCTCACCAACCAGCCCCAATTGGACATGATGCTCATCGACCCGGCATCAGGCGAGCCTATCAACCAGTATTTCCTGCAAAGCGAGCCAATTTATCAGAAGTAGAAGAAATAAGAAAGGCTGTCATGCTGAGCGGAGTCAAAGCATCTCGCGTGCTGATGTGGGATACTATCTTTCATCAGCACGCGAGATGCTTCGACTCCGCTCAGCATGACAGCCTTTTTGTATCCTATATTCTCTACCCTTCTGCCTCCTCCAGCGCTTTTTTCCGCAACAGCTGCTGGTAGATGGGCCGGGCGCCGAAATACAGGAGGAAACCCAGTGGCACCGCCGACAGTAGCCACAACAGCAGGGCGCCCAGCTCAGCGCGCCATAGTAGCGTGAAGGCGCCGCCCAAATCATGCGTGAACAGGTAGCGCACGCGAGCCAGAGTAAGTGTTTGGGCGTTGGCGCC
This sequence comes from Hymenobacter citatus, assembly GCF_014333615.1. Lineage (GTDB taxonomy): Bacteria > Bacteroidota > Bacteroidia > Cytophagales > Hymenobacteraceae > Hymenobacter > Hymenobacter citatus. The sequence goes on along the minus strand of NZ_JACSCY010000002.1, from coordinate 304,609 downwards.
CAGTAGGGGCGCTCCAAACCGCAGCAGCGGCAGCATAAACAGCAATTGCAAGGGGCTCATCAAGTGGCTGATAAGCAGCATGGCGGCTACGTTCAGGCGTAGGCGCACGGCTGCCAGCGTACCTAGCAGGGTAGTAAACCCCAGCACCGGTACCACGCCCACAGCTACGCCCACGGCCGTGGTAAGGGCCAGCTGGTGCGGGGTAAGTCCCTGCTTGAGCAGATTTTGCAAGGGCAATAGCACCCGGCGGCGTAGCCAGGAAGGCGATGGTTCTGGCGGGGGCGGCGGGGTGGTAAGTTCAACCAAAGCAAGGCAGTTTTTTGAGGCGATGATAAGTGACGGGCATCCCCGCATTGTATCTTCGCAGTTCGCTCCGGCTCTACTCGGCCAGCGAATCAATCAGGGAATGACAAAAGTACGCGTGCCGGGCCAGCCACGGCCAAAAGAGTGGACGGATTTCTTGGTGCTGCTGCGCCGCGCCGGCCGGATGCTGTCGGCCAACGACCCGCTGCGGCTGGGAGCGGCCACGGCGTTTTTCACCACGTTTGCCCTACCCCCCATCGTTATCATTCTGATTCAGGTGCTGGGGTCGCTCTATTCCAAATCTATTGTGCGGCAGATGCTGCTCACCAAAGTGGCCGATTTGCTGGGCGCCTCGGCGGCGGGACTGGTACAGCAGATTCTGCAGAACGTGACCAACGTGGAGCGCAGCCGCACCGTTACGTGGCTGGGTTTTGCGTTCCTGCTATTCATTGCTACTACGCTGTTCGTCGTTATTCAACACTCTCTAAATCAGCTCTGGAGCATCCGGCCGGAGAATGGATTCTCTCCCTTTTCTAATCTGCTTAAGGAGCGGGGGCGCTCGTTGCGCGTACTGCTGGCCACGGCGGGCCTTTCTATGCTGGCCTTTTTGGTGGATGCGTTGCTCTCCCTGTTTGCCCATTCCCTGGTCGATTTCAACGCCTCGTTCGGCTACTACGTTGTGCAAACCCTCAACCGATTGGCTTCTTTGCTGATTTTGATAGCGTGGTTCGCCTTCACGTTTCGCACGCTTAGCCTCGCCATTGTGTCGTGGCGGGCAGTACTACCCGGTGCAGTGCTCACGGCCGTACTCATTGATCTGGGCGAGTTTATCTTGGGCTATCTACTGGTGCCGCGCAACCTCGGTCCTATTTACGGTCCAGCCTCCAGTATGGTCCTGGTACTACTCTTCGTATTCTATTGCGCCATGATTTTCTATTACGGAGCCTGTTTCACGAAAGTATACGCCCACTACATCGGCCACGATATCAAGCCCAAGCGCCACGCCACGCGCTACCGGTTGGTGAATTTGCCGGAAGAGGAATAAATGGTGAAGTGGTGAATGAAAAATACGACTGTCATCCTGAGCTTGCGAAGGACCTTCTCACGCTAGAGCGAGTTGTTGTTACGACTGTCGTTCTCACGTGAGAAGGTCCTTCGCTGCACTCAGGATGACAGCCGTATTTTTCATTCACCACTTCACCATCTCACCACTTCACCATTTATTCCATCTGCTGGCGCTGCATGAATTCCTGCGTCTTCACATCATCTTTCCGCACAAACGGGCTGATAATCACGCGGGTGCCGCTTTGATAGGTGAAGAAGCGGTACACCCAGTTGGCCATTACCACCAGCTTACTGCGGAAACCAATGAGGTAGAAGATGTGCACGAACAGCCACGCGGCCCAGGCTATAAAGCCGCTTAGGTGCTTGCCGCCAGGAAGGTCAGCCACGGCGCGGTTGCGGCCGGTAATGGCCAAAGACCCTTTATCGAAATAAGAAAACGGCTCCAGTATCTCGCCCCGACGTAGGCGGTGCAGGTTCTTGGCCAGGTGCACGCCCTGCTGGATGGCGGGTTGCGCCACGCCAGGGTGGCCATTGGGCCATTTCTCGCTCCGCATCAGGGCAATATCGCCAATGGCAAATACGTCGGGGTAGCCCTGCACCTGGTTGAAGAGGTTGACTAGGTAGCGGCCGCGTTCCACGGTTTCCTTGGGCATGCCCTCTAGTGTGGCGCCCGTTACGCCGGCGGCCCAAATCAGCGTCCGCGCCCGGATTTCTTCCCCGTTTTTCAGCTTCACCACCTGCCCATCGTAGTTTTCAACCAGCGTGTTGGTCTTCACAATCACACCCAGCTCCTTTAGGTCTTCATAGGTGTGGGCGCTGGACACGGGCGACATCGGCGGTAACACGCGGTCGAGGCCCTCTACCAAGTAGATATGCATCTGGCTGAAATCCAGACCGGGATAGTCTTCGGGCAGCACGTGGGCGCGCATTTCGGCAATAGAACCGGCCATTTCTACACCCGTAGGGCCGGCGCCTACCACCACCACGTTCAGCAGCTGCTCGCGCACGGCGGGGTCGCTGGTCATGTTGGCCTGCTCAAATGCCTGCAACAGCTGGCTGCGCAGGTTTACCGCGTCCGACACCTGCTTCAGCGGAAACGCAAACTGTTTCACCTGGTCGTTGCCGAAGTAGTTGGTACGCGTGCCGGTGGCAATTACCAGGTAGTCGTAGCTCAGCTCGCCTACCAGCGTGGTCACGGTTTTGGCCGCCGGGTCGACGCTGGTAACGCGCACCGGGCGGAAGTGAAAGTCGGGGTAGTCTTTGTCGAACAGCTTGCGGATGGGCTCAGCAACTGTATCTGGCTCTAGGCGGGCTGTGGCTACCTGGTAGAGCAACGGCCAGAAACCGAAGTAATTCAGCTTACTGAACATCACCACCTGAAACTCGTGGCCCGCCAGCTTCTTGGCCAGATTAACGCCCCCAAAGCCGCTGCCGATAATAACGACGCGTGGCTTTTTAGTAGCCGGAATATTCAGAGAAAGCGTTTCGGGAGTTACCATATGGCGAAAGAGAACAGTAGAGGGAGAGAACCAAGAGGGGTGAACAGACCACCGCCTTCAGGCATTAACTGCAAAAACGCCCCTGTGGTTTTAGGTAACTTCTCCTCGCTGTTGGGCTTATGCCCGCACTTCCGCCGCTTCGGGCTACCTTTGCGGTTTCGTTTCTACTTGTATGACTGCTACCCCCGCGCCCGCCCCTACCTTCGCCGACCTCGGCCTCGCTCCTACCCTGCTGCAAGCCCTCGACGAGCTACAGTTTGCGGCCCCTACCCCCGTGCAGGCGCAGGTACTGCCCCTGGCCCTCGACGGCCAGGATGTGGCCGGGCAAGCGCCCACCGGCTCGGGTAAAACGGCCGCTTACGGCCTGGCTGTACTTCAGCAGGTTGATGTGCAGCAGGATGCGGTGCAGATTATTGTACTGGTGCCCGCCCGGGAGTTGGCCCTGCAAGTGCGCGACGCCCTTAAAAAGCTAGGGAAATATTTGCCTAACCTGCGCGTGGCAGCGTTCTATGGCGGCCACGCATTCCGGGAAGAAACGGCTTCACTGAAGCAAGCCCCGCACGTGGTAGTGGCTACACCCGGCCGCCTGCTCGACCACTTTGAGCGCCGCACCGTAGTGCCCAATCAGCTGAAATCCTTGGTATTGGATGAGGCGGACAAGCTGTTGGAGCTGGGTTTTCAGGATGAACTGGTGGAGATTGTGAAGCGCCTACCCCGGCGGCGCCAGACGCTGCTGTTCTCGGCTACCATGTCGGAGAAGGTGGTGGAGCTGATTCGTAAGAACCTGACCCGTCCCCGCGTGGTGAATGCCGGCGAAGACACCGCCGAGCTACCCGAAAATCTGACCCTGCTGGGCCACGTGGGCACCGCCGAGCAAAAGCCCGCTGCCCTCTACCATCTCTTGCAGCGCCCCGATACGGGCCGTGCCCTGGTGTTCTGCAACACCCGCGAGCGGTGCCAGGAACTCACACGCTTCCTGCAAGGCCGCGGCATCGCAGCCGAAACCCTGCACGGCAAAATGCCCCAGCCCGAGCGCGACAAAGCCCTGCTGAAACTACGCAACGGCTCCAGCCAAGTGCTGGTAGCCACCGACGTAGCCGCCCGCGGCCTCGACGTAACCGCCCTCGACAGCGTGATTCAATACGACGCGCCCGACAAGGCCGATTCGTTCCAGCATCGCGCCGGCCGTACGGCGCGGGCTGGTGCCGCGGGCACGGCTCACCTGCTGGCTACCCCCAAGGAGCAAGCGCACGTACAGAAGTGGCCTGTGGCCGAAACCATCAAGTGGCAACCCGTAAAGGCTGGTAAGCTACCCGAAGCCCTCCCCAAAGCCCCCCGTCCCGAGAATGTGACCCTGCACGTGTCGGCTGGTAAGAAGGACAAAGTAAGCGCCCACGACCTGGTAGGCGCCTTCGTAAACGTAGGCGGCGTGGCCCGCGAGCAAGTCGGCCACATCGAGGTGTTCGATTATTACAGCTACGTAGCCGTACCGCGCCAACAGGCCCAGGAGGTAGCCGAGCGCCTGGCTGGGGCCAAGGTGAAGGGTAAGAAAGTGCGGGTGTCGGTTGTGGCGTAACCGAGAACGAGCTGGCGGCGAGGTAGGGGCGGCTGCAAGCCGCCAGTTGTTTGGGTAGTTGTTAGGCTAAAAATCGGTATGCTTTCTACTTCAACCAAGTAGTTATAATCCAATCATTTTTTTCAGCATGAAGCTCATTCACCCTCTTCTCCTTATCGGCCTGCTTTTCGCCGGCATTAGCTTTGGAATCAGTTTAGGGGCTGGCCTTGCTACTGCTGAAACGGGCACGATGCTGTCTTCAGCGGCCTATTTACCGCTGGCTATCAGCGGCGGGTTGATTATGCTGTTGCTGCTCCAAGCCTTTGGTAAACAAAAGCCCGTTTTATAGCGCGAACTTCTGGTTTACGCTATAAAACGGGCTTACTGGTTTTCAACGATGGGCGGTTTTGTGGGGATTACCAAGTAGCCTCAACGGCGGGCGGCTGCAAGCCGCCCCTACCTCGCCTACCTTACCTACTTCACCAACGTAAACTTCTGCTCCAGGCGAATGGCATCCGAGGCGCTGCCAATCATCAGGTTGAACTCGCCGGGCTCGGTAATCCATTGCAGGTCATTGTTGTAGAAAGATAACTTATCCTTATCAATGGTGAAGGTAATGGTGCGACTTTCGCCGGGTTTCAGCATCACTTTCTGGAACCCTTTCAGCTCTTTTACGGGGCGCGTAGCGCTGGCAAACAGGTCGTGGAGGTAGAGCTGGGCTACCTCTTCGCCGGCTACCTTGCCTTTGTTGGTGAGCGTGAAGCTGGCGGTGAACGTCTCGCCATCGCCTACCTCGTTCTTACTCAGCTTCAGGTTGCTGTACTCGAACTGCGTGTAGCTCAGGCCGTGGCCAAAGGCATACTGCGGGCTGTTTACCTGGTCGATGTAGGCCGAGCGGTAGTTGGTGTCCTTGTCGTTTTGGGAAGGGCGGCCGGTGCTTTTGGCAGCGTAGTAGAGCGGCACCTGACCCACGGAGCGCGGGAACGTCATGGGCAGCTTACCGGCGGGGTTGTAGTCGCCTACCAGCACGTCGGCAATGGCGTTGCCAGCCTCGGTGCCCAGCCACCATGTGTAGAGAATGGCGGGTGCGTGCTCAGCGGTGTAGGCGAAGGTGAGAGGGCGGCCGGCCATCATCAGCACTACCACGGGCTTGCCGGTAGCCAGCACTGCCTCCATCAGCTCTTCCTGCTGACCGGGTAGGTTGATGTCGGCGCGGGACTTGGCCTCGCCGCTCATGTTGTAGGCTTCGCCCACGGCCATTACTACCACGTCGGCAGCCTTGGCCGCTTGCACGGCTTCGGCAAAACCCGCCTGCGACTCGCCTTTGATGCCGCAGCCTTTGGCGTAGCGGATGGTAGCTTGCTTGCCCAGCTTATTTTGCAAGCCCTCATACACGCTCACGTAGGTAGTGGAGTCGTAGTTCACCGACCAAAAACCCGCCATATCGAGCTTCGACTTGCCCAAGGGACCAATCAGCGCAATATTTTTAGCCGATTTGGCCAGCGGCAGCACGTTGCCTTCGTTCTTGAGCAGCACAATGGACTTACGGGCCACATCGCGGGCAATCTGGCGGTGCTGGGGGTTGTTGAGGGCCGCTTTTTCGCGCTTCACGTCCGAGAACTTGTAGGGATTGTCGAACAAGCCCAACTCGAACTTCTTGCGCAACACGCGGCGCACGGCGTCGTCTACCAGCGTTTGCTTCACTTGGCCGCTCTGCACCAGCTGGTCCAGATGGCTGCTGTAAGCGCGGCTTTCCATGTCGATGTCGGAGCCAGCCGTTATGGCTTTCAGGGCCGCGTCAGCACCATCTTTTGCATAGCCGTGGGCAACCATTTCGCCAATGCTGCCCCAGTCCGACACCACGATGCCTGGGAAATTCCAGCGGCCCTTCAGGATGTCGCGCTGCAAGTAGGCGTTGCCGGTGGCCGGGATGCCGTCCAGCTCATTGAACGAGTTCATGAACGTGGCCGCGCCCGCGTCGAGGGCGGCTTTGAAGGGCGGCAGGTAGGTTTCCCAGAGCGCCCGGCGGCTGATATCCACGGTGTTGTAGTCGCGGCCGGCCTGGGCGGCACCATAGGCCGCAAAGTGCTTGGCGCAGGCCATCACGGCGTCGGTAGCGCCTAGCTTCTCACCTTGGAAACCCAACACGCGGGCCTTGGCGATTTCGGAGCCGAGGTAGGGGTCTTCGCCGGCACCTTCCATCACGCGGCCCCAACGCGGGTCGCGGGCAATGTCTACCATCGGCGCAAAGGTCCAGTGCTGCCCGGCCGCCGCCGCTTCCGTGGCCGCCACGTGCGCCGACTGGCGCATGGCTTCCAAATCCCAGCTGGCGGCTTCGCCCAGCGGAATCGGGAAGGTAGTCTGGTAGCCGTGTACCACATCGAGGCCGAACAGCAGCGGAATTTTCAGGCGCGACTTCAATGCCTCGGCTTGCAGCTCGCGGGTGCGCTGGGCACCTTTCACGTTCAACATAGACCCGATGCGACCGGTGCGCAGTTGCTCTACCTTGTTGGGGTCGTTGAAGGCGGGGCCGGTGGCGGCGTCGCCGGTGTACTGGTTGAGCTGGCCTACCTTCTCATCAAGCGTCATCAACGCCAGCACGGAATCGACGCGCTGCTCGATGGTTTTGCGGGGTAGGACTGCCTTTTTCTTGGATTTTTGCGCGTACGCGGGTGCCACAGCCAGCGTGGTGCTAGCTACTAAGCCGGCCGCTACAACGCGGCGAAAACAGGAAAACATGCGTGGTAAAAGTGGTTGTAGGTGAGGCTAGGGCGGCGGCAAGTTAGCAGCAATTGCCGAAGTTTGTGTGGGGCTCACCCCGATCCAACTTTCCCTCATGTCTACTCCGCCTACCCCACCGCGCCAGATCCTGTTCATTTGCAGCCAGAACCGCTGGCGCAGCCTCACGGCCGAGCGGCTGTTCGACGGCCACCCGCACTACCAGGCCCGCTCGGCGGGCACGGAGCCGGGGGCCAGGGTGCGCGTCACGGCCGGGCACCTGGGTTGGGCCGATATGGTCTTTGTGATGGAGAAAAAGCACACCGACATCCTGCGCCAGAAGTTTGCAACGGAACTGGAAGGCAAGCACATCATCAACCTGCGCATTCCCGACAAATTCCAGTTCCTGGATACCGTACTTCAGGATTTGCTACGGGAGCGGCTGGCGGAGCACCTACCTGACTTTACAACAGGTTTCGAATAGCCTGCGTAGCTGCTCCCGCCGCTCTATCGCATGATTTTGCCTCGATTATCCCAGTGGCTCGACTTCACTTCCAAGCTATTGGGCTGGCGCTTGATGGTGCGGGTGTATCGTTCGCCGGCTATCAAACCATCGGGGCGGCGCTTACCAAAAAACAGCGTTACCGGCTCGCCGTGCTCATTGGTAACGAAGGTGATGTCGTAGCCTTTGAAAACGTCGTCGATGCTGGTCGAAGGCTCGTACGTTTTGCTCAGTTTCTTGTCTAGCTCGCGGTGTAGTGGCATTGGGTAGGTAGGGTTGGTTGATTTCCTGTGTACGACTGCTTGTTTTTTGGCAGACAGGCAGCTGTGCTTTTTCAGTAGTTTTACCAGAAGCGTACTCCGTATTTTCTGCTAGCTGTAGGCCTTGCGCCTTGTTGCGGCGCTGCCATTCCACTTTATTCGTTGCGGCTACCAACCTTCGCCTGAGATGTCCGTTAGCAACGGGCTATGAATTACCTACTCTTCGCGGCCTTCGTGGCTGGGGTTATCTTTCTGTTTTACCGCTACGCCACCCGCGACAGCCGCCTACGGGAAGCCGCGCTGGCGCAGGAGTTTCCGGACGACTGGCGCCGAATTCTCACGGAGCGTATTGCCTTTTATCTGTCGCTGACCAAAGACGACAAACACCGCTTCGAGCGCAAAATTCAGGTGTTTCTGGCCCAAACCAGCGTGCGCGGTATTCAGACAGAGGTAGACGACACCACGCGCCTGCTGGTGGCCGCCTCGGCTGTTATTCCAACATTTGGCTTTCCCGATTGGGAATATGGCAACCTGGGCGAGGTGCTGATTGTGCCCGATGCCTGGCAGAGTCCCGACGACCCCAACAAGGAAGTGAAGCCCTTGGCCGGCACATTGTTGGGTTCGGTGCGGGGCTTCCAGGGCGCACACTACATGCACTTATCCAAAGCCTCCTTGGAACAAGGCTTTGCCGATACCATCGATAAGCAAAACGTAGGCATTCACGAGTTTGCGCACATACTGGACCAAGCCGACGGCGTGATTGACGGCGTGCCCAAGCTGGCCCTACCCACCGAGCTGTTGAAACCATGGACCGAGGTGATGCACCGCGAAATGGAAGCCATCCGGGCCGGCCAGTCTGAAATCAACAACTACGCCGCCACCAACGAGGCCGAGTTCTTTGCTGTGGTGACGGAGTATTTCTTTGAGAAGCCGGAGAAGCTGCAAGAGCATCACCCCGAGCTGTACCAACTGCTGATGCGGGCGTTTCGGCAGAACCCCAAGAAGCGCTTCCTACGCTTCGCCACCGACCCGCGCGAGTGGATCCGGAGCCTGCGCAGCCGCCACAAAAAGTTCGGTCGCAACTCGCCCTGCCCCTGCGGCAGCGGCAAGAAATACAAGGACTGCCATTTGCAGCAGGAGCAACAGGCGGCGTAGGCAACACGTCCATTCGACCACGTACTGAACGTCATTTCGAGCTTGTCGAGAAATCTCGCGTGCTGATGATAGGTAGTAACTCTATCGATTGTGACTACTCACGAGCGAGATTTCTCGACAAGCTCGAAATGACGTTCTGCCTCTCTACTTCACTACTTCCGCCCCGCGGCTTTTTCGAACCGCTCGGGGTACTTAGCGTGGTTGGTACCCATGAGCCGGTCCCACCAGTTGAAGTAGAGACCGTAGTTGCACTTCACTAGCTGGTGGTGCATGTTGTGGTGCGTGCTGGTATTATGCAGGCGGCCCCAACGGCTGCGCAAAAAGTTTTGTGGGTAGGGCTCATAGCCCAGGTGGCCTAGCACGTTCATACCCATCTGATACACCATAAAAACGCCTAGCGTAATTGGGTGAATGGGTAGGACAAACACCAGCAGCGGCACAATACCCGCCTCAATTACGGCCTCCAGCGGGTGAAACGAAAACGACGCCCACGGCGACGGATTGTGCGAGAGATGGTGCACCCGGTGCACGTGCCGAAACACCGCCGGAAGGTGCATAAACCGGTGCGTCCAGTAGAAATAGGTATCGTGCGCTACAATGGCTACCAGCAGGCTGAACACCATATAGAGCCAGCCATAGTCACTTATTTTATTGTAAATGAGCGTGTAACCATGCTGCTTCGCCACGAAGATACCCGCGCCTACCATCGCAAAAATCAGGCAGGTGAGCATCGAATACTTGATTTCCGTATCGATATGCTTACGCTCGGGAAATTTGGGCTGAATGCGGCGGTGCTGCCACTTCTCGCGGCGCCACACCCAGAAAACCACGTAAGCCACACCCGCAAACACGAGGTAGCGCACGGTCAGCAACACCAAGTTGGACAGGTAATGGCTGCTAACACTGGCAGCTATGGAGGATAAAAACATACGGTGGTGATAAGATGCTGCGTGTATAACACAAAAGGCGGCGAAAAATGTGCCTGATCTTCTCCTAAAGCAATTTCAGCCAGAAACAAACCCAATAAAGCTACCATTTGCGGCAGGCACAGACGGAAGGGTAATTAGCTGCCTGTTTGTTGGGTAGGGAGTAGCTTTGCGCTACTATTGCCCATTATCCCCTACCCTCCGCTATGCAGCACGTCCTCGATAACCCCATCTGGAATGCCTTATGCACTGGCAATAAACATCTTGCCCTAGGCAACGAGCAGGCTCGGTATGTGCAGAAGGAAGTGGGCGCTTTCGCTGGTCTGCGCGAGTACTCGGCCAGCGCCTTCGCCGATTTGCATGACCTGACGCCAGCCGGTGCGGTTACCGTGTTATTCACGGCCGGTGAGGTAGCTATTCCAGATAATTGGAAGATAGTGGTACAGAAAGACTTGCTGCAACTCGTGTGTGAGCACCCTGCTTTGCCGACCTTCGACAGTACGGGCGTGGTGGCCTTGCAGCCGCCGCACATTCCCGCCATGCTGGCCCTCACGGCCCAAACCAATCCCGGCCCGTTTCTGCAACGCACCATCGAGTTTGGCGAGTACCACGGCATTTTTGAGGGCGACGAGCTGGTAGCTATGGCGGGCGAACGGCTGCAACCCCTACCCTACACCGAGCTAAGCGCTGTGTGCACCCACCCGGCGCACCTAGGCAGAGGCTATGCTGCCCGCCTGCTGCAACACCAGATGCACCGCATACTAGCGGCGGGACGCGTGCCGTTCTTGCACGTGCTCCCCGAAAACACTCGCGCCCGCGCCGTGTACGAGCGCCTCGGCTTTCAAACCCGCCGACAGTTGCAGATTTATGTGCTGGAAAAGCGGATGAAGTAGTTTGCTCAACTGTTCATTCCGCCTCTCTTAGGTTGCTAGGTAGGACTAACGCTCCGTAATAGGTGCGGAGCTCTGCCACCTTTTTCGTCGTTTCTTTGCAGTGTTTATGAAGAAGTCCTATTTACCTCTGCTCACGGCGGCCCTACTTGCCGCCTGCGCCCCTACCGCCAAAACGCCCGCCGTTACTACCGATTCAGCTGCTTCCACCACACCAGCGCCGCCGACGGCCGCGCCAGTTAATTGGCAGCAGCAGGCGCAGGAGTTTCTTACGGCCTACTCTGCCGAATACCAGAAGCTCTACACGCAATCCTCGGAAGCAGAGTGGCGCTCCAACACCCACATTGTGCCCGGCGATACCACCAACGCCGCCGCAACGGCCCGCGCCAACGAACGCATGGCTGCTTTTGCAGGCAGCACCGCCAACATCAACCGCCTGCGCGAGCTGCTGGAGCATAAGCAGGACCTCACACCTATTCAGGTGAAGCAGCTGGAAACGGCCCTGTACAACGCCGCCAACTCGCCCCAAACTGCCGCCGACGTAGTAAAGCGCCGCATCAAGGCCGAAACCGAGCAAACGGAAAAGCTCTACGGTTTCGACTACAAATACCAGGGCAAGTCGGTGACGACGAACGATCTGGACGAGCTGCTGCGCAAGGAGAAGAACCCGCAGAAGCGCCAGCAGATCTGGGAGGCCAGCAAGGCCATCGGCCCTACCCTGAAACCCGGCTTGCTCAGCCTGCGCGACCTGCGCAACCAAACCGTGCAGGCCCTCGGCTACCCCGACTACTTCACCTACCAGGCATCCGACTACGGCATGAGCCGGGAGGAGATGATGGCGCTGGTGCGCAAAATCAACCAAGAACTGCGCCCGCTCTACCGCGAGCTGCACACCTACGCCCGCTACGAGCTGGCCAAGCAGTACGGCGCAAAGCAAGTGCCCGACTACCTACCTGCCTCCTGGCTGCCCAACCGCTGGGGCCAGGACTGGAGCAGCATGGTAGAGGTGAAGGGGCTGAACCTGGACCCCGTGCTGGCCAAAAAGGGCGCCGAGTGGCAGATGCAGCAGGCCGAGCGCTTCTACCAGAGCCTGGGCTTTCAGGCGCTGCCGCCGGTGTTCTGGGAAAAGTCGAGCCTCTACCCCCTACCTAAAGGCGCCAACTACAAAAAGAATAATCACGCCTCAGCCTGGCACATGAACCTGGAGCAGGACGTGCGCAGCCTGATGAGCGTGGAGGCCAATACCGAGTGGTACGAAACCACCCACCACGAGCTGGGCCACATCTACTACTACCTCACCTACACCAACCCCGAGGTGCCCGTGCTGCTTCGCCAGGGCGCCAACCGCGCCTACCACGAGGCCATGGGTAGCCTGATGGGCCTAGCCGCCCGCCAAAAGCCTTTTCTGGCCGGCCTAGGGCTGATTGACCCCAAGGTGAAAACCAACGAGATGCAGACGCTCCTGAAAGAGGCGCTGGGCTCGGTGGTGTTTATCCCGTTTGCGTCGGGGGTGATGAGCGAGTGGGAAAACAGCTTCTACGCCGACAACCTGCCCGCCGACCAGCTCAACGCCAAGTGGTGGGCGCTCAGCAAGCAATACCAGGGCATTGTGCCCCCTACTCCCCGCGGCGAGGACTTCCTCGACCCCGCTACCAAAACCCACATCAACGACGACCCTGCGCAGTACTACGACTACGCCCTATCGTACGTCATCCTGTTTCAGCTGCACGACCACATTGCCAAGCAGATTCTGCACCAGGACCCGCACGCCACCAATTACTACGGCAGCAAGGAGGTAGGTGCCTTCCTGGCCGATATTATGCGCCCCGGCTCCAGCAAAGACTGGCGCCTGGTACTGAAAGAAAAGACTGGCGAAGACCTCTCGGCTCGCGCCATGGTGGAGTATTTTCAGCCGCTAATGGCCTACCTGAAGGAGCAAAACAAGGGTAGGAAATACACGATGTAAACAATATCTACAAACAACAAAGCCTGCTATGAAAGCAGGCTTTGTTGTTTAATGGCGGTACTACTATAGCTGCTAATGGCGCGGGGCTGCGCCCCGTGCCGTTTATGCGCAGGCCTCTGGCCTGCCCGCCAGAACGACTTGCCCGAAACACTCAAACGACGCGAACGGTGGCAGGCCAGAGGCCTGCGCATAGACGGCACGGGGCACAGCCTCGCGCCATTAGGTCTATCAGGATTCCAATCTGTTTCTCAGCACCTCACTCATTCTTTCCAGCCGCAGCTTGAGCAGCCGCGCTACTTCTTCGTCTTCCAGGTTGATGCCCTGCGCGCGGGTAGCCAGGTAGCGGGCCAGCGCGAAGTTGTCGTCTAGGGTAGTTTCCAACTCGCGCTGCGCTTTTTCCCAACCGTCGAGGTCGTCGGCAGATAGGTAGCGGGCGCGTAGCTCGATGGTCTGGCTGACCAGCTGCGCCAGCGCCTGTAGCAACACCGATTCTGCTGGCGTGAACACTCGCTTTTCGCGGCCAATAACCGCTAACACGCCGATTTTGGTGCCTTCTGAAGTAAGCAGGGCAGTGCCGGCGTAGAAGTGTAGGCCCAGCGCCTCGGCAGTGGCGGGGTTCACCAGCTCGCAACTCTCGCGGGTGTAGTCGGAGAAGAACACGGGCGTATCTTGAAGAATAGCCGCCGAGCACATGCTATCGGGGCGGGCCAGGGAGGTGACGCCGGCCGGTGCGCCCACGCTGGCCTTGAACCACACCCGCTCCTCATCCACCAGCGAAATCAGCGAAATAGGCAGATTGAGCAGGCGCGCCGTCAGGGCCACGTAGTCGTCGAAGATCTTCTCCGGCGTGGTATTCACAATCTGGTACTGATGCAACACCCGCAAACGCGCCGCATCATCAGCAGGAATCAAAGAGGTAGGTAGCGGAGGCATTGCGAGGTAAAAAGGTAAAGCAAAGTTGATAAAGGTAGGCATACCTAAGCTCAACTGGCTACGACCTCACTAGTAAAAGGTTGTACCTCACCTGCGTACTACCAATTGCTTGCGTCTATAGGCACCCCTGCCCGTATGCGCACCCTGTTTTCGGCCAGCAAACTACAGGACGGTCGAGCGCAGCGGAACGCTGTTATTCGGCGTAGCTGAAGCACATACGTGACGGTGAAACTGGGCGATGAGCGGGCCACCACGGCTACCGCCCCCAAGGCCGAGTCGCGGCGGTTGCTGCTGGAGCCGCTGACCACTAGGCCGGGCAAGTTTGTGACGCGCACCTTCATCCTGGCCGTGAAGCGCCCGCAGCTCAACGGCGGCCCGTCGGCGGTGACGCTGAAGCCGCGTGAGCACGGCACGCTAGACTGGAACAATAGTCCACGCAATACCACCGTGAAGCCGTACGGGAATTGACCTATGCCTATTTTCTCGCAGTGCTGTAGGGAGCAGCACGCCTTTGAGATAAACGACAGCTCCGCGCAGCTACTAAAGAATAGTGTAGGGCGGACTTTGCAATCCGCCCTACACTATTCTTTAGTAATTCGCCTCTGTGGCTGGTAGATCAATCAGAATAAACTGCGAATCTTTTTCGGCGCGAATGTGCACCACGTTTTCGTCGGTCAGGCGGGCTTGGTCGTTGGGGCCAATTTCGGAGCCGTTGATAAAAATCGTACCTTCTTTCACGTACACAAACGTGTTGCGGATGGGGAAGGTCTTGAACTCGATTTCCTTGTCCTCGCGCAGATTGGCCCAATACACGGTGGTATTGGAGTTCATATACACCACGTCCTCCAGCACGCGCTGTCCCGTTACCAGCGGAATCAGTTCGTTTTTGTGACTCAAAAAGTCTATGTCTTTCTGCTCGTAGCTGGGTGCAAGTCCTTTCTGGTTTGGCAAGAACCACAGCTGGTAGATATGCAGCGGCTTATCAGTGTGGTTGAATTCGGAGTGCGCAATGCCGGTGCCAGCCGTCATACGCTGCACTTCCCCTTTTTGTATAAGCGTTTTATTGCCCATTGTATCCTCATGAGCTACTTCGCCTTCCAGCACTAGCGTCACAATTTCCATTTCGGAATGTGGATGTTGTGGGAAGCCCGATTTTGCCTGAACCGTATCGTCATTGAACACCCGCAACGGCCCGAAATGGATATTCTTTGGGTCGTAGTAATCCGCAAAGCTGAACAGGAAGTAGCTATTGAGCCAGGCAACCGGCGCGGCATGATGGCGTTTGATGGCAGGAATGTATGTTAGCATAGGGGTAGAAGTCAAACCAAAAGTTGGTCAAACATACGCAGGGTAGGGCTGGGAAGTTGAAAGTGCGCGGGCAATGTACTTCCCACCCATACACCAAAAAGCCTCACCAGCGACAAGGCTAGTGAGGCTTTTTGAAACGATTTGTCATTCCTCGCCAGGCTCGGAACCACAGGTAGGCTACGCCTTTTTCAGCGTGCTTACTTGCTGCTGCAAGTCCAGCACAATGCTGGCCAGGCGGGTCAGCGACAGGTCAGCAATGGGGAACGTGCTGCTGATGTAGGCCTTAGCCTCCCAGATTTCCACCACGTCCTCCACGCTGATTTCGTAGGGCGAGTACACGGGGTTATCGGAGTGCAGAGCCAACATAGCGCCGTCTTTGAGGCGGTTGAACACGCGTTTGAACACGATGCCCTCCTTGGAGCTGACCACGATGCAAGGCGTACCGTCCTTCAGCGTCAGCCAGTCATCTACATAGCGGCCCACAATCACAGTGCCGGAGGCAATAGGAAGCATGGAGTCGCCGGCAATTTCGAAGGCGCGGTAGGTGCCGCCCGTGCCCAGCATAGGCAGGCGGAACTTGGGCAGCTCTTCGAGGTATTCGGGGTCGGCGTAGCCGTTGAGGTAGCCGGCAGCGGCTTTTTGGGGCACCAACTCGATGTTTTCGTTTTCCTCTTTATCAACAGTCAGCGCCAGCACACGCAGGGCGCCACCGGGGCGGGTAGGCGTGGGGTCGGTGCTTTTCTGGGCCTGCATCTGCAAAATAGCAGCCTTGGCGTTGCGCTTCTTACTGAAGTCGGTCGTCACCAGCGCATCGAGCGTGATGCCGAATAGGCGGGCCATGTTCACCAGCGTCAGGAGCTTAGGCTCGGCGCGGCCTTCTTCGTAGGCACCCACCAGGGAGCGTTTGATACCTAGTTTCTCGGCCATCTGGGCCTGCGTCAGGCCAAGTTCGCGCCGCCAGAATTTTAAGTTCGTATTGATCATCGGAGTAGGGAGCCGGGGAAATGGCTGCATCGGTAAAGCACCGGCTCACGAAAGTACGAACGTGCTTACGCGAATACTAATTCAATTAGCTAAATTTTTTGCTATTATTTTTTGACCTTCTGCCTTTCTACCCACAAAATTCCTCACTTATACTTCCCTTTGAAGAGAAGTATCTTCTTCTGTGCTAAACATTTGTATGCAATTGGCACTTCCGGAGTCATAGTATGTGGCGCTGGCATCCCGGTTCGCACTCCTATTTTCGCCTCATTCTTCGCTCTAGCACCCCTCTACCTAATATATGTCGATGTCCTCTCCTACCCCTACTCCCGCCGGTTTCAACCCACTCTTTCCGGTCTTTTTGAAGTTGGAGCAGTTTCGGGTACTGCTGGTGGGCGGCGGCAACGTGGGTCTGGAAAAGCTGACGGCCATCTTGCGCAGCAGCCCGGCCACGGCTGTAACGGTAGTTGCCACCTGGATTTCCCCTGCCTTACGCACCCTGGCGGCGCCCTACCCCCGCATCCGCCTCCACGAGCGGCCCTTCCAGGAAACAGACTTAGAAAACCACGATTTCGTTTTTGCCGCCACCGACGACCCCGTGCTGCACCGCCGCATCAAAGCTGCCGCCACGGCCCGCGGCCTGCTCACTAACGTAGCCGACACGCCCGCCGAGTGTGACTTCTACCTGTCGTCGGTGGTGCAAAAGGGCGATTTGAAAATTGCTATTTCCACCAATGGCAAGTCGCCCACGGTAGCCAAGCGCCTGCGCGCCATGCTGGAAGAAACCCTACCCGACGAGCTGGACACGGTGCTGCAGCAAATGACCGTCATCCGCGGGCAGATCCGGGGCGATTTTGCCGCCAAAGTGAAGTCCTTGAACGCCGTAACGGCCGAGCTAACCGGCGGCCCCGCCTACGAGTCGCCGGCCACGCGGCGCTGGCGGCGCGTGGCTACCGGCTCGCTGCTGGCACTGGGCGCGGTGGTAGCAGTGGCGTGGCGGAAGCGGTAGGCTATTCTGCGCAGAACGACCGTCATGCTTCGACTCCGCTCAGCATGACGGTTTAAATTACAAGTATATCCTACTCCCCGCGTAGCTTCTTATTATACGCCGAATCCTACTCCCCGCGTAGCTTCTTATTATACGCCGAAGCCAGCCGCAGCGTGAAATAGTCATATTTCTCGCGCAGGTGGTCGAACAGGTCGCGCAGAGCGGGCGCGCCACCGAGCTGGTCGATGCCGAGCTGGATTTCGGCGAACTGGTCGGGCGTGAAGAAGTCTTGTAGGCGCAGGTCTAGGCCCTTGGTGTAGGCCGTAAACAGGTGCCCCTGAATGGTAGACACGGCCATGTTGCGGCGCTCGGCAATGGCCTCGGGACTAAGGCCCATGCGGTGCAGCTGGAAGGTAGCCTGCTGGGTATCGTTGGGGCCCTCTTTGTCTTTCTCCTCGCGGCGGCGCGGACGACTACCTACCGTATCATCCGAGTCAATGGTGTCCTCGGCATCGTCGGGGCTGGGCACGCCGCCGTGCGCCAGGATTTCCCGGATGAATGCCTCGCCGTAGTTCTCGAACTTCTTCATGCCTACCCCCGAAATGCCCAGCATGGCCGTGCGCGTCACGGGCTTCTCCACGGCCATTTCCTGGAGCGTGGTGTCGGTGAAGATAACGTAGGGCGGCACGTTTTGCTCATCGGCTAGCTGCTTGCGCAGGGTACGCAGGGCCTCGAACAGTCGGGCTTCGGGTGTGGCAGCCACGGGCGTGGCCTCGCGGGGAGCCTTCTTGCCTTTCACAGCCTTTTCGGCGGGCTTGAACTGCTTCATGGGCACTTGGCGCTGCCCTTGCAGCACTTCCTTGCCCAATTCCGTGATTTTTAGCGCGTAGCCTTCCTCGTAGGCAATATAGAGCAGGCCATCGTTCAGCATCTGATGGATGTAGCTGTACCAGTCGAGGTAGGGCAGGTCGGCACCGGCGCCGTAGGTTTTGATCTGGTCGTAGCCGCCGCTGAGCACCGCTTGGTTGCGCATGCCGCGCAGCACGTCGATGAGCAAGCCAATGCTGGCCCGCTCGCGCATGCGCACCACCGCCGACAAGGCCTTCTGGGCCAGTAGCGTACCATCGAAGGTAGTGGGTGGGTTGCGACAAATGTCGCAGTTGCCGCAGTCCTGGGGTAGGGTTTCGCTGAAATAGTTGAGCAGAATTTTGCGCCGGCAGGAGGCCGCTTCGGCAAACTGCTGCATGCGTTCCAGCTTGGTGAGGTTGAGCTGCGTGAGGCGCGGATCGTCCTTGGAGAGCATGTCGCGCAGGCTCATCACGTCGCCGAAGCTATAGAACAATACCGCCGTGGCCGGCGCGCCATCGCGCCCGGCGCGGCCTATTTCCTGGTAGTAGCCCTCAATATTCTTGGGCAGGTTGTAGTGAATCACCCAACGCACGTTGCTCTTGTCGATGCCCATACCGAAGGCAATGGTGGCCACAATCACCTGCAAATCGTCGCGCAGGAAGGCTTCCTGCACGCTGGCGCGCTGGTTGGGCGTGAGGCCGGCGTGGTAGTGGTTGGCCCGGATGCCTTTCTCCTTGAGCTTGCCGGCCACCGTTTCGCACTGCTTGCGCGAGAGGCAGTAAATGATACCCGCCTCGCCGGGGTGGCGCTCAATGAACTCCAGCACACCCCCTACCCGGTTTTGGCCGGGCCGTACAATGAGGTTGATGTTGGGGCGGTCGAACGAGGACAAGAACACCTGCGGCTGGTTCAGGCGCAGCTGCTGCTGGATGTCGCGCTGCGTGAGGCGGTCGGCGGTGGCGGTGAGGGCAATGATGGGCACCTGCGGAAACTGCTCGCGCAGCACACGCAGCTGCGTGTACTCGGGCCGGAAGTCGTGGCCCCACGAGGAGATGCAGTGCGCCTCGTCTATAGCAAACATGCTGACTTTGAGGCGTTGCAGAAAAGTCAAAAAGCCTTCCGACAGCAGTTTTTCCGGCGAAACGTACAGCAGCTTTAGAGCGCCGTTATAGCAGTCGGAGGTGATGCTTTGCTGCTCGCTCAGGCCCACGCTACTATTGATGTAGGCGGCTGGAATGCCGTTAGCTTTCAGTGCTTCTACTTGGTCCTTCATCAGGGCAATCAGCGGCGACACCACCACGCATACGCCGGCCTGCACCACGGCCGGCACCTGGAAGCACACCGACTTACCACCACCCGTGGGCATGAGCACCACCGTATCCTGCCCGCCCAGTATCGACTCGATAATCTGGCCTTGCATGGGCCGAAACTGGTCGTAGCCGTAGTATTGCTTCAGCACGCGGCGGGCTGAGTCGAGGGTAGGGGCGAGCGGTTCGGGGGTGAATAGCATTGGGTAAAAATACGGCGATTTGGCGGGAATTGCAGCTTATGTAAACCGGATAGGCGCGGAAATCGTGCACACATCCCGCACAATTCTGCACCGGCGTCCTACCCCTACCCTGCGTATACAAAAAAGGCGCCGGGCAATCTGCGCCGCCTTTTTTCATTCATTTTAAAGCTCTCCTCCTATGGGTCACGTTCCCGCCTCCATTGCCAATCTGCAAAAGAATCAAGCTGTCCTCGATGCGCTCAGCCGCTGCATCGTAGCCTGCGAAATGTGCTCCGACGCCTGCCTGCACGAAGACAACATCCAGATGATGGTGCCCTGCATCGAGCTGGACCGCGACTGCGCCGACATCTGCCGCCTCACCGCCGCCTTCATCGCCCGCAACTCCGACCACGCCAAGCACGTCATCAAAGAGTGCATCGAAATCTGCCAGAAGTGCGCCGACGAGTGCGGTCAGCACGAAGCCGACCACTGCAAGCACTGCGCCGAGGCCTGCCAGGCTTGCGTGGATGCCTGCAAGCAGTACGCTGCCGCGTAGCACCCCCTTTTCCATACCAGACGTTGAAACGGTTATGCTGAGCAGTGCTCGGCGTAACCGTTTTTGTTTTGCCGCATACGGCGCTTGCAAAGACGCTAGCTAGCGTCGTCCTTTGGGGCTATGCCATTCATTTTCAACGCCTATAGCGCGCTGCTCCTACCCTTCTTTGTGCAAGGGCTGGTGGTGAGCGTGGTGCTGCTCACGCGGGGCCGGCAGCACGGCACGCCGGCCGATAGCTGGCTGGCGGTGCTCTTGCTGCTGAGCACGGCTCGGGTGGCGCAGTGGATGCTGGGGTTTGCGGGGTGGTACGACGCGCATAATGCGTTCAGCACCTTCATGTTCTATTTTCCGTTCAACAACTGGCTGACCGTCGGACCGGTGCTGTATTTCTACTTCCGCAGCCTCACCAACCAGGACTTTCGCTTTCGTCGCGCCGATGGCTGGCACTTTGTGCCGGCGCTGCTGTATCTGGGGTGGTGCCTGCTGCTGTTTTTGCACGATATTGTTTGGCAGCACCTTGCGCTGGGCCTACTCCTACCCGAGCACTTTGGCACGAAGGGTACCTGGCTGACCTGGCTCGATACCGTGCGCGTTACTACCTGGGCTGAGCTGCTGGGCTACGCATCCGTTGCGGGCTACGCCTTGCTGACGTTGCGCGACTACCGGGCGTATCGTCAGTACCTTAATAACAACTTTTCCGATACGGAGCGCATTCGCTTTGTGTGGCTGCGCAACGTGGTGGTGGCCGTGCCTATAGCGGTAGGCATGGCCTGTGGGTTTGCAGTGGTGAATGCAGCTATTGCCACGCTCAGCTACTACCAGGCCTGGTATGATTACCTCTTCACCGGCATTCTGTTATACTACCTCAGCATTGCCGGCCTGCTCACCCACCACCGTCTCACGGCTCCGCTGCACTTTCAGCCAGACCCGACTCTGCCGGAAATTGCCGGCGATACCGCGCCCATCCCTACCCCGGCGCAGACGCCAACGGTGGCAACCAGTGATATGGCGCAGGTGCCTGGTGCACTCGCTCATGGCACGGCCGTGACACTGCCACCAACCGAAAGCCAGCCGCCAGTTCTCGCCGAAGCCACACCGGAGCTGCAACGCTGGACCGAGCGCCTGCTGCTACACATGCGCGCTGCCCAGCCCTACCTGGCGCCCGAGCTTACCCTGGCCGAACTGGCTGCGCAACTCCGAACCAATACCTCGTGGCTCTCGAAAGTCATTAACACTGGCTGCGGGCAAAATTTCAACGACTTCGTCAACGAGTATCGGGTGCAAGAAGCCGAGCAGCGGCTGCAAGATGCCCGATTTCGGCACTATACGCTGCTGGCGGTGGCGCTGGAGTCGGGCTTCAATTCCAAATCCACTTTCAACCGCGTGTTTCGCAAGCTGCGCGGCCTCACGCCCAGCGAAGCCGCAGGGCGCAATCTATAAATTGGGACGTCCCAGGTTATATACCGGGGCGCCATGAGGTGAGCTAGGGGCTTCTTTTGGCCTATCGTTTCACCTCAACGTATCCCCATGAAAACCCTCCTACCTGCCACCGCTCCGCTGGGCGGCCACGCGCTCGATGTCGCCTACCTCTGCCTGCGTCTGCACCTGGGCGTTTCCATTGCCCTTGGCGCGGGCTGGTCGAAGCTCATCAACTTTACTTCTACCAACGAGTTGAGCAAGCTTCTGTGGCAGCCTGGGGCTCTCACGGCTCCCGACTGGTTTGTGGCGCAGGTGGCGCAACTGGGCTTCACCTACCCCTCGCCCTACTTCTGGGCGGTGCTAGCCATTTGGGGCGAGCTAGTGGGCGGCTTGCTGGTGGCGGCTGGCCTTTTCACCCGGGTAGCTGCGGCACAACTGGCCATTCAGTTTCTCATCATTGCTTTTTTCTGGTACGAATCGCCCGAACTTATCGTGGGTATGTATTACCAACAGCTGCTGTTCTGGGCATTTGTGTTGATAGCAGCAATCGGCGGCGGGCGCTACTCGTTCGATTATTGGCTGGCCCGCCGCTCGGCCCGCACCGCCGCTGGCAGCCACCCGCGGCAAGCGGTTATAGCTGCCGCCTCTGTGCTTGTCGTATTCTTCACACAACCAGCCGCGGCTCAATTCGCCCGCCCGCTGTCTACCATCACGTCCGCCGACTGGCAACCCTTGCTCCATGCCGATTGGCACGGCACCCTTACCTACCGCGACTACCGCAGCCAACAGCTTGTGACGCTGGCTACGCAGCTACATGCCACGCAAACCGCCCCGCAAGACCTGCGGCTACAGTACAGCTACCGCGAACCAGATGGCCGAACGGTTGCTGGTACGGACCACCTGCGCATACTCGCCGATGGCACCCGTATGGAGTGGGATGGCCTGTTGATGCAGCTGCACCACAAGCAACAGTTGCCGGGCCATACGTTGCAGCTTGTGCTGGTTGGGGAAGGGCAGGACGATAACCGCCCGGCTACCATCCGCCACACGGTACTTCTAGCAGACCAGCGCTACTCAGTACGCAAAGAAGTACGCTTCGCCAGCGACACCACGTTTTTACTGCGCCACGAGTACCAGCTTCAGCGCTGAATAGCCTGCGCCATCCGGCGGCACAACGCTTCAATATCCGCACGGCGCGCCAGCACTTGCAGCCACTCCACCGGAATAGCCGCTTCGCCATAATACAGCCCCGCCAAGCCGCCCGCTACCGCCCCGGTCGTATCGGTATCGTCGCCGAGGTTGACGGCGGCTAGCACCGTTTCGGCGTAGGTTTCGTGGCGCAGCAGGCACCATAGCGCCGCTTCCAGCGTGTGCAGCACGTAGCCGCCGCTATTGATGCTTTGTGCGGGTAAGTCGGGTAGGCGGCCACTTAGCACGATCTGAAAATGCTGCACTTCCTGCGTTGGAATGCGCAACGCCTGAAGCTGCGCGGGCGCCTCCTGACACAGACGCTGATAGGCCGCGGCGGGCGTCAAGTCAGCGAGGAGATGCCTAGCCATTTCCAGGCATAGCAGGCACGCTACCGCCGAGCGCATGTGCCCGTGCGTAATGGCCGACACTTCCCGTATCAGCCAAAAACGCTCTGTCACGGGGGCGTCCAGCCGGTAAAAGGCCAGCGGCAGAATGCGCATTAGGGCACCGTTGCCGTTGCTATATTCGTCGGTGCCGCCCGCGAAAAGCAGGTTTTTCTCAGTGTGCAGTCGTTGCAGCGCCTCCCTTGTGGTAATGCCAATATCGAACACGCGGCCGTGCGGCGTCCAGAAATTTTCGGAGTACCAACGGACGCTGTTTTGGGCCACTTTCTGCACCGTGTAGCCATCGGCAATGGCCTCGGCTAGGCAGAACGTCAGCGAGGCATCGTCGGACCAGGTGCCGGCGGGCTGCTGGTGGGTGCCGTAATCTCGCATAGTTACTACCGGGTCGAGCTTGCGGCGGGCACGACTTTCAAACTCTACGGGCACACCCAGCGCGTCGCCTACGGCCAGACCAAGTAAGGCGGCGCGAATCTGGAATTCCAGGGTAGAAATAGTTGTCATAGTACTTATTGCAATTCGTTTAGTTATCCTTTTACATCTGTCATCCTGAACATGTGGCGCATTAAGCCAGTGATGAAGGACCTTCTCACGCATGAACGATAGACGTTTCAACGACTCGTTCTACTGTGAGAAGGTCCTTCGCAAGCTCAGGATGACAAGCGAAGAAATACAGACAGATATAATGCTATAAACAAACAGCGCCAGCTTTCTGCGTAGAAAGCTGGCGCTGTTTTATAAGCCAATAGCAGGAATGCTAAAATTCTGGGGTAGGCACGGGCGTGGGCGGCAGCGGGTGGCCGGTCTGGCCAGCGGGCTGTTCGGCCATGGGCGTAGAGTTGATGGCCTGCACCGAGCGAATTTCCGGTACGGCTTTCTTTACCGATTCCTCTACGCCGGCTTTCAGTGTCATCGGCGACATGGGGCAGGTGCCGCAGGCGCCTAGCAGTTCCAGTTGCAACACCATATCGTCGGTAATGTCGAGCACGCGCACGTTGCCTCCGTCGGCGGCCAGGTAGGGGCGGATGCCATCCAGGGCCTGCTCGATGCGCGGCAACAGCGGATGGTCGGCAATAGTGGGGGTATGCGTCATACTAACTATACAAGTGGGCGGTCCGCGAAGTTCGAAAAAATATTCGGATACCGGGTTAGGAGTTCATCTGCACCACATTGGTGCGCGGTGCCACGGCGTTGCGGATACTCACCTGACGGGCCAGCTCCTCAGCCAGCTGCTCGAAGGTAGCGGCCACGGCCGTGCCTTCCTGCAAAATGGCGGGTGTACCCTGGTCGCCGTTTTCGCGGATGCTCTGCACCAGCGGAATCTGGCCCAGCAGGGCCACACCGTGCTTATCGGCCAGGGCCGCGCCGCCGCCTTCGCCGAAGATGAAGTATTTGTTATCGGGTAATTCGGCGGGCGTAAACCACGCCATATTTTCCACCACGCCCAGCACGGGCACGTTGATTTGGGGTAGGCGGAACATCTGCAAGCCCTTCTCAGCATCGGCCAGGGCCACTTTTTGCGGCGTGGTCACGATGAGGGAACCCGTGACGGGCACGGTTTGCACCATGGTCAGGTGAATGTCGGAGGTGCCGGGGGGCATATCGAGTAGCAGGTAGTCCAGTTCGCCCCAGTCGACTTCTGTAATGAACTGCTTGAGCGCCGACGACGCCATCGGGCCGCGCCACACAATGGCCGACTCGGCCGGGGCCAGGAAGCCAATACTCATTAGCTTCACGCCGTAGCGCTCAATGGGCTGAATCAGGTTGCGGCCGTCGGGGCCCTGAAATACGTGCGGACGGGCATCTTCCACGCCAAACATCAACGGCATGCTGGGCCCGGAAATATCGGCGTCGACCAGGCCTACCCTTGCGCCGGTGCGGGCCAGGGCCAGGGCCAGGTTGGCCGTGACGGTGCTCTTGCCTACCCCGCCTTTGCCAGAGGCAATGGCGATGATATTTTTCACGCCGGGCAGGATGTCGCGGTTCTGGCGCATGGTGGTCACGCGCGAGGTCATGTTGATCTTCACCTCCGCGTCTTTGTCGACCATCGTATGCACGGCGCGCACGCAGGCGTTGTGAATCAGCTCTTTAAGCGGGCAGGCGGGGGTAGTGAGCACGACGGTGAACGACACATTTTTGCCGTCTACCTGCACGTCCTCCACCATATTGAGGGTCACGAGGTCTTTGCCCAAATCCGGTTCTTCGACGTAGCTGAGGGCTTTTAGGACGTCTTCGGTAGTAATAGCCATAAGTAGGAGTGTTTCCGAGGTGCAAAGATAACCCAGAAACGCGGGCGGAAGTTGCCCTACCTTTTTACGGGACTCAGGCAACCAAAAATGGCAACCACACATCTACCCTTTCAATCGACAACCTATACACCCTTCTTCGCCATGAAACTCTTTGCACTCACTCTCTGGATGTTGGTTCTGGGCTTGCTCGCTACCTCAGCCGTTGCGCAAACCAAACAAGACCGCTCACTCGAAGCTTTCACCCAGCTGGAGGCTAGCGGGGCTACTACCATTTACCTGACGCAGGGCCCACAGACAAGCGTGGTGGTGGAAGCGCCTGAGGAAGCGCAAGCGTACATCAAAACCGAAGTGCGCAACGGCGTGCTGCGCATCTACCGCGAAAGTGAGGGCATGACCGCCGCCCTTCGCAACCTACTGAACGGCGAAAAGAACGGGGTAAAAGTCTACATTACCTGCTCCAGCCTGACGGCCCTGAAGCTGAGCGGCGCCACCGATGTGAAGGGCAAAACGCCCTTCACGGCCGACAACTTCGCGATTCAGGCCAGCGGCGCCAGCGACGTGACCCTTCAACTGAACGCCAAAAGCCTGAACGTGCAGGCCTCCGGGGCAAGCGACGTATACCTCACCGGCCAGGTAGAGCGCCAGCAGGTACAGATCAGTGGCAGCAGCGACTACCACGCCGCTAAGCTGGTGAGCCAGCAGGCCAGCGTGCAAGCCAGCGGCAGCAGCGACGCCTATGTATCGGCCGTGAAGCTGTCGTCGCGGGCGTCGGGTAGCAGTGATATTCACAACCGCAAGTAAGCTGCCGGGCAGCGCCCGGAACACTTGGCAATACATCCGTATACACGGCTTCGCGGCGGCTCCACCTGAGCCGCCGCGAAGCCGTGTTATCTTTGCTACCCTATGGCCCGCATCCCGAAAGAAACCGTTGATCAGATCATCCACCACGCCGACATTGTGGAGGTGGTAGGCGATTTTGTACCCCTGAAAAAGAAAGGCCAGAATCTGTGGGCATGCTGCCCGTTTCACCACGAGAAGTCGCCCAGCTTCTCGGTGGCGCCGGCCAAGGGCCTGTATAAGTGCTTTGGGTGCGGCAAGGCTGGCGGGGTGGTGCAGTTCATCATGGATATTGAGGGCACCAGCTATGTGGAGGCGCTGAAGTACTTGGCGAAGAAATATGGCATCGACGTTCAGGAGGAAGAAAAAACGCCCGAGCAGCAGCTGGCCCAGAACGAGAAGGATTCGCAATACATCATTTCGAGCTGGGCCAAAGACCACTACCACAAGTTGCTGCTGAAATCAGATGAGGGCCAGGGCATTGGGCTAAGCTACCTGCGCCAGCGCGGCCTGAATCAGACTACGATTACCACCTTCGAGTTGGGCTACTCCCTCGACCAGTGGGACGACCTGCTGAAAACTGCCGAACAGGCCGGCTACGACCGCAAGTACCTGGAAAAAACCGGCCTCGTGGTGACCCGCACCGACGACGCGGGCCAGGACACCGGCCGCCGCTACGACCGATTCCGGGGGCGCGTGATGTTCCCGATTCATAATATCTCGGGGCGCGTGGTGGGCTTCGGGGCACGCACGCTCAAGCCCAACGACAAGACGGCCAAGTACCTGAACTCGCCGGAGTCGGAGATTTACCATAAGTCGGATATCCTCTACGGGCTGTACCAGGCGCGGCAAGCCATCCGCACGGAGGAAGTGTGCTACCTGGTAGAAGGCTACCTCGACGTGCTGAGCCTGCACCAGGGCGGCATAAAGAACGTGGTGGCGTCGTCGGGCACCTCGCTCACCGACGGGCAGATTCGCCTCATCAAGCGCTATTCGGATAACGTGACGGTGCTCTACGACGGCGACGCGGCCGGTATCAAAGCCTCGTTGCGGGGGGTGGATATGCTGCTGGAAGGCGGCTTGAACGTGCGCGTGGTGCTATTCCCGGACGGCGACGACCCCGACAGCTACATCCGCAAGGTAGGCGACCAGCGCTTCCAGGAACACCTCGACCAGCAAAGCCAGGATTTCATCAGCTTCAAAACCAAGCTGGTAGCCCGCGAGGCGGCGCAAGACCCCGTGAAGAAGGCCGAGGCCATCCGCGACGTGCTCCAGAGCATAGCCAAAGTGCCCGACCCCATCAAGCGGCAGGTGTTTTTGCAGCAAACCAGCGCCGCGTTCAGCATTGATGAGCAGGTGCTGATTACGGAGTACAACAAGCTGGTGCGCACGGCCTCGGGCAAGGCGCCCGGGGGTAGCCCGGCGGCCCCTACCCCATCGGCCCTGCCTACCCCTGGCCGGCAGCAATCCGCCGCCCCGGCCCTTCCCCTTTCCGACGAGGAAGCTGCCGAGATGCTAATGTACGGCGCTACTCCCGAGGAGCTGGGTGCCGCCACACCCAAGGAAGAAATAGAGCCTATCGAAGACGTGCTAGCCGTGTGCGAGCGGGAAATTGTGCGGCTGCTTTTGCTCTACGCGCCTCAATTATTGCAACCCGAGGTAACGGTAGCGCACTACCTGCTGGCGCAGCTAGAGGAAACGCCCTTGCGCACACCCATCTACGCCGATTTGCTGCACCTCTGCCAGGAAGAAATGAACGAGGGCCGCTGGCCCGACGTGCGCCACTTCATCCAGCACAGCCGCGGCGACATTCGGGCCCTGGTGAGCGACCTGGCGACGGAGAAGTACGAGCTGAGTCCCAACTGGAGCACCCACCAGATTTACGTGCCCCGCGAGCTGGACCAGCTGCAAATTGCTTGCGACAACGCCCTGCTGCGCCTGAAAAAAGAAACCGTGCAGCGCGAGCTAGACCAGTTGCAACAAGAGCTGCGCGACGCCACCGACCCGGCCGCCGTTGATAAAATTCTGGAAGCCCTGATGCTCTACAAACGGCTTGATAATGAGCTTGCCAGCCATTTGGGCACTGTTATTCCGCGCCGGGCGTAGCGCCTACTCCTGGTTGCAGTTGGTCTTTTGGATGGCCCGCAACCGTAAGAAATGCTACGTCGGCGCCTGTGGTGCGTGTCACAATTTGATTGAGTTCGGGCCGGGAATGCCTTTGGCTTCTTTGTAGCTTTGTCGGCTTACTCTACCTTCCTACCCTTGCACATCCTGCAACTTTGTCCGCGCGTCCCGTTCCCACCCCACGATGGGGGCGCCATTGCCATGTATGATGTGGTAGCCGGATTGGCACAGGCAGGGCACCGCGTAACGGTAATGGCTGCCAACACGCCCAAGCATGCGCAGCCCACCGATGTACTCCACCATCTCGGCCCCAACGTACGGTTGGTGACGGTGCCCGTGGATACGCGCCTGCGGCCTGTCCGTGCCCTGCGCAACTTGCTGCTGGGTAGCATTCCGTACAATGTGGAGCGCTTCGTGAGCCCGGCGCTTGCCGAACAGCTCACGAAAATTTTGCACACCGAAACCATCGACGTAGTGCAGGTAGAAGGCACGTTTGTAGCGTGGTATATCGATACCATCCGACGAGCGGCGCCCCATGTGCCGGTGGTACTACGGGCTCACAACGTGGAACACACGATTTGGCAGATGTTGGCCGGACGGGAATATAACTTCGCAAAAGCCTGGTATCTGCGCCACCTGGCCCGGCGCCTAGAGCAATTTGAGCGCCACTACCTACCCCGTTTCGATGCCACAGCCGCCATCACGGAGCCTGACCGGCGTCGGCTGCTGGCACTGGGCTGCCCCGAGCCGGTTACATTTATTCCGGCCGGCGTAGATGCCACGCGCCTGGCGCCCGATCCTACCCAACACCCACGGCCGCGCACAGCCTGCATCATCGGCTCGCTCGACTGGCTACCCAACCGCGAAGGCGTAGAGTGGTTTCTGACGAACATCTGGCCGCAGGTGCACGAGCAGCTGCCCAAGCTGGAGCTGCACCTGGCCGGCAAGTCTACGCCGCCCAGCATCCAGCAGCGCCACGGCCGCGACAACATTCACGTGCACGGCTTTGTGGAGTCGGCCGCCCACTTCATGCAGCAGTACGAGCTGATGCTGGTGCCCTTGCTCTCGGGCGGCGGCATGCGCATCAAGATTATTGAAGGCATGGCACTGGGCAAGTGTATTTTAAGTACTGGCCTGGGGTCCGAAGGCATTGCCGTGCGCGAAGGACACGACATTTTGCTCTGCGATGAGCCGCAAGTGTGGGTGGCGCGGCTGCGGGCCTACTACGAAGGCGAGCTTCCCTACCAACAGATTGGCTGTGAGGCACAACGTACTATTGCCCGCCTTTACGACAACCGCCGAGTGATTGAGCGTTTTCTGCAATTATACGAGAGCCTGGGCCGCCTGCGCGAAAGCGCGTAAGTTTGCGGCGTATGAAGCTGCTGGTTCTGCTGTCTCGTTTTCCCTACCCCCTCGACAAAGGCGATAAGCTGCGGGCCTTTTACCAACTGCGCGAGCTGGCCCAGCGCCACACCATTTGCCTGCTGGCTCTCACCGATGAGGACGTACCAGCGGCTTCCTACGCACAGGTAGCCCCATTTTGTGCAGGCGGCGTGCATGTGCACCGCCTGCGCCGCGCTGGCATGGCCCGCGGCCTGGCCACTGCGCTGGCCTGTGCCCTACCCTTGCAAATTGGATACTTCCAGGACCCGGCGGCACAACGGCTGCTTACCCGGCTGCTCCACACTTTCCGGCCCGACCACGTGTACTGTCAGCTGATACGGATGGCGGAGTACCTACGCCCCCACTACCAGCAGTTGCCCTGCACGCTCGACTACATGGATGTATTCTCGGCTGGGGTAGCGCGCCGGGCGGCGCGGTCACCTCGCTGGCAACGCCCTGTGTTTCAGCTAGAGGCGCAGCGTTTGCGGCGCTACGAAGCGCTGGTCTTCGAGTGGTTTCATGCGCATACCATCATCTCCGACCAAGACCGCCAGCTCATCAATCACCCCCAACGCCAGCAAATCCGGGTGGTGCTAAATGGCATCGACACCACACATTTTCAGCCTACCAAGGCACCCAAAGAATACGAGCTGTTATTCTGTGGTAACATGGCCTACCCGCCTAATATAGATGCGGCCGTGTTTCTAGCCGAGGAAATTCTGCCGCTGGTGCGCCGGCAACACCCACACGCTCGGCTCCTGATTGCGGGCACTACCCCTACCGCACGCGTGCTGGCACTTGCCACGGAAGGCGTCACGGTCAGTGGGTGGTTACCCGATATCCGCACTGCTTACGCAGGCGCCAGGGTGTTTGTAGCACCCATGCGCACGGGCACTGGCCTACAGAACAAGTTACTGGAAGCCATGGCGATGCGTCTACCCTGCGTCACGACTACGCTGGCCAACGCGGCACTGCGCGGCACTCCTACCGAGCAGATACTGATCGGCGACACCGCCGTTGCCCTAGCCGCGCATATCATACAACTTCTCTCCTACCCCGAAGCAGCCGCTACCCTCGCTGAGCAAGGATTACAGTTTGTGCGCACTCACTATAACTGGAGCGCTGCCACCATCCGGCTAGAAGACATCATGCGTACGCACGCTATAGCAGATGCCGTAACTTCTCCTGCCGATTCTCCGGAGCCTGCGCCGTAACTTCGCGGCCTGCTACTGGTTGTAGAGTAGCTGACTGCTCATTTTTCGAATACTACTCTGATGCTTGATTCCATAGAAGATGCCATTGCCGATATCCGCGCTGGCAAGGTGGTCGTTGTTGTCGACGACGAAGACCGCGAAAACGAGGGCGACTTCATCTGCGCCGCCCGTTGCGCTACCCCTGAGGTCATCAACTTTATGGCCACCCATGGCCGCGGATTGGTATGCGCGCCCCTCACCGAAGTCCGCTGCAACGAGCTGGAACTGGACTTAATGGTGGGCCGTAATACGGCCCTGCACGCTACTCCCTTCACCGTTAGCATTGATTTGCTCAAGAACGGTGTCACGACCGGTATTTCGGCATCCGACCGCAGCAAGACCATTCTGGCCCTCATCGACCCCGAAACCAAGCCGGAGGATTTGGGCAAACCCGGTCATATTTTTCCGCTGAAGGCCCGCAAAGAAGGCGTCCTACGCCGCGCTGGTCACACCGAAGCAGCCGTAGACTTGGCCCGTCTGGCAGGTTTCGAGCCAGCGGGTGTGTTGGTGGAAATCCTGCGCGAAGACGGCGAAATGGCCCGCTTGCCAGAGCTGCGCCAAATAGCCGATAAGTGGAACCTGAAGCTTATTTCGGTGCAGGACCTTATCAAGTATCGCCTCGAAAAGGAAAGCCTCATCACCCGCGAAATATCTGTGAAGATGCCTACCGACTGGGGCGACTTCGACCTGATTGCCTATACCCAGCGTTCTAATGGCGCCCAGCACTTGGCCTTGGTGAAGGGTGATATTGCCGGTCCCGAACCGGTGCTGGTGCGGGTGCACAGCTCCTGCGTAACCGGCGACATCTTCGGTAGCTGCCGCTGCGACTGCGGTCCGCAGCTCCACCAAGCCATGCAGCAGATTGAGCGCGAAGGCAGAGGTGTCATCGTCTACATGAACCAGGAAGGTCGGGGCATCGGACTTCTTAACAAGCTGAAGGCCTACAAATTACAGGAGCAAGGTCGCGATACGGTAGAAGCCAACCTGGAGCTGGGCTTCAAGATGGACGAACGCGACTACGGGGTAGGCGCTTCCATTCTGCGCGATTTGGGTATTTCGCAGATGCGCCTGCTCACCAACAATCCGCGCAAGCGTACGGGTCTGGCTGCTTACAACCTTGAAGTGGTTGATACTGTGCCGATTGAAATTGCACCCAATGAACACAACCAGCGCTACCTTACAACGAAGCGCGACAAATTGGGCCACACGATTCTGAGCCAACTACTGTCAGAGCAACCTGGCTCGCCTGCTGCCGAGTAGATTCATATTATACCACACAAAGCCGGATATCCAGTCTTCTTAAACTACCGTTGTTTAAGAAGACTGGATATCCGGCTTTGTGTGGTGGAATGAAGCTGATACGACGATTGTTGTGAGATTTTACTTGCTTACGCTTATGAAACGCTTCGCTCCTTTTCTCGTTTTCCTAGTAAGCTGGCTGTGGCAGGTTTCGGCGCAGGCCCAACAGCAGGGCTTAGTTCAGCAATTCACCGATAGCTCTATTCTATTAACTACCGGCGATACATTAGAGGGCCCTCTCACCCTCAACCGCCGCGAGGATGTAGTACAGATTCAGCTTGCTGATGGCTCCGTGCGCACCCTGTCGGCCATAGCGGTGCAAAGCTTTGCTGTGAAGGGTGAGCAAATTGACCGTCGTCGCAATCCGTATTATTACGATGACTTCTACGATGCCCGTGCTGGTTATTACTACGGCAATCCTTTCTACAGTACCCGCCCATTACGGCGCCGCCAGGAGCGCCCCGATACCAGCTTGGTGCGGGTGTTTCAGGTATATCGCTGGAATCGGGACAATGACTATAGTGATTTCAAGTCGCCAGGCTTTTTCGAACAGCTGAGCAACGGCCCTACGGTACTTCTTCGCCGGGAATCATTGGTACAACGCGCTGCCACCTATGGCTCTCCGTATGGATACGGCGCCTACCGTGGAGGATATCCGTATGGTGCCGGTATTCCTCCAACCCAATTCTACACAGATATTAAAGATGATTTTTACCTGGGTTTCCCAGATGGACGTATTATCGCCTTACGTAATCCCAAAAAGGATCTACTCAATACCTTTCACCAACAGCAGCGCCAGATAGAGGCATATGCGAAGATTAATCATTTGGACTACACTAATGCTCGTGAATTAGCCTACATCGTGAATTATGTAAACTCCTTGCATAGTGCTGTTCGATAATAATTTTTATAGTTTCAAAATAGGACTTATCTGCTGTATTTGTAAAATAACACTAATATAATCTTTATATAATTATATTTTTTGTCCAGATTACGGAAACGATTGCGGTTATTTATTTAGAAGAAATAACCTTATCGCAAACGAATTGCACTTTTTCACGCAATCTTTCGTATATAGTAGAGAGATAAGCAAGCAAGGCCTTTTGCACGGAATAAGATTGGAATACTGCAAATCGGCCCCACTATTGCTTGTAATCTTGCACACTTCTCAGCTGGCAGTCTCTACCTGTATTAAACACTATTTCCTTATGGAACCTGAAAATGACTTTTTGGAGAATGCTTCCATGATGATTGACTACGCCAGGAAGGAGATTAAGCAGTTTATGGACTGGACCAATCGGCGTACCGTCTATGGTGCCACAGCTGAAACTATTGCCACCGAGCTAGAGGAGCTGCTGGCCGATGTAAAGCGACTCAAACGAGAATACGCTACCCGCGAGCGTGCTACTGGTAAGACGCCGGCTTATTCGACCAGACAACAGCAGGCTTAGAACGCGTTTTCGTGGCCGCGTATAGCTTGCCGTATAGTAAGCAATACTATTTTCAGGTCTAAAGCGAAGGACCAGTTGCTGATGTAAAAAATATCAGCGTGCACACGCTTCACCATCGCCTCCGTTTCCCGGGTTTCGCCCCGATGACCTGCTACTTGTGCTAGCCCCGTAATACCAGGTACTACAGCATGGCGGTCCATGAAGTTGTCGATGATTTGGGAGTAGATCATCGTATGCTGTAGCATGTGTGGCCGAGGCCCTACTACAGACATTTCTCCGCGGAGTACATTGATAAATTGTGGTAATTCATCCAAACTGGTTTTGCGTAGCAAGCCACCTATTCTCGTAATCCGACTATCGCCGCGGCTGGCTTGCCGCTGTTCGCTATCGTCGTTGAGATACATCGTACGCAGTTTGTAGCAATAGAAGGGTTTGCCGTCTTTACCTGTCCGGAGTTGCTTAAACAGCACGGGACCACGGGACTCCATCTTGATTAAGATTGCCAACAACGGGAGTAACCAGCTTAGTAATAAAGCTGTCACAAGAGAGGCAAAGACCATATCAAACACCCGCTTCCGCCAAAAAACCCGAACAACAGGCGTCTGACGCATTTTATTGTGGCCTTTCACTAGGGATGATTTTACAACTTGTACCATTCCTGCTGACTGTTCTTTTTCTGAAATTTTTTATAAATATAGTGCAATACTATTTAATTCAAAAATAACACAAAAAAATCTTTCAAAAAAACAACATTTAACCTCTGTAATCCTTAAGTGTACTACTTGCTGCACAAGCTCATTATTGGGGCACACCCGTGTAATCAACCCTTGCAGGTAGTATTATAGAAGACAATACAGCGGGTGGGACCTATTGGGAGAGGGTAGTGCAGATTGCGCTATATCCGCGCGGGTAGCCATATTTAGTAGCTACTTTGCCTGATACGCAGCTACAACATCTATGGTTTAAGTAGCACCTATAATACAATATGGATATGCCTGCAATTTTCCTGGATAATGCAGGTTATATTATATTATTAGTCTGTTAACAGTTCTTTTCCCAACCAACGCGCTATGGGGTAGCGTAGATAGGCCGCTTCATAGTACGGGGAGTTGCGGTATACCCATTCCAACTGGGCCATACCATTAGCTGCAAAAGCAGCGTCTTCCTGTTTCATTTTCTCCAGTTGTATCCGTAGCATTGGCTGCTGTCTGAGTAACTCAGCCGCTAGATCCTCGAACACATAGTCCGAAAAGTGTTCTTTTTGCTGCAGGATACTGTCGAAGAACCCCCACGCAAAAAAGGAATCAGTAGCTTGTGGCTCAAGCATCTCCATTAGATATCGGGCAGTTGGTTGGTTGAGTTGGGCTACATAATCGCCGCGGAGGAAACGCACGGTTTGTGGCTGTGCAGTTATTTGCACCTGCGAGTGCAGATAGTGCCCTTCGTATGGTCGTGCGCTGGTTTTATAATCATTGATTTGGTAAAAATCGGCCGTGAGGGTAGTATCCTGACGCAGACGCTGAAGCTGCACCCCAGCTCGCTGTAACCGCTCCACTACCTCACCCCAGGCCTGCGGGATAAGATAGGCTACCGGCCGACGCGCCGTAATGGTTGCCCGGAACGTATTGTAGAAGGGAATGGGCTTGGTGTATGGCTCCTGTTGGTTATAGTACAGGCGCGGCTGACCACTCACCTCACTCGGCTTCAGGTGACCGAGATACCCGCGGAACGTGAATGTCTCGGCGCGCGTAGTGTCGAGCTGCCAGGCCAGCGGAAACTCCTGCTGCGTTGCCATTTGCTGTGCAGCCGCAGTGCGTGCCTGCGTCAGGGCGGCATCCTGCGCTTGCATAGTTTGCAGCAGCACCGTCATAAAATCATAGGTGGCCCGCACGCGAGGCGCGAAAGCCTTCAGCATGTGGGTTTCCGTTACAAAACCAATGGTATTGAACAGCGCCGCGTAGCCCGTGGAGTACCGTGGCGTTTCCAGAAAACCAACCAGCCCACGGGCATCGGGCGTGCGGCCCAGAAAATCGACGTAGGGCGTTAGGGGCCACTGCTTCTGGCTCATACCCTGGTACAGAGCGGGTAGCATCTGCGTGGTCAGATACTGGCTGAGCGAAGGGTGTAATTTATCTTTCTGTGTTGGAATCAGCGTCATAGTATACTGATAATCAGCGCCATTAGACGTGTGGTTGTCCAGAAACACATCGGGCTGCCAGCGCCGAAACAGCTCCGCAAAGGCGCGGGCATTGCGCGAATCCTGCTTCACGTAATCGCGGTTCAGGTCGAGGTTACGGGCGTTGCCCCGGAAGCCGTAGCTTTCGGGGCCATTCTGATTCACGCGGGTAGTGCTATTGCGATTCAGTGCCCCACCTACATTATATATAGGTATAAGCACGATGGTGGTATTGCGCAACAGCTGACGCAACTCGGGCTTCTGCACCAGGTCGCGGGCCAGCATCATACTTGCGTCGATGCCTTCTGGCTCGCCGGGATGAATTCCGTTTTGAATTAATACCACCCGGTGGCCCTGCCGACGAGCAGTAGCAGGGTCGGCCTTGCCACCGCCCGTCGAAATTACTACCTCGTGTAGCGGGCGGCCAGAGTCAGTCTCACCAGCTTCGCGCACGGTGATTTCCTTGTAGGCTTTATCGAGGCGCTGGTAGTAGGCAATGCACTGGGCATACGTGGCCGTTGTGTTGCCGCTGCTACGCTCGAACGGCGTGCTCCAATCGGCGGGCGGTGTGGCGGGTGAAGACGCGAGAAGCAGCGCGGAAAGAACGAGTGGCAACATAGCAGATGACAACAATGACGGCGTGAAGCTAGAAAAAAGTACCCCTACCCTACTCCGGGCGTGCCGCTTTGCGAGAGCCTTGGTACAGCTCGTACTTCAATAATCGACACTCAATCGGCCCGTTGTAGAGCGGAATGCGGCGGGAAGTTTTCAGGCCAATGCGCTTGGCGGCTTCCAGGTTGCCGGTGAAGATATAGGCGTCGTAGCCCTGGAAACCGGATTTGAGCGTGTCGCCAATGGTTTTGTAAAGAGCTTCCATCTCCGATTCCTGCCCGATTCGCTCTCCGTAGGGCGGATTCATGATGACAATACCGGGGGCCTCTTTAACGGGGGCTTTGGCCTCGGCCACGTCGCGCACACCCAGGCGAATAAAATCTTCCAAGTCGGCGGCGGCCACGTTTTCGCGGGCCAGCTCAATATATTCGCGGGAAATATCGGAGCCGGCGAGGTAGGCTTGCGGCTCCTCCAGGCGCATTTGACGAGCATCTAGTTGCACCGATTCCCAGAGAGCCGCCTCGAAATCGGGCCAGTTCTCGAAGCCAAACTTTCCCTGATGGTAGAGGCCCGGCGCAATGTGCTGAGCAATGAGCGCGGCCTCGGTGAGCAGCGTACCCGAGCCGCACATGGGGTCGATGAGCGTCCTTTTGCCGTCCCAGCCCGTGAGTAGCAGCAGGCCAGCGGCCAATACTTCGTTGAGCGGGGCCACGTTGGTTTGCTGGCGGTAGCCGCGCCGGTGCAGCGAGTCGCCGGCCGCGTCGAGGCTCAGGGTCACCTCGTTTTCCAGCATGTGCAGGTGCAGGCGGATGTCGGGGTTTCTCACGTCCACGCTGGGGCGCTGACCGGTGCGGTTGCGGAACTGGTCCACAATAGCATCCTTGGTGAGCTGGGCTACGAATAACGAGTGCTCAAACGATGACTTATTGACCACGGCCGTAATGGCAAACGTCTGGTCGGGACCAATAAATTCCTGCCAGTCGATGCGGCCTACCTCGCGGTAGAGGGCTTTTTCGTCGCGGGCGTAGAAGCCGGCGAAGGGCACCAAAATCCGCATGGCGGTACGGCACCAGAGTACGGCTTCGTAGAGTAGCTGCTTGTCGCCACTAAACTCCACGGCCCGTTGCCCTACCTTTTCGATGTGGGCACCCAGCTGGTGCAGCTCATCGGCCAGCACCTCTTCGAGGCCAAATTGGGTGGTGGCAGTCATCTGAAACGGGCGAGAACGGCGGTTGGCCATAGAGCAAAGGAAATAAGTGAAAGCGCAAAGGTCGGGAGTAGCGCGAACTTTGCAGTTCGCGTATCGTTGGGAGCTAGAAGTAGAGCTTCTCCTATCCTTAGCCTAGCTTCGCCAACTACTTGCGCTACTCTCATGCATCCTTCCTTTCTTTTTGACCCGAATAAGAGTAGCCTGTTCTACATGGCATTGTTTCTAGTGCTGATTGGGGTAGGGCTAGCTGCTTCTGAACTGCTAGGTTCCCGTTACTCCATTATTGGTAGTGTGGCGTCGTTTCTGGCGCTTTTTGTGGCGTTTCAGAGCTGGAAAGCAGCCGACAATGCCTCCCGCAAAACCGACGAGGCGCTACAGCAAATGCAGCAGATCAGTCAGGAAACGCAGCAATTAGTGGAGCGCAGCACTACTGTAGAAAGCCACATCGATCAGGCTGTGACAACTATCAGCGACGCTACCCGCCAGCTCTACCGTGGCTTTCAGCCAATTATGACGGAAATTCGCGACTTTCTCGCTGATGCCAAGGATAGCGAATACGTCGCTGTGCTCACCGACTCGGCCTCCATTGGCACTTTCTATGCCCGGCACCACCATCCTCCGCTTAATCCTCGCGAGACGCAGGCTCTCACCGACCGCATCCAATCCTTATTAGTAGACCGCGCCCGCGATGCCCGCGAGTTCTATTTGGCTACCCTCACCACCGAAGAAACCTCAGAGCTATTCCCGCCCCCCAAAGAGGCTAATACGCTGTTTCACAGCTATGCGCAGGGCGTGTGGCAGCAGTTTCATCCGGAGCTGCAAATCACAGCTACCGAGTGGAATGAGCACCGCCAAGCGCACTATCAGGTGCTGCACGCCGTGGAGCAGGCCTTCCAGGAAAGCGCCGCGCAGCACACCAATCAAACCCAGGCGCAGCTACCGCCGCACTATGCCACCTCTGTGCTCCCGCTACAGCTATTTATTCGTGCCGATGCGCAGGCTAACGAACCATTCCGCGCGCTGTTGGTCTTTCTGGGCCAGTACAACCTCGACCGGGTAGCCGACGCTCGCGCCATGCAAACCGCCGACCCTGAGCTGGTGCGCACTTTCATTAGTATGTTCGAGTCGCTAACGGGGCAAGATGATATGCCCGCTTACCGGGAGTTGCGGTGCCGCGTACCGCTGTAGGAGACGTGTAGTATTTTGGTTGAGACCAAGAATAAGTATCTTGAGCTAATTCAATAATAACGAACATCTACAGTCACTTACTATTCCATATCGATCCAATGACCATTGTCAAACAGCAAATGAACAAGACACTATTTATCATTTTTCTATTTTTTCCATATCTCACATTTGCTCAGTCAGACAGCATTAAGGGTAATGTGAGAACAATAAGAGAGAAGCTAATCTTCTTAGACAGTGTCAAGCAGAATATAAAGCTATTCAGCACCGAGGGCGAATACGGGCATTATGGTTTCTCTAGCCCAGATTTTACTTTCTCCAGATTTAATACTTTCTGGTTTCATACTCCATGGACGCATTATTTAAATTATAATAGAACTTATGATAAAAACAGAAATATCGTAGAGGAAACATGGTATTATAAAAATGGAAATATACTACAAAATTTTATTTATCTATATAACTAAAATAGTAAAATAACTCAAAAAAAAGGTTAGCTTAAACGATTCTCTTTTCGTTATAACAAACTACAAATATAACGCTAATAACATTATAAGCTCAATTTTATATTCACCTCAGTTTATAGGACAATACAAATACATAACATATATATACGACAAAGATAACAAGCTAATCAAGGCGAAGAATTTTGACGAATATGGAGAAAGCTACGGAACCATATATCACTATATACCATCTGGAAAAATAAAAGAAAAGGCAACCCATTCTCCCTTTATCTGGGTAGAATTAGCTGATAAGTCTAAAATTCAACAGAGAGATGAGAATGGAGTTGATACGGCTGAGAAAAAGTACTTCTATAACAGCAATGACAGCATTGCTAAAATAGAGTATTACAATGAAGATTTTCACAACCCTAACGAATCTAGATTATATAACATCGTATATCACCAATACGACAGCAAGGGCAGAAAAGCGGAAGAGTATCATACAGATGCAGCTAATGACACCACATTTCATAAGATATACTCTTATTACAAAAACGGATTACTAAAGTCAGACTATAGAATATTTAAAAATATTAAATCAACTTCCGTAGAATATTACTATGATAAATATAAAAATATATCAAAAATAATTTACATTGATGGAAAAGACAAAAAAATAATAACTTTTAACTATAAATTTGACAATCACAACAACTGAATTGAGCAGTTAAAAATAGTTGATAATAAGCCTATTTATCTAAGAAAGAGAGAAATTAAATATTATTAACATTGCATCTTTCGCTTTCTGTAATATCAACCTTATTATGCCCAACCTCTCCCGTTTCCTCGATGCCCAACAGTCCGATTATCAAACTGCCTTATCCGAAATAAAAAACGGCCGCAAGCGTAGCCATTGGATGTGGTATATTTTTCCACAGATACAAGGCTTAGGTTTTAGCGAAACGTCGAAATTCTACGCTATACAAGACGCGGCAGAAGCCGAAGCGTATCTCACGCATCCTGTTTTGGGAAGCAGATTACTGGAAATCAGCAGTGCATTACTGAAGCTCAGCTCCAGCAACGCTACTAGTATCTTTGGTAGCCCTGATGATCTGAAACTGAAATCCTCTATGACGTTATTTGCTTCCCTACCCAAAGCTGACCCGGTTTTTCAATCCGTGCTGGACAAGTTTTTCAACGGCGCCAAGGACAACAAAACGCTGCAACTACTTCCATAGATAAAAGCAACTGCGCCACATAGCCGCAGAGTAGCCAGGCAGGGCAACATGCAACACGTTGTAGCGATGTATTAGAGCGTGTTGGGGAATTTGCGTTAGGCGGTTTAGACAGATGGTCAAGTTAGCGACGAGTAGCCACGTACTATGACTGGCTGGGGTGAATTCGTAGTCCAGGGCTAGGCGGCGGAAGCTGGTGAGCCAGGCAAAGGTACGCTCGACGACCCAGCGTTTGGCGATGGGCACAAAGCCCGTAGCGGAGGGTGGGCGACTGGCCAGTTCCTGGCATAAGCCCAAGCCGGCCACGTGCTGGGCGAAGCGGCCGCGGTAGGCTTGATCGGTGAGCACCGTGGTTAGGCGCGCCATCCACCAACTGCGGTGGGGCAGCAGGGCCGGGCCGCAGCCCGAGTCGTGCTGGTGCGCCGCGTGCACGTGCGCTGCCCAGATACGGCCCGCCGAGTCGGTCAGAATCTGGCGTTTACGCCCGTTCACGCACTTGCCCCATCCAGGCCCCGGTGTTCGAAGATACGTGGAGCCAGGCGCACACTTTGGCTATCTACGCAGGCCAGCGAGGGCAAGGCCTGCCGTCCTTCGCGCAGCCGGTCTAACACGTTCAACACATGGTTGAGTCGTTGCCAACGGCCGGTGCGTTGCCACTGATAGAAGTAGTAGTACACGGCTGTCCAGGCCGGGAATGTGGGTGGTAAAGCCCGCCATTGGCAGCCGGTGCGACACACGTACAGCACCGCATTGAAGACCTGACGCAAACACAGACGACGTCGGCGTTGCACGAGTAGCAGCGAACCAATAACTTGCCACTGCGAGTCAGTAAGAGGTTGATAGCCGTCAACCATAAAGCGAAGCGGAGCCTAGGAACTCCCTGCGCAACTTACTGACTCGTTTTTATTTATCACTTTAGCCAATTCCCCAACATGCTCTTAAAGTAGTTACTCCCAAATTCCGTAACATTACTCCCGGCCCGCAAGGGCCGTCCTGTTGTTTCGTCGCTTATTCTTGCCTGCATGGCTGCTCCTATTACTACCTCCTCGCCTACCGCCGCTACGGCTACTACGGGCAGCTACTTTGTGCCCATGGCTGCCATGACGGCCTTGTTCTTCCTGTTTGGGGCCGTCACGAATTTCAACGACGTGCTGATGCCCTACCTCAAAGACGTGTGCCAGCTCACCGACTTTGAGTCAACGGCGGTGCAATCGGCGTTTTTTGGGGCGTATTTTCTGATGTCGCTGCCGGCGGGGCGCATCTTGGAGAAGGTAGGCTATAAGCGCGGCATTGTGTTGGGGCTGCTGATTATGGCGTGCGGAGCGCTGCTGTTTATTCCGGCGGCCAACTCGCGGGCGTTTGGGTTATTTCTGGCGGGCTTAGCAGCGCTGGGCGCGGGCGTTACGCTGCTGCAAGTAGCCGCCAACCCCTATGTAGCAGTGCTGGGTCCGGCGCGGCAGGCAGCCAGCCGCGTGAGCATTGTGGGTGTGGCCAACAACCTGGGTGGCACCTTGTCGCCGCTGGTGGGCGGGCTGTTGCTATTTGGTGGCTCTGCGGTGCTGAAGGCGCGGCTGGCGGCCCTACCTACTGCCCAGCGCCTGGCCGAAGAATCGGCGCTGGTGAAGACGCCCTACCTGGGTTTGGCTATTTTCCTGGCAGTGCTGGCGGGCTTATTTTTCCTGCTAAAGCTGCCCGAAATCGACAGCATTCCAGTGGATGA
Source organism: Hymenobacter citatus (assembly GCF_014333615.1). Classification (GTDB taxonomy): domain Bacteria; phylum Bacteroidota; class Bacteroidia; order Cytophagales; family Hymenobacteraceae; genus Hymenobacter; species Hymenobacter citatus. The sequence continues at coordinate 262,475 of NZ_JACSCY010000002.1, read as the reverse complement.
AACCGAGGCCGTGGCGGCACCCATAGCTGGCCGCCGCTCGGCACTGGATTTTCGCCACTTGGTGCTGGGCATCGGGGCTATCTTCCTATATGTGGGTGTGGAGGTAGGCCTGGGCTCCTTCCTGATTCGCTACGGCGAATCGCAGGGCATTACACAGCTGAGCGACTTCACGCAGCAACTGGTGCGCGGCCTGAGCGCGGCTACGGGTTGGGCAGCGGCTCTATTTGGCCAGGCGCCCGATCCGATTGACACCACCGCTGGCTTCACCAAAGCGGTGGGGGCCGTGCTAGTGGCCTCCTATTGGTTTGGGTCGATGATAGGACGCATTGTGGGCATTCCGTTGCTGCGCCGCTTCAACGACCGTTTTCTGCTGATAGGCGTGTGCACCATGGGGGTAGGACTGGTGCTCACATCAGTGCTTACAGCCGGCGAAACGGCACTGTGGCTGATTGTGCTCTGCGGCCTGATGAACTCAATTATATGGCCGGTCGTTTTTCCGCTGGCTATCAAAGGATTGGGGGCCTTCACTAAACAAGGCTCTTCCTACCTGATTATGGCCATTGTGGGTGGCGCTATCATTCCGCCCCTTATGGGTTTCATCGCCACCAACGGCGGTGGGCTACGCATCGCCTTCATCATACCCGCGCTATGCTACGCCTACCTGCTGTTTTATGCAGCGAGTGGCTACCGGGTGCGCTAACGCTGGATAAAGCGCCTGTTAGCGTTAGGGCGTATCTTTGCGCCATGCGTACTCCTACCCTCGAAGCCAACATTTCTCTCCGCCCCTACAACACCTTCGGCATTGATGCCCATGCCCGGCTGTTTGCCCGTTTTGCCAGCGCCGAAGAGTTGCGGCTGCTGCTGCAACTGCCCGAAGTACAGCAAGCCGAGAAGCTGGTACTCGGTGGTGGCAGCAACTTGCTATTTACCAAGGATTTCGATGGCATAGTGCTCAAAAACGAGATTCGTGGGCTGGAGATTACGGAGGAAGACACGGCCAGCGGCACGGCGCTGGTGCGGGCCGGGGCGGGCGAGTCGTGGCACGGGCTGGTGCAGTTTGCGCTGGATCAGGACCTGAGCGGGATTGAGAACCTGTCGCTGATTCCGGGTACGGTGGGCGCGGCGCCGCTGCAAAACATTGGGGCCTATGGGGCCGAGTTGCAAGATACGTTTGAGTACCTGGAAGCGATGGAAATCGGTACCGGCGCGGTACGCACGTTCGACCGGGCTGCCTGCGGTTTCGGCTACCGCGAAAGCGTGTTTAAAGGCCCACTGAAAAACCAGTTTATCGTGACCAGCGTGGTATTTCGGTTGCTGCGCGAAGCCCGGCCCAACGTCAGCTACGGTGCCATTGCTACCACCTTGCAGGACATGGGCATCGACGCAGAGCCTACTCCGCGGCAGGTGAGTGAGGCCGTTATCAGCATCCGGCGCAGCAAGCTCCCCGACCCCGCCGAAATCGGCAACGCCGGCTCGTTTTTTAAAAACCCCGAGCTCTCCCAGCATAAATACGACGAGCTGAAAGCCGCCTACCCCGACTTGCCCGGCTACCCCGTGCCCGGCGGCGTGAAGGTGCCCGCCGCTTGGCTTATCGAGCACAGCGGCTGGAAGGGCCACCGCCGCGGCGACTACGGCGTGCACGACCGGCAGGCGCTGGTGTTGGTGAACCACGGCGGCGCGCGGGGCGCCGATATCCAAGCGCTGGCGTATGAGATTATCGCGTCGGTGCGGGCCAAGTTTGGCGTGGAGCTGCACCCCGAGGTAAATATTATGTAGCAGGAGTCCTTGCTGGTAACCCTGGAGCGGCAACTTACGTGTCTACTGTCAAGCTCCTACTCACTGCCCGCTATGCTGCTGGCAGGTTACCAGCACGTATTTCTATGAATTTTTCTATTGCCTGGCAGAAAATAAACGCCATGGGCAGGGATTTTATGGCCCTGCTCCCCAATCTGATTTTGGGTGTTGTTGTCTTTATTGTCTTCCTGTTTATTGCCAGCGGCGTCCGGTCGTTGGTACAGAAAGTGACGGCCAGCCGCCAGCATAGCCAAAGCCTGACGCTCTTGCTGAGCCGGCTGGCCTACGTGTTTATGCTGATTGTGGGCATCCTGGTCACGTTCACCGTCATGATTCCCAGCTTCACCCCTACCACGCTCATCAGTGCGCTGGGGGTAGGCGGCGTAGCCATTGGCTTTGCGTTCAAAGACATTTTCCAGAATTTTCTGGCGGGTATCCTGCTCCTGCTCACCGAGCCGTTTCGCATCGACGACCAAATCAAGTACAAGGACTTTGAGGGTACCGTCGAAACCATCCAGACCCGCGCTACCACCATCAAAACCTACGATGGCCGCCGGGTAGTAATTCCCAACGCCGAGCTATTTATCAACTCCGTAACCGTGAATACGGCCTACGAAAAGCGCCGCTTGCAGTATGATGTGGGCATTGGCTACGGCGATGATATTGCTAAAGCACGCCAACTGATGTTGGAGGCCATGCGCGAGGTGGAAGGAGTGCTACAAGATCCAGCCCCCGAAGCATTAGTAGTGGATTTGGCTGATAGCACCGTGAACCTGCGCGCCCGCTGGTGGATCAACCCACCCCGCCGCTCCGACTATATGGAATCGATGGACGGCGTGCTCGAGGCCATTAAAAACAAGCTGGTGCTCAATGGCATCGACCTACCCTTCCCTACCCAGCAAATTCTGCTGCACGACCAGACTGAAGAAACCGACGGCGACCGGAGTGCCCAGCGCGAAGGCTGGCCTGCCGGCAAAGGCGACGTGCCCCGGCCCGCCCGCGTGGTGGAGCAGGAAATCCTAGCAAAATCGGCTGCCGAGAAGTCTGTTGCGGAAGAAAAGCCCGCGTAAGTATTGGGAATTATCTCATGCAAAAGGCCCCACGCTTACAGGAAGCGTGGGGCTTTTTGCATGAGATAGTCCGTCATGCTGAGCTTGCCGAAACATCTCGCGTGCTACACTAATCTCAAACGTCAGGAAATTACCGGGAGCACGCGAGATGCTTCGACTCCGCTACGCTGCGCTCAGCATGACGTTCTTACATATTTTCCTACCCGTTTACTTCAGCACGGCCAGCGTTACGCCGTCGCCGCCGCGGTCGGCGTGCTCGTCGCCTACGGTGGCAATGCTACGCACGGAGCGCAAATAGTCGCGCACCACTTGGCGTAGTATGCCGTTGCCGCGGCCGTGCAGCACTTTGATTTCGGGAATGCCGAACATCACGGCGTCGTCTACGAAGGCCATTACCTTGTGTAGGGCGTCCTCAGCCCGCTCACCGCGCAGGTCGAGGGTAGGACTGAAGTCGGCCATGCGGCCCGTGAGGTCGAGGCCCGCACCGGCACCAGAGTACACGGCTTTTTCGGCCTTCTTTTCCCGCTCGCGCACCTCGGCCCGGCTCAGCTTTTCCAGCTGATTCACCTTCACAAAGGTTTTCATGCCACCAAACAGCACCTCGGCATTTTTACCCTTCACCCCGATGATTTCGCCGTGACCTTCCTGCCCCAGCAGGGCCACCCGGTCGCCGGCTTTCAGGGTAGCCGCATCGGCCATTTCGCGGGTAGGGCGAGGCTTAGGCGGCTCGATTTGCAGCTTCTCACGCACAAACGTGTCGAGCTTCTGACGAGCCTCCTTGGTCTGCTCCTTCTCGGCCTGCGAGCGGCGGATTTCGGTGATGGTGGCTTCGATCTGCTGATTGGTGTCCTTCAGCAGCGCTTTGGCTTTTTGCTTGGCGTCGCGCAGCACATCGAGTTGGGTTTCCTCGAGGTAGCGCTTCAGGTCCTGATACTCCTGCGCGGCCTTCTTTAGGCGGCGCTCCTGCTTGGTGGCTTCGGCAGTGCGTTGCTCCAGCTCGGTTTTCTCTTTTTCAAGACCTTCGAGCAGGCGGTCGTAGCGGATTTTATCCTTGCCTACCAGCTGGGTAGCGCGCTCCACAATCTGCTTAGGCAGCCCAATTTTGCGGGCAATTTCGATGGCAAACGACGAGCCCGGCTTACCGATTTCCAGGCGGTAGAGCGGTTGTAGCTGCTCGGGGTCGTAGCGCATGGCGCCGTTCACGATGCCCGCGGTACGCTCGGCGAAGTTCTTGAGATTGGTGTAGTGCGTGGTGACTACCCCAAACGCCCGCACCTGATTCAGCTGATTTAGCACGGCTTCGGCAATGGCGCCGCCTAGTACCGGCTCGGTACCGGTACCAAATTCGTCAATCAGAATCAGGCTGCGCTTGCCGGCAAAAAGCAGGAACTGCTTCATGTTCAGCAAGTGCGAGGAGTAGGTACTCAGGTCGTTTTCCAGGCTCTGCTCATCGCCGATGTCCAGGAACACATCCTCGAACACGCCCGCCTCGGAGGTGCCGTCGGCCGGAATCAGCAGGCCGCATTGCAGCATGTACTGTACCAATCCTACCGTCTTCATCGCCACCGACTTACCTCCGGCGTTCGGCCCCGAAATCAGCAAAATGCGCTGCTCTGGCGTCAGGTCGATATCCAGCGGCACCACCTCGCGGGGCGCCTCCTGCGGCTCATCCGAAGCGCGTTTTTTCTTACTTTGTTCCTGAAATGCGAGGAAGAGCAGCGGGTGGCGCACCGTGCGCCACTGCATCAGCGGGCGCGGGTGCAAGGTAGGCAGCGTGGCCTCTAGGCGCTGCGCCAGGCGGGCTTTAGCCCGAATGAAATCAATCAGCCCCAGATACTGATAGGCCTTGCGCAAATCGGGAATGTGCGGACGAAGCTGGTCGGTAAGCGAGGTCAGGATGCGAATCAGCTCGCGCTGGTAGGCATTGTCGAGGTCCTTAATGTCGTTGTTCAGCTCAAATACCGCTTCCGGCTCGATATACACCGTCTGGCCCGTCGCCGATTCATCATGGATTAGGCCCTTCACGCGGCGTTTATGCTCAGCCAGCACCGGCAGCACCAGGCGGCCGCCCCGGATGGTTGGCTCGGCGCCATCAGGCACCCAACCCTGCTCGCGGGCGTGGCGCAGCACCCCGGCAATCTGCTTGCGCAGCATCCCCTGACGGTTAATCAGCTCCTGGCGCAATTGGAAAAGCAGCGGCGACGCATTGTCGCGCACGTGGCCGTCGTCGTCCACTACCTTGTCCAAAGTAGCCAGCAGGTTGCGGTCTACCTGCACGCCAATCCCCAGCAGGCGCAGCGTAGGATAGAGTCCTTCCTCGGCGTGCACAAAGAACACTAATGCCTCGCGGATAGTCCGCAACGACATTTTAATGGCGAAAAACGCCGTTACGTCGAGGTAGGCGCCGGGCAGGTTGGCGCGCACCAGGTGCGGGTGCACATCGTGGTAGTGCTGCCCAGGAAAATCGGCACCCGATTGCAGCAGCTGCCGAAACTCATCGGTTTGTTGGAGCAGCTTCAGCAGTTGGTCGTGCTTGGTCTGAAACTGCATCTTGGCTACAAACTGCCGTCCCAGCGGGCTCAAGCAGAGCGAATCCAGTAGCTCCCGCAGCTGCGAGAAGCCTATTTTATGTTCGAAGTTATTCGGGAAAATCAATAGTAAAGCGCGCGTTGCGGTTTTGATAGAACGTACAAAGATAAACACCGATATCCGGTAGAAAGATTCGCCTTGCACGATATATAGCGTGGTTTTTACGGCAGTGCCATTGGGTAGGCGGGTAGTATTTCTTTTACAGGAGTCGCGTGCCGGTTCTATTGTCCAAGTCTCTTTACCTATGCATTATCACTAACATGCAGCACAACGCAAAAGGCCAACGCATCAGCATTGGCCTTTTATTCGCATAACTAATTGGCAGCAAGACACTACAGTTTATCGCCGCGATATTCGTACTTATTAAATATCTGCCCGACAGCCGTGTATACTTTGTTTTTGTCTTTGTCGAAGGCATTACCGTTGGTTAAGCCTGAGGCGTAGCCCTGCCACACTTCCACGCTCTTGTCGCGGTCAATCATCTGCACCAAAATGCTACCCCGATCCAGTTTCACCTGATTGCGTGGGTTATAAGCGTAGGTTTCGCTGGTGCCCCAGTAGCCGTTGCCTAGGTTCTCGTTGGATCTGATTTCAGTGGGTTGGTCGAATACCCGGAAGTTCAACAGCAGGTCGCCACCGCTAGGAGAGTAGGTGTAACCCCGCGAAACCATTTCGTGGTCTACGGCATCGCGCACCATGGCTTTGAATACCAAATCGTTGAGAAAGTATACCGTATTGCCCTCATCGCGTACTTGCGAGGCCCAGGAATACGTTTTATACTTTGAGAAGTCTACGGCGTCAGAACTTGCCGTGGAAGGCACACTACTGTACGCATTCGTGGCTTGGTTGGCGTCGCCACGCTGGTCGCTACCTACTACCACGGCCGACTCTGAACCGGAGCAACCAGCCATACCGGCAGCCAAACCGCAAACGAGAAATAAAGAAGCTATTTTCATGATTATCAGAGTTTCTGTGAAATAAAAGTTCTATTACACTTTACGCCGATGATAGCGAGCTGTTTAAAGCATGACAATATTTTATAAATATTTAGCAGAATTATGCTAATACCATTTCAATGCTTTCTTACCTAAAAATTGGGTTTTGTTTGTTCTCCATTTTTTCCTCTACCCCTAGTCCAAACAGCGCGAAATCATACTTCACTGGGTCCAGTGGATCGAAAGTGCGCAAGTGAGCTGTGAGGTCTTCGGCAGCCTGCCAGTCTACCACGGTGCGCGTCATCAGGCCCAGGCGGCGAGCAATACGCTCTACGTGCACATCGCAGGGACAAATGAGGTTGGCGGGCGCTAGGCGCGTCCAGAGGCCAAAATCTACGCCACGCACGTCGGGGCGCACCATCCAGCGCAAGTACATATTCACCCGTTTGCAGGCCGAACCGCGGGCTGGAGTAGCCACGTGCTTGCGGGTGCGCTGAGGGGCGTCGGCTAAGCTAAAAAACAGGTTGTGAAAGTTTTGCAACCGCTCCTTTTGCGTGTCGCCATGTAAAAAGGCATCCTCCAACGACTCATGCTGTTGGTAATACCACCGCAGCCAGTGTACGAAGTAGAGCAGATCCGTATCACAGAAGGTGCGGTGGCAGAAGCCTAGCAGCTGCTTTAGGTCGTCGTCGGAGTGGTGCAGCACGAACTGGTGGGGCGCGTCGTCCATGCGACGCAGCAGTTCGCTGGTTTTGTTGATGATGGTTTTGCGTTGCCCCCAGGCCAGCAGCGCTGCAAACAACCCACTGATTTCAATATCCTGCTTCTGGGTGAAGCGGTGCGGTAGGCTAATGGGGTCGTTTTCGATGAAAGCGGGCTGGTCGTAGCGGTCATAGTGCTCCTCCAGAAAGTCCCGCAGCTGGGCGGTGTTCATGTGGTGAGATGGTGAACTAGTGAAATGGTGAGTTTGACGTTCTACTGGTGCTATTAGTGCAGTTCGCGCAAGTGGCGCCGATAAAATATCAAACTCACCATTTCACTAGTTCACCATCTCACCACTTACGGCACGTAGGACGTCTCCACGCGGAAGCGTTGATCGGGGGTGACGAGGCGTTGCACCGCGCGGGGCGAGAGGCGCACCAGCATGTTGGCATTGTCGCCGGTATCGGGCAGGTGGCCAATCACGCGCACGTACACCGACTGGCCGTTCATGATATTGCGCACCTGCATGATGGTGCCTACGGGCGCGGTTTTGTGCAGAGCCAGGTACTTTTCGGTGGTAGAGCCTTCGATGATGGCAGCCAGGCCACTTTCGCGCACACGGCTCACAATTTCGCTGGCATGCTCCGGGGCACGTTCGTCCTCGGGGTCGTCGGTGGTAGGAGCTTCAACGGGTGCGGGCGCTGGAGTTTCTTTTGGGCGGTTGCGGTCGGGGTCTTCGGGACGGGGCGCGGCAGCAGCGGCCGGTGGTGCTACAACCGTTGGCGCGGGCCGGGTAGGCGCTGCCTTGGCCGCAGCCACGCTACCAGCAGCGGCCGGCACGATAATCAGTGTCTGGTTGGCATTCACGACACCCGAGGCGGGTAGGCGGTTCAGCCGAATCAGCTCCGTGGTACTCACGCCGTAGCGTTGGGCAATGGAAAACAGCGTCTGGCCGGGCTTCACAGTATACACATGGTTGCCGCGGGCATCGGTGGGTAGGGCGCGGGCGGCAGGCGTTGTGGCAGAGGACGCGGCGGCTGTGGCCCTGGTAGCCGGAGCGGGCGTCAGGACCACGCGGGTGCGGGGCACTAGCACCACCTGGCCTTTCACTAGGGCACCCTGCAACTGTGGATTGGCTTCCACAATGCTTTCCACCGTCACCTTATAGCGCCGCGACAAGCCGTATAGCGTTTCACCGGCAGTTACCAAGTGCTTGATTAGCATTTTATTGCCCCGGTATTCTACCCCAATCGAATCGGGCAGCACAGCTGGTGGCAATACGGTGGCACAAACGGCACGGCTCGTACCTACAAGTAGCACCAGCAAAAAAGAAAGACGAATCATCATAACTATATCGTGGAAAAGAGCACCGGGCAACCTCACGCTCCAGCCCACGCTTTTTACCCGTAATAAGGCCGAAAGATAAAGATTAATCTCCGCACAGTACCATTCCTCAATAGGAAACGCGGGCGGAAAGATGCTTATTTTGCGCTGTTCCAGATTTTCCCTACCCTCCCGCCCATGCTACACGCCATTGGTATCATTCCGGCTCGCTATGCTTCCACCCGCCTACCCGGCAAGCCATTAATTGATTTGGGTGGTCAGTCCATGATTCAGCGGGTGGTGAATCAGGCCCGGCAAGCTAACCTCAGCCGCGTGGTAGTGGCCACCGATGATACCCGCATTCACCAGCATGTGCTGGATTTTGGCGGCGAGGCCGTGCTGACGTCCTCCGACCACCCCAGCGGTACCGACCGCGTGTATGAGGCCTACCAGCAATTGGGCGAAACGGCCGATTGCGTGGTGAATATTCAGGGCGACGAGCCGTTTATCCATCCCGCACAGATCAATTTGCTACTGGATTTATTTACTGACGCTGAAACCCAGATTGGTACGCTAGTGAAGCACGTGGTGAGCGAGGAGGAGCTCCGCAGCCCACATTTGCCCAAAGTGGTGCTGAACACGCGGGGCGAGGCGCTGTATTTCAGCCGCCACCCCCTACCCTACCAGCGCCAGCACAACCCCGCCGACTGGCTGGCCTACCACCACTATCTGCGCCACATCGGCCTCTACGCCTACCGTCCCGCTGTGCTGGCCGAGCTAACCCGCCTACCCCCCTCTCCCCTCGAACTAGCCGAGAGCCTGGAGCAGCTGCGGTGGCTGGAGCACGGCTACCGTATCCGCACCGCCGAAACCGAGTTGGCTACTCTAGGCATTGATACGCCAGAGGATGTGACGCGGGCGCTGGCGCAGATGATAGGGTAAGAGGGTGTAGGAGAAGGCTGTCATCCTGAGCTTGCGAAGGACCTTCTCACGTGAGAACGACAGGCATCACAACGACCCGTTCAACCATGATAAGGTCCTTCGCAAGCTCAGGATGACAGACTTCCTACCTTACCTACCCTCACACCCTCCTACCCTACTTCTCCTCCCCCGAGGCCTGAGCGGCTACGCGCTCCTCGTGTTCGGATGCGCTTTCCTGCTTCATCTCAATAGATAAGAAGTAGTTAAGCGCCGTACGAATCACAGCAATGGCGCCGAGCTTCCCAATTTCTTCCCACCCTGGCGCAATGGCTGTACTCAATACATCGGCGCCGAGTTGAAATTCCAGCGCTACGGCCAGATAACGGGCCAGCATCAATCGAATGGCATTGAAGTTGGCGGGCTGGCGACGCAATAGCGCCCACACAAACTGACTGCCGGCAATTATTACGCCCAGGCCAATGATGCAGGCACCAATGGCCTCCACAGTCAGCTTGATCCACTGCACGGCAGCAATGACGGAGCCTTCAACTCCCAGACTTTCGGGGGTAGCAATCATCGGGGTTGGGTAAGGGCCGCGGCAGCGGCAGACGACGTGTGAGTGAGACGGCGCAACAGCCACACCGAGCCTCGTTGCAGAGCCACCAGCACCAGAATCAGCCCCACGGCGGCCCCAAATAGCAGCAGGTTATCGGCCTTCTGCCCCTGAAAGGCGAAGCTGAGGGCCGTGGATACGGCCGGCGGGTGCACCGCATCCAGCACCACCATCAGCCCAATCACCGTGAGCATGGCCAGCGCGGCGGGGAGGTAGCCCGGCCCCAGCCACGCGTAGAAGCCAAAGCCGGCCACGGCCGCCGCGCACTGCGAGAGCAGCAGCGTACGGCCGCTGTTGGTGGCGTGTTCGGGGTCGAGGTAGATGAGGAAAGCGCTGGAAGCCAAAGAGGCAAACAGTAGCCGCTGGTGGCTATATACCTCCACCAGAGCCAGCACCGCCAGCACCGTAGCTGTGGGCAGCAAGGCCAGCAGCAGCTCGGCGCGCACGCTCAGGCGCTTGCGGCCCATGCCACGGGGTGCATCGGCGAGCGGAGCGGTTGATTTGGAGGGAGCAGAGGCGGCCATACTGACTTGTGCATACGCCCACGAGTCAGGCTGGTTTAGCCGCCCGCCTTTTTTGCCTTGTAGCCGGCAGCTAGTAGCACGGCCATTACTTTATCGCGGAAGTCACCCTGAATGAGGATTTCGCCGTCTTTAGCATTGCCGCCTACCCCACATTTCGTTTTTAGCAGCTTACCTAGCGTTTGCAAGTCGGCATCGGTGCCTACGAAGCCGGTTACGAGGGTGACTTGCTTGCCGGCGCGGGCTTTTTTGTCGAGCTGCACGCGCAGATTTTGCTGCTGAGGCGGCAACGTCGTCACTGCGGCTTCGTCGTTGTACTGGTATTCAAAGTCACTACTAGTCGAGTACACAATGCCTTCGCGGCCTTTCCGATTTTTATCAGCTTTCATCAGGTGAGATGGTGAAGTTGTGAAATGGTGAGTTTGAGGTTCTGACGACATGGTGTAGGCGAGATGGTGTGGATTGTGTGACAAAACAGCAAACTCACTATTTCACAACTTCACCATCTCACTACTATTTCAAACGGCCACTTCCAGCGCCAGTGGGGTTAGCTCCACGGCAAAGTGAGTGTCTTCGCCAACGTAGTCGCCATCTACGTGGAAGCCGAGCGGCTGCGCGGCCTCCACCCGTACCTGCTGCGCAGTGTGGTATACGGCGGCACCCGAGGTAGGCAAGTTGCCCAGCGCCAGCCCTACCCCTACACGCACTGCCCGCAGCAAGGGTAATGCATCAATCAGGCACAAATCCAGCAAACCGTCCTGAATGTTGGCGTTTGGAGCGATGTAAGCGTTATTGCCATACTGCGCAGCATTGGCAAAGGCCAACACGTAGCAACTGGTTTCTAACACGTTATCAGCAAAATGCACCTGCACCGGCGTAGGTTGGTAGCGGCGATATTCGTGTAGGGCTACCTTCACATAAGTAGCCAGCCCGCGAGTACCCGCTACGGCAAAGCACTTGCTCACATGGGCATCGAACCCTACCCCCGCTGTGCAAAAAAACTGATGCCCATTGATACAACCCGCATCAATCCGCTGGAATTTCGGGGCGTTCAGACGTTTGATGGCGGCTGTAAGCGCCATCGGCACGCGCAGGTGGCGGGCCAGGCCGTTGCCAGAGCCACGGGGCAAAATGCCTAGGGCAGCCCCCGTGCCCAGCAGCCCCCGCCCTACCTCGTTCACCGTGCCATCGCCCCCCACGGCCACCACCACCCGGCAGCCAGCTTCGGCGGCGTCGCGGGCCAGCTGTACGGCGTGGCCGGCGTATTCGGTGTGGCGCACTTCGTAGGTCACCCGCGCCGGATCGAGGTAGCGCGACAGTAGCCCCGCTACATCTTGCCGACGATTGGTGCCAGACATCGGATTCAGAATAAAACAGATGCGCAAGGTGGTGAGATGGTGAGATGGTGAGATGGTGAGTAGTGAGTAGTGAGTAGTGGGTAGAGGATTCGTTTGGGGTTCAAAAGTCGGCAATTCTATTGGTATGCCCTTACAAAAAAGCGGCCTACCCGGTGTGGGTAGGCCGCTTTCTCATGCACTGTGAGCGGAGCTTAGCCCTGCATTTTCACACCGAGCTTCTCGATGAGGTCAGCGGTGCGCGAGCTGTAGCCGATTTCGTTGTCGTACCAGCCTACAACTTTCACCAGCGTGCCGTTGGCGGCCGTCAGCTGCGAGTCGAAGATACACGAGTGCGTGTTGCCTACAATGTCGATGCTTACCAGCGGATCGGTGCTGTACTCCAGGATGCCTTTCAGGGGACCTTCGGCGGCCTTCTTGATGGCCTCGTTGATCTGCTCTTTGGTAGCTTCCGTTTTCAGGATTACCGTCAGGTCGGTGGTAGAACCGTCTGGAATAGGCACGCGCATGGCAATACCATCGAGCTTGCCTTTCAGCTGGGGCAATACCAAACCCACGGCCTTAGCGGCGCCAGTGCTGGTAGGGATGATGCTATAGGCAGCAGCGCGGGCACGACGCAGGTCTTTGTGTGGCGCGTCTTGCAGGTTCTGGTCCGAAGTGTAGGCGTGCACCGTGGTGATGTAGCCTTTCTCAATACCGAACGCATCATCCAGCACCTTCGCCATGGGGGCCAAGCAGTTGGTGGTGCAGCTGGCGTTGGAGAGGATGGTCTCGTCGCCGGTCAGGATATCTTCGTTCACGCCCAGCACAACCGTGGGGATGTTGCCGGTAGCCGGAGCCGAAATCACTACCTTTTTGGCACCAGCCGTGAGGTGCTGGCCAGCGCCTGCCTCGTCTACAAAGCGGCCGGTCGATTCCAGCACTACATCAATACCCATGTCGCCCCAGGGCAGCAGCTTGGGGTCGCGCTCGGCCAGAGCTGTGATGCGCTGGCCGTTCACGGTCAGGCTGTCCTCATCGTACGATACCGTGCCGTCGAAGCGGCCGTGCAGCGAGTCGTACTTGAGCAGGTGGGCGAGGGTCTTGTTATCGGTCAGGTCGTTGATGGCAACCACCTCCACGTTGTCGCGCTTGAGCAGCGACCGGAACGTGAGGCGGCCAATGCGGCCAAATCCGTTGATGGCGACTTTAATCTTAGCCATAGCAGGAAAAAGGGGTTAATCGGCCCGCACAAGTGCGGGTCGGGTTTAGGGTTAGGCGAGGCGAAGGTAAAGGGCCTCCTTAACTTCGCCAAATTAACCAGCCAGGTAGGACAAGTGTTTCGGAAGTGTTTCCGCGCTGGCAGGTAAATGCCTTTAGTACGTACAGATGGCAGTTCGTAGCTATTCCGCTTCGTATGATGAGGTAAAAACGAAAAATTTTCTACCTGTAAATCAATCTATTTGCCAGCGAGTACACTTTTTTTTCGCATCAGATATTGCGTTGAAGTTTCCCTACGCTACTTTTGCAGCACCAAAGCGCATCGGGGCACAGTTATCTGGTCCGTTCGTCTAGGGGTTAGGACTGCAGATTTTCATTCTGCCAACAGGGGTTCGATTCCCCTACGGACTACTTCCCCCGCTTTGCAAGGCCTTCTGCTCCCCAGCAGAAGGCCTTTTTTATTGTCCTATGGTTTCATTATTCACTTTTCTTTACAACACGGGTGGGGCGTGTTACCCGACGGTTCTGTTATACACCCGGCGACTAGCAACATCTACTTCCGGTATAGGCTGAAGCGCCGCCAGCCGTTTAGCAGCGCCAGCACTAATTTTCGGTAAGCTAAACAAGCCCAGAAAGCACGGAAATAGCTTGCATAATATTTTTTTCTGCTGCCTACTTGCATTCTTATGATCTGATATTACCTTTGCAGCACCAAAGCGCATCGGGGCACAGTTATCTGGTCCGTTCGTCTAGGGGTTAGGACTGCAGATTTTCATTCTGCCAACAGGGGTTCGATTCCCCTACGGACTACTTCCCCCGCTTTGCAAGGCCATCTGCCCTCCGGCAGATGGCCTTTTTTTGTTCCAAAAATGTGTTCCCACTGACTACTGCCGTGTATTTGCTTACCACGGTTACCTACTCCTGCTTTCGATACTGATTTCTAAAACGAGGTTAATTACGTAATTGTCACTAAGCCACTTACGGGTTTATACGATTGATTCTCTATATACAATTTAGCAAATTTGCTACTCGTCCTATCCTCTCCTTTCCAGTATTCTTATGGCTCACAATCCTAAATTCGGCCCCTTTGCCCAGACGCAGCAGCAGCGGGCACACGTGCTTCGGCAGATGCTAATTGTGCGGGAAAATATGGGCCTCAAAACGCCGGCCCGCGCCCAGGCTCTGTATCAGCGGTATGTGGCCGGCGAGCTGAGCTGGCAGGAAGTCTGCGATTTGCTGGCCGCGCCCTGCGCCCTACCCTCACCTGTACCCTTCGGTTCCGACCGCCAGTCGCTTTAGGCGGCGCTCAGCCTGCGGAGGCCGCCGTAGTGAATCTGTCCTGGGCCAAGGGTAGAGAAACCGTGACGTCCGTCCCCTGCCCGGTCTCCGAGTCGATGTTCAGGTTGCCGTTTAGCAGGCGCACCCGGTCGCGGATAGCACTCAGCCCCAAGCTATCGGAGGAAGATGACTGCTGCGCGTCGAAGCCGCGGCCGTTGTCGAGAGCCTGAAGAATGAGGTAGCTACCCTCCTTATATAGGCGCAGCTGTGCTTGCGTAGCTTGGGCGTGTTTTACGATATTGTTGGTTAGCTCCTGCGCCATGCGATACACGGCAATTTGCAGGTTTTTGGGCAGGCTGGCGGGTAGGGGCTGCACGTGGCAGCGTAGCTGTAAGACCGGGCTGCTGCAAATCCGGCAGATATCTTTCATGGCCGCTTCCAGCCCAAAGTCGTCCAGCATGGTGGGCACAAGCTGGTGCGACAACGTGCGGGCCTGCTTGATGGCACTGGACAACAGCTGCCCTACCTTCGATTTGGCTTGCTGCGAGGCTTGCTCGTTCCCTACCTGGATATGGTCTAGGTGCAACTTGGCGGCATACAGCGACTGTCCCAGCCCGTTGTGCAACGACTCCGCAATACGGCGCTTCTCAACTTCTTGGGCGTTCAGTACGGCATCGGCGAGGCGCTGCTGCTGGGTAGCCCGCTCAACCTCCGCCAGCTTGCGGTCTGTGATGTCGCGCCAGTTGGCGTGCACCAATGCGCTACCCTCTTCCTCGGGAATTGAGGTGAGCAGCACTTCCTCCCAAAACGGCTCTCCGTTGGCCCGCAGTCGACACCACTCAAATTGCAAGGAGCCGCGCAGCAGTACCTCATCCCAGTAATGATCGGCCAGGGCAAAGGACTGCAAGCCATTGGGCTGCCGCTCGGGCGAGAAAGCCGAGGCATGTTGGCCAAGCAAAGCTTCTTTATGGGGTAGTTGCAGCAGGCGCAGGACGCTGTTGTTGCAGTCTACAAACCGATTGTTGCGCAGCAGCAGCATACCGTCTTCACTCTGCTCAAAGAGCGTACGAAACCGCTTCATGCTGATGGTTAGTGCTTGTTGCGCCTGGTATTGCTCCGTTACATCGAACAGGGCCAAGCGGCACTGCGGCTCGGTGGTGCCCGTGAGTACAGACATACCTTCCAGACGGGCATAAAACACGCTGTCATCAATGCGGCGCATGGGCAGTATCAGGGTCTGGCCTTGCTCAGTGATGAGCAGCTGCTGTAGAAACACCATAAACGACTCCCGACTGCTCATCTCTACGAACAACGTCAAGCGCCGCCCTACCAGCTGCTGCCTCGGCGCACCCAATAGCTGGCTGGCGCGCAAATTCAACTGCTGTAGCTGACCGTCGACGGCGATGGTGCAGTAGCCCACGGGCGCAAACTCGTATAGATCAACATACTGCGCGCGGCTTTTCTCGGCCTCCACTTGAGCCAGCAACAGTTCCTCATACTGCATTTCCAGCTCAATCTGGTGCACTTGCAGCTCCTGCACCAGCTGCCGCACCTCGGCCGGTGTACCAGCTGGTGCAGGCCGCGTAGTCAGCTGCCGCCGTTCCTCGGCCCGCTGACGCAGCGCGCTCAGCGCTAGTTTAGCGCGGGAGTCGTCCTGCGGTTGCTCTTCTTCAATCCTTCCCATACTCCAAGCAGATTGAAATTTCTAAAATTAGCGATACCCAAGTGCGGTGTGCGGCTCAGAGCGCGGCACCCTCTACTATGGCTTTCACGCCTAGCAGCACTTGGTTGGTGGGCTGGCCCTGGTGTAGCAGGCGCCGGCCATACAGCACCACCTGCCGCTGCCCTATCTCTGGCAGCACCATATCCAGTAGCAAGTCGTTGAACTCCATCTGCTCCGATTTAGGATCGAGCAACTGGTGCAGCTGGTGGCGCAGGGCCAGTTTGTCCCAGGCACCGCCGTTGAGGCTGATGAGCGGTTTGCCCGGCAACTGGTCGCTCGGCTCCCGAAAGGCGTCGGCAAAGGAGCGGCTGGCCGTGAGCACCCGCAAATGTTGGTCGAGCGTGAGCTGGGGCTCGCGCACTGCCTCGTGAATGCTGGCGGCAAAGCGGGCACTTTCCTGTAGCTGCTGCTCCATTTGCTTCAGGCTGGTGATTTCCGTGAACGTGATAACGGCACCGCTGATATAATTATCGAGGGTACGGTAAGGCAAAATGCGCATGGTGTACCACTGCCCGTTCACGGTCTGTATGTTGGCCTCCAGGCTGGTGAGGCGGCTGAGTACCTGCTGCACATCGCGGATGAGGTGCTCGTAGCGCAGGTTGGAAGCAAAGTGCATGAGGGGCCTCCCCACGTCGCTGGGCATCAGGTTGATGATGCGGCCCACGGGCGGCGTGAAGCGCTTCACCAACATGTCGTTATCGAGGAAGATAATGGCAATTTCGGTGGCGTCGAGCAAGTTTTTCATGTCGTTAGCCGACTGCGTTAGCTCCTCCGTGCGCGCCATATACTGCATGTTCAAGGTCAGCAGCTCTTCGTTCAGGCTCTGCATCTCCTCCTTATTAGTCATGGCCTCCTCGTTGGTGCTTTGCAACTCCTCGTTGGCCGATTGCAGCTCTTCGTTGGTACTTTTCAGCTCCTCCAGGCTGCTTTCCATTTCCTCAATGGTGGTCTGGAGACGGTGCTTGGTGTATTGCAACTCTTTTTCGAGGGCCGAAGCCACATCGTTGCGCTGCTCGAGGGAAGTACTCTGCTTACCCAAGCGCAGGCGGCGAGGGGTAGGCTGATCCTCGAATACCACCAGCAGCAAGCCCGTTAGGCTGTCAGTTTCGCCTAGGTGCCGCACCGATAGCCGCAACACCTGCAACCCCGTATCCGTGCGCACCCGCACGTTTTCAACCACCACATCCTCGCGCGACTGGGTAGCCCGGTACACGGCCCCACTGATTTCAAAGTTCAGCTCCTCGCGGGCCATCTCAAACAGATTCATGCCGCTCATGCCGGGAGCCGGCTCCAGGTACTTGCCCGTGCGGCCATTCACGTACAGGATTTCGCCCTTGCTGTTGATGACTACAGCCGGCGGCGCATAGGCGCGTAGCAACTCTCTCTGAACAAGAGAGGCAAAGGGGCCGCCATCGCGGCGAGCGGCGGCAGAAGTGGGAGTAAGCACGGGCGGTACGGGCGAAGCCATGGGATGGCTCGATAAAGAAAATGGGAAATTGGCAAGTCGCGGCAACGACGCGGCCGTCTCGGTGCGGCGCGAAATCTTCCACTTCATATCCAGGGGCTGAAACAAATCCTGGAAACCCGTAATGTTTTCGCTCGGCCCCAGGAACAGAATACCGTTGGGGTTGAGCGCGTAGTGAAACACGGGCAACAGGTTTTCTTGCAGCTCCCCGCTCAAGTAAATCAGCAGGTTGCGGCAGCACAGCAGGTCCAGCTTCGTGAAGGGCGCGTCTTTGTTGATGTTGTGCAGGGCAAACACCACCAAATCGCGCACTTCTTTGCGAATCTGGTAGCGGCCATCTACCTTCTGAAAAAAACGCTCTAAGCGTTCCGGGCTCACATCAGCCGCGATATTCTCGGGGTAAAGTCCATTACGGGCAAAGTCGATGCTTTCGGCGCTGATATCGGTGGCGAACAGCTGGATTTTGAGGTAGCGGCTGGGGTCTACCGCGTCCAGGCATTCGAGCAGTAGCATGGCCAGGGAGTAGGCCTCCTCGCCGGTAGAGCAGCCGGGCGCCCACACCCGAATGGTGCTGTCGGTTTCCTTACGCTGCAACACGGGCCGCAGATGCGTTTTCAGGTGCTCAAAAGCCTCGTGGTCGCGGAAGAACTTGGTGACGCCAATCAGTAATTCCCGAAACAGCTGCTCTACCTCGTGGGGGTTTTCCTGCAAGTAGCGCGCGTAGTGGGTGAATTCCTTGATCTGATGCGCATTCATGCGCCGCTCGATGCGCCGAAACACCGTATTGCGCTTGTAGTAGCTGAAGTCGTGCCCGGTTTGGGAGCGAATTAGCAGGAAGATTTTTTGTAGGGCGTGAGCTGGTTTGCTAGTGGTGTCGTCCCGGTTTTCGCTGGGGCGGGGCGGGCGCCCCAGCAGGGGCCGCTCCACGTAGTCGAGCAGCTTGGCGGGCATCATTTCCGGCGCCAGCACAAAGTCTACAAACTCGGTGGCCATGGCGGCGCGAGGCATCGAGTCGTAGACAGCCGTTTCGGGATCCTGCACCATCACCATCCCAAAGTTTTCCATCACCAGCTTCAGCCCCAGGCTACCATCGGCGCCCATCCCAGAGAAGATGATGCACACCGCCCGCTCGCGTACGTCTTTGGCCAGGCTCTGCAAGAAAAAGTCGATGGGTAGGCGGTGTCTCGGCGTGTGAGTGGGCTTAAGCAGGTAGAGCACCCCATGCAGCAGGCTCAGGTCGTGTTTGGGCGGAATCACATACACATGATTGGGGCGCACCCGCATACCGTCTTTGGCCTCAAGCACGGGCATGGTGGTGAAGTGCTGAATTACCTGCGCCAGCTCCCCATCTTGCGTGGGCGACAAGTGCGTGACCACCACGTAGGCCAACCCTGTATGCGAGGGCAAATGTTGAAAAAACCGCTCAAAAGCCTCCAAAGCCCCCGCCGAGCCTCCCATTGCTACCACCGTAAACCGGTCTTCTTCGCTACCGGCGGGCACCACCCCTACCCCCGACGGCTTTCGACTCAGATGGGCTAGTGTAGTAGCTGCGGCGGCATCCTCCACAGGGTGTGCAGCTTGGTCACTGTTCAGTTGCGTAGTGGGCTGCTTGGGTGAACTCATGCTACTATAGAATGACGATAGAAGTAGAAAATCAGCAGAACAGTACGCGTAGTACACGACACGTATCAGCAAATTTTCACTAAATTAAGTTAATTCGGCATAGGCGGCCTGTCGTTTCGGCGCGTAAGTATACAGGTATTCTACGCCTGGCATTCCACCTTATCCTTCTACATTTTCGTGGCTACTCCTTCTTTTCTTATTGTTATTGGTACCTCCGCTGGCGGTATGCCGGTTCTCACGCGGTTGGTAGCGCAGCTCCCCGCTACGCTTCCGGCAGCCGTACTGGTGGTGCAACACTTGGCGCCCGATTCTACGGGTGAGCCTCTGGTGCATAGGCTGTCGATGCACACGTCTCTGCACTGTCAGCTGGCTGAAGACCAGATGCCTTTGCTGGCCGGCAGCCTCTACCTGGCCCCGCCCGATCGGCACCTGCTCACGCGCGAAAACCGCATATTGGTTACCAAAGGCCCGCACGAGAACAACTACCGCCCTGCCGCCGATGCGCTGTTTCGCTCGGCCGCCGTGGCTTTCGGTTCCCACGTCATTGGCATAGTACTAACGGGAATGCTGCACGACGGCACTGCCGGCCTCGACTTTGTGAAGCGCTGCGGCGGCACTGCCGTGGTGCAAGACCCCGCTGATGCTGCGTTTACCAGCATGCCCGAAAGTGCCCTGCGCCACGTGGCCGTTGATTACGTGGTGCCCATCAGCCAGATGGGCGCGCTGCTAACGGAGCTGGTAGGGCAGAAAGCCTATGAGCCAGAGGATCCATTACATATTCCGCATGATTTGCAACTAGAAGCGGCTATTGCCGAGCGTGTTATGGGAACAGTAGAGCAAGTTAGTGAGATTGGGCACCAGGTACCCCTCACCTGCCCCGGCTGCGGTGGCAACCTATGGGAAGTGAACGAAGGAAACGTGTTGCGCTTTCGCTGCCACACCGGCCACGCCTATACTGCCGAGGCCCTGCTCGAATCTTCGCAGCACGAAATGGAGGAAACGCTGTGGGTAGCACTGCGCATGATGGAAGAGCGCAAAAACCTGCTCAGCAACATGGCCAGCCGCGGCGAAGGATACTGGAGCATACAACAGGCAGAACGCCTCGAAGAAATCAAACGGCATATTAACCGGCTGCGCGAATTTTTATTGAGCGGCAGCGAAAATGGTAGTTCGTCTGCGGAAAAAAAATAATGGCTTGTTGTGGTTGCGAGTGGCAACAGCTAAGCAGTTCTCAGAAGGTGCATTTCACCTTTAGCTGCTACTACTGAATCACTTGTAGATGACTATCATTTTAAGTAAACCATCAATAGCAGGTGTAGTATTTCATCCTTTTAGATGATGGTATCAGCAAAAACAAATTGTTTTGTAGCCGCTCGCTACAACAGCTGCACGCATCGGCAGAATAAAAAAGCAGGAAAACAGCAGCAGGCACAATCTTATGCGCATCCTATAAATGCGCACTCTTACTAATTAATTTATTTTTTATTGTTTCCACGTAGGAACTAACACTATATTTGTCACGTAACATTTACAACACGTTAATTTAAACTCACAACTTAACTCATAATGGCAACCATGGATATTGCCCGCCTGCAGGAAATTGTTGATAATGCTGCTACCAACGAGCAACTACTCAACCAGATTCGCAAAAACGTTACGAAAGTAAATTCGCTGTTGGAAGAGCTAAACGAAATGCTGCAACCCGGCTATACCCCTACCCCTAAGGAGCGTAAGCCACGCGCGGAAGGTGCCCGCAAGCCCGGCCGTCCGCGCAAGACCGAAACTGCTGAGTAGTTTACCCAACTCTTGTTTTAAAAAATCCGACCAGCACCAGCTAGTCGGATTTTTGTTTTTAGTGCCGCTGATTGTTCTTACGTAAACTACGCAACAATACCGTTCTATTACAGCAAGCAGCCAATGCAACACAACGTATGCGCTTGGTTATTTGGCTATGAGATATTCTACCCCTATATTTTTTCTTTATCTACAAGGCCTTAACGGGTTTGCAGTATTCTATATGTGCGCAGTAGAGTGTAACTAAAATCAATACTGTTTACTACCAGCACCTGTCAGAATATTCGCACTGCACGGTTGGTAGCACAGCCGTACAGCGAGTCACAAAAAGATAGCATTACGGCTGACTAGAGTAGCATTATATTACTTTTTATGGTATTCTATAAATAGCAGCAAACTCAGCTATGCTGCTGAAAACTGAATTCTTGCGGCGGTAGATTGTATCTGATAACCTTAGCCTAACCTATCGTTTGTAATAATCGTTATTCCCAATCAGTAATAAACAATTCTGCTCCGTACTACTTAGTATTTGAATGCCTACTCTTTCTTTCACCAAGCTTCCTTTCTATGTCGCGTACTATTATTGTCTCTAACCGTTTGCCTACTAAAGTACAGCGCACCGATGATGACCTGGCCTTTACCCCCAGCGAAGGCGGATTGGCGACAGGGCTGGGCTCTATTTACCGGGCCGAGGGTAACGTCTGGATTGGCTGGCCCGGCCTGGTAGCAGACGACGAAACGGAGCGGCGGCAGATTACCACCAAACTACAGGCCGACAGCATGCAGCCGGTCTTCCTGACCGACGACGAGATTAAAGGTTTTTACGAGGGGTTCAGCAATGAAACGCTGTGGCCTACCTTCCACTATTTCAGCCAGTATGCCGTGTACAACGAGCAGCACTGGGAGACGTACGTGGCCGTAAATCAGAAATACTGCGACGCTGTGCTGGAAACGGCCGGCGACGACGACACCATTTGGGTGCACGACTACCAACTGCTGCTGCTACCCCAGATGCTGCGCAAGGCCCGGCCGCACAGCACCATCGGGTTTTTCCTGCACATTCCGTTTCCGTCCTATGAGTTGTTGCGCGCCCTACCCTGGCGCACGCAGCTACTGGAAGGCATGCTGGGTGCCGACTTGATTGGCTTTCACACGTTTGGCTACATGCGCCACTTCCTCAGCTCGGTGTCGCAACTGCTGGGCTACCCCAGCCAGAACGGCCGCCTGGAGCTGAAGAACCGCACAGTGCTGATTGATGCTTTTCCGATGGGTATTGACTACGAGCGCTACGCCAACGCGGCGGCCTCGGAGGCAGCGCAAGAGCACGAGCAGAACTACCTGGCAGCCCTACCCAACGCCCGCATTATCCTGTCCATCGACCGGCTCGACTATACCAAGGGCATTGCCCAGCGGCTGCGGGCCTTTGAGCTGCTGCTTCAGCGCTACCCCGAGTGGCAGGGCCGTGCCACGCTGATTATGCTGGTAGTACCCTCGCGCGACCAGGTGGCGCAGTACCAGGAGCTGAAGGAGGAAATCGACGAACTGGTGGGGCGCATCAACGCCGACTACCGCACCATCACCTGGAACCCCATTCACTACTTCTACCGCTCCCTACCCCTGGAGGAGCTAACGGCCCTGTACCGCATGGCCGAGGTAGCGCTGGTAACGCCCATCCGCGACGGTATGAACTTGGTATCTAAGGAGTTTATTGCCAGCAAAGCCGACCGCAGCGGGGTGCTGATTTTGAGTGAGCGGGCCGGTGCCGCCCGCGAGCTGTCCGACGCACTGCTCATCAATCCCTCCGACATGAACCAGCTGGCCGAGGCCATGCACGAGGCGCTGGAAATGCCCGAGGAAGAACAAAAAGTGCGTCTGCACAACATGCAGGCGTTGGTGCAGCACTACAATGTATATCACTGGACGGAGCTGTTTATGAACCGTCTGGCCTACACTAAAATCAAACAGATGACCCTGGCCACTGAAATGCTGGACGAGGCAGAAAACGCCGCCCTCCGCCAACACTATACTGCCGCTTCGCAACGCCTGCTCCTGCTCGACTACGACGGCACGCTGGCTCCCTTTCACCCCAATCCGCAGAAGGCTGCCCCATCACCTGAGATTTTAGACATTTTGACAGCTTTGAGCGCCGACCCGCATAATCGGGTGGTGATTATCAGTGGGCGTGACCGGCAGACGCTGCAGAAATGGCTGGGCCACTTGCCAGTCGATTTCATTGCCGAGCACGGCGTGTGGCTGCGGGCCGCGGGCCAGGACTGGACACTGTTTCAGCCCATGCGCAACGACTGGATGAAGGAAATCCGCCCTACCCTAGAGCTGTACGTGAGCCGCACGGCGGGGTCGTTTATCGAGGACAAGGACTTCTCGCTGGTGTGGCACTACCGCCGCGCCGATGCCGAACTGGCCGCTGTGCGCGTGCGCGAACTGATCAGCCACCTCAACTTCCTAACTAGCAACAGCGACTTGCAGGTGCTGGAAGGCAACAAGGTGATTGAGATTAAAGCCGCCGGCCTCAACAAGGGCACCGCCGCCGCCCGCTGGGTAGCCACCTACGAGCCCGATTTTATCCTAGCCATCGGCGACGACCGCACCGATGAGGATACGTTCGGCGCCATGCCCAAGGATGCTTATACTATTAAGGTAGGCCGCAACAGCCGCTCGCTGGCGCGCTTCCACGTGCCCAGTACGGTGGAGGTGCAGGAGTTGCTGCAAGGTCTGGCTGAAGCGAAAGTGCCGCAGTAGGGCTTACCTCACCCCCCGGCCCCCTCTCCTCAGGGAGAGGGGGAGCCACGGCAGCAAAACTGCATACAAAAAAGCCTCTCCGGTACTGAACAGTTGTTCAGTACCGGAGAGGCTTTTGACTTCCAATATACTCGTTCTTTATTCAGAAGAAATCCGCCGTGTCTCCCCCTCTCCCCGAGGAGAGGGGGCCGGGGGGTGAGGTACACCCTACAAGAAATTGGGGCGGTCCAGCTTTTTAGAGATGCGGTAGGCGGCGTTTACTAAGCCCACATGGCTGTAAGCCTGCGGGAAGTTGCCCCACTGCGAGCCAGTTTTGGCATCTACGTCTTCCGAGAGCAAGCCCAGGTGGTTGGTATACTTAAGTAGCTTCTCAAACTCGCGAATGGCGTCGTCGAGGCGGCCAACAGCGGCCAGGGCCTCCACGTACCAATAGGAGCAGATCAGGAAGGTGGTTTCGGGCGTGCCGAAGTCGTCGGCGTGGCGGTAGCGGTAAAACAGGCCTTCGGGTGTCATCAACTCTTTCTCCAGCTCTACTAGGTGCTGCTTGGCTTTCTCGGAGGACGGATCGAGGTAGCCCATCAAGATCAGCTGCATGGTGCTGGCATCGAGGTGGGGCGAGCCGATGGCATTGGTGTATACGCCGCGCTGCTGGTTGTAGCATTGTTCAATCTTGTCGGCGGACTCGTCCATCAGCTCCTGCGCCATCCGCTGAATCTCGGGGTTCTGGAAGTAGCTGGCCACCTTGCACGCGGCGTGGCTGCCGGCCCAATGGAACAGGTAAGTGTAGGCGTGGTACTGCGAGAGGGTCCGGAATTCCCACAAACCCGCATCGGGCTGGTTCATTGTCTGCCGGATCAGGCGCAGGGCATCATAAATCAGCTTTTCGGTGTGGGTGCGCTCGAAGTCGATGAAGCGCCTGTCCACGTAGAGCGGCAGCAGCGCCACCAGCACCTGCCCATACACGTCGTTTTGGATGTGCGTATAGGCGTCGTTGCCGATGCGCACGGGGCGGTTACCGAGGTAGCCTTCCAAATCCAGCTCCTCCTCAATCAGCTTCGATGCCCCGCTGATGCTGTAGAGCGGCTGGTACTTGTCGCCTACCTTCGTCGAGATATTCGCGATGTAGTGGAAGTAGCGCTCCATCTCCTCGAAGTGACCAATGTTGTTGAAGGCCGTGAGGATATAATACGTGTCGCGCATCCAGCAGAAGCGGTAATCCCAGTTGCGGCCCGAGCCGGGCGCTTCGGGTAGGGAGGTAGTGGTAGCGGCAATGATGGCGCCCGTGTCCTCGTACTGGTGCAACTTGAGGGCCAAGGCCGAGCGAATTACTGCCGCCTGATGGAACGTGCCAATGCTCATGCTTTTCACCCACTTGCGCCAATACTGAGTGGTTTCGCGCAGAAACCGCTCCGCAGTGCTTTCCAACGGCGCTTCCAGCGGGGCACCGTACGTGAGCACCAGATAGAACGTTTCATTCAGCACAAAGCTCTGATCATCCAACACATACGTGAGCGGAATATTGGTCGTGAGGCGAATTTCCTCTTCCAACCCTAGAAAGGCAATGTGGTTGGAGCTGCGGCGGCGGCTGAGCGCCTGCTCGCCATATTGCCCTACCGGCTGGCAGCGCACGTGCACGCGGGGCGTGCCCTGCAAGGGCTCTACCTTGCGCACAAACATCAGCGGCTTGTAATTGCGGTCGTACTGCGCGAAGCGTGGGGCAAAGTCCGTGACGCGGTATCGGCCGTCGCGGGTTTCAATCTCGGTGCATAGTACGTTGGTATTGTCAAGGTAGTACTGGTTACTCCGAAACTCCCCCTCGGCCGGCCGGATGCTGTATTCACCACCCTTCTGTGAGTCGAGCAGGCTGCCAAACACAAAGCTGCTGTCGAAGCGGGGCCAGCACAGCCAACGCACGGCCGTATCGGTTCCAATCAGGCCCAGGAAGGCGCAGTTGCCAATCAGGCCCATGTTGTAAGTATGGGTGCGGGAGGTAGGGGGAAGTGTGGTCATTCGAGAGGAAAAAGAAATGGCCCAGCCACTATGGTGGGCACCTAGTGCTTTTCTAATACCGTGCTGGGTAGTGTTGGGTTACGCAACCCGGTACTCTTACGCTGTTGGGGTGTCTATCCCACTGCATCTATAATAAAAAAGACGGCTGCAAGCAGCCGTCTTTTTTACAAGTGTATTTACACAAACAAGCTTAGCTCTGGCGACGTGGGTCGTTAGCAGTGCCTTTGTTCAGGTTTTCTACATCTACTTCTGTCTTGCGCACCGTGTCGTGAATGGTTTCTTCACGCTCGGTCACTTCTTTGCCCAGCGTTACTTCTTCCACTACGCGGGCTTCTTTACCCACTACGGCGCGCTCGGCGCTTTCGGTTACTTCAATGTTTCCTTCCTTGAAAGCTGCGAAATCGGCCTCGGTAGCGGGGCGGTCTACGGGTTTGCGGTCCACATTTACGTGCTCCTCACGCAGACGCACGCTGGCTTCTACGGGACGCTCAATGATACGGCTACGCAGGCGGGCACCGCCCGTTTGCTCCACGCGCTTGCCTACCTGTAGGTTTTCCTCGATTACCTTCGCCGACACCTGATCATTGGTGTTTTGGTTGGTTACGTTGGCGTTGGCATTCGCATTGTTTGCGTTCGTAGCCTTGCCTTTGTAGCCAGACTGCTCGGCGCGCTCGTTTACATCTACTGCACCGCAACGGTCCAGAATTTCAGCCGCCTGATGGGCATTTTCAGCTGAGTGTGCATGCACGGTTACCAACGAACCGCTTTCACGGGCCGCATGGGCATAGCGATGGGCGTTGTCGTCATCATCGCTGAACAGGTTGCTGAAGAAGTCGCTGATGCTGTCGCTGGTGCTTTCTTCGTTGCGGTTGGTATTGCTGCGATACCGGCCGCGATTTACATTATTCGTATCAGTTGTATCGTCGTTACGCGAGGCCACATCTACATGGTCTAGGCTGAAGCCAGCGCTAGCAAGTTGTTGAGCAGCAGATTTTGCCTGGTCGGCGGTATCGAACATTCCAATTACGGTATGAGTCATGGTTTTAGGGGTTAGGTGGTAAAATAAGTATGACAGAAAATCACTGATCAGGGGAGGCGTTGGTGGTGTCGTTGGCGGGGTAGCGCAGCACATCTACTTCTTCGTGGCGGAGCGTCACGGTTTCCGTTTCGCGGGTTTCCACTTGATGCTTTAGAATATGCAACTCTTCTACAATCAACAGGCGCTTCATGACGACCTCCCGCACAACTGGTACAATGAGTGTATTACCCTCGTATCGCGGTGTTGGCGGGGCCACACCATCAGCCACAAACTGGTTGACGGCTACGCGTTCCACCTGCACTTCTTCGTGGCGCAGCACAACGTCTACATCTTCCTGGTGCTCGTGTACGGTCTTGGATAAGCGTACTCGACCACTTTCTACTACCTCGCGGTGAACCACTGCTCGCTCCTCGAGTATAGGGACTTTCGCTGACGAAAGCGGCGGCTGATTAGCAAAGTCATTGGTAGGCATTGGCAGCAGGCTTTGGCCTGGATCAGATTCAAAACTATCTGTTCTATTCCTACGCACACTACTCTATCAAGTTATTGAAAATCAATCTACTGTCGAGCACCCTATAAATTGTTTGATAGAACTATTCTTATAGAACACGTACCTTCCCACAGGCTCTTATTAGCCCTTCCCTGCACTATACCAGTCCGTTTGGCCTGATTGCTACAGTGCGCCAGAAGTTGGAGAAAATGGCTGTACTCCGTAGGCATTTGCGGGCAAAGAAAAAGTTGAAACAGGCTTCTGCGACCAACCTGCTCTTTCATTGCAGGCTGGCAAATGCAGGAGAGACACGCCAAATTTCTGCGCGAATCGGCCTCGTGGCCCTACCTTTGCTTGCGCTTCGGCGCTTGCTTTGTTTGTTCGCCTCTGTTTTGCTGTCCGTGCTATTGCCTTCTTCGTTGCGTCGTGCCCTACGGGGTGCAGGTGGGTTGTCGTTTTTCGTGCTGTTGTGGTTATTTCCTTTTTTTAGCTGGGCGCAGCAGCCTACCAGCCCGGCGCCGGCGCCCGATGTGCCGGCTTCCACCCCAGCGCCCTCCTACCGCACTAGTCAGTCGCCGGCCCCGGCAACGGTCAGCCCCGCCGCTACCCGTAGCGCCACCCTGCTGCGCGAGCTACTGCTGCGCACCGATACCACCAACTATGCTCTCAGCCGCAATATGATTGCCGTGCAGGGCGAGCTGAACCTGTATTTCTATTATCGCCAGGAAGACGAAACGGCCGAGATTATGGCCTACCCCGTGCGCATGAACCCCAGCGCGCCGCTGCGCTTGGTGCGCTCGGCCGACTTCCAGCAGCTGGATTCGCTTACGCCAGTCAACAACGAGTACTACCGCACCAAAATCCGCTTCAAGGGCCTAACCGGGGTGCGCTACCTTAATCTCACCTTTGCCCAGCCCAACCTCGACAGCTTGCGCGGCCCCCAGTTCACCCAAACGGTGCAATTGCTGCCCGTAACGCACACTTCCCTCGACTTTCGGCCCACCGATACGGAGCTGTTTGTGGGCGAGGAAAAGGTATTCGATCTGACCAGCAACAACGTGAAAAACGTGCGCGCCACCGGCGAGTGGACCCACGGCCAGGATATTGACTACCGCGTGGCCCAGGAAAA
Organism: Hymenobacter citatus; assembly: GCF_014333615.1. Lineage (GTDB taxonomy): Bacteria > Bacteroidota > Bacteroidia > Cytophagales > Hymenobacteraceae > Hymenobacter > Hymenobacter citatus. The sequence goes on along the minus strand of NZ_JACSCY010000002.1, from coordinate 234,141 downwards.
CGGTGGCTTGAAGCTGCACGTGCTACCCAACGTAACGGGCACGCGCTCCATTACGCTACGCATGCAAACCGAGCGGCCTTTTCTGATTGAGAATGGCCGGAAGCTGAGCTATTCCCTACCCCCTATCCGGCAGGAATTCACGGTGAAGAGCAGCCGCTTGCGCTTCCTCAGCGTCGATAAAAAAGAAATTACGCTGGATGAAAGCTCGCGCCGCAAAGGCGTGGAAATTATCCTCGATAACGGCCGCACCTTCGACCTGAAGCATACCTACCGGGTAGAGGACCAGGAGGAAACCGGCGGGGCACTTATCGCCGAAATCTTTACGCGCCAGTACCTCTCCAACGACCGGGTGCTGTGCTGGCTGCGTGTCTACAACACGCACCGCCAAACGGATAGCTACCTCTACATCAAAGACGGTGACCAACCCAAGTACATCACCAACTTCAACATCTCGCCTAAGACGACCATCACGACCGTGAGCGTGCGCCACCGCGGCGGCGACTGGACCACCAACACCAACGTGAACCCCGGCGAAACCGTGGACGTGCGCCTGGAGGGTGAGTCGCTGCTAAAGGCGCCGTTTCGCTTCGAGGACGTGCGCGTGGTACCCTCCGACTCGTCGGTGCGCTCCGAGGCGGCCGTGATTTACCGCTTGCAGGTGCCCATAGGCATTGATAAGAAGCGCGTAGCCATTTACAACGGCAACCAGAACACCGGCCAGGGGCTGAACGTGCGCGAGTTTCAGCGCCCCCATCCGCTGGATTTCGTGAAGGTGACTTTTGGAGAGGCCGCGCGCCCCGTCACGACCCTCAACGGCCCTATTCTCTACCCCCGCACCGTTCGCGATGTAGTGTTTTCCTTTGATGCCAACGCCATCGACGCCGACCAGCAGCTGTATGGCAAGCAATACCTCACGTTTCAGATCAGAACCCAGGATGCGAAAGGCAACCTGATTGAGATGCGAACCATCGAAAACGTGGTGGTGTGCCCCGGCGACAACTCGGTGCGCGCTGCCTTCTACCGCGACCCGCAGTGCCAGGTAGGCAACATCAACCTCAACAGCCTGCTCTCGCGCAAAACCTACGACCTCGATGACTGGGCGCACATCTACGTGACGGTGCAGCACCAAGCTAGCCAGTACGGCGACAAAGGATACACGCAGACCCTGGACCTGGTGTTGCAGCGCAAAGTGAAGTTTGATATTGACATCAGCTTCCCAGCTGGTTTGCTCACCAAGCAGATTAATAGCGACGTGAAGGGCTATACTTCTTTTGGCGGTATCAGCTTGGCTACGCTGGCCCAGCTCACGTTCTACAACCCCAACAAAATCAATAAGCCCCGGCCGTATAAGGTAGGCGCCGGCTTTGTGGCCCTCAATGCCTTCAACCTAAGCCAAGACGCCAATGCTTCCCGCGACTTGGGCTTAGTGGTACTGGGCTCTGTATACCCTACCCGCAGCGACGCCAAGCTCACCTTCCCGCTTTACCTGGGCGGGGGCTATTTGATGAACAAAGGAAAAATGTTCTTCCTATTCGGGCCAGGCATCGGTATTCGCTTGTAGGCCCTACCTTCCTACTGACTACACAGCGGGGCGCTTTCCGGATGGGAGGCGCCTCGTTTTTTTTGGTGTATTTTCTGTAAAAAAGGCTCCTCACCACAGGAAAAGTAAACGAAACAGGCAGGTTTCGGCGTTGTATAGATAGAAGCAAATACCACGGCCAGATAGGATTATTTGGCGCAGTACGCACCTTCTGCTATCAACTACTCAGAACTCACTTCCATGTCCTACGCCTTCTTCCGCCGCTTGGCGGGTCTTTTTCTGGTGCTGGGGGTACTGTTGACCAGCACCTCCTACGCCCAAACGTCCACCGGCCAGCGCGACGTGCTGCGCGATATCACCTCGGTGGTAGGCCTGAAACCACGCTTCGAGTTGCAGGCTACCTCGGAGGTAGACAATGCCGCGGCCGTGGTTTACAATGGCCAGCGCTACTTATTGTATAATCCGCAGTTTGTAGCGGCCGTAAACCGCGCCGGCCGCACCGACTGGGCCGGCACCAGCATTTTGGCCCACGAAATGGGGCACCACCTCAACGGCCACACCCTCACGGGCCGCGGCTCCAACCCCGCCGACGAGTTGGAAGCCGATGAGTTTTCGGGTTTCGTGCTACGCAAGATGGGCGCCAGCTTGGCGCAGGCTCAGGCTGCTATGGCCGTCGTATCGGACGAGTATGGTTCGGCTACCCACCCTGGCCGCACCCAGCGCTTGGCTGCTATCAGCCGCGGCTGGCAGCAGTCGAACACGCAGATTGCGGCTGCTAGCCGCACCACGGCGCCTTCGGCTGCACCCGCTGTGCTACGTCCGCAGACTACGGCACCCGCCGTGGCCCGCAACGTATCCAGTCGCACTGCCATTGTGGGCAAGCTCACCTTCCGCGATGCCCCCGATGAGCCCTTCTACCTCACCGACCGCCTGAACGTGGTGCACGTAGAGCCCGGCACCCGCACCGCCGAGGTGGTAGGCCGCATTACCCGCTCCGACGACGAGGATTTCCCCCTGATCCTGGTCGACTCCAAGCAGCGCCGCTTATATATTGATACCTCTGGGGCGGTATATAACCCCAACGGCCGCTTAGTGGCGATGCTCACCGACGCTTCGTAAGCAGAAGGCGGGCGTAGCATGAAATGCAAAAGAGCCAACCGCACGCGGTTGGCTCTTTTGCGTTGTAGGGGTGCGTATAATGCGCCTCTACTGATCCTACGAGGAATACACGTCTACCGTATGCGGCGAGGCCACGGCGTTTTCGCCGCGCACCCATTGCAGGGCTACCGTTTTTTCTTCGGGGTTGAAGTGCTTCACATCGGTGGGCGTGATGACGGAGCTGAGCGCGGCCCCGGCTTTCACCAGTGCATTGTCGTTGCTGACCACGGCCACGCGGTTGAAGCTAGTGAAGTGTTTTACGTCTTCTTTCAGTTCTTCCCATAAGGCTTTCAGCGTCACATCCTCAATACCTTCATATTCGAGGTAGGCATTTACCTTACCGTATTGCTGTACCTTTTTTTCGAGGGTAGGCACCACGCCTTGGTAGTCAGCTTTGGTGAGCATGCCGCCAATGTATAAGGCCAGCAGGTTTTCGTCGGGGTAGTCAACAGCGCGAAACATAAGCGAATTCGTTAAAAGTGGAGGGGATACTTCTTACGCTTTCCCTACCCCGAGGTTCTGCTACTATCCGGTGTTTCGCTGGCCGTGGCAGGCACTGGCTGACATTTGGGGCAGTAATAGGTAGCCCGACCGCCCACGTATTTCTTCTCAATTTCGGTGCGCGGGTGGCGCGGACAGAACCGGTGCTTGTCGGTGCCCGGCGTGGCTGAGTCGTCCCACTCGCGGGCATGAATCAGGAACGACGCCGGGAAGTGTCGGTAGGTAGCTTCGTGTTGAATGGCCGTTTGCAACACCAGCTGAATGGCCGCGTGCAGGGCCTTAAACTCCTTTTGGGTAAGCGTGTTGCACAGCCGTTCGGGGTTGATTTTGGCCTGAAACAGCACCTCATCCACAATCCAATTGCCAAGGCCAGCGGTGATGCGCTGGTCTAGCAAAGCAGGTTTCAGCAAGGTTTTTTTCTTGCTGAGCGCCGCCTGCAGTTGCTCCCAGGTGATATCGAGGGCATCGGGGCCAATCTTTTTGAGCTTCTGGTATTCCGCTACGCTGCCGGCCAGCCGGATGCGGCCAAACTTGCGCGGGTCCACGAAGGCAATGCGCATACCGTCGGCCAGGTGCAGGGCCACGCGGGTGAAGCGCGGGGCGTCGGGGTCGTCGCGGTAGGCACCCACGTCGCCGGTCATGCCGAAGTGCAGGGCCAGCACGGTGTCGTTGTCGAGTTCGAGGAAGCAGTTTTTGCCCAGGCGCCGTGTGGCCGTTACGTGCCGCCCTACCAGGTAGCGCCGCAGCGTATCCTCGTCGGTGGTGAGCACGTGGGCGTCGCGCACTTCTACCGCCGTGATGGGCTGATGCAAAATAAGGTCATCCAGAAACCGGCGGTAGGTTTCGACTTCGGGTAGTTCGGGCACAGGAAGGTGAGTGGTGAGTGGTGAGATGGTGAGATGGTGAGATGGTGAGATGGTGAGTGGTGAAATTGTGAGATGGTGAGATGGTGAGTAAGAAACGCGCTGTCTTACTGTGGAGTTTCGCCTTTATTCAAACACTCAAATACCTTTGCGTTAGCGGCTATTTGAATTAGCTGAAAAGATGTGTAGAGACGCATACTTGCGTCTCGTCGTTGAACAACTCGCGTCAGCACCGTTCCAGCAACCAACATCAGCAACGACGAGACGCAAGTATGCGTCTCTACATCGTGCGGTAGTTAACTCAGACAAATAGCTACCTCCCCCGTTGCACGCTACCCGTTAGCACCAGCATGTCGCCGGGTTGGTAGGGCGTGGTGGCATCCACTTCTACACGTATCACTTCCTCCCCTACCCTTACCTGCAACGTTTGGCCGGTAGCCGAAGGCACGGCCGCTACAACGGTGCCGGTCAGCCGGAAGCCGGGTGTGGCATTAGCGACGGGCAGCACTACCGCCGGTACCCCATCGCGCACTACCCTACCCCCGTCCAGCTCCACGGCGCGGGTGGCCAGGCGGGTTATTTCGGCGTAGTCGTGGCTTACGAGCAGGGTAGTGAGCTGGAAGCGCTGGTGCGCCGCCGCTAGCGCCGCTTGCAGCCGCAGGCGGGTAGGCACGTCCAGGGCGGCCAGGGGCTCATCGAGCAGCAACACGCGAGGCTGCCGGGCCAGGGCCCGCGCCAGGGCCACGCGCTGCTGCTGCCCCCCCGAAAGTTGCTGCGGCCGCTGCCGGGCCAGCTCGCCCAGGTCCATCAGCTCCAACAGCTCATCCACCAACGCTTTACCCGATGTATCGGGTAGGGCAAACTCCAGGTTCTGGCGCACCGTCATATTCGGAAACAGTGCGTAATCCTGAAATACAAATCCGATGCTGCGACGCTGCGGCGGCAGCCAGATGCCGCGGGCCTGATCGTACCACACCTCCTCGCCTACCCGCAAATGGCCGCTGGCCGGTCGGCTCAGGCCGGCCAGCAGGCGCAGCAGCGTGGTTTTGCCGGCGCCCGAGGCACCGTAGATGGCCGTCAGCTCGCCGGCCGCCACGGTTAGGCGCACGTCCAGCAGGGCCGGGCCGTGCGCGGTTTGCAGGGGTTTGGTGAGGTGCAGGTCAATCACAGCAGGCGGCTGGCGGAGCGTTTGGTGAAAGCGGCCAGCAGCAGTAGCCCCGCGAAAGACAGCCCCACCAGCACCAGCGCGTAGTGATTGGCGCGGGCGTAGTCGAGGCTTTCGGCGGCGTCGTAGATGGCGATGGAAGCAACCCGTGTCTGGCCCGGAATGTTGCCGCCAATCATCAGCACCACCCCAAACTCGCCCACGGTATGCGCAAACGTCAGGACCGAGGCGCTGAGCAGGGCCGGCCGGATGTTAGGTAGCAGCACCCGCCACAAGGTCGTCAGCCGCGACTTGCCCAGCGTATACGCTGCCTCCCGCAAGGAGTGGGGCAGATTGTGCAAGGCCGCCTGCACCGGCTGCACCATAAAGGGTAGGCTATACACCAACGACCCAATCAGAATGCCGCCGAACGTAAAGTTCAGCTCTAGCCCCAACGTATGCACCAAGAAGCGTCCTACCCCACTATCGGCGCTAAACGCCAGCAGCAGGTAAAACCCAATCACCGTGGGCGGCAGCACCAGTGGCAAACTCACCAGCGCTTCCACCACTGCCTTCCCCCGAAAGCGGGCATATGCCAGCCAGTACGCCAGCGGCACGCCCAGCAGCAACAGTAGCAGGGTAGTGAGGGTAGCGAGCTTGGCCGTGAGGAGTAGGGTTTGGGCGAAGTCGGACAAAGGGAGAGGGTAGGAATAAGGTAAAACAGAACGTCATGCTGAGCGCAGCGCAGCGGAGTCGAAGCATCTCGCGTGCTACGCTAATCTCAATCGCCAGAAAATTACCGGGAGCATGCGAGATGCTTCGACTCTGCTGCGCTACGCTCAGCATGACGGCCTTCTGCTTCACTCCTACTCAAACCCATACCGCTTCAATGCAGCCTTAGCCGAAGCGCCACTGATAAACGCCGTGAACGAAGCCGCTGCCGGATTGCCAGCGGCGCGCTTCATCACCACATACGCCTGTTCCAGAGGCGTGTGTGCGTCAGCGGGAATGAGGTAGTAATGCCCCTGCCGACGCAGTTGCGGGCTGCGGGCCAGGGACAACGCGAGTATCCCCACGTCGGCGGCGCCGGTGGTGGCGTACTGGGCCGTTTGGCTGATATTTTCGCCCAGCACGAGGCGCGGTTTCAGCTTATCGTACAGGTTGTAATGTTGTAGAGCTTCTTGGGCTTTCTGGCCGTAGGGCGCGTGGGCGGGGTTAGCCATGGCTATTTTGTGGATGGCCGGATTCAACAACGCGTTCATACCCTGTTTACGCGGGTCGAGCTTCTTGCTCCACACCACCAGCCGGCCGGTGGCGTAGCGCTGGGGCGCGCTGGCCGTGAGGCCTTGCTGTTGCAGCTTGAGCGGGTAGCTCTTATCAGCTGAAAAGAACATATCGAACGGCGCACCGTGGCTGAGCTGCTGGTAGAACTTGCCTGATGAGCCATACACTACCTTCACCTGCTGCCGGGGCTGCTGCCGGCGGTAGAGGACGAGCAGCGAATCCATCACGTACTGCAAATCGGAGGCGGCGGCGATGGTGAGGGGCGCGGGTGCTGCCGGCAGGGGCGGCGTGGCGCTGGCCAGACTCAGCAGGAGCAGCAACGCCGGCAACACGAAAGGCAAACGGGACATTATACGTAGGAGCGGGGTAGGAATAAGCGTTGTATACGCAAAGGTATAACGACGAATCTGGTTTTTTGGCTGGGCTTTCGGCCGTCGACCCTAGGTTTTATTCATCGTTTGCGTCGTTTTTCCCGTACTAAGTAGCAATGCCCCTTGGCGCAACCAGCCGCGGCGGCTACCGGCACCTAGGCCGATTATCCTTCTTTCGCACCTTACTTTCTTTCAACGTTTTTGTACCATGCCCGAAAACCAACAATCCCTGGACCAGCTGAGCGTCAACACCCTACGTCTGTTATCCGTTGATATGGTGCAGGAGGCCAACTCCGGCCACCCCGGCCTGCCGCTGGGTGCCGCGCCCATGGCCTATGTGCTGTGGTCGCGCTTCCTGCGCTTCAACCCGCAAGACCCAAACTGGCCCAACCGCGACCGGTTTATCTTGTCGGCTGGACACGGCTCGGCGCTGCTCTACAGCATGTTGCACCTCTACGGCTATGATTTGCCGATGTCGGAGCTGAAGCGTTTCCGGCAGATGGGCTCCAAAACGCCCGGCCACCCCGAGTCGAACCTGACGGCGGGCGTGGAGGTAACCACCGGACCGCTGGGCCAGGGCTTTGCCAATGGCCTAGGCATGGCCATGACAGAAGCTTTCCAAGCTGCTACCTATAATAAGTCCGGCCACAACGTAGTCGACCACTACACTTACGTGCTGGTGAGCGACGGCGACCTGATGGAAGGCATTGCTTCTGAGGCCGCCTCGCTGGCGGGTCACCTCAAGTTGGGCAAGATGATTTATCTGTACGACGACAACAGCATCTCGCTCGACGGCCCCACCAGCTTGGCCTACACCGAGGACCCCATGGCCCGCTTCGATGCCTACGGCTGGCACACCCAAACGGTAGGCGACGGCAACGACCTCGACGCCATTGAGGCTGCCATCCGCGAAGCCCAAAACGAAACGGACCGCCCATCCATTATTGCCGTGAAGACGATTATTGGCTTCGGCTCGCCGCTGGAAAACACCAATAAAGTGCACGGCTCGCCCCTCGGCCCCGAAAACCTGCGAAAAACCAAGGAGTTCCTGGGTTGGAATCCCGACGAGAAGTTCTTTGTGCCCGACGAGGTGAAGCAGCACTTGCTGGAGCCCGGCCAGCGCGGCGCCAAGCTGCAACAGGAATGGAACGAGCAATTTGCCGCTTATAAAAAAGAGTTTGCCGCCGAAGCAAAAGCATTTGAAACCGCGTTCAGCCACGACCTGCCTGATGGTTGGGATGCTGAATTACCCGTATTTAAGCCCGAAGACGGCCCCTTGGCTACCCGCCAAGCCTCGGGTAAGGCCCTCACGGCCCTTAAGAAAAGCGTGCCCTACCTGTTCGGCGGTTCCGCCGACCTGGCCTCGTCCAACGAAATGTCGACCAAAGGCGAGGAAAGCTTCCAGCCGGGCCGCTACGAGGACAGCAACATTTGGTTTGGGGTGCGCGAGCACGCCATGGGCGGTGCCCTCAACGGCATGGCCCGCCACGGCGGCGTGCGTCCCTACGGCGGCACGTTCCTGAACTTCTCCGACTACATGCGCGGCTCCATTCGCCTCACGGCGCTGGCCCAGTCCACGGCTACGTTCGTGTTCACCCACGACAGCATTGGCTTGGGCGAGGACGGCCCTACCCACCAGCCAGTGGAGCAAGTAATTGGCCTGCGCACGGTGCCCAACCTGATTGTGCTGCGCCCCGCCGATGCCAACGAAACCGTGGAATCGTGGCGCATTGCCCTCACCCAAGCCGAAACGCCGGTGGCGCTTATCCTATCCCGCCAGAAGCTACCGGTGCTGGACCAGAGCACCATGGGCTCGGCCCGCGAGGGCGTAGCCAAAGGCGCCTACATCCTGAAAGACGCCGACAACGGTAAGCCGGAGTTGATTTTGATTGGTACGGGCTCGGAAGTGTCGCTGGCGCTGGAGGCCCAGGAGAAACTCGCACAGGAAGGCGTGGCTGTGCGCGTGGTGAGCATGCCCTCGTGGGAGCTGTTTGAGCTGGAAGAAACTGACTACCAGCACAAAGTCCTACCCCCCAACGTGCGCAAGCGCATTGCCATCGAGGCCGGTTCGCCCATCGGCTGGCACAAGTACGTGACCGACGAAGGCACCACCATCAGCATGAACCGCTTCGGCGAATCCGGCCCCGGCGAGGAAGTGATGGCCGAATTTGGCTTCAGCGTAGAAAACGTAGTGAATCAAGCCCGCGAGCTGTTGAAAGACAACGACGTGGGTATTGAGAAGAAGGAAGTGCTGAAGTAGGATATCAGTACCAAAAGAACGTCATTTCGACCATGTTGCGTATCAAGCAAGGAGGAGAAATCTCGCGTGCTGATGATAGGTAGTAATGTCATGCTGAGCTTGTCGAAGCATCTCGCGTGCTGACGAGAGATACTATCTACCATCAGCACGCGAGATGCTTCGACAAGCTCAGCATGACATTACTACCTATCATCAGCACGCGAGATTTCTCGCTGCGCTCGAAGTGACGTTCTTGTTCTACTTCCCCCTTCCCTACCTCGGCAACGGTTTCGGTCTTCTACCTCCGATATCCATTAGTCTGAATATTTGGTTTTCCCTAGCTTAGCGCCGCGAACTGTCCTAACACGTTTCCGGCCGGGGCTCCGGCCCCAGCTTCTACCCATTTTTTATGAACGCACTCAACAAAATCCGCGAATTCGACCAGAGCATCTGGCTGGACTTTATCCGTCGCAAAATCCTCATCAACGGGGAGCTGGAAAAGCGCATCAAGGAAGAAGATTTGCGCGGCGTGACGTCGAACCCGGCTATTTTTGAAAAAGCCATCGGCGGCAGCGACGACTACGATACCACCATCCGGGCCTTGGCCTTGCAAGGCAAATCGGCCGACGATATTTACGCCGAATTGGCTGTGGCCGACGTGCAGCACGCCTGCGACCTGTTCCGCCCACTTTACGACAGCCACGACAACTCCGGTGACGGCTACGTGAGCCTGGAGGTAGGCCCCAACCTCATCAACGACACTGAGGGTACCATTGAGGAAGGCCTGCGCTTTTGGAAAGCCGTAGACCGCCCCAACGTGATGATTAAGGTGCCGGCTACCCTGGAAGGCCTACCCGCCATCCGCAAGCTCATCTCGGAAGGCGTGAACGTGAACGTGACGCTGATTTTTGGGCTGGAGCGCTACGAGGCAGTGGCTGAAGCCTACATTTCGGGCCTAGAAGACCGCGTGAAAGCCGGCGGCGCCATCGACAACATCAATTCCGTAGCCAGCTTCTTCCTCTCGCGCATCGACGTGCTGCTGGACCCTGTGCTGGAGAAAATGGTGGAAGAAGGCGGCGACAAAGCCAAAATAGCTGAGCCCCTGGTGGGCGAGGTGGCTTTGGCCAGCGCCAAGAAGGCTTACCAACTCTACAAAGGCATTTTTGCTGGTCCGCGCTGGGAAGCGCTCAAAGAGAAAGGCGCCAACTCGCAGCGCCTGCTGTGGGCCAGCACCGGCAACAAAAACCCCAAGTACGACGACCTACGCTACGTAGACGGCCTCATTGGTCCGGAGACGGTAAACACCATTCCGGTGGAAACGCTGGACCTGTTCCGCGAGAAAGGCAAGGTAGCCAACACGCTGGAAACCAACCTCGACCAGGCAGACGAAGTGCTGAACGCCCTACCTAAGCTGGGCATCGACTTGAAAGAGCGTACCCAGTTCTTGGAAGAAGATGGCGGCAAAAAATTCAAGGAGCCCTTCGCCAAGTTGATCGACTCGATTGAGAAAAAACGCGTGCAAGCACTGGATTTGCAGCCGGTTGAGGCCGATATGCAGCTGGGTGAGTACCAGCAAGAGGTAGACGCCAAAATCAAAGAATACAAAGATTCCGACTTCATCACCGGCTTCTGGAATAAGCAGGCTGACCTGTGGACCCAGGACGCGAAAGCCCAGGAGAGCATCCGCAGCTACATGGGCTGGCTGCGCGTGGCCGAAACGATGGTAGACGAGGTAGGCCGCCTGGAGCAGTTTGCCCAGGAAGCCAAGGCCGAGGGCTTCACGCACGTGGTGGTAATGGGCATGGGCGGCAGCACCATGGCGCCCATTGTGTTCAAAAAGTCATTCCCGAAAGGCGAAAACGGCCTCGACGTGCTGATTCTGGACACCACCAACCCCGGCACGGTGCAGGAAATTGAGAAGGCCGTACCCTTGGAGCACACGCTGTTCATCGTGGCCAGCAAATCGGGCACCACGGCCGAGCCGCTGGCCTTTGGCGACTATTTCTACGAGAAGGTGAAGGCTGTGAAAGGCGACAAAGCCGGCGAAAACTTCATCGGCATCACCGACCCCGGCTCTCCGTTCATCGAGACGGCCAAGGAGCTGGGCTACCGCAAGGTGTTCCTGAACTTCCCCGAGGTAGGCGGCCGTTTCTCGGCTCTCACGTTCTTCGGCCTAGTGCCGGCCGCTCTCTACGGCATCAACGTGGGCGAGCTGCTGGCCCGCGCCATCATCATGATGCGCGCCTGCGGTGCCTACGGTCCCAGCGACAACAACCCCGGCTTGCAGTTGGGCACGGCCCTGGGCGTGCTGTCCACCAAAGGCCGCGACAAGCTCACGCTGGTGGTACCGAAGTCGCTCAGCGACCTGGGCCTGTGGCTGGAGCAGTTGCTGGCCGAAAGCACCGGCAAAGAAGGCAAAGGCATTCTGCCGGTAGCCGGCGAGCACTTGGGCAAGCCCGAAGTGTACGGCCAGGACCGCGTGTTTGTGTACGTGGGCTACGAAAACGAAGCCGACGAGAACAACACGCAGAAGCTGAAGACGCTGCAAGAGGCCGGCCACCCGGTTATCACCATCCGCATGAAGGATGCGCTGGACCTGGGCGCCGAGTTCTTCCGCTGGGAAGCCGCTACGGCCATTGCCGGCGCGGTGCTGGGCATCAACCCCTTCGACCAACCCAACGTGCAGGCCGCCAAAACCGCTACCGACAAGATTATGAAGGAGGTAGCCGAGAAAGGCAGCCTGCCGGAGCAGGAAAAAGCGCTGTCGGAAGGCGGACTGGACTACTACAGCAGCGTATCGGGCAGCTCGGCCCAGGAGCTGGTGCAGCAGTTCTTCGCCCAGGCGAAGGCTGGCGACTACGTTTCCATTCAGGCCTACCTAACCGAGTCGGAAAAGGTGAACGAGGAGACGGCGGAGCTGCGCCAGAAGATTCAGGACAAGATGCACGTAGCTACCACGTTTGGCTATGGTCCGCGCTTCCTGCACTCTACCGGTCAGTACCACAAGGGCGGCCCCAACACGGGCTTGTTCCTGCAACTCACGGCCGGCCACCCGCAGGATCTGCCCCTCCCCGGCCGTTCCTACTCCTTCGGCACCCTGCAAGACGCCCAGGCCCAAGGCGACCTGGAAGCCTTGCAAAGCGCCGACCGCCGCACCCTGCACGTGCACCTCGGCAACGATGCCGCCGCTGGGCTGAAAACGCTGCTGGCAGCTTTCTAGAGCAGGTTTTTGGTTGAATCATGAAGAAGCCAGCGGTGTATGCCGCTGGCTTCTTTTGTTATTTTCGTCCAGTTGTCATGCTGAGCCTGTCGAAGCATCTCGCGTGCTGATGCTAGATAGTATCTTTCGTCAGCACGCGAGATGCTTCGACAGGCTCAGCATGACGTTCTTTTATCAAATGCTTTTCTCATGATTCCTTCCGATTCCCCTACCCTCACAGTAGCCCAACGTCTGGCAGAACAACTCAGCACCACGGCCACCGCCCGCACCGTATACGGTGACCCCGTAGAACGCAACGGCCTTACGGTGATTCCCGTGGCGCGGGTGTGCTACGGCTTTGGGGGCGGTGGTGGCGGCCGCCTGCCCGAAGCCGCTGGCTCCGGCGGTGGTGGGGGCGTGGTCGTCACGCCCGTTGGCTATATCGAGTTAAAAGAAGGCACCTCTCGCTTCCGGCCGATTCGTAGCTCTACGGCTTCTATTATTGCTGTAAGTGGGGTGGTAGCGTGGGCGCTGCTGCGGAGCCTGCCGAAGCTGTGGCGGTAGATGAGATGAACATATTATCTGCTTGTAAATACCATATCATTATATCAAGCAGTTAAAAAATCAGATAATATAATATTCCTTCCGCCACAGGCTTTTACTTTAGCATAAAACATTCTCTATTTTACACCTATGCGTTACCTTCTTCCTTGTCTTCTATTCTACCTAGCTGCATGCTCTAAGGCTAATCTGACACCAGCGCTACCGCCCGAAACCACTACCGGAACCAATACAGCCGGCTGCAAAGCAGATGATAAGATTTTGATTCCTCGTAGCAAGTGGCCGACGCAGGGACTACAATTTGGCTATACTTTTTTACACGCCAAGCAGGTTTCAAACCTATACTTTTCTTTTGTAGATGCGCAGGACAGTGAGTATCCCGCAGTAATTATTAATATTCGAAATATCCGTTTAGAACAGGGCCGTACGTACCATTTAGGTACATACCAAGGAGAGTCTCAGGCAACGTTTTTTCTTGGTAGCGACTATCAAACTCGGGATACAAATCCGGGCGAATTAACTATTACGCGCCTAGATAGTGCACAGCATATTATTGCAGGCAGATTTCAATTTACAGGCACACAAAGCGCTACTGGCCAACATATTCACGTCACGGATGGCCGATTCGACTTCCGCTATTAATAAGTACAATCATGAAATATGGCACTATCTATATCACTCTCGATGATCTTTATTTCCTAAGTAGTAATTGAGAATCTGATTTATTAAAGCAACAGCACTTAGCTACCTTTAGAACTACTTACAGCTACCAACTATTCCTATTACTTACGCCCTAGTAGCTATCCTATCCTCTTATGTGGACTTCTTCCCGCAAGCGCTTACAACGCCTAGAGGCAGCCTGGCAACAGCCGGCTGCGCATACTCCACGTATTCCCCTAGTGGCCCGCTACTACAACCATGTGCAGCACGAGCCCGCCTACCACCGCCTACCCGACCAAACCTGGGCCGACCTGAACGGCGACTCGCTCTTTACCTTGCTCAACGCCACTGTGAGCCCGGTAGGCGAGCAATGCCTCTACCACCGCCTGCGTAGCCCGCTCGGCGATGAAGCTGCTCTGCATGAGTTTGACGCCGCCGCGACCCTGCTGGCGCAGCAACCCGAACCCCGCGGCCAAGCCCTGCTCGCCCTCGACCAGCTGACGGCCCCAGAGGCGTACTACCTGGTCGATTTGCTGAGCGAGGAGCCCCTACCCGCGTTGCCCAACGTACGCTTCGCGGCGCTGCTCTCGCTAGGGCTGTTGGCCACGGTGTTCGGAGGCTTTTGGTTCCCCGTGCTTTGGTTGGTCACGCTTGCGTTTGGTTGCTTCAATGCGGTGTTTCACCTTCGGCATCGCACCCGGATTCAGCTTTATGTTCGGCCGCTGTTGCAACTGGGTCGCTTGCACCGGACAGGCCAGCAGTTGCACCGGACAGCCCTACCCCTACAGCCGCTGCAACTGCTGGCCGCGCCCCTGACCCTTTTGGGAGGTGTTTTGCGGCAAGCGGCTTTCTTTCAGGTAGAGGATAATATGGGGATACTGGAACTGCTCAAGATGCTGCTGCTGGTTGACCAGCTGTTATATGCCCGCTGCCGGGTGGCCGTACAGCGGCAGGCGCCCGCCATTCGGGCTGTCTTTGAGGCCGTGGGCTATGTAGATAGCGCCCTGGCGGTGGCCAGCTTCCGCCAGCGCCACGCTACCTGCGTACCGCACTTTGGGCCATCTACCGAGGGTGTCCAACTGCAAGGCGGCTACCACCCGCTGGTGCCGGGGTGCGTGCCCAACGACCTCACGTTGACCGAATTCGGCGTCCTGCTTACCGGTTCGAATATGGCGGGCAAAACTACCTTCATGCGCACGCTGGGCATAAACGCCTTACTGGCCCAAACAATAGCCACGTGCCCCGCCACCGCTTATCGCGCCCCTTTTTGCCGGGTACTCACCAGCCTCAACATGGCCGACAGCCTGTCCACGGGCAAAAGCTATTATTTGGTCGAGGCCGAAACCATGCGGCAGTTGCTGCTTGCCTGCGACGCGGCCCCCGGCAGTTATCTGCTGCTGCTGGATGAGCTGTTCAAAGGCACAAACACGCAGGAGCGCATCGCTGCCAACAAGGCGGTGCTAGAATACTTGCAGCCCCGCAGCTGGGTAGTGGCAGCCACCCACGATGGGGAGCTGGGCTCGCTCTTGCAGTCGTGCTTTATTGAATACCACTTTTGCGAAACCGTGACGGAGGAAGACTGGTATTTCGACTACCGCCTCAAGTCCGGTCCGCTCACCACGCGCAATGCCATTCGGTTGTTGGCGCGCCTGCACTACCCGGCGCAGGTGGTAGCGGCGGCGCAGGCGCTCAGCGCCTCCTTGGCTACGCGGGTGCAGCCGAATAGTACGCACCTGACCGTACGGGGGTAGACGTGATGAGCCTACTATCTACTCAGTAAGTACCTTCCTGGAGGAATTATGGCTTTCATTTCATAATACCCCATTGCACTTTCCGCATCTGCATGTTCTCCTACTGGATTCGTTTTGCTCTTTCACTTGGTTTGTTGCGTGCTGCCTTTCCAAGCCAGGCACAAGTAACGACTCCTCTACATACCTTCTTTCAGCAAAACTTTGACAGTACAATCGTCTACCAAAGCAGTTCCGTCTGGAACGAGTCAGCGAGCTACCTTATCCTGGCTATCCATCATAGTCGACTTGCTTTCTTCACTTATCGCAGCCCATACCGGAATATACTTGGCCATTATTTTCCTGGTCAGCTTGTACAGAAATTCAGTAAGGAAGAAGCGCGTTTTCGTGCTACCACGCCCGATACAAACCGCTACCTACTGCCCCAACCAATTGCATCTGATTCGCTTCGATATAGCTGGCAAAGCTTGAAGCCTGTTCTTTTGTGGTCGGTCCAAAGTGACGAGCAAGCAAGAAGAGTTTTGGGGAAGTGTGTCGTGGAGGATGGAGAGGACGTCACCTTATGGTTCATCGACAAGAAATCGATTCGGAGCGCCCGCTTTTACGCGCCCGTCTTTTTTGAAGCGTGTGCTGGCAAAGATGCCGGCCGACAGCAAGCTATTCGGGTCACCAACACGCTACAACGACTCCTTAGACAGGGGCGCTAATCAAATCTACTAAATCACTTGTGCTGCTCATCTTTCTACAAAGCACTGCAATGATAATAACCCGCTTTCACCAGTATTCGAAGCTACTTTATTCCTTGAAGTAGTAGAAATGCCTACTTCTCTTCTGCTTCCTGCGTCAGCATAATTATTCAGGCCAGGAGCGCGTGGGTTTCGCTGCCGCAGCGGCACACGCCGACGGGGCCGGGCAGATATAGTCCAATACGTCGACGGCGAGGCCGGCAAGGCGATGTGACAAATTATTAGATTACGCTAGCCCGATACTGCCAGAATCCTCTATTCATACTTACTATTTGTAGGCCGTACTCGTAGTGGTATCGCGTCGGGTCGGCTCGAACGGCGGAAAGCAGCCGTGTCTCTAATAACAGCCAGATTTTTAGAAGCTGCTTTCTTACTGGTGCGCGGTTGAGAAGATGTAGTCGTTTTGGTCTTTGGCTTCGGAGCTGTTTGAGCAGCGGCTGAAACCGAGATATAAAGCAGCGCAGCGCTAGCAAGGAGAATCGAGATGGTTTTCATGCGTTTGACCTGGTTTGTTGGTGGAATATACGGAAACTACTCAGGTCCTCAACATAACGGATTGAGGACCTGAGTAGTTTGCACTGCTCAACTTCTTGCGCTACCCTTCCCGTTTCTTCACTTCCTGCGTCACGGTTTAGACCGGCCCAGCACGGCAGCGGATGGATTGTGGAGGCTAAGCAAAGCCCATGAGAGAATAGCTACCGCCTACCTATTGCCTTATTAGGCGCAAAGCGTGCTGACCAGTTCGCACCATGTACACACCCGCGGCGCTACCAGCCGGCAGTCGTAGCTGGGCCGAGCCAGCTGCATCGGTGGTGCTCGTGTGCACCAGGCGGCCCATAGAATCGTACACGCTCACCGCTGCGCCGGGTAGCGCACCCGTTAGTGTGGTAGCTCCACTGGTTGGGTTTGGAAACAAAGCCAGCTCCAGCTGCCCACTGACAACTAGGGTGCGCACGGGCGAAAAGTGGGTGGTGCCATCGTGGTCTACCTGGCGCAGGCGGTAGTAGACCAGCGCCGCCCCGTAGCGAGCCAGCTCTGAGTCAAGTAGTTGGTACTCGTGGGGTAGGCTGCTGGTGCCGTGGCCCGACACCTGGCCAATACGCCGAAACGCGTACCCGTCCTCGCTCACTTCTACCTCAAATCGGTCGTTGTTCACCTCCGAGGCGGTGCTCCACCGCAACAGCGCCGCGGCACCGCGGCGCTCGGCCGTGAAGCGCACCAGCTCCACGGGTAGGGGCTGGTTGGAGCTGCTAAGGGTAAGCATACCCAGCTGCCCAACGCTGGCCGTAAACGAACGGGCACTGACGCTGACCGGCGCGCCCTGCGGCGCCCACGGGCCCGTGCCTTGCTCGGCACGCCAGAGCTGCGCCGTGGTCGGCAGCGTCAGTCCGTGGTCGTCGTCGGCCACCCAACTCACCTTCACGGTGGCCGGAGTAGCTGGGCCGAGCGGCTGGGTAGCTTCCACCTGCCACATCCGGTCGATGCCCTGGTTGGTACCGCTCTGCCCGTAGCTGACCCCACCTAGTTGCAGACCCGCCGTGCGCGTTACTGTCACAGTTCCTAGGTTTTGGCCGTTGGTAGTGAGCGTGAAGCCGTTGGTGAAGTCCACGGTGCCATTTACTGCCGTTCGCTTCACTTGCAGACGGCCCTGTACGTACCGGCCGTCGGCCTCGCCCTCCACGCGGGCGCCGTTGGGGATCAGCAGGGTGGCACTACCCTGGGTACGCAGCAAGCCCTGCGTGAGCGTGAGTTGGGTGCCGATGGTGAGGTCGGCCGGTAGCAGCAGGCGGTTATTGCCAGCGCCACCGGTGTTGGCCACCGTCAGCTTTTCTACGGTAGCGGAGCCGGGCGAGAAGGTCTGATTCTGGCTACCGCTGAACAACAGCAGGCCCGGCGAAGTCAGCGTGCCGGCGTTGAGTAGGTCGCCCGTGAGCTGCACGGTGCCGGCGTTGGTGAGGGTAGCCCCGCTGGCCTGCTGCACGCCGCCCACCACGTAGAGCGTGGCGCCGCTTTGCACGGTCAGGCTGCTGCCGGCGGTGGTCGTAAGGGTTTGGGCGGCGGCGGTGCCTGCCGTGAGTCCTAGCAGCAGACCCGCCATTGAAATGAATTGTTGCATAGCGATGACGGGTTAGGGTAGGTACACGGTAAAGCTGAAGCCCCGCTCGGCCGCCTGGCCGTTGGCGTTGGTTGTCGTCACGTCGATACTACCCGACTCGGTGGCCGTGTAGGTGGCAAAGCCGGGGTTGGTACCGTAGAGCGTGAGGTTGACCACGGCGGCGCTGAGGGTAGTAGAACCCAGGCCGCTGGCGGGGGTGAAACGGATGCGGTAGGTGTTGCTGCCGGGCGTGTGGTTCACAGAATAGTTGTCGGTAGAGCCGTAGGCGTTGCCCGCACTGCCGATGGAGCCGTAGGCCTGCACCAGCATGTTGTGGTTGCCGGTGGCGGGCGTGAGCACGGCAAAAGTTTGCACGTTGGTGCTGGCTAGCACCGTACCGGCCTGGACGGCGTCGGTGGCCGTTAGGTTGGTGGCGCGGGTGGCGCCGTTCACGTCGAGGGTAGCAGCGGGCGTGGTGGTGCCAATGCCCACCTGGCCGCTGCTGCTGATGCTCAGGCCGCTGCCGCCGCCGTTGCCGACGAGCTGGTAGCTGGCCAGGTTCAGGTTTTGCACGGCCGTGTGGTTGCCCAGATTGTCAGAGATGGTGGGCAGTACCGCCGACTGGGTGCTGATGTTACCGTTGGGGTCGAAGGCCAGCACCGAGGGCGCCCCTACCTGAACCGCGTAGATGGCATACCCGCTGCTCGATTGGCTGAAAAGGTAAGCGTAGCGGCCGATAATGTCTATGCCATACACGCGGGCGGGCGTAGGTATCGTGACAATATCCTGAGGGGAAGCCGGGCTGTTGCTTACGTCGAGTATGTGGAGCTGCTGCGCGTCGACATTTATCTGGTAGAGTGTTCCGCCCAAGATGCTCATTTTCAGCAGCAGGCGCGGGCTCGTGCTGCTCGAGGAGCCGGTGGTGCGCAGCGTCGTAGGAACACCCGGCGCGGCCATTTGGTATAGTGAATAGGGGTACCCCCCGATGTGGGCGTACAGCGTATTGGTGCGCTCGTCGGCGGCCAGGTGTACGGGGCGGATTTCCCCCCGGCTATTGGGCACGTCCAGCATGTTCAGCAGCGCAGGATTAGCCGGGTCGGTCAGGTCATAGGTCAGCAGCTTAACAGTCGGGCTAAGACCGGGGAAGTTACCCACGTAATACAGGTAGTTGCCGGACACCGTCATGTCCATGTACGCCGTTGCGGAGGCCCCGGCCGGCCGGTTGACGATGGTGCGCCGGAAGGTAAAAGTGGTGGGCGTGGTAAGCTGGTACACGTCCATCATATCGGTGCCGTTGACGACGTAGGCGTAGCCGTTGGCCACGGCTAGCCGTATCCCCCCCGCATTGGGGCGCAAGGCCGTCGGCTGGGCCGCCAGCGTGGGTTGGGTGGGCGTCGCCATGTCGTACACGCGCACCTCGTTATCGCCCAGTATGTATAAGTAGCGGCCGTCGGTTGCCTCATCGGCATAGAACGTGTTGTTGCCCAGAGGTATCGGGGACAGCACAGGCGAGGGCAGCAGCTGCGAGCTGGCCCCCAGGCCCGACAGCGTGCCCAGCCGCTCGCCCGCCGTGAGTGTGCCATCGGGCAGCACCGAGAGCAGGCGACCGTTGCTGCCAGGGTTGCTCAGGCTCCGCACGCGCAGGTTGCCGTTCACGTCGAGGGTTTGGGTTGGGGCGTTGGTGCCGATGCCAATGTGCTGGGCCAGGGCCACGGTGCCGCTCAGCAGCAAGCTCACTAGCAACAGCCCCATTCGCCACCATAAGAGGGTAGAAGGTGTAGTCATATCAGAAAAAAGCGTGGGTAGAAAGAAAAGGTCGGGCTGGGATTAAGGTAGAAACACGCTGAAAGTGAAGTCCCGGTCGGTCAGCGTCCCGTTGGGGTTGCGGGTGTACACGTCGATGTAGGGATTGGTAGTGGAGGCGGTGAACGTAACGAACCCCGGGGTGCCCACCAGCGCGGCCAAAAAGGCGGCCGCCTGCAGATTGCCCGTTGCCAGCGGGCCGGCCGTGAACGTGAGGCGGTAGGTGCCCGTGCCGGTGCGCGCCACCGAGTAATTGTCGCTGCCGCTGCTCGCCGTGTTGTTCCCGCTGACGATTACCTGGCCGGTGGCCGCCGCCAGGCACGGGTGCGCGCCGGTAACGGGGGCCAGCAGGCTGGGCGTGCTTAGGCTGGTACTGGCTGTGAGCGTCGGTGTGGCGAGGGTGCCCGTCACCGCCATATTGGTGGTGCGCAACGCCCCGCCCACGTCGAGGCGGAAGCTGTTGCTGGGGGCCGTCAGCACGCCTACCCGCCCGCTCGCGTCGAGGCGCAGGCCCTGGCTACCGCCGTTCCCCACGAGCTGGAAGCCCGCCAGGTTCAGGTTTTGGGTGGCGCGGTGGTTGCCCAGGTTGTCGGTGGGTGGCAGCACCGGCGCCACGCTGGCCACGTTACCGGCCGCGTCGAGGCCCACCAGGGCCGGGGCCGCCACCCGCACCGCCACCAGCTCGTAGCTGCTGGCATCGGCCGTGAGCAGGTAGGCATATTCGCCGGCCACAGCCAGGCCGCGCACCTTCTTGGGCAGGCGCACCGCGCCCAGCGCCGCGGGCTGCGAGGGGTCGGCCGGGCTGGCTTCGTCGTACACGTCGAGGGTGGGCGGGGTGGTGGCGTTGTTGACCCCGTACAGGATGCCGCCCACCACCGCTACCCCTCCCTCAAAGGTGGGTAGGCGCGGCGCCGTAGCCGGAGCCGTGGCAATCAGCACAGGGGTAGGCGCTGTCGGCGTGGCCAGGGCGTACACCTGCAAGGAGCCGGCATCGGGGACCACCAGCAAACGGCCGCGGCTTTCGTCGGTCGCCAGCTGCACCCGGCCGGTCAGGCCCAGCGGCAGCGTGGCGGCGGCCACAGGCTGCAAGGGGTTGGTCAGGTCGAAGACGCGCACTACTGCGGCGGTGCCGTAGCTGGAGCCGCTGAAGCTGGCCGCCACGTAGAGGTAGCCGCCGGCCAGTACGGCATCGTAGATGGTGGTGCTCGTGGTGCCGGGCGGAGTCAGCGGCACGGAACGTTGGCGGGAGAGTGACAGGGGGGAGCTGCTGGAAAGGCTGAATATTTCCAGCTCCGTTGAATTAACCGCGTACACGGCGCTGCCGCTGACGGCCAGCGCCCCTATGGTGCCGGACGCCGTGGTGTTGGTTAAGAAAGCGGGTACGGTGGGAACGGCCTGCACGTCGTAGGCGCGGAACTGGTTGCCGCCGGCCACGAACAGGTAGCGCCCGGCTGCTGCTACCTGCGTGTAGGCCGTGCCGCTGACGGGTCCTACCGTAACGGGGGAGGTACTGGCCACCTGGGTATACAGCCCCAGGCCCGCCGTGGCCGACAGCGGCTGGCTCAGGCCCAGGGTACCATCAGGCTGGGCCACCAGTAGCTGGTTGCCGCCGGGCGGCTTGAGCGGGCGCACACGCAGGTTGCCATTCACGTCGAGCGTCTGGGTTGGGTTGAGGGTACCGATGCCCACCCGCTCCTGCTGGGCCCGCGCCGGCCGGTAGCCCAGCAGCAGGAAGGCCAGGGGTATCAGAAATGCCTTTTTCATAAAGGGTAGCGTGCTAATAAGGAGGGTAGGCGATGAGACGTAGAATACAGGCGAATCAGCGGGCGGCGGGGGCTGGCGCAGACGGCGGGGCTTCGCCCAGGAGCCGGGCCAGTTGGGCTTGCAGCGTGAGCACGGCGGCGCGGTCGGCGGCGGCCTCCAGGGTCCGCAGGCGCTGCTCGAAGGCGGTTGTGCTGGTATCGGTGCGCTGCTGCTGCAGGCGTAGCTGCGCCTGTAGCACCTCGTTTTGGGCCGCCAGCTCCCGAATTGCCTCCAGCAGCACAGGCGTGAGCTGGGCGTAGTTGACGGCCTTATAACCCTGCGCATCTGTGCTCACCAGCTCCGGATAGACCTGCTCCACCTCTTGTGCCAGCAAGCCTACCTGTTCGGCCCCGGCTACCCCGCCGTGGGCCACGCCCAGCGCGTTCCAGCGTTAGCGCAGCCAGGGCCCCGGTTAGCGGCCGCACCTGCTGCTTGAAACGCACATCAGAAGGCGACACGTTGTTGCCGCGAATGGTGCCGGCCACATCCAGCATGTAGGCCGGGCTGCTCGTACCGATGCCCACGTTACCATCAGCACGCACGCGCAGCAGCGTCGTACCCGTGGCGTTCTGCGTGCTTCCCCGGCTCACGTCCAGGACTGCGGTACCGGCCGAGGCCGAGGCCACCTTCACGGCCAGCGCCCCACCACCGGCCCCACTCGTGTTGCCGTTGTAGAAGGCGGCCGTGTAGCCCTGCTCGGGACTGCTCCACGTCAGTGAGGGGCTGCTCACGCCGAAGCCGTCGCTGCCCACCACGTTGTCGGCCGTGTTGCTGAGCTGCGAATACGGCGCCGTAGTGCCGATGCCCACGCGCACGGCGTTGCGGCCCGTGCCACCCAGCACCAGCGAGTTGCTCTGGCTGACCTGGGCTTGGTTGCCGATAGCCCCGGCGTTGGTCAGGTCGCCTGTGGTAGGGCCGGCCAGGTAGCCGAAGGCCCAGTTATTACTGCCCGTTGTGTTGTAGAAGCCGCTCCGGTAGCCGCTGAACTCGTTGAAGTTACCAGTCGTATTGCTGTAGCCGCTCAGGTAGCCGCCGAACCGATTATAGCTACCGTTGTTGTTGTAGCCGCTCTGGTAACCGCTAAACTGATTATAGCTTCCGGTCGTGTTGTTGTAGCCACTCTGGTAGCCAGTAAATATGTTATTGCTGCCCGCCCTATTAAAAACACCGCTCTCGTAGCCGCTGAATTGATTTAGTTCGCCCGTCGTGTTATAAAAGCCGCTGCCATAGCCGCTGAACTGATTATAGCTGCCGGTCGTGTTATAATAGCCGCTCTGGTAGCCAATAAACTGGTTGTAATTGCCGGCAGTGCTAGCCTGCCCGGCCTGGTAGCCAATAAACTGGTTGTAGTAGCCGGTCGTGTTAGCCTGCCCGGCCTGGTAGCCCAGGTACAGATTCTCGCCTGGCGTGTGTTGGCCTACATTCAGGCCTCCATCAGCGCGTACGCCTACCCCCCGCACGCCGGCCGGCAGCTCGGCCCCATTGCCTACCAGCGCATTGCCTTGCAGGTTCACGGTGGTGGCTACCCCGTTGCCCAGGTTGTCGCCGCCGCTGCTGCGTGTCTGGTCGGGCAGGTAGCGCCAGCCCGCGGCACTGCCGGCGTAGTAGTAAAAGCCTACCCGCGGGCTGGTCTGAAACACGAGCAGACCCGTGGCCGGGGCCGCGATGCGCACGCGCTGCGCCGAGTCCAGGCGCGGGATGAGCAGGCCCTTGTTCGGGGCCGACAAGTCGAGCACGGCCGAGGCGTCCGGAGTGGCAGTGCCGATGCCCACGCTACCACCCGTTTGCGCCAGGGTAGGGCCAGCCAGCACGCTCAGCAGCACAAGCAACAGCAGCCGGCAAGGGGCAGGGAGGAGAAGTGCTTTCATGTTTACAAAGCACGCGTCCTACTTTATATGGCGAAAGTACATCTTGATGTACCTGCCGGGCGGGTTTAACCGCGGCGCACGTTGCGGGCCAGCAGCTCGCCTTTGCTGTTGATGTGCAGCTTGGCGTACACGCTTTTGATGTGGCGGCGTACGGTGTTGAGGCTGATGCCGAGCTGGTCGGCAATCAGCTTGTAGCTCAGGCCCTGCTCGATGGCGCGCACCACTTGCAGCTCGCGGGCTGAAAGCACCTGCGTGGGGTCGGGGGCAGGCTGGAAGTACTTGACCACCTCGCGGGCCACGGCCGGGCTCATGCTGCTGCCGCCCTCGGCCACGGCCAGCAGTCCCGCCTTGAGGTCGGGCAGCGGGGTGGTTTTCAGAAAGAAGCCCACCGCCCCGGCACACAGCCCCTGAAACACGCGGGCCGGGTCGCCCATGGTGGCCGTGAGGAGTACTACCTCGGTGTGGGGTAGGCGCTGCTTGATCAGGGCCACGCCCTCGATGCCCGAGCGGCCGGGTAGGCCAATATCGGAGAGCACCAGCCGGGGCGGCGTAGCCTCCTGCCCGACTTTTTCCAGAAACTCTTCCACCGAGCCCACCACCAGCGTGCAGCTGAACTCGGGCTGGGCGCAGAGGTAAGTTTCCAGCCCCCGGCGCACGGCGGGTAGGTCTTCGATGATGGCCAGGGTCAACAACATAGACATAAAGAACGGTAGAAATATCAGGGTTGAAATACCAAAAAATGAAGTCCCGGTTGGTGAACGTGCCGCCTGCATTGTAGGTGCGCATCAGCAACTTTCCAGTGCTGCTACCACCCGCGAAGCTAACGAAGCCCGGCCCGTTGTAAAGCGTCAGCGACCCGGCCCGGCCGGGGCTTACTCGGCCTGGGTAATGGTGTAGTGTATCCGTACGCTGCCCACGCTCAGGTTGGCGCTGTTGGTAGGAAAGCGTACTAGCAGGAAGTAGCTATACATAGTGTTGTCGACTACCCCTCTCACCGGTAGGTTGATGGTTTGGTAATTGGCGTTGTCCACCGACGATAAGGCCCCTAGCGTAATCTGGGTGCTGGCCGTGAAGTCGGCCGCTTGCAGGGACACGGTCAGCTGGCTGCTGGCATTGGTATCCCGCAAAAACACGTCGTAGCTGGTGATGGAAGCGCCTTGAGGAAGATGCACCGGGGCCTCGAACACGCCTTCCCCACTGCTCAGGTAGAACGTACGCAAGACGCCGTCCTGCCGCGCTGCCCCGCCGCTCTGCGCTGTAAAGTCGGCCCGGCTCAGGTGCAGGACGTAGGCTTTGGGAGCGGCGTAGGCGAAGGCGCTGGTGGCAGGCACCGTTACGCTACCCTGGGTGCTGAGCGGGCCAGCGGTTCTGGCGCTGCCATCGGCGTTCAGGGTCAGGGCATCCGTGAGCGTGCCGGCATGAGTGGTGCGCAGGGTCAGGCCCAGGTTGGTGCTGGGCGTGGGACTAGGCACGCGGGCCTGCACATAGGCCACCGGATCGGCGCTGCTGTACGGGGCCAGGTACAGGTGGCCGGGCAGGTACACGCTCTGGAGTCTGCTATTGGCGGGGTCCCGCACCAAATACGTGTCGCCGGCGCTGGCCACGTCTAACGGCCCGCGCGGGGCAGTGCCACCCGTACCGATGCCCACGTGGCCGATGCTGCTGACGGCCAGGCCCGCTGTGCCGCCGTTGCCCACCAGCTGGTGGGCGCCCAGGTTCAGGTTACGGGTGGCGGTGTGACTGCCTAGGTTGTCGCCGCCACGGGCCTTATCAGCCAGAAACAGCCAGCCGGCCGCGCCGCCGTAGTAATAGAAGCCCAGGCGTGGCGCAGTCTGGAACACGAGCAGGCCCGTGGCCGGATTGGCAATGCCCACGCGTGCGGCCGAATCCAGCCGGGGCACGAGCAGCCCCTTGTTCGCCGCCGACAGCTCCAGCACGGCCGAGCCATCAGGCGCACTCGTGCCAATACCCACGCCGCCGGTTTGGGCCGTAGCGGCCAGCGGAGCCAACAGCGCGCAGAGCAGGTAGGTGTGTTTCATGTCTGCAAAGCACGGCCCTACCCCCATACGGCGGTAGTACATCTTGATGTACCAGTGGTGAAGGGGTAGGAGGTTGGGAGTCTGGAAGTTGCTACTAGTTGAAGTTTGTACCCCCTGAGCCCCTACCTCCCTACCCTCTCCAACCTCGGGGCAGGGCGCAGGCAGGTCAGGAATGTTGACCCAAAACCTCCTACCCTCCTACCCTATCCCACCGGCACGCGCACCTGCACGCCCCAGCCCGGGTGGCCCGGCACGGCGCTGTAGCCCGCGTTGCAACTACCGCCTACCGCCTCGGCCCGGGCAGCCATGTTGCGCAGCCCGTGGCCGCTGGCCCGCGGCGCCCGAACCGGGGCGGGGGCATCGTCGGCCACCGTTAGCACCAGCTCGGCTTCCGCGGCAGCCAGCGTCACGCTCACCTGCTGGGCAGCCGGGGCGTGCTTGGCTACATTGTGCAGGGCTTCTTTGAAAATCAGATACAGGGCGCGGCGCGTTTCCATGGGTAGCTGCGGCGGCAGCTGGGCCGCGTCGGCTGTGAAGAGCAGGGTCCGTTCGCCACTGCCTAGTAGCTCGTAGGCGTAGTCGCGCATGCGGTCGAGCAGGCTGCTGGTCGTGTCGTTGTGGGCATCGTAGCCCCACACCACGTCTTGCAGCTGAGCAGCAGCGGCGCGGCTGGCCGTAGCCACTTCTTGCAGCTGCACCTGCTGCTCGGCGGGCGAGTAGAGGCCGGCTCCCAGTAGGTTGGTTTGCATTGAAATCTGCGTCAGCAAGCCCCCTACTTCATCGTGCAAATCGGCCGAGAGCCGGGTGCGCAAGGCCAGCTCCTGGCGCAACTGGCGGCGGCGGTAGGCACTCAGCAGCAGCCCCGCGCCTGCCAGTAGCAGCACTGCCCCCAGCACCAACACCAACAGCAGCCGCTGCTGGCGCAGGCGCAGCAGTTCGCCCTCGTGGCGCAGTGCCCCTACCTGGGCCTCAGCCTCGTCGGTTTCGTACGCGGCCCGCATCAGCTCCGTGAGTTGCTGATTGTCGCGGGCCCGTACGGAGTCTAGCACGGCTTGCTGGCGCACCAGGGCGGCGTAGGCGGCCGGGTAGTCGTGGCGGGCCAGGGCGGCGCGGCGGCGCACCTCCCAGCCCTCAGCCCGCAGGGGCAGCGTGGTACCAGAGGCCACTTCGGCTTGCCGAGCCGCCTGCTCGGCGGCCGGCCACTGGCCCCGCCGCCCCCTAAATTCGGCCAGCGCCATCAGGGCCGGGGCCAGCGTACCCGCCGCCCCACGAGCCTGCTGGGCCGCCACGGCCCGCGTTAGATAGTACTGGGCCGAGTCGAGCTGGCCACGCTGCTCATAAGCCTTGCCCAACAGCAGCCAGGCAGCGGGAAGGTAGTTGGCTAAGTGGCTGCGCCGGGCCAGCCGCTCTGAGCGCCGGAAGCAGGCCAGCGCTGCTGCCAGGCTATCGGGCTGGGCCAGCAGCGCCTCGCCCAAGAACTGCCAGGAGGAGGCCAGCCCCATCGTGTCGAGGTCGGCCGCTTCCAGGGCCATGCCCCGGCGCAGGTAGCGGGCCGACTCGCGCCAGCGGCCCTGCCGCAGGTATACCCGCCCCAGATTACCGAGTGTGGCGGCCGCGGGACCAGTACCCGCCGGCAACCCCTCGGCCCGCCGCAACGAACGGAAAAAGCAGGCTGCCGCCGAATCGAGCTGGCTTTGCCGGGCGTAAATCAGGCCCGTGGAGTTTAGCAGCTGTGCCTGCAACTCGCTGTTGGTGGGGTCCAGGCGGCCAGCTTCGCCGTATAGCACCAGGGCCCGGCCGGGCTGGCCCAGGTCGCCCAGGGCCATGCCCAAGTGGTAGCGGGTCTCGGCCTGCAGCCGGGCTGAGGCACCAATAAGCTGTTGCCCAGCGCGTTGCAACAGCGGCAGTGCCAGCGCCGGCCGACCGGCCTGGCGGTAATAGTCGCCCTGCAGGTCCAGGGCCAGCCCGGCAACGTGGGGCTGCCGGGCCCGGCGCGCAGCGCGCTCAGCAGCGCGTGCGTACCCTACCACGCCGGCCGAGTCGAACGGTGCCAAATAGGCCTGCGCTACCCGCAGCAAGGCCGCAGCCGTGGGAGGACTGGTGGCAGATACTACGGCACGTAAACTATCCGGAACCGGGGGAAGCGGCACGGTTTGACCAGCACCCGCAAGGGGGTATACCAGCAACAGTATGATCCAGAATAAATTAAATGGATACCGTTGCGCCATGCAGGCAAAGAAACAAAACAACCGCGCTTTTTGCCTATGTCAGTAGGAAAATACATGCGCGACATATTGCCACTCAGCAAAGCACCTACAGGCGCCAACACGCGGCCTGCTGGCAGCCCAATTATTCATCTCTGCAACAGCTTATTGTCTATTTTTTGAAGCAGATACAGAATAGACTTGTTCCTGAAGAATAAGAATTGAAAAGAACGTCTGTCCTGCTTCATCTGGCGTCCGTTTGTCGAAGCAGGACGTTCTTTTTCGTGCGGATTTTAATCGAAGAACAAGTCTAATGCCCTTGTCTTTGTGTAGGTCAGTGCAGTAAAAACGCTGAAACGAGGCTCCAACACGGCTTATGCAAAACCGTATTGGAGCCTCGTTTCACAAAAAGACGGCTTGTTAGCAACAAGGCCCTACACCTCATTATTCTCCTCCTCCGCTTCTTGCGTCAGGGTGGTTATCCAGGAGCGCGTGATATCCGATTCCAGTTCGCTACCGCGGCGGCGCACGTCGCCCAGGTCGCCGGCGGGGTCGGGTAGGGTTTGGTTGACCCAGCCCAGCACGTCGGCGGCGAGGCCGGGGAACAGGCCATGGAAGGTAGCCAGCAGCTTAGCAGGCAGACCCAAGATCAACTCGGCGTCGCCGCGGCGGCAGGCGTTCCAGATCTGGCGGGCCGCCGTTTCGGCGTTCATGGAAATGGCGGGTAAGGAGTCGGCAATCATAAACCAGGCGTACTCCTTGCGGTGCTGACCCTTCACGATGGCATTGCGCGGGCTACCCGTGCGCATCAGGCCAGGGCACACGGTAGTTACCTTGATGCCGTGCTGGCTCAGCTCGCTCCGGAAGCCTTCGGAAAGCCCGACCAATGCAAATTTGCTGGCGCTGTAGGGTATCAGATGCGGCACGGCCACTTTGCCACCCAGCGAGGCAATGTTCACGATGCGGCCCTCGCCGCGGCGGCGCATATCGGGCAATACGGCCTGCATGGCGTGCAGGGGTGCCCAAAAGTGCGTGTTCATCGAGTCCTGAAAGTCGCGCTCGTCCAGGTTGTCGAGCGGACCGGTGGAGATGATGCCGGCGTTGTTGATGAGTACATCGATGGGGCCGAGGTGGCCCTGCACTTCCGTCACGAGCGTACGCACGGCTACGGGGTCGGTGAGGTCGCGCACCAGGGCTACCACCTCGCCGCCCTCGGCGGTCAGCTCGCGTTGGGCGCGTTCCAGCTCGTCGGCGTCGCGGGCGCAGATGGCTACTTTAGCGCCTTCGGCCACTGCCTGGCGGGCCAGCAGCAGGCCCAGCCCGCGCGAGCCGCCCGTGATGAGCACTACCCGGTTGCGCAGCTCGTAGCTGCCCCGGCGGTTGGTGTAGAGGGTAGCGGCGGCCAGCGCGGCACCGGCGCCAAGGGCAGTCAGCCAGTTGTTTCGGGTTTCTCGCTTCATAATAGAAAGCTGTATGCGAAGTGCGCCGAAAAGGTTGCGCCCGGCGCGTACAGAATCTGCGGTGCCGGGCATCAAAACAGCTCGGGGCGCGTTAGGCATAGCCGATTAGTCTGGCACTATCTTTAGAGGAAGTAGCACAGCCGGCGTGCTTACGCCCAGCCTACCTTTCGCTTTCTGCCGTAGTTTTACATCCGATATGAAATCAAGTTCCCTGCTTTTATCAGCCTTTTTACTGGCCGCGCCGGCTACCCTGCTGGCGCAGAATACCAAGCCCCTACCTAGCCGAACCGCCACGCCGGCTGCCGCTGCTGCCACGCCGGCCCTCAACGAAACCCAGCTCACGGAGCGCGCCACTACCCTCACCGCCAATATGCAAAAAGGCCTGGGCCTGAATCCGCAGCAGGTGGAGAAAGTGCAGAAAATCAACCTAACCAGCATGCGGGCCGTGGAAACCGCCCGCGCCCAGTACCGCCGCGACCTGCGCAAGATGGCTGGCATCGTGGAAGATGTGAGCCAGTCGCGCCTGGCCGCGCTGAAGGAGGTGTTATCGCCTACTCAGTTTGACCGCTACCAGCGTAAGCGCGAGGAGAAAATGGGTGTGCCCAGCGGCAGCGCCGCTCAGGGCAACCCAGCTCCGGGGTATGGGAGTGAGTAGTGAAATGGTGAGATGGTGAGTTGAAAAAGCGTCTGTCATTCTGAGCTTGCGAAGGACCTTCTCACGCGAGAACGACCACCGTAACAACGACTTGTTCTGCGGGCATAAGGTCCTTCGCAAGCTCAGAATGACAGATGCTTTTTCAACTCACCATTTCACTATCTCACCATTTCCCCAAACATCTCCCAAGCCAGCTTCAGAATAACGCCGCTGACGACTACCAGAAACAGCACGCGCACGAAGCCTACCCCTTTTTTCAGGGCGAGGCGGGAGCCCAGGGTGGCGCCCAGCATGTTGCAGGCGGCCATGGGGAGGGCCACGCGGTAGATGATTTGGCCGGTGATGGCGAAGTAGGCGAGGCTGGTGAAGTTGGTGGCGGCATTCACCATTTTGGCCGAGCCGGAGGCCGTGAGGAAATCGTAGCCAAACAGGCCTACAAATGCAAATAGCAGCATACTGCCCATGCCAGGACCAAAAAAGCCGTCGTAGAAGCCCAACCCTACCCCTATCAGCACGCCGTAGAGCAGCTCGCGCCGGGCAGACAGGCGCGGGGCGTGCAGCTGCCCAAAATCCTTGCGCCAGAAGGTATACACGGCAATAACCACCAGCAGCCCCAGCACCAACGGCCGCACCAAATCTTGCGGTAAGTGGCTCACGGCGCGTGCGCCCAGCAGCGCAAATACGCCCGCTGTGCCCGCCGCCAGTCCCACCACCCGCCACCGAATGGGCACCTGCCCGGCGTAGCGGCGCAGGGCAATCAGCGTACCCATCATCGACGATACTTTGCCCGTGCCCAGCACCGTAGGCACCGGCACACCGGGTAGCAGCAGGAGCATAGCAGGCGTCTGAATCAGGCCGCCGCCGCCCACAATGGAATCGATGAAACCGGCCAGAAAGGCAAACCCGCACAATAGGGCAATGGTACTCGTGGCAATCATGCGGGCGAAGATAGAGTTGATTTAGCTGTTAGCTAGTGGCTATGAGCGAATAGCTTTTCAGAACGAAGGCTAACAGCTAGTCCATCCAACCTCCACGCACCGGGCGCGTACCTCTGCGGGAATCCTACCCTCCCCCGTATGACGGAGACCCTCTCCCACCGCGAAAAACTCCTGACGCTGGCCGGCGTGCTGCTGGCCATGTTTCTGGGCGCGCTCGACCAAACCATCGTTTCCACCGCCCTACCCCGCATTGTGGCCGACCTCAACGGCCTCGACCGCTTCACATGGGTGGCCACGGCCTACCTGGTGGCCAGCACTGCCCTGGTACCCATCTACGGCAAGCTGGCCGATATGTACCCGCGGCGCACACTGGAAATTACGGTGGTCATTATTTTCTTGATCGGCTCGGCACTGTGCGGGCTGGCGGGCGAGTTTGGCCCCCTACCCCTGCTGGGCGACGGCATGAACCAGCTGGTCATTTTTCGGGGCATCCAGGGGCTGGGCGGCGCGGGGCTGTTTGCGCTGGCCTTCATCATCATTGCTGATCTGTTTCCGCCTGCCGAGCGGGGCAAATACCAAGGCTTTACAGGAGCGGTGTTCGGCACGTCGTCGGTGCTGGGGCCGTTTTTGGGCGGGTTGCTGACCGACCACGGCACCGGCTGGATTCCGGGTGTGGCGGGCTGGCGGCTGGTATTCTACGTGAACCTGCCGCTGGGTGCGCTGGCCCTGTGGTTTATCCTCACCTACATGCCCAAGCTGGCCCCGCAGGAAACCGGCCGCCGCCTCGACTACCTGGCGGCTCTGCTGCTGCTAGTGGGGCTGGTGCCGCTGGTGGTAGCCCTGCAGCTCAACAAGGCCACCTACCCCTGGACCTCCCCGCTCACGCTGGGGCTACTAGTGGGAGCGGCCGTATCGCTGGTGCTGTTCGTGCTCCGTTCCCTCCGCTCCGACAATCCCATCTTGGCCTTTAGCCTATTTGAGAACCCGGTGTTCCGGGCGGCCAACGTGGCTATTTTTCTGTTGGGCGGGGCGTTTCTGGGGCTCGTCATTTTTGTACCGCTCTTTATGGTGAATGTGATGGGCGTATCGGCCACCAAGGCCGGTATTAGCCTGATTCCGCAGTCGTTGGGGGTTGTAACGGGCTCGGTGGTGGCCGGGCAGATGGTGTCGCGCTTTGGGCACTACAAGCGCTGGATGCTGGGCGGCGGCGTGGTATTGCTCACAGGCCTGAGCCTGCTGGCTACCATGCCCGAAGGCGTTTCTTACACGCGCGTGCTAGTGTATCTGGCCATTTGCGGCCTGGGGTTGGGGCCTACCATGCCGCTGTATACGCTGGCCATTCAGAATGCCGTAGAGCAGCCGCTGATGGGTCAGGCTACTTCCGCCAGCCAGTTTTTCCGGCAGATTGGCGGGGCCATTACCACGGCGCTGCTGGGTACGGTGCTCACGCTCACGCTGGCTCAGTCCCTACCCGCCGCCGCTCAAGCTACGGCCGGTGCCGCTTCGCGCACCGCCGCCACTACCTCCGATAGTCCTACCCTCTCGCCCGAGCTAGCGGCGGCGCCCAGCGCGGCCGGCCCCACGCCCGCCGTGCGCCACGCGTTTTCTAAGGCCATTCACCGAGTGTATCTGGTGGTGATTGTGCTGGCGTCGCTGGGCTGGGCGGCCACGTGGTTTGTGCCCGAACGCCCATTGCGCAAAACCAACGAGGTAGGCGAGCCTGCTATAGCCGAGCAGAACTTTGGGTAGGGATGGCTGTTAATTCATACAGTTCGTCATTTCGACCAGCGGGAGAAACCTCGCTTGGCAGTAATTTCAGTGTCTCACATCAGCACGCGAGATTTCTCCCGCTGGTCGAAATGACGTGTTATACTTGGCAAACTACTCATGAAAACTCCTTCTTCTATCCGCCTGAGTGTGCTCGACCAGTCGCCAGTTAGGCAGGGCGGCACGGCGCGGCAGGCCCTGCTGGAAACCGTGCAGCTGGCCCAGCACGCCGAGGCCCTGGGCTACACCCGCTTCTGGGTGTCGGAGCACCACAACTCCGAGTCGCTGGCCGGCACTACGCCGGAGGTGTTAATGGCCCATTTAGCGGGGCAGACCCAGCACATCCGCATTGGCTCGGGTGGGGTGATGCTGCCGCATTACTCGGCCCTGAAGGTAGCCGAAAACTTCCGCCTGCTCGAAGGCCTGTTTCCCAACCGCATCGACCTGGGCATTGGCCGGGCACCCGGCGCCGACCGCCTCACGGCGCAGGTACTCAACCCCAGCAATCAGTTCAGCGAGCAGGACTTCATCGAGCAGCTCATGGACCTGGACCGCTACCTCACCGACCGCGCCGACCCAGAAACTATCCAAACCAAAATTAAAGCCGCCCCGCTGATTGACACTGTACCCGAGCTGTGGCTGTTGAGCAGCAGTGGGCAAAGCGGGCTGTTTGCGGCCTACCTAGGCATGGCCTTCACCTTCGCGCACTTTATCAACCCCCACGGCGGCCCCGAGGCGGTGCAGCAGTACCGCGAGAAATTCCGGCCATCCACGCGCCTACCTCGGCCCGAAGCTAGCATGGCCATTTTTGTGCTGTGTGCTGATACGGAGGAAAAGGCGCAGGAACTGGAAGACACCCTGGCCCTGCAAATGACTTTGCTCGAAACCGGCATGCGCGGCCCCATTCCACCCTACGCCACCGTGCGCGACTATCCGCTGGCCTCTGCCCAGCGTGCCCGTCTGGAGTACAACCGCCAGCGCATGGTGAGCGGCACGCCCCTGCAAGTGAAAATGCAGCTGGAAAAGCTGGCGGCTGAATACGGTGTAGAGGAAATCATTGCCGTCACCATCACCTACGATTTCCAGGACCGGCTCCGGTCCTACGAGCTGCTGGCCGAGGCATTCGCGTTGCAGCCATCTACGGCAGTTCAACCAACATTGGTCTAGCTTTTTCGTCCCTTCGGTTGTAAGAAAAGGCCCGATACAGTCGTATCGGGCCTTTTCTTTGGTTGGTTTTCTCCTTGCGTCTACAAAGGTTTTTTCACTTCAAATGTGTAGCTGGTGCTGCCAGCAAGGCCGTTGGTGGAAAGACCTTGCACCACCACACGGTAGGTACCGGGCTGGTCCGAAGTATAGAATTCCACTTCCTGCTTACCATCAGAACCAGTTACTACCTCCGGATTCCAGTATAGTAGGTTTCGAAAATCGGGTAGGCGACTCTGCTTAGTTTGGTTCGTATCATAGCGAGGAGAGTAGAACTCCCGTTGATATTGTAGACCGTCGTAGGTCTGCAACAGGGCATGAGCATCAAGGGCTACGCCTTGCAAATCGCCCTGATACGTGGAGTAACTTACAATACCATTGTAGGCAGTATTGCCTTGAAAGTAACGAGCAGTAACCACATCTATTTGTTTTATTTTCAATGGATCAATAGCTATTACTGCATTCAGGTCAAACATTGGCACACCATCCACTATCACCAACGGATTCTCTTTGAACAAGGTGTTATCTACGTGATTATATAACATATAACGGAACTTGCCTTTACGATTGCGTACCTGTACGCCCCGTATGTACTCTCGCATCACTTCCTCCATCGTTTTGAAGCGTACGTACTTGTCTAACTGATACGAATGGTCCGGTTTCCCGTAAAATGCAGTGCTATCAATTTCTGGCCAACGATAATGTATTTGAGAAACTAAGGGCAAAGCTGCTGTTACCTGTTGTGCTACATAGTCTCGACGCAAATCGATCATTCTTGGCGTTAAACTCACCCTTTTGGCCGAGTAGTTTGTACTATACTGCAGCGAGAATGGATCCTTTAGCACAACATAATAAGTGCTGTCTACACTATTATTGGGTTGCACTACTACCTCTCGAGGTCCATAAAAGTCTTCCATCTCGAATAATACCGAGCCGTCTATCTTACTAACGCTATTGTAGAGTCGTTTTACTTTATCAGGACTGGCCAGATAAACTGTGATATTCGAGCTAGGTTCGTCGGTGCCACGCTTCAGTACGGTTCCCTGTAGCAGATGCCCAGTTTGTTCGGGCAAGTATACTACTGTTGGCTTTGAGCTGGTTGGTACATCTTGCCACGTAAAACGGCTCCAGCCCTGAGTTAGCATGAGGTTGTCGGCAGCTGCAGTAGCAGCAGTGGTACCTGTAAAATAATACTCCGGCTGTTCTATCCAGCCTCTAAGATCGGAAGTCAACCACAGATAATTGTCAATAGACGCCGTGGGATTACCGCTCGTTAAAGAATCAACCCGATATGCGGCTATCGAGACATTTGCGGGTTCTGACTGGCCTGCTGGTGCTGTTGTATGAATATCTACTATTACTCGTTGCCGGCTACCATAAACGCGGGTGGTAGTTGCCGCTTTAAGCCGAAGCGTGTGTTGCGGCGCCTTAAAGTACAACCTCTCACAAACCGGTTGTGCAGCGGCATTGAACACGGTAAAATGCGAGATACCTTCGGGCAGCTTCTGCTTGTCTACCCAAAATTCAGCTTGCCCATTCACTAGTTGTCCGCTAGTCAGCGTAGGTGGGTGCTGCCGTGTATGTTGCAGCAGTAGAACTGGCTCAACCAATTCTGTATTCCCCGTTTGCACTACCATGCGGAGTTGGGTAGGCGATTCATCTATCAACCGCAGAGCAATTCCCTGGGCTTGGGCAGCTGGCAATTCTTTTCTAATGCGTATGCTACCTATCTGTACTACAGCCGTATACAGGTCTTGTGTACTGGCTGGAGTCAATTCAAAAAAGCCCATTCCTAGGTGTTGCGACTCAAACGTTGCAACTCTCTTCCCTTGCTGATTTAGAATTTCTCCTTTGCCTGTCACACCGCGTCCCCATTGGTCGGTTAGCTTGAAAGCTACTTTACTGGTTATACCCTGTACCAAGCTACCGCCTTCGGGAAAAAACTGCACATCGTATGCACTAGCAGCCGAGGCAGTTGCAACATGAGACACTGCTTCTGCTGGATTTATCACATCGATGGCTGTATGGAAGTAGTAATCGGCACTGAAGTTCTTCATCCAGCTGGTATAGGCTCTGACTCTATAACGCCCCGAAATAGTAGGATAAGGCAAAGTAAACGAACCATTCCCATGCCCCTTATTCACTGCAATTTTACCCCGTATTACTGGCTGATCGGCATCATTCAGGACCTCCACATACGCTACCCGACTCAAATTCAATGGCTGGTGATTCGTACCATCAACTATATATAGCTTAAACCATATAACATCGCCACTGAGGTATGTATTTCGATCAGTGTGCAAGTATATTTTCTCAGTCAGCGCACGTTTATTATAATTTAATAGCTGCTCGCCGGGTGTTTGCGCGATACTATGCTGAGCATGCAAAACTAGCATTACCAAAATCGCTAGAACACTGCTACTATAGTTGCAGAAATACTTTTCAATGTATCCTATCATAGTTTCTCAATAGGGCAAATATCAACGCCAAAAAGAGGGTTTAACATTTGCACCTGTTTTTCGACAATCAACACATATATCTGAAGAGTATGTATAAGCTAATATCTGAAAATAGTTTCTCTCATTCCGAATGTAACCAATAGGGCGCACATTAGGCAATGCAAACAAATATTTATCTCTGGGCAACAACGTATCAGGGCCAATGCATCGATCTGCTAAGCCAGCAGCGGGTTCCCAATCAGCCGGGATTTCGCTACGATCAATAAATAGCCTTTTTTCCTCCTGAGAATATACTCCAACGAATCCAATTACCGCTTCTTCTGTACTCTCCACAGCATGCACATTCCCTGACAGTTGCACTGGCAATGGTCCGTATATACTCCCAATATCTTCGGTATTCTTTTTTAATAAAGCCCAATAATCATATTCTTCTTTAGTCTGCGCATACTGCTTCGCTAGCACACTATATTTAAAACGAAGCTTAACAGAGTTAGATGGTACTGTTGTTAGGGTATGCCTAACTATTTTATTCTCAACAAGCGAATTTGTGTTAACTAGATTTATAGACGATGAATAACTACTTGCCCAGCAATTATAGATGTTATCCTTACGAGGCACGACTGTATCTGCTTCTACGTTATATTCAACTAGAGATCTGAAAGCTGACGTAAATTCCCATGTTTCTTCAAAAGCCCACCGATAGTAACGCGTATTGGTAGGCTCGTCGTGAGAATCGACATAAATAGCTGCACCATCCCTCGTAGGACGCCAATAAATATGATCAATAACAGGTGTAGTAATAGCTGCTACATAATCCGATACATATTCCTTTTGTGTTGCTGTACGCAGGCATATGCGGTATTTCCTTCCTATCTCTAGTGTAAGATTTGGTGAAGTATAAGTACCTGGAAGCGTTTCAACTAAAGGTACTTTCCGGCCAAGTTCCTCTTCTATTTGCACAGTAGCAGATTTTTCCGGTAGTGCTGTTGTTGCAGTATCCTGTAAGTTCGCTGTGCGCGAAAGCTTAATAGTTGTGACACCCCTACTGTTAATGAAACCATCGACTACGAGTAGAGTCGTTTGCCTAGCAGCTACTTCCGGATCAAATGTTTCTACACAGCTTGCTAGTAGTAGCATTATTCCCCCAAGTAATAGTCTTATACAGATCATATAGTTAGAACTTAAAATTATATGTAACCGTAGGGATAGGTCGCCCAAAAATAGACAACTTGTATCCTTTTACTACGCCATCTACGGATTTGAAATAAATAGAATATGGATTTTTACGCCCTGTCAAATTATAAATACCTATATTCCATGAGCTATGTGAAAACTTAGTTATTTTATGATTTCCTTCAATATTTAACGCTATATCGAAACGATAATAATCGGGGACTCTATATGCATTGCGTTCCGAATAATATACACGCACTGTATTATTTACATAATATTTAGCTAAAGGCAATGTAATGGGTCTTCCAGTATTATAGACAAAATTAAGAGATGTACTAAATCGTTTATTGAATCGATAGTTACCAACTAAGCTTACATCATGCGGCTTATCAAAATTACTAGGATAGTATTTACCTTGGTTAATAATTTCATCTGACGACAGCCCTTTAGTTCTGATTAAAGATCGGGAATAGGTATAACTTAACCAGCCATTAATTTTTCCCGTTAGCTTACGAACTAAAAACTCTACTCCATACGCTCTACCCTGTGCATTGATAATATCTGTTTCGATATGTGAGTTAAGCAATAGCAAAGCGCCGCTTTTATAATCTACTACGTCATGTAATTTCTTATAATATATTTCTACTGATGTTTCAATAGTGTGTTGTTTAGCGTCTCGGTAATAACCAATGGCTGCTTGATCACCAACTTGAGGACGCACGTTAGCATCACTCAGTTTCCAGACATCGGTAGGCGACATGACTGTCGTATTTGACAGCATATGGATGTACTGACGCGTCCGATTATAACTTAGTTTTACAGAAGAATTGTCGTTGAATGCATAACGCGCGGCCACGCGATATTCTGGACCATGGTAAGTAGCCAGCACTTGCGAAGCACCGTACGCTACCGTGTCGATAATAGTCGATTCTGAGCGGGCCGCGCCGGATAAATAACGATATACGTTGCGTGGTCCTAGTGCATTGAAAAATGAGTAACGCAGCCCAACTGTCGCTAATAAACGCGGCCCTATAGTTATTTTATCTGATACATATAGAGCACTTTCCAGAGCTTTTTCATGAGCTAGTGTCGTACCTGCTATCAAAGATTCATTACCTAAGGGCTTTAGACTGCCAGGTTCTATGTTGTAGAGGGTAGAACCGGCTCCGAATTCAATTGTGTGCTTATCACTAAGTAAGTAGCTAGCATCTGCCTGGACTGAAGCCTGTAGCAAGCTATAAGATAGAGCTGAGGCTACGGCCGGGTTGTTCTGATTGGTAATGTCATAATAATATCGACTGTATGTCCCAGTGATATTCCCAGCTAAACGTTCATTCACAACGTGCTGCCATTTTAAACTTGCCGCCTGATTGGTATACCGATAGACAGTATCTGACGCCAGCCGAAAACGGTCACGGCTGATATAAGCGCTGCCTGTAAGCGTATTATGATTATTGAATATGTGCTTCAACTGGACATTGCCGTCATAGAAAGCGGCCGCACTCCGATTGAATTCTTTACTCGGCAATTGTTTCAGAAGCCAATCTGAATAAGTGGTGCGGCCACCTACCAAAAAAGTATTCTTCTTATTCACAATGGGTCCTTCCAAGGCCAATCGACTAGTGAGCAACCCTATACCACCTGTGCCATGGAGTTTCTCCGTGTTGCCATCGCGGGAGGTAATATCCAATACCGATGATAATCGACCTCCAAACTGCGCTGGAATGGCGGCTTTATATAATTCTACCTTATCAACTATGTCGGGATTGAACGCTGAGAAAAAACCAAATAAGTGGGAAGGATTGTAGATAGTCGCCGAGTTGAAAAGAATTAGGTTTTGGTCGGTGCCGCCGCCGCGCACATTCAAACCTGTACTGCCTTCTCCTACTGATTTCACTCCGGGCAACGTAAGCAAGACCCGCAATACGTCTGCCTCACCAAGAGCCGTGGGCACCTGACGAATGGTTTTGATATCCAACTGCTCAATACCCATCTGTGTACTAGTCACATTCTTGTTATGTTGCCCTTGAATTATTACCTCCTGTAAGGTTGTATTGTTGTTGTCTACTACAATGTCCAGGCGGCCATCGGCACGAAGCAAAATCTGACGTTTGGTGCTACGCAACCCAATACCTTTCACCCACAATTCGTAGCGCGTGCTTGGTAGCGTTAGCGAATAACGCCCCTCAGCATCCGTAGCTGTACTTAGGCCAGATGGCTCGACATACACAGCAGCGCCCACAATTGGCTCTCCAGACGTTGCAAGTCGCACGTATCCCGATATAGTACTTTTCTCGCTTAGCTGCCGATTTCCATTCCCAATTTCGTATAGACGACGCTCCAAGGCACTAAAATGATCTGGGTCAGATATCAGCCTTTCGGATTTTTTAACTGGGAGAATATGTGTCGTCACCGAAGTGGCACTCTGTTCTCCAGGCAATTGTGTATAGACAGGAGTGCCTTTTGTGATGAAGACGTTATGTTGCTCATCAATAGCAAAGTATAATTTAGAATCCTTTAATACTGCCTTCAGCACACTAGGCAGTGGTTGCCCTACTACCTGTATCGTAATGCGCAGTCCCTGTACTTGCGTGGTATCATAGTAAAAGTGATACGTCGATTGTGCTTCTACTTTCTGCACTAGTATCTCAAAAGGTTCATCGGCAAGGCTAAGCATAAGCCCTTTGGATGAAGCCGTTTGCGCTATTAATTGCCAAGGTAAAAGCCAGCATACCAATATAGTATACCAGCATAACAGATATTTATTCTTCATCTAAAGAGTAGTAATAATTTATATACTCCTGTTAAGGTAACGCTATTTCCATTTCGACCATTAGAGAAATTCTAATAGCAGCTCCCTCATAGTCGTAGTATTTTTGCTGGCATACTATTCTTCCTTTTCATGTCCCAGCCAACTCCTGTGCCTACCCCTCTTACTGGCTTTTCTGCCCTGCTAGCTCGCATTGCCAGCGAATGGTTTTTGCTTGGCCTGGGTGGCGTGGTGCTACTCGCTTATCTGTTTCCGGATGCTGGCAGCGCCGCCAGCCCCCTACCCTGGCACACCATTACCACGGTGGGCGTGAGCATTATCTTCTTTGCCTATGGCCTGCGCCTGAGCCCGGCCAAGCTGAAGGCCGGCATGCGCAACTGGCAGCTGCACATGCTCACGCAGCTGACTACGTTTGCGCTATTTCCGCTGCTGGCGCTGGCCGTACGGCCTTTTTTTACGGGTGAGGAAGGGCAACTGCTCTGGCAAAGCATTTTCTTTCTATGCGCGTTGCCCAGCACGGTTTCCACCTCGGTGGTGATGGTGAGCATTGCGCTGGGCAACATTCCGGCGGCTATTTTCAACGCTACTCTTTCGGGGCTGCTGGGCATTGTGCTTACGCCGCTGCTGGCTGGGCTGGTGCTGCACACCAGCGCTGCGGGTATTCCGTTGCAGGACCTTATCCTCGATCTGGTTGGACAGGTGATTGTGCCCGTAGCGGCAGGGGTGCTGCTCAACCGTTGGCTGGGTGCCTTTGCCGAGCGCAATGGCAAACTGCTGCGCACTTCCGATCAAGTAATTATTCTGCTGATCGTCTTTACAGCTTTCTGCGAGTCTTTTGCCGAAGGTGTATTTCGTAGCTATGCCATACAGGACGTGGTATTGCTAAGCGTGGGCATGATAGCACTGTATTTTGCCGTATTTGGGCTGGTGTGGGGGTTGGGACGCCTACTCGGCTTTCCGCATGAAGACCGGATTACGGCTGTTTTTTGCGGCTCCAAAAAATCGTTGGTGCACGGTAGCGTCTTTGCCAGTTTGCTGTTTCCGGGGGCGGCTACGGGGGCACTGCTGCTTCCGCTGATGCTCTACCACGCGCTGCAAATTATTGTGGCCAGCACTATGGCCCAGCGCATGAGCCAACAGCCTGCCGCGGCGCCGGTAAGCGCCTAGAATTTGTGGCCAGAAAGTTGACGGGCGATTTGTACTTTTGTTGTCCCACCGTTTTGACTTTCCCTTTTTTCTATGCCCAAACGTATAGTTATTCTTGCTTTTTTTGTATTTATAGCTGGTTCCGCCCTCGCCCAAACGCCCGCTAAAGACCTGCGCACCGCCGTACTGAAAAACAAGCCCACGGAGGTACAAACGCTACTCACAAGCGGCGCCGATGCCAATACCCCCGTGGAGATGGTGCCGGGCTTCCCTACCTCCTACCTTTTCATTGCCGCTGACAACAACCACCTAGACGTGGCCAAGAGCCTGCTGCAACACAAAGCCCAGGTAAACAAAGGCGACAAATTTCAGCTGACGCCTCTGATGGCCGCCGCTGCTAAGGGCTACCTCGAAATGGTACAGCTCCTGCTTACCAACGGCGCCGACGCCAAGGCCAAAGATGAGGAAGGCAAAACGGCCCTGGCCTATGCCAAAGAGGGCAACCACGCCGCCGTAGTTGCCCTCCTCGAACCCAAAACCAAGTAATTTCAGCCTGCTACGCCGGTCGGCCCACGGTGGCCGGCTGGCCAAGTACCTCGGGCGCGGCCGCCCGCCGGGTAGCGCGCCGGGTGCTTTTCTGCCGCTTGTTCAGCCAGATAATGACGCCCGTAATGGGTAGGCTGGTGGCTATCAGGCAGGCCAGAAAGTAGAGAATCTTAGAAAAAGTACCCGCTACCTCGCCCGTGTGCAGGGGCTTGATGAGGCTGGTTAGCTGCTCGTTGAAGGGCTTGGCGGCGAAGATATCGGCCTTGAGCACGGCGCCGCTGTACTGGTCCAGCGTGAGGCGGTCGGCGGCGGCCAGGGCGAAGAAGCCCGTTTTGGTTTTCTGCACGCTCACCGAGCCCTCGGGGCCCTTGGGTAGGGTCAGGCGCACGTCGCCGGGGTAGGCCAGCTGGCGGTTGGCCAGGGCCAGGTAGTCGTCGGCAGAGAGGGTGCGGCCCGCGGTGGCGGGCACGGCCGAGGGCAGCGGCTTTTCGCCCCGCCCGCCAAACACCTTGGCGCCCAGCAGGCTGCTCAGGCCGTCGCAGTACCACTCAAACGACCAGCACAGGCCCGTGAGCGACATCACCGTGAGCAGACCCAGCGCGTAGAATCCCAGCGTATTGTGCAGGTCGTGGTTGAGGCGCTTGCGGCTGGCGTTGGTCTTAATCACGAAACCGGGCCGCCACATTTTCCACTTGCTCCATTGCTTCAGCTTGGCCGGCACCCACAGCGCCAACCCGGTCAGCTGCAACACGATAAAGATGAGCGTGGCGCTACCCACCAGCAGCTGCCCTACCCCGCCTTCCATCAGCAGCCAGCGGTGCAGACCCATCACGCTCCGAAAGAACTCCGACAGGCCGGTGTCGGTGTTGCCTTGCACGGCGGCGGTGTAGGGATTTACGAGGAGCGTTTGTGAGTCCTGGTTGCCGCGCTTGCCGCCATGTCCTCCCTTACCGCCCCGGCCTTCCTTGCCACCGCCCTTTTTATGGCCTTCGCCACCGGGCTTGCCGCCCGCTTGCTGCTCGGCTTTTTCCTCGGCCTGCTGGCGCGCCAGGGCTTCGCGGGTGGTGAGTGAGAAAGTCCAGGCCCGCTCAGCATCAGCGGGAATGCTAAGGGCTACCACTTTGCTGGCGGGGTAGGCCTGCTCCAGCCGGCTTACCAGGGTAGCAGCTGGCAACGGCTGCCCGGTAGCAGGTGGCGCGATGTGGTAGGCCTGTGCCTCCACGGCCTGCACAATTTCGGTGCGGAAGGTATACAAGGTACCGCTCAGGCACACTACGAACAGGATCAGGCCACTGCCTACCCCCAGCCATAGGTGAATGTCTAGGATAAACCGGCGAAGCGTGTAATTTTTTTTCTCAGGTTTCACGGAAAGGAAAATGAAGGATAAAGAGGAAAGCTGAAAGGAGAAGCGCAGATCAGTCAAACAGACGATGAGTTACAGCACGGCGTATGCGCGTGTTTATCGCGCTGGTTTGTCTAGGCGCAGGTGCTTATCTCCGACAAGCCAAACTTACTATCTTATTTAGAATTTATAAAAATAATAGTTGACTTATTTGGTTTAATTCTAATTTAACAGTTGCTTTGCTCATATTTTGAATCTATCTAAATAGCGCATGGCAGCACGTCTCCTCTCCCTTTCCTTACTTCTTGGTTTTTCCTTGCCCGCAACTGGCTGGGCGCAGTCGGCACCGCGGGAGGCGGCCGGACAGATGCAGCAAGCAACCGGCACGCTGACTGGACAGATAAAGCTAGCCGACGGGCAAGCGGCGGAGTCGGTTTCGGTACTGGTGCAGGGCACTTCACTGGGTACTAGCACAGATGCGGAAGGCAGTTTTCGCTTGCAGGCCCCGGCTGGCTGGCTGAAAGTAGCCGTGACGCATGTGAGCTACGTGACCCAGCTCCTGACGGTGCAAATAAAAGCAGGTGAATCGGTTACGCTACCCCCCCTCACGCTGGCGAAAGACCAGCGCCAGCTTTCGGAAGTAACCGTGACAGGCAACCGCACCATCAACGAAAAGCCGGTGGCCGCGGGCAAGCTACCGGTGCGGCCATTGGATTTGCCTCAGAGCATCGTGACCATCGACCAGGGGGTGCTGGAGCAGCAGCAGGTGCTGCGCGTGAGCGACGCGCTGGCCAACGTGAGTGGCGTGTACGTGATGGGTACTACCGGTGGCACCCAGGAAGAGTTGGCTAGCCGGGGCTTCTCGATGGGTAGCAATAACACTTTCAAAAACGGGGTGCGCTACAACAACGGCGCTCTGCCAGAAGCCACGGCTTTGGAAAGCTTCGAGGTGATGAAGGGCAGCAACGCCATTTTGTACGGCAACGTGGCGGCCGGCGGCGTTATCAACTTGGTCACTAAAAAGCCCCGCTTCGAGCAAGGCGGCCAGGTGGGCATGCGCGTGGGTAGCTATGATTTTTATAAGCCTTTTGTGGATGTGTACGGGGCCGTGAATAGCTCTGAGCACGTGGCCTACCGGGTGAATGCCACCTACGAAAACGCCCGCAGCTTCCGTCAGGGCGTTTCATCAAACCGCTTCTACGTGAATCCGTCGCTGCTATTTAAGGTAGGTCAAAAGACTGATTTACTGGTGGAGGGCGACTACCTGCACGACGAGCGCACGCCCGACTACGGCATTGGCACCATCAACTACCGCATCGTGGACGTGCCGCGCAGCCGGTTCCTGGGGCCAAAATGGGCGTACAACCGTACCGACCAAACCAGCCTCACCACCACCCTCACCCACCACCTCTCCGACAATTGGCAGGTGCGCCTGATCGGTGGCTACCAGGGCTACGACAACGACCAGCGCAGCACGTCCCGCCCCATTGGCGTGCTCGAAAACGGCGACTGGAGCCGCAACGCGCAAGGCAGCCAGACCATGCAGGACTACTTTTTGGGCGAGTTGGACGTAACGGGCAAGTTCAAGACGTACTTCCTCAGCCACGCCGTGCTGGTAGGTATGGATGCCGATAAGTACAACACCACCACGCCCT
Organism: Hymenobacter citatus; assembly: GCF_014333615.1. Lineage (GTDB taxonomy): Bacteria > Bacteroidota > Bacteroidia > Cytophagales > Hymenobacteraceae > Hymenobacter > Hymenobacter citatus. The sequence goes on along the minus strand of NZ_JACSCY010000002.1, from coordinate 189,201 downwards.
CGTACACGGCCGTGGCCTACGATAAAATCAACATCCTGGACCTAGACAAGTACAAGCAGCGGGCCGATTTGCCCGCCCTGGCGCTGGCCTCGCGCAACCATACGCCCATCCGGCGGGTAGGGGCCTACGTGCAAGACCTGATTAGTGTGGGTGAGAAAGTGAAAGTGCTGGCCGGGGTGCGCTACACCTACCAGGAAACCGGCACCAAGTCGCTGGCTTACAAGGACTACTCCCTCACGCAGAGCAAGCGGTATGATGATGCTTTTTCGCCGCGCCTGGGCCTTGTGTATCAGCCCATCAAGACCAGCTCCGTCTTTGCCTCCTACTCCAACTCGTTTGTGCTGAACTCGGGCACCGACCAGAACGGGGCAGCACTGCCGCCTTCTACCCTCAACCAGTTGGAGGTAGGCGTGAAAAACGACCTGTTCGACGGGGCACTGTCGGCCAACGTGACGGCCTACCACATCGTGAACGACGGGCAAGCGCAGACCATTCTGCAAAACGACCCGCGCTACAACGCCGACTTCCCCAACGCCCAGGAACTGGCGGGCGAGGTGACCAGCAAAGGCCTGGAAGTGGACATTCTTAGCAAGCCCTACCAGGGCTGGTCGTTGATTGGGGGCTACAGCTACAACCACACTTCCTACACCAAAAGCAACATTTACGAGGTAGGAAGCCTGCTGCGCTACAACCCCAACCACACAGCCAACCTGAGCGTGTTCTACACCCTCGACCACTCCACGCTGCGCGGGCTGCAAGCCGGCTTCACGGCTTACTATGTGGGCGAGCGGCAGGCGGGCCGCAACACGCGCAAGGTGACCCCCGACGGCCAGCCCCGCCTCAACGACACGTTTCAGCTGATTCCGCTGCCTGGCTACACGCAATTTGATGCGTCGGTGGGCTATGCCTACCAGCGCCTCACGCTGCGCCTGAAGCTTTCCAACCTGCTCAACAAGCTCAGCTATAACGCCCACGACGACAACAGCATCAACCCCATTGCGCCGCGCCAGCTGGCCGCCACGCTCACCTACCAATTGTAAAAAACCGCGGCAGCTCCTCCCAAAGTAAAGCCCGACCGTAGCGACGCCAACACTTTAACCGGGGCTGCGTTAAGCGAATACTATTTGCTTCACGCAGCTCCCGTTTATGTCCACCTCCACTTCTGGCCTGCTCGCTACCCTCCGGCGCCATTGGACCTACTATGTAGCGGAAGCAGCCGGAGCGGCCACATTTATCATTGTGGCGTCGTGCGCGGCGGTGGTGGTGCAACACCCTACCTCGCCGGTGCGGCAGTGGCTGGGCGACAACGACCTGCTGCGCCACGTGGTGCTGGGCCTACCCATTGGCCTGGCCGTTGCCCTCATGACGTACAGCGCCTGGGGGCAACGCTCGGGGGCGCACCTCAATCCGGCCGTCACGCTGGCGTTCTGGCAGTTGGGTAGCCTCAGCGCCACCGATACGTTTTGGTACGTGGTGTTTCAGTTTGGGGGCGCTCTGACCGGCGGCTTCCTGATGGAGCAGGTATTGGCGCCTTGGTATACTCACCCAGATATCAAGCAGAACGTGACGGTGCCCGGCGACTGGGGCGTGGGTGTGGCACTGCTGGCCGAAGCCGCTATTTCGGCCTTTTTCATGTTTGTGCTGCTCTGGGCGCTGCACTCCGAGCAGCGGCGCAAGTATGCTGGCTGGCTGCTGGCCGGCTTGCTGGCCTTGTATATTGGTTTCGAAACGCCGCTGTCGGGGATGAGCCTGAACCCCGCCCGGTCGCTGGGCACAGCCGTGGCGGCTGGCAATTTCACGGGGCTATGGGTGTATTTTGTGGCGCCCATTGCCTCCATGTGGCTGGTGGCGGTGCTGTTTCAACGCTACTACCACGGCGCGACATTTGAGTGCGCCGTTTTGGCCGGCTGCGCCACCCCCGCCGAAGCCGGTCCGTATGCCCGGCAACAGCCCCAGTTCCCCGATCCGCAGGGCGACGAGTAGCCAGCTGGTTCCAATACCTTATCAGGCCATGCATCCCAGGGCTGAAGCCCTGGGCTAGTCAGCGGAGCAGAAGCAAGAATGAAACCGCTCCGTAGCCCAGGGCTTCAGCCCTGGGATGCATGGCCTGATAAGGTGCGCCCATTACTTGCCGTAAACGCCCGTCAGGAACGTTTTCAAGTCGGTGGGGCGGCGGCCCAGCAGTTGCTCCAGGGTAGGGCTGCTGAGGTTGAACTCATCAGCGGCCATGGCTTTTGATAAGCCGACCATCATCATCACTACGGGTTCGGGCACGTGGTGCTCGCGCATGCCGGCGGCCAGGGCTTCCGGCGAGATGGGTACGTACTGCACCGGCTGCCCGGCAACCTCGCTCAGCGTAGCCGCAACATCCTGAAAGGAGTAGGCCGGCGCAGGCGCCAGGTCGTAGGTCTGATTGTCGTGGCCGGGGGTAGCCAGAATGGCAGCGGTGGCTTCGGCCAGGTCCTGGCGCAGGGCGTAGCTCACTTTGCCCTCACCAGCTGCGGCGTAGAGCTGGCCGCTGGGTAGCGCATTTTCGCCTATCATCATGGGCAGAATATCCAGGTACAGTGTGTTGCGCAGCATAGTATACGTCAGCCCTGACTCTTTGAGGTAGGCCTCGGTAGCCACGTGGCTGGGCGAGGCTCCGAAGTGCGAATCGGCCGAGGGGTTCGTAACGCTGGTATAGAGCACGTGGCGCACCCCGGCTTTCTTGGCCGCGTCAATCACGTTCTTGTGCTGCTGCAAGCGGTTTTCCAGATCGTCGCCAGAAATCAGCAGCACTTTTTCTGCGCCTTGGAAGGCCGCTTGTAGCGTGGCGGGGTCGTTGTAGTTGCCCTGCCGTACCTGCACGCCCTGATCACTCAGGTCGGTGGCTTTTTGCGGATCCCGCACCAAAGCAATTAGTTGGTTAGCAGGAACTTTAGACAATAAGGCGTTGAGGGTGGCGCGGCCCAGGTGGCCGGTAGCTCCGGTAATAGCAATCATGAGCTTGGTTCTTTTAAGTACAATAGTTACTTTTAGTAACTCAAAACTAGTAGACGCGTTTTGCGTCCGCAAGAAGGCATTTACTTCTTCCTAAGGCACATGCACGTAACTATCACTGAAAATCAGCCAATTACTTTTCAAGCCGAGGCAAAAAAAATTTTACAGAATATCCAAACGGCCACCAGCATCTGCCCCGTGCGCCACGTCTTAGACCGCATCGGCGATAAGTGGTCTTTTCTCTGCATCCTGCATCTGGGCGCCGCCGACACGCTGCGCTTCAACGAGTTGCGCAAGCAAATCGGCGACGTATCGCAGCGGATGCTTACCGTCACGCTCCGCTCCCTGGAAGCCGATGGGCTAGTGCAGCGCCACGTATACGCCGAGGTGCCGCCCCGCGTGGAATATCAGCTCACGCCGCTGGGCCACAGTCTGCTCGTAGCCTTTTCGGGACTGGGCACCTGGGCCAATGCGCACGCGCAGGAGGTAGCCCAGGCCCGGCAGGCATTTGCGGCGCGGGAGAAAGGCGACGGGTAGAGCCCGCCCTCGTCACTGTTTTTTCGCCCTACCCTCGCCTACGCTGCTTCAATTTCTGCTACGGCCTGCGCTACCAGTGTGGCCGCAAGCGCCGCATTGGGGCGGCCGGCCTGGCGCTGCTGAATCTGGCGGAGCAGGCCAATCAGCCGTTTATAATCCAGGTAGGGTTTAAAGCCCACCGTCAGGTCTTTGATACGGGTAATGCCTTCGGTGAGGGCGGTAGGGTCGTCGAGGCGGCCTAGGATTTCGCCCAGGCCGGGCAGCATGTCGAGGCGCCTGATAGGGGCAGCGGCGTCGTACTTTGTCCGCATGAGGGGCCATTGCGCCAGGGTGCCTACCTGGCCGTATACCTGCACCAGGGCCACCGTGAGGGCACCCGTATTGTCGGCTTCCAGGGCCAACGCGCGAGCCAGCGCCAGCTTTGGGTTCAGCGGCAGCAACCCTTGCAGCGCCGCCCCCTGCACCCGGTACGATGGACTTTCCAGGGCCTGCACAAACAGCGGGGCGTACTGCTTCTCCTTGAGCGAACCCAACGCCAGCAGCGCCGCCGCCCGCACCTGCACCGACGAATCGGTGGTGGCGAGCCTGCGTAGCACATGCGCAGCCGCTTTGCGCAAACCCACCTGCTGGAGTTCCAGGGCTTCGATAGCAAACTGCCGCAGCACCGGCGACCGATCGGCCAGACCCGCCACCAATAGCTGTTGGGCTACTGGCTGGGCGCGCTGCGTTTGGGCGGTGGCCAGGGCTTCGCGACGGTCGAGGTAGCGCGGGGCGTGGCGGAACTGGTAGGCGTACGCGGCCAGCGGCTTGTTGTCGGTTTTTTGCCAGACCAACACCTTTTCGGCATCCACGTTCACCAGATCCGGCTTGCTGACCGACGGAAAGCGGAAGGTTTCGGCGGCCTTCCGCACGGTAATGTGGTGGCGCGTGGGCTGGCCATTCGCGTATACATCCACCGCCAGTGGCAGCTGAAACGCCGGCCCCGGCTGGGTTTGTTTGATGGTGACTTGCTGCTCTTTGCGGGCCGCATCCCAAGCGTAGTCAATCGTGACGATGGGGTGGCCGGCGCGGTAGTACCACTGGTTGAAAAACCAGTTCAGATCCTGCCCCGATGCCTCTTCCAGGGCCAGCCGCAGCTGCTGGGCCTCGCCGGTTCCGAAAGCGTTTTGCGTCAAATAGCGTCGCAGGCCTTTAAAAAAGACGTCTTCGCCCAGGTAGCTGCGCAGCATGTTCAGGATGCTGCCGCCCTTTTGGTAGCTTACCCCGTCGAACATGTCCTCCTTGTCGGCGTAGGTGAAGCGCACGAGCGGCTTGGCATAGTTGCCGGCATTGCTCAGGTAGTTGCGCAGGCTGCGGTCGGCCTGGGCGGCGCCGGCGTCGGGGCCGTGGGCGTACTCGGCCCACAGCACCTCCGAGAAGTTGGCAAACGACTCGTTCATGGTCAGGTTGCTCCAGCCCTCGGCCGTCACGTAGTCGCCAAACCACTGGTGAAATAGCTCGTGGGCCATTTCGCGCTCCACATCGGCGTACTCCCAGTCCAGCTGCTCGCGGGCGGTGCCCTGGGCGTGCGGTCCATATAAGGAAGCCGTGGTATTTTCCATCGCCCCGCTCACGTAGTCGCGCACCACCACTTGGGCGTACTTCTGCCACGGAAATTCCACGCCCAAACGCTCCGAAAAGAACTCCAGCATGCGGGGCGTCTGGCCGAAAATAGCGCGGGCCTGCGCCGCGTACTGCGGCTCCAGGTAGTAGCTCGCCTCCTTGCCGCGCCAGGTATCGGTGGTCTTGCGGAAGTCGCCTACGGCCAGCATAAACAGGTAGGGCGCGTGGGGCTGCGCCATTTTCCAGGTGTCGCGGCGCAGACCGGGGCCAGCGGGCACTTGGCTCACCAGCAGGCCATTGCTGAGGGTAGCGTACTTGGCGGGTACTGTCAGGCTGATTTCGGAGGTGGACTTCTGGTTGGGCTTGTCGATGGTCGGGAACCAGGCCGAGTTGGCTTCCGTCTCGCCCTGCGTCCAGATTTGCACAGGCTTGCCGGCCTCCGCGCTGTCGGGGTTGATGAAATAAAGGCCCTTGGCATCCCGAATAGCCGCCGAGCCCTTCGCGTGTAGCTCGTCGGGTTTGGCCGTGTACTCGATGTAGATGGTGTACGCCTCGCCCGTCGGCACCAGTCGGCCCAGCCGGATCAGCAGTTGCTGCTGGTTGTAGTCGTATTGGAGTGGTTGCGGCGCATCCCCGTTCATCAAGGCCACTGCCTGAATATCCATGCCCTGCGCATCCAGCCGCAGCGAGTCGGTGGGGTAGGCGTGCGGCTTCAGCGTCAGCCACTCCTTGCCGTAAGCGTAGCGCTTGGGGTAGTCGAAGCGCAGGTCCAGCCGCGTGTGCACCAGGTCGTTGATTTTACGCGGCGTGGCGCGATACACGGTGTCGGTTGGTTGCTGGGCAACCGCCGGGGTAGCAACAAAAAAAGCGAGCAGCAGCAGGAGTAGGTTTCGCATCAGCAGCACAAGATGAAGAAACTTGCGCTATAGCAGATGCGCGGCCCGCACAGAGGGTTGCCTGCTGCCTTGGGTAGTCAGCCCCGCACGCTGCCCCTACCCTACCACAAACGTGCGCATGCTCATGCCCCCAAAGCTCACCTCCTCGAAGGCGTGCCGAATGTCGTCGTCAGCTTCGGCCAGAGCCAGGCTGTAGAGCATCGGGATGTAGTGGTCGGGGGTAGGCACGGCGAGGGGGCCGGCGGCACCAGCTTGCTGGTAGTGCGCCAGCGCCAGCAGGTCGCGCTGGTCGATTTTCTGCTTGGCCCAGGCATCAAACTCCACGGCCCAGGCGTGGGGCGCGGGGTTGTTCTGCATAAAATGGGGCATGCTCTGCCGCAGGTTGTGCACAATGTTGCCGCTGCCTACCACCAGCACCCCGCGCCGCCGCAGAAACTGGAGCTGCCGGGCCAACTCGGCATGAAAAGTAAGCGGCCGGCCGTAATCGATACTGAGCTGGAACACCGGAATATCGGCCTCCGGAAACAAGTGGTGCAACACCGTCCAGGTGCCGTGGTCGAGGCCCCACTCGTCGGTGGGTTGGGCGTCGGGGAGGGCGGCCAGCACCTCCTGGGCCACGTCGGGTGCGCCGAGTGCGGGGTACTGCATGGCAAACAGCTCGTCGGGGAAGCCGCCGAAGTCGTGGATGGTTTCGGGCCGCTCGTTCACGGCCACGTAGGTGCCGCGCGTGAGCCAGTGCGCCGACACCACCAGCACCGCCCGCGGCGGCTGCCGGTCCCGGATATCCCTACCCAGCTGGTGCAGGGTTTGGGTGAAGGGGTTATCAGCCAGCGCGTTCATCGGCGAACCGTGCCCGACGAAAAGCACCGGCATTTTATCGGTTTTCTGGAAGGTAGAGGCGGTTTTGTGGAGGTCTTGCAGGGAGTTCATGGCTGAAGCGAAGGGTAGCACCGCCAGTGTTTTCAAGCAGTCTCTGCGGTGCATGGGGTTATCCATTTGATGATAACAAAAGTACCCTACCTAGGAGTGCAAGGCCTTGATGTAGGATAAGAAATGGCCCATTTGGTGATGCGCCCTTCACGAAAGCTACCCGCTCCTATCCTCGCGCTAACTCCTTGCGCAGCCTACTTAGCGACTCCGGCGTGATGCCTAGGTAGGCCGCAATATGGCGAAGCGGCAACCGTTGCGCCAGCGTAGGGTAACGCTGCTGAAAATCAAGGTAGCGGGCTTCGGCAGTGGCGCTGAGCACCCCGATAAGGCGATGCTGCATGGCAGCCACGCTGTTTTGCAGCAGCTCGTAGAAAAACTGCTGTAGTTCCGGCCCCAGCTGCCGCAGCCGGGGGTAGAAAGCGGGGTCGAAGAGCAGCACATTGGAAGCCTCGACGGCGTCGATGGAGAATTGCGCGGGCGCTTGGTGCAGCAGACTATACTGATCAGCTATCCACCAGCTTTCGGGGGCAAATTGCAGGATATGCTCCTTGCCCTTGGCGTCCGTCACGTAGGCGCGCAGGCAACCTGAAAGTACAAACGCACCGTGTCGCCCTACTTCGTCCTGGTGCACCAATACCTCCTGCCGCCGGAGCGTACGTGGAGTAAATAGCCCCGTAAATACTGCTACTTCCTCCTCAAGCAAGCCGGGCAAGTGGCGCTGAAGGTAACTCTGAAAGGCAGCAAGTGGCATCATGCAAAATGGTATCCTGCTCCTACCCCTTCGACAGCTCCCCCGCCCGGCGCTCGGCGGCGCTGATGCCCCCAATGAGCGCCCCCGCCAAATCCCGCTCGCCAAACACCGTGAGGGCTGCCTCGGTGGTGCCGCCTTTGGAAGCCACGGCCTTAATCAGCTCATCCAACGACTTTTCGGAGTTGTTGAGCAGGTGAAAGGAGCCCAGCATCGTTTGTTTCACCAGCTGCGCGGCCAGGGCTTCGTCGAACCCCAGCTGTCGGCCGGCCTCAATCATGGCCCGCACGATGTAGAAGAAATACGCCGGGCCGCTGCCGCTCACGGCCGTAGCGGCATCCAGCAGGTTTTCCTGTTCCAAAAACACGGCCCGCCCGGTGGAGTTGATCAGGTTTTCTACCTGCCGAATTTGCCGCACCGTGAGGCCCTCGGCGGCGGCGTAGGCCGTCATGCCCAGCCCAATGAGGGCCGGCGTGTTGGGCATAGCCCGGATGATGAGCGGATGCCCCAGCTCCTGCTGCAACCGTGCAATGGGGATGCCAGCCATGATGGACAGCACCATCTGCTGAGGCTGCACCACCTCCCGCAGCTCCCGCGCTACCGCGCTGAAATCCTGGGGCTTCACGGCCACAATCACCAGATCATACTGGCCTACCTCCTGCGTGATGCCTAGCATCACGCGCCCGGCCTGCCTACCCTCCAGCTCCGTCTGCCGGGCCGGGCTCCTGGCCACCAGCAGCATGTTCTCGGGCTTCACCAGGTTGTTTTGCAGGAAGGATTTGGCGTAGGCCATGCCCATATTGCCGCATCCAATAATTGCTACGCGCATTGCTGTGAGGGTAGAAGGTTGGATTGACAAGGTAGGAAACTCCTGTCATCCTGAGCACAGCGAAGGACCTTCTCACGTGTGAACGAGTCGTTAGTACGTCAGTCGTCCACGCGTGAGAAGGTCCTTCGCTGTGCTCAGGATGACAGGAGTTTTTATTCTAAAACGGCGGGTCTTCGTTGCCGAAGTTGCTGCGGGGGAAGGCCTGCGGAGCGGGCCCGTCGTTGTTGATGCGCGAACCCAGGCGAATGGTGTTCGGGGCAAAGGCGCCGGGTTCTTCGTCGAACGTGCTGGTGGGGAAGGCGCCGGGGTTGTAGTCGCCGCCCTCGAAGCCGCCTACCCCGTCCAGGTCGGCAAACTTGGTGAAGCGACCAATGAACTTGAGCTGAACGGTTTCCAGGGAGCCATTCCGGTGCTTGGCAATAATCACCTCGCCCATGCCCTGGGTTGGGTTGCCCATTTCATCCTCCGTAATCTTATAGTATTCCGGGCGATACAGGAACACCACCATATCAGCATCCTGCTCGATAGAACCGGATTCACGCAGGTCACTCAGCTGCGGTTTCTTGTCGCCGCCGCGGGTCTCCACGGAGCGCGAGAGCTGCGACAGCGCCAGCACGGGCACGTTCAGCTCTTTGGCAATGCCCTTGAGCGCCCGCGAGATAGAGGCAATTTCCTGTTCGCGGTTGCCAGCGCCCTTGCCCCCGTCCGAGTTGCCCGTCATCAACTGCAAGTAGTCGATGATAATCATCTGAATATCGTGGTGGGCCTTGAGGCGGCGGCACTTGGTGCGCAGCTCGCGGATGCTGAGCGCGGGCGTGTCGTCAATGAAAATCGGCGCCGACGACAGCGAGGAAATCTTGTGGTTGAGCTGCGCCCACTCGTAGTCGGCCAGGTTGCCTTTCTTGATCTTCTCCGAATCCAGCTCCGCCTCCGCCGAAATCAGACGGTTTACCAGCTGAATAGACGACATTTCCAGCGAGAAAATAGCCACCGGCTTCTTGTGGTCCACGGCCGCGTTGCGCATGGCCGACACCACGAAAGCCGTGTTGTGCGTCACCGTCATGTCCTGGAGCAGAAACAAGCGGTTGCCGTCGATTTCGAAGCCGTAGTAGTCGTCTTCCTGATCAAACTCGACCGTGATGCCCGTCACGCGCCAGTCCACCGGGCTTTGCCAAGGCTGTGCTTTTTTGCGGGCAATGCGCACCGGCACGCAGCTGATGTCGCCGTAGATGCGCACGCGGTACACTTCGCTCTCGTAGCCAATGGCGCTGATAGCGGCGCGCTTTTTCTTCAGCGACGTGCGGAAACCCAGCGAATCGGCCAGAAACTTAATCTGCCGGGCCAGGCGATGGTTTTTCTGGGTGATTTCGTAGCCGTTGCTCACCGGGTCGAGGTGACCGTCGGAGTCGATGAGACCGGCCAGTAGGCGCAGGCGGTTCTCGCGACTGTTGATCAGGTAAGTCTGCGGAATATGCTTGTCGCCGAGCACGCCTAGCTGGCGCAGCTCGTCTTGCAAAGAAAACTGCGCTAGGCTACCGCCCTGTCGCCCGCGGGTAATACCGTAGCTGTTGCAGCGGTCGGCCACTACGCCTACCGTCACTTGCAGGTCCAGCGCATCGGCGTATTCATTCAGGTATTCAATGATTTCTGCATCCTGGGCCGTGATGCGACAGTTGGCGGAGCTACCATCGCCCAGCCATACACCCAGAAAATACGGATCCACAGGAACGTCCTGCGCGGCAAATGCCACGGGCACTTTATAGCCTTTGTAGTTCGAGCGGAACTTGTCGGACTTCGTCAGCCAGTCCTTTACTGTAATGTTCAGCACGTCGCCCTTGCGGTGCGGGCCTTCGGTGCGGCTGCGCTTCAAAGACAGAATGTGGCTTTCGTTGACGCGGTAGTCCTCGGCCTTGTTCTGGCGCACCCAATACATATTCTCCCTACCCCGCGCAATGCTGCGCACGCGGCGGGGCGTGGAGTCGTCGCCCATCAGCAGCTCACCGGCCTGCACGTCTTCCACGTTGCGCAGGGTGCCATCGTACATCAGCACTTTCGTGCCTTTGCCGAGACACTTGCCCATGCCGGGGCGTGCTGCAATAATCACTAGGTCAGATGGTTGCCAGCCGCTGGTTACGCGGTCCAGGGCCGAAAAGCCGGAGGGCACGCCGGTGAGACCGTCCTTCTGATTCTTCTTTTCTTCCAGCTCCTTGATGGCCTTGCCCATCAAAGAGCGCATGTCGTCGAAGTTCTTGCGGATGTTGGATTCCGACACTTCAAACAGCGCCTGCTCGGTGGCGTCCAACAGGTTAAACACGTCGGTGGTGTCCTCGAACGCGTCGCGGTGAATCTCGCTGGCAATGCGGATCAGCTCGCGCTTGATGGCGTTTTCGGTGATGATGCGGGCGTGGTACTCGATGTTGGCCGCCGAGTTCACCTTGAAAGTAAGGTTGGCCACGTAGTGCGTGCCGCCGGCCATTTCCAGCTCACCCAGCTCCTTTAGCTCCTGGTTGACAGTGAGCAGGTCAATGGGCTCCGATTTATCGAATAGGCTCAGAATAGCCTTGAAAATGCTCTGGTGGCGGTCATCGTAGAAGCTTTGGGGCTTCAGGATGTCGATAACGGTGGTGAGGGCGTCCTTTTCGAGCATGAGCGCGCCGAGCACGGCCGCTTCCAGCTCGCGGGCCTGCGGGGGCAATTTGCCGGCGGGCGCCGCCATGGTCATGGCCGGGGGGCGGCTGTTCCAGGCGGCTTTGGCCCGCGAGGCCGATTGTTTCAGGCGGTCATCCATCCGGTCGTTCATGGGGTGAGGGGAAATACAAGGTAAGCAGAACTAGGGGAGCAATCGGCGACTGCACCAAAAAATGCTCAGTCGGACGTGCCCGGCACGCACCCGGCCAGGCCGGGCAAAAGGGGTACAAAACTAACGGCTAACGCGAAGAAAACAGGTGTGGGAAATACAGTTTCTTTTACTATGTTCCTTGCTGCGTGCCAGCCAGACGCTGGGAGCAATTGATTGGTTGCGTTGGTAGGCAACCGCACGCCGCGCCTGCTCTAATCATAACCAGCCTTCGCCAACTACTTCCTTCCTAACCTCTACCCTGGCTGGTATGTTCTATCTGCCTACCTTTGCCGCCCATCTGCTTGCCTATCGTTTTGCTTACCCAATGCCTGCTACCCCCTCCTCCTTCCAGCGCCTTCATCTGATTGCTACCGGCGGCAGCATCATGCACAATCTGGCCCTGGCCCTGCGCCAGCGCGGTACCCACGTCACGGGCTCCGACGACGAGATATTTGAGCCAGCCAAAAGCCGCCTACAAGCCGCCGGCTTGCTGCCGGCTGCAGAAGGCTGGTTTCCGGAGAAAATAACCGCCGACCTCGACGCCGTGATTGTGGGCATGCACGCCCGCCCCGACAACCCCGAGCTGCTGCGCGCTCAGGAGTTGGGCCTGCGCGTGTACTCGTTCCCGGAGTTCATCTACGAGGCCAGCAAGGACAAGCAGCGCATCGTGATTGGCGGCTCGCACGGCAAAACCAGCATCACCTCGCTGATTCTGCACGTGTTGCGCTACCACCAGCGCAAGTTCGACTACGCCGTGGGTGCCCAGCTGGCGGGCTTCGATCTGATGGTGCAGCTCACGGAGGATGCGCCCATTATCATCATCGAGGGCGATGAGTACCTGTCGTCGCCCATCGACCGACGGCCGAAGTTTCACCTCTACCAGCACCACATCGGCGTGATTTCCGGCATTAGCTGGGACCACATCAACGTGTTTCCGACGGAGGAAATCTACCGCGAGCAGTTCAAAATCTTCGCGGAGATGACGCCCAAGGCCGGCACCCTCATCTACGACCAGGACGACGAGCAGGTGCAGCTCGTGACCGTGCCTACCTCGCCCGACGTGAAGTACGTGGGCTACGGCCCGCACGAGCACGTGCTGCGCGACGGCAAGACCTACCTTCTCACCAAGCGCGACGAGCAGGTGCCGGTGCAGGTGTTTGGCGCGCACAACCTGCGCAACATCTCGGCAGCCAAGGAGGTCTGCAAGCAGTTAGGCATCAAAGGCAAGGATTTTTACGAAGCCATTGCCACTTTCAAAGGCGCTGCACGCCGCCTGGAGCTGGTACGCGAGGGCCAGGATTCGGTGGTATACAAGGACTTTGCGCACTCACCCAGCAAGCTGAAAGCCACCGCCACGGCCCTGAAGCAGCAGTTCCCGAAACGGCGTCTGGTGGCCTGCCTGGAGCTGCATACATTCAGCTCGCTCAACCCGGCTTTCCTACCCCAATACGCCCATACCTTCGACGCGCCCGACGTAGCAGTGGTGTATTTCAACCCGCACGTGCTGGAGCACAAGCGCTTACCGGCCCTACCCCCTGAGGCTGTGCAGCAGGCTTTCCAACGCCCCGATTTGCAGGTTTTCACCGATAGCAAGGCCCTGGCTGAGTTTCTGCATCAACAACACTGGCAAGACACCAATCTGCTGATGATGACCTCTGGTACGTTTGATGGGCTGGATCTGACAGCCTTAGCAACAGAGGTGGTTGATAAGTAAAGACAAATGTGACTGTGGCAGCCGCTGTGCTGGGGTAGTTCAATGGCCTGCGCTTGGCCGCCTCCTACCCTAGCACGGCGGGCTGCCACTCCTGCTCGCCGCAGCGGGTACACTGGTGGGCAGGGGCTTGCTTATCGGACTCCAGGTGGCCACAGCTGGCGCAGGCAAATTGGTCCTCGGCTTTCTGCTGCTCGTCCCGAAAAGCCGTGTCTTCTGTTGGCAGAATGGACAGGCCGGGCCGTGGCGCTGTGAACGTCAGGATAGAAAATGATCCGCTGGCCTCTTGGTAGGCACGTTGCACCATACCTAGGTTGGCAACACTGGCCTGCCGCAGCTTCGAGAGCATTTGTTCCCGCGACAATACACTGTTTTGCAGTCCATTAAGCTCCAAGCAACCATCCTGCACCAGTATGCGCACATCATCTAGCACCACACTCTCAAACTTCTTGCTACGGAGTGCCCACCACGCAATCAGGCGCTGGTAGCCTACAATGATGGCCGCCACCACTACCACCGGCAGCAGGCCGCGGTCGGGGGCCATGAGGGCAACGCCATTGGCCGCCGCCAACGACACCATGGCTACCATCTCGTTGCGGGTCAGTACCGAGCCCATGCGGCTACCCATGAGGCGCATGCAGACCAGCAGCAGCACGTAGATGAACACCACGCGCAGCATGGCTTCGAGGTAGAAGCTAACCGGCACTTCGCCTACCAAGATGCGGAGCCAATCGGTGAGGTGAATGTCTTCTGGTTTCATAACAAATCAGAGCGTATGTACCCCATATGTCCAGTGCTGGTGGCCGCAGTGCGGGCATTGCCAGGGCTTGTGGTCGGCCGGCTCGGGGTGGCCGCACTGCAGGCAGACTTTCACGGCGCTGTCTTCAGGTTCGGCCTGCCGAATGGCCGGATCTTTCTCGGGCAGGAGCGATAATCCGGGGCGGGGCGGCTCCTGCGGGTAGATGCTGAACTTACCATTGGCCTCCATATACACCCGCTTCACCTGCCCAAGCTGCTGCATTTCGGCGGCGCGCAGGTTGGCAAACAGCTGCTGCCGCGAGAGCCGGACGCGGGTCATGGCTTCCAGATCCAGCACGCCATCGGTGACGACGATGTGCAGGTTGCCCTGGGTCAGCTGCTCGACGCGCCGAAACCGGTAGGCCAGCCAGTTGATGCCCCGGTACATACCCACCATGCACGATAGCACCAGTATACCGTGCAGTAGCCCCCGGTTGGGTACCTGCATGGGCACCGATACAATGCCCCCCAGCATAATCATCACCGACAGCTCGGCCACTGAGAGTTGCGCATTCATGCGCTTACCCAACACGCGCATGGCCAGCACCAGCACCAAGTAGATGATGAGCGTGCGCACAACCACTTCCAACAGAAACTCAACTGGGGCCTGCCCCAGCAGAATGCGTTGCCAATCGGTTATCTGTATCTCCTCTTTCTTCATATCCTGTGTGAGGCCCTCCCCTTCCATCACCCGCCGGCAAGCGCGCTACCGCCGCGGCATTAGCGTATTGGCTCAGGTACTAGGACAGTCTCACTACCTATCGTTTAACCACCAACGCTTTACTGCTTGGCGCGTCTAATAGTTATGGTCAAGCGTTGCCCAAAGGGGTGTTTCGCAGAAAATACGTACTAATCAACTCTCTTCTTATCAATATTTTAGACAATTTCTGCTGAGCGTATTAGGTACAAATTCGGAGTATACGAGAGAATGCGCCTTCGGAAATCCGTATTTTCTGTACCGCTGTATCGGGGCAGGTACCGTTATACAGAGCATGCTTCTATCTCGTCCTACCCTCGCTATGAATCCCGAACTCATGTTTGCCGATGTAGTGGTAGTACCACCCCACCTGGCTCTTTGCTTTGCTATTCGCTGCTCGCCCAGTATTCCTACCTACCATGAGCTGGTACTGGAAGATGGCACGGGGGTGGTGGCTAGCTGGGTGTTGTCTCAACCACTACAGCAGGTAGCCAAGCACCCGGTCCTACTCTGGCAATTCGCTATCGAGAATGCTACGCCCTCTTTACGGTGCCTGGAAACCGGCTCGGTTCAAGTGATACCGGCCGCTGGCGCTGGCGCCCAGCTGCGCACCCAACTGGCCCGCGGCATGCTCCGTCTCGCCTTTGCCGGGCAGCGGCTTCGTGGCTACTATCGCCTGCAGTGCTTGCCTACCGGCGGCGGGCGGCTGTGGCAGCTCCCCCCCGTAGGGTACGCAGGCACGCCGGCAAACTGAACCTGCGGGTGGCGAGGGGTAGGCAGCGTCTTACCCACCGACTGAAAGCACTAGTACTCGTTGAAGAAAATACGCATTTCTCCTGTGCCGAATCCGTGTTTTTGACGTTTCCAGCTGGCTTTTCGCACCGTACAACAAGCTGAGTCCGTCCTTACGGCACCCCGTATCGAAGGGCTGGGGACGTGGTTGGCTACCACGCCGCCGTTGTTGTCCCCAAACTATTAGTGTGCACGCTCCTACCCACTACAGCGGGTAGGAGCGTGTTTGCTGCCTCTCTTTTCCTTGCCTTCCCTTCATGCCTACCCATACCCCACCACCAAAGGGCCGCCTACTGGCTATTGGCGGCCACGAACAGCGCCACAAGACCGATGAGCACGCATCGGACCACGATAGATCGGCCGATTTTATTTTGCAGCGCTTTGTGGATGAACTACACGGCTCCCGCATCATCGTGGTCATCCCCACGGCGGCCGAAGACGCTGCCGCGGCAGCGCAGGACTACGTAGAGGTGTTTTCCTCCCTGGGAATTGAGCAAGTGGAAGTGCTCGACATACAGAGCCGCGAGCAGGCCAACAGCCCCGAGGCGCTGGACGTTCTCAACCGGGCCGACGGGGTGCTGTTTACGGGCGGCGACCAGCTGCGCCTCACGGCCTTGCTTGGCGGCACCCAGCTGCTGCACCGCCTCACCGAGCGCTACCTCCACGAGCCCCTGCTTATTGCCGGCACCAGCGCCGGGGCCACGGCCATGAGCACACCCATGATCTACCAAGGCCGCAACGATGCCAGGTTTGTCAAAGACGAAATTCACATCACCACCGGCCTGCAACTGCTGCGCGATGTGGCCATCGACACCCACTTTATTGCCCGTGGCCGCATCGTGCGCATGGCCCAGATTATTGCTACCAACCCCGGCTGCATTGGCCTGGGGCTGGAAGAAGACACGGCGGTATTGATAAGCAAAGGCCGCGAGGTGGAGGTTATCGGCAACGGCATAGTGGTAGTGCTCGATGGGCATCATTGCACCGGCAACACCATCCCCGACATTGCGCCCGGCGAGGTGTTTTCCATCCGCGACCTGCGCCTGCACTTACTTTCCAAGGGCCAGCGCTTCACGCTGCCGGATTTCAACGAGGCAGAATAAGGTCTTCTGTCCTACCCTGCCTATCGCTTTCGACTGATGTCCAGAACCATCATCATTTCCAACCGCCTACCTACCAAAATACAGCGCACGGCCACGGGCCTCACCTTTCAGCCCAGCGAAGGCGGGCTGGCCACGGGCTTGGGCTCCATCTACCGGGCCGAGGGCAACGTGTGGGTAGGCTGGCCCGGCCTCTCCGTAGACGAGCCCGCCGAGCAGGACCACGTACGTGAGCAACTGCGCGCCGACAGCATGGCCCTAGGCGACGACCGTACCGACGAGGACACCTTTGCGGCCCTACCTCCAGAAGCATATACCCTGAAGGTAGGCCCCACGCCCCGCTCGCTGACCCGCTACGCTGTGGCAAACGTGGCTACTGTGCGCCAGCTGCTAGGTAGCCTGCTCCAACCAGAGGCAGTAGACATGCAAACGGCTGTCAAGGTCTAGTGCTGTGCTTTTTGTATTCAGGTAGAACTTCTGCCCTTTCTACACTCGCTCGGCTGTGCCAGCTGAGGAAGGTGCCCCACGGGAGGCATCCCGTTAGACCGACTTTGTGCAGGTGCCATTCGGCTTTCACTTTTCCTTATCGGCTTTGGTCAGCTCCTTCAGGTCCTTCACAGTGCCGGTGCTGTTGAAGCGCATAGTAGCGTCGCGGGCGCTGGCCTCGCCGGCCGCCACAGTGGCGGTGCCCGTGAGTTTATAGTCGGTTTTCTTGGCCTTGAAAAGAGACTTGAACAGCACCTTCGGCATCGACTTGGTGTCGAACCGAACGTGAATGGGCATCAGCTCGGTGCCCTTCTTGCGAAACGTAACATTCCTGGTTTCCTGGCCCTTCACGTCGAGGTCGTCTTCTATCTGGAAACGGTAGTTCACTTGCTTCACTGTGAATGGAATCGACTCATAGTTCGTCACGCGCAGGTGTACTACCGCTTCGCCGTTTTTCAGGCCTAGCTTGGTCACGTCCACATCGGCTACCTCAATTTTGGGCAACTTCGGAATGTATACGCGCTTGCGCACATCTACCGGCAGCTCCTGCGGCCCTACGCCGGGCAAATCGGCGTAGAGCACGGTGTGCATGTGCACCGTTACGCAGTCGCGCTGGGCTTCTTTGGCTTTGCGGGTTAGTTCGGGCAGGTTCAACACCAGCGGCAGCGCTAGACGGTTGGCGGCGTTTTTTTGGACCACAAGCGGTTGGCTTTTGTGGCCCTGCGCCAGTTGCTTCCCATCTACGCGGGTCACGTAGCGCAAACTGTCGATGCGGAGCGTGAGGGGTGCGTGGTTGCGCAGCCGCACCACCATCTGGCCCTCAATTTTTTCGCGGCTAACGTTGCTGATGTTGAGCGTCGGCTGCTCCAGGGTAGGCAGCAAGTCCTTGCCTTTATCGGTAGCGAAGTAGGCAACACCACCACCTACCAACAGCACCCCAATCAGCACAAGGAAGCCGGTGCGCACCGGGTGACGACGGGCGGAAGAAGCAGTAGCCATAGCCAAAGGGAGGGTAAGGAAACGCGGTGGTAGAGCAGCCAACGGATGGCCAGCTGGCAAGAAGCCGCGCTGCTACCTTCTGCCTATTGGCTATACGCCCCGGCTTGCGCAGGCCACTGTCCGGAAAACCCGTAATCTGCCGTGGACAAATAGGGATTTTACACTAAGTGTTTTTCTCGCTGACCCGACCTCTTGGGTTGCCAGCCATGCAGCACAGTACGTCTGTAGCCCCTCCCGCTCGTAGTGCCACTTCCGCTAACCTCAACGGCAGCAAAAAAAGGCACTTCTACGGCTCAGCTCGCCGAAAACTCAGCTTTTAGAGCCCGCGTATGACCAAGGCTCCCGCTGTATATTCAGGCCTGCTACGCCTCCCTTCACCTGGCGCCTGATACGTGCTACGGCGTGCCACTTTCTCTTTTTCTTGCATCGATGCGACTGCCTGGCCAGTGAACTATCACCCGCCAAAGTCGTGCATTCGGTACTGCCTGTCGGGTGCCAAGTTGGTATGCTGACTACGCGCACCCGTTGCGCCTTCTTTTTCTATGAGCCCAGAACACCTACGATTAGCGGAAGACCACGCCGAAACAGCCGCCTGGAAGAAATTCGGGCCCTACCTCACAGAGAGACAATGGGGTACGGTACGCGAAGACTACTCGTCTGATGGCAATGCCTGGAACTACATCACCCACGACATGGCCCGCAGCTACGCCTACCGCTGGGGCGAGGAAGGCATTGGCGGCGTGAGCGACGCGCGGCAGCTGCTGTGCTTGGGCGTGGGACTCTGGAACGGCCAGGATGAGATGCTGAAGGAGCGCCTGTTTGGCCTCACCAACGGCGAGGGCAACCACGGCGAGGATGTGAAGGAGCACTACTACTACCTCGACAGCACCCCTACCCACTCCTACATGCTTGAGCACCACCACCCCCGCCCGCAGTTGCGCAGTACGGGGCCGGGCACCGTGCGCCTAACGCACCCGGAGCTAGGAAAGTATCAGCTCTACTGTGACCAAGGTCCGGCGCTGCTTTTTTGCGACAACGACACCAAGGGTGTCCGCCTCTACAACAGGCCCGCGGAAGGAAAATTCTACAAGGGCGGCATCAACGATTACCTAGTAGAGGGCAACCAGGAGGCCATTAATGCGGCGCAGCGCGGCACCAAAGTAGCTGCGCACTACCACCTGACTGTGGCCGCCGGCCAGGCGCAGACCGTGCGGGTGCGCCTGTGTAAAACACAACACGCTGCCCCGTTCACAGACTTCGCTCAGGTAGTGGCCCAGCGCCGGCAGGAAGCCGATGCGTTCTACGCCACCCTACAGCAGGGCATGGGCGGCAATATGCTCTCGGCCTGCTCCGATACGGAGTTTGTGGCCGAAGCCATGCGCAAGCTGCGCCTGTCCATCCACGTGACGCCGAAGCTCAACCGCGGCCACCTTACCAACGGCGAAATGGCGCTGCCACTACCCTGCTACACGCGGGTGGATATCGACATGCAGAAATCGGGGCAGCAGTTTATGTTCTGCGAAAACTCCATGGGCGTGGTGGGCATGAGGTTACCATTGGCCTCGGGAGGGCTTGTATTTCACCCGAGGTCGATGGTAGCATCATTTAATACGGTGTCATCACTTCTAAAGCTTTTACGTTACCCCCACGGTAGCTTTGCTCGCACGCAGACCCATTTCCATGATTGACTCTGTAAGAAGCCTGTTTACACTATTCTTTTTTCCCTTTGTGTTGCTGCTGTCGGCTTGCTCCGAGTACCCGAAAGATCCGGAAAGAACTTTGCAAAAAGTCGAGAACGGGATACTACAAGTTGGATACTCTGATAATCCACCCTGGGTGATAAAAACTGACCAGGACCCCATCGGCATCGAACCAGAGCTGGTAAAAGGCTTTGCAAAAAGCTTGCATGCCACTGTGCGGTGGCATAACGACACGGAACAGGGCCTCTTTGAGGGCCTAAAAAGAAAACAGTACGCTCTGGTGGTGGCGGGCATCACCGATGATACGCCTTGGAAGCAGGAGAAGATAGGCCTCACGCGGCCCTATCGGGAAGGCCACAAGAAGCATGTAATGGCCATTATGCAGGGAGAAAATGCCTTCCTCGTGCGCCTCGAAAACTACCTGTACCAGCAGAACAAGGCCGCCACTCAGCACCGACAGCCATGAAGACGCTGAAACAGTTTGAATTTCCGCCAGAGTTGGTGCCCGATTTTGAGAAGGCCAAGCGCTTGGAGTGGTTTACCATTGCCTACTTCCTCTCGTCAGCGCTTTTCATTTTTCTGGCGATGGGCAACTCGCAAACTATGAAAACGGCTTGGTACGACGACGTATTGAGCCTGACGCCGCCCATTGCCTTTCAGGTGGCCTCGCGTGTCTTCCTAAAGTCGCCGAACAAGGAGTTTCCCTACGGCTACCACCGGGTTGTGAACATTGCCTACCTCTGTAGCGCACTGGCGTTGTTTGCCTTGGGGGTTTTTCTGGTAATTGACTCCTCTATTTCGTTGGTAAAAACGGAGCATCCCACCATTGGCACAGTCGTCGTGTTTGGGCAGCAGATATGGCTTGGGTACGTCATGCTAGCGGCCTTGCTGTGGAGCACGGTGCCATCGGTAATTCTTGGGCGCAAAAAGTTGCCACTGTCAAAAAAGCTGCACGAAAAAAACCTGTATACCGATGCCGACATGAACAAAGCCGACTGGATGTCGGGTGCGGCGGCGATGCTCGGTGTAGTAGGCATCGGGTGTGGCTGGTGGTGGGCCGATTCGGCCGCGGCCCTGCTTATTGCGGTGGATATCGTGCACGATGGCTTCACCACTCTAAAGCAGGCCGTGTTCGACCTGATGGATCAAATCCCGAAAACGGTGAGCAAAGAACAGCCTGACCCATTGCTGGAGCAAGTTCGCCAGACGCTTGCGGGCCAGAGCTGGATTAAGGACTTTTCGTTTCGGATGCGCGAGAACGGGCATATCTACCTCGGCGAAGGATTTGTGGTGCCCACTCAGGAAGAAAACCTGATCCAACACATTGCCAGCACCGTCCAAACTATCGAAAACCTAGACTGGCGCATTCATGAGTTCATCATTACTCCCGTGCCAGAACTACCCCAAGAAGAAAGTGCCTACTAGAGCTGCTGAGAGCTATCAGGGTAGGGTTTCTGTTCCTACCCTAACAGCCACGTTGCGGCATTTTGGAGCGGCAGGTATAGAAAACAAAAAGCTCCGCTTATTAACGGAGCTTCGGGGATACACAATGGTTGTGCGGGATTAGCGCACAAAAAAGCCCTTGGCGAGCCACGCCTCGACGTTTTGCGACCGAACAAAGCGCGTTTCCACGTGGCCCCAGGCATCTACCTGATACATAACGGTCTTGCCCGCTTCACGGGCGTGGAGTGCCGCCAAATGTTCTGCCGAAGAGAGAGGGGTACTGGGCGATTCAATGGGTTTGCGTACCCGGGCGCGTTTAGTGGAGTCTGACATACCAACACAACAGGGCCGCTACAGAAAGGTTCGGGTGTGGCCGCGAGTACCCGCTGATTTTCACTAAATACCGTGGCCCATAGCACCTCTGTGTTCAGCTCAGCGTGGGTCATATGAACATCGTTTTGCGACGAAGCGCTACAAGGCCCCTTCCATTTTGATTGAGATGCGCTTTCCTCCTTTCAGATAGGAGCCCAGCCCAATCCAATCGTTTAATTTCAGAGCCTCAGCTTTCAACTAAGGGGTAGAGCGTCGATGAGCCTGAAACGCTTTCGCATAGCGCATTACCCCCCGGTTTGGGGCCCTTTTGTTTGCAATCTGTACACTCGCCTCAATAGAAATTCTTGCTTCACATGCTTAAAGAATACGTAACAATACCGTAGCTTTGCACTGTGCTTCAACCAAAAAACCTGTTGATGAAGCGCGGAGCCCTGCTCGCCGGGGAGTCGCGAATGGGCCGGAAGGTCTTCGCCACCGTTGGTTTTCCCGGTTTTGCCTCTGGTATTTTCGTTGTTTTTTTCTGCGTGTTGCGCCGCCGCCGTTTCGGATTCCGAAACGGTTTTTTTATGCCCGCTGCGTTTGTCAGCGGCTGCGCCGTAGCCCACTACCTTCCAAACGATAATCCTACCCCCTACCTCCCATGGATGCCAATACCTTCTGCCCCAACCGTGGCGGCTGCCCCACCGCCCCGGCCCACAGTGGTAGCCCCTTTCTCCGGCGGGAGTAGTGACAGATAAAATTTCATATTGTCCGTTTTAGCTAGACGACCACCCTTTTCCTCTACCCCGGTATGGCACGTAAAGACCTGCTCGACATCGCATCCCTTCACCGTGAGGAAATCGAGTTTCTGCTCGACCAATCCACGTCGTTTAAAAAGCTGTTCACCCGCTCGGTGAAAAAGATTCCCGCCCTCGAGGGCAAGTCCGTGCTCATGCTGTTCTACGAGGCCAGCACCCGCACGCACTCCTCCTTCGAGGTGGCAGCCCGGCGCCTCTCGGCGGAGGTCACGAACTTCGACGTGGCTCACTCCTCCATCACCAAGGGCGAGTCGGTGCGCGAAACCATTGAGACGCTCCAGGCCATGCGCACCGACTACATTGTAGTGCGCCACAGCCACTCCGGCCTGCCCGGCATGATTGCCCGCCAAACCACGGCCTCGGTCATCAACGCCGGCGACGGGGCGCACGAGCACCCTACCCAGGCCCTGCTGGATGCCTTCACCATCAAGGAGAAATTCCCGGATCCCCGGGGCAAAAAAGTGCTCATCATCGGCGACATTCTGCACTCCCGCGTGGCGCGCTCTACCAGCACGCTGCTGCAAAAGTTAGGCGTGGAGGTGGCCTACCTCGGGCCGGGCTCTTTGGTGCCCAAGTACGTACCGGACAGCATCCGCCGCTTCACCGACTACGAGGCGGCCATGGCCTGGGCGCCCGATGTGGTGTACCTGCTGCGCGTGCAGATGGAGCGCCAGGATGTGCAGTTTTTCCCCAGCGTGCGCGAGTACCACCGCGTGTACGGCATCACCACGGCCCGGCTGGCCGAAATCAGCGACCGGGGCCTCTACATCATGCACCCCGGCCCCGTAAACCGCGGCGTGGAGCTCTGCGACGCCGTGATGGACTACGAGCGCAGCCTGATTACCAATCAGGTCGAAAATGGCATTTCCGTCCGCATGGCCGTACTCGACTGGCTCACACCAGGCGGCGAGTTTCCGAAGCAGCAACCGTATGCCGGGCAGCAGCGGGCTAGCTCACCAGCCATTATATCCTGACGTTCTTTTGAGTCGATTAGAACGTCATGCTGAGCCTGTCGAAGCATCTCGCGTGCTGACGTTGAGTTAGTAATCAGAAGTCAGCACGCGAGATGCTTCGACTCCGCTCAGCATGACGTTCAATTTCGAGTTTCTAGATTTGCTACCTCCCTTTCTTTACCTCTTCCAAAAAACCTAGTCGGTTTACTGCAATTCACTACTCCATGCTTCTTCTGCAAAACGTCCGCATTGCCTCTGAAAATTCACCTGTGCTTACCGAAGGCGATGTCCTGATTGTCGAAGGGAAAATTCAGGAAATCGGCATTGGACTGAAGGCTCCCAAGGATGCGCGCATCATCGACGCGCGCGGTCGGGTGCTACTGCCGGGCATGTTTGATGCCCACGTGCATTTTCGCGCCCCTGGGTTTGAGAACAAAGAAACCATCACCACGGGCAGCGAGGCGGCCATCAATGGCGGCGTAACCGGCGTGGTGATGATGCCCAACACCCGCCCGGCGCTCGACTCGGCCACGGCCGTGGATACCGTGCTGGAAAATGCCAAGCACCGCTCCCGCATTCCGGTGTATACCTCCGGCTGCGTGACGAAAAACCGCGAGGGCAAGGAGCTGGCCGAAATTGAGGGCATGCACCGGCTCGGCGTGCGAATGCTGACCGACGACGGCGACAGCACCAATGACCCGGCCGTGCTGCTGCGGGCCATGCAGTACGCCACCGAGTTTGGGATGTTCTTTGCCAGCCACTGCGAGGTGCCGGAATTGGCCGGACCACGTGCCCTGAACGAAGGCGTGATGAGCTACCGGCTCGGCATCAAAGGCTCGCCGGCGTGCGCCGAGGAAATCATCATCGACCGCGACATCCGGCTGGCTAAGGCGGCGGGCGCGCACGTGCACATCCAGCACGTGTCCAGCAAGCTCGGCCTGGAAACCATTCGCTACTGGAAATCGCGCGGCGACGTGAAGGTGACGGCCGAAGTAGCCCCGCACCACCTGCTGTTCACCGACGAGCACATCGGTGACTACGACACCAACTACAAAATGAACCCGCCGCTGCGCACGCAGGCCGATTGCGACGCCCTGCTCGAAGGGCTCAAGGAAGGCGTGTTCGACCTCATTGCCACCGACCACGCCCCGCACACGCCGTTCGAAAAAGCGCAGGATTTCCTCAGCGCCCCCAACGGCATCACCGGCCTCGAAACGGCCCTGGTGTCGCTCTACCACTTCTTTGTGCAGTCCGAGAAATTCGGCTGGGACCTGGTGGTGAAACGCTACTCGGCCGAGCCCCGCCGCCTGATGGGTCTGCCGGTGCCCACCATCGAAGTCGGCCAGCCAGCCAATTGCCTCCTATTCGACACCGAAGCGGAAACGACTTTCACGAAGGATTTCATGAAGTCTAAATCCCAGAACACGCCCTTCATCGACCAAACGTTGAAAGGCAGCGTGGACATGGTGATTTTGGGCGAGGAAATCCTGTTGGAGCGCTGATAAGTAGAACGTCTGACTGAGCTTGTCGAAGCATCTCTATCGCTTTGTTGAATAGTTTTCCCTGCTGAAATACGATGTGCAAAAAATGCTTTTCAAAAGGCATTACTAGATTCGCAACTTGGCAAGACTACGAGTCCTTTAGTCAAGTCTTGCGAAAAAAATGCGCAGCAGGACAAATGATTGTGGTTGCAAACCCAAAATCATCAGCAAATGCTTCTATGGAAGCAGGAGCATACTATCAGTGCAGCAGCTGCAACACAATCTGGGCACTTTCATCCCCTGACAACGCATGGCGCGGTTATTTTTTGCCTCAGAAAATAGCAGTTGCTTATGTGCGACGACTCAGATTCTCAGACCGTGTGAAGGGTATAGCAGGAGTTGCTGCGCTGCTCCTTTTTCTATGGAAAATGATTCAATGAATGATTCCTTAACTAAGCAGTAGAGATGCTTCGACTCCGCTCAGCATGACGACGACTAAATAATTTCATGAGTACAACTTCCTCCTCCAACACCCCTACCCCAACCAACCCCCTCATCGGCGTGGTGATGGGTTCCAGCAGCGACTGGGACACCATGCAGCACGCCGTGCAAATTCTCACGCACTTTGGCGTGGCCCACGAAGCCCGCGTGGTGTCGGCCCACCGCATGCCCGACGATTTGTTTGCCTACGCCGAGCAAGCTGGCGCGCGCGGCTTGCAGGCCATCATTGCCGGCGCGGGTGGGGCCGCCCACCTGCCAGGCATGCTGGCCGCCAAAACGACGGTGCCCGTGCTGGGCGTGCCGGTAGCCAGCCGCCACTTGCAGGGGGTAGATTCGCTGCACAGCATCGTGCAAATGCCGAAAGGAATACCAGTAGCCACGTTTGCCATTGGCACGGCCGGGGCGGCCAATGCCGCGCTGTTTGCCGTCGGTGTGCTGGCCCTGCACGATGCAGACCTGGCAACTAAGCTGCAAGCATTCCGCGCCGACCAAACTGAAGCCGCCCGCGCCATGACCCTACCCGTATGAGCACCACTATCGACGTTGCAGCCGTGTCCCCCATTTATCCGGGTAGTGTAGACGCCGCTGGCCGGATGGCTACCCTCGGCGTGATGGGAGGTGGCCAGCTGGGCCGCATGTTTGTGCACGCCGCCCAGCGCCTGGGGTACTTCACCGCCGTGCTGGAGCCCGACGCGCAAAGCCCGGCCGGGCTGGTGAGTCACCACCACATCCAAACCGCCTACAGCGACCCGGCTGGCCTAGCCCAACTGGCTGAGCTGTGCCAGGCCATCACCACCGAGTTTGAAAACGTGCCGGCCCAAGCCCTGCACACGCTGGCCCAGACCCGACCCGTGGCGCCTAATGCAGCCGTAGTGGGCATCGCCCAAAACCGCATCGAGGAAAAAGCCCACTTCGCGGCCTGCGCCGACGTGTCGGGGGTGACCTGCGCGCCCTATGCGGTGATTGAAACGTCGGCCCAACTGCAAGCCGTGCAGGCCGACCGAACTGATTTGCTACCCGGCATCCTGAAAACTGCCCGCTTGGGCTACGACGGCAAAGGCCAGGTGCGGGTGAAAACCACCGAGGAGCTAGCGGCCGCCTGGGCCGAGCTGGGCAACGTGGCCTGCGTGCTGGAAAAGATGCTGCCGCTCACGGCTGAGTGCTCGGTGCTGGTGGCGCGGGGTTGGGACGGGCAGGTGGTCAGCTTTGCCCCGCAGCGCAACGTGCACGTGGCGGGCATTCTGGCCGTGACGCATGCCTACGAAGGCGCTATGCCACCCGCCCTAGCTGGTAGGGCCCGCGAGGCGGCCGTGGCTATTGCGCAGCATCTGGGCTACGTGGGCGTGTTGTGCGTCGAGTTTTTTGTGGTGGAAGACGGCAGTGAGCACGGCGGCCTGGTGGTCAACGAAATGGCTCCGCGCCCGCACAACAGCGGCCACTACACAATAGACGCCTGTGATGCCTCACAGTTTGACCTGCAAGTGCACGCCATGGCGGGCCTACCTTTGCCGCAGCCGCGCCAGCATTCCCCGGCCATCATGCTCAATCTGCTGGGCGACGTGTGGTTTGATGCCAACGGTCAACCGCAGGAGCCCGACTGGCAGGCCGTGCTGCGCCTACCTGGCACGCACCTGCACCTCTACGGCAAGACGCAGGCCCGCGCCGGCCGTAAAATGGGCCACCTGACCATCACCGGCCCAGACGTTGCCACTGTCAAAACTATGGCACGCCGCGTTGCAGACCTGCTTGGCTTGCCGGGGCTGGACGTTATTTAGTAATCTTTCCATTATTATAAAACCATCTCAGGCTTTCGTGCATCGAGCAGGTCACTCGTTTAATAGCATCCTTTCTTCAGACAATGCACTAAGCGGCAGGCACATCCGCTCTATTTATCCTGGTACTCTTAGCTCGCGCAGCGCAAGGGTGAACCTTCACCCACACGGGTAGGAGAATAAATCAGAACGTGCAGCACGTTGTGCAACGTACCATCACGAATTCCTAATCGGGCACCTTCTTGAGTAATTCTACCTACCACCTGCGGACTACAGTGGCAACGGCTTACCGTCTGTCTTTTAGGTAGTGTATAACAAACCATCTATTTCCCTTGGCTTGGGAGGGTGTTTATGGGCGGGCGCATTCTGGACGGGTAGCACCAGCATTGGCACGGGACTATGCAAGAGCAGCTGCGCCGTTACGCTGCGATGAAACAGCTCGCCCCACACGCTACGCGGCCGGGCCAGGACGACTAGCAAGTCGGCGCGTTGCTCTGCCACGGCTTGCAGAAGCCCCTCTGCGGGGCTGGCGTGGCAGATGTGGCTGGTAGAAACCCGCGGCAAGCCCCGCGTCAGTCCTGTTGCAGCAATTGTTTCGTAGGCTTGCGCCGCTGTGTGCTGGGTTGCCGATTCGGTGACGTGCACCAGGGTGATGGGTGCGTGCAGGGCCGCCAGCACGTGGCGTAGGGCGTCGCCGTGCTCACCCAGCCCAAATGCGGCACCATCGGCAGCCAGCAGCACGTGCTGCGGAGCCGTGGTCTTGGCCGTAGCCGGCGGCACTACCAGCAGGGGAATGCTGCTGGTACGCAATAGCTGCAAGGCGGTAGTAGTGGCCAGCTCATCGGGCACGTTATCCGCAGCCGGGCGACTGAGCACTAATAGCAACGGATGGTAGCGGCGTATGGCGTCGGCTACCACATCCGGAAGCAGGCCTTGGCCTACCTCGGCCACGGCTGGTATAGGAAGTTGGCACACGAGACTATGCAGCGCCCGCATGGTTACCTCATAGCTTTCTTTGGAAAGCTTGCCCGTAAACCGCTCCGGGTCCAGCAGTGAATCGCGGTGCACGTGTAGCACAACCAGTTCCGCGTCCAGCGGTTGGGCTAGGCTTGCCGCCACTTGCAACGACCGGTTGGTTCCCGCAGAAAAGTCAGTTAGTACAAGAAGGGTAGGACGCATGGCAATGGCGCTTACGTGAGTGGTAGCTGCCTTATATTGCTTGGCTTGTCAACGGGTAGTGCCCTTCAGGAGCGAGTGTAGTGGGTGCTCTTTTCAGGCTGTCCTCGTTGCTGACTTGCCCCTACCTCTTGTGTGGAAGCAGGGTAGCACTGTGGGGTAGCGATGTAAAGATCATCCACTGGTCACCCGTCTTCCATGACATGCATCAGCTGCGGGGCTGATAATTGTCATAACAATGCGGTTAAAAGTGTCCTCCCTCACTGCATTCGGGAGGACACTTACTTTACTCTTTCTTTTTCGCTTTCCTACCCCTATCCGTTGTAATAAGCAGGGCCACGGCGGTGAAGGAGAGGCGCAGAATCCATTTGCGGCTGATCATTGGCGGACGAAAAAAGTGTTGCCGTTTTCTACGCGCAAGTCGCAGCGGCCACCGCCGTTGTTTTCGGCGCAGGTAGTGCCTGTTATCTGGCTGTTCTCGAAGTTAAAGAAGCACATGGTGCAGCCCACGCTGGTAATAATATAGCGGGCTGCGTTGGAGGTCATATACAGCGAGTTATCGGAAGATGTTTGCAGCGGAATGGCCATGGCCTGGAACATGCCGTTGCGCAGGCCCAACCCTACCACGTAGTACACGGCCTTGTCCTGGGGCGTGTCCTGCACCTTCCGAATCGTGACGCGGTCTACCACCGTGCCGTCGCCGAACTGCCGGATAAACTCCGTAGCCAGCTGGGCGCGGGGCACCACGTACTCCACGTTGTCGTCTTTGGTGCTGGCCCAGGCCACCAGCTTGGTGTTGCCTTCCGTTCGGCGGCGGCGAGCGGCATCCTCCTCCGGGTTATCCGAAGGAGGCGTGCCAAATTCCGGGAAGCTACGCTTGGAGGTTTCGCAGGCGGGCAGCAGCAGCAAGCTCAGCAACGCAACACCAACTAAGCGGACCGGCAAACGGAGGAAATGGAGCATAAATACGATAGATAATTAGCGGGCCTTATAGTATTTCTGTGCCTCCGGCAACTCCCGCTGAATGTCCGCGATGCGCGTACCATTGGAGGGGTGAGTGGACAGAAACTCAGGTGGCGCGGCTTGGTTTTCGCGGGCATCCATACGCTGCCAGAACGTAATGGCGCCTTGCGGATTGTAGCCGGCCATGGCCATAAAGATAAGGCCCAAATGGTCGGCTTCCGACTCCTGGTTGCGGCCGTAACGCAGAATACCTAAGCTGGTAGACAAACCAAACGCCTGCGCCGCCAGCTGCTGGGCCGCCGGCGACCGGCCGGTGAGGGCTGCACTCACCAGGCTACCGCCCACTTGTTGGGCCTCCTGCTGACTCATGCGTTCAGAGCCGTGCCGGGCTACGGCGTGGGCAATTTCGTGGCCCATCACCACGGCCAGGCCGTTTTCGTCCTGCGTGATGGGTAGGATACCGGTGTATACCACCACCTTACCGCCGGGCATACACCAGGCGTTCTGCTGCCTGTCGTCCTGAATCAGATTGAACTCCCACTGGTAGCCGGCCAGTTGCTCCGACTGGTTTTGCTGACGAAAATACGTTTCTACGGCCTGCTGAATGCGCTGACCAACGCGCTTCACCATAGCAGCCTGCGCGCCGCTGTTGATTACTTTGCTGGTGTCCAGTACCTGCTTATATTGCTGCTGGGCTAGGCTGATTACTTCGCTTTCGGGCACCAGGCTAAGCTGGCGGCGGCCCGTGATAGGAACTGTAGCGCAGGCGCTCAGCACACAGAGGCTGGCAACTGTTATAACCTTTTTAAGCATCGTATGAGTGGTTTGGGGAGAGAGAAAGGGAATCGAGTAGACTACCACGCTGCCCGACCACTTAACATTGGGACGACCAGCACGTAGTAGCCTGTGGTGTGCTATACGACAGGCATTGGGTAAAATGTTCTCTTTCCGGGGTAGGGCCGCCGCTTTGGGTTGCGCCCCGCCAACAGAAGGCCTACTTTTGATGCTTACGCATGTTATGCGGTACGTGCGCTGAGTTTCTACGGCTCAGCTTGCCATACGGTCCGCCGCCAATAACGTCCTACCTACCAGACTCTCCTGATTCGCATGAAAATACTGTGCATCGGCCGTAACTACGCCGACCATATTGCTGAGCTGCAAAACGAAACGCCTACCGAGCCCGTCATCTTCGCCAAGCCCGACACGGCGCTGCTCCAGCGCGGCATGCCCTTCTTCTACCCCGATTTTTCGCAGGATGTGCACCACGAGCTGGAGCTGGTGTTGCGCATCAGCAAAAACGGCAAAAACATTGAGGAGAAATTTGCCCATACGTACTACGATGCCGTTGGCCTGGGCATCGATTTCACGGCCCGCGACCTGCAAAGCAAGCTGAAAGCCAAGGGTCTACCCTGGGAGTTGGCCAAGGGCTTCGACGGCTCGGCGCCGCTGGGTACGGTGTTTAAACCCGTAGGCGACTTCGCCGACCTCAAGAACATCAATTTCCGGCTGGAAGTGAACGGCGAAGTGCGGCAGCAGGGCAACTCCAGCCTGATGCTGCATCCCTTCGACGCCATCATCAGCTACATCTCGCGCTTCATCACCCTGAAAATCGGCGACCTGATTTTCACCGGCACGCCCAGCGGCGTCGGCCCCGTACAAATCGGCGACCGGCTGGTGGGCTTCATCGAGCAGGAACGCGTGCTGGACGTAGCGGTTAAATAATTTTTTGTGCAGTTGGGAGTTTATAGCTAGAAGCTAAGACTAGGTTTAGATCTAGCTCCCCTCCTTTTTTAAGGAGGGGTGGCCGCAGGCCGGGGTGGTAAAGTCGTCAGAACGATACTAGAAAGCTAGAGGCTAGAAAAGCTAAAACTAGCCGTCGTTCAACGACGTTTACCACCCCGCCCTGCGGGCACCCCTCCTTAAAAAAAGGAGGGGAATCCGTTCTGACTTCCTCAACTTCTAACTTCTAAACTCCCTACCCCATCTCTCCGATTTCCTTTCCAGAATGCCCTATTCTTTTTCCGGCTGGCGGCTGGGCGCTACGGTGGCTACCCTGCTGCTGACTACGCTGGGCCTGCGGCCGGCCCCGTTTGCCGGCGAGGTGCCCGCGCCCGGCGCCCCTACCCCGGCTGCCCCCGATTCTTCCTCGGTGGTGGTACCCAACCGGCCATTTACGCCCGTAGAGGTGCCCAAAGGCTACTTCCTATTTCCCATCAAGCCCGGCAAGCCTAACTTCTTGGCGGCCAGCATGGGCGAAATCCGGCCCAACCACTTCCACGGCGGCCTCGACATCAAGACCGATGGGCGGGTGGATTTGCCGGTGTATGCCTCCGCCGACGGCTACGTTTCGCGCCTGAAGCAGAGCAGCTTCGGCTACGGCAACGTGCTCTACATCACCCACCCCAACGGCCTGACGACGGTGTATGGCCACCTCAACCGCTTCCTCGGCCCCGTGGCCGATACGCTGCTGCGGCGCCAGTACCAGAAGCAGACCTACGAGCTGGAGCTGTTTTTTGATAAGGACCAGTTTCCAGTGAAGCGTGGGCAGGTGGTGGCGCTGTCGGGCAATACGGGGGGCTCGGGCGGGCCGCACGTGCACTGGGAGGTGCGCACCGCCAAAGACGAGCAGCTGAATCCCTTGCAGTGGGGCGGCTTCCCCGAGATTCAGGACCACGTGGCCCCTACCCTACTCTCGTTTGCCGTGGAGCCGCTCACCATTGATGCCCGGGTGCAGGGCCTGTTTGAGAAGCGCGTGTTTCTGCCCAAAACGCCTACACCCAACGCCCCCTATACCCACCCCGATACCATTCAGGCGTACGGCACGGTAGGGTTGCTGCTGCAAGCCGTGGATCGGTTTGATGGGGTGTGGAACAAGTACGGCCTGCAACACGTGGCCGTGACCGTGAACGGGCAGCCCCTGTACGAGCACCGCATCGACGGCGTGCCCTTCACGGAATCGCGCCAGATTTCCGACCACATCGACTACGACTGGCAGAAGATGACCGGCCGCACGCTGGAAAAGCTGTTTGTGGATGATGGCAACACCATTCCGCTCTACACCACCGGGCCCGGCAAGGGCACGCTGCGGGTGGAGGACGGGCAGCTTTACACTGTGGAAATCAACATGCGCGACTCCTACGGCAATACCACGCCGGTGTCGTTTGTGCTGCGCGGGCAGCAGCCGGCCTACTTCAAAACCCGCTCGGCGGCTGTAAAACAGCCCAGCCTTCGCTATGACATCACGCGCAATATCTTAAAGGTATTGGTAGCCGACCCCGACACCGCTACCCAGGTAGGCAACCTCACGCTCACGCGCGGTGCCCGGCGCTTGCAGCTGCGCCCCAGCTACGTGCAGCAAAGCCAAAACGTGTACCTCTACGACCTGCGCGCCGGCCTCCCCGACTCGCTGCTGTTCGGGAAAGTGCGCCGCGCCTTCAACCGGCAGGCCCTGGTGCCCAGCGGCCGCGACTGGACCTTCGCCGACACCCACCTGAACCTAGCCTTTGCCCCCCGCACGCTGTTCGACACGCTGTATCTGCAAACCAGCTACCAGCCCCTGAACGGCGGCACCTACACCGTGCAGAACATCCGCACGCCCCTGCTGCAAGCCCTGCGCCTGACCCTGAAGCCAGAGCAGGAAGTGACCGACAAGGCCCGCTCGGCGGTGTATATGATCAACTCGAAGGGCGGTAAAATTTATCAGGGAGGCCAGTGGGCCGGCAACCAGATTACCACGCCCATCAAAACGTTCGGCGTGTTTCGGGTGCTCACGGACACCATTGCGCCCTCGGCGCGGGTGCTTCGCAACACGCCCGCCGGCCTCACCTTTGTAGTCGGCGACAACCTCTCGGGCCTGAGTAGCTACCGCCTGCTCGTGAACGGGCAGTGGCGCCTGCTGCGCTACGAGTACAAAAACGCTACCCTGTTTACGGTGAAGGAAGACACCCTGGGCCCGCCCCTGCACGGCACTGCCGAGCTGCACCTGGTAGATCAGGCTGGTAATAAAAAAGTAATTCCGGTAAAGCTGAAATAGGCCCTGCGGCCGACTTTTCGCGGCATCGTCCGTAGAAAGAGCTTCGTTTGACCTCAACCAATCTCCGCTATGTCTGCACGCCGCCCCATTATTGTAGGAGCCGTGGCCACCACCGTGGCTGCCGTGGCTGCTCTGTACGCCAAATCGCGCCGCCATGAGCCGCTGCCTACCGTCCCCTACGTTGATTTGCCGCGCTACGCGGGCAAGTGGTACGAAATTGCCCGCCTACCCGCTTCCTTCGAGAAGGACTGCACCAGCGTGACGGCCCAGTACACCATTCGCCCCGATGGCGACGTGACCGTGGTGAACACCTGCCACAAGCACACCCCCACCGGCAAAGTAAAAAAGGCCGAGGGCCTCGCCACCGTAGCCGACCCCACCACCAATGCCAAGCTGAAAGTGCAGTTTTTCTGGCCTTTCAAAGGCGATTACTGGATTCTGGCCCTCGACTCTGATTACCGCTACGCGCTGGTAGGCGAGCCCAGCCGCGAAAACTTATGGATCCTAAGCCGCACCCCGCAACTGCCCGTGGTGGTGCAAAATGATTTGGTGCAGCGCGGGAAAGAACTGGGCTTTCCGGTTGAAAAGCTGATTTTCACGCAGCAGGCTCCGCCTGCGTTTTAGGGTAGGCAGTTATTGCTTGACGATAGAAAGCATCTGTCATCCTGAGTTTGCGAAGGATCTTCTCACGGTAGAACGACCATCGTAGCACCGACTCGTTCTACGGGCATAAGGTCCTTCGCAAGCTCAGGATGACAGACGTCTTTTTACTCACCATTTCACAATTTCACAATTTCACCACTATGGCCCTACAAGCCGGCGATACCGCCCCTGCCTTCACCGCCACCGACCAGGATGGCAACACCGTTAGCCTCTCCGATTTTCGAGGCAAGAAAGTGGCGCTCTACTTCTACCCCAAAGACGACACGCCCGGCTGCACGGCCCAGGCCTGCAACCTGCGCGACCACCAGGAAGAGCTAACCGCCAAAAACGTGCAAGTGCTCGGTGTGAGTACCGATAGCGAAGCCTCGCACAAGAAATTCGCCCTGAAGTACGACCTACCCTTCCCCCTGCTCGCCGATACCGACAAGCAACTGGTAGAGGCCTATGGCGTGTGGCAGGAAAAGAAAAACTATGGCCGCGCCTACATGGGCATCGTGCGCACTACCTTCCTCATCGACGAAGAAGGTCTGATTGAGAAGGTTATCAAGAAAGTAGACACGAAAAACCACACCGAGCAGTTAGCTTAGGGCACGATACCCGATGCTATTTGGCAAGTAGGGTAGCGCTTGATCATTACAGTGCTTACTGCTCATGCGAACTGCCCTACTTCTGCTTTTGCTATTCGTCCCCGCAAGCTGGCTATTTGCCTGCACTATCGTTTCGGGTACAGATAGAAAGGGCCAGACGTGGGCCATGAATAACGAAGACTTTTTTCATACGTCTTCTAACTATGTGAATGTCTTTCCCGCCAAGGACAAGCACACGCTGGGCTACCTCACCCTCACCTACGGCTCTCCCCAAAGCAGCGTGCAAGGGGGCGTAAACGAGGCAGGCCTTTTTTTTGACGTTAATGCGTTGCCGCCACCGCAGCAGTACAAACTACGCGTTGGTAAAAAGCCATTTCCGCATGGCAACATGCTGGAATATATGCTTCAGCATTGCAAATCGGTGCCGGAATTTCTGGCCTTGTGGGACACGTACTATTTGCCCGACTTGGGGGACCAAATCCATATCGCCGATAAATATGGTAATCTAGCTGTTATTGCTCCTGACACCATCCTTCAGGCGACCAAGCAGCTCACTTCCACCAATTTCAACGTGTGTGCTACTGGTCCGCAGAAGCAGAGCTGCTGGCGTTACCCCATTGCGCAGAAACTGCTGGCGGAAAATGGTGTCAGTCATGCAAGCCTTCTCAGGATTGCGGCCGCTACGTCTCAGCGTGAGTTTACAACCTCCGTTTACACCAATATTTACAACCTATCTACCGGGGAAATCTGGTTTTATCTGGCCGAGGAATACCAAACGCCTTGGCACACGAGCGTGGCCGACTTGCTAAAGCAAGGCAACCAACATATTCTGTTGGCAAGCAAATTTCCGCAAAATGCTAGTCAGCGCCTTGCTGCTGTTTTGAAGACGAACGCTACATCGCAAGCAGTCAGTCGCTTTTTGCAAGAAGGTCAATTCAAGGCGGGCCAAAGAGAATCGCTGTTGCGCATGGCATTTTTAAACGATTTCTATATCGATAAAGCATTCGCTGCCGCAAACGTCCTTTTTCCGCTGTGGGAACAGTATATGTATACCAACAAGCGCCTGGACAGCACCGAAGTCCAGTTTACGAAAGCAGAGGTACTAGCCATTGAGGGTAAGAATAAAGAAGCAATGCAGGTGTTGGAATCGCTCAGAAAACCTAGTTGGAAACCCACTGCGTTGCTGACGAATCTTCGGGGTACAGAAGAAGCTAACACCGTGATTGAGTTGCCCGGTTACGTAGGGGCAAAATCTGTTGCCGTAGAGATTAAAGGCGAGTATAATTTTCTGCATTTCATGCAAAAAACGCCCACTGGCTGGCGTTTAAGGCTGAAAACAAACCGAGAAGAACTTCAATATTGCTTCTACGTTGCGAGTAAACGGGTCTTAAATCCAACGCTACCGGTGCTACAGAATCAGGAAACAGCGAAGGGAGACTTCGCTTCCTTCAACATCTTAAGACCGTGAGTTGAGCCTACTGGGAAAACCTGCTATCCTATATAGCAGCCTATCTTACTGCCGTACTCCTATCACAAACGATTGTGTTCTTAAAAAGTGGGTTAGTATCTTAGAATAGGCCTTATTCATCCCTGTTAAGGGTAAATCAATGGGGGCATTTGGGAGTGTGGCAATCCTTGCTACCTTTACCGCCATACCTACTCTCACGCATAATGACGCAGCCGATTGCCCCCGCGCCCCCAGTTTCTTTGGAACCCAAATCCATTCCCCAGCTCAAGCAGATTGCCGCCCAGGTGCGGCGCGACATCGTGCGCATGGTGCACGCCGTTAGCTCGGGCCACCCCGGCGGCTCGCTGGGCTGCACCGATCTGTTGGTGGCGTTGTACTTCAAGGTGATGAAGCACAACCCTGAGTTTTCGATGGATGGCATCGGCGAGGACCTGTTTTTCCTGTCGAACGGCCACATTTCGGCTACTCTGTACTCTGTGCTGGCGCGCTCGGGCTATTTCCCGGTAAGTGAGCTGAACACCTTCCGCAAGCTCGATTCGCGCTTGCAGGGCCACCCTACCACCGCCGAGCACCTGCCCGGTGTGCGCGTAGCTAGCGGCTCGCTGGGCCAGGGACTGAGCGTGGCTACGGGCGCCGCCCAAGCCAAGAAACTCAACAACGACGACCGCACCGTGTACGTGCTCATGGGCGACGGTGAGCTGGAAGAAGGTCAGGTGTGGGAAGCCGCCATGTATGCCCCGCATCATAACGTAAACAACCTCATTGCCATTGTAGACCGCAACGGCCAGCAGATTGACGGCCCCACGGAGAAAATCGGCGGCCTCGGCGACCTGCGCGCCAAGTTCGAGGCCTTCGGCTGGCAGGTGCTGGAAGCCGACGGCAACCAGTTCGAAACCCTGCTACCGGCGCTGGACGAGGCGAAGTCGCTGCTGAGCAACGGCAAGCCCGTAATGCTGCTGATGGACACCCAGATGGGCTTCGGCGTGGACTACATGATGGGCACGCACAAGTGGCACGGCACCGCCCCCAACGACGAGCAGTTGGAAAAAGCCTTGCAGCAGCTGCTGGTAGAAGAAGCGGGGGATTATTAATCCCCCGAACGTCATGCTGAGCTTGTCGAAGCATCTCGCGTGCTGACGACAGATACTATTTCACATCAGCACGCGAGATGCTTCGACAAGCTCAGCATGACGGTCTGTATTCACGAATAAGCAAAACTGCCGTGGCTCCCCCTCTCCCGGAGGGGAGGGGGCCGGGGGGTGGGGTCTACCGTATGCTGACACCAGGACGCGTATGTGGGTTTCTGTTGGGTAGTCTCCTGCTACTCGCCGCCCCCCTACGCGCCCAGGAAAGCAAGCCCCGCACCACCCGCATTCTGTTCCTGCTCGATGCTTCGGGCTCGATGAATGCGCCCTGGGAAGGCGGCCCGCGTATGGACGTTGCCAAGCGCCTGCTGGCCAAAATGGCCGACTCGCTCGACACCTACCCTAACCTGCAACTGGCCCTGCGCGTGTACGGCCACCAGCACCTGGCGAAGGAAAACAACTGCGAGGACTCGCGGCTGGAGGTGCCGTTTGCCAGCAAAAACGCCCGCGCCATCCGCGAGAAGCTTAAGACCATCGAAGGCAAGGGCAACACGCCCATCACCTACTCCCTGCAACAGTCGGCCCAGGACTTCCCTACCGACCCCAACTCCCGCAACGTGCTCATCCTCATCACCGACGGCCTTGAATCCTGCAAAGGCGACCCCTGCGCTACGGCGCTGGCGTTGCAGCGCAAGCGGGTGTTTCTGAAGCCGTTTGTGATTGGCATTGGGGCAGAAAAGGAATTTGGCCGACAGCTCGAATGCCTGGGCCAGTACTACAACGCCGCCGACGTGGGCACCTTCCGCACGGTGCTCAACGACGTGATTGCCCAAACCCTGAGCAAAACCACCGTGGCCGTGAACCTCACCGACGAGCAGGGTAGGCCGGTGGAAAGCAACGTCAACCTCACGTTCCTCAACAATGTGACCGAGCAGCCGGAGTACAACTACGTGCACTACCGCGACGCCCAGGGCAAGCCCGACGTGCTGGACGTAGACGCCTTGCAGAGCTACGACCTGGTAATAAACACCGTGCCGCCCGTGGTGCAGCGCAACCTACCCATCCGCCCCGGCAAGGCCAACGTGCTGACGTACAAAACGCCCCAGGGCACGCTGGCCCTCCGCAATCCGTCGCTCACGCCCAACCCCTACGGCACGGTGCGGGCCGTGGTACGGGCGCAGGGCAATGCCGCCACGGTGGTGGCCCTACCCTTCGGGGCGAAGCAAAAGCTGCTGGCTGGCAACTACGAGGTGGAGCTCCTGACCCTACCCCGCCTGGTGCGCCGCATCACGGTGAAGCAGGGCCAGGAAACGGCCGTAACCTACGAGGCACCCGGCACGCTTAATATCGTGTCAGACCTGAAAGGCTACGGCAGCATCTACCAAGTGAACCAGGACGACTCCCAGACGTGGGTGTACACCCTCCCCGATGGCGGCTCATCGAAACTCAATCTGCCCATGCAGCCGGGCAACTACCGCCTGGTGTTCCGCTCGGCCAACGCGCTGGGCAGCAAATTCACCGACACGCGCAATTTTTCTATTCGCTCGGGGCAGGTTACCTCAGTTAGCTTGTTTGGAAAATGAAAGGCTTATTCAGCACGTTATTATTGGGAGGGGGTCTTACTTTCAGCCCCATCAAGCCACCCGTCTTGCAGGTACAATTAATAGTTTTGCCGCCCTACTCAGTTACGGAGGGGCAGTTGTTAGCGATGGATGTAAACCGTCGATTTTATACAGGTGAAGCACACGGTTCAGGTAGCTATGTATTTCCTGTATCTCCTGCATCAACTGACTTATTTTTCTATCCGGGCATTGGACAAGACACTTTGTATGTAGGCTCTTCTACTATAGACTCTTCTACATTGATAGTACGCTTCCCATTGCGTCTGCACAAGAATATTTTCGGCTATTACATCTGCCCCAAATGCCACCGTGCAGATAAGACTGTCACTATTGTCAATAGCGAGGCCCCACCCGTGCGCTTGATCATTGCGGGCGGTGATACTTCCTACTCTTCTATTATCGGACGCCGATTATATGAGGGTTGTCTCAATACGGGTAGTAAAGGATATTGCCAGCGCGACAAAATTCGATTTTGATACTACTTGTTTTCGATAATATCTGAATCCTCGACTCACTCCAGAAAAAACCTACTTCCCTACTCCCCCATTCCATGAAAGACTACCCCTACACCGAATCCAAAGACACCCGCTCGGGCTTCGGCGCCGGCCTGCACGAGCTGGGCAAAACCAACCCTAACGTAGTAGCGCTGTGCGCTGACTTGGTAGGCTCGCTCAAAATGGATGCCTTCATCAAGGACAACCCCGAGCGTTTCTTCCAGGTAGGTATTGCCGAGGCCAACATGATGGGTCTGGCTGCCGGTCTGACGATTGGTGGTAAGATTCCCTTCACGGGTACGTTTGCCAACTTCTCCACTGGCCGCGTGTACGACCAGATCCGGCAGAGCATTGCGTATTCGCAGAAAAACGTGAAAATCTGCGCCTCGCACGCGGGCCTGACGCTGGGCGAAGACGGTGCTACCCACCAGATTCTGGAGGATATCGGCATGATGAAGATGCTGCCGCACATGACCGTTATCAACCCCTGCGACTACAACCAGACCAAAGCCGCCACCATCGCCATTGCCGACCACGAAGGCCCAGTGTACCTGCGCTTCGGCCGTCCCGTGGTGCCCAACTTCACCCCTGCCGACCAGGAGTTTGTTATTGGCAAAGCCGTGCTGCTGAACGAAGGCACCGACGTGAGCATCTTTGCCACCGGCCACTTGGTATGGAAAGCCATCCTGGCTGGTAAACTGTTGGCCGAGAAAGGTATCAACGCCGAAATCATTAACATTCACACTATCAAGCCCCTGGATGCGGAAGCCATTCTGAACTCCGTGCGCAAAACGCGCTGCGTGGTAACAGCCGAGGAGCACCAGCTCAACGGCGGCCTCGGCGACAGCGTGGCCCAGTTGCTGGCCCGCGAGGAGCCCCTACCCCTGGAGATGGTCGGCGTAAACGACTCCTTCGGCGAAAGCGGCACCCCCGATCAATTGATGGAAAAATACGGCCTCAACGAAGCGGCTATTGTGGCAGCTGTTGAGAAAGTAATGGCCCGCCGGAAGTAGATTTCTGAAGGTTAAAACAGAAGAAGCCCCAGTAGCTACATGCTACTGGGGCTTCTTCTGTTTTATCGATTTTGTGAACCACACGTCCTTGCATCTTCGGACTACAAAATGGCTTTGTCTAATATCCCACTGATCAGCTCAGGACTTCATCTTTGGGACGCATAGTTTATAAAACCGCTACAGCAGTAGGCAATGCTCTGAAATTTCAGATATAATATGCAACATTAAAATGATTGTTTATACTTAAAACGATCATAATATATTATAAATATCTATATTACAATCACAATCAGCCCAAAACTCACTATTCATTTCACTTATCGCTGACGAGTTATGCCGAACTTTTCTACTGTAATTTCCAGCAGGCAGCACCTCCCTTTATTGCTAATTGCCTGCTGCTTGCTGCTCGCTCCTACCGCCTTTGGCCAAAACAAATACCAAGTGGCGGGCGAGGCTATTCTGGATAAGCTCAATACCAAGTTCTACAACGCCAGTAAGCAGCTATATGTGGAGCAAATTGATGCCAACGAAAACATGATTGTGGAGCGCGGCGGCGCGAGCTACGTGTGGCCCGCGTCGCATATGCTGCGGGCACTGCGCTATGGGGCATTGGTGAATCCGGCGAAGTATACGGCGCGGCTCAAATCCTACGCCTATGCCTTGGACCAATACCAACAACACGGCAAATACGCCTCCGACATTGTGCCCGGCGCCGATCCGCTATACGACGACAACGCCATTGTGGGGCTGGCGCTGATGGATGCTTACCAGCAGGTACTACCCACTGAAAGCGGCCTTTACGACCGCTCCCTGATTGGCCTCAATTACTGCCTGAACGCGCGCGACGCGAACTGGGGTGTTCCGCAAAAAGAAGCAGAACTGGGGTGGGGCAAGTTCTACTCGCAGGCCACCATTTTGCCGGCACTCCATTGCGCGCTGATTGCCAAAAACAGCTCCGACCCTACCTACCTAAATACTGCCAAACGTTATTACGACCTTATTAATGATGTGAACCGGAAGCTGCGTGATGGCAGCACCAACCTGCTGAATCAGTATTCCTTTTACGCCAACGGCAGCTGGAGCCTGGTAGGGCACGGCGAAAACGGGGCGGGCTACCGCGCCTACCAAACCACGCCCAACATTCAGTTAGCCCTTAAGCTCTACCAACTCACGGGCAATATTTTCTACCTCGACGATGCCCGGACCATGGCCGATGCCTGCCTGAAGCAATGGTACACGCCGGGCAAGGGGGTAAGCGAAATCTCTTTCTGGGGCGGCAGCGACATAGTAGAGATGCTGGTGGATTTTTATGACGTAGATCACAACCCGAAGTGGCTCGCCGCGGCCCAAAACATAGTGGACTACCTGATAGAGTACGGCCGCGACCAGCTGGGCTACTACCCCGGCTCCTACAATGATGCGGATGGTACCTGGAACCTGGACCGCCGCTACATCACCCCTGCTTCCATCCAGATGATGGGCCAAGCCTGCGCAGCGGCGGCCATCTTGCGGGTAGCGCAAGCCACCGCTACGCCGCTTGCCACTACCCGCCGCGCCACCAACACCGACGAGCTACGGGTCTACCCCAACCCAGCAACGGACTACCTCACGCTACAAGGCAACCGCAACGTAGCAGGAGGAAAAGTCACGGTTGTTAACTCGCTGGGGCAAACGGTGATGCTCGTTGACTCCTATGCAAAGCGACTGGATGTTTCCGCGCTGGCACCAGGTGTATATACCCTCTGCTGGCTCAAGGGCGACCAGCGCCTAACCACACGCTTTGTGAAACAAGTGAAGTAACGCAACCAGAAGGCCAGCGCGTACTTGTACAACGAAGTGCAGTACGCACACAACTTTTTTGTAGCCCTACAAACTCACTTCCACTCAAACGTGTAACTCCCTGCCACCAGCTGCACCGCATCGCCCTTCAGTGCCCTACCCTCCCGGTACGCCTGTAAGCCCTCTACTACTGGTAGGTGCAGCGTAGCCGTAGCATTGGGCGGAACGGTCACAGTGTAGTGCACGGTGCGGCCGGTGCGGGACCAAGCGGAGCGGATGGTGCCCTGGGGCGCTTCGTGGCTGGCTTCGAAGTGCGCGAGATTCGGCACGAAGTGCGGGGTGAGCAGCACGTTGCGGAAGCCGGGGTGGGCCGGGTCGGGGTGGATGCCGCCGAGGCCCTTGTAGAGCCAGGCACCGATTTCGCCGAACATGATGTGGTTCAGGGAAATATCGTGCTTGGCCTGGATGTTCCAGTTTTCGTAGAGCGTGGTGGCGCCGTTCTTGATCCACCAGCCCCAGGAGGGGTAGGTTTCCTGGGACGCAATGCGGTAGGCCACGTCGGCGTAGCCGTTCTCACTGAGGGCGTTTAAGATGGCTTTCTGACCCAACAGGCCCACATTCAGGTGGTAGTTGTCGGTGGCGACTTGCTTGGCTAGGTTGGCGGCTACCTGGGCTTTGGCCGCCTCCGGCACTAGGTGCCAGTAGAGCGGCATGCTCATCTCAGTTTGGGTGCCTTTGCCGTAGAGTCCGGTTTGCGGGTTCAGATATTTCGCGTTGAATGCCTGTTGGATGGCAGCGGCCAACGCCTCGTACCGGGCGGCATCGGCCGTTTTGCCAAACAGCCGCGCCGCCTTCGCCATAATGGCCACGTCGGCGTAGTAGTAGCAGGTGGAGGTGAACTCCACGGGCGGCTTGTCCGTGACGGGCACCCAGTCGCCGAGGCCCCAGGTGGTGAGGTGGGTAGGGCTGATTTCGGTGATATGGTCCACGTAGCGGCGCATGTTGTCGTAGCAGTCGGCGAGCAACTTCGGGTCGCCGTAGAACAGGTAGATGTTCCAGGGAATCAGCACCACGCTGCTGGTCCAGTCGGGGCCGTTGCCCCACTCGTAGCCCCAGCCGTTGGTGGGCACAATGGATGGTAGCACGCCGTTGGGCTGCTGCTCGTCGCGGTAGTCGGCCAGCCACTTTTCGTATACCGTAATACCGTCGAAGCTGTACAGGCCCGTTTCCAGGGCAATGTGCGAGTCGCCGGTCCAGCCGTTTTTCTCGCGCTGGGGGCAGTCGGTGGGGTAGCCAAATAGGTTGGAGAGGTAGGAGGCGTTGGTGGCCTGCCAGAGCTTATCGAGGGTAAGATTAGCGCTGGCCACGTGGCCGACGGCGGGCACGTCGCTGTGCAGGAAGTAGCCCGTCAGGCTCTCCTTTGTGAGTGGCAGCGGACGGCTGCTCGTCACCTCCACGTACTGAAACCCCTTGTAGTTGAAGCGCGGTTGGAAGCTCTCCTTCCCCTTACCGCCCAGGATGAAAATATCCGTCTGAAACGGGTCCGATTTGTCGGTGGGACGGTAGTGCTCGTCGATGTTCGACAGGTCTACGTGGCCGTTGGGGTAGAGCCGCTCACCATGCTTCAGGCGCACCACCGTACCGGCCGGCCCCTGCACCGCGAGCCGGCTCACGCCCGCAATGTTCCTACCCAGATCGAACACGTAGGTGGTATCGTTGAGGCGGCGGATGCTTTGGGCCGGCAGCTCCTCCACCGCCCTAATAGGCCGCACCGCCTGCGCCACGATGTTCCGCGAAGGCGCCGTGCGGAAGAAGACCTCCTTCCACTCCTTGTCGTTGAAATTCACCGTATTCCAACCCGGCTGCTCCCGGCGGGCGTCGTAGTGCTCGGCGGTGTAGATGCTGTTGAAGATGACCGGGCTGAGGGCCGTTTTCCAGTCCTTGCCGGTCGTAATGGTCTCCACGTGGCCATCGGTGTAGGTGATGCGCACGTCCATACAGAAGGTAGGGCGGGCGCGCCAGGGCGCCTTGTGGAAGTCCCACACGGCGGTAGATTGCAGGTTGTACCACCCATTGCCGAGCAACACGCCCAGGGCATTCTGGCCGGTTTGCAGCAGTTTGGTGATGTCGTAGGTGACGTAGAGCGTGCGGCGGTCAAAGCGCGTATACATAGGGTCCAGCACATGGTTGCCGACCCGTTGCCCGTTCACCGACAGCTCGTACAACCCCGCCGCCGCCACGTATGCCCTCGCTGATTTGATACTGTTTTTCGCCTCGAACACCTTGCGGAAGTAGGGTGCCGACCGGGTGTGCTGGTCGTGGGCGTCGGCTATCCAGGCGCCCTGCCAGTTACGCTGGTCCAGCATCCCAGTCTCAAAGCTGGTGATGGGGCTGACGGCCGGCTGCTTGCGGTGGTCTTTCACCTCCACGCGCCAGTAGTACCGCGTGAAGGGCTGCAACGCCGGCCCGGCATACGTCACCAACGTAGTGCCCGCTTTCACCACGCCCGAGTTCCAGACCGCCCCCCTACCCTGCGCCAGCGCCACAGAGTCGGTAGCTACCAGCACGCGGTAGGCCGTTTGGCGGGCGCCGGGGCGCGCGTCTTGCAGCCGCCAGGTGAAGCGCGGGGTAGGCGCATCGAGGCCGAGGGGACGCTCCAGGTACTCGCACTGCAAGCCAACGATGGCAGCCGGCGAGCTGGCGTATGTGGTCTGGAGAAGCAAGAGCAGGCAAAAAGCCAGCGTGGTTTTCAGCATAACAGCAACTAGTGGGAGGCGCTGGACAATGGAGTATTCCTCTATTCAGCGCGCAACCTTTTGATTTTTATTGATAAGCAAGCTCGAAAAAGCTGAAAACGGCCGGCTCGGTTTCGCTGCCCTGATGGAGCAGGCCGGGCCGGGGGCTACGGTCCCAGGGGGGTAGGAAGTCGCCGTTGTAGGAGGAGTTGCCCGTCGGGAGTTCGTTCCATTGCTTGCCATTGCTCCGCCAGAAGAACCGGCATTGGTACCCGTTCTGCACCGTCATTTTCAGCTGCACCGGCTGACGGGCTTTCACCGCCGCTGTGCGCAGAATCGTTCTTTTCTTGTCCTT
The DNA here is from genome assembly GCF_014333615.1 of Hymenobacter citatus. Classification (GTDB taxonomy): domain Bacteria; phylum Bacteroidota; class Bacteroidia; order Cytophagales; family Hymenobacteraceae; genus Hymenobacter; species Hymenobacter citatus. The sequence continues at coordinate 144,302 of NZ_JACSCY010000002.1, read as the reverse complement.
CACTTCCCACACTTCCACCGCATTGTTGCGGACGCCCACGCCCACTGCCTGACCGGCGTCGCCGTAGAGGACCAGCCCCTTCAGGGCTGCGTTGGGCTTGGCTACCTCCGTGGTCAGGGTATACGAGCCAGCGAGCGGACGCACGGTCAGGGCCGTACCGGTCAGGTTATCGGCAGTAGGGCGGCCGGTCAGCGACAACGCCCCGTTGGCTACCTGCCACGTGGGCTGACTATGGCGAAAATCCCACTGCCAGGCATCGGCCAGCGTTTTTGCGGCAAACTCGTCCCGGAAGTTTTGCACGGGAGCGGCAGCGTTGCCCAGCGGCTGGATGGTCGGCCACCCCGTCGACTCGTTCCAGCGTACTTCGCCTAGCATACCCTGCCGGCCGGTATACACGTCGTCTGCTTTGCTGTAGGCATGGTATAGGTAGTAGTCTTTGCCTTCTTCGGAAGTCACGATGGTGCCGTGGCCGGTGCATTTCCACTCCGGGGTGGTGGCCAGAATGGGGTTATTGTCGAATCGGGTGTAGGGTCCGCGTAACGTAGCCGACCGGGCCACTTCCACCTGATAGCTACAGTTGCGCCCACAACACGCACCCAGCGAGTAGAGCAGGTAGTAGTAGCCGCCGTGCTTCACCAGACACTGGCCTTCTATGCCTTTCTTGGCGTCGTCGCGCAGCAGCGTAAACGGCTCGCCCTCCACCCGCAACCCATCAGCGGAAAGCCGACTGCCCAGCAACTCAATGGGGCGCTGGTCCAGCCCGTAGGCTTTCCAGGTGATGTAGAGCTGGCCGTTTTCTTCCAGCAAGAACGGGTCGATGGCCTCCTTGCCGTAGGCCAGCACAATGCCGCGGTCGGTGAAGCCCTGCGCCGGGTTGGGGGAAGTGGCTACCCCAATGCAGGAGACATTGTCGCTCTTGCGGCGGGCCACGTAATACACGTAGTAGGTGCCGTTGCGGTAGAACAGCTCGGGCGCCCAGAAGGAAGCAGCGGCCCAGTCCGGCGTTTTGGGCAGCACGTAGCCCATGGGCTGCCAGTGCAGCAAATCGGTGGACTGAAACAGCGGAAAGTGCGGCGCCCACTCCGACGAAGTGCCCGTAGCGTAGTACACCTTCCCTTGCCGGATAATGGACGGATCGGCAAAGTCGCCGGGAATAACCGGGTTTTCCTGGCGCTGGCTGCTGTCTTTACTGCTTACGTGGCCGGTACCTGTTGACCAGAGGGAAGCCGCAGCGCTTTTCTGAAACGAAGAATAGCCAGCGGTGTAGGAGATGCAAACCACAGCCAGCAGTGAAAGCAAGAAGAAACAGGTCCACTTCGCCGGGCTACCTAAAAGGATACGTGCCATTATACATTCAGCTAAATACTCCTTGCAGTATAGCTAAATAAAAGGCATTCAAGCAGGCAGCCTGCCGTACAGCCGTTTGGAGGGCTCTTGCTGACGCTAGGCTTCTTTACCGGAAAGGGTAGCGCCGGGCTGCACGATTGCGCTTCCGCCGCCTTGCTGCTACGCGTTATCCGTTGGGGATTCCCTACCCTTTTTCGCCCATTCCTTCCACCCGGAACTTCGGCGCCTCGTAGTCTTTTGGGAGGTAGTCGGGGGGGATGGTGGTCTGGTGGCCGTCGCGCACGGCGCGGTAGTGGGGCGACATAATCTCCACCCCAGCCGCATTGAACTGGTCCTGAATATTCTGGTGGATGCGCGAATACAGCACCGCCTGCTTGCTGGCCTCGCGGGTGTAGGCGTTCAGCTGGTAGCTCACGTAGTAGTCGTCGAGGCTGGTTTGGAGCACGAAAGGCTTGGGCTCGGGCAGGATGCCTTCGGCTTGTAAGGCGGCCGTTATCAGCAGGTTGTGCACCTGCTGCCAGGGCACGTCGTAGCCGATGGTGACGGTGGTGTGCAGCACCAGGCCCAGCGTGGGCGCGGCGCTGGTGTAGTTGGTGGTGTAGCTGCTCATGATGGAGGAATTCGGGATGGTGATTTCCTCGTTTTTGATGGTGCGAATGCGCGTGACGAGCAGGTTTTTCTCAATGATATCGCCCGTCACGTCCCCGATTTTCACCCGGTCGCCCAGCTTGTAGGCGCGCATGTAGGTGAGCACCAGCCCCGCCACAATGTTCGACAACGACCCCGCCGAGCCAAACGTGAACAGGAAGCCCAGAAACACCGAAACCCCTTTGAAAATGGGCGAATCAGACCCCGGCAGGTAGGGAAAAATCACGACCAGCAGAAAGGCAAAGATGAGCACCCGCACAATCTGATAAGTGGGGTTGGCCCAGTCGGGGTAGAACCCATTGATGGTAAGATGCCCCTGCCGGATTTCCTCTTTCAGGAAGTACACGCCCTTCAGAATGTACCGGAACACCGTGACGACCACCACAATCGTAATCAGGTTGGGTAGGTAGTTCCACAGCGCCAGCAGCATCTTGCGCAGCGGCGTGAGCACGTAGCCCAGCAGCGTATCGGCCACGTCCTGGGTGCCGGGGAAGATGCTGAACAGCACCGGCAGCACCAGGTAAATCACCAGGAAAATGACCACCCAGCGCAGCACATTCACCAGCAGCAAGGCCGCATCCAGCTCGCGGCGGGGCGTAAACAGCTCGTAGTTGCCCAGTTTGATGCCCCGAAACCAGGTTTCCTCGCGGTCGATGAGCTTGAGCTGTACCCAACGGAAGAACTGGTTGACGAAACGTACGGCAAAGAAGAACATCACCAGCACCAGCAGCGCCAACCCTATCTCCTTCAGAATGTTATAAAAGCTATGCTCCTGCTTGTAGACTGACACTGCCTGCACAATACGCGCCCGGTAACGCACGGCCAGCGAATCGCGGGAGGTATCCAGCCAGAGGGCGTCGTTGTCGGAAATGCTCTGGATGACCACCGCGCCGTACATCAGGTCGATGGTTTGCTCGGAGGGGTAGAGGCGCAGGGAGTCGGGCCGGAAGAACACGTCGGACTCTAGGCGCTGCACTTTCTCGGCAATGAGGTTGGCGCGCTCCTGGGGCGAAAACGGCCCCAGCTTGGTGTACACGTAGAACAGCGTATCGTCGTGGGGCACTACGGGGTAGCCGCGGGCGTGGCGCTTCAGCGAGTCGATGTGCTGACGGGCGCGCAGGTGGCGCAGCGAGTCGGCCCATTGTAGGGTGCGCAGCTCCTGCACCAGTTCCCGCTCGCGGATGCGGTCTTGGCCCTGGCCTTTCAGCGAGAGCAGCTCTTGCTGCAATTGCACGAGGCGGTCGGTGTTCTGGCGGCGCAGCGAGTCGAGCTGGCGCAGCTGGCGCGTGTCGGAGGTAAGGGCCTGGGTGCGGACGGAGTCGCGCTGGGTAGGCGCGGGCGTTTGGGCCGCTACCTTCTCTACTACCCCTAACAGGCTAACAATCAACAATAAACCACGCCAAAAACGCATAGCTGAAAGGGTAGAAAATACAGATAAAAAAGAGGCTCTGTGCGGTTCGGTCAACATTGACCGTGCAATATACTCGGGGCGCTCCTAATCGTAGCCCATCTGCCCCATTGGCGCGGCAGCCCTACCTTTGCGGCTCGCCCAGCTCGATTTCTATGCCAAAACTGTATTGCTTTTGCCTGTTGCTGCTGGCGTTTCTGCTCCTTGCCGTGCCAGCAGCACGCGCCCAAAACCAGCAGCAGCGCGACACCACGCTCATCGTATACAATGGGCAGCTGACGGGCGCTTTCAGCAAAGGCGGCGTGAACCGGGCGCTGCTGTCGACCACCCAGGCCCTCACCTTCACCCGCGGCCAGCACTACGGCCTACCCCTCAACGGCAGCTTTATCTACGGCAAGCAAGACGGCCTGCTGAAGGAGCGCGAATTGCTGCTCAACGCCACGCCCTACTACTACAAGGGCCGCTTCCGGGCGTATGCCATCGGGGGTTTCGAGCGTAGCAACCTGCGCGGCATCACCGACCGCGTGCAGCTGGGTGCCGGGCCGGGCTGGGCCTTTTACTCCGATACGCTGGGTAGGGAAGTCTCGATCAGCAATTTGATTATTCGGGAGAAAACCAATTTTCAGGACGGCACCTCCAAGCTCACGGCGCGCAACTCGGTGCGACTGAAGGTGACCTATTCCATTAAAATACTGACGGTTAGCTCTATCACGTTTTACCAGCCGTCCCTCGCCAACTTCAACAACTACCGCTTCAGCAACGTCTCCACGGCCGCCCTCAAGCTCACCAACCACCTGGCCTTCAATTTCAGCTACAATTACACCCACGAAAGCCAGTACAGCGAAGGCAAAGTCCCGGACAATACAAACATTACCGTCGGCTTTTCCTACGCGACGAAGAGGTGAAAAGGTGAAGTTGTGAGGTTGTGAAATTGTGAATAGAAGTATGGCTGTCATCCTGAGTGCAGCGAAGGGCCTTATCACGTGTGAACGGCAAGCGTACCAACGACTCGTTCAACGGGCATAAGGTCCTTCGCTGCACTCAGGATGACAGCCATACTTCTATTCACAATTTCACAACCTCACAACTTCACCACTCGCACACAATCCAGCATGGCCTGATTGACTTCGCCGTTCATGTTTTCGTTGGCTGGCTCGAAGGTCAGCGTTAGCCGGGTGGTGCCTTTGGGTAGGCGCACGGGTAGCGGATTGCTGTATCCCCAGTTCGACCACTCACCGGTACCGCGCTGGGGTAGCACCACCGTGCCCAGTAGCTCGGCGCCGCGCCGCAGCGTGCGGATGGCGCATTTGTTTTGGGTGTTGATGGGGCCGTTGCCGTTGGCATACCGAAAATCCACAGCGTACAGCCCTGCTTCGGCCACGGTTACGGGAATGGTGAGCGTACGATTCTCCGTCTTGCTGATTTCCACAAAGCCCTTGCCCGAGAAGCCTTTGTAGGGTAGGGCCGACTTGATAGCCACGGTTTCTAGCTGCACCTGCTGGGACCGGCTACCCACCGGCAGCGGCTCGCTGGCAAACGACTCCAGCCCCGCCGCGCCTACCGCTACTACCTGGTACTCTGCATACTCATTGGCCGACACGGTAAAGCGCGGCTCAGTGGTACGGCCGGCCAGCTGCCCATTTTTCAGGAGCTGGTAGGCCGTGGCGCCCGGCACGGCCGGCCACGTCAGCTGGTTGTTGGCGTAGGCAACCACGGGCGTTTCGGGCGAGAAGCGGTTGGCTACCCGCGCCACGGCCGCGGCTGCGGGCGCTTGGCTGGTGAGCACCAGGCGGAGCTGGTGGCGGCCGGTGAGGGTAGCCGGTACGGCGGCCTCGGCCAGCGGCTGACCATCAAGCGTAATGGTTTGCAGCTGGTTACCGAAACCGCTCATCTCCACATCCAGCAGTGCCTGGCGGTACCGAAAGCCTGTGAGCGTGCGCGTGCCCTGCAACGCCTGCGGCACAAAGGGCCGGAACACCAGCCGATCAGCCTCAAACTGCATCCCAAACAGCACCTTGTACACCAAACTCAGGCTGCCCGAGAGACTCCAAAGCATGTTGCTGCTGTTGATCTGTGTGCCAGCAAAGTCGCCGTTTTCGGCTACGTAGTTTTCCTTGTTGGTCAGGAACAGCGCCGCGGGGCGATAGATGGCGGCTATGCTTTCCATTACGGATGCCTCGTTGCCTGCTTTAGCGCCGGCCAGCGCCCAGTAGCTCTGCACAAAGGGCCACACCGCGTTGTTGTGGTAGGGCGGAATGCCCGGAATCTGCGGATAGATGCACGGAACCCCAAACGGCACGGTAGGCGTTTTGCTGACCACCTGCTGCGCCTGCGCACCCTCGGCCACCCCAAACAACACGCTCAATGCCTCGCCCAGCGCCTCGGCTTTGGGGGAAAGCGTCAGGAAATTGCGGCCGTACAGAAACTGGCCGTAATAGCCTTTGTCGGGCTGCCACAGGTGCTGGTTGATGCCTTGCCTGATGCGGGCGGCCAACTGCTGGTGGCGGGTGGCAGCGGCAGCATCACCCAACTGGTGGGCCATGTGGGCGGCTACTACGTTGGCCTGGTAGTGCACGGCATTGGTGCCCAGGTTTTCGCTCTGGTAGATGTCCACGGGCTGCATCCAGCGGGGGTAGGTCTGCTCGCGCCAGTCCAGAAACGACGACTCGCCGCGCACCAACCCGGTGGCCGGGTCGTAGGCATTCTGCACGTCGTCTTCGATGGATTGGGTGATGATGGGGTAGACCTTGCGCAGCCACGCGTCGTCGCCCGTCACCTTATAGATTTCCCAGGCCGCCACGGCCCAGATCATGCGGTCGGTGGAGCAGGGGTAGGCGCCGCCCGTGCCGGTATCCTGAATGATGCGGCCCTCGGGCGTGACCTTGCGCAAGAGGCTGTTCATGGCCACCTTGGGCTGCAACGTGGCCTGCGCCAGGATGATGGAGTAGCTGATATCACGTGTCCAGACCCCGGCCCACTCCTTGCCTGTGCGGAAAGTGCTATCGGGCTCCACAGCGCGGCGGGCTTCCTCCAGAGCCAGGTTATAGAGCGCGTCTGCGAGGGGATAGTCGGAGTGGTACTGCGGAAAGTCTTCGGTGTTGATGGTTTGCTGCCAGCGGCTGGCCGTGGTTTTGGCGTTGGCGGGCGTGTTCAGCGTGAGCATCACCTCGTAAATACCGTCGCCGTCGGGGTCCTTCAGTTCCAGCTCCGGCTTATTTACCAGATTATCAAAATCCCAGCTCAGTGGCGCCACGCTACCCGCCACAAACACCTGCTTGAAATCGGCCTGATACAGTTTATCGCCTTTGGCGGTGATGTAGTAGCCTTGCTGCTTAAACGCTGCCAGCACCGGCCGCATATCCAGCCGAATCTTTAGCGCGGTGTTAGGTGCTAGGTAGGTGTTAGCCGGCACCGGGGTAGGATCCACGAAGTGCTGGCCGAAGGGAATAACCGGCGTTTCCAGCGAACTGTTTTGCCCTGCTTTTGGCACGGCCACCATTGTATGGTTTTGCCCAACCGGCAGCTCGTTATCTTTGCCGTTGAGGCTGAATTTGAACTCAATGCGTGGATCTACAAACGCGTTGGCCGGGCTTTGGTAGTTCGACACCAGCTCGGTGCGCGACAACGCCTTGGCCACGTATGCGCCTTGCACCACGCGGTCGGGGTAGAGCGAATAGGCTTCCGACTGCCACACGGCCGGCGCGGCAGCAGTTGCTTCGGCAGTAGCCGTGGTGGTAAGCGCAACGGGTTTCTGCATATGACAAGCCGGTAGGAAAGAACACGCCAGCAGTATGCACGCCGGCTTGAGCGTATATTTCATAGAAGAGGAGGGGCTGGGTGGAAACGCAGATTGCGATACGCCTACGAAAGTACGCACACTGCCACGATACCCCTACCCCAACGGCGCAGGTGGCGGCCCCGAGGCCAGCAGCCCCGCCGGCACGTTCAGCTCGCCGGTATGCGGGTCGATCAGGCCATTGCGCTCATCTTCGATGTTGGTGGCCTGGGTATACACGTCGCCAGCAATGGGGCGGGCGCGCAACTCCTGCTTGAACACCCGAATACGGTCGGCGCGCTCGGCATCGTCCTGGGGGCCGCCGTAGTCGGGGAAGCCGAAGCCGCCCCACTCGCTTACCAGCAGCGGCACCTGGCGACGGTAGAAAAATGGGTCGCCTACCACCAGCGGGAAAGCGGCGGTGCCTTCCAGTTCGCCGCGTACCAATCGGTCCAGCAGCTCGCGCCAGCGGTTGGCGTCGGGCGTGTAGAGGTGGGCCGTCAGCAGGTCCGATTTCAGCCTGCCGAGGTAGGAAATGTGGTGCCAGCCGTCGTTGTCGACCACCAAAAACTGCGGGTGCGCCAACTGCATGTAGTGGTAGGTATCCACGATGTACTGCCGGGTTTTGCTGTTGGTGGCAATATCTTGGGCGCCCCAGTCTTCATTATATAAGCTCCAAATGATGATGGAGGGGTGCGTTTCCATGAGCGCCACCATGCGCAGCAGCTCGGCGCGGTGGTTGTGCCGGCTGCGCGTGGTGGAGCTGTGCGGGCTGGGCACTTCCACCCACAGCAAGAGTCCCAGCTCGTCGGCCAGGTTGTAGATGCGCGGGTCGACGCCGGCAATGTGCACGCGCACCAGGTTGCAGCCCAGCTCCTTCATGGCGTAGAAATGGCGCTGCATCTCGGCGTAGGTAGCGGTGCCGGGCTGGTAGAGAATGCCATCGAGGTAGATGCGCTCATTGTTAAGGTACACGTAACAGCCACGCGCCTCGATCTTGCGCAGACCAAAATAGGCCTCTATCTGGGCCGAGTAGCCGTTGACATCAATAAGCTGCGCCACCAGCCGGTAGAGCCGGGGCGAGGCCGGCGACCAGAGCTCGGCGCCAGGCAGCTCCATCACCACGCGCTGCTCGCGCTGGCCGGCTTCCAGGAGCATCGGAAAATCGGAGGTAGCCAGCGGTTCTGCTGTGTCCGACTCCTGCCCAAATACTTGCAGGCGAACCACGTACTGCCCAGGGTCGTGGATGCGCAGGGTAAGGTTGAAGCGCACCAATTGGTCTTCTACCACACTCACTACCCCCACGCGGGAGCGGAGACGGTTGCGCTCCACCATTTCCAGCCACACCGAGCGCACGGCGCCCGTGTAGGTCTGGTACCAGATGCCGCCCCGCTTGTACACGTGCGACTCCTGCTTGCCGCGGGGCGTTTCGGCGTCCATGGTATCGGCAATGCGTACGGTGAGGCGATTGCGCAGGTGCAGCATTTCCTCGGGTAGCTCGTAGGAAAACGACGTGTATTCGCCGTAGTGAATCTCTTCGCCCTCAATGGTTTGCAGCGGATGCCCGTTCAGCCACACGCGGGTTTCGTAGCCGCAGGCGCCAAACGTGAGCTGGAGCATGGAGCGCTCCTCTACCTCATCGCGCTCGGGCAGCGCAAACTCGCGCTCGTACCACACCACTACCTTATCTTTCCAGGCAATGGGACTGGGCTCTCCTTTGGCGGCGGCCATGTGCATCTCCACCGAGCCCGGCCATTGGGCCGTGTGCTGGTAGGCGTGGCCCAGGTGCCAGCCATCGCGCAGGCCATCGTCGTTGGTATCCACGGCAAACTTCCACTCGCCGTCGAGCAGCTGGTGGTTGTTGAGGCGCAGCACGGCGCGGGGCAAGGGGTTGCCGGGGTCTTCGTCGGGGTAGGCAACGGGCGCTTTCTCGCCAGCAACGGCTGTATACTCTTCTTCTTCTTTGCTGGCCGACAGGCCGTAGTTGGAATGGGTGAGGTCCATGCAGGGGCGGGTTGATGACGGAAATCGGGGACGCCTTTATAAAACGCCCACTGACCTCCGGTAGTACGACGGGCGCCGGGTTTTGGCTGCCTGACACCTGGTATATGCCTTCGTACTCGCCCCTTCCGCCCTCGCTCGGCTGTGCCGAGTGAGGATTACGCCTGAGGGACTCTGCCCCGAATCCGGCCGCGCCGCTTGGACAGCCCGAACGTCAAGCAGACGCGCGCAGCAAAGCTGCTAGGGCGTAGGACTCACTCGGCACAGCCGAGCGAGGGCGGAGAAAACCAATTTTTCGCTCAGTCATTAAACCCTACCCTACCTCCTGCGTCTAACCCCTGTACCCTACCCTATCTAACCCCCGCTTCTGCTTGGAAGACCAGGAGATACTTGCCAAGTTTGCTGATCCGGCCTCCCGCAATCTGGCCTTCAACCAGCTGGTGCGCAAGTACCAGCAGCGGGTGTACTGGCACGTGCGCAAGATGGTGGTAGACCACCAGGACGCCGATGACCTCACGCAGGACACCTTCGTGAAGGTGTGGAAGAACCTGGAAAACTTCCGCCAGGATGCCAGCCTCTTCACCTGGATTTACCGCATCGCCACAAACGAGTGTCTGAACTTTCTGTCGAGCAAGCGGCGCAAGTTTTTCCTACCTCTCAACGACGTGGGGGCCGAGCTGCTGGCCAAAGCCGAGGCCGACCCCGGCGTGCTTTCCGGCGACGAGGTGGAGCAGAAACTCCAGAAAGCCATCCTGCGCCTGCCCGACAAGCAGCGCCTGGTGTTCAACCTGAAATACTATGAGGACATGACCTACGAGCAGATGGCCGAGGTCACGGGCACGTCGGTGGGGGCGCTGAAGGCCTCCTACCACCACGCTGTGAAGAAAATCGAGCAGTACGTCAACAATCAGTCCGCCAACGATTAAACCCTGCGGCCCGCGCCGCTTCTAACCGATATGAACACGCCTTTTCGCTTGGACGACCACCCCCGCCGGCCGCACCCGCTGTCGGCGCCACCGGCTGGCTACTTCGAGCAGCTGCCGCGCCGCGTGATGGCCCGCGTGCAGCCCGCCGAGGATGCAGCGCCGGCCTTGGGCTGGCTGACCCGCCTGCCCCTACCCCTGCGCACGGCCCTGGCCTCCACGCTGCTGCTGGGCGGCTTTGCGGCCTCACTGATACTTAGCGTTACGCCTACTTCAGCGTCGGCCACGCTGGCCGCGGTGCCGCAGGAGGAGCTGGTGCAGTACCTGCTGGCCAACGACGCCCGCGTAACCCTGGCCGACTTGGCCGACCTGTCGGCCGCGGCGCCTACCACCGCCAGTTACCTGCACGCTTCGCCCGAGGAGCTGCAACGCGCCCTCGATGCCCAGCCCACCGACGACTCGTATCTATAAGCCTGATTTTTACGCCATGCACCCATCGTCTGCCTTTTTCCTCCGCACCATCCGCCCACTGCTCTTGCTGCTACCCCTGGTGGCCTTCGGTCTACGGGGCACTGCGCAAACTGCCCCCAACGACCGCCTCAACCAGCTCGAAAATGCCCGCATTGCTTACCTCACCGAAAAAATATTGCTCACGCAGGAACAGGCCCAGCAATTCTGGCCTGTCTACAACGAGTACACCGCCAAGCGCCGCGACTTGAACCAACGCTCGCGCCAGCTGCGCACCGCTCGCCCCGAAACCCTCAGCGACCAGCAGCTCAAGGACAACCTTAACGAGGTCCTGGCCCTGCGCCAGCAGGAAGTAGACCTCGACAAAGACTACCTCCGCAAGTTTCAGAAGGTATTGAGCATCCGCCAGGTAAGCCAGCTCTACACCGCCGAGCGCCAGTTCACCCGCGAAGTCCTGCAACGCGTCACCCGTAGCCGGAGGAGGTGAGATGGTGAGTGGTGAGTGGTGAGTTTGTGAAGTTTGAATAGAAAATGCGTGTCATCCTGAGTGCAGCGAAGGACCTTATGCCAGTTGAACGAGTCGTTGTTGCGTCAGTCGTTCTACCGTGACAAGGTCCTTCGCAAGCTCAGGATGACAGACGCTTTTCTACCTCACAATTTCTCGCCATCTCACCACTTCACAAACTCACCACTTCACCATTCGGTATCTTTGCGGGATGCTTACCCCCCGCCAGCTTTTCCTGCGCCACCAGGCGCAAACCTCCGATTTTCCGCTGCTGCTGGAGATTGAACGGGCCGAGGGCGTGTATATGTACGCGCCCGACGGCCGCCGCTACCTTGATCTGATTGCTGGTATTGGTGTCAGCAACGTGGGGCACCGCCACCCGCGGGTGGTACAGGCCATTAAGGATCAGACTGATAAATTTTTGCACCTGATGGTGTACGGCGAGTTGGTGTCGGCGCCGCCGGCGCTGCTGGCCGAGGCCCTGCACCACACCCTACCCTCCCAACTCGACACTGTTTACTTCACTAACTCCGGCGCCGAGGCGGTAGAAGGCGCCCTGAAACTAGCCAAGCGCCACACCGGCCGCACCGAGCTGGTGAGCTGCCACCGCGCCTACCACGGCTCTACCCAGGGCGCCCTGTCGGTCACGGGGTCCGAGGAGTTCAAGCGAAGCTACCGCCCCCTCCTACCCGACGTGCGCCACATCGAACCCAACCACCTACCGGATTTAGACTTGATTACCGAGCGCACAGCAGCCGTTATCATCGAAACGGTGGCTGGCGAAGCCGGCGTGCGCGTGCCGGCTCCCGAGTACCTGCCCGCCCTGCGCCAGCGCTGCACGGAGGTAGGCGCCCTGTTGATTCTGGACGAAATCCAGTGTGGTTTTGGGCGCACCGGCACCTTTTGGGCCTTTGAGCAGTTCGGCATCGAGCCCGATATCTTACTGTGTGCCAAGGGCATGGGCGGCGGCATGCCCATTGGTGCTTTCATCTCTACCACGGAGATTATGGCGGGCTTCAAGACCAACCCGATTCTGGGACACTGCACCACGTTTGGCGGGCACCCGGTGTCGTGTGCGGCCTCGCTGGCTACCCTGCGCGCCATTCAGGAGGAAAATCTGTTGGCGGGCGTGGCCGACAAAGCGGCGCGCTTTCGGGCGCAGTTGCGGCACCCAGCTATCCGGGAGGTGCGCGGCTGCGGCCTGCTGATGGCCGTGGAGTTCGAGTCGTTCGACGTGCTCAAACCCATCATCGACCGCGCCCTATTCCACGAGGGCATCCTCACCGACTGGTTCCTGTTCTGCGACAACTCCCTGCGCATCGCCCCGCCCCTTATCATCACCGATGCTCAGATAGACGAGGCCTGCGCCGCGCTGCTGCGGGCGGTGGAGTTTGTAGTAGGGTAGGAAATATTCTCTGTCATCCTGAACGCAGTGAAGGACCTTCTCACGCTAGAACGAGTCGTTGGTACGATGGTCGTTCTAGCGTGAGAAGGTCCTTCACTGCGTTCAGGATGACAGGTAGCTCTAATTAGCCTGACTATTCTGGCTTAAAAAGCTTTGGGTTTCCTCTTTGATTTGCTCGCGGGGTAGGCCGTCGCGCACGCCCATGGAGATTTTGCGCACCAGCACGCCCACAATGGCCTGACGAAAGCCCAGCTTGCCGGCCATGCCAATACAAAACTCCATTTCGTTTTCGTCCACTACCCCGTCGGCCAGCATCATGTCCACGAGGTCGAAGATCTGGTCGAAGCGCTCCGAGTCGTTGTCGGGAATAATGAGCGTACCGCTGCTGGAATTGGCCACGATATCACGCACTTCCCCAGCCCGCATTCCGTTTTTGCGACCCACCGACACGATAAAGTTCATTTCTCGCTCGTCGATGTGACCATCTGCTTTGGCCAGTGCGGCCAGGTTCAGCAAATGGCTTTTCACTTTTTTGGTCTGCTCGTTTTCAAAAAAACCAAACATACTGGGCGGGGTTTAGAAATGACACAAGGGCGGACGCAGCAACAGGCGTGTACGACGCTCCGAGGCCGGCTTACGTAGTGGTAAGTTGTGAAAGTTAAAAGAATACTCAGATTCTTCCAATAGCTCCGCTTACGCAGTTCAGAAAAAAAAGCTGGCTTCTGCCGCTTGATTTTGTCTTTCCTTGGCTAGACGCTGTACTTTCCGCGCAGATTTACCAACTTTGCCAGCTCACTGCCACCCTTACGGGTAGCACAGAAGGAACATCATGATGAAACGTATTGCCGTTTTCACCAGCGGCGGCGACGCGCCTGGTATGAACGCCTGCATCCGGGCCGTGGTACGCACGGCCGTTTACCACGGCATCGAAGTATACGGTATCATGCGCGGCTACTCGGGCATGATCAAGGGCGAGTTTGTGAAGCTGGATTCGGCTTCTGTCTCCAACACGGTGCAGCGCGGCGGTACCATCCTCAAATCGGCCCGCAGCCAGAAGTTCATGACCAAGGAAGGCCGCCAGCAGGCCTACGACCAGCTCATGAACAACGGCATCGAAGGCCTGATTGCCATTGGCGGCAACGGTACTTTCACGGGGGCTACCCTCTTCGAGCAGGAGTTTGGCATTCCTACAGTAGGCGCGCCCGGCACGATTGATAACGACCTGTTTGGCACGGACTACACCATTGGCTACGACACGGCCGTGAACACGGCCCTGGAGGCCATCGACAAAATCCGCGACACGGCCGACTCGCACGACCGGTGCTTCTTCATTGAGGTGATGGGCCGCGACTCGGGCTATATTGCCATTCCGTGCGCCATTGGCGGCGGCGCCGAGATTGTAATGGTGCCGGAAACGCAAATGTCGACGGAGGCGGTGATTGACACGCTGCGCGAGGGCTGGAAGCGTTCTAAAACCTCGTTCATCGTGATTGTGGCCGAGGGCGAGGTAGAAGGCAACGTGCACGAGGTAGCCAAGCGCGTGAAAGCGGCCATTCCGCAACTCGATACCCGCGTGACCATCGTGGGCCACATCCAGCGCGGGGGCTCCCCCACCGCCGCCGACCGCCTGCTTAGCTCCCAGATCGGTATTGCCGCCGTGGAGGGCCTCGTAAACGGCATGCGCAACGTGATGGCCGGCATCGTAGATAAAAAACTGGTATACACGCCCTTCGCCGACACCATCAGCAAGAAAAAGCTCATCAACCAGAGCTTTATGCGGATGGTAGAGATTCTGAATTCGTAACCTGCACACCGCGCGTACGGCTTTCATAAAAAAGCAGTGTTTCCAAACGGAGGCACTGCTTTTTTTATACCTGTTGGAATATATTAGACAGTTCCTATCTTGGCTGACGCTTTTACTACTTATCCTTTTTTGTTTGCATTTATGTTGAATTACCACAAAGTAGCTGCTGCGGCGGCTGTGTTAAGTTTCTCGTCACTTTCTGCCTTTGCTCAGCGCCCCGCCAGCATCCAGCTAGGGGTAGGGTCTGCGTTTGTAGGCACCGGCGACTATAAGGCTTTGAAAGCTCACGTAGAATACGCCCCGCTATTTGGTCGCCACCTGGGCACAGGTACACGCCTGGCCTTTGTTGGCGGCAGTCAGGAGTCCTTTTCAACGGTATATAATACCAACTCACAAACCAGCACTACCGGCGTGAACATTCCCTACGCCATGACCTACCAGGCCATGAACGTGGAGCACGAATTTTACCTCTATCCGTTTGGCAACGATCAGCAGGTGCTGTTTGCTGTGGGCGGTGGTGGCTACGCCGGCTACTCGCAGCGCTACGGTGCCCCGCAAACAACTATCGATTTTTCTACCGGTATAAAGACCAACTCTCTGGATCAAGAGAAGGGCCTGCACGCCGGCTACATGCTCTCCCTGAACCTGGATGTGGCCCTGGGCCTCGACCGCAAATGGTTGGCAGGCGGCAAAGCCTCTTTTCAGAATGACACCTTCGGCAATACACTGGCTACGTTGCAGTTGAAGGTAGGGCGGAGCTTTTAGCTAGCTCTGCCCTACCTCGGCCGGGTGCAGCCACGCATACTGCGCATCGCGGCGGAGCCAGGTGAGTTGGCGCTTGGCGTAGTGGCGAGTGTTGCGTTTGAGCAGGCGCACGGCCTCGGCCCAGTCGTAGGCGCCGTCGAGGTAGCCGAAGATTTCCTGGTAGCCTACCGTTTGCAGGGCGTTGTGGTGGCGGTAGGGCAGCACGCTTTCCACCTCAGCCAGCAGGCCGGCGGCCAGCATCTCGTCCACGCGCTGGTCGATGCGCTGGTAGAGTTCCTCCCGCTCACGGTGCAGGGCAATCTTCACCACATCGAAGGGCCGGGCGGCCTTGGTATGCTGGCCGTGGAAGCTGGAAAAGGGCTGGCCCGTGCCCCGCGTTACCTCCAGGGCCCGCACCACGCGCTGGGGATTTTGCGAGTCGATGCGGGCGTGCGCCACGGGGTCGAGACGGGCCAGCTCGGCCACCAGCGCGGGGAGGCCGTGCGCCGCCAGCTCCTGCTGAATGCCTACCCGCACGGCCGGGTCGATGGCGGGTAGGGCATCGAAGCCATCCGTGACAGCCTGCAAGTACAGGCCCGAGCCGCCGGTCAGAATCACCACGCGGTGCCGCTGAAACAGCTGGTCGAGCAACGCTAGGCACTCAACTTCATATCGGCCAGCATTATAGCTTTCCGTGATGCTGTGCGAGTTGATGAAGTGGTGCGGCACGCCCTGCATCTCCGCCGGGGTAGGCTTGGCCGTACCGATGCTCATCTCCCGGAAAAATTGCCGCGAGTCGGCCGACACAATTTCGGTGCCCAGCTGCTGGGCTAGCGTCACGCACAGGGCCGTTTTACCCACGGCCGTAGGGCCAGCAATGACCAACAAGGTAGGGCGGGTGGCCGCTGCCAGCGAAGTAAGATCTACCATAGAATAACAGTGCTTCGTCTTGGCTACTGCGCAAAGATGAATACAGTAAACCGCAAAAATACGATGGTTTCGGCCTACCCGCGGGCAAGCTGCGCTTCGGGGGTAGGCCATAGGCCAGCGTAAAGCTGAAGCAAGCGTTGCTCCTCGTGCTGCCAGTTGAGCACCTCCCGCGCCCGCAAGCAGTTCTGCACCAGTTGCTGGTAGCGGCCGGGGGCGTGGTGCAGCAGTTGGTTGAGCGCGTGCGCAATAGCGGCGGGCGCGAGAGCTACCACCTCGGCCACGTCGTACACATCGTTCAGCGCCCGATACTCCGGGAAGTCTACAAGCACTTGCGGTACGCCCGCATGCAGGTAGTCGAAAAACTTGTTGGCCAGCGAGTAGTAGTAGCTCAGGCCCTGCTTTTCGAGCAGCATAATGCCCACGGCCGCCGCGCGCGTTACGGCCCGCAGCTCGTGGGGCAGCACGTATCCCCTGAACTCCACCTTGCCCGAGGCCAGCAGCCCTAGCCGCTCGGCGCGTGCCCGCAGCTCCGCCGACAAGTCGCCCTCGCCGCAGAGCACCAACCGCCCCTGCACGTGGGGCATGGCATCCAGCAACGCTTCCAGGCCGCGCCCTACGTTCAGCGTGCCCTGGTAGAGAATGTAGCCCGCGGGCGTGGGCAGGGGTGTTTCTGTTTCTACTGTTGTGAGTTGGCTGATATTGCGAATCACAGCGAAAGGCCGGCCGTAGCGGGCCTCAAATACGCCTGCTAATGCGGGCCCCACCGTATAAGCCAGCGTTGCGCGCGGCACGACAAACCCTTCTACCCATCGCCAGGCGCGCTGCACCATAGGGCGGCTCACTACCTCAGGAACTTCCGTAAACAACTCGTGTGCGTCGTATACAAAGGGCTGCCTTCCCAGCCGGGCGCGCAGCCACACGGGTAGGGCTGTGTCTAGGTCGATGGCGCACCAGGCGCTGGCCCGCTGCCGCAGCAGGTAGAGCAGCAGTCGTACGCTGAACTCCAGATAGAACAGCTTTCCTTTCGTGAACCAGCACCGCAGCCGGTGCTGCTGGTATGGTTGAGGTTGCAGCGGCTCCGATTGAGGCCAAGCGCGTCCTACCAGCGTTACGTGGTAGCCCTGCCGGGCCAGGCTGCCGCAGATGCGCTGCATCCGTTGGTCATAATTCAGATCGGTGGTAACAGCGAAGAGCAAGGAGCGCATACTCGAAAAGACGCTAGTTGCGCTTGTTGGATAAATTCCTGAGGAAGAAGCCTAAAAATTGCGTTATTTTTGACAAATTTAGGAAATTAGCCTGTTTTATTACGCCCGCTAGGCCACGGCCGCGTTACCTGTCGTCCGGATTTCACATTTCTAATGTCTACTCGCTCCTTGCCCGCTACTCCAGGTGCTACTGCCTCTGATGCCATGTATCGGGCTTTATTTGATGATGCGTACGACGCCTTGCTGCTCTACGACGAGCGGGGCAAGCTGCTCGACTGCAACCGGACGGCTGTACACTTGCTGGGCACCACCCGCAACCATTTATTGATGGCCGGCCTGATGAGCTTTGCTCGCCCCCACGGCGGCACCAGCGGCGAAGAGTTCTGGCAGTCGGATATTATGCTGCGTGAGGCCATACTCGATACGGCCCGTACCGGCCAGACCTACGCCAAAAGCTGGCATGGGCTGGGCAGCAACCACTCTCGCCTCGATGGGTGGGTGAGCCTGCACCGCGTGCCTACCCCACAGGGCACTCGGGTGCAGCTCACGCTGCGCGACATTACGCGGGCGCCCCGGCCTGCCCAGCGCCCGCCCGACCAGGCGGGACTACTCGACCGCACCCGCCGTGAGCTGCGCGACGTACTTAGCCGCACCGACCAAGCGTACATCCTGATTGACTTGAAAGGCACCATTCAGGACGTCAACGAGTTCTTCCTTGGCTTCACAGAATACACCCGCGAGGAGGTGCTGGGCAAGAACTACCACGCCCTCTTTGTGCCCGCAGCCGAGCGCGACGCCCGACGACGATACTTTGAGGTGGCTGTACGGGGCGAAAAGGAGGCAGACGACATGGAGCGTGTGATTCTGACGCGCTCCGGCAAGCCCCGACAGGTATTCTGGCATGCCGAGTTGGCCCGCGACCTGAGTGGCAACGTAACAGGTATGTTCTTTATCGGGCGCGACCGGACGGACCGCCACGTGACGGCCCGCGCCCTCAACGACAACCGCAACCGCCTCCAGGACTTCTTCGACAACGCTCACGACCTGATTCAAAATCTGAGCGTCGACAACCGGTTTTTGTCGGTAAACAAGGCCTGGCGCGAAAAGCTAGGCTACTCGGAGGAAGACCTCCCCCAGCTCACGCTCAACGACGTGGTGCACCCTTATTACAAAGCCAAGCTGCTCTACCAGCTGCGCAATCTGTACAAGGGCGAAAAAGTGAACAAGCTGGAAACCGTTTTCCTGACGAAAAGTGGCAAGCCGGTGCACCTGATTGGCTCCATTTCCTGCGCTTGGCAGGAAGACGAGCCCGTGAGCACCCGCGCCATCCTGCACGACATCACCGACCGCATCAAGGCGGAGCGGTTGCAGAAGGTGTACTATAGCATTGCCAACCTGGCAATTAGCTCCAAAGACCTGCATGCGCTGTACGGAGCTATTCACAGGGAGCTGAGCAAGATTATTGAGACCAACAACTTCTATATTGCCCTCTGCGACGACGCCCGTACGCAGTTGCAGTTTGTGTATTACGTAGACCAAAGCTCTTCTAATGAGCAGCCTACCAAGGCGCGGCCGTTTTCGTCGGGGGTGTCGGAGTATATTATTCGTACGGGGCGTCCGCAGTTTTTGCTGCGGAGCGAGTTGGAGGAGCTAATCGGTAATGGGTCCATTACGGCCTACGGTGTGATGCCGGAGGTGATGCTGTGCTCGCCCCTGAGCATTGGGGAGCGAATCATCGGCGTTATTGCCGTGCAGGACTACCACAAGGCCGACGCCTACGCGGTGGGCGACATTGAGATTCTGCACTTTATCTCCAACCAAGTGGCCCTGGCCATTGAGCGCAAGCGCAATGAGGTACAGATCAACAAGCAGAATGCGCGCCTGAACGCCATTTTCGAGAGCGGCTCCCACCTGATGTGGTCCGTGGATACGCACTCGCGCCTCACGTCCTTCAACCGCAACTACGCCGCCTACTTCCTGCGCAACAACGGGGTGTACCCTACCCTGAACGTGAACCTGTGGCAGGCCGACCTGGCGATGGTAGCCGAAGAGGCCCGCGACTTGTTTGTGGAGAACTACAAGCTGGCCTTCGAGGGGCACCCGCAGCGCTTTGAGGTGCGCCTGCGCGACGCCCGTGGCCATGATACCTGGCGCGAAATCTACCTCAACCCGATTTACCTCGACGATGGCACATTCGAGGAAATATCGGGCATGGCCCACGACATTACCGAGACCAAGGCCTCGCAGCTGGAACTGGCGGCACAGGAAGAGAAATTCCGCGCCATTTTTGAGTCGTTCCAGGATATTTACTACCGTACCGACGAGCACGGCCACGTCACACTGGTGAGCCCATCGGTATACGAAGCCTTGGGCTACCAGCCCGAAGAGGCCATTGGCCAGCACCTACCCTCGCACTACGCCGATCCGGCCGACTACGACCGTTTACAGCAGGAAATCAAGGAAAAAGGCGTACTACGCAACTTTGAAACGTCCATTCGTCACAAAGACGGGCATTATGTGAGTATGCTCATCAATGCCCGCCCTGCGCCGGGGCAGACGGGCGGTACCGAGGGCATTGGGCGCGACATTACGGAGCTGAAGCAGATTCAGGACGATTTGCGCCGTGCCAAGGACGAGGCCGAAACCGCCCTGGAAGCCAAAACGCAGTTCCTGGCCAACATGAGCCATGAACTGCGCACGCCTATGAACGGCATTATCGGCATGATTGACCTGCTGCACCAGACCGTGACGTCGGAGGAGCAGGAAGACTACGTGGACACCCTGCGGAAATCGTCGGAAGCGCTGTTGGCCATTCTGAACGATATTCTGGATTTGTCGAAGATTCAGGCGGGTAAGTTGCAGCTGCACGCCCACGGCCTGGACCTTTATTATACGCTGGACAAAATTCATTCGCTGTTTGCCAACCGTGCCAGCCAGAAGGACTTGCAGTTCACCTACCATGTCACGCCGCACACGCCGCGCTTCATCCTCACCGACGAAACCCGCCTGCTGCAAATCCTGTCCAACCTCACCTCCAACGCCATCAAGTTCACCAACCAAGGCACGGTGAGCATTGAGGTATCGTCTATTGCCACCGACGGGGAGCAACATACCCTGCGCTTTGCGGTGCAGGACTCGGGCATTGGCATTTCGGAGCAAGACGCCAAGCTGCTGTTCACCAATTTCACCCAGCTCGATACTACCCCTACCAAAGCCTTTGGTGGCACGGGTTTGGGCTTGGCCATCAGCAAACAGCTGGCCGAGCTGCTGGGCGGCGAGATTGGGGTCGATTCGCACGTGCGGGAAGGCAGCACGTTCTGGTTTACCATTCAGTGCAACGTTGCGCACAACGAAGAAGAAATTCTACACCAGCGCACGGTCGCCCGCGAACGGACGCAAGAGGTAGTCCGCTTCGAGTCGGTACCGCGGGTGCTACTAGTCGACGACAACCCCATCAACCAGAAGGTAGCCTCACGCCTGCTCGATAAGCTAGGCTGCCACGTGGAAATGGCCTCCGACGGCTTCGAAGCCATCAGCAAGGCCGACTCGCCCAAAAACCGCTACGACATTATCTTCATGGACATTCAGATGCCGGAGATGGACGGCGTGACGGCCATGCACGAAATACGGCGCCGTTTGGGCAAGCAATGCCCGCCGGTGGTAGCCATGACGGCCTACTCCATGAAGGAGGATGCCGAGCGGTTTGTGCAGGAAGGCATGGATGACTACGTGTCGAAGCCCGTGAAAACGCAGGACCTCTACACCGTGCTGCGCCGCTGGACCAGCACCACCGAGCGGGCTGTGCTACCCACGCGCGACATGGGCACGGCCCTACCCCCCGCCGAGCCAGCCCCCATTGCAGCCGATACCAGCGCCCCCGCGCCTACCCCCATAACTGCCGAGGAGCTAGCGCCCGAAGAGCTGGAAGGCTGCATCGACGCCGAAGTCATCAACCAGCTGCGGCAGCTGGGCGGCGACGATTTTGCGGCTAGTCTCTACTCCGATTTTGAAACTGAGGCTGAACAGCTGCTCACTGAAGCTAGTACTTTGGTGAGTGCCGGGCGCTTCGAGGCCATTCTACCCCACTTGCACCAGCTAAAGGGCACGGGCTTCACGCTGGGGATAAACCGGCTGGCTGAAGGTGCTAAAGAGCTGGAGCACGACCTCAAGAAAGGAGAAACGACCAACGTTGTTCAGGATTTTCAGCGCCTACTGCGTTACTTTGCGCAGTTTAAGGCCGTATATCAGCAGGTCACGCAAGCGCCGTAACCGGCAAATCTGATCTTATCCATCACGTTTTCCCAACCTACATCTTCAACACAACTACCCGCATGGCTGATTCGAAAACTATTTTGATTGCGGAAGACAGCTCCGTTATTCTGAACCTCACCAAGAAAATACTTGAGCTGCAAAAGTACCGCATCATATCGGCAAAAAATGGGGGTGAAGTCATTAAGCAGGTTGAAAGCCAGCCAATTGACTGCATTCTGATGGACATTAACATTCCGGTGAAGGACGGCATGGAGTGCACCCGCGAAATCCGCCGCAACCCCGACCCGCGCATTGCCCAGATTCCGGTTATTGCCATCACCGGCAACGCCAACAACTACTCAATGGAGCAGTTCCGTGAGGCCGGCGTAACCGACTACCTCCCCAAGCCCCTCGACTTCGACGCGCTGGTGCGCGTGGTGAAGCAGCATGTAGGTTAATTAGTGGGTCTTGGGGGCTTGGGGGCTTAAGGTCTTGGGTGGTGTTCCAATACATAGTTGTTGAACAACACCCAAGACCCTAAGCCCCCAAGACCCCAAGACCCTAAAGTCCTATGCAAATTACCTTTCTCGGCACGGGCACGTCGCAGGGGGTGCCCATTATTGGGTGCCACTGCCCCGTGTGCCGTTCGGTGGACTACCGCGACAAGCGCCTGCGGGTGGCCGTGCACGTGCAGGTGGCGGGCAAGAGCATTGTCATTGACTCGGGTCCGGACTTTCGGCAGCAGATGCTGCGCGAGCGGATTGAGCAGTTGGACGCCCTCGTGTTCACCCACGAGCACAAAGACCACACCGCTGGCCTCGACGATATTCGCTCCTACAACTTTCGGCAGCAGCGCGACATGCCGCTCTACGCCGAACCGCGCGTATTAGCGCAACTGCAACAGGAGTTTGCCTACATCTTCGCGGAGAATAAGTATCCCGGCGTGCCCCGCGTCAAAACTATCCCCATCACCAGCGACACGGAGGCGTTTCTGGTGGAGGGTGTGCCGTTTCAGCCCATCCGGGCCTTGCACTACCGGCTGCCGGTGCTGGGCTACCGCATCGGCGATTTCACCTACATCACCGACGCCAACTACCTAACCGAAGCGGCGCTGGCCCAGGTACGTGGCTCGCGGGTGATAGTGCTGAACGCGTTGCGTCACGAAAAGCACATTTCGCATTTTTCGCTGCCCGAGGCACTGGAACTACTGACGGACCTGGCACCGGAGCAAGCCTACCTCACCCACATCAGCCACCAACTGGGTATGCACCACGAGGTGGAAGCTACCCTACCAGACTTTGTGCGGCTGGCGTACGATGGATTGCAGATAGTGGTATAGCAGCGTTACTTTGTGATGCGAAGGGTGATGGCAATGTCCTTTTTGCCCGGCTTATCACGCATCTGGTCAACTTCCCATTGGGTGTAGTAGAGCATGTAGCGGCGGCCGTTGGCCCGTACGCTAGTGGTATCAATCCATTTCGGCGTGTATAGCGGCCTCGAGTCGACGGGTACTTTCATTTGCTGAGTGTTGCCTTGTGCATCCGTAATGCGTAGGGTAGGCGCCACAACATCAGGGCTAAAGCAAATCACATTTTTTGGGCAGATCTTGTATTGCATATCTGTCACCTCTACTATCAATTCTGGCTGTGAGGCGGCATCTAGCCGCGCCTGCTGCTGGTAGTTTAAGGTAAACTCCTGGTCGAAATCAGCGACGATAGACGATGGTATAGCCTCACCTTCATCGGTTGTATAACACGCTGTCAGGCTCAATGCTGCACCGAAAAGCAGTAGATGTTTTTTCATTAGTCAAAGAAAATACAAATGAGGGGTTTATCTCATTTGCGAGAGCTTATGGCAATACCAAATGGTTGCACGCACCTTTTCTCTATCTTCAGCAGCTAGCGTTACTTCGAATGCGTTTGTTTCCCCTACCCTGGCTCAAAGAAAAGCTTTACTCCCCGCTTACACCCGATGAGATTGTAGAGCGGTTAAAAACCGTTGTACACTTTACCACTTCTTGGAGTGACCTCTTTTGGACAAAAGCCACGGCACCTTTCGAAGGGAAGCTTGCACATAAATCATTTTCTTTTCAGCGAGCTACCTTAGCTAGAGCTTCTTATTTGCCGCAAATTACTGGTCGGATAAGTTCTGATCAGGTGCAAGGCGGCAGCACCGTATTGCTTTGCCACCGGTTGGGCTGGGCAGTCTTAGTGTTAAATAGCTTATGGCTGCTGGGCATAGGTTTGGTTACACTTTTCGCAGGACTTGTTGCTGGTGCTTCTTCCTTTTTTTGGATGGTGCTGGGCCTTTTCGTGCTTAGTGTGTTACTATTCACCGTGCCGTTCTGGTTGGAGGTGCGCAAGTCACGGCCAATGCTGATGAAGCTGCTGAAGCTACAAGCAGTGTCCGAGTAGTAGTCAGCTGGTAAACTAACGAGTATTGTAGCGGCACAATATGTTGTGTCCCTTCGTTGAACAACTAGCAATAGTATCGTTCAACCAAAAACCTCAGCCACGACGAGACACTAGATGTTGTGTCTTTATTTCTTTCACCGATGCACACCAACTACTACTTCCTGCGCCTACTTGCACCTGCCCTCACCCAAGCGCTGAGGGGCTACCGGGTAGTCACGTGCTTTTCGCAGGAAAAGGATGAGCTGGTGATTGGCTTGACCAACGGTGCGGCTGAGTTCTGGCTGAAAGCGCAACTATCGGCGGCATTTCCGGCGCTGGCCCTGCCTGAGACGTTCCACCGCGCCCGGCAAAACTCGGTGGATTTGCTGCCTGGTTTGCTGGGACGCGAGGTAGGGCAGGTGGATGCGCTGCCGCAGGATAGAATTTTGCAATTCACCTTTACCGACGGCGCTACCCTGCTGCTAAAGCTGTTCGGTCCCCGGCCCAACGCCATCTTCCGCCCTACCCCGGAGGCACCCGCCGAGCTGTTTCACCAGCGCTACACTGCTGATGCCGACATACGGCCCCTACCCCCTACTCCGGCCCTGGATGCCGGCACCCGCCACCACGAGGCCGACCCACTCCGCCGCTACCCCGCCCTCAGCGACCTACCCGCCCGCTACCTGCGTGCCCACGACTACGACCCAGCACCCCTACCTCAACGGGAAGAATTGGTGCAGGGTGTCATTCGGCAACTAGAGCAGCCGGCGCATTTCTATGTGATACAGCTGGATGGGCGCACGCGCCTGAGCTTGCTGCCGCTCGGGGAAGTGCAGCAAACCCTACCCACTGCCGACCCCATTGCTGCCCTGTGTGCGTTTGTACCGCATTTTTTGAGTCGGCGGGCGTACGAGACAGAGGTGCGCCAAGTGCGGCAGAATCTGGAAAAGCGGGCCGAGGAAGCCAGCACCAGCGCCCAAATGGCGCGCACGCGCCGCCACGCGCTGGAGCACACCGCTGGCTACCGCCAAACCGCCGACCTGATTATGGCCCACCTGAGCCAGATTTCGGCCGGTGCGGCACAGGTGGAAGTCGTTGATTTTTACCAGGACAATCAGCCACGCGTGATCAAGCTGAAGCCCACCGAAACACCCCAGCGTACCGCTCAAAACCTCTATCGCAAAGCCAAAAACCAGCAGATTGAGCTGCAACAGCTCAGCCAGCGCATCGAACAGCGCGAAGCGGAAGCTTTCTGGTGCCTGGAACGGCTGGAGGAACTGACTGAGTTAGCAGACTTGCGCACGCTCCGCACCTGGCGCAAGCAGCACGGCCTCGACCCCATTACCCAGGCCAAAGCGGCCAGCAACGAGCTACCGTTCAAGGTGTTTACGGATAGCGGCTTTACAATTCTGGTGGGTCGCAATGCACAGAACAACGACTTACTCACGCAGAAATACGCCCACAAAGACGACCTGTGGCTACACGCCAAGGACGTGAGCGGCTCGCACGTAGTGATTCGGCACCGGGCGGGCCAGCCGGTGCCCGAGCCCGTGGTGGAGCGCGCCGCCCAACTGGCTGCGTGGTACTCGCGCCGTCAGCACGACTCGCTGTGCCCCGTGACGGTGACGCCCAAAAAGTTTGTGCGCAAGCCTAAAGGTGCCGCACCGGGCGCCGTGGTGGTAGAGCGTGAGCGGGTGGTGCTGGTAGTGCCCGGTAATCCGTTTGAGCGGGTAGGCGCGAATTAAAGCGGATTTTGTGGAAGATTCAGCAAAGTGATATGATCATCAATCGTCCGCAAAACCTATCTTAATCCGCAATAAAAAAGTCCGACCTGTATAGGTCGGACTTTGTAATGTGCGCGCGGGGAGATTCGAACTCCCACACCCGAAGGCACCACCCCCTCAAGATGGCGTGTCTACCAGTTTCACCACGTGCGCAGTAGGCTAGAAAAACACAACTCCTGGTTTCGAAAGCGAGCTTTCGGCTTCGCTGAGGCGGCGAAGTGGGCACAAAAGTAGGTGGCTGGTGCCGGTCGTGCAAGCCTCTGGGCGTATTTTTCTTGTAAGATGTTCTTGCCGCAATGGTTTTGAGCTCAGTATCAGTCTGCAACAGGTAGATATTTTTTCTTACACTACCTGCTTTTGCAGATTTGCGGTACATCTCAAATGTAAAACTCCTACCCTACCACTTAGGTAGAACAACGTGTATCTACGTCTATAAATAAAGCGCCCGGCCAACGTTGTTGGCCGGGCGCTCTGTGTACGCTAGAAGAAAATACTACTCTGCTTGTGTAAGCGGAGCTTCTACTACGTGTTCCGACACGAACCATACTTGCATTTCGTTGGCGCGTAGTACGTCGCTCACTACCATATCGTTGGTGCCATCGTCGCCAGAGTCATCAGCTTTCTTGGCAATATCGTGGCACTGTTGCAGGATGATCTGGTGGGCTTCTAGTAAGCGCGAAATCTGCACAGGCACTTCTTCACGGTCGCGGGGCGGGCGCGGAATGCTGGTCAGTTCGGCTACGTCGGCGGCCATAGCTACAGCCACACCACCCAGAATCTGGATGCGCTCGGCAATGGTGTCTACCAGTTCGCTTTGCTCCTCGTAGTGCTTATCGAACAGCAAGTGCAGCTGATAGAAGGTAGGGCCTACCACTTGCCAGTGATGCTTTTTGTACATATCACGCAAGCTGCACGTATCAGCCAGTAGCTGGTTGAGCAGTTCTACGCTTTCGCGGCGAATATCCTCGCTCAGGCCAATGGGGAGGCGCTGCGACACGGTACCGTACTTCTGAATGGGAGCCGGCGCGTTTTGTTGTTGGTTTAAGATAGGCTGCACGTTGACGGCGGGATTGGGCGCAGCCACGGCGTTCTTGGATTCTTTTGCTTTAGCAGGAGCTGCTTTGGCGGCTACGGGAGCCTTTTTATTGGTGCTGGGAAGGGCCATAATCAGAAAGAAAGTAAACAGGTTGGAGAGACGGGCCGGAGCAGGTAGAGTGCCTACATGCTGAGCGGCTCGCCTGCCACTGTGTACGCACAATTACGGCCGGGGTTAGGCTAATTTCATTGGGCAAAACCGTCTTGCCTCTATTTTGCACGTGCAAGCCTGTGCGTACTGGTAGCAGGTCCCGTATCTTGTCGCCGGCGCTCTTTTTCCACGTTTATAGCTTTCGCTCATGCCTTTTCCTTTCGTCGGCGACGACAAATCCACGATTGCTCGGTTGCTGAATACCCTGCCCCAGGTGGGCCAGCTAGAATGGATTGGCATTCGGCCGGTGCGCCGCGCGCCGATGGTACCCATGCAGGAAGCCACTGTGGAAACCGACCGCCACCTTTCCGGCGACCATGCCCGCCCCAAGTCCGGCGGTAAGCGGCAGATTACGCTTATTCAGGCCGAGCACCTGCCCGCCGTGGCCGGCTACCTGGGCCTGACGGAAGCCGTAGACCCGGCTCGCCTACGCCGCAACCTGGTAGTCAGCGGCCTGAACCTGCTGGCCCTGAAAAACCGCCAAGTGCGCATTGGCGACGAGGTAGTGCTGGAGATTACGGGCGAGTGCCACCCCTGCTCGCGCATGGAAGAAGAACTGGGGCCGGGCGGCTACAACGCCATGCGCGGCCACGGCGGCCTTACGGCCCGCATTCTGCACGGCGGCACCATTCGGGTAGGCGATGCGGTGCAGGTGGTAGCAGCAACGTAGCTTTCCCTTCGGCAGGCTTAGTCCTGCTGCGAGGGTAGGCGCTCCCCTACTGGCGCGCCGTTGCGGTGTGCCAGCCGATACGCCAGGGCCAGCACCACATTGTTTTTGGCAGCCGTATTTTGCGGGATAAACTGTCCCTGTCGAAACGCAGGCAGGTTGTAGTTGGCCTGATTTACCCAACCCGCCTGCACGGTTAGATGAGCGTTTATCTGATAGCCAATGCCGGCATATACGCGGTTACGCTCGAAGGTAGGCCCTTTGGGATTTAGAAAAATTTCGTCGTAGGCCGACAAAAAG
This sequence comes from Hymenobacter citatus, assembly GCF_014333615.1. Lineage (GTDB taxonomy): Bacteria > Bacteroidota > Bacteroidia > Cytophagales > Hymenobacteraceae > Hymenobacter > Hymenobacter citatus. Next base: position 116,498 of record NZ_JACSCY010000002.1, on the reverse strand, counting down.
AAAGTTTTATCGGTGATGGTGGGCTTATTCAAAGGCAAAAAGGCGTTCAGACGGTAGCGCAGGCGCATCCGAAAATCAGTGCTATCGTCGCGAAACCGGAACCACCGCTCTTCCACCCGATAGCGGTGTTCCAGCTTCACGCGGTGCGTGAACTGGCTCATGACCACCTGCTGCCAGAAGCGCTTCTCTACGTTGAGAGGGCCGGCGCCCAGGTCTTTGTAATCGGCAGTGGCGTAGCGGCCACCAGCCAGCGTGAAGGTGAAGTTGCGGTCCAGATCGTAGCTCAGTCCCGCTTTCAGTTCATGGTAGAAATACTGCCGGAATACGGCGTTCGTGCGGGCTTGTGCTTCCGCAAAGCCTCCCCATTTTTTTTCGGCCGTGCCCGGCAGCACCAGCGTAACCACTCCCCAGCTTCCCCACGGCTGCACCGGATTTACAACCGTTTGAGCCAGCAGCGGGCAACGCGCCCCCAACCATAGCATCAGTAACCCAAGGAGTACGCGTTTTTTCACAAGAAGAGATAAGCAGAACTGTTCAAACTACCCTGAATAGTGCCAACAGGCGAGAAGTTGGAGCCTGGGTTAGTGCAAAGATATTCGCCGTTGGGTTGTGGCCACCATTTAAGGTTCACCTAGCCTTGCGTAGCGCTAGTGTAGCGAAAGCGTCCCACCTTTGCCGTCCATTTGTTGTCACCAGCCTACTGCTATCTATGCCCAGCACAGACCACCCGACACACTACGTTTTGTTTGACCACGATGGCGGGGTAGACGACTTCCTGTCGCTACTCCTGCTCTTGCATATGCCCCACATTGAGCTGTTGGGCATCTCCGTGACGCCCGCCGATTGCTACCTGGAAACCGCTCTGCTGACTACGCACAAGCTGCTAGCGCTGGCTCAGCGCACGGATATTGAAGTAAGCGGCGGTAACTACCACGGCGTAAATGCCTTCCCCGCCGACTGGCGGGCCAAGCCAAAGATTCTGAATGCGCTACCGGGCATGATTAATGTGGACACGCCCGGTGCGGCCCACTACGACGACAGCGTGGCCTTCATCCGGCGCAAGCTGGCCGCCGCACCTGGCCCGGTTACAGTGCTGCTCACGGGGCCGTGCTCCAACCTGGTGCATGCGCTGGAACAAGACCCTACCCTGGCAGCCAAAGTGGGTGAAGTGGTCTGGATGGGCGGCGCTGTGGACGTTATTGGCAACGTTAAGACCTATAACCACAACGGCACTGCCGAGTGGAACGTGTTTTGGGACCCTATTTCGGCGCACAAGCTGTTTCGTATGGGGCTGCCCGTTACCATTGTGCCGCTGGACGCCACCAACCACGTGCCCGTCAGCTTCGACTTTCTGCAACAGCTGGCCCAGCAGTCGAACTACTTTTTTTCCAATCTGGCCGGACAGTTTTGGGCCACCACCATTGATACTATTCCGTCTTACGAATACACCTACTTTATGTGGGACGTGCTCACAACGAGCTACCTGGCTATTCCAGAGGCCTTTGACTTCGACATGGTGGAGCTGGACGTAACGCCCACGGGCGCCAGCGCCGGCAACACCCACCGCGCACCCGGCTCGGGACAATGGGTAAAAATGGCCGTGAACGTGCGGAAAGGCGATTTCTACGCTTATCTGTTCCGGCAGCTGCGGCAGCCGTTGTAAACAGAGCGAAGCTTAACTCATTGCTTAAAAGAAATTCAAAATAGTATTGTTCTAATCTACAGTTAAAATGGCGTGAAGTTAGCTTTCCGATTGGGCCGTGGTTGATTTGCGCCATAGATGAACCAGGAAGCACGCCAGTTCGTATTTGATAATGAACTACGCTTTCTATAATTTCTGCTATTTGGCCTACGCAGCCTCTAGTCTGTGCTCTACGGCACACTGCCTTTTGCCTTGTTACTAGCTATTCGATAAGGTTCCGTTCTTTACCTCCCACCCTATGAGTTCAAACACTTCTTCCCCCCTTGCCCTTACAGCCTTAGCGCTGTTGTTGCTCTCCAGCGGAGTCATTCTTACCTCTTCCGTCTGTAATGTCACCGCCCGGCCCTCTTCCCGCTCCTACCCCTGCGCAAAGCGATTCTTACACTGCCGGCGCCGCAGTCAGCGTGCAGTGTAGCATACACAAACTTCAAAACACACTATTTGCCTAGCATTAGCGAGTGTTTCCACACACAACAACACAAAGGGTGCGAATACCTAGGTATTCGCACCCTTTGTGTATTTTACTTGGCAGTTACACCCCACCTTCCATGCGCACAATGCGCGGCGTAAACGTACCCAGCACATCCACCAAGTCGTGCTGGCTGGCCATCACAGCGTGGATGTCTTTGTACGCCTGGGGGGCTTCGTCTACTCCGCCCCCAATCAGCTCGATGTGGTGCTGCTGGAGGTAGCGGCGCACGTCGGCTTCACCCAGCTCTTGCTTGGCGCGGGTGCGCGACATAGCCCGCCCAGCCCCGTGCGAGGCCGATGCCAGCGATGTTGCCTCGCCCCTACCCCGCACAATAAAGCCGGGGGCCGTCATGGAGCCAGGAATGATGCCCAGCACGCCTGCGCCGGCCGGCGTGGCGCCCTTGCGGTGTACCACCACCTCTTGCCCAGTGGCCAAGCGCTCTTTCCAGGCAAAGTTGTGGTGGTTTTCCACTTTCGCCAGAGGCCGTTCGCCTAGAGCCTTAGACAGGCGCTGATGAATCTGGTGGTGGCACGCCGAGGCGTAGTCGCCGGCCAGGTTCATGGCAGCCCAGTACTCTTGCCCGGCTTCGCTTTCCAGCGAGAGCCACGCCAAGTGCTGCGCCTCAGTGGGCAGTTGGCACACATCCTTGGCAAGCTTGGTGTAGTGGTTGGCGATGCTGGCGCCCAGCCCCCGCGAGCCGGAGTGCGACAGCAGCCCCAGGTACTGCCCAACCGGCACGCCCAGCTCATTAGCGGGGTCGAGGATGTCCACTACACCCCACTCCACGAAATGGTTGCCGCCGCCCGACGAGCCGATTTGGGTAGCCGCCGTGTCCAGTTTATTCCGCAGAAAGCCAATTTCCTGAAATTCGGCGCGGTCGAGCACCGCGTGGTCCAGCTTCTGGCCATGGCGAAACACGTCGCGGTTGCCGAAGCGGGTGTTGTCTATCAGCAGTTTGCGTAGCTCCTGCACGCGCTGCTCCAGGTGCTTGGGCGGCAGCGCAAACACCGACAAGGCCATGCGGCAGCCAATGTCTACACCCACGGCGTAAGGAATCACAGCGTTATCAGTAGCCAGCACGCCCCCAATGGGTAGGCCGTAGCCGTGGTGGGCATCGGGCATAAGGGCGCCGGCCACCGTTACGGGCAGCTTCATGGCCGTTTCCATCTGATGGATAGCACCCTGCTCGATGTGCTCGGCCCCAAACAGGGCATAGGGCTTGCGCTCGGCCAGGGCGATATGGCGCGAGGGAGGCGGTAGCAAGGCCGCCGCCGTATGGCTCCAGTCGAGGTGGGTGAGGTAATCGTTGGGGTTGGCGAGCAGGTTTTGGAGCAACGTCAGCTGCTCGGTATGCGAGAGTTTTTTGAGGTGCTTGCGCTGCAATTGTGCCAGCGCCAGCCCAATGGCCCGACCTTCCGGGAATCCCAGTTGGCGAAGGTCGTTGCCGCGTAGTTGTTGAGCCATGAGAGGTGAGTAGTGAAATTGTGATGTGGTGAGTAGCTACCTGGTACCAGAGCAACGGCCGGTTCGAGCGTGGCTAATAGTCAACGTGATAGGTCGAAGGAACGCAGGCCTAAGGCATCCGGTAAGTAAGAGTCTGTTTGCGTTAATAATTGAACGGTGTAGAGACGCATATTTGCGTCTCATCAGCCGCGCCGCGTGCACGAAATCGTTCAACGACGAGACGCAAGTATGCGTCTCTACATCATTGCGGCCACCCTGTAGCTAACGCAACCAGCTTTTAAAAAAGAGCAAGGGTAAGAAACGACCAGCCGCTTGAGTTTTTCAGAACGGAGGAAGGCTGATCTACGACACCTTTCTCTTTTGTTATCATCTGACAGGGCAACAAGCACGAAACCCCTATGTGCTCTAACCACCTGAGCTATTGCCTTGCGGCAGGAGGGACTCGAACCCCCGACCCCATCGATCCAAACGAAGTAAGGCTTCGCTACGGCACCTGTCAGATATACATAAAAGCATCGGGGCAACAAGCGCGCAGCCTCCAGTCCCGCTCTGCCAGTTGAGCTACAGTTGGCTGCTGCCAACCGGCGGGATTCGAACCCGCAACCTGGGCATTAAGAGTGCGAAGTATGGCTGCCCTACGGCACCCGATGCAAGAAGAATGTTGGGATAATAAGGCGCGAAGCGAAAGACACAGCGCAAAACGCCGTTCTGCTCTACCACCTGAGCTACTACCCCCGTAGGGTAGGCGGGACTCGAACCCGCGACCCGAAGTAACGCTCCGCTACGGTACCCAACACAGTAATTTCTTTCTCCCCGTCGGCAAGGGCAACAGGCGGCGGGCGACTTTTTCTTTACTCCGCTGGGTAGCAGAGCCGGGAATCGAACCCGCAGGCGGTTGCGGGGGTTGCCCCCTACTATGCCGAAGAAATAACCACGAAGTAGCGCCCATCTACGGCACCTTGCCTATGGGGTAGAAAGAGGTTGTTTTAGCGTTTCATACAAGTAAATGGGAATCGGGAGGGGGCGGCAGCCGCTTGCTTGTCTGCCGCCCCCAGGCCGCGTATGGTTGATTTACAGTGTTATTTTTTCTATTTCCGTCAAAGCAGAGCCACCGTTTTCCAGCGCCGCCAGCACGTCGAACACTTTGTCGGACCAGCCGGCAATGAGGGCTACCCCATCCGCCTCGCGCACTGCAAGCGGCGTCGTGCCGTGGCCGGCTAGGTCGAAGAGGTAGAGGCGGGCCTGCGGGGCCACCGCGCGGCGGTAGGCCCGCCACTCGGCGGCCAGTGTATCCCCGTTGTTTTGGCTGTTCCAAAGCTGGCAGTCGGTGAAGATCATCACCTTATCGACCACCTCCCGGCGCTGGCGCAAGTCCTTGATTACCAAGTAACCGTTGGTACTGTAGCCTACCTCGCCCTCGCGGCGGTAGAACTCCTGCACGTTGCGCAGCACCTGCCCCTGGGGCAGACTAATCCGCTTCCAGGTATTGCCGAACATACCCGCCACCACGTGCTGGCAGCGGCTTTGCAGCAACATGCCCAGCACCAGGCCCACGTCGTAGAGCAGCACCTTGCTGCGCGCCGACACCGGCTGCTGCATTGAGCCCGACACGTCGCAAGCCACGACCACGCGCGTTTCGGGGCCGAAGCCGCGCAGGTTTTGCGCCGCGTGCCCAATGGCTGTTTCCAGCGCCGTGAGCACCCGCCCTACCCTACCGCTGGGTAAGGCACTTACCTCACGGTAGGCGGCCAAAAACCGGAAAGGCAGCTGCTTGCTGCGCGCCACGGCAAAACGGTCGGCCAGCGTGGCGCACACTTTCTCCATAGCGTCTTCCGAAACGTTGGCTTCCAGAATGTTGCGCAGGTTACGCAACAGCGCCATGTAACCTAGCTTGCCGCTCCCGATCAGCTCTTGCCACGTGGCTGCCACGGCCGCGGCGCGTGCTTCGGCGGTAGCAAACTCCCGCTGCCCTACCGCCGATAGCTCGGTTTCCCAGGTGTAAGGGGTAGGCAGCTCCCCGCGCACAAGTTGATCGAAAAGCATTTGCTGGGCGGCGTCTTTGGCGGTGGGGTGCACCAGAAACAGCGCGTCGCGGAGGCGCACGACCCCGGCGCGGTCGTACTTGGCCAATTGGTAGCCATCGAAGCGGTTGAAGCTCAGCGCCAATCCTTTTTGTAGCTGCTTGGACAGGCGGTTGAGGAGTTTACGGCCGTTCCGCTCGTTGGCCTGCGCATAGAAGGCCAGCAACTCCGTGATTTCGTCGGGGCGCTGTACTACGCGGGCTATCAGGCGGCTCACCAGGTTGTCGCCGCGGTGCAGGCGGGCCAGCTCCACGGCCAGCACCAACGGCACCGAGCGCAGGTAAAGCCGCTCACGGGCATATACGGCCAGTTGGGCCACAAAAAGCGGTTCGTTTTGGGCCACTAGCTCCCGTAGCCGGGCCAGCCGTGTATCAGCTTTTTCGTAGAACTGGTCGCTGAGGGCCGCAGTGGCCACGGCGGCGTACAACTCTATTTGCGGCGTGAGGGTATAGGCCACCGCCCCTTCGTGGTTAACTGTGGTAGAGGTTGCTGTTTTGCGGAAGTTGAAATTGAAGCGCATCGTACAGGGGCGTAAGAATGATATAAGTAGTAAAAGAAGAGCAATTAATTTATTTAAAACTACGTGTTTATTAATAGTTAATTAAGCGTAAAATAGATACACCTTTCCCGTTCAGAATAAATAAAAATATTTTTCTGCTATAGAAAAAGGCCCGGCTCTTTTGGAGAGCCGGGCCTTTTCAGGAATAGGTCACGTAGTATTTACCGACGTGAATAGTCCAACGAAAAATCCCGGCCATGCCGATCCAAACGCTGTCCAAAGGACCGCTTATTCTGGAATTCTGGCTTACTGTGAATGAGTAGATAGCGCATAACCGCAGGGGATATAAAGCAAATAACCCGAACTGGTTAGGTTCGGGTTGCAGAGGTTTCAGGAAAAAGTCTGAAACTACTGAGCAGGGCCGAACCGGGTATGGAGCGCTGGCTCCATATCGAATTGCTTGCTGATGATATTATGGCTGAGTAGCATGGTGTTTTGCTTTTGATGACACAAATATGAAAGGAGTTTTTTGATTCAGCAAATAGTTGTCAATAAATTTTTGAAATTATTTTTCAAGAGGAAAAAATTACTGCTTACGGCCTTTATTATTCATAATAATTGTTAACCCTGCTAATTATTATTACTACGCTTTATTAAATGCAGTAATTTCTTGCACGATGTAGAGACGCGTATTCGCGTCTTGTCGTTGAACTACGTGCGGCAAGGACGATGAGACGCGAATACGCGTCTCTACATCGTGCAAGAAGCCGCTACAACAACGAGACCCAATACAGTGTGTCTCTATCCCGCCCGCAGCAGCCAGTCCAACGAAACACCGCTGTGCCCGGCTACGTCTGTAGGGAGCCATGCCCCGCCTTGCTACCTTCGACCGCTACACGCTTGCCCTACCCCCTACCCACCGCTTTCCCATTGCCAAGTACGCCCTCATTCGGGAGCAGCTGCTGTGGCAGGGCATTGCGCCGCCCGACGATTTTTACGACCCCGGCCTGTGCGCTGAGGAAGACGTGCTGCGCGTGCACACACCAGAGTATTGGGCCAAAGTGCGCGACCAGCAACTATCGCCTGCGGAAGTGCGGCGGCTGGGCCTACCCCAAACGCCGCAGCTGGTGCTTCGCTCGCTTAGTAGCTCGGCGGGCACGTTGCAATCGGCGCGGCACGCGCTGCGCGAGGGTGTGGCCCTGAACCTGGCCGGCGGCACCCACCACGCGTTTGCCGACCGGGGCGAGGGTTTCTGCGTGCTCAACGACCAGGCCATTGCCGCCGCCTACCTGCTGCATCATCAGCTGGCCCGGCAGGTGCTGATAGTAGATCTGGACGTGCACCAGGGCGACGGCACGGCCAGCATTTTTCAGCACGAGCCGCGCGTATTTACCTTTTCCATGCACGCCGGGGCCAACTATCCATTGCGCAAAGAGCAGTCGGATCTGGACCTTCCCCTACCCTTGGGCACCACCGATGCCGCCTACCTCGACTTGCTCAGCCAAACCCTACCCCACTTGCTTAGCGAGGTGCAGCCGGACTTCGTGTTCTACCAGGCTGGCGTAGACGTACTGTCCACCGACAAGCTAGGCAAGTTGGCCCTCACTAAAGCCGGCTGCCAACGCCGCGACGAGCTGGTGCTGGGCCTGTGCCGGCAGCGCGGCCTACCCGTGGCCGTGAGCATGGGCGGCGGCTACTCCGAGCGCCTCGCTGACATTGTAGATGCGCATTGCAACACCTTTCGGGTCGCGTACGCGCTGTGGGGGTAGGAAGGCCTACCCCGTGACCCCACCCCCAGCCCCTCCCCTCCGGGGTGCGTTCTGACGAATCGTTCTGGTGTCGTCTAGCACCCCTCTCCCGGAGGGGAAGGGCCGGGGGTGGGGTAAACGTGCAAAGACCCTATTCCTCCGTATTTCCCCGAACCATCCGGCCGGGTTACGGCTTTATAGGGTAGTCTCGTTGAATTTATTGATTTAGTACCCGCGCATGTCGGCTCCGCTTTCTTTTACGCCTTCCAGTGGTCCGTTCACGGCCAATATGTTCACCCAGCAAGCTTTTCAGCGGGCGTTGGTGGAGGTAGAAAACCTGCGCGAGCAGCTGCGCCGGGCTGAAACGACGCAAGCAGAAGCCCGGCGGCGCTACTGGCAGCAGGTAGGCCCGCTGGCCGACGCCGTGGTGACGGCCCGTCAGGCGTTGTTTGCCCCGTTGGAAGACGCCCTGCTGTGGAACGCATTCAGCCGCGACGAGGAGCGCCAAATTGCGGAGCTGCTAGTAGCCAATGCTCAGGATTTGCAGGAGCGCTTCGGGGTAGAGGCCCTGGATATTTTGCTGAAATACGCCCCTCTCCAGCAGCCCGAAACGGTGGAGGCTGCCACGCCAGCCGCCGAACCCGAGCGCCCCCGGCGGCGGCAGACCAAAGCCGAGCGCGCCGCTGCCGCCGAGGCCTTGCAAGCAGAGCAAGACCAGCAAAGCCTGCTGGTGAATGCCAAAACCGTGTACCGCCGCCTAGCCCGCGCCAACCACCCCGACCTGGAGCGCGACCCGGTGCGGGCCGCCGAAAAAACCACCCGTATGCAGCGCATCACACAAGCCTACGAGGCCCACGACCTCTACACCCTGCTACACCTGCTGGCCGAAGACGAAACCGAACCCACCGACGACTCCCTGCTCATCCGCTACACCGAGGCCCTGCGCCGCCAGCTCCACGACCTGCGCCAGCAGCTCAACGAAGTAAAATTTGGCCCGTGGAGCTTTCTGGGCAGTACCCCCAAAAAGCAGGAGGCCGGCCTGCGCCAGCTCAAGCGCCAGCTGCGCACCGAAGCAGACTATCTGGCCCAGGTAGCCCGGCAACTGCACACGCCTACCGCCTTGCGTGCGTTATTACGCGAGCTGGCCGCCACGCACGCTACCCTCTAACCATTCCGCCAGCTTCCTTACCTTGGCGCTTCGCACTGTTTCTCCCCTATGTTTCTCCCGCACCTGCAAGACATCCTCGCACATCCCCTACCCTCGCTGGCCATCGTAGGTAACTTGGTGATTATCGAGAGCTTATTGTCCATTGATAATGCTGCCGTGCTGGCTACCATGGTCAGCGACCTGCCGCGCGACCAGCGTGTGAAGGCCCTGCGCTACGGCATTTTTGGCGCCTACGTGTTCCGGGCGCTGTGTATTGTTTTTGCCTCGTTCCTGATCCAGTTCTGGTTTCTGAAGCCCATCGGTGGCCTCTACCTGCTGTACCTCGCCTACGACCATTTCCGCAAGAGACCCACCGCCGAAGAGAACGAGGCCGAAATCGTAGAAAAGGACAAGAGCTGGATCTACCGCAATACCAAGCGTTTGCTGGGCGGTTTTTGGGCCACGGTAGCCCTCATCGAGCTCATGGACTTAGCCTTTTCCATTGACAACGTGTTTGCTGTCGTGGCCTTCACCAACAATCTGATTTTGATCTGCGCCGGTGTGTTCATCGGCATCCTAGCCATGCGGCTGGTGGCGCAGTCATTTGTGGTGCTCATGGGCAAATATCCTTTCCTCGAAACGGCCGCATTTCTTATTATCGTTCTTCTGGGCCTGAAGCTGCTGCTCTCTTTGTTTGAGCACTTCCTGCCTCAGCACCCCGTGAGCGAGTTCCTGGCTAGCACCGCCGCCGAGGTAGGCCTCACCGTTCTAACAGTTGCTATTTTCTTGGTGCCTATTCTCACGTCCTGGCTGTTTGGCTTTCCTCATCACCAAAAGCAGGCGCAGAACGCGGAGTAGCTGGTTTCGTACGGCGCAAAAACGGGGGAGAAAAGGAGTTCGTTGGTAGAACCCCTTTTCTCCCCCGTTTTCATTTTCCTTGATTCTGTGCGAGGAACGTTATGCTCCTCCAATGCGGGTCAGCAATTCTTCCACCTGGCGCTCCAACACCTGCACCCGGTCTTCCAGTAGGGTAGGCGTGTGCAAATGGGTGGTAAACTGTGCTTTAATCTCCCAGATTTCCAGCGCCTGACTGAGCGCAAAATCCTGCGTGGGGTAGTCGCGGTTGTCGGCTCGTAGTTTGAGCACGTCGTCGGGCAGGCGCTCGGCCAAGCGGCGCACCAGCAGCCGGCTCTGAGTCACGAAAGCGTAGAGCCGGCCTACGTGCAGCACCGGCACAGCCTTGTCCACGCGGCAGCACAGCACCACGTCCTGGTGGCGCAGGGTAGGCTGCATGTCGGCCCCGCTGATTTCGAAAGCCCGCGTGACGGGCCCCAGCGTATGCGGAAACGTGAGCGGCTGCAACCCGTCGATAAAGCTCTTATCGTGGTAGTTTACAATATACTCCAGTAGGCGCCGGGCGGGCACCAACGGTGTCAGCAGAGCCTGGCGGTCGGCTTCGGAAGCCGTTTCTTCGGGGGTAGCATCCTTCAGCGCCTCCTGAAAAATATCGAAATTATAGAGCTCATTTACGGTTAGCTCTTTCGTTAGTAGCAAGTCTACCGATAAGCCAAAATGTTGAGCAATTTGAATCAGCGTCTCCATTTTGGGCTCCGAGCGGCCTTCCTCATACGCCCCTACACTAGGCCTTGCCAACCCAAACAGATCAGCAAAAGCCGCCTGACTCAGCTTCTTAACAGTTCTTATTTTGCGGATGTTCTTTCCGATGTACGTCATACTCGAAAAAATATTTATGCTCAAAGTTTGAGCTTATCTTCAACTTTTAGTATCCTTGCATCGTAAAGCTACTACAATCCAACCAGAAGCATTCTTACAGCTGCTATTTTTTTGAGCTTGGGTTACCGCCGGAAGTTTGTTCCGGTTTCCGGCGGTGGCTCCATCTGGTTAAGTTGCCACTGCTACAGGTTGCTTTTCCTTCTGTACCTATGAAAAACTGCTACTTCCCTACCATTCAAAACCACTTGCTGGAGCTAGGCTTTGAGATTCGCCGCGCCGAGGAAGCCGATGGTATTCTGGTGGTCGATAAGCCCGAGCTGGGCATCCGCAATCTGGTGATTGGCTGCGCCGATCCGCTGCTATTGCTGGAGCAATACCTATTGGAGCTGCCCGCGCCCTCGTGCGAGGTGTACCAGCAGCTGCTCCAAAAAAACCGCGACATCATTCACGGCGCGTTTGCCTTGGATGAGTCGGGTCGCAAGGTAATTTTCCGCGATACCCTGCAAATCGAAACCACCGGCCGGCAAGAACTGGAGGCCGTGCTCAACTCGCTGGGCTTATTGCTGAGCGAGTATTCGGAGGAGTTGATTGGCTTCGCGAAGGGCTAAGACTCTCCGTCATCCTGAGCAGAGCGAAGGACCTTCTCACGTGAGAACGAGTCGTTGCTACGCTTGTCGTCCTACCGTCATAAGGTCCTTCGCAGGCGGACGCCAGATGAAGGATGACACATGATGAAAGCAGATAATAACATAGTCAACCTATTAATAATCAACAACATGAACATTCTATCCCGCCTCTTCAAAATTGGTCAATCCGAAGCCCACGCTGCTGTCGATCAGCTCGAAAACCCCATTCACCTCACCGAGCAAGGTCTGCGCGACCTGCGCCAGGACCTCGACAAGAGCCTGCAAGCGCTGGCCGAGGTGAAAGCCATGGCCATCCGGGCGCGCAACGAGGGTGAGAACTTCCGCTCGAAGGCGCTCGACTACGAAAACAAAGCTGTACTGCTGCTCCAACGCGCCCACAAAGGCGACCTGGCCCAAGCCGAAGCCGACCGACTAGCGGGCGAAGCACTGCTCAAAAAAATAGAAAACGAAGCCCAAACCGCCCGCGCTGGACAAGATCAGGAGCAGTTTGAAAAATCGGCAGCGCAGCTGGGCGAGAACGTGCAGCAACTCAAGCAGACCATTTCGCAGTGGGAAAATGAGCTGAAAACGTTGAAGGCTCGCCAGACGGTGAGCACCGCCACCAAAACCATCAACAAGCAGCTCGCCCAGCTCGATTCGTCGGGCACGGTGGCTTTGCTGGAGCGCATGAAGGAGAAGGTAGCTGTGGAGGAAGCCCTGGCCGAGTCGTACGGCCAAATCGCCAACGAAAGCAAGAGCATCGACGGCGAGATTGACAAGGCCCTGGCCGGTAGCAGCAGCACCCAAGCCGCCGCCGACGTGCAGGCACTGAAGGCGAAATTGGGGCTCACGGAGTAAAAATGGTCAACGCGGGCTGCCTCTATTGACCCGCAAACCACCTAACCATTCCTCCTCCATGAATACCACCGAAAAGCTTCTTTACTACGCTGCCTCGCTTATCATACTTGTAGTAGTTGGGCTGCGCCTGTTTCACTTGCTCGACCCTGGTTGGGGCATGATTGCGATACTGCTCTGTAGCATTCTGACCAATAGGGTGTACGCTCAGTATGCCGGCCGGCTGGCCCAGCGCAATACGGAGCTGGAAGAGCGGCTGGCAGCATTGCAGAAGCCACAGTAATGGTAACGGTTGCGCTGCATCCTACCCTGCTCCTTTAGCTACGGCCCGCAACGTACCCATCCGTTTTCATCCTTCTCTATATCATGACTGAGCTATTACAAGCCGCCGTTTCGCCGCCCAACTTGGTTCCTACGGGCCTGCTGGTGTTCGTGCTGCTCTACTGGCTCACGGTTATTGTGGGGCTGGTGCACCTCGACACGCTGGACGTGGACGTAACCACCGACGCCGATTTCGACCTCGACTCGCACGCCGGCCCGCACCTCCACCACGGCGAGGTAGGGGTAGACTGGCTGAACAACGCGCTGGCGTTTTTCAACCTGGGCCGTGTGCCGCTGATGGTGTTTTTGAGCTTTGTGGCCCTACCCTTGTGGGCTGGCAGCATCCTGCTCAATTACTATACTCACAATAGTTCTTGGTCACTAGGTATAGTTTTTCTGCTTCCATTGCTTCTGGGAAGCCTTTTTCTGGCGAAGGTGCTGACTACGCCTTTCGTGAAGCTATTCGCGGCGCTGGAAAAAGACCATGATGCCGGCGGGCAGCCGCTCGGCAAGTTATGCACGGTGCTCCTACCCACCACCCGCGAGCGAATGGGCCAGGCGGCAGTGCCTCAAACCAGCGGCGCCCCGCTGGTGCTCAACGTACGCGCCGCCTCGGCCACCGAGCTGCGCAAGGGCGACTCGGCCCTGGTTATCGACTTTGATGCGCAACGGCGCTGCTACCTCATCGAGCCGTACGAAGCCACTTAACTCACCACTACCATGTCGCCTGCCCTACCCCGCGTGTTCGTTTCCAAAATCAGCTGGTGGTTGTTTGGGTCCATCTTGCTAGTGCAAGTGGCCATCAGCATAATGGCCATAGCCGACGGGGCCTACGTCGTGCCGGTTTTCATGCTGCCTTCTTTAGCCTTCATGATATGGCTGTTGCGGTCTACCTACTATGAAGTGCAGCCACAGACGCAGATGCTACGCGTCGTATCCGGGCCACTCACATGGCAGATACCGGTTACCAGCATCACCCGCATCAAGCCCTCGCACAACGTGCTCTCCTCGCCCGCACTTTCACTTGACCGCCTAAAGATTTCCTACAACCGCTACGATGAAATCCTGGTATCGCCCCGCGACAAAGCAGATTTCATGGAAGCCCTGCGGCAGCTGAATCCGCAAATACAGGTAGGCTAGCCACACATGCTTCAGCGGCTAAAACACGCTTGGCAGTGGCTCCGCCAGTCCGTGGCCGAATCTTTGGTAGAGGCCCTGCTGAATACCCTTTTCGATTAACGTTTTCTCGACTCCTATTTCCCTACTCTTACTCCTTACTCTTATGGTTGCTCAATTATCGTGGGCGGTGCTGCTCATTGTCGGCTTTTTGCTGCTGGGCCTGTTTGCGCTGCTCGTCAAAATGTACCAAAAGGCCGTGCAGGGCGAAGCCTTGGTGCGCACGGGCCTCGGCGATACGAAAGTATCCTTCTCCGGCATCTTCGTGGTGCCCGTATTGCACAAGCTGGAGGTGATGGATATCACCCTGAAAACCATTGTCATTCAGCGGGCTGGCTCCGAAGGATTGGTGTGCAAAGACAACCTACGGGCTGATTTGAAGGTCAATTTCTACGTTCGCGTTAACAAGACGCACGACGACGTGGTGCAGGTAGCCCAGAGCATCGGCACGCGCCGCGCCTCCGACCCGGCGGCGCTGGAAAACCTGTTCGATGCCAAGTTCTCGGAGGCATTGAAGACAGTGGGCAAGCAGTTCGATTTCATTGAATTATACAATTCACGCGAGCAGTTCAAACAGGAAATTCTACGCATCATCGGCACCGATCTGAACGGCTATGTGCTCGACGACTGCGCCATCGACTACCTGGAGCAGACGCCGCTCACCTCGCTCAACCAGGATAATATTCTCGACGCTGAGGGTATCAAGAAGATTGTAGCTTTGACTTCGGAGCAGAAAATCCAGGCAAACTCCATTGCCCGCGAGATGCAGAAAACCATCAAGAAGCAGGACGTGGAAGCCCAGGAAACCATTCTGCAACTCGATAAGCAGCTCGTTGAAAATCAGGAAAAGCAGAAGCGTGAAATTGCCAACATCAAGGCCCGCGAGCTAGCCGAAACCGAGAAGGTACAGCAAGAGGAAAAGCTGAAATCGGAGCGCGCCCGCATTGCCACCGAGGAAGAGGTAGGCATTGCCCAGCAAAACCGCGACCGGCAGGTACTGGTAGCCGAGCGCAACAAGCAGCGCACTGACGCCGTGGAAACCGAGCGGGTAGCTCAGGCTAAAGCTCTGGAAGCCAACGAACGGGAGCGGATTGTGGCCCTGGCCCAGATTGAAAAGGAAAAGGCGCTGGAAGAAGAGAAAAAGAACATCCAGACCATTATCCGGGAGCGAATTGTGGTGGAAAAAGCCACCGTGCAGGAAGAAGAAAAGATCAAGGATACCCGCGCCCAGGCCCTGGCCGAGCGCGACAAGCTAGTAGCCCTCACGGCCGCCAAGCAGGAAACCGAAGCTGCTACGGTAGCCATGGTCGGCAACGCCGATATGGAGCGCCAAGCCGCCGAGTTCCGCGCCAAGCAAGCCCTGATTGACGCCGAAGCCGAGAAAGCCTCGGCCGAGTTCAAGGCCCAGGCCATCCGCACGCTGGCCGAAGCCGAGGCTTCGAAAGCCGCTGCCGTGGGCCTGGCCGAAGCGCAGGTGATGCAGGCCAAAGCCACCGCTCGCCAGAAAGAAGGCGAGTCGGAAGCCAACGTGCTGCAACTGACTGCCACCGCCGAGGCGCAGGCCATTCAGGCCAAAGCCGGTGCGCAGGCCGAAGCCGACGAAAAGCTGGGCCTGGTAGCCGCCAAAGTAAACCGCGAGAAAGGCCTCGCCGACGCCGACATCATTCAGGCCAAAGCCGACGCCGACCAGAAAAAGGGCTTGGCCGAAGCGGCCGTATCGGAGCAGAAGTTTGCGGTGGAAGCTAAAGGCATCGAAGCCAAGGCCGACGCCATGAAGAAGCTCGACGGGGTAGGCAAAGACCACGAGGAATTCAAGCTGCGCCTCGACAAGGAGAAATCGGTGGAGCTGGCTCAAATCAGCATCCAGAAGGACATTGCCGCTTCGCAAGCCGATGTGATTGGCGAGGCCCTCAAAGCCGCCAAAATCGACATTGTGGGCGGCGAAACGATGTTCTTCGACCAGATCATCGGTTCCATCACCAAAGGCAAAATGATTGACCGCGCTGTGCAGAACAGCGAAGTGCTGGGCACCGTGAAAGACGCTTTCTTCTCCGTAGACGGCAACGGCGGTGGCGACTTCAAAACCAACCTGCGCCGCTTCGTGGACCAGTTCGGCCTGAGCAGTGAGGACATGAAGAACCTGAGCGTATCGGCCCTGCTTTTGAAGATGATGAACCAAGCGGGCGACGACGCCACGCGGGCGACGATTACGCAGCTAGCCAGTACCGCGCAGGTGATGGGCATTAGTGACAAGCCCGCCCGGATGCTGGAGTTGAAGTAACCCCACCCCCCGGCCCCCTCCCCTCCGGGAGAGGGGGAGCCACGGCGGCGCGAAGACTATACTTTTAGTGTGCTATGTCCCTTTATGAATGCTTATTGTAATCCGGAAAACCTAGATGCGAACCGTCAGGCTCCCCCTCTCCCGGAGGGGAGGGGGCCGGGGGGTGGGGTCCCGGAGGTGAACGAGCCCTACCGCATGTACACCACTGATGCGAAACGGTGGACTAAAAGTCTGAAGGAGTACGCTCGTGCTAACCGCAAGAACCCTACTCCCGCTGAAGATCATTTATGGCAAGAACTGCGCACCCACAAGTTGGGCGTGCAGTTTCGCCGTCAGCATGCTATTCAGCAGTTTATCGTCGATTTCGTCTGCTTGAAAGCTTGGCTGATCATCGAAGTGGATGGTAGCATTCATAATGAGACCGAACAAGCCGAATATGACGGCGGCCGCACGCATAATTTGCAGGACGCGGGCTTTTTAGTGCTACGCTTCACCAACGAAGACGTGCTACACAACACGTCACAAGTTCTGCAAACCATTACCGAGCACCTAAAACTGCTCCTTCCGACTTATTAAGAGTAGCTACCCCAGCATCTCATCAACTTAAAACCTCCACCTATCGTCAGGCTCCCCCTCTCCCGGAGGGGAGGGGGCCGGGGGGTGGGGTCCTACCCATGAACCAACTCGAAACCGGCACCTACGAAATCCTGCGCAACCGCCTGCTCAAAAGCAGCACCGACCTCCGCCAGCGCCTCGATGCCCTAAACACCGAGCGCAAGCAGGTATTCGGGGCCGTGGATACGCGCCTGATCGGCACCGGCCGCATCACTACCGACAACAACTGCCTGGCCTGGGACATGGTGCCGGTGGGGCGGCGGTTCATCTTTGGGTACAACGTGGTGCTGGGGTTGAAAGCGGAGCCGGATTTGGCCGATGTATTTGGCGTGTACGAGTACGCCGAGCACGATTTCCGGCCGCTGGGGCTGGAGCTGTTGCAGAATCCGCAGTTTCTGGAGGAGTTCCGCAACCTCTACCGCTATTATAAGAACACCCAGTTCGTGAAGTTTGCGGTGATTGGCGTGCACCTGTTCATGGTGTTTCGGGTAGGAAAGAGCGCCTCCGATGTGAAGACGTTTAAGTGGCTGATGCAGGGCGACACGCTCACTTACCTCGACAACCGCTCCGACCACGAGTACACCTTTCCGCCCCAGCACGAGTTCCAGTGGAAGCGCGCCACCCGCGACATGCAGCGCGGCGGCAAGCACCCCCACATCAGCATCGAGGACAAGGTGTTTGTGGAAACCATCGGCGGTGACCTCACCATTAAGGTAGAAGATAACACCAGCACCGGCCACGGCATCCTGAGCGAGCCGGTGGACGACAAGGACCAGACCCTCGACGATTCGGAAATCTACTACGCCGTGGTGGGCAACCTGATTCTGCTGAAAATCAGACCCTACCAGGAGCAGCAGTACCGCTACTTCATCTTCAACCACAAGCTCAAAACCGCCCAGCGCCTCGATGCCCTGGCCGATGCCTGCGTGCTGCTGCCCGACGGACAGGGCCTGATTTTTCCGCACGGCTTCTACCTGCAAACCGGCGACAACAAGCTGTTCGACAACGGCTTGCGGGAGATGCTGTTTGAGAAGCGCGTGGTGTCGCCAAACGGAGAGGATTTCCTGTACGTGTTCTATAACAAGGAAACCGGCATCTACCTGTTGCTGAGCTACAACCGCATTGCTCAGCGCGTAGACAACCCCATTGTGTGCCACGGCTATGCCCTGTTCGAGAACGGCGAGCTGTGCTACTTCCGGGCCGACGACGAGCCCAAGAAGCACCACGCCGTGCAGATCTGGCAGACGCCCTACACGGCCCCGGATTTCGAGCTGCCGGTTACTTCCGATTCCTACCTCTACAAGCTGGGCAACAAGGAGATAGTGCGGGCCATGAGCGAGGTACAGGAAGTCCTGACGCTGACCGGCAAGGACGACAGCTACGCCGGCCTTTACCTCGACTTGATTCGCCAGACCACGGCCCTCACCGACGCCTACCACTGGCTGCGCGAACCGGCCGCCCAGGCCCTGGCCGAGCCCCTGGGCGACATTCGGCAGACGGCTACAGCCGCCGTGGAGGAGTTTGAGAAGGTGCAGAGCATCCGCAAAAACACCGCCCAGCAAACCCAAACCGTTTTCCAGAAAGCCGACGAGCTGATTGGCCGCATCCGCCGCTCGGCACCCGATACCGTCACGGAGTTTGTGCAGCTGCTGGGCGAGCTGCGCGGGGTGCGGGGCGAGGTGATTTCCTTGAAGGAGCTGCGCTACGTAGAGCTGCCGGCCGTGGAAGCGCGCGCCACGGAGTTGGAAACGCTGAGCCAGGAAGTAGCCACCCAAACCGTGGACTTCCTGCTTCAGCCCGATGCCCTCCTACCCTACGCCCAGCGCGTGCAGGCCATTGCCGACGGCGTAGAGCAGGTGCAGAAAACCGTGGAGGCCGACCAGCGCGAGCAGGAGGCCACCGCCGTGGCCCAGGAGCTGGAGCTGCTGATTGAGGTGGTGAGCAACCTGCCCATCCCCGACCCTACCCAGACCACGGCCATCATCGACAACATCTCGACGGTGTACGCCCGCTTCAACCAGATTCGGGCGGCCCTTAAAAGAAGGCGGCAGGCCCTGGCCGGCACCGAGGCCCAGGCGGAGTTTACGGCCCAGCTCAAACTGCTGGAGCAGGCCCTCACCAACTACCTCGACCTGGCCGACACGCCCGCCAAGTGCGACGAGTACCTGACCAAGCTCATGGTGCAACTCGAAGAACTGGAAGGCCGTTTCCCCGACTTCGACCAGTTTATTGAGCAGCTTACCACGCGCCGCGAACAGGTAGTAGAAGCTTTTGAGTCGAAGAAAACGGCGTTGGTGGCGGCCCGCAACCAGCGCGCTACGGCCCTGCTGCAAAGCGCCGAGCGGTTGCTGAAAGCGGTGCAGAGTCGCCTCACCCGCTTGGAATCGGTGGCGGACATCAACGGGTATTTTGCCGCCGATGTAATGGTGGAGAAGGTGCGCCAGACTGCCCAGGAGTTGCTTACCCTCGGCGACTCGGTGAAGGCCGACGACGTGCAAAGCCGCCTGAAAACCCTGCGCGAAGACGCCGTGCGCCAGCTCCGCGACCGGGCCGACCTGTTTGCCGATGGCGGCCAGACGCTCAAATTTGGCCCGCACGCCTTCACCGTGAACACCCAGCCCCTAGAGCTAACCGTGGTGCTGCGCAACGACGCCCTGCACTACCACCTCACGGGCACCAACTTCTTTCAGAAGATAACCGACCCTACCCTGCTCACCCAGCGCCCCGTGTGGGAGCAGACGGTAGTATCGGAAAACCAGGACGTGTACCGTGCCGAGTTTCTGGCCTGGCGCATTCTGCAAGCGGCCCAGCGCCCTACCCCCGCCAACCCCGAGGCCGGCCGCTTCGCGGTGCTGTCGGTGGCCGACCTTGCCCACCTCAGCGCCGCCGAGCTGCTTGCCTACGTGCAGCAGTTTATGGCCGCCCGCTACCAGGAAGGCTACCTCAAAGGCGTGCACGACCACGACGCCGCCCTGCTGCTCACGGCCCTGGTGCGCCTCACCCGCACCGCCGACCTACTCCGCTACCCCGCCGACACCCGCGCCGCCGCGGCACTCTACTGGCTGCGCTTCTGTGACCCCGACCAGCGCGCCCACTGGGAGCGGCAGCTGCAAGGCATCGGGCTGCTGCTGCAAGTCTTCCCCGATTCGCAGGAGTTCGACGCCCTGAAAGCCGAGCTGCAAGCCGCCGTAAAAACCTTCGCCCAACAAACCGGCCTCTTCACCCTAGACCAAGTGGCCGAGGCCGGCGACTACCTTTTTGCTTCGCTAACTCAGATACTTAATAAGGAAGAACTACAAATTCAAAATTCTCCAACGTCAGAACTGGCCAAAAACCAAGAACCAACAACCAAAAACCGGTTCATCGTCTCCCAGGAAGCCGCCGAGCTGTACCAGCAGTTTCAGAAGCAGTTGCAGGAACGCCAGGCCACGGAGCTGTTTCAGCAGTCCGTTGAGCAATTGCGCGACCAGCCGGTAGCGCAGTTTCAGTTGATGCGGCAGTGGGTGCAGGCGGCGAACCCCACCCCCCAGCCCCCTCCCCTCCGGGAGAGGGGGAGCCAGTCGTCAGCAAATGGCACTGGCCTAGCACAACTTCAAGAACAAAACTCGTCCAACGATAATCGTCAGGCTCCCCCTCTCCCGGAGGGGAGGGGGCTGGGGGGTGGGGTCCCGTCTGGGCTCCTCGAAACCGCCGTGCTCCTGCTCACCGGCACCTACGACCCCGCCCGCGTCGTCCACACGCCTACCCTCGAAACCCTCGAAGGCTTCCAGGGCACCCACCCGCGCATCGCCGATGACCGCAGCTACCACCTCAACTTCCCCGACTTCCGCCGTCGGTTGCTGCACTACGACCGCGCCACGGTGCCGCAGTTCGAGCAGTTTCAGGAGTTGAAGAAGCAGCTGCTGGTGCGGGCGGCTCAGGACATGCGCCTGGATGATTTCCGGCCGCGGGTGCTCACGTCGTTTGTGCGCAATCAGCTGATCGACAAGGTGTACTTGCCGCTGATTGGGGCTAACCTCGCTAAGCAGATCGGGACGGCGGGCGAGGGCAAGCGCACCGACCTGATGGGCCTGCTCCTGCTGATTTCGCCGCCCGGCTACGGCAAAACCACGCTCATGGAGTATGTGGCAAATCGGTTGGGCCTCATCTTTATGAAGATCAACGGGCCGGCCATTGGGCACGCCGTGACCAGCGTAGACCCCGCCCAGGCCCCCAACGCCGGGGCGCGGCAGGAGCTGGAAAAGCTGAACCTGGCCTTCGAGATGGGCGACAACGTGATGATTTACGTGGACGACATCCAGCACTGCCACCCCGAGTTTTTGCAGAAGTTTATCTCGCTCTGCGACGCCCAGCGCAAGATTGAGGGCGTGTACGAGGGCCGCGCCCGCACCTACGACTTCCGCGGCCGCAAGGTGGCGGTGGTGATGGCCGGCAACCCCTACACCGAAAGCGGCGACGTGTTTCAGTTGCCCGACATGCTGGCCAACCGCGCCGACATCTACAACCTCGGCGACATTCTCACGGCGGGCTCCGAGGAAGCCTTCCGCCTCTCCTACCTCGAAAACGCCCTCACCAGCAACGCCGCTCTAGGCCGCCTCGCCACCCAAAGTCCCCAGGACGTGCCCGCCCTCATCCGCCTCGCCGAAACCGGGCAGCAGGACGGCCTCAGCTTCGAGGGCAACCACTCGCCCGAAGAGCTGAACGAGTACGTGGCGGTGCTGCAAAAGCTGCTGCGCCTGCGCGACGTGGTGGCCCAAGTAAATGCCGCCTACATTGCCAGCGCCGCCCAGGCCGACGCCTACCGCACCGAGCCGCCCTTCAAGCTGCAAGGCTCCTACCGCAACATGAACAAGCTGGCCGAGAAAGTGCGCCCCGTAATGAACGACCAGGAAATTACGGACCTGCTAGCCGCCCACTACGCCAGCGAAGCCCAAACCCTGACCAGCGCCACCGAAGCCAACCTGCTCAAGCTGCGCGAGCTGTTGGGCTGGCTCACCCCCGCCGAGCAAACCCGCTGGCAGCAAATTAAAGCCACCTTCCGCGACAACCTCCGCAACTCCGGCGCCGGCCAGCTCCTACAGATGCTGGATAAGCTGGAAAGCATTGCCGGGGGCCTGAGCGGGATTCGGGAGGCGCTGAAACGGGAATCATCAGCTAACTAAACAGTGGAGAAGGCCGATATCGTTTTCATCCTGACAGTATTGGTAGGTGGAGGAATTACTGGCTTCTCCCTGCTGATGATACAACGGAATCTGAAACTAAAGAAAGAAGGCACCACCGCAGAGGGAACAATTATCCAGATTGACTACGAGGGAATCAGTTCACCAGCTTACTACCTGACGGTACGATTCTGGACGCCTCAACAAGAATGGATGACTGTTCGCTCTAGGTATGGCATTAAATACTCCCGTTTCCGAGAAGGCCAAACCGTCAAGGTGCGTTTTGACCCGGTAGACGCTACTAACTTTACTATCGAAGGCGAAGGATCAGGCATAACAGCTTGGTTATCCGTACTTACAGGAATTGTTGTCGTCCTTTATGGCATTATACATTACCTGCGTGCTTAGCCGCTAGCCCACAACCTCCGCCACTCCGGCGCCGGTCAGCTCCTGCAGAAGCTAAAAAGCATTGCGGGTTGGTTGAGTGGGATTCGGGAGGCGTTGAAACGGGAGTAGCGAAGTAGCCGCGTAGCGGCGAAAGGTTTGTAGTAAAACAGCATTTCCGGCCTACCGCGCCGCGTAGCGGTGCAAGGAAACGCCTTCCATTCTTGCACCGCTACGCGGCGCGTCCCCTTGCTTCCTGATTGTACTACAAACCTTTCGCCGCTACGCGGCTACTTCACATTTTAAACAAGGAAATAGCTACCCCAAACTGCGGAGAATAAACTGTATATTTACCGCATAGTATGCGGAGAATATATACCTACATCCATCAACTCCCCGATTGGCCGCAGTTCACTTGGCAAGCCGCCGAGCTAGAAACCTTACTGGGCACCGTACGGCACCAGCAAGGCCGCCTGCTGGGGCGGCTCGATGGCCTGGGCCTGGACCTACGCGCCGAAGCCACGCTGCAAACGCTGACCCTAGACGTGCTCAAATCCAGTGAAATTGAAGGAGAAATGCTGCCCCCGGCGTCGGTGCGCTCGTCGCTGGCGCACCGCCTGGGCTTGGAGCAGGGCGGCCTACCCCCAGCGGACCGCCGTGTGGAAGGCGTAGTGGCGATGATGCTGGATGCCACTCAACAAGCCGAGCAGCCGCTCACCGCGCAACGCCTGTTTGGTTGGCACCACGCGTTGTTCCCTACTGGCCACAGCGGCTTGTATGCGGTGCGGGTAGGAGCCTGGCGTACCGGTCCTATGCAGGTGGTATCCGGTCCGTTGGGGCGGGAGCGGGTTCACTACGAGGCCCCACCCGCCGAACTGATGGAGGAGCAGATGCAGCAGTTCCTGGCGTGGTTCAACGCGCCCCTCGACCTGGATCCGGTGCTGAAAGCTGCCGTGGCGCATTTTTGGTTTGTGACGATTCATCCGTTTGATGACGGCAACGGGCGCATGGCCCGCGCCATTGCCGATCTGCAACTCTCCCGCGCCGATGGTACCGGGCAACGGTGCTACAGCATGTCGGCGCAGATTCAGGCCGAGCGCCAGGCCTACTACCACTTACTGGAAACCAGCCAAAGCAGTACGCTGGACCTTACCCCCTGGCTAACGTGGTTTCTGAGCTGCCTGGGCCGGGCTCTCACCAGCGCCGAGCATACCCTGGGGCAGGTGCTGGCGAAGGCCCGGTTTTGGGAGCGGCATCAGCAGATGCCTCTTTCGGAGCGGCAGCGGCACTTGGTGACTCGCTTGCTCAATGGCTTCGAGGGCAAATTGACCACGTCCAAATGGGCGCGTATGGCCAAATGCTCGCAGGATACGGCCGGCCGTGATATTGCGGACTTAATCAGCAAGGGCATCATCGTAAAAGAAAGTGCCGGCGGCCGGAGTACTAGCTACCGTTTGGCCCCCGAGGCGTAAGGCACACTTGAAAGGGGAATTGACTTTCTGTTCTGCCTTCACTACGAAAGCAAAGCCCAAACCCTGACCAGCGCCACCGAGGCCAAGCTGCGCGAGCTGCTCGGCTGGCTCACCCCGCCGAAGCTGCCCGTTAGCAGGAAATCAAAGCCTCCTTCTAAGATAACCTCCGCCACTCCGGCGCCGGCCAGTTCCTGCAGATACTCGAGTTATAACTTAACCACATATCATATTATTACCTTCAAATATATAATCCGAATGCATTCTAAACTGAATTAACTTTCGTAAACTCTATCTTAAATTCATTTTCCTTAATATAAGCTTGATAAAGCTCCACTTCTACTTGATTGTTATAATTATCTTTAATAATACTAATTATCTCTTTTTTGACTTTATCTTCACAGTTAACTCCAAAATATATAGCTTTTAGATCGTCATCATGCAACTTTATTTTCCTATCCTGCGGGGTAATTAAAGAAGAAGCTATTTGCCTCATTTCCTCTTCATACGACCAGTCTAACGACTTTGTATATATTAAATTAAATATAGCATCCTCAGCATTGGCCCTAAAATCGGCTGAAATGAATTCATCTACATAGTTTACATCAAGAGGCGCTACCCTCCCTTGTTTGTTACTGTTATTGAATTCTACACAAAAGCCTTTATGCTTATCTGCATAATGCGACCACATTAACATTGAGTCTTTTCGCCTCGAGTAACAGCAAACGCCTAATGATTTAGCACGTTTTCTAAATCTACTTATCTGCTCATCATTGTATCTACTTTTGCTAGTTTTAAATGACACTAAACAAGTATGACAATCAAAAGGATCATTAAAATCTTGAGGGGATGAGTAATATAAGTACTTATGACGCAAACAATCTAAACTATAATTTTGGGTTCCAAAATACTTAAATACAGTTTTAGGAACACCTTTTTCTCGTCGTATTTCCTCAATCCGTTCAACAGATGACAGTTTGTTATTTTTAGACAAACCCATTTTTTTGTTCGACAGAATTTCAGGATCAATCTTA
Organism: Hymenobacter citatus; assembly: GCF_014333615.1. Classification (GTDB taxonomy): domain Bacteria; phylum Bacteroidota; class Bacteroidia; order Cytophagales; family Hymenobacteraceae; genus Hymenobacter; species Hymenobacter citatus. Next base: position 91,731 of record NZ_JACSCY010000002.1, on the reverse strand, counting down.
TAATAAGAAATATCACCTGTATTCTCAAAAGCATTTAACAAAGTTTCTACTTGCTCAGGAGACAGTTTAGTAGTCGGCTTATTCTCAATTACATAACCCTTTTCAGCTAAAAAATTTACTATTACTGAAAGTCCAACATTTAAATCTTTCGCTATCTGGTTCAATCTTCTAGCAACGTACATATTGTTTTATATTGATACTTCGAACATGAATGTTGTAATATTAACAGAATAATTAAAATATTACAGACTTATACTGTTTTGTTTATGGGCAAGCAATACCCCACCATCAGCCCCGACATTCAGGCCTTCATCGAGCAGTAGCACGTGTTTTTCGTGGGTACGGCCGCTGCGGATGGGCGCGTCAATATCTCGCCCAAGGGCCAGGATACCCTGCGCGTGCTCGATGCCAACCGCGTGGCCTGGCTGAACCTGACCGGCAGCGGCAACGAAACCGCCGCCCACCTGCTGGCGGTCAACCGCATTACCCTGATGTGGTGCGCCTTCGAGGGCAAGCCCAATATCCTGCGCCTCTACGGCACCGCCACCGTGTACCACCCCCGCGATGCGGAGTGGGCCGAGCTGCTGCCCCTGTTTCCGCCCCTACCCGGCGCCCGGCAGATCGTGGTAGTGGAGGTAGAGCTGGTGCAAACCTCCTGCGGCATGGCCGTGCCGTTCTTCGACTACCGGGCCGAGCGCAACGGACTACATGAGACAGCGCGGCCCCGAGCAGGTGGCGCAGTACTGGCACACCCGCAGCCTCGACGGCAAGCTGAGGACCTCCGCCAACAAGAGCTGATTACGCTAGTACTAAAAACGAAAGCGGCCCCGGCTACTACCGGAGCCGCTTTTGGCATTTGGGCTCAGCCCAACCTTTCGGCTAGCGCAGTAGTAAAGCTTTGTATCGTTTCACTTTCACTACCCCGCTATGTCAGCATCCACTCCCGATTCCGCCAGCTCTTCGCTCATTGATACCCTCCAGGTCCTCCGAGGCGGCGACCTGACGGCTCCCGCAGCCCTCAGCCAGCTTGAGAGTTGGACCCAAATGATCAACATCGGCGGCCCCGGTGCGCAAGGGGATATTTTCCTGGAACTGCAAAACCTGCAGAAGTACATCGCCAGCAGCGACAGCGCCAACATCAGCCACACGCTTCAGCAATTGGGCTTACTCACCACCAAAGCCGCAGAAGAAGACGTTACGGAAGAAGTCAGTGACTTGCTACGTCAGCTCGGCGAGGTGCTCACGGCAGCCAGCACCTCGCTACCCCAGCAGGCGCAGTAACGCACTAGTGCCACTGTTTGCTACCCGACCGGCGCGAGTTCGTAGCTCGTGACCAGTGTTGGTCCACTTGACGCGCGTTTAGCGCAGCGTAACGCGTGACCAGTCATGACGTGGAGGCTGCGCCTCCACAGCCGCCGCAACGGTCAGCCACTACCGCGCCGCCTGGAAAGCTCCGGGCGGCGCGGTTCGTTTTAAACAGGGAAGCACAGCCGCACGGCATGTCAGACGCGAGTTCCTCCACTGGTGCGCGTTTAGCGCAGCGTAATGCGTGTCCGGCTTCGGACCTCCACTGCCACGTCAGCGACGTGCTTGCTGCTATACGCTTCCCTGATGAGGAAATCGGTTGGCAATAGAAAGAGCATTTTTTACTACGTAACGACCAGTTTGCCTGGGGGGCTTGCGTCTCCCCTCACCCGCGCCGGTTGCAGCCGCGTTGTTCTTGCGTATTTTGTGGCTCCACCCCCTAAGGGACTCCCCCTCCGTTTCCTTTTACTTCCAGAACATGAAGTTTTCCGTTGCCCTTTGGTTGTTGGCTGCCGTTGCCGCAACCCCCCACTACCAGGGAAAAAGCCCTGAAGCGAGCAACGTGGTGTATCAATCGGCTGACTTACGCATTGTGCAGGTTTCTCAGCACACCTTTGTTCATACCTCCTTTTTGAATACGGAGCGTTTTGGCCAGGTTGCGTGCAACGGCCTCATCGTAAAAAACGGTAATGAAACCGTCGTCTTTGACACGCCGACCCATGAGCAGGAGTCGAAAGAACTGATTGCGTGGATCAAGAAGGATCTTCACTGCCAGATAAAGGCCGTAATCCCCACGCATTTTCACGATGACTGCCTTGGTGGGTTGAAGGAGTTTGAACGAAACAACATTCCCTCTTATGCCCACAAGAAGACGATTACCTACGCCCAGCAGCAGCAGTCCGCTGTGCCGCAGCGCAGCTTTACCAATCGTCTGGCTTTACCCATCGGCACCACTAAAGTATACGCCGCTTTTTGGGGAGAAGGCCACACGAAAGACAACATCGTGGGCTATTTCCCGGACGATAACGTCCTGTTTGGGGGGTGCTTGATCAAGGAATTGCAAGCGGGCAAAGGCAACCTCGCCGATGCGAATGTGCTGGCTTGGCCAACAACGGTACAAAAACTCAAGAAAGCGTATCCGCACGTAAAGGTTGTCGTGCCAGGGCATGGCAACGTCGGGGACCGAAGCCTACTCGACTACACGATTCAGTTATTTCAGCAACCCTAGCATAGTACCTTTTCTAAAATTGGAGCGCCGCCATGGGAGATGCTTTTTACTGGCGCGCGTTTGCGTAGCGTAACCCGTGTCTGGCTTTGAAGTGAAGGCTTTGCCTCCTCGTTAGAACGAATACGTTGCCCACATTTTCCAGGCGACGCAGTGCCGGCTTGCCGCTGACGCGGCAGTGTAGGTACAACCTCCACCTTACTGCCGGGCACGAGTTACGCTGCGCTAAACGCGCGCCAGTGGAGCTATTTCCACAGTTCATAGAATCCCCTTTTTCAACCAGCAACAACTCAAACTCCAAAACTGCGGCAACTGCGGCCGCCAAGCCACTAGGAACCCGGCCAGCTTGACGACCTGCTTTGTGCTCGTCCCTACCCGCTTAGCTGGTGAGGGCGGGGTAGTGGCGGAGCAAGGTGGGCTGCTGGGCCTGGCGCAGCAGAAAGTCGGCCACGCTGGCGCGGCTGATGCGGCCTACCTGCATGCCGGACGCTAGGGTGGATAGCACCTGGTAGGGCTCCAGCGGGCCGTTGGTGAGCATGCCCGAATTTCCCAGCGCAGAGTGCTGGCGGCCAGCAGTTCTTCCAGCTGCGTCTTATTGTCGTACTCGGGCTGCATAAACCAGCGGATGGCCAGGCGCATCCACCAGCTCAGGTAGGGGGCGCTGGCGCCCGCCCCGAAGCCGGTGAGCACTAGCACGGGAGCCAGCAAGGGCGCATCGGCGGTGGCTTCGAGCAGGGCGTGGGCCGTGTCGGTGAAGAGCGGGGAGGCGTTTTTCTTGGCCGTGCCCACCGTGATAAGCACCGCTTCGGCCCCCGGCAGTACCCGGCGCAGGTCGGCCACCGAGGTGGCGCTGCCTACCACCTTGGTCAGCTGCGGGTGCTCGGGCAGGGTAGCCACAGTGCGCGAGAGGGTGGTAACGTGGTGGCCCTGGGCCAGGGCCTGCCGAACGGCCAGCAGCCCTACCCCCGAGGAAGCCCCAATGATGGTCAGATGCATCGCAAAGAAGCTTATTGAATGGTTGATTGCGCCTGCTGGAAGGCACTCCCCAAGCCCGGCGCCGCGACGAGCAGGCTATCGGCGAACCAGTGCCAGGGCTGGCCGGTGGCGGTCAGCACCTCGGCGCCGGCCTCGCGGGCAATGAGCAGGCCGGGCAACCAGTTTTCCAGGTCGCGGCCCGCTTGCAGAAACACATCAAGACGGCCGGCGCCCACGTAGGCCAGTTGTAGGCCGTGGGGGCCGTAGTTGCGCACCACCCCGTAGCGGCCCAGCAATCTTTGGGCTGCACCACAACCACATAGCTCAAACGCATACCTTTGATTTTTACAACCACTGGCTATGGATCCCAACTCACTCGAAGCCTTTTACACCAAGATTGCGAAGCAGGATGATGCAGCGCCCAGCGCGATGCCGCCAGCGGATTTGCAGCAGGAAATCGGGCATTTCAACGTGTTTAACGTGGCCCTGCTAATGCACCGCCGTCAGGAGCGCCCCCCCATGACCTTCGACCGGCGGGCATTTTACAAAATCAGCCTGATTGAGGGCCGCAGCCGCATCGAGTACGCCGACCAGGCCGTGGAGGTAGCGGGGCCGGCTCTGTGGTTTGCTACCTCGCGAGTGCCCTACCGCTGGCTCCCCCACAACCAGGACCAAACGGGGTACTTCTGCATCTTTACTGAGGAATTTCTGCTTCCCGTAAAAGGTGCGCTGGCGATGGAGGAACTACCCGTTTTTCAGCCGGGCGGCTGCCCGGTGCTTCCCCTAAGCAGCGACGAACATGCCGCCTTGGCCCCTCTGTTTCAGAAAATGGAGCAGGAAATGGCGTCCACTTACGCCTACAAGTACGACCTGCTGCGCGCCTACCTGCTGGAGCTGATTCACCAGGGCCAGAAGCTGCAACCGGCGCCCGCCGCCACTCCTACCCACAATGCCTCGGCGCGGGTAACGGCCCTGTTTACCGACCTGCTGGAGCGGCAGTTCCCGCTGGCTACCCCGCAGCAGCAGCTGCCTCTGCGCACCGCCAAAGACTACGCCGAGGCGCTGAACGTGCACGTCAACCACCTCAACCGGGTGCTAAAGGAAACCACCGGCCACACCACCACTACTCTAATTGCCAGCCGGGTAGCTCAGGAAGCCAAGATGCTGCTGAAGCAAACCACCTGGACCGTTTCGGAAATTGCCGACAGCCTGGGCTTCGCCGATGTGGCGCACTTCTGCAATTTCTTCAAGCGCCAAACGGGGTTGGTGCCGGGCGCCTTTCGGGGGTGAGGCGGCCCGCCTGCACGACACCCTACCCCCTTATTTGAATTCTTCAGTAGATGGTTTGCCCCGCGCAACTTTACTGCGCCCAGCTTGCCAGACCTTTGTGGAGTAGTCAAAAGCACACTTCATACAACCACACACATGCGCATTTTCGTTACCGGCGCCACGGGCTTTGTGGGCTCGGCCGTTGTACAGGAACTACTCGGGGCCGGCCATCAGGTGCTTGGCCTCGTCCGCTCAGAAGAAGCCGCCCAGGCCCTCACTGCCGGGGCCGAGGCGCACCGCGGCTCCCTCAACGACCTGGATAGCCTGCGCCGCGGCGCGGAAGCGGCTGATGGCGTCATTCACTGCGCCTTCATTCACGATTTCACGCAGTATGCCGCTGCTGCGCAAGCCGACCGTCGGGCTATCGAGGTAATAGGTGCGGCACTAGCGGGCTCCAACCGTCCTTTTATTGCAACGTCTGGATTTGCCAGCCTCACGCAATCGGGCGAGCTGATGACGGAAGAAGACACCCGCAACCCCAATGTACCGGCCATGCGGCAATCGGAAGACGCGGCGCTGGCACTGGTAAACCAAGGCGTGCGGGCCATGGTGGTGCGCCTGGCGGCATCGGTGCACGATGCCGGTGACCATGGCTTTGTGCCTACCCTCATCAATATTGCGCGGGAGAAAGGCGAGGCGGCCTACATAGGCGACGGCCGCAACCGCTGGCCCGCCGTGCACCGCCTCGATGCGGCTCGCCTCTACCGGCTGGCCCTGGAACAAGGCGTGGCAGGCGCCCGCTACCACGGTGTGGCCGATGAAGGCATTACCCTGCACGACCTTGCCGCAGTTATTGGCCGTCACTTGCAGGTGCCGGTGGTGAGCAAGTTGCCGGAGGAAGCGGCCGCACATTTCGGCTGGATGTCCGCTTTCGTCGGTCTCGACCTGGCCGCTTCCAGCGCCCTCACGCAGCAGCGCTTGGGCTGGCACCCTACCCATACCACTTTGCTTGCCGACCTGGAGCAGGGTGATTATTTCGCACGCTAACAGGCTGCCTCAGGCACAAAAAAATGCCCTGGCTGCTGCTGGGGCGTTTTTTGTGTAGCTAAGTGAGAAGGGTAGAGACACGTTAGGTTTCAGCTATTTCACTGCCTATGGCAACCCGCTGCCACCAGCCGAGCCGTAGATCTGGCCGTTGGCGTAGCTAGCCAGCGGGTCGGCGAGCAGCACGTAGATACCGGCCAGCTCGGCCGGCTGGCCAGGGCGGCCCAGGGGCGTGCCCTCGCCGAAGGTTTTCTGCTTTTCGGGTGTCGAGCCGCCTTTGGCTACTTGCAAAGGCGTCCAGATGGGGCCGGGGGCTACCCCATTCACGCGGATACCCTTGGGCCCGAGCTGCTTGGCCAGCGAACGAACGAAGTTGGTAGTAGCTGCCTTAGTCAGGGCGTAGTCGAAGAGGTTAGCGGAAGGGTCGGTAGCCTGCACGGAGGTGGTACCGATGATAGATGCCCCCGGCTTGAGGTGAGGCAGCGCGGCTTTCATCAGCCAAAATGGGGCGTAGATGTTGGTTTTGATGGTCCAGTCGAACTGCTCGGTGCTGATATCGGCAATGGACTCGTGCGACTGTTGCCGGGCCGCGTTGCTGACCAGGATATCCAGCCCGCCGAGCTGGCGTACGGCGTCGTCTACCAGCTTTTTGCAGAAGGCTTCGTCGCGCAGGTCGCCGGGGATGGCAATACCTTTCTGGCCGGCTTTCTTGATCAGGTCGATGACTTCCTTGGCATCGGCTTCCTCGGCGGGCAGGTAGTTGATAGCCACATCGGCACCTTCGCGAGCGTAGGCAATGGCAGCCGCACGACCCATGCCTGAGTCGCCGCCCGTGATGAGGGCTTTGAGCCCCTTCAGGCGGCCCGAGCCTTTGTAGCTGGTTTCGCCGTGGTCGGGGCGCGGCTCCATCTTACTGGCTAAAGCCGGCCAGGGCTGTTCCTGCGCTTTAAAGGGCGGTTTGGGGTAGGCCGAGGTAGGATCTTTCAGGAGGACAGGCGCAGCTTTATCAGAAGCAGTAGCTGCTTCGGCCGACAGCACCGGCGCCGCGGCAGCAACGGCCAGGCTAGCACCTAACCCGCTGATTATCTGCCGGCGGCTGAGTTTGTTTTCTTCGTTCATAGCTCTGTAAAACGGCTAGCAGAGGGTTTGGGTTGGGGTGAGATGGTGAAATGGTGAGATGGTGAGATAGTGAAATGGTGAGTGGTGAAGTTGTGAATGAAAACGCGTCTGTCATCCTGAGTTTGCGAAGGACCTTCTCACGTGTGAACGACAAGCGACACAACGACTCGTTCAACTGACATAAGGTCCTTCGCTGCGCTCAGGATGACACGCGCTTGCTGATTCACCACTCACCGTTTCACCATTTCACCATCTCACCACTCACCATTTCACCATTTCACCATTTCCCCGTCAGACAGATTTCCGTATTCTTGCGGCGCTACCCTACCCTTGCCATGGCCCATACCCTGCTGATTCATTGCCCGGACGCGCCGGGACTGGTGTATAAGATTACCGGCGTGCTGTTTGGCCACGGCCTCAACATTGTGCGCAACGGCGAGTTTGTAGAGCGCCACGACAACCACTTCTTCATGCGCACGGAGTTCAGCGGCCCTTTCGAAGCCGAGGCGCTGCAACAGGAACTGCGGGCCGTGCTGCCGCCTGCTGCGGTGCTGCGCCTGTCTGATAACCAGCCCAAGCGCATTGTGCTGCTGGCTACCCGCGAGTACCACTGCTTAGGCGAGCTGCTGGTGCGCCACGCCTTCGGGGAGCTGAACGCCGAGATTCTGGCCGTGGTGAGCAACCACGAGGTGCTGGGCCCGCTCACGCAGCAGTTCGGCATCCCCTTCCACTACCTGCCCCACACCGACCGCACCCGCGAAGCCCACGAGGCCGAGGTATTAGCCGTGTTGGCATCCTACCAGCCCGATTTTGTGGTGCTGGCCAAGTATATGCGCATTCTGTCGCCGGACTTTGTGGCGGCCTACCCCAATCGGCTCATCAACATTCACCATTCCTTTTTGCCCGCCTTTGTGGGCGCCAGCCCCTACGCGCAGGCCTACGAGCGGGGCGTGAAAATCATTGGGGCCACGGCGCACTTCGTCAACGAGCAGCTCGACCAGGGCCCCATCATTGCCCAGAGTGTCATCCCCATTGACCACACCCGCAGCGCCCAGGACATGGCCCAGGCCGGCCGCGACGTGGAGAAGATTGTGCTGGCCCGCTCCCTGCAACTGGTCTTCAACGAGCACGTGTTCGTGCACCGCAACAAGACTATCATCTTTGATTAAGCTATTCTGCGAATAGAAGAATTTGAAAAAGACCGTCCTGCTGAGCTTGCCGAAGCATCTCGCGTGCTGACGAAAGATAGTATCCTACATCAGCGCGCGAGATGCTTCGGCAAGCTCAGCATGACGGCCTATTAATTTCCCTACCCGACCGATAATATAAGCTTCACATAACCGCGTATTCCATAACAATCAATTAACAATCGGGACAAACTAGGGCAATCTAGTCGGGGGAGCTTTGCAGCATAATTCAAACCTATGCGGCACCCTCTTACTCTACTATTTTTTCTGCTGCTCAACCTGAGCAGCCTCGCAGCCCTGGCCCAGACGGGCACCGTTCGGGGCACCGTGAAAGACGCCACCACACAGGAAGCCCTGATTGGCGGCACGGTACACCTGGAAGGTACCTCGCTGGGTGCCCCTACCGGCGTGGAAGGTGATTTTCTGCTGGAAAAGGTACCGGTAGGCGAATACACGCTGGTGGTTACCTCCGTTTCTTACAAGCCTACTACCATTCAGAAAGTGACGGTAGTAGCCGACAAAACCACGGTGATTACCACCTCACTGGAGTCGGACAACAAGCAGCTCAGTGAGGTGGTGGTGACGGGCGTGCGCCGTACCAACACCGAAATGGCCGTGATTACGGAAATCCGCCAGGCCAATGTGGTGGTGAGCGGCATTTCGTCGGAGCAGATTGTGAAAACCCAGGACCGCGACGCGGCCGAGGTGGTGCGTCGCATTCCGGGCGTAACGATTGTCGACAACCGCTTCATCCAGATTCGGGGCCTGAGCGACCGGTATAACACAGTGTGGCTGAACGACGTAACGGCCCCCAGCTCGGAAACCGACCGCAAGTCGTTTTCCTTTGACGTGGTGCCCAGCTCTTTGCTCGACCGCGTGCTGGTGTTCAAGGACCCCTCGCCGGAGCTGCCGGGCGACTTTGCCGGTGGTCTGGTGAAAGTGTACCTGCGCAAGCCCAACTTCAACGAGCGCCTGCTCACGGTGAACTACTCCTCGGGCTACCGCAACGGCACCACGGGCAAGAGCTTTTTCAGCGACAAAACCCAGGCCGGCGACGCTTTTGGCTTTGGTGCGGTGAAGCGTAGCCTGCCGGGCGGCTTCCCTACCCTGGGCACCGCCTACCAGCAGTACGAGCGGGATTTCTACGCCCGCCAGCTCGAAAACACCTTCCCCATCTACAAGATGAAGGCCATGCCGGACATCCGCTTCAACGCGGCCTACATGGACCAGATCAACCTGAGCAACCTGAAGATTGGCAGCATCACGTCGGTGAACTACACCAATACCTTCACCAACTTCCAGATTGACCGCAACCTGTACGACGTATCGGGCGAGCGTACCGACCAGTTCAAGGACAACCAGTCCACCAACAGCATCCGCCTGGGTGCCATCCAGAACTTCAACGTGGTGCTGGACAACGGCGACCGGCTGGAGTTCCGCAACCTGTTCAACCAGCAGGGCCGCAACCAGGTAACTACCCGCACGGGCTTCGACAACAACGGCCAGCAGGTGCGCAACAACTACCTGTTGGGCTACCAGGGCCGCACCACCTACACCGGCCAATTAGCTGGTCAACACACCTTCAACAAGGAGAAAACGAAGCTGGACTGGGTAGGCGGCTACGGCTACTCCAGCCGCAACGAGCCCGACCTGCGCCGCGTGTCCTACCAGTCGATTCCGGCTACCACCGACGGCGGCCTACCCACCGAAACCGTGCTGACACCGGCTACTGGCCAGGTAGACGTGAACAACGCCGGCCGCCTCTACCAGAAGCTGAGCGAGCATAGCTACACGCTGAACGCCAACCTGAAGCACAACGTGCAGGTGGCCGACCGTACCGTGGAAATCGGCGCTGGCACCTACCTAGAGTACCGCAAGCGTGATTTCAACGCCCGGGCATTTGGCTACTCCTTGAACACCAACGGCATCCAGGGCCTGCGCAACGAGGCAGTAGGCAACATCTTCGATCCGCAGAACATTGGCACCGATGGCTTCCGCATGGATGAGGACCTGAACTCGACTTACCGCTACAATGCCTCCAACGAACTGGAAGCCGGTTATGTATCGTTCAATATTCCGCTGACTACCAAGCTAAAGGTGGTGACTGGCGCCCGCTACGAGCGCAACGTGCAGTCCATTGCCACGGGCATCAACGGGCAGCCGGTAGAGCAGGACGTGACCACCAACTTCGTGCTGCCCTCGGCTAACTTCAGCTACAACTTCAACGAGAAAAACCTGGTGCGCCTGGCCTACGGCCGTAGCCTGAACCGCCCCGAGTTCCGCGAAGCTGCCCCGTTCTTCTTCTACGATTTTGACTTCAACGTACTGAACTACGGCTCGCTGTACTTAAATCCTGATTCCCCGCTGAAAGTAGCCACCATCGACAACTTCGATATGCGCTATGAGCTGTACCCCAGCAGCGGCGAGCTGATCCACGTGGGCGCCTTCTACAAGCACTTCACGAACCCCATCGAGAACGTGGCCGTGCTGACGACCAACCTGGCCTACACCTTTGCCAACGCGCCCAGCGCCTACGCCTACGGGGTGGAAGTAGACATCAAAAAGAGCCTGAATTTCCTGGATGATGCCTTCGGCACCAATGGCCTACGCAACCTGTCGGCTGTGTTTAACGCTTCGCTGATTAAGAGTGAAGTGTCGCTGAGCAATAGCATGGTGGCCTGGGACCGGCACCGCGCCTTGCAGGGTCAGTCGCCTTACGTGTTCAACGGCGGCCTGTATTACCAGACGCCCGACAATAGCTGGCAGGTATCGGCGCTGTACAACGTGTTTGGCCCGCGCATTCTATTTGCCGGCAGTATCGACTACCCCGATGTGATTGAACTGCCCCGCCACACCGTGGACCTCTCGCTGACTAAGACGATAACCGACCGTCTGACGCTGAACGCTGGTATTCAGGACCTGCTGAACCAGAAGGTGAACCTGGTGCAGGACTTCAACCGCGACAAGAAGTACTCCAGCTCCGATCCATCCTTGACGGGCTACCGCCGCGGCACTTACTATACGCTGGGTCTGCGCTTCAACCTGGAGCCACGCACGCGTCCGCTCACCCCCGTGCCGTAGCCTTTCCCTACCCTTCGTCTTCCCTTACTCCCTATTGCCCATTTTCATTTCACCCCATATGAAAAAGCATACTCGTTCCTTGGCCCTGGCAGCCGCCCTACTCGCTGGCTTGGCATCTTGCAGCAAGGAGGACACCACCCCCGCCCCCAACCAAACAGGCGGCGGCACCACTACCCCTACCAACCCTACCACCCCTAGCACCGGGCAAGCGGTATCGATAGACGCCCCTATCACAACCAACACCACCTGGACGGCTAGCAACAAATACCTGCTGAAGGGCTATGTGTATGTGCAATCGGGCGTGACGCTCACCATTGAGCCCGGCACCATCATCAAAGGCGACAAAGACACCAAAGGCGCTCTGATTATTGAACCTGGCGCGAAGATTATGGCGATGGGCACCGTTGAGAAGCCCATTGTCTTCACTTCCAACCAGCCCAAAGGCTCGCGCAACTACGGCGACTGGGGTGGCCTCATCATTGCCGGTAACGCTCCGGTAAATACGCTGGTGGGCACCACCCAACCCCAGATTGAGGGTGGTCCCCGCACCAAATACGGCGGAACCAACGCAGCCGACAACTCCGGCACCTTGCAGTATGTGCGCATTGAGTTTGGCGGCGTGGCCTTCTCGCCCGACAACGAGGTGAACGGCCTGACGCTGGCCGGTGTAGGTAGCGGCACTACTATTGACCACGTACAGGTATCATTCAGCGGCGACGACGCATTTGAGTGGTTTGGTGGCACGGTGAATGCCAAATACTTGGTGTCGCACCGCACTTTCGACGATGACTTCGACACTGATAACGGCTTCGCTGGCAAGGTGCAGTTCGCTGTGTCGCTGCGCGACCCGTTGCAGGCTGACCAATCGGGCTCTAAGGCATTTGAGTCGGATAATGACAGTAAGGCAACTGCGGCTACCCCCCAGACCTCTGCGGTATTCTCTAACGTGACGGCGGTTGGTCCCATCATCAACGCCAACGGGGCCAACTACAGCCCCCAGTACACGGCTGGCGCGCACATCCGTCGTAATTCGAGTATCAGCATCATGAACTCGATTATCATGGGCTATCCTACCAACGTGCTCATCGACCACAACCTGACGGCTGGCAACGCTGCTGGGGGCAACCTCAAATTCAAAAACAACATTGTGGCAGGTAGCCTAACAGGCTCTAACTCCACTGCTGGTCAGCGCAGCATTATCTTCATTGGCGGTAGCGGCGGCGCCGGCAGCCTCACCGTGAACAACGTAATGGCCTCTGACTCTTCGGCCTGGGGCGCAGCTGTAGGGCCGCTCACCTGGTTGAAGGCCGGTAGCAACAGGCGTTACACCACTTCCGATAACGTGCAGCTGCTCAACCCCTTCAACCTGACGGCGCCGAGCTTCATTCCGCGCAGCGCTTCGCCCGCTACGGCTACTACCGCCTCCGGCAGCGCCGCGGATTTCTCGGACAGCAAAGTGACGGACAGCTTCTTCACGAAAGTAAGCTACATCGGTGCCTTCTCGGGCACAGGCACCACTGCTGACAACTGGCTGACTGGCTGGACCAACTTCGATCCACAAAACACGGATTACTAGCCTACCGCAAAACACGGCTTTTGCCGCGTTGATGCACACGCAAGACCGGGGCTGGCTACCAGCGCCGGTCTTGCTGTTTAGGGCCACTCCCGCACCTGCTTTCTCTCCTTTCCTCTACCACTGATTATTCCGGCCACGTAGCGCCGGCAGCGTATTTTGTCATCCCTATTCTCTGCATCTGTATTACTGGAGCAGGTTCGGTTGGGGTTGCAGCAGGCATTGGCTACCCGTATCAGCGCGGGGCCGGCAGCCGGTGCAGCGCAGCAAACCTGGCAGCTGGGCGCTAGTGCCTGCTTCAGCGTAGTGGCCCTACCCCTGGTAGCCGAAACCACCTGGACCGGCGCCCTGGACCGTCTTACGCACTCGGGGCCGCCGCTGCTGGTGGTGGCCGAGCGCATATCGCACCAGGCCCGCACCCACTTGCGGGCGCGGGGCATCTGCTACGCCGATGCCGCTGGCAATGCCTGGCTGCGGCACGCGGCGGGCCTGCTGGTGGCCCTGCGTGGCCATCAGCAGGCCATATCCTCCCCGGCAACCGCCCCTACGCCAACAGCACCTTCCACCGTGCCCCCAACCCAGCTGAATGTGGCCGGTATGCGCCTGGTATTTCACCTGTTGCGCACGCCAGCGCTGGTGGCTTGCCCGGTCCGGGAAATTGCTAAGACTACCCGATTCTCGCCCTCGGTGGTGGTGCGCACGCTGGCTTATCTGGCGGGGCACGCTCTGTGGTCGGCCGATCCTGCTGGTTGGGCAGCCCTGCGGCCAGCAGTGGTGGAACACTGGGTAGGGCACTACGCCGCTACCCTGCGCAACCGCCTAAACCCGCAGCGCTACCGGTGGCTGACGGCCGCTCCGCCCACTTGGCCCTACCCTCTACCCGCGGGTTGCGTTTGGAGCGGCGAGGCCGCCGCGCAACGGTTGCTGGGCATCTCCGCCGAGCCACCGTCCATGCTCACCATCTATAGCACCCTACCCCGTGCCCAGCTGGCGCACTATCTGCAACTGGTGCCCTGCCAGCGCGGCCCCGTGGAGCTGCTGAACCCGTATTTTGCTCCGCTGGCCCTGGACCCCGAACAATGCGCACCACCGCTGGTAGTGTATGCTGATTTGCTGGCCAGCCCTGTACCCCGCACTGCGGCGCTGGCCCAGCAGCTACGGGAGGCGGGGCATTGGTAGTTGGTAGTGATGGTATGCGTTGGGGCTGTGGAGCGGTTAGAGGTTTCCCGTGTTGTGTGATGTGGTCAGAACTAAGCGCCGCGAAGTGGAGCAAGATTACCTTGTAGATTCTTACTCCACTTCGCGGCGCGGTTGGTTTTGTGTTGTAGCGACTACCAACCTGTAGCCGCTCTGCGGCCACACACGTACGCTACTTGTTAGTTCATCCCTGACAACTGCCAACCATCCCCTCTCAACTCCACTTCATGCCTACCCCTCCTGCCCGCCCCAAGCTGCTGTTGTTCGACGTCAACGAAACCTTGCTCGATATGAGCAAGTTGCAGCAAGGCATCAATCAAGAATTTGCGTATGATTTTGCGTTTAAGCAGTGGTTTTCGCTGCTATTACAATACTCGCTGGTAGATACTGTAACGGCAGCCTACCACGATTTCAAGCAGATTGGCGACGCAGCCCTGGATATGCTGGCTCAAAGCCTGGGGCAGCCGGTGCGCCCGGCCGCTCGCAAGCAGGAGCTGCTTACGCTCATTGCCGAGCTGCCACCCCACCCCGACGTGGTAGAGGGCCTCACCCTGCTACAACAAGCCGGCTTTCGAATGGTGACGCTCACCAACTCGCCCGGCCCTACCCTGCGCAAGCAGATAGACTACGCCGACCTCACCAGCTTTTTTGAGCAGCTGTTGAGCATTGATGATGTGAAGCGCTACAAGCCTCACCCCGACACCTACCTCACTGCGTGTCGGCAGCTAGAAATAGCCCCTGCCGATGCGCTACTGGTGGCGGCCCACGGCTGGGATACGGGCGGGGCCCTGCGGGCAGGCTTGCAGGCAGCCTTTTTGGCCCGGGCGGGTCAGGCCACGTACCCACTGGCACCCGCGCCTACCTATACCGGGGCTACCCTACCCGCCATTGCCAGGCAACTGATCGAGCATTAGTCGGGACGGTTGAACCAGCGCCGGAAGGCAAGCGTGCCTACCCCGTACGCCGCCACATCCAGGGCATCGGCCACGGCTACGACCGAGAAATACGGTAGTATGCCCTCAAACCAAACCGATACGGCCAGCCAAGCACCCAGCAGCCAGGCATCGGGCAGTACTAGTTGGCGAAACTGCGGGAACAGGCGGCGCTGCACGGCTAACGTGAGGCCTAGTAGGATGGGCATGGCCAGCAGGTCGGCGCCGTGGGAGGAAAGCCAGGCTGGCAGCGGGTAGTGCCACAGGTGGCGGTTGAGATACAGTGCCGCGTAGAGCAACACCCCGCCCATCAACAGGAGACGGCGCGGGCCGGGCCGCAGCCCTATCTTAGCCCGCCGCGAAGGTGACAACTGCCACAAAGAATGCCAGAATAGCGCCGAATACCACCTGCCCGACCCGGCCCATTCGCTTAAAAAACCGCACCACCACATTATCGTCCGATTGAATTTCGAACACCGATGGTGCTTCTGGCTCGTTGGCTTTGCGATTTTCGTCTTCTACCCGACGTTGCGCCCGCGGGTCCAGAAAACCGCCGCAGTGCTCGCACCGGTCATTGGGACGTTGGTTCCACGCCGACCATTGCTGGCAGTGGGGGCATTTTTTAGTAAAGGAAGAGGAAGTAGTATCGGTCATATACCCTATGCATACGCGTGCTGTGGACTGTAGTGTTGCATAGAGCCCCAGCAGCTCTATGCAACACTACTATTTTTCGCCCCTATGTACAGTGGAGCTACCACTAGCGGCATTTACCCCTCCCGACTCAGCAACTGCACATGGGCCAGGTGGTGCCGCCCGTGCCAGCTATACTGCACCAAAGCTTGGTCGAGGGTGTAGGTGATGTCGTAAGTGGGGTGGTAAAACGTGCGCTGCCACTGCGCCTCGGTGAGGTGCCAGAGCAGCGTTACCCAGCGCGTGTGCAGGGCCTCCAGCAGCGCCAGCGACACCGTGACGGGCGTAGCGGCCACGTCGGGCAGCTCGGCCCAGGCGTTCAGGTCGAAGGGTTTGATGGTCGGGTTTTCTTCGGTGAGCGCCAGGCGGTAGCGCAGGTAGAAGTTCAGGTGCACATCGGCTACGTGGTGAATCACCTGCCGGCCCGTCCAACCGCCGGGACGGTAGGGCTGCTCCAGGCGCACGCCACCGGCCTGGCGTGCTGCAGCCGTGAGTTGGGCCGGCAAGGCGGCAATCTGCTCGATATACGTGGCGCGTTCGGCGGGCGTCAGCGGTGCTTCGGGGCGGGCAGGCGCACGGCCGATGGGGTATTGCAGGTCGGGGGAGGTAGTTTCCATAGGTATCAAACATGCTACCGGTTGCAAGGTTGGCCTACCCCACATGCAGACGACACTCGGAACAGCCATAAACGTCATTCCACATAAGGAATGAACACTAACATTTGGCGGTCATGCTGAGCTTGTCGAAGTATCTCTACCGCTTCGTTGCAGTCATAGTCCAGCGAAGCGGTAGAGATGCTTCGACAAGCTCAGCATGACGTTCTTTTTTTCATTTTTCCTTCTCCGAAGCTCCCTCTAACGCCCGCCGCAAATAGGGCGCGGTCTTGCTTCCTTTGGCCTTGGCTACCTCGGCGGGAGTGCCGGCGGCCACCAGCTGCCCGCCCTCATCGCCGGCACCGGGGCCGATGTCCAGCACCCAGTCGCTGGCGGCGGCTACGCGCATGGTGTGCTCTACCACCACCACCGTATTGCCGACTTCTACCAGCGCGTGCAGCTGCGTGAGCAGGCGCTCCACGTCGGCGGGGTGCAGGCCGGTGGTAGGCTCGTCGAGCACGTAGAGGGAGTGGCCGCGCGGCGGGCGTTGCAGCTCGGTGGCGAGCTTGATGCGCTGGGCCTCCCCGCCGCTTAGCTCGGTGGCGGGCTGGCCCAGACGCAGGTAGCCCAGCCCTACCTCGCGCAGCACTGTGAGGGCGCGCTGCACGGCGGGTTCTTCGTCAAAAAACGCCCAGGCGTCGTCCACGGTCAGGTTCAGCACCTCCGCAATGTTCTTGTTTTTGTACTGAATTTCCAGCGTTTGGGCGTTGTAGCGGGTGCCGTGGCACACGGGGCAGGGCGAGTACACGCTGGGTAGAAACAGCAATTCCACCATCACAAATCCCTCGCCGTGGCAATTCTCGCAGCGGCCTTTGGGCACGTTGAAGGAGAAACGGCCGGCGTCGTAGCGACGCTTGCGGGCAGCGGGCGTGGCGGCAAACAGCTTCCGCACGTGGTCGAATAGGCCCGTGTAGGTGGCCATGTTGGAGCGCGGTGTGCGGCCGATGGGCTTTTGATCGACGCGCACCAGCCGGTTGATGTGCTCCATGCCTTCCGTGATGCGCCCGCCGCTTACGGTTGGCGTGTCAGCTTCCAGCGAGTCGCCTTCTTCCTCGGCCGCGGGTAGGGCCTGGCCCAGCGCCGCGCCCACCAGCTCCACCAGCGCCTGGCTCACCAAACTCGACTTGCCCGACCCCGACACGCCCGTAACGGTGGTGAATACGCCCAGCGGAAAGGCCACGTCCAGCCCGCGCAGGTTGTTGCGCGTGACGCCCGCCAGCCGCAGCCACCCCGCGGCCGGGCGCGGCGCGGAGGGTGGCGCGGCGGCTTCGTCGGCAAACAAAAACCGGCGGGTTTGCGACGCCGCCACGTCGGCCAGCCCGGCGGGCGGTCCGCTGTAGAGCACCTGCCCACCCTGCTCGCCGGCAGCCGGCCCCACGTCCACCAGCCAGTCAGCCTGCCGAATTACGTCCAGATTATGCTCTACTACAAACAGCGAATTACCGGCGTCTTTCAAGCTAGCCAAGGCCGCCAGCAGCGCTTCCGTGTCGGCGGGATGCAGGCCGGCGGAAGGTTCATCCAACACATACACCACCCCAAACAGATTGGAATACAGCTGCGTAGCCAGCCGCAACCGTTGCAGCTCCCCCGGCGACAGGGTAGGCGTGCTGCGCTCCAACGCCAGGTAGCCCAGGCCCAGATCGAGCAGCACGCCCAGACGCGCCACCAGGTCCTGGGTGATGCGCCGGGCCACCTCGGCCTGCTCGGGGTGTGCGGCGTCCTGAGCGGCGCGGCCGGGGGCGGTGCCCTCGGCGTAGGGGCGCAGCAGGGCTGCCACCCGTTGCAGGGGTAGGGCCGAGAAATCGGCAATATCCAGCCCTGCAAACGTGACGGCCAATGCCTCCTGCCGCAGGCGCTTGCCGTGGCAGGTAGGACACTCGGTGCCGCGCATAAACTGCAAGGCCCGCTTCTTCATCTGGGCGCTCTGGGTGTTGGCGAAGGAGTGAAACACGTGCCGTCGGGCGCTGGTGAAGGTGCCCATGTAGTTGGGCTCCTCCTTGCGTTTGAGGGCGCGCTGCGTTTGCTCGGGCGTGTAGCCGGGGTACACGGGCACCACCGGCTGCTCGTCGGTAAACAGGATCCAGTCGCGGTCTTTCTGGGGTAGCTCGCGCCAGGGCCGGTCCACATCGTAGCCCATCGTCACCAGGATATCGCGCTGATTCTGACCGCCCCAGGCCGTGGGCCACGCCGCAATGGCGCGCTCCCGAATGGTGAGCGAGGGGTCGGGCACCATGGTTTCTTCGGTGGCCTCGTAGATGCGACCCAGGCCGTGGCAGGTAGGGCACGCGCCCTCGGGTGTGTTGGTGGAGAAGCCTTCGGCGTACACAATGCCCTGGCCCGCTGGGTAGTCGCCGGCCCGCGAGTACAGCATCCGCACCATATTAGAAAGCGTAGTCACGGAGCCTACCGACGAGCGCGTGGTGGGCGTGCCGCGCTGCTGCTGCAAGGCTACCGCCGGCGGTAGCCCATCAATACTATCCACGGCGGGCACGGCCATCTGGTGAAACAGCCGCCGCGCATACGGCGACACCGACTCCAGGTAGCGACGCTGCGCCTCGGCATACAACGTTCCAAACGCCAGCGACGACTTGCCCGACCCCGACACGCCCGTAAACACCACCAGCGCATCCCGCGGAATATCTACATCCACGTTGCGCAGGTTGTGCTCCCGCGCCCCGCGCACTTGCACGAATCCGGAAGAGTTAGGGAGGGTAGGCGAAGTGGGGGTAGGCATGGAGAGAGGATATTATTGATGTCCTACCTTACTCTCGCCGTTATTGTAAGGTTGTCGTGGTTGCCTACCTGCTAATCAACAAGGACTTTTTCCAGCGAGTGTAGATCCGCTGGTTAACGGCCACCAAGCGGCGGTTCATCCCCTCGGGGCTTATGCCCACGTACGTTCACACCAAGCCCACCACCAGTAAAACTACCGGCCAAGACGATAGGTGCACTGCACGGCTTGTCTAAATACAGCCCTGGGGAAACTTCAATTGTGTATGTTTAAGAAAGGTTTCGCAGTGGAGACCCACCATCTTGTGCCTCATCGTTGCTGAAGTTATTTATCCGAACGAGGTCATTGTGCGTCATTCGACAACGAGACACAAAATCTTGTGTCTTTCCTGCACATCATATCCACGGCACTACTTTCTTTCTCTTATCCTACCCCTCTCTGGTATGCCCCTTCCTACCCTCTCGCGCCTCGGCTGTGGCCTGAGCCTCGTAGTAGCTGCCCTCGGCAGCAGCTGCACCGCCAGCCGCAACACGCCTACCATCAACCACATTGCTGTGTACGTGTACGACCTTCCCAAGAGCGTTGCGTTCTACAAAGACGTACTGCAACTGCCTGAAATCCCGGAGCCCTTCCACGATGGCAAGCACGTGTGGCTTCGCCTCGGTCCGCACGCGCAGCTGCACTTGATCCAAGGCGCCACCGGTGTTATCGACCACGACAAAAACGCCCACCTGGCCTTCCACGTCAAGGATTTGGATGCCTTCGCTGCCCGCCTCACGCAGCTGCACATTCCCTACGGCAGCTGGACCGGCGAAGCCAACCAAACCACCCCCCGCCCCGATGGCATCAAGCAAGTCTACCTCAAAGACCCCGATGGCTTTTGGGTGGAGGTGAATGATGACCGGTTTTGAAACGGCAGGAAATCATAAAATAAGAACGTCATTCCGAGCCTGCCGAGGAATCTCGCGTGCTGATGTTGAATACTACCCAACATCAGCACGCGAGATTCCTCGGCAAGTTCGGAATGACGTTCTTTTATTCTCTACCCTATAATTCTACAACCGCCCCATGCACGTCTGCAAACTCTCGCGCCAGTGCGGAATGTTGAGGTTCAGCGTCTTTTTCACCTTGCTCTTGTCCATCACAGAGTAAGCAGGGCGGGTGGCTTTGGTGGGGTATTCGGCGGTGCGGATGGGCACCGTACGCACCTCTACCTTGCCTAGCTCGAAAATAGCCACGGCGAAATCGTACCAAGAAGTGAGACCCTCGTTGCTGTAGTGGTAGATACCGTACTCCTGGCTTTCTTGCTCGATGATGGTGAGCAAGCAGCCAGCCAGATCAATGGCGTAGGTAGGGGTGCCAGCCTGGTCCCAAATCACGCGCAGCTCGTCCCGCTCGCGGCCTAGGCGCAGCATGGTTTTCACGAAGTTGTTGGCGTATTCAGAATACAACCAGCTGGTGCGCAGGATGAAAAACTTGTCGGTGTGCTGGGCAATGGCCTGTTCGCCTTCCAGCTTGGTGAGGCCGTACACGCTGATGGGCTCGGCCAGGTCGGTTTCGGTGAGGGGCTCGTTGCCGGTGCCGGCAAACACAAAATCGGTGGAGACGTGCAGGAGTATGGTGTTGTGCTGGGCACACAGGCGGGCCAAGTTTTCGGCACCGTCGCGGTTCACGCGGCGGGCTATGGCTACCTCGTCCTCCGCCTTATCCACGGCCGTGTAGGCGGCGCAGTTGATGCAATAGGCCGGCTGGTGCTCGGCAAAAACTGCTTGCAGCTTTTCCAGGTCCAAGATATCGGCTTGCTCCTCGGGTAGAAACACGATGCCTGTGAGGCCGCGCTCCTGCGCTACGTGCTGCAAGCATTGCCCCAACTGACCGGAGGCACCAAAAACGAGGGTAGTTCCCATAAAAATCAATAGCGCTGCGTAAGTTCTCTCGCCACCAGCGGCGGAATGGCCCGCAAATTAGAGCATTTGAGGCAACATTAATGGCGCGGGGCTGTGCCCCGTGTCTACTATTTGCAGGCCTCTGGCCTGCGGTGGTACGCGCCGCTGGCATTGTTCGGGCGAATGCAGGCCAGAGGCCTGCGAATAGTAGACACGGGGCACAGCCCCACGCCATCGTTCTGAATAGCGAACTACGGTTTCTGGACGGGGCGCTTGTTGTCGATAGGCGTGAAGCGGGTTTCGCGGGGCTGCTTTTCGCTGAGGTAGCGCCAATAGCGTAGCGGCACGTGGCGGCGGTGCAGCTTCAGGTTGCGGCGCTCGGGGATGTTGGCGTGGTCGAAATAGGTTTGCCAAAGCAGCCGAAACAGCGGTTCCCGCTCGTCGAGCACCGTGGCCGACACGTCGGTGCGGCGCTGGGGGGTAGGCGCTTCAAACTGCACAATGTCGGTGCGGTGCAGGTCGTAGTAGAGGCCGTAGCCGCGGCGCCGGTCGAAGATCAGCCAGCGCTGGTCGGCGTAGCGCTTGGTGAAGTGGGGCGCGATGAGCGGCAGCACGTCGAAATCCGGCTCGATGGTGGCGTGAAACAGCTCGTCCTGGGTTTTCTCGAAGCGCACGAAGGCCTCCATGCGGTGCTTTTCCCTACCCAACTGCTGGCTAATGTGGGCAATGAGGCGCACCGTGTCGTCGGCCAGATTCTCGGATACGTCTACCCTACCCCGCGCCGCCACAGCCTGCTGCACAAAGCGGCAGATGAGCAGCTCCCGGTCGGGCCTTTCCGACAGAAACGTGTGGTAGAGCCGGCGGCGGGCGTCTTCGTTCATGTATTTCAATAGGCCCTGCCATACCCGCGTGGCCTTTTCCTCACTGGTATCGATGGAAATGGCCGCCGTGAACAGACCGCCCTGCACACTCCCGGCAGCCTGCACACTGTTGGGCACCGCTTTGCGCTCGTACATCTCCAGCACTACCGTCAGCAGGCCATCAAACGACCCATCGTAGACGTAATCCAGTCCTTTTGCCTGCTGATTTGCAATCATAACAATACCGTAAAATGCTGTTTTGCGTGTTCTGACTGGTTTTTTCAGCCACTTGACTTCTAATGACTTAAAGCGTATTACCCACCTACTGGGCGCTGTATGTCAGCTTTATTTTGTATTCTACGTAGCTGATTGGTATTCCTCCCTATTCAGCTCATCTAAAAGATTTTCTCCCGACACGCTACTTTTGTATTTGTGGAAAAACTACCGTGTATTCTGTTGGTCGACGACGACCCGGTGAACAACTTCCTAAATCAGCGCCTGTTGGAGAGTCTGGCAGTAGCCGACCAACTGCTGGTAGCCCAAAACGGCCGGGAGGCTTTCACGCTCCTGCACCAGCAGCACGAAGCGCACGAAACGCACGAAGCCTACCCTGCCCTGGTGCTTCTCGACATGAATATGCCGGTGATGAATGGCTTCGAGTTTTTGCAAGCGTATCAGCAGCTTCCGCCGGCGCAGCAACAGGCCCTCGTAATTGTGATGCTCACCAACTCGCTACAACCGCATGAGGTGGCACGCGCCCAACAGCTGCACGTGGCCGATTTTCTGAGCAAGCCGCTTACCCGCGAGAAAATCGATACAGTGCTGCAAACGCACTTCCACTACAGCCTACCTGGCGACACCCGCCACGCCTAACCGCACGCGGCTCACGGCTGCCCCAAAAACTCCAGCAGCAGCTGATTTACCCGCGCGGGCTCTTCGTGCTGCACCCAATGGCTGGCTTCGGGCAAGTAAAACAGCTCTCCTTGCTTGCAATACGCCAGACTTTGCTGAGCCAGCTCGGGTAGCAGAAAAGCGTCTTTACTGCCCCAGATGATGCGTACCGGCACCGTAATTGGGGTAGTGGGAGCGCGTCGCTGGTAGCGCACGGCCCGGTACCAGTTCACCATACCGCGCAGGGCACCGGGCTGCGCCCAGGCCATGCGGTACGCCGCCATATCAGCCTCCGAAAAAGTACCCGGCCGGCTGGTGCCTTGCAGCGCCCGGCGCAACGCTTTGTAGTGCCGCCAGCGCAGCCACCACTCGGGCAGCCGGGGCAGCTGAAAAAAGAACACATACCAGCTTTTGCGGCGCTGGCGGCCGTTGCGGCGCAGTGCCCGCGCCAGCACGGCCGGATGCGGCACATTCAACACGGCGGCCCGCTCTACGTGCGTAGGATGATGGGTAGCCAGCCACCACGTCACGGCCGCGCCCCAGTCGTGGCCCACGATGGTGGCCTTGTCCTTACCCGCCGCCTGTAGCAGACCCAGCACGTCGGCGGCCAGCTCCTCGATGCGGTAGTCGCGGAGGCGGGGCGGCTTGCTGCTGCGGTTGTAGCCGCGCTGGTCGGGCGCCCACACGCGGTAGCTCGCCTCGGCCAGCGCTTGTAGTTGTTGCTGCCAGCCGTACCAGAAATCGGGAAAGCCGTGCAGCAGCACAACCAGTGGCCCTTCCGATGGGCCGCACTGCACCACGTGCAATTGCTGCCCGTTGGTGGGCACGGTATAGTGTTCCAGCAAGTAGGTCATACGGCCCTATACCGCAACGGCCGCCGTAGGTTGCACGCCCCTACCCTACGCAGCCTCCGGGCGCTCCTGGCCTCCGGTCTGCGGCTGATTAGCCAAATACGCCGCCCGGCTTTGCTCGTGCAGCTGGCGCACCAGCGGCAGCAACTCGCTCAACTTACAACAGCACGCCATGCGCGCTACTTTCATCTGTCGGACTTTGGCACGGTGTGACACGGTCATGTTGTTGATGTGCTGGTGATGGATGAGCTAATGTGTTGATTCTTAATGTGCTGATAGTTGATGTCTGATGTGTTGTTGCGCGTTATCTAATCAATTAATAAACTGATAATCAACGAGTCAATCACCTCATCACCACATCAAAAATCAGCACATCAACCAGCCTGCGCGAACAGGTCGAGCTGCTGGGTGACGAGGGCGGAGCGCACGGAGCCGCTGCCAAACAGGATTTGCCGGCGGATGCTTTGCTCGTCGTACTCGCGCTTTTCCAGAGCCATGCCTTTGCAGGTGATGAAGTACTTGGCCCGCTTCAGGACTACCCCAAACTTGTGCAGGTTGTCGAGGGAGAGGGAGGTGAAGCGCCGCGCCGCCACAATGCGCTTGGCCGACTTGGCCCCGATGCCGGGCACGCGCAGAATCAGCTGGTAGTCCGCCGTGTTCACGTCTACCGGGAACATGTGGCGGTTGCGCAGCGCCCAGGCCAGCTTGGGGTCTATTTCGAGGTCGAGGTAGGGATGCTCGGGGTCCAAGATTTCGTCGGCCTGAAAGCCGTAGAAGCGCATCAGCCAGTCGGTTTGGTAGAGGCGGTGCTCCCGAATCACGGGCGGCTGCGTGAGCTGGGGTAGGCGGGCGTCGTCGGTGATGGGAATGTAGCCGGAGTAGTACACGCGCTTCAGCCCGTAGCCCTTGTAGAGCGAGTCGGTGAGCTGAATGATCTGGCGGTCGTTTTCGGCCGAAGCGCCCACAATGAGCTGGGTGCTCTGGCCGGCCGTGGCAAACTGCGGCACTTTCTTGAACAGCGCCTTTTCCTCCTTATTCTGCACGATGCCGTCCCGAATCTGGGCCATCGGCGTCAGGATTTCCTGGTAGTTTTTCTCCGGCGCCAGGTTCTGCAAGCTCATCTCCGAGGGCAGCTCGATGTTTACGCTGAGGCGGTCGGCGTACAGGCCAGCCTCCTGAATCAGCTCCTCCGAAGCGCCCGGAATGGCTTTCACGTGAATGTAGCCGTTGAACTTGTGCTCGGTGCGCAGCTTTTTGATGATGCGTACCAGGCGCTCCATGGTATAATCGGGTGAGGAGAAAATGCCGGAACTCAGGAACAGCCCTTCGATGTAGTTACGACGGTAGAAGTTCATGGTCAGATCCACCACCTCGTCCACCGTGAAGGCGGCGCGTTTCACGTCGTTGCTCTTGCGCGACACGCAGTAGGCGCAGTCGAAAATGCAGTGGTTAGTGAGCAGAATCTTGAGCAGCGACACGCAGCGGCCGTCCTCCGTGAAGGAGTGGCAGATGCCCATGCCCTCGGCGTTGCCCAGGCCTTTGTCCACATTTTTGCGCTTGCCGCCGCTGCTGGAGCACGATACATCGTACTTCGCCGCATCTGCCAAGATGCTTAGTTTTTCCTGGATTCGCTCGTTCATGTAAAAGTCTGCCTTTCGGGCCTAAAAGTATTGATTGATTCGCAATAAACCAGATAATAGCTAAGCTAATTTTTTTAGAAATAGTTTCGTAACATGAGCTTCTATTTTCTACTATATAGCCCGTCATTCCGAGCTTGCCGAGGAATCTCGCGTGCATCGTTGACCGTCATGCTGAGCGGAGTCGAAGCATCTCGCGTGCTCACGTTCGAATTACCACCTATCATCAGCACGCGAGATGCTTTGACTCCGCTCAGCATGACAGTCTGACTATAAAAAGTGGATGAGCCATTGCCGGCAACGCGCAATTTGCGGCCGCTTGCCGCCGTTACGCGGCCGCGCTGCTATTTCACACCGCACACAATCCTCGTAACTTGCCCGTTGCTGATTGGCTGCCTTTCTTCCTATGCGTTTCTGTGTTGCCTTCTTTCGCTTGTCACTACTCTGGCGCTTTGCGCTGGTAGCGGGGTGCTGGCTGTTGTGGGCACTACCCGCACAAGCGCAGCAGCCGGTGCGGGTGCTGGCCCCCGACACCACTGAAATAGCACAGCCCGACTCGCTGCGGCGGGGCTTCGATGAGGAGCGCCTACTCAATGGCCTGAAGGCGTACACCAAGCGCAAAACCATTGCCGGCAAGGCGGCGGCCATGCTGTTCCGCTTCACGCCGCCCCGCGAGGACCGGGCCGGCCTGGATGCTCAGTTGGTAGACCGGCAATTTGCCAAGCACAACTTCAAGATCGTGCGCCACATCAACATCACGCCGCTGGATGCCTTTGGCTACAATATCAACGACGTAAACCGCACGCCGCGCAACTTTCTGGAGAAGGCCGGCAACAGCCTGCACATTAAAACGGCCCGCTCGCGGGTGCGGCAGGTGCTACTATTTCGGCCGGGCCAGGAGCTAGACCCGCTGGATCTGGCCGAATCGGAACGTTTGCTGCGCCAAACGGCCGAGATTCTGGACGCCCGCGTGTTCGTGAACGAGGCCACCACTACCGCCGATAGCGTGGATATTGAGGTCATCACCAAAGACGTGTTCAGCATCAGTGGGGGCTTTCAGCTGCGCGATGTGGACGCGGCTGTTGTCGACCTGCGCGACATCAACTTCCTGGGCATGGGCCACCAGTTTCGCAACTCCTACCAATATGGTCGCAATCAACCCCAGAGTTGGTCGTACAAGGGTAGCTACCTGGTGCCGTTCCGCAACTTTCTGTATGGCCAAGTGCGCGTGCGCGACGAGTACCGCAACAAAGAGCAGAGCTTTAGCCTGAACCGGAGCTTCTACTCCGTGAACACGCGCTACGCCTATGCCCTCAACATCGACCACTACAACATAGACGCCACCCGCTACCCCGATACGCTATACAATCCGTTGCGCTACTACCGGCAGGACGTGTGGGTGGGCCGCTCCCTGCGCCTGCCCAGCTACGACCTGGGCTACGACAACCCCGGCCGCCTGGTGGTGGCGGCGCGGGCCATCAATACCCGCGTTATCCTCTCGCCCTACCCCGAGTATCGCACCAATACCTTGCTGTATGGCACGCTGGGCTACACCGTGCGCCGCTATTATAAAGACAAATACCTGTTCGGTTTTGGCCGAACGGAGGACATTCCGACGGGCTCCATCTACAGCTTCACGACGGGCTACGAGCTGAACGCCAAGCAGAACCGCCACTACTATGGCATCAGGGCGGCGTATGCGGGCTATAGTCCGCTGCGGGGCTACCTCTACCTCAATGCCGAGTTCAGCAGCTATTTGCTCCGCCCCCAAAACAGCTGGCAGCAAGGCCAGCTCAACACCGAATTGCTGTATTTCACGCCCCTCTACCGCACCGGCAACTTCCAGTGGCGCCACTTTTTCTGGAACCGCTCTACTCTGGGTTTCAACCGCTTGACCGACGAGGCGCCGCTGGTCATTGATGGCAACCGGGGTTTGCGGGGTTTCAACTCCAACCAAACCCTGCGCGGGCAGAGCCGCTTTATTCTGAACTACGAGGCCAACGTATTTACGCCCCTCTCATTTCTGGGCTTCCGGGTAGCGGCGGTGGCCTTTGCCGATGCGGCTTGGCTTTCGGGCGGCGGGC
The DNA here is from genome assembly GCF_014333615.1 of Hymenobacter citatus. Lineage (GTDB taxonomy): Bacteria > Bacteroidota > Bacteroidia > Cytophagales > Hymenobacteraceae > Hymenobacter > Hymenobacter citatus. The sequence continues at coordinate 64,541 of NZ_JACSCY010000002.1, read as the reverse complement.
AGGCAATTCCTTTCTCCGATAAGCCCTACACCGGATTCGGCCTAGGCCTGCGCTTCCGCAACGAATACACGGTGCTGCGCACGTTTCAGTTCTTTTTGGGCTACTACCCCCGCGGTCAAATCAGCGGCGACGGGTTCCGGATTTTCCAGTCGTCGCGCTCCTATTATGGCTTCAACGATTTCAGCATCGGTCAGCCCAGCATCACCACCTACCAGTAGGTTGAGAATTGAAAATTGATACATACGCGTCGTGTGCCGGTCCGACGCCGTAGGCGTCCGACCGGTTGTCGTAGAACGAGCTTCGTGCTGACGTCTACCCACACGGCACAGGCATCAGCAACGACGACCGGTCGGACGCCTACGGCGTCGGACCGGCACACGACGCACGCGGTAGATCTGAATTAAAAATTGAGAATTAAAAATTAAGAATTGACCTTTGCCGACGGAATGGCGGGGTTCCGTGCGGTAAGGCGCCGGCCCAGTCTGCGGGCTGCATCCCGACCGCGACGCCCCAAAACGGCAGAGAGTACCGTATGCGTTTGCTTGCCTCACCTTCCCCAAACCACCCCGAATGAAAAGGTTTTCTGCTTTTTTAATTCTTAATTCATAATTCTTAATTTCTAATTAAAAAGCATGCTTTTAGGTGATTACAACGATTTGGAGGTAGCCCGCGAGGTGGATTTCGGCATGTACCTGATTTCCGACGACGGCGACATTCTGCTGCCCGCCAAGTACATACCAGATGGTACCAGGGTAGGCGACACGGTGCGCGTGTTTGTGTACCGCGACTCCGAAGACCGCCTGATTGCTACCAATTTAGAGCCCTACGCGCTGGTGGGCCAGTTCGCTACCCTCACCGTGCGCGACGTATCAGGGGTAGGCGCTTTCCTGAACTGGGGCCTGGAGAAAGACCTGCTGATTCCGCACAGCAACCTGCGCCGCACCCTGCGCCCAGGGGATAGGGCCACCGTGTTCGTCTACCTCGATGAAACCACCGACCGCATTGTGGCCTCGGCCAAGTGGGAGTGGTTCCTCAGCGACCAGCCCTACCCCGGCAAAGCCGGCGACACCGCCGAGCTGCTCATTGCTGACGAAACCGACCTGGGCTACAAAGCCATTGTCGACGGCACCCACCAGGGCCTGCTCTACCACAATGAGGTGTTCAAGCCCCTGCGCCTCGGCGACGTGCACACCGGCTACGTGCGCCAGGTGCGCCCCGACGGCAAGCTCGACCTCACCATCCAGCGCCCCGGCTACGACGAAGCCCTGGCCGCCGCCGACGACCTGCTGGCCGCCCTGCGCAAAACCGGCTCCCTCCCCCTCGGCGACAAAAGCGAACCAGACGACATCTACCGCCGCCTGGGCATGAGCAAAAAGGTGTTCAAAAAGGCGCTGGGCAGCCTATACAAGCAAGGATTGGTGACGCTCGCGCCGCTGGAAACGCGGTTGGCGGGAGAGGAATAAGGATAGGAGGACAAGAGAGTGTAAGGGTAGGAAGTGTGTTATCCTGAGTGCAGCGAAGGACCTTCTCACGCTAGAACGACAAGTGTAACAACGACTCGTTCTGACGTGATAAGGTCCTTCGCTGCGCTCAGGATGACAGACATCTTATTGTCTGCTACCCCCACACCCTCTCACCCCCTACCCTCTACCTCCGCCGCCGCACTCGCTCGGCTATGCCGAGTGAGGCTTACGCTTGAGGGGCTATGCCCCGAATCCGTTCGTGCCGCTTGCCGAGGGCCGTGCCAACGTGAAGCAAACGCGCGCAGCAAAGCTGCTTGGGCATAGTACTCACTCGGCATAGCCGAGCGAGTGCGGCAAGAACGACAGACGTACCAACGACTCGTTCAACTGTGAGAAGGTCCTTCGTCGCCGCTTGATGCGCGGAATGCTCAGGATGACACACTTCCTACCCTCCTCCCCCCATACCCTCACGCCCTACCCTTAAACCCTCCCCCGCTGTATCCCCAATTCCAACCCGCGTAGCTCGGCCAGGCCGCGTAGGCGGCCGATGGCGGAGTAGCCGGGATTGGTCTTTTTGGTGAGGTCGTCGAGCATCTGATGGCCGTGGTCGGGACGCATGGGTAGGGCAACTTCGCGCTGCTGCATTACTTCTACCAACTCCTTCATCACCCGGTACATATCCACGTCGCCTTCCAGGTGGTTGTCCTCGTAGAAGTCGCCGGCGGCGTTGCGGCGGGTGCTGCGCAGGTGGATGAAGTGGATGCGGTCGGCGAACTGGCGCACCATGGCGGGCAGGTCGTTTTCGGGGATGACGCCGAACGAGCCGGTGCAGAAGCACAGCCCGTTGCTGGGCGAGGGTACGGCGGCAAACAGCGCGGCCACGTCGGCGGCGGTGCTCACCACCCGCGGCAGGCCCAGGATGGCGTAGGGCGGATCGTCGGGGTGAATAACGAGGCGCACGCCGGCTTCCTCGGCTACCGGCGCTACTTCGCTCAGGAAGTGGATGAGGTGCTGCCGCAGCCGCGCCGCATCAATGCCCTGGTAGGCATCCAGCGCCTGCTGGAACTGCGCCAGCGTGAAGCTTTCCTCGCTGCCAGGTAGGCCAGCAATGATGTTGCGCTGCAATTGCATCTGCTCGGCTTCGCTCATACCGGCCAGGCGCTGGCGGGCGGCCTCCAACTCCGCGGCCGTATAGTCTTGCTCGGCGCCTTGGCGCTTCAATAGCAGCGTATCAAAGGCCACAAAGGCGGCTCGCTCGAAGCGCAAGGCCCGCGAGCCGTCGGGCATGGGGTAGCTCAGGTCGGTGCGCGTCCAGTCCAGTACGGGCATGAAGTTGTAGGTGACCGTGCGAATCCCGCACGCCCCCAGGTTGCGCAACGACTCTTTGTAGTTCTCGATATACTGCTGATATCCTGCGGCCTGCGTCTTGATAGCCTCGTGCACGGGCACGCTTTCTACTACACTCCACACCAGACCGGCCTCTTCAATTTCGACCTGCCGCTGCTGGATTTCGACCTCCGGCCATACTACCCCGTTCGGTAAGTGATGCAGGGCCGTGACGACGCCGGTACAGCCTGCTTGCCGAATATCAGCCAGCGAAACGGGGTCGGAAGAACCAAACCAGCGCATGGTTTGCTCCAGGAAATAGGGTTGTTGGGGCATTGTGGAGTGTATAGTTTTTATGATTCAGGACGTAGGCGTCGCCTGCCGGTCCGACGCCGTAGGCGTCCGACCGGTTGCCGCCTGCTGCCGTTGCACGAGCTGCGTGCTGATGCCTACCCAGCCCGCCTCCTGGTGGCGCGGCTGTCAGCAACGGCAACCGGTCTGACGCCTACGGCGTCGGACCGGCACACGGCCGCAGACGATGCGTGTGTACCGGCGCAAGGGGCGGCTGCAAGCCGCCCCTACCTCGCACGATGGGTTTACACGCCGCCAAAAATAGAAAAGCCGCCGTCCACGCAAATCATGGAGCCGGTCACGAATTTGGAGGCGTCGCTGAGCAGCCATACCAGGGCGCCCTGCAATTCATCGGGGTGGCCGAAGCGCTGGAAGGGCGTTTGGCGGATGACTTTTTCGCCGCGGGCGGTGAAGCTGCCGTCGGGGTTGGTGAGCAGGCTACGGTTTTGCTCGGTGAGGAAGAAGCCGGGCGCCAAGGCATTCATGCGCAGCTTGTCGCCGTAGCGGTTAGCCATTTCCACCGCAAACCACTGGTTATAGCAGTCCACGGCGGCTTTGCCCATGTTGTAGCCCAGCACCTTGGTAATGGCCCGCTTGGAATTCATGGAGGAGATGTTGACGATGCTACCCGCGCCCGACTCGGCCAGGGCCGGCCCGAACACTTGGGTAGGCAGCACGGTGCCCCACACGTTCAGGTCCATCACGCGCTTCATACCGGCCAGGTTCATTTTGAACACATCCTCGGCGGGGTCCAATACGCCATCGGGAGCATTGCCGCCGGCGCCATTCACGAGGCCATCCATCCGCCCAAACGTATCCATTACCTGCTGACAGGCGACTTGCAGCTCGGTTTCTTCCAGCACATCGGCCACCAGCGCCACGGCCCTACCCCCTTGCTGCTGAATGGCTTCGGCGCGAGCCTGGGCTACCTCAGCGTTGCGCCCCAGGATGCCTACGGCGCCACCCGCCGCCACAATGCCGTTAATGAAAGCGTCGCCCAAAATGCCGGTGCCGCCGGTTACCACTATTACTTTGTCCCGCAGGGAAAACGAATCGGTCATGCAAAAGCTGCTAAAATGATGCTTTGGAAGTTATTTGAGTTAGATCGGTAAGTCGTTGGAACGATGTAGAGACGCATACTTGCGTCTTGTCGTTGAACGAAATCCAGCCACGCGGCGCGGCCGACGAGACGCAACTATGCGTCTCTACATCGTTCAACACAGCTACTCAGCGCCCTACCCTACACGTTGTATTCGGGCTGCCACCGCTCAATGGTGCGATTGTAGATAGCCTGGTTGGCCATGTGCACGGTGCAGGCCACTTTGGCCCCGGTGAAGACATTGGAATCGGGCAGCTTTTTTTCGTGCACGGTGCGGTGAAACTCGTTCAGCGCGTACCAGGAACCATCCTTCAGCGGGCCGGTTTGGATGGGAATGCCGCCGTTTTTGTCCCAGGTGATTTTGGTGGCGCCCGTCACGCCGTCCACGGTGCCGTACTCTTTCAGCGTGTCCTTTTCGGGGTAGTACACGCCCTCGTCGATGAGCAGGGAGATGGTGCCGCGGGTGCCTTTCAGCTTGAACAGGTAGCCGTCGTAGGCATTGCCGCAGGTGGCGCCGAAGTTGCCGACCATGCCCTCCTTGGCGTAACGCGCCATCACCTGTACGTTGTCGTAGGTTTCGCGGCCGTCCTTGTAGTAGTCGATGCCGCCGGTGCCAAACAGCTCGTCGGCGTGGGTGTTGAAGGCCCAGTTGATGAAGTCGATCTGGTGGGAAAGCAGCTCGGCGGCCAGCCCACCCGAGTACTCGCGGTACATGCGCCAGTTGATTTTGCGCTCCAGTCCCGGCTCGGGCACGTGCCGGCGCCAGCTGCCGTTCCGGTCCCAGCGGCAGTCAATCTGCGTCACCTTGCCCAGATAGCCCTTGTCGATCATCTCCTTCACCTTATAATAGAGCGGCGAGTAACGGTACTGGTGCCCTACCTGCACCGTTTGGTTAGGCCGCTGCCGGGCCAGCTGCACCAGCTCCAGGGCCTGCGGAATGTCGTAGGTCATGGTTTTTTCGAGGTACACCTGCTTGCCGGCCAGCAGCGAGGCCTTGGCTACCTCAAAATGCAGGTAGAGGGGCACGGCAATAATCACGGCCTCCACTTGGCGCGAGTCCAGCAGGGCGCGGTAGTCGAGGTAGGTTTTGGCTTTCGCGGCCGATTTCACCTTCAGGGCATTGGTGAGGCGGAACGGCAGCTCGTCACACAGGGCCGTCACTTCATACTTATCGGGTAGGTCATTGATGATCTTGAGCAGGCCCGTGCCCCGGTCGCCGCAGCCAATGACGCCCACTTTGAGCTTACCGGCCGCAGCGGGCGCGGCAAAGGCATCCATCATCTGGCTGTGCAGCAGCAACCCACTGGTCAGCAGCCCGGTTTTCTTGATAAAATCTCGGCGGAGGAAGTCAGTTGTCATGGATGGAGCAGGAGTTTGGTAAAGCCCGAAGTAGCCGTATCAGCCACGGCGCCACTAGGGCGCTGATAAATAAAATAAGCCTGAAGATCAGGATTTTGTCGCAAAAACGACAGGGCGCGGTCTAGCCCCATGCCCATCAGGGCGTTGTCGTAGGCGTCGGCCGTGAGGGCATCGGAGGCTACCACGGTCACGCTAATCAACTCATTGCGAAAGGGGTAGCCCGTTTTGGGGTTGATGAGGTGCGCCGCTGGCTGCCCCCCTACCCGCCGAAACTTGCGGTAGTTGCCGGAGGTGGTGACGCCGCCCGCCGTGAGGCCAATCACCTGCTGCAAGGCCGGCGCAGCGAAGGCGCTGGTATCGGGCCGCTCGATGCCGATGCGCAGCAGCTCGCCGCCCGGCTGCCGGTGGCCCCGCACCCGCAGCTCGCCGCCCAGCTCCACCACGTAGTCCCGAATGCCGTGGCGCTCTAGCAGGGCCGCCAACACATCCACGGTATAGCCCTGGGCAATGCCGTTGAGGTCGAGGTGCAGGGTAGGCACTTGCTTGAGCAGCGAATCGCCGCGCAACGTCAGCTTGTCGGAGCCTACGCTGCGCAGGAGGGTCTTAATAGTGGCGGGGGTAGGCGCCCCGGCCGCGGGCTGGTGGCCGAAGCCCCAGGCCTGCACCAGTGGCTCTACGGTGGCATCAAACAGGCCATCGGTGGCGCGGTACACCTCCAGGGCCTTGCGCACCACGCGTTGCAGGTGCTGGTCGGCGCGCACGCCCCGCGGGGCGGCGTTGAAGCGGTTGATGAGGGAACCTGCCTGGTAGAGCGACAGCGAGGCGTCTATTTCGGCCAGTTGTTGCGTCACTTCGGCCTTGGTTACGAGGCTATCGGTAGCGTAGTACGTGAGGGTATAGGTAGTGCCCTGGGCATAGCCGCGCAGCTGAAACGCCCGCACCACGGGAACCGGCGCGTGGCTCCAGAAACAAGCTAGTATGAGCAGTAAAAATCGCACTACGGAATGGTAAGGCAGGAGGCAGTCGACAAGCTACAGCCCTTTTAGGGAACTCTATACTTTGTCTGTGCACTATCTACGGAAACGTTTGCATAGATTATACAGCGGTTTTTTTGAAGTGGAAGTTCCTTTCCATAGGTTTACTAATCCCGTCAAGTGCCTCACATGTATCTTATTTCGCATAGTGCAGCATCGTTCTTTCGTTCTCGCTGGAGCCGCAAACGTTAGCGTACCTGCGTCAATGCAGTAAGCTAGACAGTGGTAGGCATTCGATGAGCACCCAACACCTCGGTATGCGCTGGGCTACCGAGCAACTATTGGGAAACCAGTGTTTCTATTCGTCGGCGAGAAGCCTCAGCAGCCGAGCTATGCTTCTAAAAAAGAGTAGCTTACTCCCCCCCCAACAACGACTCTGTACCACCTTATCCCCTATTCCTTGAAACCAACGACCTTTCTGACCGCCTGCGCCACTACCTTCTGCCTAACAGCCTTCCACCAACCGCCGGCACCCTCGCCCGCCGACGCCTGGCAAAACCTGTTCGACGGCAAAACGCTGAAGGGCTGGAAGAAACTGGCCGGTACCGCCGACTACAAGGTGGAAAACGGCGCCATTGTGGGCACCACCGTGATGAACTCCGGCAACACGTTTCTGGTGACGGAGAAAGAGTACGGCGACTTTGTGCTGGAACTCGATATCAAAATGGAAAGCACTGAGGGCAACTCCGGCGTGCAAACCCGCAGCCACTTCGACTCGCCCCAGCAGAAGGGCAAGGTGTATGGCCGGCAGGTGGAAATAGACCCCTCGGCGCGGAGCTGGTCGGGTGGCATCTACGACGAGGCGCGCCGGCAGTGGCTCTACCCTCTGGACCTGCACCCCGAGGCCAAAACGGCCTACAAGGCCGGGCAGTACAACCACCTCAAAATTGAGTGCATCGGCAACGAGACGAAAACGTGGCTCAACAACGTGCCCGTGGCCTACGTGGTAGACCCGCTGGACCCCAAGGGCTTTATTGGCCTGCAAGTGCATGGCATCAGCGACAAAGCACAGGAGGGCAAGAAAATCTACTTCAAGGATATCAAAATCAAGACCACCAACTTGCAGCCTACCCCTTTCCCGGCTGATGTGTACGTGGTAAACTTTGAGCCCAACGCACTCACAGCTAGCGAAAAGAAAGGCGGCTGGAAGCTGCTGTTCGACGGCAAAACCAACAAGGGCTGGCATAGCGCCAAGGGTGGCGCCTTCCCGACCCAGGGCTGGCAGGTGACGGACGGTACCATGACGGTGCTGTCGTCGGAAGGCAAGGAGGCAGCCAACGGCGGCGACATTGTGAGCGACAACCAGTACGGCGCCTTCGACCTGTCGTTTGAGTTCAAGCTGACGCCCGGCGCCAACAGCGGCGTGAAGTACTTCGTGACCCTGGACGAGAAAACGAAAGGCTCGGCTATTGGCTTGGAATACCAGGTGCTCGACGACGAGCTGCACCCCGACGCCAAGCTTGGGCGCGACGGCAACCGCACCCTAGCCTCGCTCTACGACCTGATTAAGGCCGATAAGTCGCCGCGCTTTATCCATCCTATTGGCGAGTGGAACGTGGGCCGCGTGGTGGTCTACCCCAACAACCACGTGGAGCACTACCTCAATGGCTCGAAGGTACTGGAGTACGAGCGTGGCTCCAAAGACTTTAAAGATTTGGTAGCCATCAGCAAATACAAGGTGTGGCCTAACTTCGGGGAAGCGCCAAAAGGTCACCTGCTATTGCAAGACCACGGCAACCGCGTTTCTTTCCGCAGCATCAAGATAAAAGAACTGAAATAGTCCCTGCCCCACCCCCGAACAGCTAAATACAAACTACTATGTCTACTCCCCGTCGTGTTTTTCTTCAACAATTAGCCGTGGCCGGTGCCGGTGCCATGCTGCCGCAGGTGGCGTGGTCGGCCAGCAGCTACAAACGCATTATTGGTGCCAACGACCGGGTGCGGGTAGGCGTGGTCGGCTTTTCCGACCGCCACCGCAACACCCACATGCCCTGTTTTTTGAACCACTACAAAGAGTTGAACTTCGACTTGGTAGGCGTATCCGATATCTGGAAGCGCCGCCGCGAGGAAGGAGCTGCCATGTGGAAAGAGAAAATGGGCCATAACGTGGCGGCCTACCGCAACAATGAGGAAATGTACGCTAGCAAGGGCATCGACGCGGTGTTCATTGGCACGGCCGATTTTCAGCACGCCCTGCACACCATTGAGGCGGTGAAGGCCGGCTGCGACGCCTACGTGGAAAAGCCCTTTGCCGAAACCATGGCTGACAACCGCGCGGCCCTGAAGGCCGTGAAGGCTTCGAAGCAGATTATCCAAATAGGTTCGCAACGCCGCAGTGGCGCCAATTACAAAGCCGCCGAGCAGTACATCAAGTCGGGTAAGTTTGGGCCCATCACGATGGTAGAGCTGAGCTGGAACGTGAATCAGCCGGGCCGATGGCGTCGGCCAGAGTTGGTGAGCGAGCTGCGCCAGGAAGACATTGACTGGAAGCGCTACCTGATGAACCGCCCGATGGAAGCCTACGACCCGCGCAAGTACCTGGAGTACCGCTTGTTCTGGCCCTACTCCTCGGGCCTGCCGGGTCAGTGGATGTCGCACCAGATTGACACCGTGCACTGGTTTACGGGCCTGAAGCACCCGCGCAGCGTGGTGGCCAACGGTGGTATTTATATGTGGAAAGACGGCCGCCGCAACTGGGACACCATCACGTCGGTGTTCGACTATGGCCCGGAGAACGACCCGTCGCAGGGCTTTCAGGTGGTGTTTGCCTCGCGCATGCACAACGGCGACGAGCGCCCGGCCGAAATTTATTACTCCAACGGTGGCGAGTTAAACCTGATTACCAACAAGGTGTCGCCTAGCGGTGGCCTCACCAAGCGCCACGCCGAAGCCATGCACATGCAGCCTAACCTGTTGCAGGAGTTCAGCCTGTCGAACACCGAAGCGGCGGTGGCTTCGGCCAATACCGGCGGCGACGTGCTGACCTCCAACCACGTGCGCAACTGGATGGAGTGCATTCGCAGCCGCAAGGAAACCAACGCGCCCGTGGAGGCCGGCTACAGCCACTCCATTGCCAACATCATGACCACCGCCGCCAGCCACACCGGCCTGAAAGCCACTTTCGACGAAAAAACGCAGGAAGTGATGGTAGGCGGCAAGGTGTTTACCATTTGATAAGCTCCTACCTAACCTGAGTTGCGGAGCAGCCGCGTAGCGGTGCAAGAAAAGGCGTTTCTTGCACCGCTACGCGGCGCGGCAGTCCGGAAATGCTTTTTTCTACAAACCTTCCGCCGCTACGCGGCTGCTCCGCAACTCAGGTTAGCTATAGTCTTTCTTTTGTGGAGAGGAAGCTCGGCCGCGAAGCCCTAGCATTGCTTGCCCAGATTTGTATGAAGAAGATCCTCTACCTACTCTTGCTCAGCGGCTTCAGCGCACACGCGCAGCAGGCGCAACCTGTACGACTGGCCAAAGACCCGAAGGCCCACAAAATCGATGTGTTTGTGGGCAAGCAGCTCTTTACCAGCTTCCTCTACCCCGATACGCTGGAGAAGCCCGTGCTCTACCCCTTGCGTGCGGCCAATGGCACAGTAGTTACCCGCGGCTTTCCCGTGGCGCCCCAACCCGACGACCCTACCGACCACCCCCACCACCTGGGTCTGTGGTTCAACTTCGAGAACGTGAACGGCCTGGATTTCTGGAACAACTCCTACGCCATTCCGGCCGAGAAAAAGGCGGGTTACGGTTGGATTCGGACGGATAAGATTCTAGAAACCACTAACGGCCCTACCGGCACGCTCGCCTACCACGCCAACTGGACCAACCAGCAACGCGACGTGCTCCTGGAGGAAACCACCCGCCTGGAATTCAGCGGCACTGCCCAACAGCGCATCATCGACCGCTATACTATCCTGAAGGCGAATACCACCGTCACCTTCACCGATGCCAAAGACGGCATGCTGGGCTTGCGCCTGGCTCACGCCCTGCAAATCCCGGAGACGAAAGATCAAAAGTTCACTGACGATAAAGGCAACGTGACGGTGGTGAAGGGTGGCACCGATAAGGTAGCCAACGGCACCTACCTCACCAGCGCCGGCAAGCGCGGCAACGACGCCTGGAGCACCCGCGCCGCCTGGTGCATGGCCTACGGCAAAATGGGCACCGACTCCGTCAGCGTCGCCATCATCGACCACCCGGCCAACCCAAACTACCCTACCTTCTGGCACGCCCGCGGCTATGGCTTGTTTGCTGCCAACCCTTTGGGCGAGAAGGTATTTACGGAAGGGAAATCGGCTAAAAACCTACAGCTTAAAAAAGGCGAGTCGGTGAGCTTCCGCTACCGCGTCGTTATCAGCAACGGCACGAAGGTGCTGGCACCGGCACAAGTGGAGGAATCAGCTGCCAGCTTTGCCAAGAAGCGCGTGGCCGCAACTAAATAGGCTTGTCGGTAGGCCGTCGGCTTCTTCCCCGGCAACGCCCTACCCCCATTGCAAAGCCCGGCCAACTGGCCGGGCTTTTTGCGTGGTACTGCTCAGGAGCAAGAAGTAGGTGTTGTCCTCCCACAGAGCTCTTCGCAGCACAGTCATTTCAAGCAGAAACGCAAATAATGGCTATTTTTCGGGATGAACCCCGTCAATCTCAAACAACTTGCTCAGGAACTGAACCTGTCGGTATCCACCGTTTCCAGGGCATTGAGCGACAGCTACGAGATAAGCGCGACCACCAAAGCCAAGGTGCAGGAGCTGGCCCGGCAACTGGGCTACGAGCCCAACCCCTACGCCAGCAGCCTGCGCCGGCAGAAAAGCAAAACTATTGGCGTGGTGATTCCGGAAGTAGCCAACAACTTTTTCTCATTGGCTATCAATGGCATTGAGGAGGTAGCCCGCGAAAACGACTACCACGTGCTGATCTACCTCACCCACGACGATGCCGCGCAGGAGGCCACCATTGTGCAACACCTTGCCAGCGGCCGGGTGGATGGGCTACTGGCCTCTGTGGCGGGTGCCACGCAGGATTTCACCCACTTCGGCAAGCTACAGGCCCGGCGCACGCCCATGGTGTTTTTCGACCGGGTGTGCGAGGAGTTTGCTACCGCCAAAATCACCACCGACGACTACCAAAGCGGCTACCAGGCCACTCAGCATTTGCTGGAGGCCGGCTGCCGCCACATTGCCCACCTGCTTATCTCCGACCGCCTCTCCATTGGGCAAAAGCGGCTGCAAGGCTACCACGACGCCCTACAGGCCCACGGCTTCACGCCCGACCCTACCCTGCTGCTGCACGGTACCTCCGATAAAGACCGTAATCAAACCTTAGTGCAGGAGCTGCTGCAGCAAAATCCGGCTATCGACGGCATCTTTGCCTCCGTCGAAACGCTGGCCATGAGCAGCTACCTGGCGTGCCGGCAGTTGGGCCGCCGCATTCCGGAAGACGTGAAGATCATCAGCTTTTCCAATCTGGAAATTGCTGATCTGCTCGACCCGCCCCTCACCACCATTGCCCAACCTGCGTACGAAATGGGTAGGGAAGCGGCGCGCATTCTGTTCAAAGCAATCCTCAAGAATCGCCCAATCCTACCTACTCAGAGCCAGGAGCTGAAATCGAAACTCATCAAGCGCCGCTCCACGGCGGTTTTATAGGTAGCTAGCCACAACCGTAGAGGTGCATCCTTGCGTCTCTACGGTCGAACGACCCCGGCGACGCGGACGACAAGACGAAAGGATGCGTCTCTACAGCCATGTATAGCCCCTGCGGTTTCACAACATGCAAAGCCCCGGACAACAGCTGTTGTCCGGGGCTTTGCATGTTGTGGGGAGCTGCTTAGCGCACCCGGCCGCGGCTGCCACCCTGTACTGGCCCACGGCTCTGGCCCTGCACGTTGTTGCCGCGGTACGAAGGCCGGGGCGTGTTGCGGTACGTGGTGTTGGGACGTACGTAGTTTTGCCGTACTACCCCCCGCGGCGCACGGCGCGGAGTGGGCTGCACTATCACAGTTGTGTGGTTGCGGTAGTAGGGCCGGGCATACGGACGGTAGCCGTACGGGCGGCCATAGTAGGGATACGCCCTACCATAGTACGGACCGGCACCGTAGTACGGGCCAGCACCATAATACGGGCCAACGTCGCCGTAGCCCACGCCACCCGAGGCTACGCAGCCGCTCAGCAAGCTGCCAGCGGCAAAAAGGAGAAGTAAGGCGGGTATTTTCAGAAATTTTTTCATAGTATGTAGAGAGCAGCTTGTCAGGGACTTACTGCCTTTTAGTTGATGATATACTGATTAGACGCCTGCCACCCCCCAAAGGTTTAATCGGCCTGCACAGATAAATTATCCAGCTACCCACCGGCCACAAAAAAAGCCCGGCACGCGGCCGGGCTTTTAGATTTGAAAGGAAGCGCCTGAGTTATTTCTTGGCGCTGTACTCGTCGTTGAGGTACTTCAGCACAGGGGCCGTAATATCCAGCTCCTTTCGGGCGTAGGCAATGGCGCCGCCCGGTGAGGAAATCAGGATCATGCGGTAGCCGTGCTCTTTGCCATACTTCTCGATTTGCTTCTCCACGCGGTCGAGCACGGTTTTGGTCATTTTGGCTTCTTCCTGGGCTGCCTGCTGCTGCAATTGCTGCTGCTTCTGGCCCGCCTGGGCTTCCTGCTGCTGCAGGCTCTGCTCGGTGGCGGCACGCTGCTCGTTGGTCAGCGACTGGGCGGTTTGCTGATACTTCTGCACGGCGGCCTGGAAGTTGCGCACCAGCGCATCGTTTTGCGCCTGCCAGCCTTTGGCCTTGGCCTCGAAGCTCTTGCGGGCTACCTGCATCCCTTTATAGCCTTCCAGCAATTTGTTTGATTCTACGTAGGCCACTTTGTTGGTATCAGCACTAGCCACGGTGGCTACCTCATCCACGGCCACCTCGGCAGTGGAATCGGCCGCTATGGCCACCTTGGGGGTAGCGGCGGCTGGGGCAGCGGTGGGGCGGGAGGAGTAGTGCAGGTAAAACAGCACGGCGACGGCCAGAGCCAAAACGACGTTGACAATGAGTTGAGAGGACTTATTCATTCGCAGAAAAAGGAGAATAGGTAGATCAGCCCGTTACGGGCGGAACAAAGAAACAGAAAAACCGCGGGTTATTTTAGCTGTGAGTTGGTAGTTGGTAACTGTCAGTCGCAGAAGACTGTCATCCTGAGCTTGCGAAGGACCTTCTCACACTAGAACAGGACGTTGTTATGTCAGTCGTTCTCGCGTGAGAAGGTCCTTCACTCCGCTCAGGATGACAGATGTTAACCACTAAGTACCATTCATACAGCCGGGGCCGGGGCACCTGCATCCTCGGTGGGGCCAGGAGCCGGTTCCGTCAGACCGATGTGCAGGAGCGCGTCGCCCTGGTTGACGACGGGCATGTGGTTGAGCCCTACCACGTAGCCACTCACCGGCGACTCCAGGCGCACGGCCATTTCGCCGTAGGGGTCGGTGATGATGCCGTAGACCTGGCCCTGCTCGATGTAGTCGCCCTTGCGCACCTGGCTGCGAAATAGTCCCGCAAAGCGCGCCCGCAGCCAGCGCCCGCGCCAGCACTCGATGCTGGGCTGTGTGGCGGGCCTGGCCTCCGCTACCATGCCCAGGTGGTGCAGCACGCGGTAGGTACCGGCCACAGCCAGCTCAATGCCCGCCTCATCGAAGCGCAACGACTCACCGGTTTCGTACACAATAATGGACTTGCCGAGACCAAACGCCGCTTCGCGCAGGGAGCCCCGCCGCAGCTTGGCGTGCAGCGTGAAAGGGGCCGCAAACGTGCGGGCCAGCGCGGCGCTGGGCTCGTGGTCGAGCAGGCAACGCACTTGCGGGTGGTTGCTGCGCGAAGCGCCTCCCGTGTGGAAATCAATGCCGTAGTCTACCAGCGGCATGATTTCGCGCATGAAGCGGTGCGCTACCCGGCTGGCCAACGAGCCGCGCGGGTTGCCCGGAAACGAGCGGTTGACGTCCTTGCCATCGGGTACCTCACGCGAGAAGTTCAGAAACCCGTAGATGTTAAGCAGCGGAATGGCGATGATGGTGCCCCGCAACGGCCACAGCAAATCCTGCTGAATCAGGCGGCGGACGGTTTCTACGCCGTTTACCTCGTCGCCGTGCATGCCGGCCATTAGCAGCACCGTCGGCCCCGGCTCCCGCGACCGGAACACGTGCACCGGCACGTCGATGATGGTGCCGGAGGGTAGGCGCGAGATAACCAAGCGGGTCATGATCCGCTCGCCGGGCTGAATGGTGAGGCCGTTTAGCTGCAAGTACTGGATGTATTGAGTGTTAACTATTGAGTTGAAAATAGAACGAACTCCCCTCCTTAAAACAAGGAGGGGAGTTCGTTCTAACTGCTTTTAAGCTGCCGCTACTCCCCTACCCTTCGTCGGTTTCGGTGGCTTTGCGCTTCTTGGTAGTTTCGGCCTTCTTGCGCTTTTTCACTAGGTCTTCGGTGTAGGCAATAATTTTACCGGCTATGTCGAGGCCGGTGGCTTTCTCGATGCCCTCCAGACCCGGTGAGGAGTTGACTTCCAGCACCAACGGGCCGCGCTTGCTTTGCAGCATATCTACCCCGGCAATGCCCAGGCCCAGCGCTTTGGCCGCGGCCAGCGCCGCGGCCTTCTCGGCCCGACTCAGTTTCACCAGCTTGCCGGTGCCGCCGCGGTGCAGATTGGAACGGAACTCGCCCTCTTTGCCCTGGCGCTTCATGGCGCCTACTACCTCGCCATTCACCACAAAGGCCCGCAGATCGGCGCCTTTACTTTCGGCAATGAACTCCTGTACAATGATGCGCGCTTTCAGGTTGTGAAACGCCTCAATCACCGATTGCGCCGCTTTGGCCGACTCGGCCAGTACCACGCCCAACCCCTGCGTACCTTCCAGCAGCTTGATAATCACGGGGGCGCCGCCCACATGTTCAATCATAGTCGGCACATCGGCAGAGAAGTTGGTGAAGGCCGTTTTGGGCATCCCAATTCCCGCCCGGCTCAGAATCTGCACCGAGCGCAGCTTGTCGCGGGAGCGCACAATGGCTTGGCTGCTCACGGCCGTCGATACCTTCATCATCTCAAACTGCCGCACCACGGCCGTGCCGTAGAACGTAACCGAGGCCCCGATGCGCGGAATAACGGCTTGAATATCATGCAGTCGCTCGCCCTCGTAGATAATACCCGGCGTCCCCTTTTCCAGCACCAGGTTGCACTGCAAATGGTCCAGCACCACCACCTCGTGGCCGCGCTGCTGGGCGGCCTCTACCAGGCGCTGGGTGGAATATAATTTCGGCTCGCGCGATAGAATCGCAAATTTCATCGGTGACAAAGGATTGGGCGGTCGACGGGGGTAGTAATTACAAAAAACGACTATAGGAGACGGGCCGGCTGTTAGGAAGCGTTGTGCATGGCCTTGTAAGAAACGTTGCGCCGCCCTACGTCCACCACGAAGCGTCCCTGCCACAGCAGTGCACGGCCAATGAGAACGGGATACTTCATATCGGAACGGTCGGAAAGCGAAAACTCGGTGGCAAAATCCTCCCCGAACAGGCGGATAACCATTGCTACTACGTAACGCTCCTGCACATCGCCATTCGAGCTGCGGATGTCGCGCCGCGAGAATGTGGTAAATTCCAACGGCCGGCCGTCAAAGTTAAGGTGTGACGGATCAAGTAGCAGCACGCGCAGCACAATTTGCCCATCGGCGCGGCGCTCCTCGTGGATGTCGGAGCAGTGAATGGCGCCCGTGTACGCGCCGGTATCTACTTTAGCCTCTATGCCTTGCAGCCCAAACGCCGGAAAATCGACCAGCTCCCGCCGCCCTATCACCCGCTTCGGAATTCGCATTTTTTTCATCACCGCGAAGGTAAGGGGTCGAAGGTGAAATTGTGAGTGGTGAAATGGTGAG
The DNA here is from genome assembly GCF_014333615.1 of Hymenobacter citatus. Classification (GTDB taxonomy): domain Bacteria; phylum Bacteroidota; class Bacteroidia; order Cytophagales; family Hymenobacteraceae; genus Hymenobacter; species Hymenobacter citatus. Next base: position 48,011 of record NZ_JACSCY010000002.1, on the reverse strand, counting down.
TGGTGAGTGAAAAAAAGCGCGCGTCATCCTGAGCTTGCGAAGGATCCTACGTCAGTTGAACGAGTCGTTGGTACGTCTGTCGTTCTACCGTGAGAAGGTCCTTCACTGCGCTCAGGATGACACGCGCCTTTTTTCACTCACCACTCACCACTCACAACTTCACCATCTCACCATCTCACCATCTCACCTTTCACCTCTTCTCCCGAAGCAGCCGCTCGTACTCGCGCTCGGCTTGCTGGCCCTGGCCCCACCAGCCGTAGACGCTGGCGCCGTTTGCCAGCAGCGCGATGCCCCAGAAGAAGGTAGCCCACAGTGGCCACGGCACGGGGTAGGCCCCGCGCCCCGTGAGGACCCAAATGGTCCAGAGGAGGGCATTCACCCAGAAGTACGTAAACAAACTGGCTTTGAAGCGGGCACGGGCTTTGGCCTGGCGCCAGAGTTGGGGGTCGCGGTTGATGGGTTCCATGACAGAGAAGATAACGTGGTGAAACAGTGCAGGAAAGATAGCCCACGGCCTACCCTAGCACAATTCTTTATTACCCAACCAACAACTTTTTGGGCCGAACCGTCTTACAACAGGGATGAATGGCACTGCCATCCTACCCTACCTTACGCTTGCTGCTATGGCTATTACTGCTGCTAACTGGCGCCCCGACGCCCAAACCTTCGGCCGCATCCTGCTCTATCAGGGCGACATCACGCGGGTGGATACCGACGCCATTGTGAATGCCGCCAACTCTTCCCTGCTGGGTGGGGGCGGCGTGGATGGGGCCATCCATCGGGCCGGTGGGCCAGCTATTCTGGAAGAATGCCGCCAGATTAAGGCGCGGCAGGGCGGCTGCCCTACCGGCGAGGCCGTGCTTACAACGGGTGGCGCGCTGCCAGCCAGCTACGTGATTCACACGGTAGGGCCGGTATGGAATGGTGGCACCAAAGGCGAAGCTGAGCTACTGGCCAACTGCTACCGCAACAGCCTGCGCCTGGCCGCCGAGAATCAACTTACCAGCGTGGCGTTTCCGGGCATCAGCACCGGCATCTACGGCTACCCCAAGGCCGATGCGGCCCGCATTGCCGTGCGCGAGGTGCAGGCATTTTTGAAAGGAAACGAACTGCCGGCCACCGTGGTTTTTGTGGCCTACGACGAGGAGGCACGCTGGGTGTACGAGCAGGAATTGTTGAAGTAAGTTGTTAGCAGGCTACGGCCAGCAACTGCGCCTGCATCGCATCCAACACCCGGCTAATTTCTTCCCGCACCGACTGCCGGTAGGCGCGCGCCCCATCTGTTTCGGCGCTTTCCTCCCACTGTAGCAAGGAAGCGAGTGTACCAATACGCGTCACAGAATCTTCAATCTGATTGTAGAGCTGATCCCACAAAGAAGACAGCAGTGGCTCTGCCAGCGCCTGCACGCGCAGGTCTAGCATACGCATGGTCAGATCGGCCAGACGACTCAGCAACTGCTGCTCCTCGGCCGCAAACGGGCGCGGCTGGTGGTCAATCACGCAGAGCACCCCAATAGGGTAGCCCGTGGGCGTAATCAGCGGGTGCCCCGCGTAAAATTGCAGGTTCAGCTGCTGCACAAACCCCGGTTGCGCCAGCGTACAAGGATTAGTCTGTAGGTTCTCAAAAACGGTAGTATGCTCCTGCGTAATGGCAATAGAGCATAGACTCTCGGCCCGCTGCTCCTGTTGCGTACCCGCGGGCAAGCCCACATTCAGCCGGAACTGCACGGTGCTTTCCTCCACCAAAGCAATAATGGCAATAGGTACGCTAAACAACGCCGCCGACAGGCGCACCAGCTCGTCAAATAGTGGTTCTGATAAGGAAGTCACTAGCTGATACGGACGAAGGGCTTGCAAACGGTGCGCTTCGTCGGCGGAGCGTAGAACGCAGGGAACAAACATAAGAATGGGAGGACAAGGCCTGTAGCGAAAACTAGAGTATTGCTATAGGCCTTGTCTGGTTTTCACCTTCAAAAGTACTGATTAAAGTTGAGCTTACGCGTGCCTTACCCTTCCTCTTGCTGTGGTTTTCTTTGCATCTGCGAGCTTTGTTTCGTTGATAAAGTTCTGCTGAGCTTTTGTTTACGTATAGCGCCCTACCCTTACGGTACGCGGCACCACAGCAAGCGTATATCACTCACTCTACCACGCTATGTTTGATCAAGTAGACTGGCATGCCATCTTTGTGCCCAACACGCCCCTACTCGAAATTGTGGTGCGGGGTACGCTTATTTATCTGGGGCTGTTTTTGCTGCTGCGCGTGGTACTGAAGCGCGAATCCGGCACGCTGGGCATCACCGACATGCTGTTTGTGGTGATGATTGCCGACGCCGCCCAAAACGGCATGGCCGGCGAGTACCGCTCCGTAACGGAGGGCGTGCTGCTGGTCGGCGTCATCATCTTTTGGAGCTATTTCCTGAACTGGCTGGGCTTTCATTATCCTGTTTTTCAGCGCCTGATAAAGCCTGATAAGCTCCTGCTGATTCGCAATGGGCAGCTGCAAAAAGACAACATGCGCAAGGAGCTCATAACCCGTAGCGAGTTGATGAGCGAGCTACGCACCAACGGCCTGACAGACGTATCCAGCATTAAAGAAGCCTACATGGAGCCCTCGGGACGCATCAGCATCATTCGCTTTGAAGAGGAGCAGAACCCGCCCCCGGAAGAGCCACTGACTTAATCTCTTCCTGCTCCGGCGCCACCAGCCGCAGGCTAGCCGAGTTGATGCAGTAGCGCAGCCCACCGGGCGCAGGGCCATCGGGAAAGACGTGGCCCAGGTGCCCCCGGCACACGTTGCAACGTACCTCCACGCGCTGCATGTGGTGACTGTGGTCGAAGTGGTAGCGGATGGCGTTTTTGTGGGCCGGCTGCGTGAAACTGGGCCACCCCGAAATAGCGTGGTACTTGGTGGCAGCGCTAAACAGCAAGCTACCGCACCCGGCGCACACATACTCGCCGGGCTCATAGAGGCGGCAGTAGGCGTTGCGGTAGGGCGACTCAGTGGCCTGCTCCCGTAGCACCCGAAACTGCTCGGGCGACAACTCTTGCGCCCACTCCGCCGCCGATTTCTCTACCCGGCGGGGCGGCTCGGGGTTGCCGTACCGAGCGAAGGTGACCACATCAAGCCAGCGCAGCATCAGCCCGCGGTGGCTATTTGTCAAAAAACAGGTTGTAGATAATCCAAGCCAGGGCGAGGACCGCCATGGCGTACCAGCCCCATTTGCTGTAGTTGTCGGGTTCTTGGGGGGCACCGCCGGTGCGGCGCCGCATCTTTAGGCCAGGAAGATTCATGCGCGGTGCGGGAAGAAGAGGGAAGATGGCAAGCTATTCTTCCCATACGTAGCTACCCCGGCAGATAGTTCGATTTGCCGGGGTAGGCGCAGCGCGGCGCTATCAACTACAGAAACCACATCTGCGGGCCAGGGTAGGAAACCGCTACCGCATCTCCTGGCGCAGCGGGGGGCATGCTACTTTTGGCCGTGAAGCGGCTGCCCAGCAGCTCCACTTCTGTTTCGTAGTAGCTGCCGAAAAACCGTACGGCCTGCACGGTGGCTGCCACAGCACTTTCAGCAGTGGCGGGCGCCAGCTGTACCTGCTCGGGGCGCAGCAACAGTTGTTTTCCCTTTGGCAGCCGGCGGCCGGCGGCTTTGGTGAGGGCGCGGGCTGCCGGGCCGGCCAGCAGATGGTAGTCGCCGAACAGGGCGGCAGTGTACTCGTTGGCGGGTTGATGATACACGTGCACGGGTGGGCCTTGCTGCACCAGTTGCCCTGCTCGCAGCACCAGCAGCTCATCGGCCCAGGAAAGCGTGTCCAGCGGGTCGTGGGAGACGAGGGTGCAGGTGATGCTTAGCTGCTCGCCCAGGTCGCGCACCACGTCTTTGAGGATCTGCTTGTGCACGCGGTCGAGGTTGGAGTAGGGCTCGTCGAGCAGGAGCAGACGCGGGGCAGTCAGCAGCAGGCGGGCCAGGGCAATGCGCTGCCGCTCGCCGCCGGAGAGGTGGTCGGTGCGGCGGTGCATGAGGTGGTTGATGCGGCATACCTCGTACAAATCGGCGGTGGCGGTGCCCCGGAGCTTGTTGGCGTAGCGCAACACCTGCTCTACCCGCAAAAACTGCGGCAGCTCGAACTGCTGCGAGAGGTAGGCAATGCCGGCCTGGCCGGGAATCAGCTTTTCGGCGGGGCCGCGCACCCGGCTCCCCTCAAACACCACGGTGCCCGCGCTGGGCTGCACCAGCCCGGCAATGGTTTGCAGCAGCGTGCTTTTGCCGGAGCCCGTTTCGCCGGCCACGGCCAGTTTCTGGAAGCGTTGCTGCGTGAAGCTGATGTTCTGCAACGCGAGGTTGCCTTGTTCTTCCAGCCGAATGTCGGATACAGTCAGTAAGCTCATTGATAAAAATACTACCCTACTCTCTCCCAGGGCTGAAGCCCTGGGCTATGCAGCGGCGGGTGCGTTGCGTGGTTTCTGGCCCGAAGTACTCACTTCTCCAGGACTTCGGCACAAGTTGAGGCCACTGGCTTTTGTTTGGACCATTGGGGCAGGCACCAGCACCACGCGCGGGCAACGTCCGTAGCGCTCCGCGTGTCCTTTGCACATTTGCTACCTTCAGGCCTCACCCTACCCTTTTTCCCTGCCCTCATGAAAACCCTACCCCTGCTGGCGCTGGCGTTCAGCCTATTCACCACTCCTCTGCTCGCGCAGCAAAACACCGATTGGGCCAATCTAAAGCGCTACGCGCCCGCCAACCAGCAGCTGAAGGCCCCCAGCACGGGCACGCCCCGCGTGGTGCTGATGGGCAACTCCATCACCGACGCCTGGCCCCGCGCCGATTCGGCCTTTTTTGTCGGCCGGCCCTACGAGTACGTTGGCCGCGGCATCAGTGGGCAGACCTCCCCGCAAATGCTGCTACGCTTCCGGCAAGATGTGCTAAACCTGCGCCCTGCCGTGGTAGCTATTCTATCGGGCACCAACGATGTGGCCGAAAACACCGGCCCCTACGATCAAGAGGCTACGATGAACAACATCAAGTCGATGGCGGAGCTGGCGCAGGCCCACGGCGTGAAGGTGGTGCTGTGCTCGGTGCTGCCGGCCTCCGAGTTTCCGTGGCGCAAGGGCCTCGCGCCCGGCCCCAAGATTGTGGCCCTCAATGAGCAGATCAAAGCCTACGCCCAGCAGCACAATTTTGTGTACCTCGACTACCATAAGGCCCTCGCCGACGAGCGCCTGGGCCTACCCGCCCAGTATGCCAACGACGGCGTGCACCCTACCCTCGCCGGCTACCGCCTCATGGAGCCGCTGCTGAACCAGGCCGTGGCGAAGGCGCTCAAGCAGAAGAGTAAGTAAGAACCTAAACGTGGGTTACTTATCCAGGACTTCCGCACCAAGCGTCTGTCGTCGCCTGCCGGTCCGACGCCGTAGGCGTCCGACCGGTTGTCGTTGCTGACAGCCGAGCCGCACGGACTGGCGTGTCTACCATGTCCTTACGCCGTTCGTGCAACGGCAGCAGGCGGCAACCGGTCGGACGCCTACGGCGTCGGACCGGCAGGCGTACGTTTCTACTGCAACCCGGCCAGCACTTGCGCTATTTCCGCGAATAGCGGCCGGGTCGAAACCTCTGGCTGCACGCACCGCTGCTGCAAGGCTACGAGAACTTCTACCGTCGCCGCGGGGGCGGGGGCCTCGCAATGCGCCAGCAACTCTTCCAACAGGCAACCAAACGCCCGCGCTTCCAGCTGCTGCAAAGGCTGTGCTGTGGGCGTGCCGGCGTCGAAGAAGCAGGCGGCGCCAAAGTCGCCGAGCAGGCACTCGCCGGTAGTGGTGTTCAATATATTATGCGCGTACAAGTCGCCGTGCAGGATGCCCTGGGCGTGCAGGTGGGCCGTGGCAGAGGCGATGCCGTGGGCCAGGCGCAGGGCAGCGGGTAGGCTGAACGTGGTGCCGGGCGCATACACGTCGCGGGTGCAGGAGGCCAGGCTGGGCGGGCCGGCCAGGTTGCCGAAGGCGGGGTCGATCAACTCCAGCACCAGCCCTTCGGCCTGGGCGGGGTGGTGGCTGATCTTGCCTTCCACGGCAATCAGGTTGGGATGCTGGCCGGCGCTGATGCACGCCGACATTTCGCTGTGCGGCAGTCCGTCGCTGGTCACGGCGCCTTTAAAGAGCTTCACGGCCACCGGCTGCGCCGACCCGGCTTCTCGCTCCCACTCGCCGCGGTAGATCACGCCCGAAGCACCCTCACCCAGTTGCTGCTGTATCGTCAAATCTTGCCACTCGATGCTGCGGATGGAATGCCGGTCCACCACGCGGGCCTCTATCTCGTCGCAGAAGGGGTTGCCGGCGTAGGCCAGCCAGCTCAGCCGGGGCAGCGCCAGCAGCCACGCGGGTAGGGCCGCGAAGCGGTTGGCGGCAATGCGCAGCAGCTCCAGGTTGATGCAGGCGGCCATCGTCTCGGGCAGCTCGGTGAGTTGATTGCCGGCCAGCATCAGTTTTTGCAGCTCCCGGCAGTTGCCCAGCTCTGGTGGCACAGCTGCCAGTTGGTTGTCCGTCAGGATCAGCCAGCGCAGCCGGGGGGGTATGGCCGCCGCGGGCAGCGTCCGGATCTGGTTGGCCTTGAAACCCACCATACTCAGGTGGGGCAGTTGGCCCAGCACCTCCGGCACGGTGGTGAACTGGTTGTCGGAGCAGAAGAGCACGCGCAGCTTGTGCAGCCTACTCAGGTCGGGGGGTAGGGAGGAAAGCCGGTTGCCCGACAGATTCAGGATTTCCAGCGAGTCGGCCAGGTCGAAGATTTCGCGGGGAAACTCGGTGAGGCCGCAGGAGAGGTCGAGGCGCTGGAGGCCGGTGAGCTGGCCGGCGCGGAGTTGGTCGAGGGTGTGCATGGTGAATATTCTACCGCTTATTAAGACAACCGTTCTATCTCTATAATCGGTGAATCAGTTAGTTGTCGACACCTCAGTTGCGCAACAACTTCAGGTGTTAGCACAGCAATAGAGTCAAGCAGCATCAATAATTCTTGCTGGCGTTTTCTCTCCTGTACCACGTACTCATTGTTCTCAATAATCTCTTTTAAATCAGCCCGATTTGGATCAAGGCCCTCTATTTCCTGCACATACATATCAAGCGTATCGAAGGCAAACTGCACGCAGTTTTGTATATGCGCTTTACCACCCGATATCAAAAAGTTTAGTGCAGAATCTAAAGCGCAACTCGCATCGAAGCCGAAGCTGGCAGCAAGGCTCTCGAAGTCATCAAGGTCCGGAAAAACCTGTTCAAAAGCAGTGAGCATCTGCTGCGCTTCACTAACGAAGGCAGAAGGAGTGGCTGCCGCCCCGTATAATAACTCTACGCTTGCCTGATAAATAGTAACATCGCCCCAGTTCTCGATTTCAGTGAACCATGCATAACTGGGGTACAGCTTTTCGCATACAGTAGCGGCTAGTAAGGCGCATTGCTGCCGGTCAAGAGATTGAAACATTGTGCTGGATATTTTATCTGCGTAGCTTCTCACCCTCTACCCCACCAACTGCTCAAACAGCCGATCCAGCGCCGCGCCGGGGTCAGCGCACAGCCCAGGGTGCACGGCGGAGGTTTGCACGATGGTACTGCGCATGGCCGTGAGCCAGCGGAAGCGCGAGGCCACCGGCAGCTGCCCGATGGGGCCACCCGTACGGCGGCCGGCGCAGATGCGCTCGAAGGCGTGCAGGCGGGCGTGCAGGTCGGCCAGGTCAAGAGGTTGGCCAGCGAAGGCGTGCAGTCGGGCTTCGGGCACCGTAAAACGCACTTGCAGGAAGCCTTGGGAGGCGCAATACAGAATCACGCCCACGTTCAGAAACTCCTCGCGCTCCACGCGGGGCACCACGCGCAGCACGGCGTACTCAAATAAGTGCTTGTCGGGCATGGTTGGCTTCCTGCACAAAGGTTTCGGATGCGGCCAGACGGGCAGTCAGGAACCGGACGTAGTTGTCGCGCTGCTCGGCGGGCGAGGCGGTGGTGGAGGCATCGGCTAAAAGCCATTCTTCAGGCACCAGGGCTACCAGCTGGCGGATGCGCTCGGGCGTGAGTAGGGCACGGTACTCGGCATCTACGGCCGTTAGCTCGCTGGCCTGGGGTAGGAGCACATGGTCTTTCACCTGCGCAAAGGTGCGCTGGCGGCCGGGCTGGGCCCAGTCGGGGCCGGTGTGGTGCACGTAGAGGGCGGCGCCGTGGTCGATCAGCCACAGCTCCTGGTGCCACATCAGCATATTGGTGTTGCGGGCGGTGCGGTCTACGTTCAGCGTGAGAGCATCGAGCCACACGATCTGCGAAGCCAACCGCGGCGCCACCTGGTTCACCAGCGGGTCGAAGGTGACGGCGCCGGACAGGTAGTGCAGGCCCAGGTTCTGGCCCGTGCTGAAGCGCAACAGGTCTTGTATTTCCTCGTCGGGCTCGGTGCGGCCAAAGGCTTCGTCGAGCTGGCAGAACACCAGCTCCGGCACGCGAAGGCCCAGCGTGCGGGCCAGCTCGCCTACTATCAGTTCGGCAATTAAGGCTTTCAGGCCCTGCCCCGCGCCCCGAAACTTGAGCACATACAGGAAGCCGTCGTCGGCCTCTACCAGCGCGGGTAGGGAGCCGCCCTCGCGCAGCGGCGTCACGTAGCGCGTCACCTCCACGGTGCGCAGTTCGGGTTTGCTTTCCATTATAGGTGCATAGTTCGGAATTTATCGGGCAACGCTTGCAAGCGTAGAGCTTTTTGCTGAGCTACGGACGCACCGATGGCGCGGGGCTGTGCCCCGCGCCATCGTGCAGTGAAGCATGAGTTGTGAGCGGCGCTCCGGCAGTGCCGCTTGCTTGAGACTGTTTCAACGTGCCGCAGACGCGCGCAGCAGAGCTGCTGGAGCATAGAGCTCACTCGGCACAGCCGAGCGAGTGCGGAGTGCGGATGATGCGGAAGTCGCTCAACGTGAGAAGGTCCTTCGCAAGCTCAGGATGACACACTTTTTACCTTTACTCTTCTTCCTACCCTCCTACCCTTCCGCACTCGCTCGGCTGCGCCGAGTGAGGCCTACGCCTGAGGGGCTGCGCCCCGAATCCGGCCGCGCCGCTTGAACGAGGCCGCCTCAACATGATGCAAACGCGCGCAGCAGAGCTGCTTGGGCGTAGGCCTCACTCGGCACAGCCGAGCGACTGCGGAAGCTCGGAAGTCGTTCAATGTGATAAGGTCCTTCGCAGGCTCAGGATGACAGACGCTTTGTGAACTCTCTCTTTAGCAACCTTCCACCACCACACCCTCCTACCCTCACGAGCTGCACGAGAGGGTGGCGCTGCCAGGCTTGGTGCTGGCCCACTCGGGGCGCTTGGCCGCCAGGGCCTCGTGCTCGGGGTGTTCGTCGTAGGGCGTGCGCAGCACGTGCTGTAAGGTGTTCAGCAACGACAAGTCGCCGGTTTCGGCGGCTTCGATGGCTTGCTGGACGAGGTAGTTGCGCAGCACGTATTTGGGGTTGACTTGTAGCATCTGCTCGCGGATGGCGGCGGGCGCGGCCGTTTCCTGGCGCAGGCGCGCTACGTATTGCCCCAGCCACTGGTGCAAGGGCTCGTGGGCGGGGCTGCCGGGGGCGGTGTAGGTGGCAGCTTCCAACAAATCCCGTATGGCTTGTTCTTCCATACTACTGTTTTCCAGCAGCATAGGCGCCACATAGGAGAGCCCGCGGAAAAACAATGTCATATCGGCCTCAGCGGCGGTAAGGGCGTCGGGTAGGGCCGACAGGAGCGGTAGGTCGTCGGGGTGGGGCGTGAGGCCGAGCTTGCGGAACAGCTGGGTGCGGTAGGTGCTGGTGTAGGTGCCGGCGTAGCTGTTGAGCGCGGGCGTTAGGTCGTCGGGGCTGTCTACCAGGGGCACCAGGGCCTGGGCCAGCATCATCAGGTTCCAGAGGGCCACGCGCGGCTGCTGCCCAAAGGCATAGCGGCGCTGCCCGAAATCGGTGGTGTTGGGGGTCCAGTCGGGGTCGTAGGGTTCCAGCCAGCCGTAGGGGCCGTAGTCGATGGTGAGGCCCAGAATAGACATGTTGTCGGTGTTCATCACGCCGTGCACGAAGCCCACGGTTTGCCAGTGCGCCACCATTACGGCCGTGCGCCGGCATATTTCCGCAAACCAGCGCAGGTATACCTCGGGCGAGGGTGCGCCCAGTTCGGGGTAGTGGTGCCGGATTACGTAGTCGGCCAGCTCGCGCAGGTTGTCGATTTCGCCGGTAGCCGTGAGGATCTGGAAGCTCCCAAATCGTACGAACGACGGCGCTACCCGCGCCACAATGGCGCCCGGCTCGGGTAGGGGGTTGCCGGAGTAGAACATGTCGCGCACTACCTCGTCGCCGGTGCCTACCAGGCTGAGCGCCCGCGTGGTGGGCACGCCCAGGTGGTACATGGCCTCGCTGCACAGAAACTCGCGCACCGAGGAACGCAATACCGCCCGCCCGTCGGCGCGGCGCGAGTAGGGCGTGGGGCCGGCGCCTTTCAGCTGCACTTCCCAGCTGGTGCCATCCAAGGCCATCAGCTCGCCCAGGGAGATGGCGCGGCCGTCGCCGAGCTGCCCGGCCCAGCTGCCAAACTGGTGCCCGCCGTAGCGTGCCGCTACGGGCTGCATGCCGGGTGCCAGGCGGTTGCCGGCCAGCGCGTCCACGGCGGGGCCGCGCTCGGATGGGCGCGTCAGGCCCAGAAAATCGGCCAGCTCCTCGGACCAGGCCAGCAGGTGCGGGTCGCGCACGGGGGTAGGCGCGGCGTGCGAGTAATGGTAGCCGGGCACCTGGCGTGGGCTTAATTCGCCGGTAGTATCGCCGCGCAGCTCCTCGGCAAAGGAGTTGCGGAACGAGGCTTGATCGACGGAAACAGTGGAATGAGACATAGTATACAAGGCGAGGCGAACGAGGTAGGGAGTTGCTGGTTGGCAACAAAGCAACCAGAACGTCCTGCTTGATCTGACGTCCGCTTGTCGAAGCATCTCGCGTGCTGATGCAGGATACTATCTGTCGTCAGCACGCGAGATGCTTCGACAAGCGGACGTCAGATCAAGCAGGACTAGAAAATTGAAATTCCGTAAAAAGCTTCAACACCTGGCCGACTCACAGGTTTCCAACGGCCGCAGATATTCCCTGAAAAACTACACCGTAACAGACTGCCCCGGCTGGCTCAGACGGTGAAACTGAATGCCCTGCTGCGCAAAATGCGGCTCGTAAGTATCGTAGCGCTGCTCCACGAAGAAGTCCTTCACGTAGCCGTCGTGCACGGGTAGGATCTGCTGCGGCTCCAGCTGCCGGACAAACTCGGCTACCCGCACTTCGGTGAGGAAGGGCGCCATCACGGGCAAAATCAGCACCTCTACCCGCTTGTATCTTTGTAGAATGGGCGAGAACGAATCGGCGGGGTTCAACACTTTATCATTGATGAAAAAGGCCAGCATCTGGGGCAGCTCGCTATCCAGAATGGGCTCGTGAGGCACTGGCACAGCTTCCAGCCAGAAAGCGCCTACCGTCAGCAGGCCTTCTTCCACCACTTGCACGGGTAGGCCCTGGGGCTTTAGCTGGTCGGCCACCTCCTGCGTTGAGAGCACCGTGGCTCTGCTCAGCCGCACAATTTCCTGGAGCGCCTGCACGTCGAGGTGGTCGGGGTGCTGGTGGGTGATGACGACGGTGGACACGTTCCGGAACGTGGCGGGCGTCACGGTTCCGTCGGCAAACGTGAACGTGCCGGGGTCGAAAAGCAGCTGCTCGCCGTCTTGCTCCAGCAGCAGGCAGGAGTGAATATATTTTGTGATTTTCATAGCGTAGGGTGTGGGTAAGAAGTGGCAGGGTGCCTCGCCACCAGCCTTTCCTAAAGTTCCGGACCGACCAACGCGCCGGATTTACGTTATTTTGCTTATCCAACCGCTGGCAGCTCCCCTACTTTCTACCCAGTCATATGCCCTTTGGTTGTCCGCTGCTATCGATTCTTATTTGCTTGCAATGACGATACCCGATCCCGCTGCCTTTTCCATTGCCAACCTTCAGCCTACCTTCCCACCCGACGAACTGCTGGCCGGTTTGCTCGAGGTTTCGCATACTAGTATGCTGCTGTTGAAGCCAGTGTGGGCCGAAAATACGATTGTCGACTTCGAGTTTGTACTGCTAAACACCGTGGCTCAGCAGATGCTCCAGCTTCCGGCGCACCCCGCTGGCACGCAGCTGAGCATCTACCCGCAAAGCCGTACCAATGGCGTGTTCGACTTTTACTGCCACACGTTTATTTCGCGGCAGCCAGGAAAGCACCACCTTGATTATCAGATTACTACCACCACTCCCTTTTACCTCTCGGCGCGCCGGGCCGGCGAGGGGCTTCTGGTGAGCTTCAGCAATAGCGTAGCGTACGATAACACTGGCAGCATTGAGGAGGCCCTGCGTGCAAGCCAGGCCCGAGAGCGGGCCGCGCGCGCCGACGCTGAGGCCCAGCGCAGCCACCTGGAGCGGCTGTTTATGGAAGCCCCGGCCATGATTACTATTCTGGAAGGCCCCCGCCATGTGTTTAAGCTGGTGAACCCCTTGTACCAGCAGCTGGTAGGGCCGCGCCCTCTGCTGGGCAAGCCCATTGCCGACGCCATGCCGGAGCTGGCAGGGCAACCCATTTTTGACCTGCTCGACAACGTGTACCAGACCGGGGAGCCGTTTTACGCCACTGAGATGCTGGTACAACTCGACCACGGCAACTCCGGCACATTAGGACACAACTACTACAACTTCGTGTACCAGCCTACCCACAACCACAAGGGCGATGTTGATGGTATTCAAGTGTTTGCTTATGAAGTAACGGCGCAGGTAGTAGCCCGCCAACGCATAGAAGCCAGCGAGCAGCAGCAACGCAGCTTGAATGAGGAGCTGGCTGCCGCCAACGAGGAGCTGCAAGCGGCCAACGAAGAAATTCGAGCCAACAACGACGTGCTGTTCAGCACGCAGCTGGCCCTGCGCCAGCTCAACCAGGAGCTGGAAAGCCGCGTGCAGCACCGCACCCGCGAGTTGCAGGCGGCCCAGGTGGAGGCTGAGCAGCAGCGCGCCCGCCTGGAACGCCTGTTTATGCAGGCTCCCGGAGCCATCTGCATTCTGGATGGCCCCGAGCTGGTGTATGAGCTAGTGAATCCGGCTTACCAGCGGTTTTTTCCAGGTAGGCGCCTGCTGGGCCTACCCATTGGGAAAGCCATTCCGGAGCTGATGGACCAACCTATCTGGCCGATTTTGCAGCAGGTGTACCACACCGGGGAGACATACGAGGGCAACGAATGGCTGGTGCGGGCGGCGCGCACAGATGATGGGCCGCTGGAGGACATCTACTTCAACTTTGTGTATCAGGCGCGCTCCGGGGCCGACGGAGCAATTGATGGTATTCTGGCCTTTGCCTACGAGGTAACCGAACAGGTGGTAGCCCGCAACCAAATTGACGATGCCAACCGCGAGCTGAGCAGCACCAACCAGCAGCTCACCCGCATCAACCAGGACCTCGACAACTTTGTGTATACAGCCTCCCACGACCTCAAGCAGCCGGTGAACAACATGGCCGGCATCTTTGAGGAGCTGAAGAGCACCGCTACCTTTCACGACCCTGAGGCGCCGCTGCTGCTGGGTATGTTTGAGAATGCCCTTACACAGATTTACAAAACGGTGGAAGGCTTAGCCGAAATCGTGCAAGTGGAGCGCCACCACGGCCAGCTGCCCACCGAAACAGTGTCGCTTCGCCCACTTACGCAAGCCGTTATCCAGAGTATGCACCACCAGGCAGAAGCGGCTGGCGCCGTGTTTACGCTGGATTTCGATGAGGTGCCTACCATCGATTTTGCGCGGCTCAGCCTGCAAAGCATCCTCTATAACCTGCTCAGCAATGCCCTGAAATACGCCCACCCCGACCGAACGCCTCTCATTCGGGTAGCAGCAGAACAGATGCCGGCCGGCGCGCCCGTGCTGGTGGTGCAAGACAACGGCCTGGGCATGGACCTGGCCCGCTACGGCGCCGACCTGTTCCAGATGTTCCGCCGCTTCCACGACCACGTGCACGGCACAGGGGTAGGCCTCTACCTGGTCAATCGGCTGGTAGAACAAGCCGGCGGCCGCATTGCCGTGGAAAGCACCGTAGGCGAGGGCACCACCTTCCGGGTGTATCTATCTGGCAGTGAGGTGGTAAGATAGTGAATAGCCAAAAGGTCCGTCCTGCTTCATCTGGCGTCCGCTTGTCGAAGCAGGACGTTATTCATCAGCAATTCTTCCCTACCCTCTAAAAATGCTTGAAGCCCTGGGCTTGCAGGGGCACGGCCTGTCCGGCTTTGGTGATGAGGTTGGCACCTTCGCTCTGGGGCACCATGTGGCCGATGATGGTGATATCGGGGTGGTTTTTGAGCTTGTCGTGGTTGGCGAGGGGCACGGTGAACAATAGCTCATAATCCTCGCCGCCATTGAGCATGCACATAATGGGGTCGAGGTTGAATTCCTCGGCCACTTCCAGGGTAGGGTTGGCGATGGGTAGGTTTTCGGTGAAGATGCGCGCCCCTACCCCGCTGGCCTGGCACAGGTGCAGGGTTTCGGAGGCCAGCCCGTCCGAAATATCAATCATACTGGTGGGCGTGATGCCCAGCTCGCGCAGCTCGTAGATGATGTCCATGCGGGCTTCGGGGCGGAGCTGGCGCTGCACCACATACCTATACTTTTCCAGCTCGGGTTGAAACTCGGGGTCGGCTTGCCAGGCTTGCTTTTCGCGTTCCAGCACTTGCAGGCCCAGCAGGGCGCCGCCCAGGTCGCCGGTTACACACAGCAGGTCGTTGGACTGGGCACCGCTGCGGCGCACAGCCTGCCCCTGCGCCACCTGGCCCAGCACCGTCACGCTGATGGTAAGGCCGCCGCGGCTGGCGGTGGTGTCGCCGCCTACCAGGTCCACGCTATAGGCCTCGCAAGCCAGGCGCATGCCTTCGTACAGCTCCTCAATGGCCTCCACCGAGTAGCGCGCGCCCACGGCAATACCCACTACAAGTTGGGTAGGCGTGGCGTTCATAGCCGCTACGTCCGACACATTCACGGCCACGGCCTTGTAGCCCACGTGCTTCAGGGGGCAAAACGTGAGGTCGAAATGCACGCCTTCCACCAGCAAATCGGTGCTGATAACGGTATCCTGCCCGGCGGCCGGACTCAGAATGGCCGCGTCGTCGCCGATGCCGAGTGTGGTGCTGGGCTGGCGCAGGGTAATGGTTTGCTGAAGGCGGTTGATCAGGCCAAACTCGCCGAGGGCATTTAAAGGGGTAACAGAACTCATATAGTAGTCGCAGTCTTAGGGAGGTAGGGCTGGGCCGACCGAACAGGTTGCTATCCGGTTGGCCAGCGCACTGGCAAAGGTAGCCAGAACACGCGGCGGCGCCAGTTGTTTCCTTGTACGCAGTTGCTACTCCAGCTATTTATTTAAATAAAATGCACTTACTGCACAGAAAACCCGGCCCGAAAGATTGAGCCGGCCAAGCAGTGTAACGCAGTATAGACGCGTGCTACGGCTAAGGGCGTGTGTGTAGTGAGTCGCGCTTGTCTATTGCATCCAGCACTTGGTCGGCGGTAAACGCCTTATCCAACGTAATGTAGCCTGCTGGTGTGATACGACGGCCACTGCTGGTGACGAAGGTAGGACGCACGCGCATCGTCAGGCGCACCGGTTGGTTGTCATGGTTAGCCAGGCCCAGCACTAAGTCGGCCAGGTCTTCTGCAGACCGCTCACCAACCACTTCACGCAAATTGCTCTCCACCGTGATAGGCGCCAGGGTAGTACCACCGTTGGGCGCTACCTCAATACGCTGCGTGGAGTGCCCGGTGGCTACCTGCTTCCCGTCGATGAGTGCAATATAGTCGAGTTCGTTGAGGGCAGCTAGCTCGTCGTTGGGGTTGCGGATTTCCAGATTCACCAGCATGCGCAGGGGCAGATTACCGGTGGCATAGGCGGCCACCAGACGGGCCTTGTCTACGGTACTCAGGTCGCTGGGCTGCCGGATCTGCATCACATCAACGCCGGCCACGGTGGCCTGCTGCACCGATGCCAGGCGGATCTGAGCATTTTTAAATGCCTTGGCTTGCTGCACCTGTTCGGAGATGCCACAGCCAGCAAAGCTCAGGAGCAGAAGCAGGCTCACAACGGCCAGCGGGAAACGATAGTTGGTGGGGTAAGGTACGGGCGACATATAGCGAGGAGAACGGGTGCGCATTAACTAGCTATACCGGCTACAGTTCCAACGAGTTACTATGTAGCCTCTCGTCGTTATTGAAAGGCTGGCAATTAGGAAGTTCCACGACTGCTGCGCCTTGCGAATCCGTTCACTCGGAAGAGCCTGTCAGACTCGCTACACGGGTTTTCACACGAGCGAGGCATTCCAAAATCGGCCCCTCACAACCAACAACGCCCACCTTGCGCAGGTGGGCGTTGTCGTAAGCAGCGGTTTGTGAGAGGCTACAGCTTCGCCATTTCCTCGTGCACGAAGTCGGCCAGGCTGCGCAGGTATTCCGTGCTGAAATCGAAGCGGATACCGGCCGCCTCGTAAATCTCCCCGATGGGGGCGGTGTAGCCCAGGGCCAGGGCACGCTTGTAGGCATCCAGGCCTTGCTGCGCATCCTGACGGTAGTTGCGCCACACGGCAATGGCACCCAGCTGGGCCATGGCGTATTCGATGTAGTAGAACGGCACTTCGTAGAGGTGCAGCTGCTTCTGCCAGAGGTAGGGCTTGTAAGTATCGAGGCCCTGCCAGCTCACGGTGCGCTGGTTGAACTCGTCGAATATCTCCGTCCAGCGCTGGTGCCGCTCGGCCTCGGTGTGCTGCGGATTTTCGTATACCCAGTGCTGAAACTTGTCGATGGTGGCTACCCAGGGAAAGGTTTCCAGCACGCCTTCGAGGTGGGTACGCTTGGCGCGGCGCAGCTCGTCGGGGTCGGGGAAGAACTCGTCCCAGTAGTCCATACTCATCAGCTCCATGCTCATCGAAGCCAGCTCAGCCACTTCGGATGGCGGGTGCTTGTCGGCCGAAAGGGGTAGGCGACGCGTGAGGAAGGAGTGCACGGCGTGGCCGCCCTCGTGCAGCAGCGTCACCACGTCGCGCAGAGAAGCCGTAGCGTTCATGAAGATGAACGGCACGCCGGTTTCGTCCAGCGGATAGTTGTAGCCGCCCGGTGCTTTGCCCTTGCGCGACTCCAGATCGAGGTGGCCCATCTGGCGCATGGTGCGCAGGCACTCGCCCAGGAAGGGGTCGAGGCGCTGAAACACGGTGATGGTTTTTTCCAGCAGCTCCTCGCCCGTTTCAAACGGCCGCAGGGGCGCTTTGCCGGACGTGTCCACGTCTAAGTCCCAGGGGCGCAGCTCAGGTAGGCCCAGGTCCTGGCGGCGCTCCAGGTCGAGGTCATCGATGAGGGGCACCACGGTTTCGCGGATGGCGCGGTGGAAGTCGAAGCAATCCTCGGCGGTGTAATCGAAGCGACCCAGCGCCGCAAACATGTAGTCGCGGAAGTTGGTGAAGCCAGCGTTACGGGCCATCTGGTCGCGCAGGGTTACCAGCTCCGTAAAGAGTTGGTCGAGGGCTTGGGCATCCTGCAAGCGCCGCTCCTGAATGGCCTGATAGGCCGTTGCGCGCACGGTGCGGTCGGTGTTTTTGAGGTTGTCGGCGGCGCGGGGCAGGGTCACTTCCTGTCCGTCCAGGGTCACTGTCATGGCGCCTACCGTGGCCGCGTATTGCTGCTGCTTGGTGCTGATTTCGGTTTTCAGCGGAATGTTCTCGGCCCGGTAAATGTCCAGCGCCTGCCGCACCGAGCGGATAAATACGCGGTAGCGGTCCTGGTCTAGCTCCGGCAGGTAGGGCGAGGCCATGAGCTTTTCGTTGAGGGCGTGGTCGTAGGGCGCGGCCTGCGGCTCCACTTCATTCACGAAAAACTGAAACGCCTCGGCCCGCTCCTGGCTCTGTGTGTCGGACGTCATACGGATATAACGCCACGCCAGGTCCTCACTCAGCACCGATTCCAGCTCCGAGCGGTCGAGCAGCCAGGTTTCCAGCTCGTCTGCCGAGTCAATGGTCCGGTCGCGCAGTTCTTCGAAGTACGATTCCAGCGAGGCCCAGTCCGTTACCACAAACGCCTCGGGCAGGTAACGGCGCGCGGGACGCTGCGTATCAGTTGCCAACTCATGTGCCGGCGCAGGAGCAATATTCATAAGAAGTATCTTATCGTTTTTCGGAAGAGAGGTAGGCCCGCAACGCTGGTCGCCGGGCCATCGGTATACAACCGCAAGGTAGGGTTACGGGTTTAGTCGCAAAGGGTAGGTTTTTCGGGCTGACGGGCAAATTCAAACATGGTGGCCATCTGCGACTTCGTAACGCGGTCGGTGGACAGGTCCAGCGCCTCCAACTCGGCCTCGCGTACCCAGCGGGCGCCAGTGGTTTCCACGTTGTTGTTGCCCAGCTCGCCCCCTATCACCTCACACAGCACAAAGCACTTGTATACGTACCACGGCTGCGGCGGGTGGGCGTGCTGCTTTTTATCGAACAAGGCCAACAGGCGCACGGCGCGCACGTGCAGGCCGGTTTCTTCCTCGGCTTCTTTTTCGGCCACTTCAAAGGGTGTCAGGCCAACATCGGCCCAGCCGCCGGGTAGGGTCCAGCGGTTGTGGTCCATTTTTTCCTGCACCATCAGCACCTCATTCTCGCCCCGAAACACTACTACCCGCACATCCACCTTAGGCGTTTGGTAACCGGTTTCAGAGGTGAAAAAAGCTGTTACTTTTTCCAGTGGTTCCTCCGTAAGGCCAGCTACCATCTGCACACTCAGCGCCCTGATTTCGGTGTACCGCTCCAGGTCGAAAGGGCTGCCTTTCGAGTATTCCAGGCCCGCTTGCGCCAGCGCCTGCAAGCGCTGGGCAACGGTCAGCCACGTGGTTGTATCCATAGCGGAAGGTAGGCAAATGCTAGCTCGACTGCTAATCTATTTCAATCACCACGTCTTTGGTGAGCGGGTGCGCCACGCACACCAGCACGTAGCCTTTTTCTATTTCAGAATCGGACAGGCCTTCGCGCTCATCGAGGTGTACCTTGCCGCTCAGGCACTTGCCGCGGCAGGCCGTGCACAGGCCCGCCTGGCAAGAATAGGGCAGGTCGATATCCAGGTCGAGGGCCGCTTCCAGAATGGTCTGGTCGGGTGCTACGTCAAACTGGTACTCGCTGCCTTCGTACTGCACCGTTACCTGGCGGGTAGCGGAAGCGTCGTCATCGTCAGCCGTCGATACGTCGCCGTGGCCGTTGGGCTGGGCGGCGGCGGTTTCGGCCGAGTCGGCAGCCGCCACAAAACTCTCGCGGTGAATCTGCGCGGCAGGTACGCCCAGCAAATCCAGGGCGGCGCGGGCCTCGGCCATCATACCCTCCGGCCCGCACATGTAGTACTCCGATTGGGCCGGGCTACCGGCATGGCGCTGCTCCAGAATGCGCAGCAACATGGTGCGGTTGAGGCGGCCGGTATACTGATGCGGCTTTCCGCTGGCGGGCGTGTGCGGCTGGCTATACACATGCTCCACCTGCAAGCGCCCACCCGACTGCGCCTCCAGCTGGGCTAGCTGTTGCCGGAAAATCACCGATTCCTCGGTGCGGTTGCCGTACACCAGCAACACGCGGCTCTGAGGCTCCTCGCGCAGCACGGCTTTCAACATGCTCATCAGGGGCGTAATGCCGCTGCCGGCGCCAACCAATACCAAGGAGCGGGCCGCACTGGGGCTGGGCTGCAAAGCAAAGTTGCCAAGCGGCGCCATGGCTTCCAGCTGCTGCCCTACCCGCACCGTATCCAGCAAATAGTTGCTAACCAAGCCGCCCGCCACGCGCTTCACCGTGACGGCTAGGCGCGGGGCCTCGCTGGGCGTGCTGCTGAGCGAGTAAGCCCGGCGCTCTTTTTTGCCGCCGGGGCCGCAAGGCAGAATCAGGGTCAGAAACTGGCCGGGCTGGCTGGCAATGGGCTGGCGGTCGGGGCTCTCAAGATGAATGGTAACGGCGTCGGACGTTTCCTGGGTCAGGTCAACGACGTTCAGCGTGAGGTAGGACATGCGGGGGGACTTAGAAACTTGAAAACTCAATGAAAAACGGCGGCGCGTGCCAGCCGCTTGGGGCGTACAAAGTACGGGATTCCGCGGCGGATGGCGTAGCTTATGCCCGTATTTACGTGCTTTGCGGGCGTTTCGGACGACACCAGCCGTATAGTATCCTGCCCTACCTAATTCTCAACACCCCAGACCCTCAGCCCCCCAACTCCCTATGGCTACATTTCTTACCGAATTGCTGGAACGCCACCAGCACGCATGTGGGCCGGTGTTGCCCGTTGATTTGAGTGCACCTGATGTGGCCCGTCTCGATTTCACTGCCGCTAATCCGCTTTTGAAAGATGCCGACCTGCGCGATACGGATGCGTTTTCGGACCTAGTGGCGCGCCTGTTGGCCGCGCAGCAGGCCGATATTGGCATTGGGGGCTACTTCGAAAACCGCGTGATTTACCGCCGCAGCCCTACCCTCTTCGCCGACGACAGCGCCCTGGCCCGTACTCTGCACCTGGGCGTGGACGTGTGGCTGCGCGCCGGCACGCCCGTATTGGCGCCGCTCGATGCCGTGGTGCATAGCCTGGCCGACAACGCCAACTTCGGCGACTACGGCCCTACCGTCATCCTGCAACATCAGCTCGAAGACACCATTTTCTACACCCTCTACGGCCACCTCACCCGCCGCGAAACGGTCCTGTTGCGCCCCGGCATGACCATCGCCCAAGGTAAAACCTTTGCCGAAGTAGGCCCCCCGCCCGAAAACGGCGACTGGCCCCCACACCTCCACTTTCAAGTAATAGCGGATATGCAAGGCCGCCAGGGCGATTTTCCGGGCGTGGCGGCACCAGAGGAGCGGGAGCAGTGGGCGGCGCTGTGCCCCGATCCGAATTTGATCCTGCGCTCACGGATTTTAGCGGATTAGACGGATTTATCGGATTTTGTGGACGATTCAGTTTACTATTATTCTATTCCTACTTCTATGCTGCTGGATATCCGTCACAACGCGCTTACAAAAGATATTATCGGCTGCGCGATGCGGGTGCATAGCACATTGGGGCATGGCTTTCCAGAGGTGATATATCAGCGCAGTATGGCTGTAGAACTAGAATCAACCGGTTTTCTATTTAGCCGTGAGATTCATCTACCAGTCTATTACAAAGGGGTAGAAATGGGAGCACGACGTGCCGATTTCCTTGTTGAAAAGACGGTGTTGATAGAGTTGAAAGCTACGGCAACGCTAGACAAATCGCATTACGCTCAAATTATCAACTACCTCACCGCTTTTCAATTGGAGGTCGGCTTGCTCATCAACTTTGGCGAGCCCAGCCTCACATTTAAACGATTCCTCAAAAACCACAGCAGCGACAGATTACAATAGAGTCTAATAGACACCTAACCACCTGCTTACCTCACACTAACAAAGAGGTTGGCCAATCGAAGGAAACCGTCCACAAAATCCGATAAATCCGTCTAATCCGCTAAAATCCGTGATCAGTCGAACTTAATAGCCGTCACCGGCCTGATCCGCGAAATCAGGTAGGTAGGCACCAGCACCGCCAGCAGCGACGCCAGGAAGGTAGCCACATTCAGGACCACGATGATGAACAGGTCCCAGTGAATAGGCACGCGGTCCATGTAGTAGTTCTCAGGGTCGAGGGGGATGACGTGGAAGAAGTACTGCACCGCGCAGAAGCCCAGCCCAATCACGTTGCCCCAGAACATACCGCGCACCGTGAGGCTCAGGCCGCGGAAGAAGAACATGCTGCGAATCTGGTTATCGGTGGCCCCAATGGCCTTGAGCACGCCAATCATGTTGGTGCGCTCCAAAATCATGATGAAGATGGTGGCAATCATGTTGAACGTGGCCACCACAATGATGAGTACCAGGAAGATAACTACGTTGCGATTGAGCAGCTTCAGCCAGTCGAATAGCTGCTGATACTGCTCCGTAATCTTATCGAGCTTCAGGTCGTAGGGTAGCTGCTCGTACATATTGTCGGCCACCGGGTTGAGCTGCTGGAAGTCGCGCAGCACCACTTCCATACCGCCCACCAGCGAATCGGGCCAGGCGCGCAGGTCACGGATCTGCCGGATATCGCCAATCACGTACACCTCGTCGAACTCATCCAGCCCAGTCTGGTAGATACCGCTGACCTTGAAACGCCGGATGCGGGGCGGGTTCTGGATGAAGTAGAACAGGGCCTCGTCGCCTACCTTCAGGCGTAGCTTGTCGGCCACCTTGCGCGAGAGCAGCACGTCGTCGCTGGCCGCAGTATCGGGAAACGTCAAAAACTTGCCGGCCACCAGATTCTGGCGCATGGGCGAGCTGCCGGCCTGCGGCTCATCGATGCCCTTGAGCACCACGCCCAGCACCTCATCGCGGGTTTTGATGATGGCCGTTTTAATGGCAAACGGCTGCACGGTTTTCACCTGCGGAAACGTACGCAGCTCCTGCGTCAGCCGCTGCCCGTTGATGGGCGCCACCTCCAGGGAGTTGTTGGTGTCGTACTTGGTGATTTGCAGGTGCGCCCCGAACGAGAAAATCTTGTTCTGAATTTCGTTGCGGAAGCCTTCCAGGATGGCAAACGACACAATCATCACTGCCAAGCCCATGGCAATGCTGATAATGGCTATTTTTGTCACCGACGAGGTAAAAGAACCTGAGTCGGCCCCATCAATCTTGTGGGATATGTACTGCGAGACGTTCACTGCCGTAAAGCTACGCGTCTGCGGGCAGTTTTCTAGCCCCTTTTCTTGTCATGACAGTTTCCTTTCTTCCCGGCCTGCTGAGCCTCGCCCTACTCGCCACCGATTGCAGCCGCGCTGCGCCGCCTACCACGGCCACCACGCCTACCCAACCTACGGTTGCTAGCACAACTCCCGCGGCACCCGCATTGCAAGTAGGTGCTGCACAATTTGGCCGCTACGTGCCCCAGTTGAAGGGTAAGCGCGTGGGGTTGGTGGTCAACCAAACCTCGCGGGTGGCCCAGGCCTACCTCGTGGATACGCTGCTGGCACAGGGGGTAGGCGTGAAAACGATTTTCGCACCCGAGCACGGTTTTCGGGGAGAAGCGGCCGATGGGGCCACCATCAAAGACGGTAAAGACGCCCGCAGCGGCCTGCCGGTGCGCAGCCTCTACGGCGCCACCAAAAAGCCTACCCCCGAGATGCTGCAAGACTTGGATGTGTTGATTTTCGACATCCAAGACGTGGGCACGCGCTTCTACACCTTCATCAGCACGCTGCACTACGTGATGGAAGCCGCCGCCGAGCAGGGCAAGGAAGTAGTAGTACTGGACCGCCCCAACCCCAACGGCTGGTACGTGGATGGCCCTGTGCTCGACCCGGCGCTCAAGTCCTTCGTCGGCCTCGACCCGCTGCCCATCGTGCACGGCCTCACGGTAGGCGAGCTGGCCCAGATGCTGAATGGTGAAAAGTGGTTGGCCGGCGGTGTGCAGTGCAAGCTCACGGTGGTGCCCGTGGCGGGCTACACCCACGCCACGCGCTACGAGTTGCCGGTGCGCCCCTCCCCCAACCTACCCACTGCACAAAGCGTGGCGCTCTACCCCTCGCTATGCATGTTTGAGGGCACCGACGTGAGCGTAGGGCGCGGCACCAGCACGCCGTTCGAGGTGTTGGGTAGTCCCAGGCAGCCGGCCTCGCGGCCCTTCACGTTTGTGCCTACCCCCAATGCTGGCTCCACCGACCCACCCCAAAAAGGCCAGACCTGCCGCGGTGTGAACCTCCACGATGCGAAGGCAGAAGGCTTCACGCTCCGCTACCTGCTTGATTTCTACCAGCAAAGCACCGCCAAAGACCAGTTCTTCAACAAGGGTTTTGAGCGGCTGGCTGGCACCAAGGAACTGCGCACGCAAATTATTGCCGGCAAAACCGAGGCGGAAATTCGCAAATCGTGGGAGCCGGGGCTAAGCCAGTACAAGCAACTGCGCAAAAAGTATTTGCTATATCCTGAATCGTAGGGGCGCCTTGCAGGCGCCCGTCGTCCGCGCTGCATCATAGCCCCTTTCAAACCTTTTGTTCAACGATGGGTGCGTGCAACGCGCCCCTACCCTATATGCTTCGAATTATTTTCATGGGCACGCCCGATTTTGCGGTGCCTACTTTAGAAACCCTGCTTACCTGGCCCGGCTGCGAAGTGGTAGCCGCGATAACGGCGCCCGACAAACCCGCCGGACGTGGCCGACAGCTCCAGGAGTCGGCCGTGAAGCAGGCGGCGGTGGCGCACGGCGTGCCGGTGCTGCAACCCACCAACCTGAAGTCGTCGGCGTTTCAGGAGGAGCTGCGCAGCTACGCCGCCGATTTGCAGGTGGTCGTAGCCTTTCGGATGCTGCCCGAGGCTGTGTGGGCCATGCCCCGGCTAGGCTCGCTTAATATTCATGCTTCTCTCCTACCCCAATACCGGGGCGCGGCCCCCATCAACTGGGCGCTTATTGAGGGCGAAACCCAAACCGGCGTCACGTCCTTCTTCCTGCAACACGAAATCGACACCGGCGACCTGATTTTGCAGGATGTGGTCGATATCGAGCCCGAGGACGACTTCGGCTCACTCTACGAAAAGCTGAAAGTAGCTGGCGCCGCCCTAGCCCTGCGCACAGTGCAGGCCGTGGCCGCCGGCAACGTGCCCACCACGCCCCAGCCGCACAGCCCTACCCTGCGCACGGCCCCCAAAATCAGCAAGGAAACCGGCCGGCTGGACTTCCAGCAGCCCGCGCTGGCGCTGGTGAACCGTGTTCGGGGTTTGTCGCCCTTCCCCACGGCTTTCACGCAGCTGCCCGATGGGCGCACGCTTAAGGTTTTCCGCGCCCGCGTGGTCACGCCTGAGGAGGCCGTTACGCCCCAGCCGGCCGTACCCGGCTCCTGGGCCACCGACGGCCGCACCTACCTGCGCATTGCCACCACCGCCGGCATGCTCGACCTACTCGATGTGCAACTGGAAGGCAAAAAACGAATGCCCGTGCAGGATTTTCTGCGCGGGTTTAATAGTGAAGTTTTGAACAAAAAAGACGTGTCATCCTGAGTGCAGCGAAGGACCTTCTCACGTGTGCACGAGCCGTTGTCACGCGAGAAGGTCCTTCGCTGCACTCAGGATGACACACGTTTTTTACTCACTATCTCACAACTTCACCTTATGATAGCCCTCATCGTAGCCGTAGCCGAAAACGGTGTTATCGGTCAAGACAATACCCTACCCTGGCATCTACCCAACGACCTTAGGCACTTCAAACAACTCACCTCCGGCCACCCCATTGTGATGGGACGGCGCACGTTTGAGTCGATTGGCAAGCCCCTGCCCAACCGGCAAAACATCGTGGTAACGCGGCAAACAGATTGGCACCCCACAGGCTGTGAAGTGGCCAATTCTGTACCCGCCGCGGTGGAATTAGCTCAAACCTTCGACGAGGATATCTTCATCATCGGCGGAGCTGAAATCTACCGCCAGGCCCTACCCGCCGCCGACACTATTTTCCTCACGGAGGTGCACCAAACCGTAGAGGGCGATGCCCTTTTCCCCGACCTCAACCGCACCGAATGGCAGGAAGAAACCCGCGAACGGCACGAGCCCGACCTCAAGCACGCCTTTCCCTACAGCTTCGTAACGCTACGGAGGAGGTAAGTGGTGAGTGGTGAAATGGTGAGTGGTGAGTAAAAATTACGGCTGTCATCCTGAACGCAGTGAAGGACCTTATCACGGCAGAACGAAATACGTACGAACGACTCGTGCTAACGTGATAAGGTCCTTCACTGCGTTCAGAATGACAGCCGTAATTTTTACTCACCACTCACCATTTCACTACTCACCATTTCACCACCTACCGCAGCAGCACGATTTTACCCCAGTCTTTCTTGAAGGCTTTGTCGCCGGCAGTGGTGCGGTGCTGGAAGTCTTTGTTGGGGTCGTCGAGCACCACGCGGTAGAGGTAGGTGCCATTGGCGAGTCGGTCGCCGAACTCGTCGGTGCCGTCCCAGGCGTAGTCGGAGATGTTGTTGCCGATACGTAGCGGGCCCAGCTCGGCCATCATGATTTCCCGCACCACCCGGCCCGTGAGGCTGAGGATCTGAATCTTCATGTTGCGCGGCACCTGCGCCCCGGTCAGCGTGAAGACGAACTTGGCCTTGCTGGTCATGGGGTTGGGGTAGGGATACACGTTGGTGATGGTCGATTCGTTGATGACTTCAAACGTCACGCGGTACTCTTGGCTGCCTGCCGCATTGCCCGAGGCGTCGCGACCCTGCGCGATAAGCGTGTATTTGCCATCGGCCAGCGCTGTGCTAGGGCGGTACTCAATACGCGCCAGACCCTTCGCCGAATCGGCCATAAAGGCCACCGCCGACGAGTTCATATTAATTTCCGTGGCATTGCTTTCGCCCGGCTTCACCAGAAACAGGCTGAAATTGCTGGCTTCCTTCACCGGCCGCAGCAGGTTGTTGTTTTGCAACTGCACCGTCACCACCGGCGCGGGCGACACAATATCACCGTTCAGGATGTGCTGTCCGTCGAAGGCCACATCGAGGGTAGGCGGCGTGCTGCTGTTATTCACATTGAAGCTTGGCAGCACCAGTTGGTTGTTAAAGTAGTACTGCTCAGGCAGCAGACGCGGATTTACGTTCACGGAACCCGTAACGGTTCCAGTAGCCAGGTTCACCACGTTGGCTGTTACATCAATTTTGGCGGTTTCACCGGCTTTCAGCACTCCCCCTTTATATTCAACCAAGGTAGTGCTGGTGCGGTTGGCCGCGTCGCGCAGGGTCACTTCGGCCTTCAGCGGCGTGCCGAAATCCGTGGCGGAAATGTTCTGGAAATACACCGGGAAGCTGAGTGTACCGCTCGCTGCCTGCTTGGTGAGTGTAGCAGCCGCGTAGACATCCGTGGCTGCCAAATCAGGACGTATTACGCCTTCGGGCACGCCCTGGTAGGTTACTAGCAGCTGCTTAAGCTGCGGCACCGTGTGACTGAGAGTATCGCGCAGTACCACTTGCAGTTGCAGGTAGGGATATTGCGTAGCCGATACGTCAGCCAACGAATAGGTGCGACTGGTGACGTTGGAATTCAACACAGTAGTAGTGCCCGTAGCATCTACGCCCAGCAAGCGCAGCGTGTAACTGTCGTTTTCCTGCGTACGCACGGTATGAAATAGGGTAGTCCACTGCTGAGCCGGCCCAATCAGTGTGGAGGTGACTACCCCGCTGCCACCATCGGCTTCGGTAAAGCTCCAGCGGCCATTGGGCGCGGCCACGGTCACACGCTGCTGGGTGTTGCGCTGCAACTGCCCATAGTGGCTCTGCGACCACCCACCCGCACTACCCGGAATCACCCGGAACGAGCTGGTAGCCCAGGCATTACTTTCCTCCGCTTGCGGCGTTTGCAGGCGCAGACGCCAGTACCATACCACACTGTCGCGCCCGGCGATGGTAGGCACCGTGGCGGCCCAGCTGGCCAATTGCCGCCCCGAAACGGTGTTGTTGCGCTGCACCAGAGGGCTATTGAAGGTAGGAACTGTGTCCAGTTCCATATCAAACAACCGCGGCTCAGCACTGAGCAGATTACTCTGCCCCACCAGCCGCACCGCACCAGAAGGAACAATCGCAAACTCCGTGGGCGTGAGGGCCGTAACGCCACCGCGCAGGAAGTTGTATTTCAGCTGCGCTTCGTTGTTGGTTTCATCCAGCTCATCAATCAGGTTATTGCAGTCGAGCTTCACGATAAAGGTATTCTCGCCGAACACATCGCCCGTATTCGGAATATCCACCGTGTAGATATTATCGCGCTGGGTGGAGGTGAAGGAGAAGCTATAAGCGTCATCTCTGCGGCCGGAAGTAGCGGGATACTTGCGCGTTACGCATACGTCTACCTTCTCCGCACCGCACAGGCTACCTAGATTGCCCGCGTTGATAACCAGCTTGAAGGATTCGGCTGAAGCTAGCACGGGCTGCCCATTGGCAGCAGCCGGGATGTGCAGGCTGTCGTTGGTAATCACTAGGTCGGGCTTGGCAGGCGAGAACAGGCGTAGGGCTGGGTCGCCTTGCCAAATGGTGCACATTAAGCCAGCAGCAGTAGATGGGCTATACTGTGCAATGGGCTGCAAGCGGCGCGCTACCTCGTTCCATACCCGCGCTACGGGCTTACCGTACCAGGCTGGGTCGTTTAGTAGCAATTTGTACATCAGCGTTTGGCTTTCATTCAAATCGTTGGAAAAGCCAAAGCCCGATTCGCACATAAAGCCTACGAAACCTTTGTCGGGGGCTAGCACCCATTCTGAACTAAAAGCATAATAGAAAACGAACACGTTGCCCGCAGAGCAGCCATTTACGAACATCACCGGATATTTCCCCTTGTTCCGGTAGTTTTTCGTGGCATCGTTGATGTTTCCAAAATCAACATCAAGAACGGAGGGCGAACCGTGTCCAAAATAGGTAAGCAACGATACACCCTTGTTCAGTTCATCAGCAATGCTCACGCCGACGGGAAATGAGCCAACTGTACCAAGTTCCGAACGACGATACGTTTTAATTACTTTTCCACCAAAGCACGGTGCTTCTATTAGTTGTTTGTACTTCTCCATATAGCTGTTGAATTCTGCATAGTCGGCAACGTTTTGGCCTCCTACCATATTCACAGCGTTTTTACGCCAGCCCTCCACACCTAACGCTTCGTGGTCTTTCAGCTTATTAAGGTAGTTCATCACCTCCTGAGCGTTTTTAGCCACGACCCGGCCTGTGGCTAAACCACCTACATAGTTATTATTCTGCCAATCAGCGGAGTAAAACAAATCCGAAACCGCGCGTGTGCTAGTAGGCACATAATCAACACCGGGTATATTACGGACATAGTCACTTTCTTTTTGGCTAACAGAATATCCTTTTCCTAGTAGTAATAAGTATTTCTCCCGGCTTTTATCCGTAAGCATCCACAGCGTAAAATGCCGTAGTGCCAGCGGTGATTTTTCTCCGTAATGAAACTGATCATATAATTGTTGGCTGGTTACCATCAGCACATCATGTTTGCCGCCAATAACAGAGGCTCGATAGTCGGCATATGCTTGGGCTGCATTGGGCACTCCCCCTGCCGCCTGCATCATTACGGGACTCGTAATGATTAAAAAATCGGCGGCTGTGGGCTGCAACGACAGGAAGTTGACGCGACGAGCTGGCAAGGTAGGCCGCAGGGGATTTTCAGTGTCTGCCAACAATAACTGCCTGGTACTATTGCTACTAGCAGCGGGGAAATAGAAACCGCGTCTTGTGCTAGTAGTAGCCGTACCTGTAATGCGCTGTGCATTGTAAGGATCTGTTACATCGTAACCATACACACTACCTGGGATGCTATCAAGTACATAGTAAGCCGGCGCATTCAGCGTAGAGTCATTGGTAAAATACCGGCTTTCACGGCTGGCTATCCAGCGTGCGGTTTGCGGATACGTTACCTTGATATAGGCAATTCGGACAGCATCCCCTGTTGCTGTCGGCTTTATCTGCACACGTACAGTTCCATTAGGCTGTATATCCGCTGCCTGTAAGGCATACTTTACTACTCTATTTTCATATGTATTAAAGCGCTCAGTGCCTAACAAACGCCGCGTACCGCTTGGCTGCTCAATTGCCACTTCAACAATGTGCCCAACTTTAGAGCTACCCGCTAGGCGTACTTCCAATTGTGCGTTTCCACCTTTTCGCTGCTCTGTACCGATAGGAAAGGTATAGCCTCCTGTCCCAATCTGCCCGGAGAAGAAGCCCTCTGAGGGCTCGCCCCAAGGTTGGAATATAGAGCTTACTTCATCTACGTTGTTGTAATCATAGCCGTGTATCTGCAACTCTGGTCGAAGCCAATATGGCGCGGCAGTACCCGGTGCGGTAGGCGTTGGCTGAGTCATACGCTTACTTTGGGTAGCGCCCGACCACGTCAAAAAATACGCTGCTGTATCAGTGAAGAGACTGTAATAGGGCTGTGCTTGATCCATTGCCCTCTTAAACATCTCGCGGTCCAGCTTAGCGTCATTACGCTGTCCAAAGAACTCAATGTATGTGCTGGCATCTTGCGTAGTGGCGTTGCCGCCCACATGAATGGCTACTTGCTGGCCGCGCCGCCACAGCTGAAACTGACTAGGATTCACCCCGTTGATGCCGGCCTGCGTGAGGTAGGCATTATCGAGACGGTAAAGGCCGTCGCGCACGGTTTGTATCTTATAATACTGCTGTCCGGGCACAATCCATTCGTTACCGTAAGCCCCGGACTGAGCAAGCAGCTGATGCGTACCCAGCGTGCATAGCAATGCAACCAGCAAACGCTGCCATAATCCGCGTACTGCCCATTTGTAGGTGTAATTCATAGAAACCAGATACTCTAGTAGCTAAAAGTCAAGAAAGTCGACGCCGCGTTTACTTGAAGCCGTAGCCCAGCGACACGATAACAGAGTTGGTTTGGGAGGCGCTGCCGCCCGTATTTTCCACCGCTAAGCGCGAGAGAGCCAAGTCGAGGCGCAGGCCGCTGAGGGCCACCCCTACCCCCAGGCTGGGCTGGGCGTGCCAGTCTTCCTGGGTGGTGCTTTTGAAGGACTTGACCTTCTGAAAGTTGCCTACCCCGCCGCGCAGGTACACCAGGTTGTTGTAGCCAATTTCGATACCCGCGCGAGGGTCGATGCTCACGGCGCTGGACGAGATGAGGGTATTGCGCTGGCCGTCGGTGGTCATTTCCAGGTCCAAGGCGGGTAGGGCGGTGAACTCGCCCGGCAGCTTGATTAGGCGGGCAGCACCCAGGATAAAGCGAGGGAGCGTTACCTCGGGGCCGCCCTTGGGCATGGCCTCGCCGGGCACCAGCGTCTGCCGAAACTTATCGGCGTTGATAGACCAGGCGTTGTAGGTAGTAGTAATGTCGCGGGCCATCAGGCCCAACTGCCAGCCGGCGTGGTTGTACTGCACACCCGCGTCGATGCCGAAGCCCCAGGCATTGGCGTAGTCGCCTACGTTGCGGTAGATGATCTTGGCATTGGCCCCTACTGACAATCCCTCCACGTTCCCAATTTTGCGGGCGTAGGACAGCAGCATGGCGTAATCGGCAATGGAGAAATAGGTGATGCGGCCGTAGTCGATCTGGCCGTACTCGTTCACTAGGTTACGCGTGTCGGCAATGTCGTCTACCCCCAGGCGCACGAGGCTGGCGCCGATGGCGCTCTGCTCGTCGAGGGGCATGGAGAAGGCCGCGTAATCGTTTTTGATGATGCCCGAAAACAGCTCGGAGTGCATCAGCACGGCGTCGTACTTATTCTTTTGCCGCGTGAGGCCGGCCGGGTTCCAGTAGCCGGCGGTGGCATCGGAGGCCAAACTCACCTGCACATTGCCCATGCCCAGCGCCCGGCCGCCCACGCCGATATTCAGAAACTCGTTGCTGTATTTGGGCGTAGTACTCTGAGCCTTAGCCTGTTGCCCCCAAGACAACCCGAATAATAATGCGCTAAGAACAGCATAGCGGGAGAAGTGCATCATAGTATCCTAACAGGGTAAAACGACCAGCCGCAATTACGGCCGACACGCAAGTTACTTCATTCTCCTGCGCTTTCGGCATAAACAGCCATTTGGCGCTCAGCACAAATCGGGCCGATGCAAAGTATTGCGCTTTCTTAGCTGACAGTCAAATCGTTCGGCAACCAACGCGCCTGGTTCACCCTCCCATTACCGAACAAAAAATTCTTCTGAAATGACAACCAAAAATATATTTACACAGTACCTTGTGTTACATAGTACCTTCTGTTACATTTGTCTCATTCTTCACCGATATCTGTCCTCAGCCCATGAAAGTAGAGAACACCCAAGTGCAGATGCGGAAGGGCATTCTGGAATTCTGCATCCTGGAAATCATTGCCCGCGGCGAGGTGTATGCCTCCGACATGCTGGAGGAGCTCACGCAAGCCCGCATGATTGTGGTGGAGGGCACCCTCTACCCGCTGCTTACCCGCCTCAAGAATGCCGCCCTTCTGGACTATACCTGGAAGGAATCGACCAGCGGGCCGCCCCGCAAGTACTACACGCTCACGCCAGCTGGTCAGGAGTTTCTGCACCAACTACGCCTGACCTGGGAAGAAGTAGAAGAGTCCATTCGCATTATTCGCTCCCACTCGCCAACTCCCTCCTCCGACGCGGCCTAGCCCGCCGCCCTCTCCCCACTCCCTTTCACTTGAACTAGTTGCAGCACTGAGATGAAAAAGAACATCAGCATCAACCTTCAGGGCATCATCTTCCACATCGAAGAAGATGGATACGAAGTCCTTGGCCGCTACTTGGCCGAGGTGAAAGCCCACTTCTCTGGCTACCGCGGACACGAAGAAATCGTGGCCGACATTGAGAGCCGCATTGCCGAGTTGTTTGTATCGCGGCTTTCGCCCAGCAAGCAGATTATTTCGCTGGAAGACGTGGAGCAGATGGTAGCGAAGATGGGCCGCGTACGCGATTTTCAGGCCGCCGATGAGGCCGAGGAAGACGAAGAAATTCTGGCCTCGGCCGTGGCCAGCGGCACCGCCGAAGGCTTCTACACCGGCACTACGGGTAGTAGCACAGGCAGCGCCAGCGGCCGGGCTTACACCGGCGGCACCAAGAACACGGCCAACCCCGATCCTGCTACCACTGCCCCATTTGATGAGCCCCGTCGCCTCACCCGCGACATGGCCAACCGCAAGGTAGCCGGGGTAGCCGCCGGCCTGGGTCGCTACTTCGCCGTCAATCCGCTGTGGTTCCGGCTGGCATTTGTGGGGCTACTGCTCGCTGGCCCTGCTCTCGATGATATCAGCTGGCTGGATGAGTTGGGCGGAAAACTATCGGCTTTCGCTGTGATTGCCTACATAGTACTCTGGATTGCCCTACCCAAGCGCTACGACAATGTGCTGAGCGACGAGGACCCCAATTTTCGTAAGCTCTACCGCGATGTGGACAGCGGCAAAATCGGGGGCGTATCGGCTGGCTTAGCGGCTTATTTCCGTACCGATGTAGTGCTGATTCGGGTGCTGTTTCTGGCCGGTTTGTTTGCGGGAGGCTTCTCCTTCCTTCTCTATATTATTCTGTGGATTCTGGTACCGGAGGCCAAAACGGCCTCCGACCGTCTTCGGATGCGTGGCGATGCCGTAACGCTCTCAGCTTTAGATAGCAACCTGCGTGCGTCGGAAGAAGGCGCCGTTACCCCTGGCAACCGTCCTATCGGTACGTTCATTGAAGGTGCTGGCCGCAATCTGCGCCCCGCCGTTGGGTTTATGGGCACCTTAATTCGGGTGGCGGCAGGTGTGCTGCTGGTGGTAACTGGGTTTGGCTTGTTGCTGGCCTTCACTATTGCGCTGGGCATTGGTTTGGGCGTACTTCCTGAGTCGCAGGGTTTCATTCACACGGGCCCGTTTCCTCCCTACCTGTTCACCAATAGCGTGCCTTCCTGGGCGCTGCTGGCTTTCTACGCAGCGGGGGCCATTCCGGTATTAGCCATGTTCCTGCTGGGCCTGGGGCTGATTTTACGCCGCTCTATCCTGAGCCGGATTGCGGGACTCTCGCTACTAGGTTTGTGGCTGCTGAGCGTGGTAGGCGCCAGCGCAGCCGGTGTGCGCATCAGCCGCGACTTCCAGATGGAAGGCGAAGTGACGCAGACCGAGCGTTTCCCTACCCTCACGGCCTCCACTATCCTGCTGGATAACCACACCACGCACAACGACGGCCACAAGTGGGTGGACCTGAACCTGACAGAAGCCGACAGCGGGCAAGTAGTGGAGCTGGTAAAGTACCTCTCGGCGCGCGGCGCCACGGAGCAGGAAGCTATTCGCACGGCCAGCACCTCTATCCGCTACACAGCCCGCGCCACCGATAATGCCACCCTGATACTCGATGATTTCTTCTCCTTTCAACCCGATGCCCGCTTCCGCGACCAAGACCTGGACGTGACCCTGCGCCTACCCCAAAATAAGCGCTACCGCCTAAGCAAAGAGTTTTCGAACCGGCTAGACGGCGAGAACTTCGTGAACAACGAAAAGCCTGAAAACGCTGACACACACACCTACGAAATCATTGGCACCCAGCTGCACTGCATTGAGTGCACAAACTCAGATTTTGCTACTGATGACGAGCAGGATACCGATGAGAACGACGGAGTAGACGTGCGCGTCAATGAATCCGAAGATGGGGTTCGTATTAATACAGATACCGATGAGAATGGCAATGTGAAGGTGAATATTGACATTCCGAAGGCAGAGTTTCCAACCGACTTCAGCTCTTACGGCGACGGCCGCCGCACGTATTCCTTCAACGATTTCCACACTATTCAAGCCAACGGCGCCTACCGGGTATTGGTGCGCCAGGGTAGCGAGTTTAAGGTAGAAGCAGCCGGCGAGGACCGCGACCTGCGCGATTTGCAGGTGTCAACCAGCGGCGACGAACTTGTAATTCGGCATCAACAGCGCGGATTCTGGTCGAACTTGAAAGGCAACCGCAACCCCGTACTGGTGCGCGTGACACTGCCTATCCTCAATAAACTGGAATTGAATGGCGCCTGCCAGGCCGACGTAGCCGGCTTTCGCGACGCGCGCAATCTAAACGTGGAGCAAAACGGCGCCTGTGCCGCTACCCTCGATGTGAATGCAACGCGCCTGTCGCTGGACCTGAGCGGCGCTTGCCAAACCCGCCTGCGCGGCCAAGCCAACGACTTGGTGGTGGATGGCTCCGGCGCCTGTGAGATAGACGCCCTGGGCCTGACCACCCGCAACGCTGATTTCGACCTATCGGGGGCCAGCAATGCCAAAACCCGCGTGCAGGAACGCTTGAAAGTGGACCTCAGCGGCGCCAGTGAGGTGCAATATGCCGGCAACCCTAGCCGCATCTCCAAGGACGTAAGCCGCGGCTCTTCTTTGGTTCCTATCCGCGAATAATTACCGCTTAGGCAACGCTTTGGCGACCACCGCCATCTACCTTGTCACAATCCGTCAGTGGGTCGCTGGTTTGTGGTGAGTGAGCCTGTGACCCGAGAAAGCTCTTTCCCTACCCCGCTGCAACGGAAGGGCAAAGGGCTTTCTCTTTTTAAGGGTGAAGTTGTGAAGTTGTGAGTAAAAAATTACGGCTGTCATCCTGAGCTTGCAAAGGACCTTTTGCCAGTTGAACGATTATCGTAACAACGACTTGTTCTGGTGTGAGAAGGTCCTTCGCTGCGCTCAGGATGACAGCCGTCTTGCTATTCACAACTTCGCAATTTCTCAACCTCACAACTTCACCACTGCCAACCCCTTCTTCTCTCCTAGCTCCAGCAGCAATGGGAAGGCTTCGTCGTACTCGTTGCGCACGCGGCCGTCGAGGATGGCTTCCAGTACGGCTTCCTTCAATTCGCCTACCTCGCGGCTAGGCTTCAGACCGAAGGTTTCCATGATGATTTCGCCGGTGATGACGGGCTTGAAGTTGCGCAGGTGGTCCTTTTCTTCTACCTCCTTCAGCTTTTCTTCTACTACATCGAAGTTGCGCAGGTAGCGCGCCACGCGTTGGTGGTCCTTGCTAGTGATATCGGCGCGGCAGAGCTGCATGAGGCGGTCAATGTCGTCGCCGGCCTCGAACAGCAGGCGCCGCACGGCCGAGTCGGTCACAATTTCCTTGACCAACGCAATGGGCCGCAGGTGCAGACGCACCAGCTTTTGTACCATCCGCATTTCTTCGCCCAAGGGCAATTTCAGATCGGCAAAAATCTGTGGTACCCAGCGGGCACCCTTGTCCTCGTGGCCGTGGAACGTCCAGCCCACGCGCTTGTCGTAGCGCTTGGTGGCGGGCTTGGCGATGTCATGCAGAATGGCGGCCCAGCGCAGCCACAAGTCGGCGCCGGTGGCCACCACGTTGTCGAGCACCTGTAGGGTGTGGTAGAAGTTGTCCTTGTGCGCGTGCTGCCCTACCCGTTCCACGCCCTGCAATTGGGCCATCTTCGGGAAAATCAGTTGCAACAACCCACACTGAAACAGTAGCTTAAAGCCATAGCTAGGCTTCTCGGCCAAGATAATCTTGTTCAGCTCCGTAGTGATGCGCTCCTGCGACACAATCTTGATGCGGTCTTTGTTGCGGGCAATGGCATCGTAGGTATCCGGCTCAATATCGAAATCGAGCTGGGTAGCAAACCGAATGGCGCGCAGCATGCGCAGCGGGTCGTCGGAGAAGGTAATATCTGGGTCGAGGGGGGTACGGATGGTCTTGCGCTGGATGTCGCCCATGCCGTCGTAGCGGTCTACCAGCGCACCAAAGTCTGCTGGGTTCAGACTGATGCCCAACGCGTTAATGGTGAAATCACGACGAGCCAGGTCTTCTTCCAGCGTGCCGGCTTCTACCTCGGGCTTGCGGCTCTCGGCGCGGTAGCTTTCCTTGCGGGCGCCCACAAACTCCACCTCAATCTCGGGGGTAGGCAGCATGGCCGTCCCGAAGTTTTTGAATACCGTCACACGCGGCCTGCCCGGTAGCTTCCGGCCCACAGCCTGCGCCAGCTGGATGCCGTCGCCTACGCACACCACATCTACATCCTTGCTAGGCCGAGCCAGCACCAAATCGCGCACGTAGCCGCCAATCACGTAGGCGGGGTAGTCCAGCTCACCAGCGGCTTCGGCAATGGTATGAAACAGGGGGAGGTCGGGGAGCTGCGGTTTGTTCATGCCGCAAAGGTAGCAACGCCCCTAGAATGACGCATTTGCCGACGCGTTAAACCAACGTGCTATAACAAAAAAAGCGCCCTCGGGATTTCCGAAGGCGCTTTTTGTAGGCAGTAGCCTACCAGGCAATTACTGCTTGGCAGGAGTTTCTTCTACCATCTTATCAGCAGGCACATCGCGCACTACAGCTGTGTCGCCGTTCTCGGGAGCCATTTCAGCGGCAGCCTTGTCAGTGGTGTTTTCGATGGCATCGCCAGCATTTTCAGTCGCGTTAGCAGCATCAGTAGCAGCGCTTTCGGCGGTAGCTTCAGCATTTTCCTGCGTTTTCTCCGAGCACGAAGCCAGAGCGAAAGGAGCGAAAGCAGCCAGAACGAGCAGTGATTTGAACGAGAATTTCATGGTCAAAAGTGAAAAGGTGAAGGAGTTGTTTACGCTTCATACTGCTGCCCTGCCAAATGTAACCCGCTGTCGTGCTTACTTTTTTTGTTGCCCCGGCTAGTCGCGCACTGTTTCCAACGTGCCATCTTCCTTTATCCGCACCACCCGCGAGGGAGCTACCCGCGTGTCGTCGTCCTGCCGCCAGCTCACCACGTAGTCAACGGCGCGGTCAATCTGCTTGTCTACTTCACTGTATATGGCCGGCGTCGGCTCCCCACTGCGGTTGGCCGAGGTCGACACCAGCCCGTGTCCCAGCCGGCGCACCAGCTTGTGGCAGAACTCATCGCGCGGAATGCGCAGGCCCACGGTGCCATCTGGCCCTACCAGCTGCGGGGCTACATAGCGGCTGGCAGCTACTATATAGGTAGTGGGCCGCTCCTGGGTAGCCAGCAGCTCGGCTAGGTTATCGGGCACGGTGGCGGCGTAGCGGGCAAACATGATTTCATCGGCTACCAGTACAATGCTGGGCTTACCCTCGGGCCTACCCTTCAGCTTGTAGAGCCGCTCCGCGGCCTTTGTTGATTCGGCGTCGCAGCCCAGACCCCACACCGTATCGGTGGGGTAGAGAATGACTTGTTGCAGCAGCAGCGCGTCTACAGCTGCTTCCACTTCTTGTTGGAATAGGTTCATGGGAAGGCAGAATATGATGGTGCAAGTTGTGAAACAGCGCAAGTAAGACGAGCGCGGGCTGATGTCTTCAACCGCCGTTACATCTGCTATTCTACAACTTCTACCCTGTTATCTATTGTTTTCACAAATTCAGCTTACTCATTGAGTAACGTACGCAGCGGACTTTTTCGGTTCTAACTTGCGGCATGAATAGTCAAGCTATACAGGCCACAAATCTCCTCCCACGGTGGTTTTGGCCCCTATTACTAGGATTAAATTTTTTATTACACGCTCCTTTTTTTCAACTCCCTCCTACCAGCATTCACGTGTGGCGGCAGTGCGATACTATGGCAGTTGCCCGCAATTTCTACGAAGAGGGCATGCATATTCTGGAGCCTCGCGTCGATAAACGAGGGGCCAGCAATGGCATCACGGGTATGCAGTTTCCCTCCTACGAGTGGCTGGTAGCGGGTAGCTACCATTTGTTTGGCTTTCACGAAGCGCTACCCCGCCTGCTCAACTGGCTGATCTATGTGGCGGGCCTGGTGGCTTTTTACCGGCTGGTACAACACGTCAGCGGGTCTGCGTGGCTGGGTGGTGTTGGGGCCTGGTGTCTTTCCTGGACGCCAGAGCTGTTCTATCACGGCATCAATGCGCTGCCGGATGTGTTGGCACTTACGGCCTCCATTGCGGGTCTGCTGTGGTTTATGCAGTGGCGGCAACAGCAGCGTTTCCATTATCTGGGCTTGAGCTTTCTTGCCGTGACCCTGGGCGGCCTCACGAAGCTTCAGTACCTGGTAGTAGGGTTTCCTATTGCGGTATGGGTAGTACGGGATGTGCTTCAGCACCGCTATTCCTGGCGGCAGCTGGGCTTACTGGCAGGCTACGCCGTGTTGTCTGTAGGCCTGTCGCTGTGGTGGTACGCCTACGCCTTACAATTGATTCATACTTCAGGCCTCGAAAATTTTGGTCTGGAGTTCCGGCCGGCTACCGACCTGGCTACTGGTCTTTCTATCATCAAGCGCAATTTATTGTCTGACTGGCCAGAGCTCTTGTTAGGCTACGGCGCCTTGGGCTTGCTCCTGGTAGGCTGCTGGCGACTCGTGCGCCATCCCCCCGTCCGCCATCCGTGGTTTGGGCCAGGCCTTGCCTGGGGGCTTGCCCTGGCTGCTTATTATGTAATTGAGCTGCGGCAGATGCAGGGCCATACGTATTATATGCTGCCCCTCCTACCCTTGCTGCTTTTGCTGGCGGCGTGGGGTGCTGCCTGGCTCCGCCGTTTCCCAAAAGCTAAAGTGTGGCTACTGCTCTTATTAATCGTGCAGCCTATTTGGGCATTTGCGCGGGTAGGATACGGCCGTTGGCTACACCACGATTCGGATGTGCCGCCAGAGCTTTTCAATCCCGTTAGCCGGTTGCAACTGGAAGCGGCTACCCCGCCCGGCGCCTTGTGCGTAGTAGGCCCCGACAATTCGGGCTGCATCTATTTCTATTTCCTACACAAGAAGGGCTTTGGTATTGAGTGGCCCGGCCAGCTTACCTCTACCACGCCAAGTGGCCAGCTGTACATTGCCTCCTGTATTGCCCAAGGCGCCCGCTACCTGTATAGCAACGACAGCACCAGCCTACAAGACCCTCGCTTGCAGCCGTACTTAGAGCAACAGATAACCAGGGTAGGTGCCTTTCATGTGTGGAAGCTGCGCCCTCAACCCAAAGCCAGCGAACAGCCTTGACGCACCCTGCATCAGCAAATAAATGGCCTTGGCGCTACTCTACCACTATAGTCTGGCACAGCTCTACCAACACGCCGGCTGCGCTTTTTGGGTGCACAAAGCAGACGAGCTTGTTGTCGGCGCCACGCTTGGGCTCCTCGCTGAGCAGTACAAAGCCCTCGGCCCGCAGCCGCGCCATTTCGGCCCAAATATCATCTACCTCAAACGCCACGTGGTGAATGCCCTCGGGCTTTTTGAGCAAGTATTTGGTGATAGCACTATCCGCGGAAGTGCCAGCTAGCAGCTCAATTTTGGATCCACCTACTTTAAAAAACACGGTATCCACGGCTTCGCTGGCTACATGCTCTTGCTTGTAGGGCGCCACGCCGAGCAGCGTGGTGTAGAGTGTCGTGGCAGCTTTCAGGTCGTGGACGGCTAGGCCCAAATGTTCGAGGTTGGTGAGCATGCGTGGTTGTAGCGAAGGAGCCATAGAAGGCCTCTATAGCAGTATTAGGATTATAAAGACATTTACACTGGCAAAGTAAAACCTCTTTAGTAGTTTTGCTGTTCTAGATGCGAATGATTCTCCGCTGAACTCACTGACTCCGAGCCATGCTCAAGCTACCTATCTACCTCGACAACAACGCCACTACCCCTCTCGACCCGCGGGTGCTGGATGCCATGATACCGTTCTTCACAGAAGTATACGGCAACGCAGCATCTCGCAACCACCCCTTTGGTTGGGCCGCTGAGGAAGCTGTGGACTACGCCCGCGAGCAAATCGCGCAGCTGATTCATTGCGACCCAAAGGAGATTATCTTCACTTCGGGCGCCACAGAGTCGGACAACCTCGCTATCAAAGGCGTGTTTGAAATGTACGCCCAGAAGGGCAACCACGTTATTACGGCTACTACCGAGCACAAAGCAGTGCTCGACACCTGCAAGCACATCGAAAAGCTGGGCGGCAGGGTTACTTACCTGCCCGTAAATGAGCAGGGTCTGATTAGCCTGGAAGAGTTGGAAGCCGCCATGACACCCGAAACGATTCTGGTGACTATCATGTATGGCAACAATGAAACCGGCACGATTCAGCCCATCCAGGAAATTGCCAAGATTGCCCACAAGCACGGCGCGCTGTTCATGACCGACGGCACGCAGGCAGTAGGCAAGATTCCTGTAGACGTTATCGCTGACGGCATTGACCTGATGGCTTTCACGGCTCACAAAATGTACGGCCCTAAAGGGGTAGGCGCTTTATACGTGCGGCGCAAATCGCCCCGCGTGAAGGTGACGGCCCAGATGGACGGCGGCGGCCACGAGCGCGGCATGCGCTCCGGTACGCTGAACGTGCCCGGCATCGTAGGTTTTGGCAAAGCCTGTGAACTGGCCCGCCTCGAAATGGCCCAGGACGCGGAGCGCCTAAGCAAGCTACGCGACCATCTCGAAAAAGAACTGCTGACGCTGGAAGAAAGCTACGTAAACGGTTCGGTGGAGCGCCGCCTACCCCACGTAGCCAACATCAGCTTCAAGTATGTAGAAGGCGAAGGCCTGATGATGGGCGTGAAGGACTTGGCGGTATCGTCGGGTTCGGCTTGCACGTCGGCTTCGCTGGAACCCAGCTATGTGCTGAAGGCCCTGGGCCTGAGCGACGACTTGGCACACTCCTCGCTACGCTTCGGCCTGTCGCGCTTCACCACCGACGAGCAAATCGAATACGCTATCGGCCACGTAAAAGAAGCCGTAACCAAGCTCCGCGAAATGTCGCCGCTGTGGGAGATGCACAAAGAAGGCATCGACCTCAACTCTATTGAGTGGGCAGAACACTAGAATCAATTAAAAATTGAGAATTAAAAATCGAAAGGTGATTCATCCGCATGACCATCTTTTGATTTGAAACTCAATTTTCTAATTCTTAATTTTTAATTCTTAATTGACAACGTCATGGCTTACTCTGATAAAGTAATTGACCACTACAGCAACCCCCGCAACGTGGGCACGCTGGACAAAAGCAAGAAAACCGTAGGTACTGGCCTAGTAGGTGCTCCTGAGTGCGGCGACGTAATGCGCCTGCAAATCGAGGTAGACGAAGCCACCAACACCATCACCGACGCCAAATTCAAAACGTTCGGCTGCGGCTCGGCTATTGCTTCTTCGTCGCTGGCAACGGAATGGCTGAAAGGCAAAACCGTGGATGAGGCGTTGGCTATTGACAACATGGAGATTGTGGAAGAGCTGGCTTTGCCGCCCGTGAAAATCCACTGCTCAGTGTTGGCTGAAGATGCCATCAAATCGGCTATCAACGACTACCGCGTAAAGAACGGCTTGCCAGCATTAGAGCTGGAGAAGTCACACCACTAAGGTAGCTCCGGTTACACCGGACGGATAATGTTGTAAAGGGTAGGAAGCAGCCGAAAGG
Source organism: Hymenobacter citatus (assembly GCF_014333615.1). Classification (GTDB taxonomy): domain Bacteria; phylum Bacteroidota; class Bacteroidia; order Cytophagales; family Hymenobacteraceae; genus Hymenobacter; species Hymenobacter citatus. The sequence goes on along the minus strand of NZ_JACSCY010000002.1, from coordinate 6,128 downwards.
GCTATTGCTTCCTACCCTTTATTATTTAGAAACGTATCAGATAAACTAAACCTTTCAAGGTGTACTTTTGTAATAAGAATGGCCACATCGGCTAGCTTCGCTTACCCCTACCCTTACTGCCATGATTACTGTTTCTGACAAGGCAAAAGATAAAATTGAACATCTCATGCGCGATGCTGAGTTGGATGCTACCTACCGGTTGCGTGCATCGGTGGCAGGCGGCGGTTGCTCGGGCTTGTCCTATAAGCTAGACTTCGACAATGAAGTGAAACCCATGGACCAGGAGTTTGAGGACAAAGGCGTGCGGGTGGTGGTAGACATGAAAAGCTTCCTTTACCTCGCCGGCACTGAACTTGATTTCTCGGACGGGCTAAATGGTAAAGGCTTCTATTTTGACAACCCCAATGCCAGCCGTACCTGCGGCTGCGGCGAGAGTTTCTCAGTGTAGTTGCTGAATCTATAACGAAGAAGGCCTCCATGCTTAAAAGCATGGAGGCCTTCTTCGTTATGAAACTTGGTACTCAGTCAAACAAGTCGCCACTTTCAACGAACGTTCTTTTTTAATAAACGATTTTGCAATGCCTCCCGGTAGCTCTCTGCAAGCGGAATCGTGACTGTGCCGACAGTCACCTGATGACGCTCGATTTTACGAATCGCCTTTAGCGCTACGATGTACGATTTGTGAATGCGGATGAATTCTTCGGCCGGCAAGGTAGCCAGCATGTCCGCTAGGGTCATGCGGGTGCTCACCTGCCGGTCCTGCTCCTGAATGAATAGCAGGTTGGTATCCGAGTGAATGTAAAGCACCTGCTCCACGTTGACCCGAATCCAATCGTAGCCATCTTTGACGAAGATACCGGGCGCACCTTCGCGTGCAGGCATTACGTGGGCGTATGCCCGGTTGCAGGCCTGCAAAAATCGGCCGAACTCAATGGGCTTGAGCAGGTAGTCGAGCGCTTGCACGGCGAAGCCCTCAACCGCGTGTTCGGCATACGCCGTTGTGAACACGATGGGCTTTTGCAAGGGTGCTACCAACCGGGAAAAATCCAGACCGAGCACGTCGGGCATTTGAATGTCTAAAAACAAGAGGTCGACGCGTTGGGTGTGCAGGCAGGTTAGCGCCTCGGTGGTGCTGAGAAAGGTGTGGGTGAGCTGCAAAAAGGGCACCTTGGCGGCATAGCGCTCCAGTACCTCCAGAGCGGCGGGCTCATCATCAATGGCAATGGCATGTAGCATAAATACCTATAGATCAAGGGCAAGAGATATAGTGAAAGAATCGTCTGTTTGCTGGATATCGAGTTGATGACGGTTGGCATACATCAGGGCCAGTCGCTGCCTTGCCGTGGCAATACCAGTACCCAGACCAAGCCGGGCTGCTGCCGGAGCAATACTGTTGGCTAGCCGCATGCGCAAGCGGCGGTTCTCTACGGCTATCTGTAAGTCGATGTACGATGGCTGAACGAAGCTAATGCCGTACTGGTAGGCGTTTTCGATAAACGGAATCAGCAGCAACGGGGCAATGGAAGCCGGTTGACCATCCCATTCCAGCTGGGTCGACACGCGCAGGGTGTCGCGCTGCGGGAGGCGGGCGCGTTGCAGCGCCAGGTATTTTTCCAGAAACGAAAACTCATTTTCAATAGACGTTAGCGGCTGTTTCGACTCTTGCAGGGTGAAGCGCATGATGCCCGCGAGCTGCTGAATCAGGTCGGCTACCGTCCCATTATCGACGCGCTGCGCCTCGTTGTAGATGGTATTCAGGGCATTGAAGAGAAAGTGCGGGTTCACCTGAGCCTTGAGCGCCGTTAGCTCGGCCTCCATCTTTTGCTGTAGCAGGTGGTCTTGGGCCCGGCGGGTCCGAAACGAATCGGCTACGTAGCCATAGGCCACGATCAAGGCCAGAAGCACGGCGGTTACCAGCAGGTTTTCGTCGATAAAGTCGGGCACATGGTCTGTTCGAACCTGTAGCAGCTCAAACAGCAGCCACGCCAGCCCGCACAGCCACGTCCAGTACACCCATACGGTTTCACGGCGAAGCATCCACTGTCGAAACGCCCACCGATAATTGAGGTGGGCCACGGCTCCCAAACCGGCGAGCAGCAGCCCGATGCCCAGCAGGTACCGGGCTAGGCCTCCGATGTCGGGCGCGGCTTCCTCATGTTGCCATACCCCACGTAGAGCAACCACCCCCAGTAAGCCAGCAGGCTGGTGAGCGTAACGCCGAAAAGTAAGGCAGTGGTCTGCCGGGACAGGGACATAGAAGACACTTAATTGGGGCGGGGCAAACGTATTGGTTTGATGCCCTGTAACTCTCGTTGGGCCTGCTCGTTGTCAACGGGCGCGAGCAGGAGCGTCTGGCTTAGGAAATCAACTTCTTCAATTGCTTTAACATAATAGGTACGACTGGGGTGAGCATCAATCCACAAGGTCTGATTTTCGGTAAAGTAATCCCCAATCGACTCTATTTTTATTCGCCCCGGTGGTAACTCAACCTGCATGTACCGGTTGGTCGGCAGCTTTCCCAGCTTTTGGTCGTTGAGAGTAATGTTATAGGTAGCGCCGCCAAACTCGCGCGTGCGATAAATAATGAGGCGTGCTTGCGGCCTACGGCTTTGCCCGGCATCGAAGGTTAGGCCGCTCAGGAGCAGCCACACCTGCACTAGCAAGTGCGCTTTCATAGGTCTGCCACTCGGTCGAAGTTGAGGGAAAAGTTATAGCCGATCTGTAGATAGAATTGGCTAATGCGGTCGGTTGGTGCTCCTTGTAGCAAGAAGGCATCCGACTCCCACGCCTGCGGGCGCAGTCCCCGCCGGTAGCCCACGCGAAGCATATATTCGGCGCTGCGTTTGCGTTTTTCCCGCTGGGTCAACTCCAAGTTGACGTCGAGGTACTGGTTGGTCAGGGTCAGAGAAGGAATAGCACCCGGCTGGCTGTATTGCGTCAGGTCCTGCCAGTCAACAATCTGCGGAGTGCGACGGTAGACGCTGTATTTGTACGTGATAGCGCCGGTGCCAACATTGAGGTAGAGGCGGCGGTTGCGGGCGTTCAGCACATCGTAGCCCAGCATAAAACCCGTATAATCTGCATGGTCTTGCTGGGCTACTCGCTTGTCGTCTTTACGCCCCTCCATGAACGAAATATCAAGTCCGCGCCCAGCTTGCGAGATAAACTTGAGCCGTTTGTAGCGAAAGCCACCATTCCAATGCGCAAACTGCCCGAAGAAGGGGGCAGGTTTGATTTCATTGGCGCGAAAATAAGACCGTAAGTGGGGTGTACTGACAGCGGCGAGTGAGAAGCTGATGGAACTGACAATACCGAATTTGAAATTACTCTTCGGTGGAATACTCGTCGTCTTTACGGAGTCCGGCGTCTGGCTCATGGCCACTCGGCTCGTCAGCAGGAATACAAACCAAAAGCGCTTCATATACGGAGGTTGAGAGTAGTTGACTCGTTAAAGCAACCCCGGTTCCGTGACCCAAGCAACGGCGTGTGATCAACACCACAAAGTTTGTGGGCAAACCCACCAACTTTGTGGTGTTGACCTAAAGACCTGGGCGGACCTACTCCGAGTACGTGCAGCATCAGGACAACATAGCTTGGCTTATATACTGGCTATAGCCCAGCCTATGCAGGAAGGATGCAACGGGGTATACCGTATCAACTTTTAGTTTCTGTGCCAGAAACGTAGCAGAAAGCTAAGCGCAGTATCAGCACTTGTGCTTATAGATGGAGCCCCTGAAAAGCAAAAACCCCAATTCCAATTTGGAAATGGGGTTACATGCAGAGAGGATGGGATTCGAACCCACGATAACCTTTTGGGCTATACACACTTTCCAGGCGTGCTCCTTCGACCACTCGGACACCTCTCTAGGGCTAATGGTGGCGCAAAGAAACGCGGCTTTTACCAGAAACGCAAACAGCCTTTCTGTTTAGGGCCGAATTAGCCGGTGGTCGGCTATCCTAATTCGGTTCTACTTACTCCTCCCAGTTGGAGATTTCGCCGCGTAGGTCGCGGGCTAGCAGGCGACGGGTGGTAGGGGCCGCCTGGTTGAGGCCCAGTACAAACATGAGCTTGGCCACGGCCGCTTCGGTGGTGATGTCGTCGCCGCCGATAATGCCCAGGTCGCGCAGATGGGCGCTGGTTTCGTAGCGGCCTTGCTGCACGCGGCCCTCATCGCACTGGCTAACGTTGAGAATGTGTAGGCCCCGGTCCAGGGCTTCGCGTAGGGCAGCGGTGAACCACGGCGCCGTGGGGGCGTTGCCCGAGCCGAAGGTTTCGAGTACGCAGCCGCGTAGATTATCAATGGCCAAAATACCGCGCACAGCCTGCTCGCTGATGCCTGGGAATAGCTTCAGAATCACGACCCGCTCGTCGAGGTGCTGGTGGAACTTGCGGGGTAGCACCGACATCGGCCGGATGGCCGCATCGTTGAACTCCAGGTCGATGCCGGCACGTACCAACGGCGGGTGGTTTTCGCTTTTAAAGGCATCGAAATGGCCGCTTTCTACCTTTTTTGCGCGGTTGCCACGCAGCAGCACATTGTGGAAATAGATACACACTTCAGGAATACGGGCCGCCTCGGTGGTTTTGTGGCGAGCCGAAGCCAGCTGCAACGCCGTGAGCAGGTTTTTGCGGGCATCAGTGCGGATGCGGCCGATGGGTAGCTGCGCCCCGGTGAAGATGACGGGCTTGGTTAGGTTTTCCAGCATAAAGCTCAACGCCGAGGCCGAGTAGGCCATCGTATCGGTGCCGTGCAAAATCACAAAGCCGTCGTACGCGTCGTAATTATGGGTGATGATGCGCACCAGCTCAGCCCATATGGTAGGCGTCACGTTGGAAGAATCGATGGGTGTGGGGAGACTGTGCACCGTCAGGCGCATCCGAAATTGGCGCAACTCCGGAATATTGCCCATGATGCTGGCAAACTTCATGGGCACCAGCGACCCATCGTCGTCGTAGGCCATGCCCACGGTGCCGCCAGTGTAAATTAAAAGTACCGAAACCTCGGGCGTGGCCGGCGCAGCCGTATCAATGTTAAAGTAAGAAGAGTCCAAAGGCAGCAGGAAAGAGCACGAAACCGGCCACACAACCGTGTGGCCGAGTTGGCAAGCTAGCAGGCAATCGGCACTTTCCCTATTCTACTCTACCCCTCTTTTGGCCTGCCCTGAGCGCAACAACACGCCGTGTAGGCAATGCTCGACGCTATAAGTTGAATAATGCCTGAGCATTTTGGGTGGTAGCTTCCGCTACCTCTGCCACATCTTTTCCTAGCAGCTCTGCCACCCGGTGCGCAATGAGCGGCAGATAGGCAGGCTCGTTGCGCTTACCGCGGTGCGGCACCGGCGCCAGGTAGGGGCAGTCGGTTTCCAGTAGTAGGTGGTCCAGGTCGAGGCCAGGCAGAAACTTATCGGCACCGCCGTTTTTGAAGGTAGCTACACCACCGATGCCCAGCTTGAAGCCTAGTGAAATGGCGCGGGCGGCCTCGGCCGGGCTCCCCGAAAAGCAGTGAAACACACCGCGCAGCGTGCCATCCTGGGCAGCTTCAATGAGGTCGGCAGTTTCCTGAAAAGCATCGCGGGTGTGCAGCACTAGGGGTAGGTTGTGCTTCTTGGCCAGATCGATCTGCACACGCAGAGCTTCCTGCTGCTGAGCAAAGTAGGTTTTGTCCCAGTGCAGATCGAGGCCGCACTCTCCTACTGCGGCAAAGGGCCGCTTCCCTAACCACTCCTCCACGGCGTACAGCTCCCGCTCAAAATGCTGATTTACAGAGGTAGGATGCAGCCCCATCATGGCAAAGCATTGCTGCGGAAACCGGGCTTCCGTTTCGAGCATGCTATCGAGGGTAGTGTGGTCGATGGCGGGCATGACGATGGTCGTCACGCCTGCTTCAAAGGCCCGGTGCAGCATCTCGTCGCGGTCAGGCTTGAACTGCTCGGAGTAGACATGGGCATGAGAATCGGTGAGGTGCACGAGGAGAGAAGTGTAAAGCGTGGAAAGGCAAAAGCGAGGTGCAAAGGTAAGGCATCCCGTTATGGCACCCTCCTACCCCCGATTCACTCACTCACTCACTCACTCACTCACTCACTCACTCACTCACTCACTCACTCACTCACTCACTCACTCACTCACT